>NZ_DASZBU010000001.1:0-155110 GCF_035943815.1 Frateuria sp.
GTGGAAGGCGTTCCGTGCGCCGGACTTTGCGCGTATCCGCACCACGCTCAAGGAGCCGGCGGTGTTCGACGGGCGCAACCTGTACGACCCGGCGCAGGTGGAGGAGGCGGGGTTGGCGTACTACGGGATCGGGCGCGGGCGCTCGCTGGCTTCGGTTGCGCTGCCGTCGGCAGCCGCGCTGCGGCCCGCGGCCACGGCCTGAACAGGGTCGCCCGCCGTCGCCCGGCCACCGGGCGGCGGCGGGGCCGCTCCCTTGCGAAGCGGCATCCGCGGATGCCGCTTCGTGCCGACCAGGACCCGCGTACGCCACTTCGCCTATACGCCAGGACGCACCCCGTGAAACGCTTCTACCTTTCCGGACAGCGCACGTTTCGCAACCGAGGTTGCGAGGCGATCGTGCGCAGTACGGTCGCCCTGCTCAGGGACCAGTTCGGTGACGTCGAAGTGCTGGTGCCGTCGATCAACATCGCGCGCGACAGTGCACAATGGCCAGGCGCCGCCGAGCACGGTGTGCGCTTCGTGCGGGCCTACCTGCCGCCGCCGGCGCGCTACTGGGTGCGACTGCAAAGCCTGCCGCTGCCGCTGATCAAGCGCGCCGGCTGGCCGTTTCCCATGCCGCGCTGGCTGCGCCGCCAGCTGGAGAGCGTAGACGCCGTGCTCGCCGTGGGCGGCGACAATTATTCGCTCGACTACCGCATCCCCACGCCGATCATGAGCGTCGACGGCTGGGCGATGGACATGGGCAAGCCGGTGATGCTGTGGGGCGCCTCGGTCGGACCGTTCGAGCGGGAGCCGGAGTTCATCGAACCGGTGACGCGCCACCTCGCGCGCATGCACTTCGTGGCCACCGGCGAATCGATGAGCCACGACTACCTGATCCACAAGCTGGGCCTGCGCAACGTGATCCGCATGGCCGAGCCCTCGTTCATGCTCGCCAAGGAGCCGGTGGACCTCACGCCCTTCTGGCCCAGCGGCGAGGGCCACGTGCTGGGGCTCAACGTCAGCCGCCTGCTCGAGCGGCACAAGCGGCACGACAGGAACGTGCACGCGGAACTGGGAGCCTTCATCCGCCACGCCGTGAAGGAGCACAAGCTGGGCGTGCTGCTGATCCCGCATGCCGACCCACTGCGCGACGACGCGCAAGGTGGCGACGCCCGATACATGGCGCCGCTGCTGGAGAGCTTGGCTGACCTGGGGGATGCGGTGCGGATGATGCCCAACACCTTCAATGCGGCCCAGACCAAGTACGTCATCAGTTACCTGCGCTTCTTCGTCGGCGCGCGCGCGCATGCCGTGATCGCGGCGCTGTCCAGCGGCGTGCCGACGGTGTCCATCGCCTACAGCGTCAAGGCCTGCGGCATCCATCGCGACCTCTTCGGCAGCCAGGAAACGGTGCTGCAGGCGCGCAACCTGTCCGCGCGGACGCTGCGGGAATCGCTGGAGCGTCTGATGCAGCGCGAGGACGCCCTGCGCGACCTGCTCGGGCAGCGCCTGGTCGAATCGCAGCAGGCCGCGCGCGCGGCCACCGCGCGCATTTCCGAGTGCCTGTGTTGACTACCGGAGCAACCATGCAAGCGAACAACGAAACGGACAACCTGCACATCGGCCAGAGCACGATCGGACTGGCCCCTGCCGGCGCGGCTGCCGCGCCGCGGCAGGTCGCGCCGGTGAGCGTGGTGGTGCCCTGCTATCGCTGCGCCGACACGATCGGGCCGGCGGTCGCTTCGGTGGCTGCGCAAACGCTGATCCCGGCCGAGGTGCTGCTGGTCGACGACTGCAGCTGCGACGGCACGCTCGAGCGCCTGCATGAAGTGGCACGCAGCTATCCGGTCGGGTGGGTCAAGGTGCTGACGCTGCCGCGCAACGGCGGTCCCTCCGCCGCGCGCAACCTCGGCTGGGCACATGCGCGCCAGACCTACGTGGCGTTCCTGGATGCCGACGACACCTGGCATCCGGAGAAGCTCTCGATCCAGATGAAGGCATTAGCGGAGGATCCGCAGATCGCGCTGATCGCACATTCGATGAACGTGCAGTCGCGCACGCAGCCGCCGCCGGTGGTGCGCCATCCCGTCACGGTGCGGGTGCTGCCATCGAAGCTTCCGTTGCTGGGCAGTCCGTTCCCGACCGCGTCTATCGTGCTGCGGCGCGACCTGCCTTTCCGCTTCGACGAGAACCGCCGCCGTGCCGAGGACTTCATGCTGTGGGCGCAGGTGCTCCTCTCGGGCCACCGCTGCGCACGCATCGATCCGGTGCTGGCTTCGTGGCACAAGGCGCCCTTTGGCGTCGGGGGCCTAAGCGGCGACATGCCGGCGATGTACGCCGCCGCCCGCGACGTCCGCCGCAGCCTGCACGCGCTGGGCCTTTTGAGCTGGCCGCGGATGCGCACGGCCGACGCGCTCAGCCTGCTCCGCTACGGCCGGCGCATCGTGCTGACCCGCGCACGGCGGTTCTCCGCCCGTCCACAAGCCGCCCCTATAGACCAGACGAGTTGAACACCATGGAACAGACCCTTGCACTGAACGACACCCCGTCCAGCACCAACGCCCGCGTGGTGCTCGGGTTGATGATGGTCGCGGCGCTGGTCGTGTTCATCGACATGGCCGTGGGTACCCGCGGCATGGACATCGGCACCGACACGCCGGTGTATGCCGGCCTGTACCAGGCGATGACTCACCATGGCCTGGTACAGAGCCGCTTCGAGCCGGTGTTCTATTACCTAAGCGCAGCCATCGCTGGCCTGGGCGTCAGCCTGACCACCTACCAGAGCGTGCTGTTCCTGGTGATGATCGGCACCGTGTTGGTGGCCACCCGCCGCTACCACGACTACCTGCAAAGCGAGACGAGCTACATGACCTTCCTGGTCGCCTCGCTGTTGTTTCTGTTCGTCTCGCCGGTGATGTCCAATGCCTCGATCAACGTGGTGCGCCAGGGGCTGGCCTCGCTGTTGGTGTTCACCGCGTTGCTGGCCTTTCACCAGCGGCAGTGGCGCGCTTTCGTCCTGTGGGGCTTGCTGGCCGCCGGCTTCCACTACTCGGCGTTCCTGTACCTGATGTTCGCGCCGGTGCTGCTGCTCAAGCCGAAGCTGCAGCGCGCGCTGGGCATCGCCGCCTTCCTCGCCTATTGCAGCGGCCTGACCATGGTGCTGGTGAGGGCGCTGGTGCCCGCCATGTACACGCTGCTGATGGCCTACGAGGGCGGCACCAACTACAAGACCGGCGTGCGACTGGATTTCGCGGTGTTCTCGCTGTTCTGGTATCTGCTGCCCTTCATCGTCGCTCCGCTGGTGCACGAGCCGGTGCGCGATCGGATCAACCGCAGTACGGCCATCTACCTCGTGCTCATGCTGCCGTTCTTCGCTGTCGGCTGGGGCACGTTCTCCAACCGCTATCTCTTGCCGGCGTGGCTGTCTGCTTCGCTGATCGTGGCGGCGATCTGCTGCGACAATCGTTTTTCGCCGTTGCGCAATCCGGTCGTGTTGCGCCTGGGCCTGCTGGCCGCCACCGGGCTCTTCTACTACTACGTGACCCGCGGCATCGTCGTCTGACCCGCAGTCCGCCGCTTGGGGCGGGCTGCGTCCACACGGCCGGGCGAGTTGCGTGCGCCGGTCGCAAACCCGCCAACGGCCTGTTGTAGCCGCCCGGCGTCCAATGAAGGTGGGCTCATGACAGTCACCATCGAAGTTCCTGCCGCGGCGACGGGGCGCCGCATCCAGATCGGCCTGTCCCCGCATGAGGGAATGCCCAATTTCGCGCCGCTGGCCGACCATCCGGGTGGTGCCGCGGCGCTGGACCTGGTCTCGGTGGCCGACCTGCTGCGCAATTCGTTCGTCTATCCGCCGCACACGATCTACAAGGACGTCAAGGTCGCCACCACCGGCTTCGATCCGTCCCAGGACCTGCACGACAGCCCGCGCTTCCATTTCGCCCGACAGTCGATCGCCGCGAAGTCGCGGCCGGCGGTGTCCGCGGTAGACATGCGCGAACTGGTGGACACCTACCATCGTCTGCTGTGCGATGCGGTGACCGACAGCTGCTCGGCGATGCGCTCGCCCTGGCTGCTGCAGAGCGGCGGCAAGGACTCCACCTCGATGGCCATCGCGGTGGCGCAAGCCCGGCCGCAGACCACCTGCGTGACCTACCTGGGCGGTTCGGAAGAGAACGAGGTGGCCTCCGCGCGCCTCGTGGCGCGGAGGCTGGGGCTGCGTCACGAATCGCTAGTGTGCGATCCGGCCCGCGCCTACGAGCGCTATCTGGCGATGGTGCCGCGGATGCCCTTGCTCACCGCCGATTTCGCCGTGCTTTCCTATGCGGACCTAGCCACCGAGATCCTCGCCAGCGGTGGCGACGGCATCGTCGATGCGCTCGGCTCGGACCCGTACTTCGGCGTGCCGGCACCCTGGCAGCAGCGGATGCTGGGTCTGCTCGCCCGCGGCTTGCGGCTGCCGCCGGGGGTGTTCCGTTCCAGCCTGGTGGGGCGCAACTTCAAGCTCTGCTATGCGCTGGGCACGCTGCAGATGAATGCCTTCGAGCGTTTCTACGCCGGCTCGCGCTTCACCGACGCCGAGGTCGACATGCTGTTCGGCCGGCGCGTCGCTGATCAGTCGCGCCAGCGGCTGGAGCTGTTCCGCGCGGACATCGCCGCGGCCCGGACGCAGGAGGCGCGCCGCCGCGTGTCGGCCACGATCGTGGAGGCGGCGATCTTCGGCAAGGGTATGTATGCCGCCAGTGCGCTGGGCCTGCGGCTGGCCTATCCGTACTGCGAGGCGCCGCTCTGCGACTGGGTGTTCAACCAAGTGCCTGACGATTACCTGATGGCGCCGGACGGCACCAACAAGGTGCTGGTGCGCCAGCACATCGCGCGGCACTTCCAGCACCTGCCCTACGTGCAGCACAAGGGCTCGTTCCGCTTCGACCTTTGCGGCCTGGCACGCCAGCGCTTCGACCAGGTGCATGACTTCGCTATGCAGGCGCAGCAGCTGTTGCCTGGTGCGCCGCGCTGGCTGGAGACCCACCACCACCGGCTATGCAACAAGTATTTCGCGTCGAAGTTCTACTTGCTGGCGATAGTGTTGCCCTGGCTGCTCGACCGCATGAAGACGGCGCAAGGTCCAACAGGCAAGCCGGTCGAACCACCGCCAATGTGAACCGGCGCAAACGCCGCAGGACGCCATGCGCGAAAGCCCGGCGATTTCACCCGCCGATGGCAACTGCACTGATATCTGGATTGCATTGACTAAATGAAGGGCTGGACGCAGACCATCGCGCGACAAATGGCCCACACCCGATTCTTTGCGACGAAGCCGACGCTATGCCCACCCCCGCAGTCACACTGCAGCAGCCCGATCCCCACATCAAGCTGAGTACCTCGCCCTACCAGGGGGAGGTGGACTTCACGCCGTTGTCCGGGCGAGGCGGTCCGCTGGATCCGGTGTCCATTGCCGACATTCTGCGCAATGCCTTCGTCTACCCACCGCATTCGATCTACCGCGACGTGAAGGTCGCCAGCCTCGGCTTCGATCCGGAGCGCGACTTGCACGGATCGCCGCAGTACACCTTCGCCTATCGTTCTTCGCCGGCGCCGGCGCGACCGGCGGAACAGGCGGTGGACGTGGGAAAGCTGGTGGAGACATATCACCGCCTGCTGTGCGAGGCGGTCACCCGGTCCACCGCCGGCATGCATTCGCCCTGGCTGTTGCAGAGCGGCGGAAAAGATTCCACCTCCCTGGCGATCGCCGCGGCGGAGACGCGGCCGGACACGCATTGCCTGACCTACCTGGGCGGGCGCGAGGAAGACGAGGTGACCTCCGCGCGTGCAGTCGCGCGCCAGCTCGGCCTGCGCCACGAAGCACTGGTGTGCAAGCCGACGCGGGCGTATGACCGCTACCTGGCGATGGTGCCGCGCATGCCGTTGCTGTCGGCCGATTTCGCCCTGCTTTCCTACGCCGACCTGACAACCGAGATCGCGCAGGCTGGTGGGGACGGCGTCATCGACGGCCTGGGTTCGGACATCTATTTCGGCACGCCGGTGGACCTCAAGCGCAAGCTGCTCACCCGCCTGGCGCGCAGCGCGCGTCTTCCCGCGCGGCTGTTCGATGCTCGGCCAATCAACCGCAGCTTCGTGGCCTGCTTCGTGCTGGCGACGCTGGGGATGGATCCGTTCGAGCGCTATTTTCCCGGCTCGCGCTTCAGCGATGCGGAGGTCGACCGCCTGCTCGGCCGGCCTGTGTCAGCGAAGTCGCGCCAGCGACTGCAGGTGTTCCGCGAGGAGCTGGCAGCCACGCGCACGGCCGAGGCGCGCAAGCGCGTCTCGGCCGCCATCGCCGAAGCGGCGGCCGCGTTCCCCAAGGGCCAGTACACGACGACCGCGCTCGGCCTGCGCCAGGCTTATCCGTTCTGCGACGCGCGGCTGCGCGAGTGGGTCTATCGCGAAGTGCCCGATTCCCAGTTGATCGACCGCGACGGCCACAACAAGCCGCTGGTGCGCAAGCACATCGCGCGTCGCTTCGCCGAATTGCCGTATGTGAAGACCAAGGGCAGCTTCCGCTTCGACCTGTGCGGCCTCGCCGCCGAGCGTTTCGAGCAGGTGCACGCCTTCGCGGTCGAGGCGCGCGACCTGCTTCCCGGCGCGATGCGCTGGCTGGAGGTCAATCGCGGCCGAATGGACAACAAGTTCTTCGCCTCGAAGTTCTACCTGCTGGCGATCACGCTGCCCTGGCTGCTCAGCCGGGCAGATGCCGGCATGCCTGCATGGGAGGACCGCGCATGAGCCGCCATGGGGACAAGCCACGCCGGAATTTCCTGCGCCACACCCTGGCGCTGGCCGCGGCCACGCTGTTGGTGCCGGTGTCGCGGCCGGCTGCCGCAAAGGGCAACGTAATAGACGTGCGCAGCAAGGGTGCGCGCGGCGACGGCAGCGGCGACGACACCGCGGCGATCCAGGCGGCCATCGACGCGCTGCCGGCCAGCGGCGGCACGGTGCGCATACCGGCGGGCAACTACATGGTCGACGCCTCGCGCGCGATCAACCTGCGCTCCAACATGCGCCTGGAGATGGCGCCGGACGCCCAGCTCACCGCATTGCCCAACGCACTCAAGCGCTATCACATCATCAAGATATGGGACGCGGACAACGTGCAAATCGTCGGCGGCCGCATCGTCGGCGAGCGCGACCAGCACCAGGCTGGCGAAGGCGAGTGGGGCTACGGCATCAACATCACCGCCTCGACCAACGTCACCGTCACCGGCACTCACGTTTCCGGCTGCTGGGGCGACGGTTTCCTGATCAGCGCCAAGGGCAGGGGGCCGGGCATGGAGATGGCTTCGGACATCACCCTGCAGAGCGTGGTCGCCACCAACAACCGCCGCCAGGGTCTCTCGCTGGGACCTTGTCAGCGGGTGCGCATCCTCGACAGCACCTTCAGCGACACCCAGGGCACCAAGCCGCAGTCGGGCATCGACTTCGAGCCGATGGGGCAGGGCCAGGTCAGCGACGTGCTGGTGCAGGGCTGCACGCTGACCGGCAACAAAGGCTGCGGCCTGGAGATCCACCGCAACGTGACGGGCCTGGTGATTCGCCAGTGCACGATCCGGGACAACTCCGGCTACGGCATCCTGGCGGTCGACATGGACAACCTGTGGGTCGACGCCAACACCATCGCCAGCAACGGCATGAATGGGATCACGCTGGGCGGCCACACCAGTGACGTGAAGATCACCGGCAACACCCTATCGTCGAACAGCACGCGCTACCTGCACCGTGCGCTCAAGACTCTCGTTTCCGGTCGGGGCGGCGGCGACTCGCACAAGAACGACCTGCGCATCGACGACTCCACTTCCAACGTACACGTGTCGGGCAACACCTTTTCTTCCTAGCGCGTCGACGCGCGGGCTGGAGCAGCAAAGCTTAAGGGACCCTCAAGCGATGAAATTCGTCTTCTACGCCAACACCGACTGGTACCTGTACAACTTCCGTCTGTCCACCGCGCAGCGGCTAAAGGCCGACGGCCACGAGGTGGTGATGCTCTCCCCGCCCGGCCCCTTCGGAGGCCGTTTCGCCGCGCGCGGGTTCCGCTGGATCACGCTGCCGATGGACCGCGCCAGTCTCAACCCGTTGCGGGAGGCGATGACGCTCAAGCACCTTGTGCGCGTGCTGCGTCGCGAGCAGCCGGACCTGCTGCACAACTTCACCGTCAAGTGCGCGGTGTATGGCGGCACGGCAGCGCGGCTGGCCGGGGTGCCGGCGACCGTCAACGCGGTCGCCGGCATGGGCTACGTGTTCACCAGCAACAGCGTCAAGGCGCGCTGCCTGCGTCCGCTGGTGCAGGCGATGATGCGTGGCTCGCTCGACCACCGCCGCTCGCTGCTGGTCCTGCAGAACCCGGACGACGCGGAAATCTTCCGCCGCTCGCGGCTGGTGGCGGAGGACCGCATTCATGTCATCCGCAGCTCGGGCGTGGACACCTCGCGCTTCCGTCCCAGTTCGATGTCCGGTCGTGACGGCCGGCTGCGCGTGCTGCTCGCGGCCCGGCTGCTATGGGAAAAGGGCATAGGCGAGTACGTCGAAGCCGCGCGCAGGCTCAAGGCGCAGGGGCGGGACATCGAGTTCGTTCTTGCCGGCGCGCCGGATCACGGCAACCCGCGCTCGGTCAAGTCGGAGCAGGTGCAGCGCTGGGCCGAGGAGGGCGTGATCACCTGGCTCGGCCACGTCGAGGACATGCCTGCACTGCTTTCCACCATCGACGTGATGGCGCTTCCCAGCTATTACCGCGAAGGCGTGCCCAAGAGCCTGATCGAGGGTGCCGCCGCCGGGCTCGCGCTTATCACCACCGACCAGCCCGGCTGCCGCGAGGTGGTCACCCGGCACGGCACGGATGGGCTGGTGGTGCCCCCGCGCAACGCCGACGCCCTGGCCGAGCTGGTCGCGCGGCTGGATGATGACCGCGAACTGCTGGCTCGCCTCGGCGCGAAGGCGCGCGAAAAGGCGCTAGGCGAGTTCGACGAGCGGATGGTCATCCAGCGCACCCTCGACGTCTACGAGCGGCTGCTGGGCGCCGACACGCCGGGCGTGTCCTTCGCCCGGCCGGTTTCCTAGCCGCCGCATCTTCTGGGCCCAGAAAAAACGCCGGGGCAGTTTCCTGCCCCGGCGTGATGCTGCCCGGATTGGCCCTCTCGGCCTTTCCGGCGGACGCGGTCGCCTTACTTGCGCGGCGTCAGCGTGTTGCCACCCACGGAGTTGGAGTAGGTCTTGGCGCCTACCTGGATGTCGCGGTTGGAATCGCCGCCGGCACGGGTCGGCGAGATGTAGCGCGTGCTGTTGAACTGCAGCTTGTTGCCGCGCACCGACGAGCTGTGGGTGATGCCGCTCAGGCCCACGCCGGCCAGGCCGTTGCGGGTCGCGTAATTGCCGGTGATGTTCAGGTACGGCGCGCTGATCGACAGGGCGCCGAAGCCGCGGTTGCCGCTGAGCGTGTTGTTGATGATGGTGATGTCGGAAATGTTGTCGTGCAGCTCGATGCCGTTGCCGTTGTTGCCGGAGAACGTGTTCTTCTCCAGGCGCACGGTGCGCACCGGACCTTCCTTCTGCGGCTCGATGTCGATGCCGGCCTCGGGCAGCGTGCCCTTGGTGTTCTTGAAGGTACTGTTGACGATGTAGACGTGGTTGGCCGGACCCATCGAAAGGCCCTGGCGGCGGTTGTTGCTGGAGGTCACGCCGTTGAGGGTCACGTAGTCGGAGAGCACCTGGCTGCGGCTGGTGGTGATCGCGCCCACGAACAGGCCGTCACCCCAGAAGTTGGACAGCTGCACCTGGCGGACGAGCACGTGCTTGGAGCCGGAAACGTTGATGCCGTAACCCCACTCGCCGCTGCGGCCCCGGTGGCTGTAGCGGTCGCCGGTCATCTTGCCGCCGACGATCTCGACGTTGTTGACGTTCCACACCTTGACAACCCAGTAGCGGATGGCGCTGTTGGGGATCACCACCAGTTCCGCCGAGGGGTCGAGCTTGAGGCGGGTGTGGGAGCGCATCTGGATCGGCTTGAGCGCGTTGACCATGTAGCGCCCCGCCGGGATATAGACCGTGCCGCCGCTGGAAGGCAGGGCGTTGACGGCGGCCTGGATGGCGGCGGTGTCGTCGTGCGAACCGTTGCCGCGTGCACCCTTGTTCTTGACGTTGATGGTGGTGGAGCCGATCGAAAGCGACGGCGTGGCGTTCCACCAGTTGGCAGCTGCAGCAGGAAGTGCCACGGCAGACAGGCCCAGCGAAGCGATAGCGATCATCAAGGACTTCTTCGGGGAGAACGTGCGCTTGGCGGTGGCCGACTTAGCCGAGAACTGGGTGTCGTGTAGTTTCATCATCAGGGGTTGACCTTCTCGTCACGTGAAAGTGACGTGGACCATGCAGGACCTTCACCGGGTCTAACAAGCTCGACCATTGGGTTTGGTTCATGTAGATCCCGACAGGCCGCGCGGTTGCGTCCGCGCGCGCCTCAACACGCCCCTGCTGTGACGTGTGCGCGGAGAGGGCCGTTCGCGTGGATCGGTCGGATCTGAGCAGGCGCCTGTGTGTGTGCCCAGCGCCAACTAATGTGACGGACGTCGTTTCGCCTTCTTCACATGAAGTTGGCGTTCCCTGCATGTTTTGCCAACGTTGTCATGGAATCGCCGATCGGGTGCTGTTGTCGAGCTTGCTTAGCCGCGTGACGATCGCGCATTTTTTGCGTGAGCTTCGCGTGAACGAAGCCCCTACCCGACAAACACTCGAGACCCTCGGTTGCCATGAATACCTTCATCCAGAATCGCAAGTCCGCCATCGTCCGCTCCCTCAAGAAGCCGCTCGCGCTGGCGCTGACCGCCGCCGCCCTTTCCCTCGCCGCCGCGCCCTCCTTCGCGGCCGACTGGTGGACGACCATGCCCGCCACGGTCACCGGCAATACCACCATCAACGTCAGGACCCTGGGCGCGCTGGGCGATGGCGTGCATGACGACACCGCCGCCTTCCAGGCGGCCGTCAACGCGCTGCCCGCCGATGGCGGCACGGTCTACGTCGGCGCCGGCCACTACATGATCAACGCGCTCAAGCCGATCCAGATGCGCTCGCACACCCGCCTGCTGATGGCAGGCTCGGCCACGCTGGAAGTCATTCCCAACAACCAGGGCCGCTACTGGCTGATCAAGGTGTGGAACGTCAACAACGTGCGCATTGTCGGCGGCAACCTGGTCGGCGATCGCGTCAAGCACGTCGGCACCACCGGAGAGTGGGGTTACGGCATCAACATCTCCGGCTCGCAGAACGTGGTGGTCAAGCAGGTCAAGGTCTCCAACTTCTGGGGTGACGGCATCCTGATCGGCGCGATCACCACCAGCCGCAGTCAGGTGCTCTCCGATTACGTGACCGTGACCGGCGTGACCTCCAGCAACAACCGCCGCCAGGGCATCACGATCGCCCCCTCCAAGCACGTCTACATCGTGGGCAACACCTTCAAGAACAGCAAGGGCACGCTGCCCGAGTCCGGCATGGACATCGAGCCGCAGACCGAAGGCCCGGTCAGCGCCGTGCGCGTGGAGAACAACGTGTTCTCCGGCAACAACGGCAACGGCATCGAGCTGCATTCCAATATCTCGGACATCACCTTCGCCAACAACACGCTGACCGGCAACCGCGGCTTCGGCGCGCTGGCGATCAACTCGAACTACCTGACCTTCGTCGGCAACAACGCCAACAACAACGGCCTGGCCGGAATCGGCGTGAGCGGCACCACCAACAACGTGTCGATCACCGGCAACACGCTCAAGGCCAACAGCACCCGCTACGTCTCGCCGACCAACACCAAGAGCGCGCTGAACCGCGACCTGCAGCTGGGCGCCCAGACCTACAGCATCTCGGTTTCCGGCAACTTCTATTCCAACCCCAACCTGGACACCTACGCCCAGTAAGTCCTGCCGTAGTCGGTTTTTCCCCGGGGCAGCCGCTGGCTGCCCTTTTTTTTGCTCGATCCTTTGACGGTGCCTTGATCCCTTGCGAACAATCCTAGGTCGATTACTTCGCGAAGGCTGGCCCATGAACACAGTGACCCAGGCTGCTCTGGACCCGCGTGCTCCCGGTGCGGAGCGTGTGCCGGTAACGAGGGCACCGGTAAGTGTGGTGATCCCCTGCTATCGCTGCGAGAAAACCATCGAGGAGGCCGTCGCCTCGATCGCTGCGCAGACTTTGCCGCCGGCAGAAGTCCTGCTGGTGGAGGACGCCAGCGGGGCCGAGACGTTGGCCGCCCTGCACCGCGTCGCGGCCGCCTACGGCACCGACTGGATCAAGGTGATCGCGCTGCCAGCCAATGGCGGCCCCTCGCTGGCGCGCAACGTCGGCTGGGAGCAGGCGCAGCAGCCATACATCGCCCTGCTCGACGCCGACGACACCTGGGCACCCCGCAAGCTCGAGCTTCAGATGGCGGCATTGCAGGCGGATCCTTCCATAGCGCTGATCGCGCACCAGGTGCCGGTGCGTACCCGCGGCACGCCCGCCCCCGAACCCCACCTGCCCGCGGAAGCGCAGATCGTGGGTCGGCGCACCCTGTTGGTGCGCAATCCCTTTCCGACGTCGTCGGTGGTGTTGCGGCGCGACCTGCCATACCGATTCGACGTCGGTTACCGGCGCTCGGAGGACTACCTGCTGTGGTCGCAGATCGTCTTCTCCGGCTACCGCTGCGCCAAGATTGAGCAGGCCCTGGCCATCGCCAACCGGCGAGAGGACGGCGAGGTCGGGCTCAGCGACGATTTTGCGGCAGTCCACCGCGGCCGCAGCCTGCTGCGCCGCAAGCTCGTGCGGGAAGGGCTGCTCACCCGCCGAGAGTACGTCTACGCCAGCGCCGCCGGCATGGCGAACAAGATGCGCCTGCAGTTCTTGCGCCGCATGCGCCATCTGCGCCGGCTGGCTACCTCCCATGGCCAGGCGTAGCGGCCACTCATGTCCGGAACTCCAAGCCACCATGCATGGAAGCCAGGTCCTCTCGTGAACCTCAGCGTCGTAATCCCCTCGTACCGTTGCGAGCACTGGGTGGAACGCACGATCCGCTCGGTGCTGGCCGAGGGCGTGCCGGAACGCAACATCGTCGTGGTCGAGGACGGCGTGTTCGATGCCACCTCGCAGGTGGTGCGGAAGACCGGTGCGCGGCTGGTCTCGCTGCAACAGAACGGCGGCGCACCGCACGCGCGCAACCTGGGCCTGGCGCAGGTGGATACACCTTACGTCATGTTCCTGGACGCCGACGACTACGTCGAGAACGGGTTGCTCGGCGGCCTGGTCGAGGCGCTCGAGCGCGACGCCGCGGACGTGGCGATCGGCCCCTGGGTCTACCACGGCGAGGGGCGCGAGCGCGGCGTGCTGCGCCAGCCGCTGCGGATGGACAACGGCGAGCGGATCTTCCACTGGATCATCCAGGCCTTCTTCCCGCCCTGCTGCATCGCCTGGCGCACCGAAGCCGTGCGGACGATCGGCGGCTGGGACGAGCGGCTGCGCAAGGACCAGGACGGCGAGCTGATGATCCGCGCTCTGATCGGCGACCTGAAGGTCGCGGTGTCCACCCAGGGCAACGGCGTGTACTGGCAGCACGACTCGCCGCACCGCGTCACGCGGGCGCAGATCCGCGACGTGATGTACGCGGCCGACATCGTTTTCGAGCAGCTCGAGCGCTGGGTGCGCAAGCAGGCCGATCATGATGGCAACAATGCCTACGCGCTGCCGCTGGGCCGGGTGTGCTGCAAGAACGCATGGGTCGCCTTCGCCAACGGCGAGAACGCGCTGGGAGCGCGCTGGAGCGACAGGGCGCGGTCGTTCGGACTGGACAGCAAGGGCTACAACGCGCGCAGCGCGCTGCTGGCGAGATTCCTGGGCATCCGCATCTCCTCGCGCATCAAGGCACGCACCGGCGCCATGTACCGGCGCGTCGCGCAACGTTGAGCGGGGAGTCGGGGCAACGCGCCCATAGCGGGACCGCGATGCGCTATACGGCCGTTTCACGGCGTCCCGGCGAATGTCTGCGGCCTCGACAATACGCCTCGGCCCGCTTGTGCTCCGTCCTCAACCCGTCATGACCGATACGCGCTCGCGCGGCGTCCATCGCATGTTCGACATGCAGCACGTCCATCGCGACCTGCGTCGCCACAGCGTGCGCGGAGCGTTCGCCACCCTGCTCAGCCAGGCCGGGCTGTTCTGCGTGCAGTTGGCCGGCATGGCGGTGCTCGCGCGCATGCTGACGCCGGCCGAATTCGGCGTATTCGGCAAGACCGTCGCCATGATCGGGTTCATCACGGTGCTGCGTTCCGGAGGGCTCTCGCTGGCCACCGTGCAGAGCGCGGAGATCAACCATGCGCAGGTGAGCACGCTGTTCTGGCTGAACCTGGCGCTTGGCCTGGCTGCCGCTGCGCTGCTGGCCGCGCTCGGGCCGCTGATGGCGTGGTTCTACCGTGACGCGCGCGTGCTGTGGCTGGTGGTGGCGATGGCCGGCTCCATCGTGACCGACAGCCTGGCCATCCAGCACACGGCGCTGATGCAACGGCAGATGCGGTTCGCCACCATCGGCACCGTGACCGTGGCGGCGCGCATTGCCGGCTTCCTGGTCGCGTTCGCCAGCGCCTGGCTCGGTGCCGGGTACTGGGCGCTGGTGATCCAGTACTACGGCACCAGCGTGACCATGCTCGTGCTGATGGTATGGAACTGCCGCTGGCTGCCGGGATTGCCTCGCCGTGGCGTGGGCGTGCGGCCGATGGTGGCGCTGGGGGCGAACCAGAGCGGCTTCAATATCCTCAATTTCGCCAACCGCAACATGGACAACATCCTGATCGGCCGCTTCGTCTCCGACGTGGCGCTGGGCTTCTACACCCAGGCCTACCGGCTGCTGCTGCTTCCGGTGGGGCAGATCAATGCGCCGATCTCCGCGGTGGTGCTGCCGGGCCTGTGCCGTCTGCAGGACCAGCCCGAGCGCTTCGCTCGTTTCTACTACCGCGCGCTGGGCGCGATCACCTTCCTGGGCATGCCGGTGGTGTGCTTCCTGCTCGCCGACGCGCAGGACGTCATCGAGATTGCTCTGGGCCACCGCTGGCTGCCGGTGGTGCCGATGTTCCAGGCGCTGGGCGTGGCGGCGTTCTTCGGTACCTTCAATGTCGCCGGCGGATGGGTCTACAGCGCGCTGGGGCAGACCTCGCGACAGCTGCGCCAGCAGCTGGTGGTCACTCCGCTGACGGTGCTGGGGTTCCTCGTGGGGCTGCCCTGGGGCGCATTGGGCGTGGCCTTTTCCTTCAGCGTCACCCGTGCGCTGCTGAGTTGGCCGACCCTGGCCTGGTGCTACCGCGGTACGCCGATCCGCATGCGCCAAACCGCGATCACCCTGGCGCGGCCGGCCGCGGCATCGATCGCCGCCGGGGTGGTGCTGTTGGCCCTGCACGCCACCCGCGCGCATTGGCCTACCTACTGGGTCGTGCTGGATGCGTTGCTCTACGGCGTGGCGTACCTGGCGGCGTGGTTTCTCATGCCCGGCGGTCGCGCCAACCTGCGCGAGCAGGCGCAGATCGTGCAGGAGCTTCGCGCAGGCAAGCGATGAGTGCCGGAAGCGCCGCGCAGCCGCGGTTGCCAAGCGGCCTGGACATCGTCTTGACCTCGCCGCTGTCACGATCTTGCGGTGGTGACCGGCAGGAAGGGACTTTCATGCACGTTTTCCTCAGGGACTTACCGCACCCCTTCCGGCAGGTGCGACGGATCGGACGCTCGTGCATCCGCTTCTGCCAGCACCGGGTGGCGCACGTGTATCCGCAGCCGGTGATCATCGGCGGCAGCCCCAAGTCGGGCACCACGGCCATCGCGGCGCTGCTGGCCAAGGCCGTCGGCACCCGATTCAGCAACGACCCGTTCTGGCACGTCCTGTACCACGACTCGAAGGATTTCCTGCTGCCGGACATCCTGGAAGGGCGGCTCACGGTCGACGCCTTCGTGCAGCGCTTCAGCGCGTATTTCCAGGCCGGTATCGTCAAGGACCCGGACTTCGCCTTCCTCTATCCGCAATTGAAGGCGCGTTTTCCGCATTCGCCGCAGGTGTTCGTGGTGCGCGACCCGCGCGACAACATCCGCAGCATCCTCAACCGGCTGAAGCTTCCCGGCAACCTGCGCGAACTGGAGCCGGAGGACAACTTCATCCCGCCGAGCGACAAGGGTTGGCGGGCCATCATCGACGGGCGGGGCCTGGCGATCAGCAGCGGCAATTACGTATCGCGCCTGTCCCAGCGATGGAGCCTCGGGGTCCACGGGTACCTGGATGCGCAGTCGTCCATCCACTTGGTGCGCTATGAGGATTTCATGGCCGACAAGGTGGCGGTCATCGAGCAGCTGGCGGAGGATCTGGGGCTGAGGGTCGTCAACGATATCAGCGGCGAGGATCGGCAGTACCAGCCGCGCGGCGGCTGCGGCGTGGCGCCGGAGAAATTCTTCGGCCGGGACAACCTGCGCATCATCGAAACCACGTGCGCCAAGGCGATGTCTGCCCTGGGCTATGCGGGGGCGGCCTGATGGAGCCGACCATCTACACCGGTCGCCAGCAGGGGATATCCGAGCCGCTGACCTCTCGCGAATACATCCCCGGGCACGCTCTTGCCAGTCCCCACCCCGGCGCTGCAGGCACGAAGGCGGCCAGCCACGCGCCGCCGGTCTTCCTGCTCGGTTCGCACAAGAGCGGCAGCAGCCTCCTGCGCAGCCTGCTGGACGGCCATCCGGAATTGGCGGTGCTGCCCAAGGAAACCCACCTGTTCCAGTTCACCAATCATTGGGTGGACTACCGGCGGCGGCGCAACGTCCCACGAGCGCTCGGCCGTCAGGACTTCTTCGATCAGTTGCTGCGGCAAATCCGGCAGGACACCGGCCCGGACAACCCTTACGCCGACGCGCCGGGCTTCCGGTACCGCATGGATGTGCTCGAGGCGCGCCTGCGCAGGCTCGATCCGGACGACATGCCTTCGTTTTTCCTCGGCTACATGCGTGCCGCCCATGAGGCGGCACTGGGCGCGCCGCCCCCGGCAGGGCGCGCGCTGGTGGAGAAGTCGGTGGAGCACGCCGAATTCGCCTACGTGCTGGCCTGCTATTTCCCCGGCGCCCGTTTCATCCACATCGTGCGCAACCCTTACGCCACGCTCGTCGCGGTACGCCGGATGCTGCAGAAGCGCAGCTCCCGCTTTCCGTACCTGTGGCCCATGGCCTCGTCGCTGCACAACTCCTACCACGACCTGTTCACCAACCGGTTGGCGGTGCCCAATTACCTGTGCCTGCGCTTCGAGGATCTCGTCTGCGACACCGAGGCGGTCATGCGCAAGGTGGCGGCCTTCCTCGGCATCGGCTACCAGCCGACGCTGCTCCAGCCGACCTCCATGGGCCGCCTTTGGAGCGGCAACAGCACGAGCAACCAGCCCTTCGAAGGTATCTCCCGACGTCCGCTGGACGAGTGGAAGGAGCAGATAAGCGATTACGAGATCGCCCTGGCCAACCATGTCGCCGGGCCGGTATTCGAGACGTTCGGCTACCGCTGGAAGGAGGCACGCCATCCCTATCGGCGGGTCAAACGGGAGCGGCCCAAGACCTATGCGGCCAACCGCATGGCCTTGTGGCTCGGCGTGTAAGCCGTGGTGCGGCCGATATGCCATGGCGGCATGAGGTAAGGCCATCGATTTCTTTTACGGCGCCGTACCCAGGATGCAACGATACGCGCTGTCCACGATGCATGACGGAAAGGACGATCCCATGAACCTGGCTGCGACGCCCGACGACTCTGCGCAACCGCGCCATCGGTCTTCTCCCGAGGCCGATCTCAAAGCCTTGGCGGCCTCCTCGCATCTCAAGCGGCTGGAGGCCGAAAGCATCTACATCATGCGCGAGGTAGCGGCGGAGTTTTCCAACCCGGTGCTGCTCTATTCGGTAGGCAAGGATTCGTCGGTGCTGCTGCACCTGATGCAGAAGGCGTTCCATCCTGCGCCGCCGCCGATACCCATGCTGCACGTGGACACCACTTGGAAGTTCCGCGAGATGATCGCGTTCCGCGATCGCCGCGCGAAGGAAACCGGCTGCCGGCTGCTGGTGCATACCAACCGCGAGGGCCTGGAACAGGGCGTGGGTCCGTTCACCCATGGTGCGGCGGTGCATACCGACATCATGAAGACGCAGGCGCTGAAGCAGGCTTTGGCGCAATACAAGTTCGACGCGGCCATCGGCGGCGCCCGCCGCGACGAAGAGAAGTCGCGCGCGAAGGAGCGCGTGTTCTCCTTCCGCAATGCGCAGCAGCGCTGGGATCCGAAGAGCCAACGGCCCGAATTGTGGAGCCTCTACAACGCCCGCATCCACAAGGGCGAAAGCGTGCGCGCGTTCCCGCTGTCCAACTGGACGGAGCTGGACATCTGGCTCTACATCTACCGCGAAAACATCGAGGTGCCGTCGCTGTACCTGGCCAGGGAGCGTCCGGTGGTCGAGCGCGACGGCCGGCTGATCATGGTCGACGACGAGCGCATGCCGCTCGCGCCGGGCGAAGTGCCGCAGATGCGCAAGGTGCGCTTCCGCACGCTGGGCTGCTACCCGCTCACCGCGGCGATCGAGTCGCAGGCCGACACGCTGCCGGCGGTGATCCAGGAAATGCTGGTGGCGCGCACGTCCGAACGACAGGGCCGCGTCATCGACCATGACGTGGGCGCGTCGATGGAAAAGAAGAAGCAGGAAGGATATTTCTGATGACCGTGGAGCACACGAATCCGCAGGGCGCGGTCACCGCGATCGACGGCTACCTGGAGCGGCACGAGACCAAGAGCCTGCTGCGCGTGATCACCTGCGGCAGCGTGGACGACGGCAAGAGTACCCTGCTCGGACGCCTGCTGTACGACACCAAGCTGCTGTTCGACGACCAGCTGGCGGCGCTGGAGGATGACAGCCTGCGCCACGGCACGCAGAACGGCGAGCTGGATTTCGCGCTGCTGGTCGACGGCCTCGCGGCCGAGCAGGAGCAGGGCATCACCATCGACGTGGCTTACCGGTTCTTCAGCACCGACCGGCGCAAGTTCATCGTGGCCGATTGCCCGGGCCACGAGCAGTACACCCGCAACATGGCCACCGGCGCATCCACGGCGGAACTGGCGATCGTCCTGGTCGATGCCCGCAAGGGCCTGCTCACGCAGACCCGCCGGCACACCTACATCTGCGGCCTGCTTGGCATCCGCCATGTCGTACTGGCCGTCAACAAGATGGACCTGGTGGGCTATGCGCAGAACATCTTCAGGCGCATCGAGAGCGACTATCGCGTGGTCGCCGCTCAGATGGGTATCGAACAGGTCACGGCCGTGCCGCTTTCAGCGCTGCACGGCGAGAACGTTTCCAGGCGCTCCACGAAGATGGCCTGGTACAACGGCCCGAGCCTGCTCGGGCAGCTCGAGACGGTGCAGGTCGACCGCTCCGTCAGCAAGCTCGGCTTCCGCATGCCGGTGCAATGGGTGTGCCGGCCCAACCAGAATTTCCGCGGCTACGCGGGGCAGGTCGTCGCCGGCTCGGTCGCGCCGGGCGACGAAGTGGTGGTCTTGCCCAGCGGGGTACGCTCGCGCGTGGCGCGCATCGTCACTGCCGATGGCGACCTGCCGCAGGCCGCCGCCGGCGACGCGGTGGCGATCCAGCTGGAGGACGAGCGCGACATCAGCCGCGGGGACGTGATCGCCAGCACCTCGCAGCCGCCGCAGGTGGCCGACCAGTTTGCCGCGCACCTGCTGTGGATGGATGCGGCCGCACTGCTGCCGGGGCGTCCCTACTGGATGAAGATCGGCGCCCGGCTGGTCACCGCGCAGGTCACCGAAATCAAGCACCGCGTAGATGTGAACACGCAGGAGAGGCGCCCGGCCAAGCGCCTGGAGCTCAACGAGGTCGGCTACTGCAACCTGGGGCTCGATCACGCGATCGCCTTCGAGTCCTATGCCGATTGCCGCGAGCTGGGCGGGTTCATCCTGATCGACCGCCAGACCAACGCGACCGTGGCCGCCGGTACGCTGAGCTTCGCGCTGCGCCGCGCGGACAACATCCACTGGCAGCACACCGACGTCGACCGCGCCGCGCGCGCGCTCATCAAGGGCCAGACCCCGGCCTGCCTGTGGTTCACCGGCCTGTCCGGGTCTGGCAAGTCCGCCATCGCCAACGCGGTGGAAAAGCGGCTGCACGCGATGGGCTACCACACCTACATGCTGGACGGCGACAACGTGCGCCACGGCCTCAACCGCGACCTGGGCTTCACCGCCGAAGACCGTGTGGAGAACATCCGCCGTGTGGCCGAAGTGGCCAGGCTGATGGTGGATGCTGGCCTGATCGTAATGGTCTCCTTCATCAGCCCGTTCCGCAGCGAGCGCGGCATGGCCCGCGCCTTGTTCGACGAGGGCGAGTTCCACGAAGTGTTCGTGGACACGCCGCTGGAAGTCTGCGCGCAGCGCGACCCCAAGGGCCTGTATGCCAAGGCCCGCGCCGGCCAGATCCACAACTTCACAGGCATCGATTCGCCCTATGAGCGGCCCGAGCAGCCAGAGCTTCACCTT
Source organism: Frateuria sp. (assembly GCF_035943815.1). Taxonomy (GTDB): domain Bacteria; phylum Pseudomonadota; class Gammaproteobacteria; order Xanthomonadales; family Rhodanobacteraceae; genus Frateuria_A. Next base: position 20,577 of record NZ_DASZBU010000001.1, read on the forward strand.
GAGACGCAGGGCGTGGCGGTGGAGGAGCTCGCGCAGCGCGTCATCGATACGCTGCCCGGCGTCTGATCGCGAGCATCCCTTCCTTGCGGGAGGGATGGCTCAGATGCACTGCCGTTCGCTGCGCGGGAATATCTTCACTTTGCTCGACGCGCCGGCGTGGCAGATGGTGCCGAAGGCGTGCTGCTCATAGAGCTCCTCCAGCTGCTGGTTGCAGCTGGCGATATCCATCGTCGCGATCACGTGCTCGCGTCCGCGACGGCCGAACTGGTCGGCCAGCTCGTCGTTCTCCAGCAAAGCGACCAGCCCGGCGCGCAGTGCAGCGACGTCCTTCTCGGCGTGGGCGAAGCCGGTCTTGCCGTGCACGATGCCCTCCTGCGCGCCGCCGCGCGCTGAGGTGACCACCGGGACGCCGGCCGCCTGGGCTTCCAGGATCACTATGCCCAGCCCTTCGGCGTCGCCGTTGTCGGCGGTGATGCTGGGCAGGCAGAACACGCGCGTCTGGTCCAGGCACTGGCGCACTCGCTCGGACGGCAGCGCGCCTAGGAAGGTCGCGCGCACGCCCCGCTCGCGGGCGTAGGCCTTCAGTTCTTCGCCCAGCGGTCCGTTGCCGACGATCACCAGGCGGTATTCGGGGAAGTCGTCCTGGATCTGCTCGAAGGCCTGCAGCAGGTAGCGACAGCCCTTCTTTTCCACCAGGCGCCCCACGTACAGGATGTCCCGCCGATCGGCGAGCGGCTTGGGGCCCGGCGCGAATTTGCCGGTGTCCACGCCGATATGCCGCACGGTGATCTTTTCCTCCGGCAAGCCGAATTCGATCGCCGCCTGCCGGATTGCCTTGGACACGGCGATGAAATGGATCCGCCGGTCCTGCGCCAGCGTCAGCAAGCCCTCGGGAAAGCCGCGCATGAAGCGCCCGCCGTTGCCGGCCTCCCACCAGCTGCGGTAAGTGTTGATGTCGTAGCCATGCAGGGTGATCAGGGTCGGCAGGTCCAACTGGCGCGCCAATGGCCAGATCCGGTAGGCGTCGGTGCCGAAGTGGATGTGCAGCAGGTTCGCATGCTCGGCTTTGAGCGCGCGGAGCTTGGGCCGCGACCAGATCAGGTAAGGCGAGCTGCGGTTGGCCACGCGCTGCACGAGGCGGTGGCGGTGGCCGAGCAGGCGCACGTCCAATCCATCGAGCGCAAGGCCGGTGCTTACCCTGCCGTCGCCTGCCAGGATCGCACGCCAGCCGCGGAGCATGCGCACCTGATCGCGGATGAAGGTCTCGGAATAGGGCAGCAGACGCGACTTGTAGACGATCACCTTCGGCCGCTTGTCACCCTGGGGGTTATTGTCGTTGTTCATGGGCGTGCGTCTGTTCCGGCTGGCTGCGGTTTCGTGGGCGCGCCCGGGCGCCGTCTCGCGTCGATCGTCATCAGCTTCGTACAGGATGGTCTCAGTTGGGGGCGAGGCCGCTTCTTGGAGCGTTCTTGTGTCACGGCTTCGGTTCGCAGTTGGGTTCGCAGTAATGATTCGCGCCCATCGCGTTCATTCCAGTGTGGCTACGCGCACCGTCGCCGCCGTGGTACCACTGCCGCTGGTCGGAAGGTCCTCGCGCAGCGCGGGTTCTGGCCAGCCGAATTTCGTGCCGAGTAATCCGTCCCATTCCTTGGGGTCGAAAATGTAGCGTCCGGCACCGGGGGTGAGCGTGAGCTCGCCGACATAGATGCGTCCCTGGTGCAGGTAAAGGTCCACCCGCATGTAACCCAGCGGCTCGGCCAGCCTGCGCGCTATCTGCAGCATCTCGTCCAGCTGGTCGGGCCGTGGTGCCGGACGGCCGCTGGTCTTCTGGTGCAGCAGCTGGAAGGGTGCCGGGCGCCAGTCCTCCAGGTACAGGTCCTGCGTCAGGTGCTCGAAGCGGCCCTGCATGTGCTGGATGAAGATGTAGGGTTTCTGGCCGGGGCCGGGATTGAAGACGTTGAACTTGAAGTCGTCGGGCGGCCTGCGTTCGGTCAGCAGCGCATGCTCGAAGATGATGCGCGGGCGGATGTAGCGGTAGTGCTTCTCGCGCATGCGCATCGGGAATTCCGACGTCATCCACAGGTTGGCCAGGCACGCCAGCTCGGCCGGATCTTCGTCGTACTTGTCGTGCACGATGCGCAGCTGGCCGAAGCTGTGGTTGGCCTTCATCACGAAGCTTTTGGGCAGCTCGTCGAAGGTTTCCGGCACGACCCGCTCGGTTATCAGGTGCGCCGGCACCAGGTATTGCGGACCGACCGTATTGGCGATGTAGCTGCGCACCTCGATCTTGTCGGCCAGCCGGGAAAACAGCGGCGACGGGTAGCGCATGCGATGGAAGATCTTTTCCGAGAAGCGCTGAGGCTGGTGGAAGCGGCACATCCGCCGGTGAGTCAGCAGGTACTTGTACTGGTAGAAGGCGCAATCGGGCAGCGCCATTACCAGCGAGGACATCTGTTCGCGGAACGTCTTGAGCTTTTGCGTCATTGCGTTGCCTGTTGCCTGACCGGCGCCTGGCGCGGGTGCCGCGGCCCTTTGGTGCGGTCGGGTCCGGGCCGTGGCGTTCCACGAAAGCGGTGGCGCGATTGTCCGCCGTGCCTGGTGGACGGTTCGTGCAATAGGGCTGGGCGAACGCTCCGGTTCGGAGCACGCCTTGCTATGGAATCCGCTGCGGGCCCGCCATGGCCTGTACGTGGTGATGCGCTGGTGGAGAGGGGCGGCAGCTCATCAGAGCGCAGCCCCTCCGGCCCCTACTTGGCGGCTGAGCCGCGTTTGGATCCCTGGGCCTTCTTGTTGGCATACGGAGACAGCAGAGTCACCGAGGACTGCAGTCGCACCACGTTGCTGGGCAGGCGGCCGGTCGCTTCGAGCGTCTGGCGCGGAGAGGCCAGCTTTGGGATCGCCGGGGTAGCCTGCAACTTCTGCCAGACGCGGCCCATCAGCGTCACGTAGATCACCGCGAGTGCGCCGAAGGCGAGCAGGTTGCTGCCGGGCGCCAGCGAGTGGGTGAGCATGCCGGTCAGCGCCAGCAGGATGGCCAGCGTCACCAGCGCCACCAGCGTGGTGCGTGGACCGAGGCCGGCGCGCATCATCATGTGGTGTACGTGGCCGCGGTCGGGCTTGAACGGGCTCTTGCCCTCGCGGATCCGCCGTACCATCACCGCCAGCGTGTCGAGCACCGGCAGCGCCACGCACCAGAGCACGTCCATGGTGGACAGCTCGTGGGTCGGGCCGGTCTGACTCAGGTGGATCAGCGACCAGGCGAGCATGTAGCCGATCACCATGCTGCCAGCGTCGCCCAGGAAGATCTTCTTGCCGACCAGTCCCAGGTTGACCGCCAGGTAGGGCACCAGCGCACCGGCCAACAGGACCAGCACGATCACGCCCGGCCACTGCGGCTGGCCCTGGTACATGATGATGGCGCCGATGCTCACCAGCGCCAGCGTGCCGGCCAGACCGTCGATGCCGTCCATCATGTTGAAGGCGTTGAGCAGGCCGATCACCGCCACGACGGTCAGCGGTATGCCGAACACGCCAAGTTCGAATTCCTGGCCGAACAGGTGTCCCAGCGTGTGGATCTGCACGCCAGTCACCGCGACCATGGTGAGCACGGCGGCGGTCTGCACGAGCAGCCGCGTGCGCACGGACAGATCGAAGCGGTCGTCCAGCGCGCCCACCAGGGCGAGGACGGCCGCGGTAGCCAGCAGGGCGATAGTGTAGAGATGCGGCTGTCCGTCCACGACGGTGCCGGCAAGCACGCCGATGAACGCGGCGAGTCCTCCGATCAGGGGTACGTGGCCGACATGGAGCTTGCGCTCATTCGGTCGGTCGACCAGGCCCCAGGGCTCGGCAAAGCGGTAAAGCACGGCGATCGCCAGCCCCGAAACACAGGCGGCGGTAAGGCAAGCGATAAGTATCCGGGAGTACTGCATAGTGGCTGTGTCCCATCGTCCTGAATGGGCCATGTCGGCAGACGGACCATCTCCGCCACCGAACACGGCACCACCTGCATGCGCAGGCATAACCGGATATCCCCGTTCCCTGGCCCGACTGATCGGGCTTCGGGCAAGAGTAGGCAGCCGCCAGTGCAATTCTCGTCAATGAGAGGCAGGGGCCTGAAGCCTGCAAAGGAGGCGCCCAGGCGCCTGTCCGGCCCGCTCGCGGTTCAGCGGAACATCAGGTTGATGGCGACCAGGGAGGCCACCAGCACCAGTAAGGTAAGCGGCACGCCCACGCGCAGAAAATCCTTGCCGCGGTAGCCGCCGGGGCCGGCCACCATCATCAGCGCCGGATGTCCGGAACTGAGCAGGAAGGTGTTGGACGAGGATACCGCCACGATCAGCGCATAGGCTGAAGGATTGCCGCCGGTGGCCACCGCCACACTGATGGCGATGGGCACCATCATCACGGTCGCGCCCACGTTCGACATGACCTGCGAAAAAAGCAGCGTGAGCACCGCCAGGCACGTCTGCAGGATCCACGGCGAAGCGCCCCCCAGGTGATTGAGCACTTCCTGTGCCAGCCACGCGGCCGTGCCGGTGGCGTCCATCGACCATCCGAGCGGGATGAGGCAGGCGGTCACGAAGATCGTCTTCCAGTTGACCGCCTTGTAGGCCTCGTCCATGTTCAGCACACCGGTCAGCAGCATGCCGATGGCGCCGGTCATCATCGCTACCGACAAGTCCAGGTGGGTGAACAGCGCCAGGCACTTGGCCAGCAGGAAGAAGCCCACCGCCTGCCAGATCTTGCCTGGACGCTGCTCCTCCTTGGGGATGTCGGTGACGACCACCAGGTCCTTGTCTTCCGACGCCAGCGCCAGGTCGCGCCAGCTCGAGTGCAGCACCAGCGTGTCGCCGGCGCGCAGGCTCACGCCGCGGACATCGTCGCGGAACACCTGGTCGCCGCGGTTGATCGCCAGCACCGAGATGCCGTAGCGCTTGCGCAGCCGCAGGTCGCCCACGCTCTGCTTGAGGAAGCGCGAAGACGGCGGCAGCACCGCCTCGGAGATGCCGGCACGGGTCGGGTTGAACAGCTCGCCCAGCTGCCGCATGCGCGGCGACACCTTGCACAGCTGGTTGTTGGCGAACTGCGCCACCTGGTCGCGCGGCGCCAGCACGCCCAGCACCGAGCCAACCCAGATCACGTAGTCGACCGGCGGCGCCATGCGCGCGTCATTGCCGCTCTTGATCGCCAAGATCAGCGGCGCGCCGTGCAGCTGTTCCACTTCACCGATGCTCATGCCGACCAGCGGACTCTCGGCGGTGACAGTCAGTTCGGCCGTCTCGCCGCCGATCCCGTAGGTCTCGGCGAAGTAGCTTTCGGTACGGCCCGGGGTGACCTTCAGCCGCTCGTCTTCGCGCTCGGGCAGCAGCCGGCGGGTGAACAGCCAGAAGTAGGCGATGCCCAGCAGGGCAAGCAGCAGGCCTACGGGCGTGACGCTGAACAGGCCGAATTTCGGAATGGTGTGCGCGCCGGGCGGCAGGTTGGCGTTGGCGCTGGCGATCAGGTCGTTGAGGACGATCAGCGGCGAGTTGGCGATCAGCGTGGTGTTGGTCGCGGTGAGGATGCAGAAGCCCATCGGCAACAGCAGCCGCGAGATCGGCACGCCGGTGCGCGCGGACAGGCGGCTGGTCACCGGGATCATGAGCGCCGCCAGTGCCTGGCTCGGGATCACCGCACTGAAGAGGCTCGTGACCGAGTTGATCACGACGCCCAGACGCGACTCCCTGCCGCGCGCCATGCGCATCACGAAACTGGCGGTCAGCGAGAGCACGCCGGCGCGGTCCAGCCCCGCGCCCATGATCATGATCGCGATGATCGCGATAACCGCGTTGCCGGCGAAGCCGTTGAACACGCGATCGGAGGGAATCAGCCCGGTCAGGCCGATCACCACCACCACCAGCAGCGCCACCATGTCGGCGCGGATCCACTCCAGCACCAGCATCAGCATGGTGAAGCCCACCAGCCCGAGCACCAGGATCATTTCGGGGGTGAGCGCGAGGGCCACTAGCGATCGTCCAGGTGGGGCTGGTGGTGGAAGCGGATGGGATTGTGCAGTGGTTGCCTCACGCGGCCGGGCCCGTCCCTGTTTGCCGGCCAGTATAAGCGGGGCATCCCAGCGGCTGGTGAACCTAGGGCTCGCGCATAGCTCGAACCCTCATCCCTTCCGGGGAGAGGGAGCAACCCATCACGCCTTGCGATAGAGCAGGTCCCAAACGCCATGCCCGAGCCTCAGGCCACGCCGCTCGAAGTGTGTCTCGATGCGCCAGGCCGGCTTCTGCGCGTACCGGCCCGGCGCGACGGCGTTGCGCCAGGCGGGCGCCGCTTCCATCACTTCGAGCATGTGTTCGGCGTAGGGCTGCCAGTCGGTTGCCAGGTGCAGCAGGCCGTCGGGCGCCATGCGCGAGGCGAGCAGGGCGACGAATTCCGGCTGCACGATGCGCCGCTTGTTGTGCCGCTTCTTGTGCCAGGGGTCGGGAAACCAGAGCCGTGCCTCGGCCAGCGTGCCCGGCGCGATCTCGTGCTCCAGCACCTCGACCGCGTCGTGCTTGTAGATGCGCACGTTGTGCGCGTCGTGCGCCGCCAATGCGTTCATCAGGCGTCCCACGCCGGGGCCGTGCACCTCGATGCCCACGTAGTCGCGGGCGGGATCATGCTCGCTGGCCCAGGCCAGCGCCTCGCCGTTGCCGAAACCGATCTCCAGCACCCGTGGCGCGTACCGGCCGAAGCGCACGCCCAGGTCCTGTACGGTGCCGGTGTAGTCGATGCCGAAGCGAGCCCAGTGCGCGTCGAAGGCGCGCTGCTGGGCCGGGGTCATGCGGCCCTCGCGCAGCACGAAGCTGCGGATGCGGCGCAGGTGCGGGGGCTGGTCGGGAAGGTCGGTCACGGCGTGCGCCTGGGTTTGCGATGGACGTGGCGCTTGTGTGTCACGCCGAGGGGGCGCGCATTGTAGCGGCGGCGCCGCGAGGGCGCCGCCTGGAGGCCTCAGTGTTGGTCGTCGAGCCGGCGCGGTGCCTCGTGTCGTGGATGCTCTGCCGGCGGGCGCGGCTGGGGCGCCTGGGTGGGCGGCGGGGCGGCGCGCTGTACCGGTGGGGACTGCGATATCGGCCGCATCGAGCGGAAGTCGGGTGCACGCTCGAAACGCTGCGGTTGCGGCGGTGTGCGGTCGCGCAGCTGCGCTTCGAAATCCGGTGCGCGCATGCGGGCCGGCAGGGCGGGTTCGCCGCGCGGCGGCATGGCCTGCTCGCGACGTACTTCCTCGATGCGTGCCGCCCGCGCCTGTGCGTCGGCATTCGGCGGCGCCTGCTGGAAACGGGGTATGTCGCCTTCCGTGCGGCGTGCTGGTGCGGGCTGCACTGCGGCCCGTTCGAAGCGCGGTACCTGCGGCAGCGGGGAGGCCCCGCGCGCGGCAGGTTCGCGATCGGACGCGCCGCTGGAAATGAAGCTCACGCTGCCCGGGCGCTGCGCCGGTTCGTGGGGCAGGTATCCGCCCGGGCGGGCGAAGCGCGCCGAGCGCAGTTCACCCGGGCGCAGCGGCTCCTCGCGAACAGGTCTGGCGGAGGCCGCGTCGCTACTGCGGATGTCGCGACCGCCGGCGAAACGCGCCGTGTCATCCGCGGGCGCTCGCGGCGGGCGGGCACGATCGGCCGGTACGATGCGCGCGACCGACGGCAGGGTCGCCGCGTGGGTCTGCAGGACACGGACATTCCCCGGCGCCTGCGGACGCGGACGAAGCATGCGACCGTCGGACGCCATGTCCATGCGCGGCGCGTGCAACGCCACGACCTCGCGCCGGAAGCCCTGCGCGGGCAGCGGGCGCGCCTGCGGCGGGCGCTGCGGGGCGAAGCTGCGGGGCGTGGGGCGCGGCGTGCCGGCGCGGGTCAGCACCGATGCGCCGGCTAGCTGGCCCGGGTCCAGCCTCAGCTGGTGCCGCTGCACGCGGTCGGCCTCGGCGAAGTTGCGCGCAGGCATCGCGGTGAAGCCGCGCGGCCCGTGGGCGTCATGGCCCATGGCACGCACCGGCGGGGCGATACCGCGGTTCCAGTCGCGGTAGCGGCTGTCGATGCGGTTGGTGATCACCGTGCGGTTGACGTTGCGCACGTAGATGTTGGTCACGTTGATCTGGGTGTAGTAGCGGCGGCTGCTGCGGTACCACGGGTCGTACACGTCGCCCGGGCCGAGCGGGAACCAGCCCACCGGCGCGCTGCCGATCGATACGCCCCAGTGCCCGCCGCCGACGAAGGCGACCAGCGCCGGCGCGTACACCGGACGCCAGCCGATCGGCCCGGGCACCCAGCACCAGCCGTCGCGCCAGGCCCAGCGTCCATAGTGATAGGGAGCAAAACCCCAGGGCGCGTCATCCACCCAGGTCCAGCCCCAAGGGGCGACCCAGGCCCAGTGGCCGTCGCGGTAGGGCGCCCAATCGGCGCCGACGTCGGCCGGGTACCACACCGTGCCGTAATCCGGGTCGCTGCGCCATTGGCCGTAGCTGTCCAGATCCTGGTAGCCGATCACGTCTTCGGAAACGTAGCGGCGCGAGCCGGAGGAGGCGTAGTGGCGGTCGCGCTCGTTGGACCATGCGTCGAAGCCGTCGCCGCCTGCTATGTCTTCCAAGGCGACGTCGTTCAGCGAGGAATCGGCAAAGCGGTAGCTGCGCCCGGCGACGACCAGCCGCTGCGCATCGTTCTCGCCGTAGACCGTGGCGCTGCCGTCGAAGGCGGTGACGCGGGTGCCTTGGCCGTCGCGATCGACATCGACGCGGAAGCTGCCGGGATGGTCGACCACCAGCGCGACAGTCGGCGTGTCGATCTCGTAGCTCTGGCCATCGTCCAGCCGGCGCACGGTCAGGGCGAGCGTGCCCTGGGTCAGTTCGAGCTGGGCCATGCGGTCGTCCAGCTGCAGGACGCCCACGTCCGTCTGGCCGTCCAGGCGCAGCGCGGCGCCGCCGAGCTCCAGCTCGGCGCGGGCGCCGGCGGCGCTGGAAAGCCGGTCGCCGCTGGTCAACGGACGGTTGATGCCCGCTTCGCCCCAGTCCTGCCCGCCGGAAGGCAGCAGGCCGACGTCGCCCTCCAGGTAGGAAAGCCGCGCGACGCGATCGGGCGGGTCGCCCGCGGTGTCGGCCGCCTGCGCGTGCAGCACACCGCCGGCGCACAACAGCACGGTTGCGGCGCAAGAGCGCCAGATCAGCTGCAGCTTCGACGGTGCACGCATGATGTCCTCTCCGCCATGTTTGGGCACGGGAACGGTTCTCGTCACGACGCGATGGCCGATTATGGGCCGGCCGTTCATCCGGCAACGGGCCGATGCGCATGACGGTTCAGCCGGCCGCCATGTGCGGTTCACACCGCATTGAGCCTGGCTGGCTACCGGTTTTTCGCGAGGGGCATTTCCTGCCCGTCGTTTCCCGGGTTACCATCCCGGCGAACGCGGGTGTAGCTCAATGGTAGAGCTGTAGCTTCCCAAGCTACTGACGAGGGTTCGATTCCCTTCACCCGCTCCAGCTTCGCTCCAACACGAAAGCCCGATCCCCGTCGGGCCCCTCATCGGACTGCGGCGTGTGCGGATGAATGCAGGCGTGATCACCCTCGGTTGGCGGGAGCGGCTGGCGTTGCCGCAGTTCGGCATTGGCCAGCTCAAGGCCAAGCTCGATACCGGCGCCCGCTCAAGTTCGCTGCACGTCGATGCGCTGGACACCTTTCAGCGGGAGGGGGCGACCTGGCTGCGCTTTTCGCTCACGCTTGGGCCACGCCACCGGCACACCGTGCAGTGCGAGGCGCCCGCCCTGGAGCGGCGCGTGGTCACCGACACCGGCGGGCACAGCACCGAGCGCTGGTTCGTGCGCAGCGAGGTGCTGCTGGCCGGCGAGCGCTTTCCCATCGACATCAGCCTCACCGACCGCCGGCATATGCTGTTTCCCATGCTGCTCGGCCGCAGCGCCCTGCTGGGTCGTTTCGCGGTGGACCCGGCGCTTTCCTACACCCAGCCACGCCCCCGAGCCGCATCCGCGGCGCCGGGCCTGTCCTGAGTCGCCCAAACCTCACCGGTCATTCCCATGAAGATCGCGATCCTGTCGCGCAACACGCGGCTGTACTCGACCCGCCGGCTGGTCGAGGCCGCGCGCGAACGCAACCACGTGGTGCGCGTGCTAGACCCGTTGCGCTGCTATGTGCGCATCGCTCCGAACGACGTTTCCGTGCGCTACAAGGGCAAGGCCCTGCGCGAGATCGACGCGGTGATCCCGCGCATCGGCACTACCGCAACCTTCTACGGCACGGCCGTGCTGCGCCAGCTGGAGATGATGGGCGTGTACACACCCAACTCCTCCGACGCGGTGCTGCGCGCGCGCGACAAGCTGCGCGCCTTGCAGATCCTCGCCTCGCACGGGCTCGACATGCCGGTGACCGTGTTTGGCGACAACCCCGACGACACCAACGATGTGCTGGCCATGCTCGGCGAGCCGCCGCACGTCATCAAGTTGAACGAAGGCAGCCAGGGTACCGGCGTGGTGCTGGCGGAGAAACGCAGCGCCTCGCAGAGCGTGATCGAAGCCTTTCGCGGCCTGTACGCGAATTTCCTGGTGCAGGAGTTCATCGCGGAGGCCAAGGGCAGCGACCTGCGCTGCTTCGTGGTCGGCAAGAAGGTGATCGCGGCCATGCAGCGCGACGCCAGCCCCGGCGATTTCCGCGCCAACCTGCATCGTGGCGGCAGCGCGGTGAAGGTGATACCGAGCGCCGACGAAAAGCGCATCGCCGTGCGCGCGGCCGCTGCGCTGGGCCTGGGGATCGCCGGCGTCGACCTGCTGCGCTCCCGGCGCGGGCCGCTGCTGCTGGAAGTGAATGCCTCGCCTGGCCTGGAGGGCATCGAAGCGGCTACCGGGGTGGACGTCGCGGGGCAAATCATCGCCTTCGTGGAACGGCATCCATAAGCGTTTGCGCGGGCATTCCTTGCGCGGCCATAAGCCTGAGGCGCCCGCAGATCGCCGCCGACACCGTGAGCAACATGTCGACGGCGCCGCAGCCGGCGGCGGCATCGCTTAACCCGCCCGTCAGGTCGCATTAACCCCGTCGTAACCGTGCTGAACCTATAACATCCCCTACTGCAATGTGCCTGGCACCCACTGCAAGTTGGTGACGGCAGATTTCGGTATCGGGGCAGTAAGCTTTAGGCCCAGGTGCGCCGGCGACGAGTCGGGCATCTGGGCCTTTTTATTGGCACGGCCTGCACCGGCCGCCCCCGTGACGGCAAGCTTGTTAAGCTTGCTTACCTCGACAGCCAGTGGCCTATGGAGTGGCGCATGCGTGTCCTTGTGATTGAAGACAACAGCGATATCGCGACCAACATCGGCGATTACCTGGAAGACCGCGGCCACGTGGTCGACTTCGCCGGCGACGGCGTCACCGGCCTGCACCTGGCCGTAGTGCACGACTTCGACGTGATCGTGCTGGACCTCACCCTGCCGGGCATGGATGGCCTGGACGTGGCGCGCAAGCTGCGCCACGAGGCGCACAAGCAGACGCCTGTGCTGATGCTCACCGCGCGCGACGCGCTGGAGCAAAAGCTCACCGGCTTCGAGTCCGGCGCCGACGACTACATGACCAAGCCCTTCGCCCTGCAGGAACTTGCCGCGCGGCTGGAAGTGCTGGCGCGCCGCGGCAAGGGTCCGCAGAGCCGCGTGCTCAAGGTCGCCGACCTGACCTACAACCTGGACACGCTGACGGTCACCCGCGACGGCAAGTCGATCCAGTTGAACCCGATCGGCCTGAAGCTGCTGCAGGCGCTGATGGAAGCCAGCCCCTCGGTGGTCACCCGGCAAGACCTGGAACAGCGCGTATGGGGCGAGGAACTGCCCGATTCCGATTCGCTGCGCGTGCATATCCATGGCCTGCGCGCGGCGATCGACAAACCCTTCGACAAGCCGCTGATCCATACGCGGCACGGCATCGGATACCGCATGGTCGAGCCGGATGCTGTCCAGGCGTAAGCTGCGGTTCCGGTTGATCGTCTCCTTCGCGCTGTTCGGCTTCGGCCTCAGCGCGTTGTTTGCGTTTGCAGCTCTGAACATCCGCACGCGGGTGGAGGACCAGCTTGTCACGGCGTCACTGCAGCAGGACGTCGATCAGGCAGTCGAGCACGTCCATCAGGACCCGAGCAAGCCCGCCGGCTCGGAGCTGGTGGAAGCGTGGATGCGTAGCGAACGCACGCTCTACAACATGCCACTGGCCTGGCAGAACCTCGAAAGCGGCGTGCACGACATCTACGAGAAAGGCAGCGACGGCAAGCCGCACCATTACAAGCTGGCGGTGCGTCGCAAGTATGGCCTGATCGGGTTCGTCCGCTACGACGTCACGCGCGAGGAGCTGGGCAAGCGGCAGTTGCTGGTCAGCGTGATCGGGGCGGTGCTCCTGTTCGGCCTGCTCTCGCTGGTGCTGGGCCTATGGCTGTCGCGCAAGGTGCTCAAGCCGGTCAGCGAGCTGGCCACACGCCTGCGCGGCTTCCGCAAGGCCGGCAAGGCCGAGCCGCTGGCGCCGCATTTTGCCGACGACGAGGTCGGCGAGCTGGCGCTGGCGCTGGACGAATACGCGGCGCGGCTGACCGCGATGGTCGAGCGCGACCGCGAGTTCAACTCCGACGTCAGCCACGAACTGCGCACGCCGCTGGCGGTGATCGCCAGCACCACCGAGCTGCTGCAGGGTTCGCCCGATCTCACCGACAAGCTGCGCGAGCGGCTCAAGCGCATCGAGCGCTCCTCGCGCCAGGCCACCGAGCTGATCGAGGCGCTGCTGCTGCTCTCGCGCGCGGAACGGCGCGGACCCACGCGCGGCGAGACCACCGACGTGGCCAAGGTGGCAGCCGACGTGATCGAGAGTCAGCGCCCGCAGATGCGCGACAAGCCGCTGGGCATCGAGTTGGCCGTGGGTGCGCCGGTGAGCGTTAACGCGCCCGCTTCGGTGTTGTCGGTCGCGCTGACCAATCTGATCGGCAATGCGATCAAGTACACGCTCGAAGGGCTGGTGCGGGTGGAGATCGGCCGCGGCCGGGTCGAGGTGATCGACACCGGCCCCGGCATCAAGCCGGAGGACGCCGAGCGGCTGTTCCAGCGCGGCGTGCGCGGCGAAGGCGCAGGCGGCAGCGGCGCGGGGCTGGGCTTGGCGATCGTGCGCCGGCTGTGCGACCTGTACGGCTGGCAGGTATCGATGCGGCCGCGCAGCGACGCCAACGGCGCGATCGCAAGCCTGGTGTTCGAGCCGGGCTGATCTTTTACCTCTCCCCGCAGGGAGACAGCTGGGATCGGGGGCTCGCGGGGACCTTCGTCATTGCCAAAGAAGAAAAGGCCGCATCGCTGCGGCCTTTTGGGGAGGCGAAAGGCCTCCCCCTCTAGCCAACCCTCTCCCCCGGCTGCGCCGGGGGAGAGAGTGCAGAGCGGTTACACCGGTTCGAGCCAACCCCACTGGTCGTTCGTGCGCCCGTCGAACAGGCCGAAGTACAGCTCCTGCAGCCGGCGCGTCACGCGTCCGGCCGTGCCGTTGCCGATCTGCTTGCCGTCGATCGAGCGGATCGGCGTCACTTCGGCGGCGGTGCCGCACATCAGCACTTCATCGGCAAGATACAGATACTCGCGCGGCAGGTCGCGCTCGACGACTTCGATGCCGTCTTCGTGCGCCAGCGTCTTCAACGTATCGCGCGTGATACCCGTAAGAATCGAGGCGCTGGCCGGCGTAGTGTGCAGCACGCCGTCGAACACCAGGAACAGGTTCTCGCCCGCGCCCTCGCTGAGCAGGCCGGTGTTGGCCAGCGCGATGCCCTCGCCGAAGCCCAGCCGGCGCGCCTCGCGCGCGATCAGCTGGCCGGAGAGGTAATTGCCGCCGGCCTTGGCGCCCGCGGGGATGGTGTTGGGCGCGAAGCGCTGCCAGCTCGACACGCAGGCGGTGATGCCCTGCTCGAGCGCCTCGGGCCCGAGATACGGGCCCATCGGCCAGGCCGCCACGGCGACATCGATCGGCGTCTCGGCGGAGAGGCCGAAACCACCCAGGCCCCGGTAGGCCACCGGACGCAGGTAGGCGGCGGCCAGGCCGTTCTTCTTGATGACGTCGCGGCAGGCGGCGGCCAGCTCGTCCTGAGAGTAGGGCAGCACCATGTCGTAGATCTTCGCCGACTGGTAAAGCCGCTTGAGGTGGTCGGTCAGGCGAAAGATCGCCGCGCCGTCGGGCGTGGCGTAGCTGCGGATGCCTTCGAACACCGAAGAGCCGTAATGCAGCGCATGCGACATCACGTGGGTGGTGGCCTCGCGCCACGGCTTGATCTCACCGTTCTGCCAGATCCACTCGGGGTATTGCTGCGCCATGACGGTTCTCCTGCAGGGGACCGCCCATGATACCCGTTGGACCCGACCCGCCGCGCGTGCCTATTCCTGGCGCAGCCACAGGCAGCCGGAGTGCGGCTCGATGGCGAAGCGGGTTTCCTCGCTGCCGGCGCTGCCGTCCGCGGCGACGGTACGCACGACGAGCGCGGGCCTGCCGGCCGCTGGATCGGCTCCAGTATCCGCCAGCTCGATGCCCAACAAGGGCCGCCGCATCAGCGCGGCCAGGGTGCGTATGTCGGCCACCGCGGCACGCTTGCCGTAGCCGGCCCAGAGCATCAGGCCGGCGAGACGGTTGGCATCGCCGTCGGCGAAGGCGTCGATGACGGCCTGGCGCAGCGCCTCGGCGTCGACGGCGCAGGTGACCGCAGGCGGGCGCAGCGAGGGCGGCGGGATCGCGGCCGAGGTCGCCGGCGCAGGCGTGGCCTGCAGGCTGGCGCAGGGCTGGTCGGTGAACACCGGCAGGCCATCCGCGCCGATGCAGCGATGGATCGGCGTCTGCGCCCGCGCGCAGAACGCGGCGAGGCTCAACAGCAGCAGGCAGGACATGCGCAGTGCAGGCATCGGCCGAGCATAGCCGCTCGGCGGCCGGGCTTCAGGCCAGTTGCGCCAGCACCGCCTGGGTCGCACGGGCGCGGTTGAGCGTATAGAAGTGCAGCCCCGGCGCGCCGCCCGCAAGCAGTCGCCGGCACATCTGCGCGACCACTTCCGCGCCCAGCGCGCGGATCGCCTCGGCATCGTCGCCGTGCGCCTGCATGCGCTTGGCGATCCAGCGCGGGATCTCCGCGCCGCAGGCGTCGGAGAAGCGCTTCAACTGGCTGAAGTTGGTGATCGGCATGATGCCCGGCACGATCGGCACCGCGACGCCCAGCCGGCGCACGTCGTCGACGAAGCGGAAGTAGGCGTCCGGGTTGAAGAAGTACTGCGTGATCGCGCCGTTCGCGCCGGCATCGACCTTGGCCTTGAAGTGGCTGAGGTCGCGCAGCGCGTCTTCGGCCTGCGGGTGGATTTCCGGGTAGGCCGCCACCTCGATGTGGAAGTGGTCGCCCGAGTACTCGCGGATGAACGCCACCAGCTCCGCCGCGTAGCGGAAGTCGCCGGGCGAGGCCATGCCCGAGGGCAGGTCGCCACGCAGCGCCACGAGCCGCCGGTAGCCGGCGCTGCGGTAGCCGTCGAGCAGCGCGGCGATCTCCGCGCGGGTGCCGCCCATGCACGACAGGTGCGGCGCCACCTGCAGACCATGCTCGCCGTGCAGCCGCGCCACCGCGTCGCCGGTGTAGCTCAGCGTCGAACCGCCCGCGCCGAAGGTCACCGAGACGTAGTCGGGCGCATGCGCCTTGAGCACCTGTGCGGCATGGTCCAGTTGCGCGCGCTGCTCGTCGGTCTTGGGCGGGAAGAATTCGAAGCTGATGGCCGGCATCGGTGGGATCCTGCGGTGCGTGGGCGGCATTCTATACGTTCATCGCGATGAAGCGATAGATGAATCTGACTCCGCGGACGGCGAGCGCCGGAGCCGCGCAAAGAAAAAGGGCCGCATCGCTGCGGCCCTTCGTCATGAAGCGGATCACTCAGTAGCGGTAGTGTTCGGCCTTGTACGGGCCTTCCACCGGCACGCCGAGGTAGGCTGCCTGCTCGGTCGTCAGCGTGGTCAGCTTCACGCCGATCTTCTCCAGGTGCAGGCGCGCCACTTCCTCGTCCAGCTTCTTGGGGAGGATGTAGACCTTCGACTCGTACAGGTCCTTGTTCGCCCACAGGTCGATCTGCGCCAGCGTCTGGTTGGAGAACGAGTTGGACATCACGAAGCTCGGGTGGCCGGTGGCGCAGCCGAGGTTCACCAGGCGGCCTTCGGCCAGCAGGAAGATCGAGCGACCGTCCTTGAAGGTGTACTTGTCCACCTGCGGCTTGATGTTGAGCCGCTCGGCGCCCGAGGCGTTCAGCGCATCGACCTGGATCTCGTTGTCGAAGTGGCCGATGTTGCAGACGATCGCCTGGTCCTTCATCGCCTGCATGTGCTCCAGGCGGATCACGTCCTTGTTGCCGGTGGTGGTGACGTAGATGTCGCCGCGGCCCAGCGTGCTCTCGACGGTGTTGATCTCGAAGCCTTCCATCGCCGCCTGCAGCGCGTTGATCGGGTCGATCTCGGTGACCACCACGCGAGCGCCGTAGGCACGGAGCGAATGCGCGCAGCCCTTACCGACGTCGCCGTAGCCGCACACCACCGCGACCTTGCCCGCCAGCATCACGTCCATCGCGCGCTTCAGGCCATCGGCCAGCGACTCGCGGCAGCCGTAAAGGTTGTCGAACTTGCTCTTGGTGACCGAGTCGTTGACGTTGATCGCCGGGATCAGCAGCTTGCCTTCCTGCGCCAGCTGGTAGAGGCGGTGCACGCCGGTGGTGGTCTCCTCCGATACGCCCTTCCAGTCCTTGACCACGGTGTGCCAGTAGCCCGGGCGCTCCTTGTGCACGCGCTTGAGCAGGTTCTTGATGACCTGCTCCTCGTGGCTGCCCGACGGGGAGTTCACCCAGTCGCTGCCGTTCTCGAGCTCATAGCCCTTGTGGATCAGCAGCGTGACGTCGCCGCCGTCGTCCACCACCAGCTGGGGACCTAGGAAGCCGCCCTTGCCGTCGGGGAAGGACAGCGCGTCGAGCGTGCAGTCCCAGTATTCCTCCAGCGTCTCGCCCTTCCAGGCGAACACCGGCGTGCCGGTGGCGGCGATCGCCGCGGCGGCGTGGTCCTGCGTGGAGAAGATGTTGCACGAGGCCCAGCGCACGTCGGCGCCGATGTCCTTGAGCGTCTCGATCAGCACGGCAGTCTGGATCGTCATGTGCAAGGAGCCGGTCACGCGCACGCCCTTGAGCGGGGCCTGCGGGGCGTACTTGCGGCGGATCGACATCAGACCGGGCATCTCGTGCTCGGCGATGTCCAGCTCCTTGCGGCCGAAGTCGGCCAGGGAAATGTCGCGGATCTTGTAGTCGTGGTTGGGGTGGGCCTGGATGGCGGCGTTCATGCTTGTCTCCGGTTCTTTGGGGGAACCTTGGCCTGGCGGGCGAAGGTCCGCATGGGTGAGCGCCGTTGCTGCACATGCCCGCCGAGCCTGGCCGTCGCACGACGGTCGCAGCGCCCCTCGGTGGGCACGGAAGGGGCGCATTATAACGTGCCGCCGCCTCTGTGCAGGCGCGTCGGCGCACCCACGCGCGTGCACGAAACCCTCTCGCGCCGTTGATCGTGCTGCGCCGCATCATCCTTGCGGTAGTCTTCATCGACACCTGTCGGAGGATCCCCATGGAAGCCAGCCGCGACGCCGACTATCTGCCGCACGACGGCCCTCTGCGGGAGGATGTCGGCAAGCTCGGTCGGCTGGTCGGGCGGATGCTGGCCGAGCAGGGCGGCGAGGCGTTTTTCGAGCGGGTCGAAGCGGTGCGCCAGGCGGCCATCCGGCGTCGTCGCGAGGGCGAACCGCTGGCCACGCTGGCCAGCACGCTGGACGGCTTGAACACGGGCGACGCCGAGGCGCTGGCGCGCGCCTTTGCCACCTACTTCCAGGCGGTGAACACGGCCGAACGGGTACACCGCATCCGCCGCCGCCGCGATTACCAGCGCGAAGGCAACGCGCCGCAACCCGAATCCTTGCTGGACGCACTGGGTCGGCTCAAGGCCGAGGGCGTCGGCGCCGAGGAGCTGCTGGGGTTGCTCGCGCGGCTGTGGATCGAGCCGGTGTTCACCGCCCATCCCACCGAGGCGGTGCGCCGCTCGCTGCTGGAGAAGGAGCAGGCAATCGTGCGCGCGCTGGTGGACGGCTTCGACGCGGGCCGCACGCCGCAGGAGCGTGCCGAGGACGAGGATCGCATCTACATGGCGCTCTCCACCGGCTGGCAGACCGCGGAGGCCTCGCCGGTGCGCCCGACCGTGCAGGACGAGCACCACCACGTCGGCTTCTACCTGGCCAACCCGATCTACCGCATCGCGCCGGCGCTGTACGAGTCGCTGGCCGACGCGCTGCAGGCGGTCTATGGCGTAGCCGCGCCATTGCCGCGCCTGCTCGGCTTCGCCAGCTGGGTCGGTGGCGACATGGACGGCAACCCCAACGTCGGCGCCGACACCATCGCCGCCAGCCTCGCCACCCAGCGCGCGCACGTGCTGGAGCACTACGTGGCCGACGTCGCCGGGCTGGCGCGCCTGCTCAGCCAGACCGAGGGGCGGGTGGCGGTCGATGCGGAACTGGTCGCACGCCTGGCCGACTACCGCGAACGTTTCCCGCAGGCCGCCGCGCGCATCCGCCCGCGCCATGCCGATATGCCTTACCGCTGCCTGCTCACCCTGATCGGCGCCCGGCTGGAGGCGACCGGCGAAAACGAGCACGCCGAAGGCTACGCCTCGCCCGCGGAGCTGCTCGACGATCTGCAGCTGATCGACCGCAGCCTGCTCGCCCACCGCGGCCTGCATGCCGGCGCCTATGCCGTGCGGCGTCTGATCTGGCGCGTGCGCACCTTCGGCTTCCACCTCGCGCGGCTGGACGTGCGGCAGGACTCGCGCGTGCACGACGACGCGCTGGCCGCCCTGCTGGCCGACGACGCGTGGCCCGGACGCCCGGCGGACGAGCGAGCGCTGCATCTGTCCGGTTACGCCGCCGGCCACGCGCGCTTCGCGATCAGCCACGCCGAGGTGGTGACGGGCCTGTACGACGTGTTCGTCACCCTGGGCGACGCGCGCCGGCGCTACGACAGCGACGCGATCGGGCTCTATGTCATCAGCATGGCCCGCTCGGCGGCTGATGTGCTCGCCGTGCTGGCACTGGCGCGCTATGGCGGATTGGTAGCGCCCATCCCTTCATCCCGTGCGGTGCCGGGCGATGAAACGGGCAGCACGGTACCGCTCGACATCGCGCCGTTGTTCGAGACCATCGACGATCTCGTCCACGCACCGGCCACGTTGCGCGCGCTGCTTGCCGACCCCGTCTACCGGACCCATCTGCAATCGCGCGGCGATCGCCAGTGGGTGATGCTCGGCTACTCCGACAGCGGCAAGGACGGCGGCACGCTGGCCTCGCGCTGGGCCCTGCAGCGCGCCCAGGTGGAACTGCTGGAGGTAGCTGGGGAAGCCGGCATCCGCCTGGCCTTCTTCCACGGCCGCGGCGGCTCGGCAAGCCGTGGCGGCGGGCGCATGGCGCCGGCGCTGCTGTCCTCGCCGCCCGGCTCGATCGCCGGCGTGCTGCGCGTGACCGAGCAAGGCGAGGTGATCCACCGCAAGTACGGTATCCGCGCGCTGGCCCTGCGCAACCTGGAGCAGACGGTGAGCGCCGTGCTGCGCGCCTCGCTGCGCCCGCGCGCGCACGAAGCGCGCGAAGCGGCCTGGCGCGAATGCATGGAGGCGCTCGCCGCGCACAGCCGGCGGCACTACCGCGCACTGGTCGAGCGCGAAGGCTTCGTCGAGTACTTCCGTAGCGCTACGCCCATTGACGTGGTCGAGCGCATGACCCTGGGTTCGCGCCCCGCCAGCCGGCGCAGCATGCGGGGGGTACAGGACCTGCGCGCGATCCCGTGGGTGTTCGCCTGGACCCAGTGCCGCTCGATCATCACCGGCTGGTATGGCCTGGGCTCCGCGCTGGAGCAGGGCGCCGTCGCGTTCGGTGAACAGGCGCTCGTCGAGATGGCGCGCGGCTGGCCCTTCCTCGCCAACGCGCTGGACGACGTGGCGATGGTGCTGGCCAAGTGCGACCTGGACATCGCCGAGGCGTTCTCGCGCCTGGCGGGCGACCTGCACGAACCGTTCTTCAAGCTGATACGCGAGGAGTTCGAACGCACCCGGCGCTGGCTGCTCAGGCTCAAGGGCGGTGATGCGTTGCTGGCCGACAACCCGCGCCTGGCCGTGTCGATCCGCCTGCGCAACCCCTACGTCGACCCCATGAGCCTGCTGACCGTGGACCTGCTCGCCCGCTGGCGCGCCGGCGGCAGCGAGGACGAGGCACTGCTGCGGGCACTGGTCGCCTGCGTCAACGGCGTGTCGCAGGGGCTGCAGAACACCGGTTGAGCGATCAGGCCATCGACAGCTTGAGCACGACCTTGGTCCAGTGCGGTGCGCTGGCGGCGCCAGGGCGAGCGCGCGCTGGTCGAGATCGAGGACGACGGCCCCCGGCCGCCGCCCAGCGACAACCTGTTCGTGCCCTTCTTCACCACCAAGCCCGGCGGTTCGGGCATCGGCCTGGCGCTGGCGCGGCAGATCGCCGAGGCGCACGACGGTGGCGTGGCGCTCACGCCGCGGCAGGGCGGCAAGCCGGGCGCGCTGGCGTGCCTGTGGCTGCCTGCACGACCGGGAGCGCCTTGAGATGCCACGCCTCACTCCTCGGAAGGGGCAGGCGCCTCAGCCTTCCAGTTCGCTCCAGCGCGCGTAGGCGGCGTCGAGCTCGGCCTGCAGCCTCGCCAGCGCTTCGTTGGCCTGCACGATGGCGGCGCTGTCCTGCTGGAAGAACGCCGGCTCGTTCATGGCGGAGGAACGCTGGGCGACTTCGTTCTCGAGTTGCTCGATGCGGGCGGGCAACAGCTCCAGCTCGCGCTGGTCCTTGAAGCTCAGCTTGCGGCGAGCCAGGGCTGGGGCAGGCGCCGGCGCAGACGCGGGGTTCATGGCAGGCGCTGGCGCGTTCTTCGCCGGCGCCGTCGCCGGCGCGGCAGGCCGCTGGCGCAGCCAGTCGCTGTAGCCGCCCACGTACTCGCCCACGCGCCCTTCGCCCTCGAGCACCAGCGTGCTGGTCACCACGTTGTCCAGGAAGGCGCGGTCGTGCGAGACCAGCAGCAGCGTGCCGGTGTAGTCGGCCAGCAGCTCTTCCAGGAGCTCCAGCGTTTCGACGTCCAGGTCGTTGGTCGGTTCGTCCATCACCAGCAGATTGGAGGGCTGGGAGAACAGCTTGGCCAGCAGCAGGCGGTTGCGTTCGCCGCCGGAAAGCCGCGTGATCGGCGCGCGGGCGCGTTCGGGCGAGAACAGGAAGTCCTGCAGGTAGCCGATCACGTGCTTGCGTTGGCCGCCGAGCTCGATGTACTCGCGGCCCTGCGCCACGTTGTCGAGCGCGTTGAGCGATTCGTCCAGCTGCACCCTGTGCTGATCGAAATAGGCGATCTGGATGCTGGTGCCGAGCTCCACCGTGCCGCGCTCGGGTTCGAGCTCGCCGAGCATGATCCTGAGCAGTGTGCTCTTGCCCGCACCGTTGGGCCCGATGATGCCGATGCGGTCGCCGCGCATCACGGTGGTGGACAGGTCCTCGATCAGCACGCGTCCACCGAAAGACTGGTGCACGTGGTCGAGTTCGACCACCTTCCTGCCCGAGGCCTGCGCATTGGCCAGCGTCATCTTCGCGTTGCCGGTCAGTTCGCGCCGCTCGGCGCGTTCCCGGCGCAGCGCCTTGAGCGCGCGCACGCGGCCTTCGTTGCGGGTGCGCCGGGCCTTGATGCCCTGGCGGATCCACACTTCCTCCTGTGCCAGCTTCTTGTCGAACAGCGCGTTGGCCTGGGCTTCGGCGTGCAGGCGCTCTTCGCGCCGGCGCAGGTAGTTGTCGTAGTCACCGGGCCAGTCGGTGAGCCGGCCGCGGTCGATCTCGACGATCCGCGTGGCCAGCGCGCGCAGGAAGCTGCGGTCGTGGGTGACGAACACGATCGAGCCGTCGAAGGACTTCAGGAACCCCTCGAGCCAGCCGATCGCCTCGATGTCCAGATGGTTGGTCGGCTCGTCCAGCAGCAGCACGTCCGGCCTGGTCACCAATGCCTGCGCCAGCAGTACGCGGCGCTTCATGCCGCCGGAGAGCGCGGCGAAATCGGTGTCGCCCGGCAGCTCGAGCCGCACCAGCACCTCGTCCACGCGCCGGTCCAGGTCCCAACCATGGCGCGCTTCGATCTCCTGCTGCACTTCGCCCAGCGCCGCCAGATCGCCCACTGCCAGCAGATGGTGGTAGCGCGCGAGCAGATGGCCCAGGTCACCCAGGCCTTGCGCCACCACGTCGAACACCGAACCGGCGGTCGACTGCGGCACCTCCTGCGCCATCCGCGCGATGGTGACGCCGCCCTGCACCCTCACTTCACCGTCGTCGGGTTGCAATTGGCCGGCGATCAACTTCATCAGTGTGGATTTCCCCTCGCCATTGCGGCCCACGACGCACACGCGTTCGCCGCGCTCGATCGACAGGTCGACATCGGCAAGCAGGAGGGGACCGCCGATGCTGAAATCGACGCGCTGCAATTGGATCAGGGACATTCGCCAATTCTAATGGATGTGGTCTAACGGATGCGGGACTGGCGGATGCGGCGCGACCAGGGTCCTACAACGCGTGCGCGGGCTGGAGGCCGGCGACGCCGAGGTATTCATGCGTATCGCCCAAATCACTCCACTTTGCGAATCGGTGCCGCCGCGGCTCTATGGCGGCACCGAGCGGATCGTTTCCTGGCTCACCGACACGCTGGTCGATCTCGGCCACGAGGTCACCTTGTTCGCCAGTGCCGACGCGCGTACACGCGCCGAACTGGTGGCCGTGCGCGACCAAGCGATCCGCCTCGACCCCACGCAGCAGAAATCCGAACTGGCCGCGCACTTGTCGATGCTGCAGGAAGTGCGCCGCCGCGCCGACGAGTTCGACGTGCTGCATTTCCACGTCGACATGCTGCATTTCCCGATGTTCGAGGATTGTGCCGGCCGCACCCTCACCACGCTGCACGGACGGCTGGACCTGAAGGACCTGGGCGAGGTGTACCGGCGCTGGCCGCACTATCCGCTGGTATCTATCTCGCACCACCAGCGCCGTCCGCTGCATTTCGCCAACTGGGCCGGCACGGTGCCGCACGGCCTGCCCGACGACCTGCATCGCCCGCACCTGCACCCCCGCGGCGGCTACCTCGCCTTCCTCGGTCGCATCTCGCCGGAGAAGCGCCCCGACCGCGCCGTGGCCATCGCGCGCAGGAGCGGCATGCCGCTGAAGATCGCGGCCAAGGTGGACCTGGCCGACCGCGCCTATTTCCGGGAGGAGATCCAGCCGCTGCTGGGCGACCCGCTGGTGGAATTCGTCGGCGAGATCGGCGACGGCGACAAGGAGCAGTTCCTCGGCAACGCCGCCGCGTTGCTGTTCCCGATCGACTGGCCAGAGCCGTTCGGCCTGGTGATGATCGAGGCGATGGCCTGCGGCACGCCGGTGATCGCCTGGAACCGCGGCGCCGTGCCCGAGGTGATCGAGGACGGCGTCAGCGGCTTCATCGTCGAAAACGAGGCCGAGGCAGTCGAGGCCGTGCGCCGGCTGCCGGAACTGGACCGCCGCCAGGTGCGCGCCGCCTTCGAGCGGCGTTTTTCCGCAGAGATCATGGCCAGTCATTACGTGGACCTGTACGAACGCCGCTGCCGCGTCGCCCCCGCGCTGCCCGCCTGGCCGCTGGCCTACGAGGCAAGGTGATGAGTGAGGCGACCCATGACGACGAAACCCCTTCGGCCGGCACCGCGCGCGGGCAGTATTCGCTGAAGTCGGGCGACACCTTCGTGGTGTGCGATGCCTTCGGCGACATCCGCAGCGCAGCCGATGGGTTGTTCCACAACGACACGCGGATGCTGTCGGCCTTCGCGCTGGACCTGGGCGGCAAGCCGCCGTCGCTGCTGAGCGCCGCGATCAGCCACGACAACGTATTGTTCACCTCCAACCTGTCGAACAAGCCGCTGCCGCCGATGGGCGAGCGCGCCACGCCGCAGGGCGTGATCCACCTCGAGCGCGAGCGCTTTCTGTGGGGGGCGCGCATGTACGAGCGCATCTCCTGCGTCAACTACGACGATTGCGAAGTGCGGGTGACGCTCACCTTGCGCTTCGAGGCGGATTTCCGCGACATCTTCGAGGTGCGCGGTACGCCGCGGGCGCGCCGTGGCGAGTTGTATCCGCCCGAGGTGGACGGCGACACGGTGTCCCTGCGCTACGACGGGCTGGACGGCGTGACGCGCCGCTCGGTGATCAGTTTCTCCACCGCGCCGGACCGTCTCGACGGCCACACGGCCGAGCTCGGCCTCATGCTGCCGCGCCTGAGCACGACCGAGCTCTTCATCGAGGTCGGTCCCGAGGCGGTGCAGCCGGGCCGCGAACGCTACCGCGCCGCCGCGGCCAAGGCCCGCAAGGCGATGCGCAAGCGCCGCGTCCACGGCGCGCGGCCGCGCAGCAACGCCCGCCTGTTCAACAACTGGCTGGACCGGTCGCGTGCGGACATCGCCTTGCTGGTCAGCGAATTTCCCACCGGCCCCTATCCCTGCGCCGGCATTCCCTGGTTCGCCACGCCGTTCGGCCGCGACGGCATCATCACCGCGCTGCAGCTGCTGTGGCTCGATGCGGGCCTGGCGCGCGGCGTGCTCGGCTACCTTGCCGAACACCAGGCGCACGAGACTTCCGCGTTCAGCGACTCGGCGCCCGGCAAGATCATGCACGAGACGCGCAAGAGCGAGATGGCCGAGTTGGGCGAGGTGCCGTTCGGCCGCTACTACGGGGGCGTCGACACCACGCCGCTGTATGTGATGCTCGCCGGCGCCTATGCCGAGCGCACCGGCGACGAGGTGTTCATCGACAAGCTGTGGCCCACGCTCACCGCAGCGATGGGCTGGATCGAGCGCACCTGCGACGGGGATCGGCACGGCTTCCTTACCTATGCGCAGGGCGAGAAGGGCGGCCTGCTCAACCAGGGCTGGAAGGACAGCGAGGACTCGGTGTTCCATGCCGACGGGCGCATCCCGCCGGCGCCGATCGCGCTGGTGGAGGTGCAGGGCTACGTGTACGCCGCACTGCGCGCGATGGCCCGCCTGGCCGAGCGCCGCGGCAACGAAGAGGACGCCGACCGCTGGCGCCACCGCGCGCTGGCCATGCGCAAGGCGGTGGAAGACCTGTTCTGGGACGAGGAGATGGGCAACTACGGCATCGCCCGCGACGGCAACGACACCCTATGCCGCGTGCGCGCCTCGAACGTGGGCCATCTGCTCTACGTGGGCCTGCCCAAGCTGTGGCGCGCGAAGAACGTGATCCGGCAGTTCCGCACCGCCGCCTTCGACAGCGGCTGGGGCGTGCGTACGCTGGCCACGCAGCAGGCGCGCTTCAACCCGATGTCCTACCACGACGGTTCGGTATGGCCGCACGACGTGGCTCTTTGCGCCGCCGGCATGGCGCACTACGGCGAGCGCGACGATGCGGTGCGCCTGCTGGGCGAGACCTTCGAAGCGGCGGTGCACTTCGGCATGCGCCTGCCGGAACTGTTCTGCGGTTTCCCGCGCGCCACCGGCGAGCCGCCGATCGCCTATCCGGTCGCCTGCCTGCCGCAGGCTTGGGCTGCCGGGTCGATGTTCATGATGCTGCAGGCGTGCCTGGGCGTGGAGGTCGACGGCCGCCGCGGCGAGGTGCGCATCGACCGGCCCAGCCTTCCCGACGGCGTCGACCGGCTGACCCTGCACCGGCTGGACGTCGGCGGCGACAGCATCGATCTGGGCTTCGAGCGCATCGGTTCGCGCACGGTGGCTTTCCGCGCCGGCGGTTCGGCCGACGTGAGGATCCTGGCCAAGGTCTGACGCCAGCCACAAACGGCCGTTGAATCTTCCGTCAAAGGGAATGATCGGAATACCCGCATCCTTCCCCCAAAGGTGCCGATAGGCGGATGAAGGCGCTCTGGACGGGCCCACAGGTATAGTCCAGGCCGCTTTCACTGGAAGCCTGGGAGCGCTACCTGCAGCCGGTGATCGCGATGAGGCCGGACGCTCAATACGGACATGCGCAGCGTGCGCGAGGAAGCCGAGGCCGCCGTCGAGCTCGCTTCCGCCCACCCGCGCAGCGGCAACCCATCACGAAAGCATCGACACAACAGTCATTTGCCCGGCAAAGTTCGGGCTTTCCCGTGGAAATATGGCGCCGATCGCATTAAGGTCGCCTCTACGCGACAAAAACGCTGCCATTGCGCAGCGAGGATCTGGCATGACCATCGATGCATCTCTGCCCAGCCGGCTGGGCGCACTCATCCTCATCACCCTGCTGGGGCTCCTTGCCGGCACGGCGCACGCCGGGCAGGCCGCCATCGTGGTCGATGCCACCACCGGGCGCGTGCTGGGCCAGGTCAACGCCGACGAGCGCAACTATCCGGCGTCGCTGACCAAGATGATGACGCTCTACCTGACCTTCCGCGAACTGAAGGCCGGCCGGCTCACGCTCGAGGATCGCCTGCCGGTGTCGGCCTGGGCCGCGAACCGCGCGCCGAGCAAGCTGGGCCTGCGCGCCGGCCAGAACATCACGGTGGAGGACTGCATCCTGGCGATGGTCACCAAGTCGGCCAACGATGCGGCGACGGTGGCGGCCGAAAGCATCGGCGGCAACGAGAAAGGTTTCGCCGACATGATGAACGCACAGGCCGCGCTGCTGGGCATGAGCGGCACGCATTTCGACAATGCCTCCGGCCTGCCCGATCCCAAAAATTGGTCCACCGCGCGAGACCTGCTCACGCTGGGCCGCGCGCTGTACCAGGATTTCCCGCAGTACGCGCACTACTTCTCCGTCAAGGAATTCAACTTCAACGGGCAGTTGGTGCGCGGGCACAACCACTTGATGGACCGCTATCCCGGCATGGACGGCCTGAAGACCGGTTTCACCGACGCATCGGGCTTCAACCTCGCCTCCACGGCGATGCGCGACGGCCACCGGCTGTTCGCGGTGGTACTGGGCGGCAGGACGGCGGCCCGGCGTGACCAGCTGATGGCGAACCTGCTCGATGCCGGATTCGAGCAGAGCGAGGCGGACGCGCTGGCGGCCGCGGGCGAACCCGCGCCGGGCATGGCGCACCGCGTGCTGGCGGCGCTCTCGCCGATCGCCAACGCCGAAGCCGATCCGACTCCCGTGGCTGCGTCGCGCCACGCACGCCGCGGCAAGGCCGCCACGCACGGCTGTCGCGCGCACCATGGCATCTGCCGCGCCAAGGGCCACGCCTCGCATGCGCACAACGGCACGATCAAGCTGGCCAATCGCGCGGGCGCCAAGGGCGGTCAGGACTGAGCTTTCGCCGCCAGGCACACAAGCACCAGGCAAATAAACAAAAAACCCCGCGGCAGGCCGCGGGGTTTTTGTTTGTGCTCGACTAGCGCGGGGCTTACTTGCGCTTGCCGTTCAGGCCGGCGTCGGCGCGCAGCGCCTCGGCCTTGTCGGTCTTCTCCCAGGAGAACGCGGTGAAGGTGGAGCCGTCGGCTGCCTTCATCTCGTAGGGCTGGCGGCCGAAGTGGCCGTAGCTGGCGGTCTGCTGGTACATCGGATGGATCAGGTCAAGCATCTTGATGATGCCGTACGGACGCAGGTCGAAGTGCTTGCGGATCAGCTTCTCGATCTTTTCGTCCGGGATCTTGCCCGTGCCGAACGTCGTCACCGAGATCGAGGTCGGCTCGGCCACGCCGATGGCGTAGGACACCTGCACCTCGCAGCGGTCGGCCAGGCCGGCGGCCACGATGTTCTTGGCCACGTAGCGCGCGGCATAGGCGGCCGAACGGTCGACCTTGGACGGATCCTTGCCCGAGAACGCGCCGCCGCCGTGGCGGGCCCAGCCGCCGTAGGTGTCGACGATGATCTTGCGGCCGGTCAGGCCGCAGTCGCCCACCGGGCCGCCGATTACGAACTTGCCTGTCGGGTTGATGTGGAACTTGGTGCCCTTGTGCAGCAGCTTGGCCGGCAGCACGGGCTTGAGGATCTCCTCGCGCACCGCCTCGACCAGGTCCTTCTGCTTGACGCCCGGATCGTGCTGGGTCGAGAGCACGACCGCGTCGATCGCGACGGCCACATCGTTCTCGTAGCGCAGGGTCACCTGGCTCTTGGCGTCCGGGCGCAGCCACGGCAGCGGCGAATTCTTCTTCTTGCGGATCTTGGCCTGCTGCTCGACCAGGCGGTGCGAGTAGTAGATCGCCGCCGGCATGAAGTCCTTCGTCTCGTTGGTGGCGTAGCCGAACATCAGGCCCTGGTCGCCGGCGCCCTGTTCCTCGGGCTTCTTGCGGTCCACGCCCTGGTTGATGTCGGGCGACTGCTTGCCGATCAGGTTGAGCACGCCGCAGGTCGCACCGTCGAAGCCGACGTCGGACGAGTCGTAGCCGATGTCCAGGATCACCTTGCGGGTCAGGCCTTCCAGGTCGATCCAGGCGGAGGTGGTGATCTCGCCGGCGACGATGGCCACGCCGGTCTTCACCATCGTCTCGCACGCCACGCGTGCGCGCGGATCCTGCGCGAGGATCGCGTCCAGGACGGCGTCGGAAATCTGGTCGGCGACCTTGTCGGGATGGCCTTCGGAGACCGACTCGGAGGTGAAGAGGTAGTTGCTCATCGCGGGATATATCCTTCCTTTCGGATACAGAGATAAAGAAGCCGCGCATGATACACGTGGCGGCGTCGGTTTGCAGGCCAGCCTACTATTCCGGGGTGAAGCTTGCATGCCCGTTCAGGCGGCGGACGGCTGGACGGCCAAACGCGCCCGGTCGTTCGATCGTCGTTGCGCGGCGCGGCGCGGGTGCGGTTCGGGTAGCGGGGTCTGCGGCCCTCTCCCCCCAAGGAGAGGGCGCGTGTCGGCGGGGGTGTCAGGCCGCGGCGCGCTGGAGCTCGCCCAGGCCCGCGAAGTATTCGGCGGTCAGGTGCAGTTGTTCGGCGGCGGTTTCCGCTCGGTTGACCACATGCCGGAACGACGCGTTCTCCGGCCGGTCCTTGGCGTACCAGCCCAGGTGCTTGCGTGCGATGCGCACGCCCGCATGCTCGCCATAGAAGGCGTACAGGTGTTCGAGGTGCCCAAGCAGGATGGAGGCGACCTCGGCCGGACCGGGCTCGGACAGCTTCTGGCCGGTGGCCAGGTAATGCGCGACCTCGCGGAAGATCCACGGCCGCCCCTGCGCGCCGCGGCCGATCATCACCGCGTCCGCGCCGGTGGCCTCGAGCACGTGGCGGGCGCGCTCGGGCGTGGTGATGTCGCCGTTGGCGAGCACCGGAATGCGCACGGCGGCCTTCACCGCGGCAATGGTGTCGTACTCGGCCTCGCCCTCGTACTTGTCCTCACGCGTGCGGCCGTGCACCGAGAGCGCGGCGATGCCGCTGTCCTCGGCGATGCGCGCGATGGTCAGCGCATTCCTGTGCTCGCGGTCCCAACCGGTGCGGATCTTCAGCGTCACCGGCACCTCGACCGCCTCGACCACCGCCTTGCAGATGCGCGCCACCAGCGGTTCGTCCTGCAGCAGCGCCGAACCCGACCACACGTTGCACACCTTCTTGGCCGGGCAGCCCATGTTGATGTCGACGATCTGCGCGCCGTTGGCCACGTTGAAGCGCGCCGCCTCGGCCAGCATGGCCGGGTCGTAGCCGGCGATCTGCACGCTCACCGGCTCAGGCTCGCCCGCGTGGTCCATGCGGTGCAGCGACTTGCGCGTGTGCCAGAGCTTGGGATCGGCGGTGGTCATCTCCGACACGGCCAACCCCGCGCCCAGCCGTTTGCACAGCAGGCGGAAAGGCTTGTCGGTGACCCCGGCCATGGGCGCGAGCACCACGGGCGGGTCGATGCGGTAGGGGCCGATCTGCATCGGCCTATTGTAGGGCGTCCCTGACGCTCAGCCGCGCCGCTTCGGGCTCGCCAGAACATGACAGCCTCCCGCGGGTAGGGCTGCTCACGTTAATGAAAAAATCCCCAAACAAGGCGAGCGCGACAGTTCGTCAGATGCCCGCCTGCTGCCCCAGGTTCGCCCGCGCCGCGTTTTCGGGGATGTGCTTGTGGCGGAACAGGACCACGAACAGCACCGCCACCACCAGCGCGTAGCCGGCGAAACTCAGCCAGATGCCGTGCCATTGCAGGGTGCCGTCGGGCGCCGTGAAGAATCGTTGGATCACTTGCCCGCTGATGGAGCTGCCCAGCACCGCGCCCACGCCGTTGGTCATCAGCATGAACAGGCCCTGCGCGCTGGCGCGGATCTTCGGGTCGGCCTGGCCTTCCACGAACAGGGAGCCGGAAATGTTGAAGAAATCGAACGCCATGCCGTAGACGATGTTCGACATCACGATCATCCACAGCAGTTCCGCCGGGTTGCCGTAGGCGAACAGGCCGAACCGCAGCACCCAGGCGACCATGCTGATCAGCATCACGGTCTTGATGCCGAAGCGCTTGAGGAAGAACGGGATGGCCAGGATGAACAGCGTTTCGGACATCTGCGAGATCGACAGCACGATGTTCGGGTAGCGCACCGTGATCAGGCCCTTGTACGCGTCCACCTTGCCGAAGTCGTGCAGGAAGGTGTCGCCGTAGGCATTGGTCAGCTGCAGCGCGGCGCCCAGCGCCATCGCGAACAGGAAGAACACCGCCATCTTGTAGTTCTTGAACAGCGCGAACGAGCGCAGGCCGAGCACGTCCACCATCGAGGTATGGCGCGTGTCGCGCGGCGGGCAGGCCGGCAGCGAGAAGGCGTACAGGCCGAGCAGGGCCGAGGCGATGCCGGCAATGTGGAACTGCTCGGGCGAGGTTTCGATGTGCAGCAGGCTGATCGCCCACATTGCCACGATGAAGCCCACCGTGCCCCAGACCCGAATCGGCGGATACACCTTGACGATGTCCACGCCCTCGGTCTTGAGCGCGTTGTAGGCCACCGCGATCGAAAGCGCGATGGTCGGCATGTAGAAGCACATGTTGACCAGCATCACCCAGAACAGCGTGGCCGGATTGTCGATCGTGGGGACGACGAACAGCATCACCGCGCCGCCCAGGTGCAGCACGCCGTAAAGGCGCTCGGCGTTGATCCACTTGTCCGCGATGATGCCGGTGATCGCCGGCATGAATAGCGAGGCGATGCCCATGGTCGAGAAGATCGCGCCGAACTGGGCGCCACCCCAGTGGCGGGTCTGGAACCAGTAGGCGCCGATGGTGGTGAGCCAGGAGCCCCACACGAAGAACTGCAGGAAGTTCATCGTGATCAGACGCAGCTTGATGTTCATGGAGCCCTGTTCCGCATGTGCTTTTCCCCTGCAGAAAGCCGCGGGAACCTGCCCTTGGCCGCAAAGTCCGGCAGGTTAGAGAATCGGCTGCGGCCGGGCAAGGCGCGGCGCGGCGCGGCATGATCGGCGCGCGCTTGCCTGGTGCGCGCGCCAGCGGACGTTCGCCATGCGATGGTGCGCATGGAAGGAGCCCCATCACGGGAGCGGAAAACAACGCTTTTGGGCCGCGCTCACACACGGGATTTCGCGGGAACGACGCCGGAACGGCGGCGGCCTAAACTCGTTCGTCCATTCGCGTGCCGGGCGCCCATGAATCTTTTCCTCACCATCGCCATCGTCCATCTTGTCGCCTTGCTCAGTCCGGGGCCGGACTTCTTCTTCGTCTCGCAGGCTGCAGTCAGCCGCTCGCGCCGGCAGGCGCTGTTCGGCGTGCTTGGCATCACCCTGGGCATCACGCTGTGGTCGGCCCTGGCGCTGCTTGGGCTGCAACTGGTGTTGCACCGGCTGTCGTGGCTGCAGCAGCTGATCGCCATCGGTGGCGGCCTGTACCTCCTGTGGATGGGGCTGCGCATGCTGCGTGGCGCATTCACGCACGCGCCGGCAATGCCCGTGGAAGCCAAGGCCGCGCCCGCCAGCGAATTGGCCACGCTGCGCGCAGGCCTGTTGACCAACCTGGCCAATCCCAAGGTGGTGGTCTATTTCGGCAGCGTGTTCTCGGCCTTCCTGGGCGATAGCGTGGGCGCGGCGGTTCGCTGGGGCCTGTGGGCGCTGATCGTGGCCGAAACCTTTGCCTGGTTCGCGCTGGTGGCCGCGTTTTTCGCGCTGCCGGCGATGCGGCGGGGCTACCTGCGGCTGGCGCGCGGGATCGACGGCCTGGCCGGAGCGGTATTCGTCGCCTTCGGCCTGCACCTGCTCTTCGCCAGCCGCTGACCCGCGCCCAAGCAACACCTAGCGACGGGGCGCCGGGTGGGCGAGCGCGTTGGCGACACGGTCGCGCAGCACCGGCAGCAACTCCTCGGCGAACCACGGGTTGCGTTTGGTCCACAGCTGGTTGCGTGGGCTCGGGTGCGGCAGCGGCAGCACGCCCTGGGCCAGGTGGGTGCGCCACGCTTGCACGGTGTCGGTCAGGCTGGCTGCCGCCTGCGAACCGAGCAGGCCGACCTGCGCGTAGCGGCCGATCGCCAGGGTCAGTTCCACCTTCCGCAGCAACGGCAGCAGGCGCGGTTGCCAGGTCGGTGCGCACTCGCGGCGCGGCGGCAGGTCTGCGCCGCGTGCGCTGCCGGGGAAGCAGAACCCCATCGGCACGATGGCGATGCGCCGCGCGTCGTAGAAGGTGGCCTTGTCCACGCCCAGCCAGTCGCGCAGGCGGTCGCCGCTCACGTCGTCGAACGGTACGCCGCTCGCGTGCACCTTGCGCCCGGGTGCCTGGCTGACGATCAGCAGGCGTGCGCTGGCCGAGGCCTGCAGCACCGGCCGCACGCCGTGAGGCAGCTGCGCGGCGCACAGCTGGCAGGCGCGGATTTCGGCGAGCAGGCGGTCGAGCTCGCTCACGCACCGGCATCCATGGCGGCTGCCTGTGGCGGAACGGATGGCGCACGTCGCACGGCAGGCGTCATGGCAGCAGCTTGCCGGGGTTGAGAATGGCGTCGGGGTCGAAGGCGTGCTTCACGCCGCGCATCAGCGCCAGTGTCGCCGGCTCCAGCGCCAGCGGCATGAATTCGCGCTTGCTGAGGCCTATGCCGTGCTCGCCGGAGAGCGTGCCCTCCAGCTCGACCACCAGCGCGAACACCTCGGCCAGGCAGGCGCGCGCGCGCGCGCGCTCGGCCGCGTCGCGCGGCAGCAGGTTGACGTGAAGGTTGCCGTTGCCGGCATGGCCGAAGCTGACGATCAGCACCTCGTGCCTGGCGGCCAGTTGCCGGATGCCCTCGACCAGCGCGGGCAGGCGGCTGACCGGCACCACCACGTCCTCGTTGATCTTGTCCGGGGCGATCGTGCGCTGTGCCGGAGAAAGCGCCTTGCGTGCGGCCCAGAGTCGCTGGGCCTCGTCGGCGCCGGCGGCGACCTGCAGTGTCTCCAGGCCCTCGCCGCGGGCGGCGTCCGCGACCGCGGCCACGGCGGCGTCGAGGGTGCCCGGTTCGCCGTCGACTTCGATCATCAGCAGTGCGCCGGCCAGCGGCACCGCATCGCCTGCGTGGGCATGGGCGAGCCGCAACGCCGTCTCGTCGATGAATTCCAGTGCGCACGGCGTCACCGGCTGGCCCATGATGCGTGCCACTGCCTGAGCGGCGGTGCCGACGTCGCGGTAGGTCGCGCGCAGGGTGCGGACGCTCGAGGGCCGGGGCGTGAGTTTGAGAGTGGCCTCGGTAATGAGTGCCAGCGTGCCTTCCGAGCCGATCAGCAGGCGGGTGAGGTCGTAGCCGGTGGCGCCCTTGCTGGTATAGGTGCCGCAGCGGAAGCCCTCGCCGCTGCCGGCCACCGCGCGCAGGCCCAGCGTGTTCTCGCGTGGCGTTCCGTATTTCACGGCGCGCGGCCCGGCGGAGTTGCAGGCGAGATTGCCGCCGATGCTGCACCAGGGCGAAGAGGTCGGATCGGGCGGCCAGAACAGCCCGTGCGGGGCCAGCGCGCGTTGCAGGTCGCCGTTGAGCACGCCCGGTTCGACCACCGCCAGGCGGTCGACCGGGTCGATGCGCAGGATGCGGTTCATCCGCTCGAAGCTCGCCACCACGCCGCCTTCCACCGGCACCGTAGCGCCGGTGGTGTTGCTGCCGCGCCCGCGCGCGACGAGCGGCACGTGATGCGCGCGGCAGGCGCGCACGAGTGCCTCGACCTGCTCGTGCGTGGATGGAAACACCACGGCATCGGGCTGCGCGTTGAGGCGCGAATTGTCGTAGGCGTAGGCGAGGCGCTCGGCCGGGCCGGTCGAGCAGGCGGCGGGGCCGAAGATCGCATGCAGCGTGTCGGTCAGGGGAGCGGGCAATGGCATCGGGCTAGCGTAGCGCCTCGCCGAGGCGGGGAGGCGCACGGTCGATGGCGCTGAGCCTTGCTCGCGTGCGCGGGAGGGTTCGCCTCACTCCGCTTCGAATGCCCCACGCAACCAGTGCATGCGTGCGTCGTCGGCCGGCCCGTCGTAGCTCACCACGTCGAAACGGCATGGCCGGTGGCCATGCTGCGGGTGCGCGGCGAGCCACAGCTGCGCTGTGCGGACGAGCTTGTCCTGCTTGCTGCGGGTGATCGAGGCGGCGGCATCGCCATGGCCGGCACGCACGCGGTAGCGGACCTCGACGAAGACCACCGTGTCGCCCTCGCGCATGACCAGGTCCAGCTCGCCGTGGCGGGTGGTGTAGTTGCGCGCCAGCGGTGTCAGTCCGGCGCGCTCCAGCTCGCGGCAGGCGCGTTGCTCGAAGGCTTCGCCGGCGGCGCGCATCAGTGGCCGGTCGGCGCGGGCTCGGTCGAACCGGCGGGTGCCGGGATACCGCCGGTCTGATCCACCGGTGGTGCGGCCGAAGGCACGTCGTCCAGCTGCAGGCTGCCGCTCAGCGGGCGTGCCAGGCCATCCTGGAAACGTGCCCAGACCAGCACGCGCCGCACTCGGCCGAACTGGTCGGCCGCGAGCTGACCGCTGGCGCCCGGCAGGTAGCTGCCGGGGTGGTCGCGCAACCAGTCCAGGTACGGCACCAGATTCCACGCATCCATGCCGAAGGCGAACAACCGTGCCGAGGTGCCGCGCGCGGCGGGCAGCTGGGCGGCGATGGCATCGTGGCTGGGCAGGCCCGGCTGGGCATCGAACAGCCAGGGAGCGTCGCAGAACTCCACGCCGTCGAGGTCGCGGTTGGCGGCCGCGTCGTCAACGCCTGCATAGATGTGCGACGTGCCGAACACAGGCAGGCCGATGTGCGCGATCTGCATCTGCGGCAGCAGCAGGCGCGCCTGCTCGGGTCGCATGCTGATGAAGATGCCGGTATCCGCGCCTGGCTGCGCGAGGGGCGCCGCGGCGGCTGCGGTGCTGCCGGCGGGCGCGGGTGCCGGGACGGCCGCAGCGGCCGATGACGTAGGTGCTGGCAACGGCATGGCCGACTTGGGCATGTTCAGGCCGCCGATCGTGTTGGCGTAGTTCACCTTGCCGGGCGGCGGCAACGTGGCCATGCCCGCTACGTGCCCGCCACGGGCCTCCAGTTCGGCCTTGAAGGCGCCGGCGGCACGCTGGGCGAAATCGTCGTCGGACACGATCACGTAGGCGCCGTGCAGGCCGCGCTCGACCATGTGGTCGGCCGCCTGCGCGCCTTCGGTTTCCGGCAGCAGGCCGAACTCGGTGGCACCGCCGGCCGGCAGGCTCTTGTCGTCGGGGTGGTTGAGGGCGAGCAACGGCACCGGCAGCTTCGCCTGGCCGAATACGGCGGCGACCTCGGCGCGGGTGAGCGGCCCGACGATCAATTGCGCGCCGTCGCCGGCTGCCTGCTGGTAGGCCTTCAGCGCGCCGTCGGCGGTGCCGCCGCTGTCGTACACGCGCACGTTGGCGCGTGGCGCGTTGTTGCGCGCGGCATCGGCGTAGGCGGCGAAAAAACCTTCACGAATCGCGCCGCTGGCGCCGGTGAAGTTGCCGCCCAGCGGAAGCAGCAAAGCGACGCGCGCAGGCATGCGGTAGCCCTCGCGCACGTTGGCGTTGGCGCCGGGCAGCATGGTGCCCACCGGCTGGTTGAGATCCGGCTGCGGCTGCGCGACCGGCACGCCGAGCTGGGTGAGCGCCTCGTTGACCCAGGGCAGCATGCGATCGCCCCCCTTCATGGCGGCGCCGCGGCGCTTGAGCGGTTCGGCGCCGAGGCGGCCGAGCAGGTCGAGGATCTGCTTGCGGTTCTGGGTGTGGTCCAGGCCTTCCAGCTGGGGATCCATCTGCACGCGGGTGCGCGCCGCGCCCCACAGGTCCCCGCTGGCTTCCATCGCCTGTGCGCGCAGTTCGAACAGGCGCAATTCCAGCGCGGGTGGGACCGGCGCCGGCTGGGTGGTCAGCTGCAACGCGGTATGTGCGTCGTGGTGGGCGAGCGCCAGTTCCGCGCGGAGCAGGTCGTAGCGGGCGGCGTCCTCCCCCTGCAGGCGCGCCCGGCGCACCTGATCCAGCAGCGGGGCGGCCTGCTCCAGGGCGCCTTCCTCGCGGTAGACCTCGGCGGCCAGCACGCGATAGTGGTCCTGATCACCCGTCTGCTGCGCGAGGGTAAGGTAGGCCTGCACCGCCTGGTCGAACTGGCCCTGTCGCGCGAGCTGTTCGGCGTGCTGCGCGGCGGCCAGTTCCTGCGGCGAGCGGGTGACTGCCGTCGGCACGCAGGCGCCCACACCCAGGGCGATCAGCAGGCCGAGGCCGGCGGCGCGGAGCAGTCGCATGGAGTGTCCCTTGGTCGTGATCGACATGGTGAGCGATCATAGCCGATCGTGCCGCGCGCCCTTTGCGCGCCATTTTGGAGTCTCGATGCCCACTGTCCCGCCCGGCAGCCTGTCGGTAGTGGCCACGCCGATCGGCAACCGCGACGACCTCTCGCCGCGTGCGGTGGCCGCGTTGCGCGCGGCCGACGTGATCGCCGCCGAGGACACCCGTCATAGTCGCCCGTTGTTGCTCCACCACAACATCGACACGCCGCTGGTGGCGTTGCACGAGCACAACGAGCGCGAGGCGGTCGATGCGCTGGTGCGCCGGATGCTCGATGGGCATTCGGTCGCGCTGATCTCCGACGCCGGCACGCCGCTGGTTTCCGATCCGGGCTTTCGCCTGGTGCGCGCGGCGCGCGTGGCCGGCATCCGCTGTGTGCCGGTACCCGGCGCCTGCGCGGCGATCGCGGCGCTGTCGGTGGCGGGCTTGCCCAGCGACCGATTCGTCTTCGAGGGCTTCCTGCCGCCGAAGGCGGCCGCGCGGCGTGCCCGCCTCCAGGAGCTTGCCGGCGAGTCGCGCACGCTCATCTTCTATGAGTCATCGCACCGAGTGGCCGAAAGCCTGGCCGACATGCGCGAGATTTTCGGCGGCGCGC
Organism: Frateuria sp.; assembly: GCF_035943815.1. Taxonomy (GTDB): domain Bacteria; phylum Pseudomonadota; class Gammaproteobacteria; order Xanthomonadales; family Rhodanobacteraceae; genus Frateuria_A. Next base: position 57,902 of record NZ_DASZBU010000001.1, read on the forward strand.
GCGAGGCGGTGCTGGCGCGGGAGCTAACCAAGCTGTTCGAGACCGTGATCGGCGAACCGCTCGCCGATCTGGCTGCCCGTGTCGAGGGGGACCCCGACCAGCAGCGCGGCGAGTGCGTGGTCCTGGTCGGCGGCCGCGGTGAGGAAGCCGATGCGCGCCTGGCCGAAGGCCAGCGCGTGTTCGCGCTGCTGCGCGAGGAACTGCCTCCCGCCAAGGCCGCCAAGATGGCTGCTGCGATCACTGGTGCGCCGCGCAAGAGCTTGTACGAGGCTTCCTAGAGCATCCGGCGCGAGCGTCGCCCATCCTCACGCGTTCATTCGCGAGTCCCATTCCCCCGGCCAGGGGTACTACAATTGCCCGCGGAGTCGGCCGGACAGTCGCGTCGCGCGATGAGCGCGTCGAGGAAAGTCCGGGCTCCGCAGGGCAGGGTGCCAGGTAACACCTGGGCGGCGCGAGCCGACGGCCAGTGCAACAGAGAGCAGACCGCCGATGGCCCGCAAGGGCACAGGTAAGGGTGAAAGGGTGCGGTAAGAGCGCACCGCGTGCGGGGTCAACGCCGCACGGCACGGTAAACCCCACCCGGAGCAAGACCGAATAGGGGAACGATAACGCGGCCCGCGTTGTTCCCGGGTAGGTCGCTGGAGCCAGGCGGCGACGCCTGGCCGAGAGGAATGACTGTCGCGCCGCAAGGCGTACAGAACCCGGCTTACAGGCCGGCTCCGCCTCTTGTGCGGCGGCGTGCTCCGGCGCGCCGCCGGGAAAAGGCCAGGGTGGCGCGGGAACATGGCGCTGCCCTGGCCTTTTGCGTTTCGTGCCGCGCGCCGGGACGGACATGCCCTGAACATGGATTCATGTCCAGCGCTCGCGGCGGGTGGCAGACCCCGTGATATGCCTCACAGGGCAATTTGAAAAATCCCTAGCTTTCAAGCACCTTGCCGACCTTCCTCTTAAATGGCTGGAAATACGTCCACACTTCTGCCTTTCTCCTTGATTCGCAAGCAAAAATCCCTTGACGTCTCAGAAGGCGAGACGTATGGTGGGTTCCTGTGTGAAATCGTGGGAATCAGTGGGGTCTGTGGGTGTTCCAGGGCGAAACCGCCATTACCGTCGATGACAAGGGCCGACTGGCCATCCCGACCGCGTATCGGGAGCTGGTCGCGGGCGCCTGCGCCAATCGGCTGGTGATCACCTACAGCCCGTTCGAAACGGGCTGCCTGTGGCTGTTCCCCTACGCCGAGTGGGAAAAGGTGCGCGACCAGGTCAACGCGCTGCCGATGGTCAAGGCGCCGCACCGCAACCTGCAGATGAAGCTGGTGGGCGCGGCGACCGTGGTCGAGCCGGACGGTGCCTCTCGCATTCTGTTGCCGGCCAGCCAGCGCGCCGCCGCGGGCATCGAGAAGAAGGCCGTGCTGCTGGGCATGGGCAACAAGTTCGAGCTGTGGAGCGAGCAGGCGCATCTGGCCAAGATCCGCCAGACCCTCGGCGAAGACGACATCACTGACGACATGGCGGACCTGCGCCTGTAGGGCGCGGGTGTTCGGGCGGGACTTTTGACGAGCGGGAGGTGCGGCGTGGCCGAGTTGCGGCACATCCCGGTGATGCTGGACGAAGCGGTGGAGGGCCTTGCCGTGCAGGCAGGCGGGCGGTATCTGGATGGCACCTTCGGGCGCGGCGGTCACGCACGCGCGGTGCTGTCGCGCCTGGGCCCCGCCGGTCGGCTGCTGCTGATGGACCGCGATCCGGTTGCCGTCGCCGCCGCGCGCGAGGCCTTCGCGGACGAACCCCGCGTGGCGATCCGCCACGGCAATTTCGCCGAGCTGGCCGAGTGGGACGAAACCGCTGCCGGCCTGGACGGCGTGCTGCTCGACCTCGGCGTCTCCTCGCCGCAGCTGGACGAAGCCGCGCGCGGCTTCAGCTTCATGGCCGATGCGCCGCTGGACATGCGCATGGACACCAGCCAGGGCGAGAGCGCGGCCGACTTCCTCGCTAATGCCGACGAGCGCGAGATCGCCGATGTGCTGTGGACCTTCGGTGAGGAGCGCTTCAGTCGCAAGATCGCCCGCGCCATCGTGGCGCGCCGCGCCGAGGCGCCGATCGCGCGCACCGGCGAGCTGGCTGCGCTGGTCGAGCGCACGATCGGACGCCGCGAGCCGGGCAAGCATCCGGCCACGCGCACCTTCCAAGCCTTGCGCATCTGCGTGAACGGCGAGCTGGAATCGGTGCAGCGTGGGCTCGCTGCCGCGCTGGAGCGCTTGAAGACCGGCGGCCGCCTGTCGGTGATCAGCTTCCATTCGCTGGAAGACCGCATCGTCAAGCAGTTCATCCGTGACCATGCCGGCCGCGTGCAGGGCAGTCGGCGTGGTCCGCCGGTGGTCGCGGCGCCCGCGCGGCTGGCTGCGGTCGGCAAGGCGCGGTTTCCGTCGGAACGGGAGCTCGCGGCCAATCCGCGCGCTCGCTCGGCGGTGCTGCGCGTGGCGGAGAAGCTGGCATGAAGGCGCTGGCCGGTTCCCTGCTGACGATCCTGCTGCTGGCCGTGCTGGTCAGCGCGATCGGCGTGGTGTGGACGCGCCACGAAAGCCGCGTGCTGTTTGTCGAACTGACCCGCCTGCAGAACCAGCGCGACGAGCTCAATATCGAATACGGCCGGCTCGAGTTGGAGCAGGCCACCTGGGCCGAGCCGCGCCGCATCGACGAGGAGGCGCGCGCCAAGCTAGGTATGGTCACGCCGCGTCCGCAGGACGTGCAGCTGGTGCGCCGATGAGCTGGCGCTCACCGAACGCGCCGTCTTCCGGTCGCCGCCGCGGCGCCGGCCCGAGCGCGCGCAAGCGCATGACCCTGGTGGTGAGCGTGCTGGTATTGGCCTCGCTGGGACTTGTCGCGCGCGCGTTCGACCTGCAGGTGGTGCGCAAGCAGTTCTACCAGGACCAGGGCGATGCGCGCTTCCTGCGCGAAGTGCCGATCCCGGTCTCGCGCGGCACCATTTTCGACCGCAACGGCGAGCCGCTGGCCGTGTCCACGCCGGTGGTCTCGATCTGGGCCAATCCGGCGCAGGTGCTGGAGAACGACGAACGCATCCCGGCGCTTGCCGCCGCGCTGGGCGTGGACGCGGGCGAGCTCAAGGAGCGCCTGGCCCAGCGCGCCGACCGCGAGTTCGTATACCTGCGCCGGCAGATGCCGCCGGAGGCGGCGCAGGCGGTGCTGGACCTGGGCATCCCGGGCGTCAACGGCCAGCGTGAATACCGCCGCTACTACCCTTCGGGCGAGGTGACCGCGCACGTCCTCGGTTTCACCAACATCGACGACCACGGCCAGGAAGGCCTGGAGCTCGCCTTCGACGACTGGCTGGCCGGCAAGCCGGGCGCCAAGCGGGTGATCCGCGATCGCATGGGCCACGTGGTCGAGGACGTGGAGCAGGTGCGCGAGCCCAAGCCGGGCAAGAGCCTCACGCTCAGCATCGACCGCCGCATCCAGTTCCTCGCCTACAACGAGCTGAAGAACGCGCTGACCGAGTTCAGTGCGGCGTCCGGTTCGATGGTCATCCTCGATGTAGGTACAGGTGAAGTGCTGGCGATGGTCAATCTGCCGACCTACAACCCCAACGCAGTGAACGGCAGCAAGGCTTCCGACCGGCGCAACCGCGCCGTCACCGACCTGCTCGAACCGGGTTCGACGATCAAGCCGATCCTGATGAGCGCAGCGCTGTCCAGCGGCAAGTTCACGCCGACCAGTCCGCTGATCGATACCACCGGCGGGCACTGGTACTTCCAGGGTCACGACATCCACGACACGCACAACTATGGCCTGTTGACGCCCACCGGGGTCATCACCAAGTCGAGCAACGTCGGTGCGGCGCACATCGCGATGGAACTGGATACGTCGCTGATGTACGGCACTTACCGTGCGTTTGGCTTCGGCAACAGCACCAACAGCGGTTTCCCCGGCGAGTCCTCGGGTCTGCTGCGCATCGGCCGCGACTGGCGGCCGCTGGAAAAGGCCATCATGGGTTACGGCTACGGCCTCAACGTGACGCCCCTGCAGTTGGCCAATGCCTATGCCACGCTGGCCGACCACGGCGTGATGCATTCGCCCAGCTTCATCAAAGGGGCCGACAACGAACCCAAGGCGATCGTCTCCGGCCAGGTCGCCGACGAGGTCATCCAGATGATGGAAACGGTGACCGCCCCCGGCGGCACCGCAACCACGGCACGCATCGCCAACTATATCGTCGCGGGCAAGACCGGCACGGCGCACAAGGCTGCGGCCGGCGGCTACTCGCGCAACAACTACACGGCGGCATTCGCCGGCGTGGTGCCCGCCAGCCATCCACGGCTGGTCGGCGTCGTGGTCATCGACGACCCGCAGAAGCGCAGCTACTACGGCGGCATGGTTTCCGCGCCCGTGTTCGCGCGCGTGATGGAAGGAGCGCTGCGCCTGCTCGACGTGCCGCCGGACAATATCGGCCGTTGGTATGCCGGCGGCCCGCTGATGAGTCCGACCGGCTTGGCCGGAAGCAAGCCGCCCACCGACCGGCCGGCCGACGACGGCGCGGTGGAGGAGGAGCCATGAGCGCCATCGCGCTGGCCTACCTGCTGGAAGGTTTCGCCGACGCGGGTGCGCTCGGCGATCTTCGTATCTGCGGCCTCACGCTCGACTCGCGTCAGGCGCAGCCGGGCTATGCCTTTGTGGCGTTGCGCGGCACCCGCGCGCACGGCATCGCCTTCGCCGCCGATGCGGTGGCACGCGGCGCCACGCTTGTTCTGGCGGAAACACCCGTGGTGGCCGGCTTCACGCCCGGCGTGCCGGTGCTGTGGATCGATCGGCTGCATGCGCGCCTGGGCGAGATCGCCGCCCGCTTCTACGGCCACCCGTCGCGCGCCCTGCGGCTCATCGGCGTCACCGGCACCAACGGCAAGACTTCCACCGTGCAGCTGATCACCCAGGCGCTGGCGCGGCTGGGCCATCGCGCGGCGAGCATCGGTACGCTGGGCGCGGGTCTCCACGGGCAGTTGGACGAAGGCGAGCGGACCACGCCGGACGCGATCAGCGTGCAGCGGCTGCTGGCGCGGTTCCGCGACCAGGGCGCGACGCACGTGACGATGGAGGTGTCCTCGCATGCCCTGGAGCAGGGTCGCGTGGGCGCCGTCGATTTCGAGGTCGCCGTCTTCACCAACCTCACCCGCGACCACCTCGATTACCACGGCACGATGGAAGCCTATGGCGCGGCCAAGGCCAAGCTGTTCGTCTGGCCCAGCCTGAAGGCTGCGGTGGTCAACGTGGACGATCCCTTCGGCTGCGAACTGGCCACGCGCCTGCCGGCCGGCGTGCGCCTCTTGCGCACCAGTGCCACGGATGCCGCCGGCACGGAGGTTGCCGCGCAGGCCATCGCCACGTCGGCCGAGGGGCTGGTGTTCGCGGTTCGCACGCCCTGGGGGGCGCAGGCGGTCCACAGCCCGCTGCTCGGACGCTTCAACGTGGAAAACCTGCTGGCCGTGATCGCTTGCCTGGGCGCACTGGGCGAACCGTTCGACCGCCTCGTCGAAGCGGTGCAATCGCTCACGCCGGTCAACGGACGCATGAACCGTATCGGTGGCGACGGCAGGCAGCCGCTGGTGGTGGTCGATTACGCCCATACCCCTGATGCGCTGGAGCAGGCGCTCACCGCACTGCGCGCGCATTGCGCCGGACGGCTGGTCTGCGTATTCGGCTGCGGCGGCGAGCGCGATGCCGGCAAGCGGCCGCAGATGGGTGCGATCGCCCAGCGGCTGGCGGATGCGGCGATCGTCACCGACGACAACCCGCGCGGCGAAGACGGCGACGCCATCGTGGCGCAGATCCTCGCCGGCATGCGCCCGCCGGTGGCGGTCGAGCGCGATCGTGCGGTCGCCATCTCCCAGGCCATCGTGCAGGCCGGCGCAGACGACGTCGTGCTGATCGCCGGCAAGGGCCACGAGACGTACCAGGACGGCGCCACCGGCAAGCACGCCTTCGACGACCTGGCGGTCGCGCGCGCCGTTCTCGCTCGGCCGGGCAAGGAGTCCCACGCATGATGCGCCTCTCCGAAATCGCACTGTGGACCGGCGGCCGCCTGCTCGGCGCCGACCTGGAGGTCGCCGGGGTGGCGATCGACACGCGCAAGCTCCAGCCCGGCGAGCTGTTCGTCGCGATCAAGGGCGAGCGCGTGGACGGGCACGACTTCGTGCGTGACGCGGCGTTGCACGGCGCTGCCGCGGCGCTGGTCACGCGCCGCGTGGACGTGGACATCCCGCAGGTCGTGGTGAACGACACCCAGCTCGCGCTCGGCGACCTGGCCAGCGCGGTGCGTGCGCAGCGCGACGTGCGCGTGGTCGGCATCACCGGCTCCAACGGCAAGACCACGGTCAAGACGCTGACCGCCTCGATCCTCTCGCGTCACGGTCGCACCCATGTCAACGCGGGCAATTACAACAATGAATTGGGCCTGCCGCTGACCCTGCTGGCGATGCCGGCCGATGCCGAGTACGCGGTGCTGGAGATGGGTGCGGGCAAGCCCGGCGACATCGCCTACCTTGCGGCCATCGCGCGGCCCGACATCGGCCTGGTCAACACCATCGCGCCGGCGCATCTTGAGCGGATGGGCAGCCTGGAGGGCGTGGCGGAGACCAAGGGCGCGCTGTACCAGGCGCTGCCGGCCGACGGCGTGGCGATCATCAACGCGGACGATGCGTTCGCCAGCTTCTTCGAAGGGTTGGCAGGTTCGCGCCGCACGCTGCATTTCGGCCTTGGCGCGCGGGTGGACGTCGGCGCGACCATCCTGGAGCAGCGCCTGGACGGCTCCCGCTTCGTGTTGCACACGGGCCAGGGCGAGGCCGAGGTGAACCTGCCACTGGCCGGTCGCCACAACGTCGCCAACGCGCTGGCGGCAAGCGCGATTGCACTGGCGCTCGACGTGCCGCTTGCGACCATCACGGCGGGCCTGATGCATGTGCCCGGTGTGGCCGGACGGCTGCGCCTGGAGGCGATGGAGGGCGGCTGGGCGCTGATCGACGACAGCTACAACGCCAACCCCGGCTCGGTCGGCGCGGCTATCGACACGCTGGCGCTGGCCGCCGGCGAGCGCTGGCTGGTGCTGGGCGACATGGCCGAACTCGGACCCGAGGCGCGCGAACTGCACGCTGGTATCGGGTCGCGGGCGAAGGCGGCGGGCATCGAGCGGCTGTTCGCCGTCGGGCCGCTGAGCCTCGCGGCGGTGCAGGCCTTCGGTGCGGGTGCCGAGCACTACGCGGACAAGGCCGCGCTCGCCGCCGCGCTGGCCAGTCAACTGCATGCGGGCGTGACCTGTCTGGTCAAGGGCTCGCGTTCGGCCGGCATGGAGCAGGTGGTCGCCGCCCTCAGACAAACCACGAACGCCTCCGGAGGCCCCATCGATGCTGCTTGAGTTGGCCGACTGGCTGGCACGGCATTTCACCGCCCTGCATCTGTTCCAGTACATCACCTTCCGCACGATCATGGCCGCGCTCACCGCATTGGCGATGTCGTTGCTGCTCGGCCCGGGCCTGATCGTGCGGCTGGCCGCGCTCAAGGCCGGCCAGGTGGTGCGCAGCGACGGCCCGCAGACGCACCTGGTCAAGGCTGGCACGCCGACCATGGGCGGGGTGATGATCCTGCTGGCGATCGCCATCGCCACGCTGCTGTGGGCCGACCTGCACAACCGCTACGTGTGGATCGTGCTGGCCGTGCTGATCGCCTTCGGCGCGATCGGCTTCTACGACGACTACAAGAAGCTGGTGCTCAAGGACAGCCGCGGGCTGGCCTCGCGCTGGAAGTACTTCTGGCAGTCGGTGTTCGGCCTGGCGGCGGCGGTGTTCCTCTACCGCGCCGCGGTGCTGCCGGCAGAAACAGCGCTGTACGTGCCGCTGTTCAAGCAGGTGGCGGTGCCGCTGGGTGTCATGTTCGTGGTCATCGCCTACTTTATGGTGGTCGGCTTCTCCAACGCGGTGAACCTCACCGATGGCCTGGACGGCCTGGCGATCATGCCCTCGGTGCTGGTCTCCGGCGCGCTGGGCGTGTTCGCTTACCTCGCCGGCAACAAGGTGTTCTCCGAGTACCTGGGGATTCCCTCGATCCCCGGCGCGGGCGAGCTTTCGATCTTCTGCGGCGCGCTGGCCGGCGCGGGGCTGGGCTTCCTCTGGTTCAACACCTACCCGGCGCAGGTGTTCATGGGCGACGTGGGCGCGCTCGCCATCGGCGCCGCGCTGGCCTGCGTGGCGGTGATCGTGCGCCAGGAGATCGTGCTGATCGTGATGGGCGGCGTGTTCGTGCTGGAGACCGTGTCGGTGATGCTGCAGGTGGCGAGCTTCAAGCTCACCGGCAAGCGCATCTTCCGCATGGCGCCGATCCACCATCACTTCGAGCTCAAGGGCTGGCCCGAGCCGCGGGTGATCGTGCGCTTCTGGATCATCAGCGTCGTGCTGGTGCTGATCGGCCTTGCCACGTTGAAGGTGCGCTGACCCATGTTCGGCTTCGGTTCCAGCCAGGCGATCAAGCGGCACGGGCCGCGCGGCAGCTTCGACCTGCCGCTCTTGGTCGCGCTCGTCGGGCTGGCCAGCATGGGCGTGGTGATGGTCACCTCCAGCTCCATCGCCGTGGCCGACAGCCAGCACATCGGCGCGTTCTACTACCTCAAGAAGCACCTTTTCTATCTCGCGCTCGGGTTGCTGCTGGCCGGCGCGGCCATGCGCACCGAGCTCAAGCAGGTGGAGAAGTACGCCTTTCCCTTGCTGATACTCGGCGTAGCCATGCTGCTGGCGGTGTTCGTGCCGCACCTGGGCATGCGCATCAACGGTGCGCGGCGCTGGCTCAACCTGATCGTGCTGAGCTTCCAGCCGGTCGAGGCGGTCAAGCTGATCCTGGTGGTGTACGTGGCGAGCTTTCTGGTGCGCCACCGCGAGAGCGTGGAAACCAAGTTCTGGGGCCTGCTGCGGCCAGTGCTGGTCGCCGGCGTCATCGTGCTGCTGTTGCTGGCGCAGCCGGACTTCGGTTCGGCCACGCTGGTGATCGCGGTCACCATCGGCATGGTCTGGCTGGGCGGCGCGCGTCCGCTTTATCTGATGCTGATGGGCCTGCCGCTGATGCCGCTGCTGGCGATAGCCGCCACCAGCGAGAGCTACCGCATGAAGCGGCTGACCTCGTTCATGGACCCGTGGAAGGATCCGTTCAACGACGGCTTCCAGCTGACCCAGTCGCTGATGGCGATCGGCCGCGGCGAGTGGACCGGCGTGGGGCTGGGCTCGAGCGTGCTCAAGCTTTCCTACCTGCCCGAGGCACACACCGACTTCATCCTGGCGGTGATCGGCGAGGAACTGGGGCTGGCCGGCATCCTGCTGGTGGTCGGGCTGTTCGCGCTCGCGGTCGGGCGTGGCCTGTACCTGGGCCTGAAAGGCGTGGAGGTGGGGCAGCGCTTCGCCGGCTACGTCGCCTTCGGCATCTCCCTGATGCTCGGCTTGCAGGCGATGGTGTCGATTGGCGTGAACCTGGGCGCGCTGCCGACCAAGGGCCTGACCCTGCCGCTGATCAGCTCGGGCGGTTCCTCGGTGTTGCTGACCTGCGCCATGGCCGGCGTGCTGCTGCGGGCCACCTTCGAGATCAACCGCGCGCTGGATGCGCGCCAGATGGCCACGCGCATGCCGGCAATGGCCGTGGCGGACGCGAACGCGGCGGCGGCGCCGCGTGAGCGCGAGGCAGTGGCGGCATGAGCGCGACCCGTCCCGTCCTCATCATGGCCGGCGGCACCGGCGGCCACATCTTTCCTGGTCTGGCGGTGGCCGACGTGCTGCGCGCGCAGGGCGTGCCGGTGGCCTGGTTGGGCGCGGCCGGCGGCATGGAAACGCGGGTAGTGCCGGCGCATGGCCTGGAACTGCATACCGTTGCGGTCGGCGGTTTGCGCGGCAAGGGCTGGAAGACGCGCCTGCTGGCGCCGCTGATGCTGGTGCGCGCGCTCGTCGCCTCGCTGCGCGTGCTGCGCCGCGTGCGTCCGCGCAGCGTGTTGTCGATGGGCGGCTACGTGGCCGGCCCCGGCGGCGTCGCCGCGCGGCTGACCGGCACGCCGCTGCTGGTGCACGAGCAGAACCGCGTGGCCGGCTACACCAACCGCAAGCTGGCCGGTTTCGCCGGGCGCGTGCTGGCTGGTTTCGCCGATGCCTTGCCCAATGGCGAGTGGGTCGGCAACCCGGTGCGCGCGAGCATCGCCGCGTTGCCTGTTCCCGCCGAGCGTTTCGCCGCCCACGCCGGACGATCGCGCCTGCTGGTGCTGGGCGGCAGCCTCGGCGCGCGCGCGCTGAATCTGGCGCTGCCCCGGGCGCTCGCCTTGATGCCGTCCGAACAACGCCCCACCGTGCGCCACCAATGCGGCGCACGCGGCCTGGACGAGACGCGCCAGGCCTATGGGCAGGCCGGCGTCGAGGCCGACGTGGTGCCCTTCATCGAGGACATGGCCGCCGCCTACGGCTGGGCCGACCTCGCCGTGTGCCGAGCCGGCGCACTGACTATCGCCGAGCTCACCGCCGCGGGCCTGGGCGCCGTGCTGGTGCCGTTCCCGCACGCGGTGGACGATCACCAGACCGGCAACGCACAGGCGCTGGTGCAGGCCGGCGGCGCCCAACTGATCCAGGAACGTGATTTGGACGTGGAAAATCTCGCGCAGCGGCTCGCCGTGCTGCTCGGCGACCGTGCACGGCTGGCCGCGATGGCCGCGGCCGCGCGTACGCAAGCCAAACCCGACGCAGCCCAAGCGATCGCCGCCGCTTGTCTCGAAGCAGCCCGCCCGGAGGTGGCCGCATGACTCCGCGCCGCCTGCTCGCGCACGAAGACCTGATGAGCACCTTCCGCCGCGTGCACTTCATCGGCATCGGCGGCGTGGGCATGAGCGGCATCGCCGAGGTGCTGCACAACCTGGGCTATGCCGTGTCCGGTTCGGACCGGGCCAATTCGTCCACGGCGCAGCGGCTGGCCGCGCTCGGCATCGTCGTGTACGTCGGCCACGAGGCCGCGCACGTGGGCGACGCCGACGTGGTGGTGACCTCCAGCGCGATCCGCCAGGACAATCCCGAGCTCGTCGCCGCGCGTGCGGCGCGCATCCCCGTGATCCCGCGCGCAGAGATGCTGGGCGAGCTGATGCGCTTCCGCCGCGGCATCGCCATCGCCGGCACGCACGGCAAGACCACCACCACCAGCCTGGTTGCCAGCGTGCTGGCCGAGGCCAACTACGATCCGACCTTCGTGATCGGCGGCCAGCTCAACGCCGCCGGCGCCAATGCGCGGTTGGGAACCGGCCAGTACCTGGTGGCCGAGGCGGACGAGTCGGATGGCTCGTTCCTGCTGCTCTCGCCGGTGATCGCGGCGGTCACCAACATCGACGCCGATCACCTGGAGAACTATGGCGGCGACTTCGCGCAGGTGAAGAAGGCCTTCGCCGATTTCCTGCACCGGCTGCCGTTCTACGGCCTTGCCGTGCTGTGTGTCGACGACGAGGAAGTGGCGAAGCTGGCCAAGGACACCACGCGCCGCGTGATGACCTACGGCATCGCCGCCGCCGATGCCGACGTGCGCGCTGCCAACGTGCGCCAGGACGGCTTCCAGATGCGCTTCGACCTGCACCTGCCCAGCCGCGCCGAGCGGCTGCCGGTGACGCTCAACCTGCCGGGCCGGCACAACGTGCTCAACGCGCTGGCGGCCGCCACCATCGGCTGGCAGCTGGGCGTCGGCGCCGAGGCGATCGCGCGCGCGCTGGAAAATTTCCAGGGCGTGGGCCGCCGCTTCCACCGTCGCGGCGAGCTCGCGCTCGATCACGGCAGCGTGCTGCTGGTCGATGACTACGGCCACCATCCGCGCGAACTCGCCGCGGTGTTCGCCGCCGCCCGCGGCGGCTGGCCGGGGCGCCGCCTTGTGGTCGGCTTTCAGCCGCACCGTTACAGCCGCACGCGCGACCTGCTGGACGATTTCGCCAATGTGCTGGCCGAGGCCGACGTGCTGGTTCTCACCGATGTCTACCCCGCCGGCGAGGCGCCGATCGCCGGCGCCGACGGCCGCGCGCTGGCCCGCGCCGTGCGCGCGCGCGGCAAGGTCGACCCGGTGCTGATCGAGCATCCGCGCGACTTCAAGGACGCTCTGCCGACGCTGCTGCGCGACGGCGACCTCCTGCTGCTGCTCGGCGCCGGCGACATCGGTGCAGCGGCGGTGGAGATCGCGCAGGCCGGCCACCTGAGGACCACCAAGTGAACACGCCGAACAAGATCACGCCCGCAAAGATCAGCGACCCCGCCCAGTTCGGCCGCGTGGCCGTAGTGATGGGCGGCAGCTCCGCCGAACGCGAGGTATCGCTGGACTCCGGCCGCAACGTGCTGGCGGCGCTCACGGGCCGCGGCGTCGACGCGCACGCCATCGACGGCATCCCGGCGTTGCTCGACGCGCTGCGCGCCGGCCACTTCGCGCGCGTGTTCAACATCCTGCACGGCCAGCACGGCGGTGGCGAGGACGGCGTGCTGCAGGGAGCGCTGGAATCGCTCAACGTGCCCTACACCGGCTCGGGCGTACTCGGCTCCGCGCTGTCGATGGACAAGGTGCGCTCCAAGCGCGTATGGCAATCACTTGGTTTGCCTACGCCTAAGTTCGTCGCGTTGGTTCGCGGCTCGGGCGCGGACGCCATTCATGCGGCGGCCAGGCAGGTGGGTTTCCCGCTGATCGTCAAGCCGGCCTGCGAGGGTTCCAGCGTGGGCGTGACCCGCGTGTTCGAGGAAGGCCAGCTGGACAGCGCCGTGGAGCTTGCCGCCCGCTACCCGGGCGACCTGCTGATGGAAACCCTGATCGAGGGCGAGGAGATGACCGTCGCCATCCTCGGCCGCCAGGTGCTGCCCTCGATCCACATCGTGCCCAAGGGCGCGTTCTACGACTACAACGCCAAGTACGTCGCCGAGGACACCCAGTACCTCTGCCCCGGACTCGAGGGTGCGGCCGAGGACGAACTGCGCGCGCTGGCGCTGCAGGCGTTCGACGCGCTCGGCTGCTATGGCTGGGGCCGTGTCGACGTGATGCGCGACCGCCAGGGCCGCAACTGGCTGCTGGAGGTGAACACCGCGCCGGGCATGACCTCGCACTCGCTGGTGCCCAAGGCGGCCAAGGCCGCCGGCATCGAATACGACGAGGTGTGCTGGCGCGTGCTGGAAACCAGCTTCCGGGAGGGCCTGTGAGGGGAGCCATCCGCCTCGTCGCCTGGTGCCTGGCCATCGCGCTGGTCGCGCTGCCGGTCGTCGGCGTTTTGCGGGGCTGGTTCGCGGCCGACCGTTGGCCGGTGACGCAGCTGACCGTGCAGGCCGAGTTCAAGCACGTCAGCGCCGAGCAGATCCGCGACGCGGTGCGCCCGCGCCTGGGCCATGGCTTCTTCGCGTTGAACCTGGATGCCGTGCAACAGGCCGTGGCAGCGCTGCCGTGGGTAGAGTCGGTCGAGGCGCGCAAGCGCTGGCCGGACACGCTCATCCTGCGCATCTACGAGCGCCAGCCCTTCGCGCGCTGGAACGACAAGCGGCTGATCAGCCGCCAGGGCGTGCTGTTCGACGCGCCGGACGCGGCCACCAATGCCGCGTTGCCGGACCTGCGCGGACCGGACGCGCAGATGCCCGAAGTGGTCGGCTTCTATGCCGAGGCGCTCAAGGCCTTCGCTGGCACCTCGCTGAAGATCACCGGCGTGGCGCTCACCGAGCGCGGCAGCTGGAGCCTTTCCACCGCCAGCGGCGCGCAGATCGTGCTGGGCGACCGCGCCCAGGCCGGCAAGCGGCTGCGCCGGTTCCTCGATGTCTACCCGCAGGTGATGGCCGGCCATGCCGACGCCTTCGCCTACGTCGACCTTCGCTACACCAACGGTTTCGCCGTGCGCTGGCCACCTGCCGCCAGCGCACCCGCCGCGGGCGCGCCCCGTACATGAGCATGACCCTATGAAGACGCGCAACGACAAGCAACTGGTCGTCGGCCTGGACATCGGCACTCACAAGGTGACCGCCATCGTCGGCGAATACGAGCCGGGCGAACCGATCGAGGTGATCGGCATCGGTTCGCACGTCTCGCGCGGCATGAAGCGCGGCTCGGTGGTCGACATCGAGTCCACCGTGCACTCGATCCAGCGTGCGGTGGAAGAGGCCGAGCTGATGGCCGGCTGCGACATCCGCTCGGTGTTCGCCTCGATCTCCGGCAGCCACCTGGAGACCAAGAACTCGCACGGCACCGCGGCGATCCGCGACCGCGAGGTCACTCCCGGCGATCTGGAGCAGGTGCTCGAGGCGGCCAGTGCAGTGGCGATCCCGGCCGACCGCAAGGTGCTCTACAAGGAGTCGCAGGAATACCGCATCGACGGCCAGGACGGCATCCGCTCGCCGGTCGGCATGAGCGGCGTGCGGCTGGAAGCCTCGGTGCACCTGGTCACCGGCGCCGCGGCGGCGGTACAGAACATCACCAAATGCATCCAGCGCTGCGGCCTTGCGGTGGACGAGCTGGTGCCCTCGGCGGTGGCCAGCGCCAAGGCGGTGCTCACCGACGACGAGCGCGAGCTCGGCGTCTGCCTGGTCGACATCGGCGCCGGCACCACCGACATCGCCATCTACACGCAGGGCTCGGTCCGCTACACCAAGTCGTTGCCGGTCGGCGGCGACCAGGTCACCAACGACATCGCCTACGGCGTGCACACTCCGACCGCGCATGCCGAGGAGATCAAGATCAAGTACGCCTGCGCGCTGGCGCAGCTGGCCCACGCCGAGGAAACCATCCAGGTGCCCAGCGTCGGCGACCGCCCGCCGCGCCGCCTGGCCCGCCAGTCGCTCGCGCAGAGCGTGCAGGCGCGCTACGAGGAGATCTTCGAGATGGTGCAGGACGAGCTGCGCCGTTCCGGCTACGACAGCCTGATCGCCGCAGGCGTGGTGCTGACCGGCGGCGCCTCGCGAATGGAAGGCGCGCTCGAGCTGGCCGAGGAGATCTTCCACAAGATGGTGCGCATCGGCGTGCCGCAGCACGTCACTGGCCTGGGCGAGGTGGTCGCCAATCCGCTGCACTCGACCGGGGTGGGCCTGCTGCTGCACGGCGCGCGTGCCGGCAGCGTACGCGTCGCGCACCCGGTCGGTGGCAGCGTCGGCGGGCTGGTCGACAAGCTGCGCGGCTGGATCACCAAGAATTTCTAAGTGGCGGCGCGGAGCGCCACCGCGGGCGAATGGAGGTTCGCCCACCACCGAAGGTCAGGTAGGGACGCCGGACCCGCGGTTACAACGACAACGAAGCTCTACGGAGGACGGGAAATGTTTGAACTTATCGAAAAACTGGCACCCAACGCGGTCATCAAGGTCATCGGCGTGGGCGGTGGCGGTGGCAACGCCGTGGCACACATGCTCAACGCCGACATCGAAGGCGTCGAATTCGTCGTCGCCAATACCGACGCGCAGGCGATGAAGAACTGCGGCTCGCGCACCCACCTGCAGCTCGGCGGCAACGTCACCAAGGGGTTGGGCGCCGGCGCCAATCCGGAGGTCGGCCGTCAGGCTGCGCTGGAGGACCGCGAGCGTATCGAGGAAATGCTCGAGGGCGCGGACATGGTGTTCATCACCGCCGGCATGGGCGGCGGCACCGGTACCGGCGCCGCGCCGGTGGTGGCGCAGCTGGCCAAGGAGAAAGGCATCCTCACCGTGGCGGTGGTCACCAAGCCGTTCCCGTTCGAGGGCCGCCGTCGCATGCAGGTAGCGCTCAAGGGCATCGAGGACCTCTCCCAGCACGTGGATTCGCTGATCACCGTGCCGAACGAGAAGCTGCTTTCCGTGCTCGGTCGTGAAGTGACCCTGCTGAACGCCTTCAAGGCAGCCAATGACGTGCTGCAGGGCGCCGTGCAGGGCATCGCCGACCTGATCACCGCGCCGGGTCTGATCAACGTCGACTTCGCCGACGTTCGCACGGTCATGTCCGAGATGGGCATGGCGATGATGGGCTCGGGGACTGCCCGCGGCGATGACCGCGCACAGGCCGCGGCGGAGGCGGCGATCAACAACCCGCTGCTGGAGGACGTCAACTTGAACGGCGCCTGCGGCATCCTGGTCAACGTCACCGCTGGCCCCAACCTGACCATGCGCGAATTTGACGAGATCGGCCGCGTGATCCACGACTTCGCCAGCGAAGACGCCACCGTGGTGATCGGCACGTCGCTCGATCCGGAGATGCAAGACGACGTGCGCGTGACTGTGGTCGCCACCGGCCTGAACCGTGCCGCCGCCACCCGTCAACCGGCGCGTCCGGCCGCCACCCAGCAGGTGGAGATGCGCCAGCGCCCGCGTCCGGTGGTGCTGCGCACCGGCACCGGCAACGAGGTGGTCGACTACGCCGCCCCGGAAGTGGTCAGCAGCCACACTCGGGCGGAACCGCCGGCCAAGGGCAACGATGCGGGTTTCGACTACCTGGACATCCCGGCATTCCTGCGCCGTCAGGCCGATTGAGCGAATTTCCAAGGAGACACTTGCGAATATTGAACGAATCGCCAGATCAGCCGGTCAGAGCATGAGGCGTTCCGGGTTAGGCAATGCCCGCGTGCGGGCCTGCCTCGACGGCTGATGATTCCGAAGTGAAGACAGCGCGCCGGGACCGGCGCGCGTACCGGCCGGCACGGAGCCGTCGGCCTGTCCGTCCCCCTTGCGCCGGTACCCGTCCTCCCGGCGCAGGGGACGTGTCGCGGTAACTGCTTGAGAAACCGGGTATTGCGCCGCCTCGTGACCAGCGTCACAGATGAAGGAAATCTAAAGAGGCGACCAGACTGTACGGTACGGTTTGCTATTGCGGCTAGTTAAGACTGTGTTAGCATCCGTTCCCTGATTGGCTGCTGCCCACACTGGTACCAATAAAAAATGATCAAGCAGCGTACGCTCAAGAACATCATTCGTGCGACCGGCGTGGGTTTGCACACCGGCGACAAGGTCTACATGACCTTGCGTCCCGCCGCACCGAACACGGGCATCGTGTTCCGGCGCACGGACCTGAATCCCCCGGTCGACATCCACGCACGCCCCGATTGCGTGGGCGACACGCGCCTGTCCACCACCTTGGTCAAGGGCGACGTGCGCGTCTCCACGGTCGAGCACCTGCTGTCCGCCATGGCGGGCCTGGGCATCGACAACGCCTATGTCGAGCTGTCCGCCCCGGAAGTGCCGATCATGGACGGCAGCGCCGGCCCCTTCGTGTTCCTGCTGCAGTCGGCCGGCATCGAGGAGCAGAACGCCGCCAAGCGCTTTATCCGCATCAAGAAGCCGGTGAAGGTGCAGGAAGGCGACAAGTGGGCCAGCTTCGAACCGTTCGAGGGCTTCAAGGTCGGCTTCTCGATCGAATTCAACCATCCGATCATTTCCAAGCGCACCTCGCGCGCCGAGATCGACTTCTCTACGACCTCCTTCGTCAAGGAAGTCAGCCGCGCGCGCACCTTCGGTTTCATGCGCGACATCGAGATGCTGCGCGAGCACAACCTCGCCCTGGGCGGTTCGATGGACAACGCCGTGGTGCTGGATGACTACCGCGTGCTCAACGAGGACGGCCTGCGTTATGAGGACGAGTTCGTCAAGCACAAGATTCTGGACGCCATCGGCGACCTGTACCTGCTCGGCCACAGCCTGATCGGCGCCTACCACGCGCACAAGTCCGGGCACGAGCTCAACAACAAGTTGCTGCGCACGCTGATCGCCGATCCCACCGCGTGGGAAGAGGTTGTCTACCAGGACGATCCGGCCGTCTCGCCCATCTCCTACGCGCATCCCGCCCAGGCCATCTGAGCCCTCGCCGCCTCGCTGGAAGAAAGGCCGCCGGTGAGGCGGCCTTCTTCGTTTCTGTGATCGGGGCCGCTCGCCGAACACGCTTGGCTTCACGCTCTGGCGACGTCTTGGGGTGTACCTGCCCTTTCTCCGTGCTATAAAACCTCCCGCCGCCACGAGGCGGTCAGGGGGAAGCGGTGCCCGCCGGGCACCTTCGCGAAGACACGGGCCCCGCGCCTGCTAGTCCTTGGCGACCGGGAATCCAGCAGTTTCGGCGATGGACGCCAGATCGAGGAACAGTCCCTTCAGTTCCGGGTCTGTGATGGAGGCTGCAGCAGCCTTGAGATGAGTGGCTGCGGCAGGCGAAAGCGGTTTTGACCGATCCGGCTCCGTTGCGGCCGGTAGGGGGGGAGCCACTTTCACGGTGACCGAACTGGCGCTCGTGCCGATGGCACGGGCGGTGGCGAGTATCTGCGTCTGCATCAGGCGCAGGCGCGCCGCCCAGGCCGGTGAGGACGCCAGAAAGGCGAGGCGGCCGTTGCGCAGGTGGGCAAATCGTACCTGCTCGCGCAAGGGTGTCGGCAGCGTCTGGCGCAGGGCACGATCCAACGCTTCCAGTTCACCGGCCTTCCTGGCCAGCGAGGCGAACGAACCGCATTCGGCCAGTGGTCTGGGACCACGGTCAGGGCGGCGGGAAGCGGGGGGATCGGCGCGCTGCATGGTGCCAGCATCGGAAGAAAAAACAATGCAGATCATACTCGTATCCCGCTCCAAGAAAGTGCCCAGGACCTTCGATCTCAGCCAGCATCGGCTGCGCTGGCGGTTGGCTGGCATGGCTGCGGTAGCGGTGATCGGGTGTGGCCTGCTCGGCGCCGCGGTGGCGCTCACCATTTCCAGTCCGCACGACCGCGCGCTGGCGCAGATCCGTCAGCTGCAGCAGCAAGTCCATCGGCAGGACGCCCAGCTGGCGGGCGTACGCAAGGATTCCCAGCGCGAACTCGATGCGCTGGCGGTCAAGCTCGGCCAGCTCGAGGCGCAGTCCACCCGGCTCAATGCCCTGGGCGAGCGGTTGACCGAGGTGGGCAAGCTCGATCCACAGGAATTCAATTTCGACCAGCCCCCCGCGGTGGGCGGTATCGAGGACGCCACCGGCAGTGCCTATGGCTTGCCACCGAGGCTGGATGCCAGCATCGACCAGCTCGCCAGCCAGTTCGACGTCCAGCAGGCACAGCTGTCCGCGCTGCAGAGCCTGTTGCTGGATGCCAAGATCGACTCCAACCTCAAGCCCACCGGCATGCCAGCTTCGGGCTACATTTCCTCCTATTTCGGCGTGCGCCCGGATCCGTTCGACGGCCACGGCGCCCGCCACACCGGCCTGGACATCGCCGTGCCGTTCGGTTCGCCCGTCCATACGGTCGCCGAAGGCATGGTTACCTACGCCGGCGAGCGCAGCGGCTACGGCAAGGTGGTCGAGGTCGACCACGGCAACGGCTACATGACCCGCTACGCGCACAACAGCAAGCTGCTGGTGCGGCCCGGGCAGCGCGTGCATGTGGGCGAGGTATTGTCCCTGGCCGGTTCCACCGGTCGCTCCACCGGCCCGCACGTGCATTTCGAGGTCTGGTACAAGGGCCGCGTGGTCAATCCGCTGGCTTACGTCAAGAGCCACCGCTAGGCGTTCCGGTCTGAGTCTCCTCAAGCCACGCCACTTCTCCCGCTGGCCGTCCCGCCGGAGGGTTGGAGGGGCGCGCGCTCCGGCCTCCTGAGCCGCCACAAAGGTTTTTCCCGAGCAGAGCCGAGGCCGGTGCGGCGCCCGACAAGACGTCGCCGCGCTCCACCTTGAATCCCCCGCGCCCTGCCGCCATCCCGGTCGGCTGAGGCGCCTGTAGTAACATGCCTCCTTTCGCCCACGGTTCCCGCGGGCCTTGAGCCTTCAACGATGGAAGATCGATGTTCAATCGTGCCCTGACCAGCCTGTTCGGCAGCCGCAACGAGCGCGTACTGCGCCAGCTCTCCAAAACCGTGGCGCGCATCAATGCGCTGGAGCCTGAATTCGAGAAGCTGGAAGACGCGGCACTGCGCGCCAAGACCGACGAGTTCAAGCAACGCTTTGCCGCGGGCGAAACACTGGACAAGCTGCTGCCCGAAGCCTTCGCCGTGGTGCGCGAAGGCGCCAAGCGCGTGCTCGGCATGCGCCACTACGACGTGCAGCTGATCGGCGGCATGGTGCTGCACATGGGCAAGATCGCCGAAATGCGCACCGGCGAGGGCAAGACGCTGGTGGGTACCTTGCCGGTGTACCTCAATGCGCTGGAAGGCAAGGGCGTGCACGTGGTCACCGTGAACGACTACCTGGCACGCCGCGACTCGGCGCAGATGGGCAAGCTCTACAACTTCCTGGGTCTGTCCGTGGGCGTGGTGTACCCGGGCATGGACCACGGCGACAAGCACGCCGCCTATGCCGCCGACATCACCTACGGCACCAACAACGAGTTCGGCTTCGACTACCTGCGCGACAACATGGCGCTGTCGAAGGAACAGCGCTACCAGCGTGGCCTCAACTACGCGATCGTCGACGAGGTCGACTCGATCCTGATCGACGAGGCACGCACGCCGCTGATCATCTCCGGTCCGGCCGAGGATTCCCCGCAGCTCTACATGGCGGTGAACAAGATCGTGCCGCACATGGTGCGCCAGCAGGCGGAGGATGGTGCAGGCGACTACTGGGTCGATGAGAAGCAGAAGCAAGTGCACCTGTCCGAGGAGGGCATGGCGCACGCCG
Organism: Frateuria sp.; assembly: GCF_035943815.1. GTDB lineage: Bacteria > Pseudomonadota > Gammaproteobacteria > Xanthomonadales > Rhodanobacteraceae > Frateuria_A. The sequence continues at coordinate 78,473 of NZ_DASZBU010000001.1, forward strand.
AGGAGCTGCTGCGCAAGGCCGGCGTGATCGAGGCCGAGAGCGGCCTGTACGACCCGAAAAACCTGGCGGTGGTGCACCACCTCAACGCCGCGCTGCGCGCCAACGGCATCTACCAGCGCGACGTCGACTACATCGTGCGCGACGGCGAAGTCATCATCGTCGACGAATTCACCGGCCGTACCCTGGCAGGCCGCCGCTGGTCCGACGGCCTGCACCAGGCGGTCGAGGCGAAGGAAGGCGTGCCGATCCAGCGCGAGAACCAGACGCTGGCAACGGTGACCTTCCAGAACCTGTTCCGCATGTACAAGAAGCTGGCCGGCATGACCGGCACGGCTGACACCGAGGCGTACGAGTTCCAGACCATCTACGGCCTGGAGGTGGTGGTGATCCCCACCCACAAGCCGATGATCCGCAAGGACAACCTGGACATCGTGTTCCTCAGCCAGGCGGCCAAGTATCGCGCGGTGATCGAGGACATCAAGGACTGCCATAAGCGCGGCCAGCCGGTGCTGGTTGGCACCACTTCGATCGAGGTGTCGGAACTCCTGTCCGAGCTGCTGACCAAGGCCAAGGTGCCGCACGAGGTCCTCAACGCCAAGCAGCACGAGCGCGAGGCGCAGATCGTTGCGCAGGCCGGCGCACCAGGCTCGGTGACGATCGCCACCAACATGGCCGGCCGCGGCACCGACATCGTGCTCGGCGGCAGCCTGGAGGCCGCGCTCGCCGCGCTGCCGGCGGACGCCTCCGAGGTCGACCGCCAGCGCGTCAAGAGCGAATGGAAGAAACGCCACGAGCAGGTCATCGCCGCCGGCGGCCTGCATATCGTCGGTACCGAGCGCCACGAGTCGCGACGCATCGACAACCAGCTGCGCGGCCGCTCCGGCCGCCAGGGCGACCCGGGCTCCTCGCGCTTCTACCTGGCGCTGGAGGACAATCTGCTGCGCATCTTCGGCGGCGAAGGCCTGGTGCGCTGGATGAAGCGCTTCGGCATGAAGGAGGACGATCCGCTCGAGGAGCGCATGATCAGCCGCCAGATCGAGAAGGCGCAGCGCAAGGTCGAGCAGCACAACTTCGACATCCGCAAGCACCTGCTGGAGTTCGACGACGTCGCCAACGACCAGCGCAAGGTGATCTACCGCCAGCGCGACGAGTTGCTGGAGGGCGAGGACGTTTCGGCCACCATCGCCGATATCCGCGAGGACGTGGTCGAGGCCATCGTGCACCGCCATGTGCCGCCGGACAGCATCGACGACCAGTGGGACATTCCCGGGCTGGAGCGCGCTCTGGAAAGCGAGTTCGGCATCACCACGGGCCTGAAGGCCTGGATCGAGCAGCAGCAGGAGCTGGACGCCCAGGCGATCCGTGAGCACGTGCGCGAGGCGATGGACAAGGCGTTCGCCGACAAGGAGGCGCAGATCGGCGCCGAAACCATGCGCCAACTCGAGAAGCACGTCATGCTGAGCGTGGTGGACAACGCCTGGAAGGAGCACCTGGCCAGCATGGACTACCTGCGCCAGGGCATCTACCTGCGTGGCTACGCCCAGCAGGATCCCAAGCAGGCATTCAAGCGCGAGTCGTTCGAGCTGTTCTCGGACATGCTCGAGCGCATCAAGCACGAAGTCGTGCAGATGCTCGCGCGCATCCGCATCCGCAGCGAGGAAGAAGTCGCCGCGATGGAGGCCGAGCAGCAGCGCCTGGCCGCGCGCCTGCAGCAGCAGATGCTCGCCAGTGGCGGCGGTGCGCCGGTCAATGCGCTCGGCGCGGAAACGCCGCCCGCTGCCGGCGGTACGGTGCAGCACGAAGGCGCCAAGGTCGGCCGCAACGATCCCTGTCCCTGCGGTTCGGGCAAGAAGTACAAGCATTGCCACGGCCAGTTGGCCTGATGTCGCTTCCGATCCTCTCCCCATCGGGGGAGAGGATCGAGACGAGGTTCATTCGCTGCGAGCTACGTCCAGAGCGTTTCAACGACGCACGAGCAGCTCGGGCAAAGAGAGGGGCTGAAACTCAGTCCCCACCGCCCGGCTGCCGCTTGCGATGGGGCTCGGCGTTCACCGTGATGTACTGGGGATCCTCGTCGTCCAGCCGCAGCGCGGTGAGCCGGCCGCCCCATACGCAGCCGGTGTCGATCGCATACACGCCCAGTCCGGCGAAGCGGCCGAGCGCCGACCAGTGCCCGCAGACCATGTTCACTTCGCGACGGCGCATGCCGGGTACGGCGAACCAGGGATAAAGCCCCGGCTTCTGCGTGCCGGGCATTCCCTTGGCTTCGAAATCGATGCGGCCGTTGACGTCGCAGTAGCGCATGCGCGTCATTGTGTTGATCGAGGCGCGGAAGCGCTCGACCCCCTGCAGCCGGCTCGACCAGGCCGCCGGGCGGTTGCCGAACAGGTTCCGCAGCAGGCGCGGATGCCGCGGGCTGGACAGCTCGCGCTCCACTTCCTGCGCCGCGCGCAGCGCCTGGCGCAGCGTCCACGAGGGCGCCAGCCCGGCGTGCACCATGCCCCAGCCGAGCGCCTCGTCGTAGTGCATCAGTTTCTGGCTGCGCAGCCATTCGAACAGCACGGGCGCATCGTCGGCGAACAGCACCTCGCGCAATTCGGGATTGACCCGCGATTGCGCATCGGGCTTGCGCTGGGCGATCGCCAGCAGGCTCAGATCGTGATTGCCCAGCGTGAGCACCACGTTCTCGCGCAGGCCGTGGATCAACCGCAGCGTCTCGAGCGACTGGCCGCCGCGGTTGACCAGGTCTCCGCAGAACCAAAGCTGGTCGCGCGCCGGGTCGAAACGCAGCTTGTCGAGCAAGCGCGAGAGCTCCGGATAGCAGCCTTGCACGTCGCCGATTGCATATGTCGCCATCAGAACTCGTCCGTCCAGAGCCGGTCCATCGGAGGCGAACCCTCGGTTGTGCGTGCCATCAGTGCAAGGTGCGCGGTATGGACAGCGTGAACGGCGCGATCGGCGCCTCGAAGCGCGTGCCGTCGTCGGCGAGCATCTGATAACTGCCCTGCATGGTGCCGACCACGGTGTCGAGCACGGCGCCGGAGCTGTACTGGTAGCGATCGCCTGGCCGCAGCCAGGGCTGCTCGCCGACCACGCCCTCGCCGCGTACCTCTTCCACCTTGCCGTTGGCATCGGTGATCACCCAGTGGCGGGTGAGCAGGCGCGCCGGTACGTCGCCGGCGTTGTGCAGCGTCACGGTGTAGGCGAACACGTAGCGGTTGTCGTGCGGCTTGGACTGGTCGGGGACGAAGCGGCTTTCGACCTGCACGTCGATCGTGTAGGAAGGTTTGGGATTCATCCGCCGATTGTACGGCCTGGCGCCGTCCATCGCGTGCAGGCTCGCCTCACGCGGGAAGTCTGGCCAGGCGTACGAAGTCCTGCGGCGCGAGCGTCTCTGCGCGTGCCCTCGGATCGATGCCCGCGCTGGCGATGGCGGCGCTGTCGAGCAAGGTCTTGAGGCTGTTCGAGAGTGTCTTGCGACGCTGCGCGAAGGCGGCCTTCACGATCGCGTACAGGCGCTGCGGATCGGCATCGTGGCGCTCGTGCGGCGGCAGTGGCACCAGGCGCACCACTGCCGAATCGACCTTCGGCGGCGGGCGGAAGGCGCCGGGCGGCACGGTGAACAGCGGCTCCACGCGGCAGGCCAGCTGCAGCATCACCGACAGCCGGCCGTATACCTTGCTGCCCGGTTCGGCCGCCATGCGATCGACCACTTCCTTCTGCAGCATGAAGTGCATGTCTTCGATCGCCGCAGCGTGGTCGACGCAATGGAACAGGATCGGGCTGGAGATGTAGTAGGGCAGATTGCCGGCCAGGCGCACGCGCGCCACGCCAAGGCCTCGCGCCAGCGACGTGAAGTCCACCTTGAGCACGTCGGCGTGGATGATTTCCAGCTCGCCCACTCCGGCGGCGCGCGCTGCGAGATCGGGGATGAGGTCGGTATCCAGCTCGATGGCCGTGAGCCGCCCGGCGGCAGCGAGCAAGGGCAACGTGAGCGCACCTTCGCCCGGGCCGATCTCGACCATGCGGTCGTCCGGCCGCGGCCCGATGGCGCTGACGATGCGCTCGATGTAACGCTTCTCGTGGAGGAAATGCTGGCCGAAGCTTTTCTTGGGGCGGGCGTTCATGGTGTCGTTGATGAAAGCGGGCCGGCGTCACGGCGCATGGCCAGCTCGATGGCCATGCGGGTGGCCGCGACCAGGCTGGACGGATCCGCGCGGCCGGTGCCGGCCAGGTCCAGCGCGGTGCCGTGGTCGACCGAAGTGCGGATGAAGGGTAGACCCAGGGTGAGATTGACCGTGCGGTCGAACGCTTCGCTCTTGAGCACCGGCAGCGCCTGGTCGTGGTACATCGCCAGCACCGCGTCGTAGCGCTCCCGCATGGCGGGGACGAACGCGGTATCGGCCGGCAGCGGCCCGAGCAGTCTCATGCCCTGTGCGCGCAGCCGGGCGAGTACCGGTTCGATCACGTCGCGCTCCTCGAGGCCGAGGTGGCCGCCTTCGCCGGCGTGCGGGTTGAGGCCGAGCACGGCGATGCGCGGTCGTGCCAGGCCGAACTTGCGCTGCAGTTCGCCGTGCACGATGGCCAGCGTGCGCTCCAGTGCGTCGGCGGTGACCGCATCGGCCACGGTCCGCAGGGGCAGGTGCGTGGTCGCCAGCGCCACGCGGAGTTCCGGGCTGGCGAGCATCATCACTACGTCGGCGCCCGCGCGCTGCGCGAAGAACTCGGTGTGGCCGCTGAAGGGTATGCCGGCGTCGTTGATCGAGGCCTTCTGCAGCGGCGCGGTGACCACCGCGGCGTAGCGGCCTGCCTGGCAGCCGTCGGCCGCCTCGGCGAGCGTGGCGAGCACGTGGTGAGCATTGCGCGGGTCGGGATGCCCAGGACGCTCTTCCACCGCGAGCGGTACGTGCCGCACGCGCAGGCTGCCGGGCTCGTGCGGGCGCGGCTGGCCGTCGTCCTCGTGCAAGGCGATCGCCACGCCACAACGCCGCGCGGCGCGCTGCAGCAGGTTGCGGTCGGTAATGGCCACGATCCCGGCCGCCAGCGGCATGGCGGCCAGACGCACCAGCAGCTCCGGACCGACGCCCGCCGGTTCGCCGGCGGTCAAGGCCAGTCGTGGCGGGTCGGCTTGCAAGTGATCGCTCAGCTGTTGGCCCGCGCGTCCGGATCCTTCAGCGCGGGCACCAGGATGTCGATGTAGGCGTCCGAGCGCAGCTGGCGCAGGAAGTCCTCGTAGGCCTGCTCGGCCTTGCGGTTGCCGATCGCCTGGCGTGCCTGGTTGCGCTCGGATTCCTCGGTCACGTCGCTCTTGCGCGTGCCCTCGAGCTGGATGATGTGCCAGCCGGCTTCGCTCTGGAACGGCTGGGAAACCTCGCCGTCCTTGAGCTGCGCCAGTTGCTGGGCGATCGTGCTGCCCCACTGGTCACGCTGGAACCAGCCCATGTCGCCGCCGGCGTTGGCGGTGGTCGGGTCCTTGGAGTTCTCCTTCGCCAGCTTGGCGAAGTCCTCGTGTTTGTTGACGATGCGGTTGTACAGGTCCTGCGCCTTCTGGTGCGCCTGCTCGGCCGTGACCAGCTCGCTCGGGCGGATCAGGATCTGCCGCGCGTGGTACTCGGTCACCACCTGGCGGCTGGGAGCGCGCTGGTCGATCAGCTTGAGGATGTGGAAGCCGGTGGGACCGCGCAGCGCGGCGCTGACCTGGCCGGGCTTCATGCCGGCGATGGTGTCGGCGAACGCCGGCGGGATCTCGTCCATCTTGCGCCAGCCCAGGTCGCCGCCCTCGAGCGCGTCCTGCGCGTCGGAATAGCGGATCGCCGCGGCATGGAAGTCCATGCCGCCCTTGATCGCGTCGAGCGCCTGCTGCGCCTTGGCCCGGGCAGCCTGGATGTCGGCTGCGCTGCCTCCGGCGGGAATCGAGATCTGGATGTGCGCCAGATGCACCTCGCCGGCCTTGTAGGTCGGACTGGCGAGCAGGTTGTTGATCTCGCTGTCGGTGATGTTGACCTGATCGCGCACCACGCTGTCGTGCAGACGCTGCACCACCAGCTGGTCGGCCAGCTGGCTGCGGAAGGCGGCGAAGCCCTGCCCGCTCTGTTCGACCGCCTGCTGCAGCTGCTCGGGGCTCATGTGGTTCTGCTGGGCGACCGCGGAAACGGCCTGGTCGATGTCGGCGCTGGAGACCCGGATGCCTTGCTCATCGGCCTTGGCCACCTGCAGCTTCATCAGGATCAGCCGGTCAAGCACCTGGCGATCGAGCACGTTGTCCGGCGGCAGCTGGCCGGGGTTGCTGGCGTACTGCTGCTTGACCGAGCGGACCGCGTCGTCCAGCTCGCTCTGCAAGATCACGTTCTCGTCGACCACGGCCACGATGCGGTCCAGCGGCTGCGTGCCGGAGGCCGTGGCGCCGGCCTGCGACTGCGGCAGAAGCTGGGCCTGTGCAGGCAGGGCGGTAGCCGCAACGAGCGCAAGGAGGAGCAGCGCGGAAGGGTGCTTCATCGGTCGGAACCTTCAATCGCCTGGACGGCGATGGTGGGAGGGACGGTGCCTTGCGGCCGGTGCGGACCGGCTGACAACCGTGGATCGCAACGGCGCCGGAAAGTTCGCGGCGCGCCGTCATTGATAGCCAAGAATACCACGCCGCAGCACGGCCTCGGTCTGGCCGTTGAAGGCGCCCAGGCCCTTGAAGACCAGTTCGAACATGACCGCGTTGTTGGTGCGGCCCTGGTCGGTGAAGGGGCTGGTCGCGACCACGTAGTGTCGCCCGACCACCCGCACCGCGACGCAGCAGCTGTCGTACTCGACGCCGGCCAGCGCCTCCACCGTGCGACGGTCGCGCACCGAATAGACCCAGCGGCCCAGCAGCCGCCAGCGTTCGGAAACCGGGTAGACGATCGAGCTGTCGTACTGCTCCACCAGGTCGCGGCGGTAACGGTAGGAGAAGTTGAAGATGCCGTCGGTGCCGATGCGCCGCTGCAGGCCCAGCGTGCCCAGGTCGGTCTGGCGAGTGTTCGGGCTCCACTGGTAGGCGCTATCGAGACGCCAGCGATCGTTGAGCTGGATGCCCAGCTGGGCCACGTAGTCCGAACGCGTCCAGTCGGTCGGCGCCGCGGTGGTGGAGTTGCTGTTGGGCAACTGCACGCGCTGCGGCGCGAAGTAGCGGATCTGGCCGAAACTGGCCGACAGCCGCTCCACGCCGTTGTCGTCCAGCAGGCGGGTGGTGAGCGCGGCGGTCAGGTTGTTGGCGTTCATCTGGCGGTCGGCGCCGGAGAACTGGTTGGGCGAGAACAGCTGCCAGTAGTCGAACGACATGCGCGTGGTGTCGAACAGCGGCAGGTCGTTCTGGTTGCGGTAGGGCACGTAGAGGTAGTAGAGCCGCGGCTCCAGCGTCTGCGTGTAGGACGTGCCGAAGAGCGAGGTCGAGCGGTCGAAGATGAGCCCGGTGTCCAGGCTCGCGATCGGCAGCGTGCGGCTGGGCGAGCGCCGGTCGAAGGGCGATACGTCGGTGCCGCCGAGCAGGCCGGCATAGCCGTAGCGCTGGTAGTTGCCATCGAGCTGGTAGGCGGTGTAGCGGTAGGCCAGCTTCGGCCGCACGAACCAGGCGGCGCCCTGGAAGTCGGCGGCAAGGTAGGGATACAGGTCCAGCCGCTTGCCTTCGATCACGTCGTCCTTGCGGAAGGCGACCGCTTCGGTGTTGGCGCCGAACTCGAGCCAGCGGTTGATCGGCAGGTCCAGCCCCAGCGTGGCGCGCGGCCAGCGCTTGTACTGCACCACGGTGTCGGGCAGGTAGGGGTCGACGTTCTGGTAGCTGTCCGCGCCGAAGGAGGCGTTCCACCAGTTGCCGCCGCCGCTGACATAGGCGCTGGAGGCCAGCGTGCCAATGGCCGAGGTGTACAGGTCGTTGCCGAAGTCGCGCAGGTAGTTGCGGTCGGAGGTGCGGTTGATGCTCGTGCCGAACGACCACGGGCCGATCAGGTGCGTGTAGTCGTTGTATTTGAGCAGCCAGCGGTCGCGGCCCTGTGTCGGCGTGCTGTTTTCGGTGTCCTGGCCATGGTCGTTGGGCAGGTACTCGGCATTCAGCTGCCCGGCCGTGCCCGGAAACAGGTAGCGGAACTCGCCCGCCAGTACGGTACCGCGCTGGGTATAGATGCGCGGTTCCAGCGTGGCGTCGTAGTTGGGTGCCAGGTTGAGGTAATAGGGGATCGAGAACATCGTGCCCGAGCGGCTCGAGCCGCCGAACGTCGGGTAGAGGAAGCCGCTCTTGCGCCGGTTGTCGATGGGGAAGGAAAACCACGGCAGATACAGGAACGGCACATTGGCGAAGCGCATCGTCGCGCTACGGGCCGTGCCTTCGCCGTTGGCCTTGTCGATCTTCAGGTCCTTCGCGCGCACCTCCCACAGGTGGTGGCCCACGTCGCAGGTGGAATAGGTGACCTGGCTGTAGCGGCTGTGCTGGGCGTCGAGCAGTTCGCCGCGCGCGGCGGTGCCGTTGCCGCGCGACTGCAGCAACTGGTAGCGCACATTGTCGGCCATGCCGTGGCTGGCCTGGTTGTTGCCGCGCAGGCGGTCGGCGCTGAGCAGCTCGCCGGCCTCCTGGTAGCGCACGTTGCCCTGCGCGTCGTAGTCGGTGGTGGTGTCGTTGTAGTCGACGCGGTCGGCGCGCAGCAGCTGGTCGGCGCGGGCGATGCGCACGTTGCCCGACAGGCGGTAGATCGCCTGGTTGGAGCTGTCGACGTGGGTGGCGTGCACGTCGGTGTCGGAGCGTTCGCGTTGCGTCGGGTCGCGCGGGAGCGTGGGGTCGTAGAACTCCAGCAAGGCGTTGGGATGACACATCGCAAAATTTTCCGGTCGGGCCGGACAGTGGAACGTACCGAGCGGGCAGCTGGGCACGCCCTCGTCCGCAGCCGCCTTGGCGTGGGCCTTGGCGAGTGCCGCGTGGGCCTGGGCCGGGCCGCCGAACAGGGCGATGGCTGCGGCGACCGCGAGCAGGCGGCGTGGTGGCAAGGCGCGCGGGGAGTGGCTCGGCGTCACGGTGGCTGTCGGCGGTCGATGGGACGCGTAAAGCTAGCAGAAAGGCCGCCTGCCCGGCAGGAAGCCCGGGCGCTCCCGCCGGCCACGGGCCTGTTCAGCCCATCAGCGCGCCGACGTGCGCGGCGGCGCTGGCGGCGAGGGCGCCGAGATCGTAGCCGCCTTCGAGGGTGGACACGACGCGGCCGGCGGCGTGCGTGCGGGCCACATCCAGCAGGCGGGCGGTGAGCCAGGCGTAGTCGTCGGTTTCCAGTTGCAGTTGTGCCAGCGGGTCGTCGCGGTGCGCGTCGAAGCCGGCGGAGACCAGCAGCAGCTGGGGCGCGAAGGCGTGCAGGCGCGGCAGCAGCACCTCCTCCCAGACCTGGCGGAAGGCCCGCGAGCCTGTATCCGGCGGCAACGGCGCGTTGATCAGGTTGCCCACGCCGGTTTCCGCGGCGGCACCGCTGCCCGGATACAGCGGCCACTGGTGACTGGAGACGAACAGCACCCGCGGCTCCTGCGCGAAGATATCCTGCGTGCCGTTGCCGTGGTGGACGTCGAAATCGGCGATCGCCACGCGCTGCAGGCCGTGCTCGGCCAACGCATGCGCGGCGCCCACGGCGACGTTGTTGAACAGGCAGAAGCCCATCGCCTGGTCGGCCGTCGCATGGTGGCCTGGCGGACGCACCGCGCAGAAGGCGCGGCTGGCCGATGCGTCGAGCACCGCGTCGACCGCGGCCACCACCGCGCCGGCGGCGCGCAGCGCGGCCTCGGCCGAGCCCGGCGACATGTACGTGTCTTCGTCCAGCTGCACGAGGCCCGTGGCGGGCGCGCTCGCCAGGATGCGCGCGACGTACGCCGGCGCGTGCACGCGCTCCAGCGCCTCGCGGCTGGCCCGCGGCGACTCGATCCGGTCCAGCGGGGCGAAGCGGTCGCGGTCGAGCGCCGCCAGCACCGCCTGCAGGCGTGCGGGTGATTCGGGGTGGCCGCGGCCGGGATCATGCTCGAGACACGCCGGATGGGTGTAGAGCCGCAGCATGGAAGGCCTCAGCTCCGAGGCCGCCGTTCGTGCTGCCAGAGCACTTCGCCGTGCCCGCCGGCGCGGGCGAGCACGCGGGAGATCACGAACAGCAGGTCGGACAGCCGGTTAAGGTAGCGCTGCGGCTGCGGCCGCACGGTCTGCGCCCGCGCAAGCGCAATCACCTCGCGTTCGGCGCGCCGGCACACGGTGCGCGCCAGATGGCCGCAGGCCGCGGCCATGCCGCCGCCGGGCAGGATGAATTCCTTCAGCGGGGGCAGCGGCTCGTTGAGCGCGTCCAGGACGCTTTCCAGCCGTGCGATGTCCTGGTCATGCACCATCGCCATGCCAGGAATGCAAAGCTCGCCGCCGAGGTCGAAGAGGTCGTGCTGCACCTGGGTCAGCGCCTCGTGCACCTGGGCCGGGACGCCTTCGCAGGCGAGCACCATGCCGATCGTGCTGTTGAGCTCGTCGACCGTACCGTAGGCGGCCACGCGGGCCGAGTCCTTGGGCACCCGCGAGCCGTCGCCCAGGCCGGTGCTGCCATCGTCGCCGGTGCGGGTGTAGATCTTCGAGAGGCGGTTGCCCATCAGCGCGCGGGGGCGTGGGCCAGCGCGCGCGTCAGCTGGGTCGCCAGCACATGCAGCAGCGCGCCCAGGCCGACGTACATGGCGGTGACCCCGAGGAACGGCAGGTACCAGTCACCCATGTTGGCGAACCAGGCACCCATGCTGCGCGGCGCCGGCACGCTGCCGCTCAGCCAGTAGAAGCTGCCGTTGGAAACAATGAAGCAGACCGCCTCGCTGGCCAGCAGCGCGGCCACCGCCAGCCCCAGGGTGGACAGCGTCAGGCGCTGGCCGCGCCGGGCCAGCCAGCTGCCGCCCAGCCACAGCGCGCCGTAGGCGGCGATCAGGAACCAGTACGCCGGCGACACGCAGTAGTGGCTCCAGAAGTTCAGGCCCTGGCCGGCGATCACCAGGTAGTCCACCAGCACCGCCTCGGCCATCAGCAGCGGGAAGGCCCAGCGGCCGGCGCCACGCAGCCAGAAGCCGGCCAGGAAGAACACCGCCCAGCTGGCGTCGGGGAAGATCTCGAAATGGTAGAAGCGGATCGCGCCGCGGGTGATGGCCATCAACAGGGCGAGTGCCAGGAAGATGCCCAGGCGCTGGTTTCGCGTCATAGCCATGAGGTGCTCCGTATGCAGCGGCGTGAAGTCGGAAAGGCGAACGGCTAGTCTAGCCCAAGCCCGGCCGACTCATGCGATGCCTTCGCGTTCGGCCGTATCATCCGGCGCATGAATGTCCCCCCATCTTCCCGCGGGCCCGTGCTGATCGTCGGCGGCGGCCTAGTCGGTGCCAGCCTGGCGATCGCGCTGGACACGGCCGGCGTGGAGGCGCTGCTGGTGGAGACCGCGGCGCCGCGTGCCGACGCGCAGCCCAGCTACGACGAACGCAACCTGGCGCTGGCCCGCGCCACGGTCAACGGCCTGGAGGCGATCGGCGTGTGGAAGCACGCGTGCGAGCGCGCCACCGCCATCGAGCACATCCATGTCAGCCGCGCGGGCGAATTCGGCAGCGTGCGGCTCGACGCGCAGGAGGCCCGCGTCGATGCGCTGGGCTGGACCTTGCCGGCGCGCGAGCTGGGCGCCGCGCTGCTGCGCCGTCTGGACGAATGCACGCTGCTCAGGCGCCTGGCGCCGGCGACGCTGGAGGCGGTCGAACCGCTGCCGCAGGGCTGGCGCGCGCGAGTGCGCACGGCCGAAGGCGTACAGGCCATCGACACGCCACTGCTGGTCGGCGCCGACGGCACCGAATCGTTCGTGCGCGCGCAGCTGGGCATCGCGGCCGACGTGCACGATTACGGGCAGACCTTGTTCGTCTGCACCGTCACGCCCGAGCGCGCGCACGGCCATCGCGCCTTCGAGCGCTTCGGCGACGAGGGCCCGGTGGCGTTGCTGCCGCTGGCGGAGCGTCGCTGTGGCCTGGTGCTCACCATGCCGACGGGGCAGGCCCATGCGGTGGCGGCGATGGACGATGGCGATTACCTCGCGCTGGCACAACGCCGCTTTGGCTGGCGGCTGGGACGGCTGACGCGCCCGGGCCGGCGCTTTCCCTACGCGATCCGTCGCGTGGCCGCCGCGCGCCTGACCGCGCCGCGCGCCGTGCTGGTCGGCAATGCGGCGCAGACGATCCACCCCATCGGCGCGCAGGGCTTCAACCTCGGCCTGCGCGATGCACTGACCCTCGCCGAGCTCGTCGCACGTGCGGCAGACCCTGGCGACGGACGGCTGCTCGATGCCTATGCCGCGCGCCGTGAACCCGACCGCGAGGGCACCATGGCAATGAGCCACGGCCTGGTCCGGCTCGCCTGCCTGGCGCAACCGGCGCTGGCGCCGCTGCGCTCGCTGGCCTTGCTCGCCTGCGATCGCCTGTCGCCGCTGAAGGACGTGCTGCTTCGACGCGGCATGGGCTTCCGCGGCACGCCGCCGCAGGCCGTGCTGGAGCGAGCGCCTTGAGCGCGCGCGTCGAAGCGCGCCGCCGCGCGCCGCTGCTGGACGTGGCCGTGGTCGGCGGCGGCATGGTCGGCGCCGCCGCCGCGCTGGCGCTGGCCCGCGCCGGCTTCGCCACCGCCCTGGTGGAGGCCCGCGCGCCGGCCCCCTGGCATGGCGAGGGCGAGGTCGACCTGCGCGTGGTCGGGCTGGCACCCTCGTCGATCGCGCTGCTCGACGAACTGGGCGTGTGGACGTCCATCCGCGAACGCCGTGCCGCGGCCTATGCGCGGATGCACGTGTGGGACGCGCGCAGCGGCGCGGCGATCGGCTTCGATGCCGCCACGACGGGACACGCCTGGCTGGGCTGGATCGTCGAGAACAACCTGGTGCAGTGGACCTTGTGGCAGGCGCTGGAGTCGGCCGGCGTGCAGCGGTTGTGCCCGGCGCAGGTGACCGGCTACCGGGCGTGCGAAGACCGCATTGTGCTGGAGCTGGAAGCAGGCGAGACCGCCAGCGTGGCGGCGCGCCTGCTGGTCGCCGCCGACGGCGCGGGTTCGCCCCTGCGCCGCATGGCGGGCCTGGAAACGCACGGGCGCGACTACGGCCAGCGCGCGGTGGTCGCCCACGTGGCCACCGAGCGGGCGCACCAGGACACGGCCTGGCAGTGCTTCCTGCCGGGCGGGCCGCTGGCGCTGCTGCCGCTGGCCGACGGGCGCAGCTCGATCGTGTGGTCGCTGCCCGAGGCCGAGGCGCAGCGCGTGCTCGCGCTCGCGGACGGAGCGTTCTGCGACCAACTGGGCATCGCCGCCGATTTCCGGTTGGGCCGCGTGCTCTCGGCCACGCCCCGCGCCGCCTTCCCGTTGAGGCTGCAGCTTGCCGACGCCTACCAGGCCGAGCGCTTCGTGTTGCTCGGCGACGCGGCGCACGCGGTGCATCCGCTGGCCGGACAGGGCGTGAACCTGGGCCTGCGCGACGTGGCCGAGCTGCGCGACACGGTCGTTGCCGCGCGCGAGGCCGGCCGCGACATTGCAGCGGCGCACGTGTTGCGCCGCTATGCGCGCCGCCGCCGCAGCGCCGACACGCTGGACGCCTGGAGCTTCGACGCACTGGCGCACATCTACGCCTGGCAGGCGCCGCCACTGGTGGCCGCGCGTGCGCTGGGCGTACGCCTGGCCGATCATCTTGCGCCGCTCAAACGCCGGCTCGCCGCACACGCCGCCGGCCGCTGACCGGAGTTTTCCCCAACCGCGGCCGGATGCCGCGGCGCCCGGCGCGGAGCGCCGACCCACCCACCCCGGAGCCGCCGCCATGCGCCGCATCCTGTTCGCCCTGCTCTCGCTTCCCCTGGCCTTTGCCGCGTCCGCGAAGATGGTGCATCGCCCCGTGGAATGGACCGACGGCGGCACCCGTTTCCACAGCGTGCTGGTCTACGACGATGCGGTTTCCACCCCGCGACCCGGCCTGGTGATGGTGCCCAACTGGTACGGCGTGAACGACCAGGCGGTGGCCAAGGCCGAGATGATCGCCGGCAAGCAGTACGTGATCCTGTTGACCGACATGTACGGCCAGGGCGTGCGCCCGAGGAACGACGACCAGGCCAAGGCGGCGGTCCAACCGCTCTATGGCGACCGCGATCTGATGCGCCGGCGCATCAATCTCGCCTTGGCGCAGCTGAAGGCGCAGGCCGGCAAGGCGCCGTTGGACCTGGGCAAGCTCGCCGCGATCGGCTTCTGCTTCGGCGGTTCGGCCGTGCTCGACCTGGCGCGCAGCGGCGCCGACCTGGCGGCGGTGGTGTCCTTCCACGGTGCACTCGCCGCCGGCAAGGCCTCGCAGTCGGACCGCTTCAAGGCGCGCGTGCTGGCGATGAACGGCGCCGACGACAAGGGCACCATGCCCGACGCCGACGCCTTCATGAACGAGATGCGGTCGAGCAAGGCCGACTGGCAGTTCGTGGTGCTCGGCAACGCGGTGCACTGCTTTACCGAGACCGACCAGAACTCTCCCGGCTGCAAGTACGACGCGCGCGCCGCCGCGCGCAGCTACCGCATGATGCACGACTGGCTCGACGCGGCTTTCGCCTGGAGGCCGTAAGGCGACACTCAGGGCTGGCCTTGCAAGGCCAGCCCATCACCGCGCGCGCCGGCCGCATCCATCGCCGCGCCGAACAGTGCGCGTCCGGCTGCCCCCGCGGCGATTGCGCTGGAAGGCGGCAAAGCGCGTCGCGCTCCGGGTGCGCTTCAGAAGCTTCGCTGCACCGAGTAGTCCGCCAGGGTGTTCAGCGCCTCACGGTGGGACGAGGGCGGTAGTGCCGCGAGCGCTTCGCGTGCGGCGTCCGCGTGCTGCACGGCGCGCGCATGGGTGCGTTCCAGCGCTCCGCTGCCGCGGATGGCGTTGACGATGTCGTCCAGCGCGTCCAACCCGCCATGCTCGATGGCATGTCGCATCGACTGCGCCTGCGCCGGCGTGGCGCGCTCCAGTGCATAGATCAGCGGCAGCGTGGGCTTGCCCTCGGCGAGGTCGTCGCCGATGTTCTTGCCCAGCGTATCGGCGTCGCTGACGTAGTCGAGCAGGTCGTCGGCGATCTGGAAGGCGTAGCCCAGTTCCAGCCCGAAGCGGCGCAGCGCGGCGACCTGGTCGGCCGGCAGGCCGCCGAGCAACCCGCCCAGTTCCGTGGCGGCGGCGAACAGCACCGCGGTCTTGCGCTCGATCACCGCCAGGTAGGCCGTCTCGTCCACGTCCGCATTGCCGATGTTGAGCAGCTGCAGCACCTCGCCCTCGGCGATGGTGTTGGTGGTGTCGGCCAGGATGCGCATCACGCGCATATCGTCCAGCTCCACCATCAGCTGGAACGAGCGCGAGTAGAGAAAGTCGCCCACCAGCACGCTGGCGGCATTGCCCCACAATGCGTTGGCGGTCTTGCGGCCGCGGCGCAGGTCGGACTCGTCCACCACGTCGTCGTGCAGCAGGGTCGAGGTATGGATGAACTCGATCACCGCGGCGAGCTTGATGTGCTGTTCGCCCGCGTAGCCCGCGGCACCGGCGGCCAGCACGTGCAGCATCGGGCGCAGCCGCTTGCCGCCGCCGGCGATGATGTGGTCGGCGATCTGGTTGATCAGCACCACGTCGGAGGCGAGGCGGCTGCGGATCAGCGCGTCCACGCGCTGCATGTCGGCGGCGGCCAGTTCTCGCACGGCGGCGAAGTCGGCGGTTCGGCTGGCGTCGGCGGGCATCGGGAGCATGGGCGTCCGGTTGGCAAGACGGGCGATTATAGGGCCAGGCCCACCGCGTGCGGCGGCGCGACATGGCGCCGCAACTGGGGCCGTAGGGTGCCCCGTATAATGGGCCGATGCCTTCATTCCCCCGGTCGTCCCGGTGAGCAAACTCACCTCCCTCGAGCGCCGCAGCGCATTGACCCTGGCCTGCGTGATCAGCCTGCGCCTGTTCGGGTTGTTCCTGATCATGCCGGTGTTCTCGCTCTATGCGAAGCAGATGCCTGACGCCAGCGACCTGATGATCGGCCTGGCGCTGGGCGTGTACGGGCTGGGCCAGGTGCTGCTGCAGATCCCGCTGGGGCTCCTGTCCGACCGCGTCGGGCGCAAGAGCGCGATCACCCTGGGCCTGCTGATCTTTGCCGCCGGCGGGCTGGTGGCGGCGCTGTCGCACACGCTCGAAGGCATCGTCGTAGGACGCGCGCTGCAGGGCATGGGTGCCGTAGCCGGGGCCGGCACCGCGCTGGCCGCCGATCTCACGCGCGAGGAGCAGCGCGGCAAAGTGATGGGCATCATCGGCGTCTCGATCGGCCTGTCGTTCCTGCTGGCGTTGATCCTGGGCCCGCCGCTGGAGGCGGTCGGGGGGCTGCCCGGGCTGTTCGGCGCCACTTCGGTGCTTGCGCTGGCCTCGCTGGGCCTGCTGTGGCTGATCGTGCCCACCCCTGAGCGGGCGCGGGCGCCCGCGGCGGCGAGCCTGGGCGGCGTGCTGGCGATGCTGCGCGACGGCCGCCTGCTGGTGCTCAACGGCTCGGTGTTCTTCCTGCACTTGCTGCTGACGGCGAGTTTCGTCGGTCTGCCGCTTTTGCTGGCCGAGCGGCTGCACTTGCCGGCGAGCCGGCACTGGGAGCTGTATCTGCCGGTCATGGTGATCGCCGCCCTGGTGATGGGCGCGGCGCTGCACCGGATGAAGGAGATCGGCCAGAGCCTGCGCATCGTGCTGGTCTGTGTGGCGGTGATCGGGCTGTCGCTGCTGGGCCTTGCCGGATCCGGCGCGCACGTGGCCTGGCTCGGCATCTCGGCGGCGGCGTTCTTCTCGGCCTTCAACCTGCTGGAGGCCGCCTTGCCTAGCCTGGTCTCGCGGCTGGCGCCGGCGCATCTGCGCGGCGCGGCGATGGGCGCCTATTCGACCAGCCAGTTCATCGGTGCGTTCGTCGGCGGGGCGATCGGGGGCATCGCGCTGGGCCGGCTGGGAGTGGGCGGCGTGTTCGAGTGCGCGGCGGCCACCACGCTCCTGTGGCTGCCGCTGGTGGCCTTCGGCGCGCGCCGCATCGCCGCCCGTACGGTGGCCGAACCGGCGGCCTAGAGTCAGGGCGATTGCGCCGCGCGGATGGCGCCCCCATATGCGCCGCATCCACTCCGAGCGAGGCCGCCCGTGGCCCACCAGATCGTCGCGCTGATCGCCGAATACGGCCTGCTGCTGGTTTTCCTCAACGTGCTGGTCGAGCAGGCCGGCCTGCCGCTGCCGGCCGTGCCGACACTGGTGGTGGCCGGCGCGCTGGCGGCAGGCGGCCAGCTGCCGCTGGGCGGCGTGCTGCTGGTCGCCCTGGCCGGCTGCCTGTTGAGCGACTTCGCCTGGTACATGGCGGGGCGGCGTTACGGTGCCGGCGTGATGCGCACGCTGTGCCGGATCTCGCTGTCAGCCGACTCCTGCGTCAAGCAGTCGGAGTTGCGCTTCCAGCGCTGGCGCGCCCCGGTGCTGCTGGTGGCCAAGTTCGTGCCGGGACTGTCCACGGTGGCGCCCCCGCTGGTCGGCGCGATGGGCCTGACGCCGCGGCGGTTCCTGCTGTTCGATGCGCTGGGCTCGCTGCTGTGGGCGGGTGCGGCGGTGGCGTTGGGCTACGTCTTCGCCGACGGCGTGGAGCGAGCGCTGGCGGTGTTCGAGGGCACCGGGCCGCTCGCGGTCAAATGGCTGGGCGCGCTGTTGGGCGCCTACATCCTGTTCAAGTGGTGGCAGCGCCGACGGTTGCTGGTGGCGCTGCGGATGAGCCGCATCGAGGTGGACGAGCTGGCCAACGCCCTGCGCTCCTCGCGGCCGCCGCTGGTGTTCGACGTGCGCGCAGCCGGTTCGCGGGCGCTGGACGGGCGCACGATTCCCGGCGCGCTCGCGTTCGAACCGCTCGCCCTGGACGCCTTGTTGGCCGGCGTGCCGCGCGAGCGCGAGCTGGTGTTGTACTGCAACTGCCCCAATGAGGTGTCCGCGGCGAAGGCGGCCAAGCTGCTGATGGAGCAGGGCTACCACCGCGTGCGCCCGCTGCGCGGCGGACTCGACGCCTGGGTGGCGGCAGGCCAGACGGTCGAACAGGCTGCGGTGCCGGGCGGGACGGCGCCGGTGCACTGAGCAAGACCGGGTGCGCGGGTGCGTGCGGCGCAGGCGGGCAAGGCGGCGTGGCGATGGAGGACACGGCGGCGGCGCGTCGGGAGCGGAACGTCCCTTATGATAGGGATCGAGCCGCCGGCCCAGCCGACGGTACCCAAGACGAGGCGGGCGCCCGCGCCGGCCGCCAGCACAGCGAGGAATCCACATGGCACGCGGCATCAACAAGGTCATCATCGTCGGCAACCTGGGCGCCGACCCGGAGGTCCGCTACACCGGCGGCGGCACCCCGGTGTGCAGCCTCAGCGTGGCCACCTCCGAGCAGTGGACCGACAAGCAGTCCGGCGAGCGCCAGGAGCGCACCGAGTGGCACCGCGTGAAGCTGTTCGGCAAGCTCGCCGAGATCGCCGGCGAGTACCTGAAGAAGGGCCGTCAGGTCTACATCGAGGGCTCCCTGCGCACCGATAAGTACACCGACAAGAGCGGTGTCGAGCGCTACAGCACCGACATCATCGCCAACGACATGCAGATGCTCGGCGGCATGGCCGGGGAGGGCGGCGGGGCTAGTGGCGGCTCTGGCGGCGGTTATCGCGAGCGCCCGCAGGGCGGCCAGCGCCAGGGCGGTGGCCAGTCCCGTGGCGGCGGCAACGACTACGGCAACGCCCCGCGCCAGAATGCGCCGGCTCCGGCCGAGAGCGGCGGTTTCGACGATGACGACATTCCGTTCTGAAGGCCACATCTTTCGAGTACGGAAAGAGCCCCTTATTCGGGGCTCTTTTTTTGCCGTCGACCGCCACGGTGCCGCGGGTTCCTGTGCTCCGGGCCAGCAAGCGCGAGGCCGCCTCCGGGAATGTCGCAGCTTGGGAAACGCTCTGGTGCAGAACCAGGTCTTCCCGTGCCCCCGACCGGCCCCCACGTTAGAGGCCTGCAGCCGTACGAGCACGATCGTCCCGGCGTCAGCTGGCATGTTCTTCCGGCGCACCGGCGATCGGCTTCACGGTGGGTCCCTTGCAGCCGTACTGCAATCGCTACGGCTGCACTTCGTAGAACCCACGCCGCCGTCCGGTGACCGCACCGCTCCGGGCCCGGCAGAAAGGAGAGCCCGCATGATCACGCTTCGTCCCGCCGCCGAGCGCGGCCACGCCAACCACGGCTGGCTGGACTCCTGGCACAGCTTTTCGTTCGCGAACTATTTCGATCCCGCCCACGTGCACTGGGGCCCGCTGCGGGTGATCAACGAGGACCGCGTGCAGGCGGGCCAGGGTTTCGGCACGCACGGCCATCGCGACATGGAGATCATCAGCTACGTGCTGGAGGGCTCGCTCGGCCACAAGGATTCGATGGGGACCGCGGCCAGCATCGTGCCCGGCGAGGTGCAGCGGATGAGCGCGGGCACCGGCGTCACCCACTCGGAGTTCAATTACGACAAGGAGGGCGTCACCCATTTCCTGCAGATCTGGATCGTCCCCTCACGAGGCGGCCTGGCGCCGTCGTACGAGCAGAAGACCTATCCGGATGAGGAGAAGCGTGGCCGGCTGCGCCTGCTGGTGAGCCCGGATGGCCGCGACGGCTCGATCACCATCCATCAGGATGCAAGCATGTACGCCGGGCTGTTCGACGGCGACGAGGCGGCGAACATGGATCTGGCGCCCGGCCGGCTGGGCTACGTGCACCTCGTGCGGGGCCGGGCGACGGTGAATGGTCGCGCGTTGAAGGCGGGCGACGCCTTGCTCTATCGCGACGAGCCGCGGGTCACCATCGCGCAGGGTAGCCAGGCCGAAGTGCTGGTGTTCGACTTGCCGGAGATGCCCGACTGATCCTGTTGCTGCGTCGGGACGGCATGGACCCGCGCCACCCCGCGGGACAGCGTTGATTTTCTCGCGGGCGCCTGTTCGCCGATTGCGATTTGGAACGCATGCTCGCCCCGCATGAAGAGCAGGATGGCTCGCCAGCGGATGGCCGCGGCGAAGCGGGGGGCGCGGGACTTCCGTCCTCCCGGAATCAACCAGCCAGCGGCTCCAACATCGCAGCCACTTCCTCGTGGGTGCGGGCCCGCAGCAGTTGGTGGGCTTGGCGGCGCAGGTTCGCGTGATCGAGGGTGGCCAGGCGATCGCGCACGTGCAGGATCTGGCTGGGGTGCATGCTGTATTCGCATAGGCCCAGCGCCAGCAGCAGGGCGGTGAAGCCGACGTCGCCGCCGATCTCGCCGCACAGGCTCACCGGCTTGTTCGCGCGGCGGCCGGCGGCTATGACGTAGGCGATCAGGCGCAGCAGCGCCGGCTGCAGCGGGTTGTAGATGTTCTCCAGGCCATCGTTGCCGCGGTCGGCGGCGAGCACGTACTGGGCCAGGTCGTTGGTGCCGATGGCGAGGAAGTCCGCGTGCTCCAGCAGCGCGCGCACGTTGAGCGCGGCGGCCGGTACTTCGATCATGGCGCCGAGCTGCAGCTTTTCCGGCAAATCCACGTTCTCGCGCTTGAGATCCTGCCGCGCCAGCTTGAACAGCGTGCGCACGGCGATCAGCTCGTCCGGCTGGGTGACCATCGGCACCAGCACGCGCACCGGGCCGTAGCAGGCGGCGCGCAGGATGGCGCGGATCTGCGTGGTGAACACCGCCGGGTAGCGCAGCGACAGGCGCACGCCGCGCACGCCCAGCGCCGGGTTGTCCTCGCCACGCAAGGCCAGGCCCGCTGCATCGGCCTTGTCCGCGCCCAGGTCCAGCGTGCGGATGGTCACCGGCAGGCCGCCCATGCCCAGCACCAGATCGCGGTAGGCGTTGAACTGCTCGTCCTCCGAGGGCAGGCCCTTGTGCTTGAGGAACAGGAACTCGGTGCGGTACAGGCCAACGCCGTCGGCGCCGCGGGCGCGCGCCGTGGCGATGTCGGCCGGCGTCTCGGCATTGGCGAAGAGCCTGACCGGCACGCCATCGCGGGTGAGCGTCGGCGCGTTGGCCAGCTTGGCCAGGCGCCGGCCCTCGGCGGCCGCCTCGCGCTGCCAGGCGCGGTAGCGGGCCAGGTCCTGCGCGGTGGGATGGACAATGGTCTCGCCACGCTCCGCGTCGAGCAGGATCAGGTCGTCGTCGTGGATGGTTGCCAGCGCGTCGCGGGTGCCGACCAGCATCGGCAGGTCCAGGCTGCGCGCCAGGATCGCGCTGTGCGAGTAGGCGCTGCCCGAGCTTGCCACCACACCCAGCAAGCCGTTGCCGACCAGGTGCGCCATGTCCGCCGGGGCGATGGTGTCGGCGACCAGGATCTCGCCCACGCGCGCGGCGAGCTTGCGTTCCTCGCGGCTGGTCTGGCGCTGCAGCGCGGAGATCACCCGGTTGATGACCTGGTCGACGTCCTCGCGGCGGCTGCGCAGATAGGGATCGTCCATGGCCTCGAATACCTTGGCCAGGCGGTCGCGCTGCTTCTTCAGCGCCACGCCGGCGCGGTAATGGCCCACGCGCACCAGGTCGTCCAGCCCGCGCAGCAGCTCCTTGTCATCCAGCAGCAGGCTGTGCGCGTCGATGAATTCGTTGACCTCGCGCGCCAGCGCGCCGTGCAGCTTGCCGCGCAGATCGTGCAGCTCCTGCCGCGCGGTGTCGAGTGCGCGGTGCAGGCGGTCGAGCTCCTCTTCGATCTCGTCCTCGCCCAACGGACGGGTGTCGACCAGGTAGCGGCTCGGCTGCACCAGCCGTGCACGGCCAAGGGCCATGCCACGGGAGGCGGGCGTGCCGGAGAGGAGTTGCCTCATGGGGCGGCTCCGGGACGGGAAGCCGGGAAACGGGGGGCGAGGGCCACGCGAGCGGCCATGCCGATGTTCGTGCCGGCCGAGCCGGGCGCGCTTGCGCGGGCCTGCAGGCTCGCCGTATCCCTTTCCCGCCTACCCGCGCTCACCTCATGCCCCCTCGTCGAACTTGCGCTCGAACAGCGCCACGACGGCAGCGATGGCATCGGCTTCGTCCGGGCCCTCGGCGCGCACGGTGAGCGGCGTGCCGATGCCGGCCGAAAGCATCATCACGCCCATGATGCTCTGGGCGTTGACCTCGCGGCCCTTGCTGACGAGCCATACGGTGGATTTGAAGCCCTGCACCAGCTGCACCAGCTTGGCCGAGGCGCGCGCGTGCAGGCCTAGCTTGTTCGAGACGACGAGATCCTGTTCAAGCATGGTCGATGAAGATTCCCCCGCGGCCGCCGTGGGCGGCGATCTGTGCCAATTCGTCCAGCGGCTTTTCGGCGTAGTTGAGCACGCGTAGCAGCATGGGAAGGTTGAGCCCGGACACACATCGCAGGTGCACGCCGAGCGAGGCCAGCGACAGGCCGATGTTGCAGGGGGTGGCGCCGTACAGGTCGGCCAGCACCAGCACGCCTTCGCCCTGGTCCAGCGCGCGCGCGTGGTGCGCGGTGAGCGTGCGCATCACGTCCGGGTCGGCCTGCGCCGGCACCTCCACCGCTTCGACCTTGAGCGGCAGCTTGGGCATCACGTGATGGGCGGCCGAGATCAGCGCCTTGCCGACCGCCTCGTGGGTCATCAGTAGCACGCCGACGCTCATGGGCCGGCCCAGCCCGGTAAATTACGTGGACTCATCATTCGAGCTCGCGGTGGAACGTCAGTACGCCTTCGCGCCTGGCGCGATAGTGCGCGGCCAGGCGTTCGACCAGGTAGACCGAGCGGTGCCGGCCTCCAGTGCAGCCGATCGAGATGGTCACGTAGCTGCGATCGTCCTGCTCGAAGCGCGGCAGCCAGGCGTCGAGCCAGCGCGCGGTGTCGGTGAAATATTCGCCCACCAGCGGATCGGCCTCGAGGAACTCGCGCACCGGCGCGTCCTTGCCCGAGAGCGGGCGCAGCTTGGGCTGCCAGTGCGGGTTGGGCAGGCAGCGCGCGTCGAAGACGAAGTCCGAATCCAGTGGCAGGCCGCGGCGGAAGGCGAAGGACTGGAACATCAGCGTCAAACCCTCGGTCGCCGCGGCGTATCCGGTGGCGATCAGCCGGCGCAGCTGGTGGACGTTGAGATCGCTCGAATCGATCACCTTCTCGGCGATGGCGATCAGCGGGCGCAGCAGGCGGCGCTCTTCGGCGATCGCGTCGGCCAGCGAGACGCCGCGCAGGGCCAGCGGATGGCGACGGCGGGTTTCCGAGTAGCGCTTGATCAGCACCTCGTCGCGGCAATCCAGGAACACCAGGTGCACGTGCACGCCCGCGCCGGCCAGCTCGGAGAGCACCAGCGGCATGTGCTCGAAATCCTCGCCGCGGTTGCGCACGTCCACGCCCACCGCGATACGCCGGGCGCGGCGGCCGCCGTCTTCCCGGCGCACCGACTGCACCAGCTGCGGCAGCAGCCCGCTGGGCAGGTTGTCCACGCAGTAGAACTCAAGGTCCTCCAGCGCACGCAGCGCGACCGTCTTGCCGCCGCCGGACATGCCGGTGAGCACGACCAGGTGGACGGCGTTGGGATCGTTGAGGGTATTGGGCAGGGTGTGGTCGCTGGGGTTCACGGCTCTCACCATGGCGGAAGCCGGCGCATCTGATGCGCCTGGCGGTCGATGAAGGTCTGGGCCGGGTCGATGCCCTTGCTCTTGAGCATATGGTGGCGCACCGCCGCTTCCACCAGTACCGCCAGGTTGCGGCCGGGCGCCACCGGGATGGTGATCATCGGCACCGGCACCTCCAGGATCTCGCGGTGGCTGGTGTCGCCCGTGAGGCGCGTCATCGCGTCGATGTCCTCGCCCTCGCGCAGCGGCTTCAAGTGCACCACCAGGCGCAGGTACTTCGAATGCTTGACCGCGGTGTGGCCGAACATCTCGCGCACATTGAGCACGCCCAGTCCGCGCACTTCCAGCAGGTCCTGCAACAGCTCAGGGCAGGTGCCGTCGATCACGTCCGGCGCGATTAGGGTGAATTCGGTCGCGTCGTCGGCGACCAGCCGATGCCCGCGGCTGATCAGTTCGAGCGCCAGCTCGCTCTTGCCCGAACCGGATTCGCCGGTGATCAGCACGCCGATGGAGAACACCTCCAGGAACACGCCATGCAGCGTGATCCGCGGCGCCAGCATGCGCGCCAGGTGGTACTGCATCCAGGTCAGCAGTTCGTGGCCGCGCTTGGCGCTGATCCACAACGGCGTGTGGGTTTCCTCGGCGACCTCGCGCAGGTCCGCGGGGATGGGCTGGTCCTTGGTCACGATCAGCGCCACCGGCTGGTAGGCGGCGATCTTGTGCATGGCCTCCCAGCGCTGGCGCGAGTCGAGGCCGTCGAGCCAGTTGAGCTCCTCGGTGCCGATGATCTGCACCTTGTTGGGGTAGATCACGTTCAGGTAGCCGATCAGCGACGGGCGGCGGGTGGCGGTGGCGCCGGGTTCGAGCACGCGTCCCTCGCCACGCATGCCCGACACCCAGCGCAGGCCCATGCGTTCGTGGACGCCGTCGAAGAGCTGCCGTGCGGTGAGCCGTTCCAAGCTGGTTTCCTGCCGATAGGCGACAGCGGGCATTGTGCCAGTTGGGGCAGGAGATTGCGGCCTCCTCCCTGCGGTGCGGCCGGGGAAGGGCTGGCGCGGCGGGGTGGGAGCAAAAAAAGACCCGCCGTGGGGCGGGTCTTGTTCGCGCATGCAGGACGCTCAGCCGAACTGTCGTGCGTCGCGGGCCTGTTGCGGGTGCTTGTCGGTCATCTTGTCACGGTGTCGGCGCAGTTGGGCCGCGAGCTTGTCGAACACCACGTCGATGGACGCGTACATGTCCGCCTCGCAGGCGGCCGCATGCAGGGCCGCGCCGGTGGTACTGAGGGTGGCTTCGGCGCAGTGCTGCAGCTTGTCCACCGACAGCACCATGGTCAGGCCAAGGCACTTTTCGTCGAGGCGGGTCAGGCGATCGAGTCGCGATGTGGCGTGCGCACGCAAGGCGGGGGTGACTTCGATCTGCTGGCCGGTGAGTTGGAACTGCATGGTTCGCCTCCTCTGGTACAGGCCGCCACTGGGGCGGCGGGTTCGCATGCCGAGAGGTGCTCGGCGTGCCGGTCTTTCATCCGTATGGGAGCGGTCGGCCCGGTTCCAAGGGCCCGTTCATTTTGCGCGCTGGCGCTCACTGGAACTGGGGATGCGCAGGGCCTCGCGATACTTGGCGACCGTGCGGCGCGCGACCTGGATGCCCTTGCGGTTGAGTTCCTCGGCCAGCGCCTGGTCGGACAGCGGCTTGCGTGTGTCCTCCGCGTCGATGAGCTTCTTGATCATGGCCTGGATGGCGGTGGCGGAGGCGCCGCCGCCGTCCTCCGTGGATACGCCGCTGGAGAAGAAATACTTCAGCTCGAAGGTGCCGCGCGGCGTGTGGATGTACTTGCGCGTGGTGACGCGCGAGATAGTCGATTCGTGCATGGCGACTTCCTCGGCCACCTCGCGCAGCACCAGCGGATGCATGGCTTCGGGGCCGTAGTCGAGGAAGGCGCTCTGCCGGCGCACGATGGCGTCGGCCACCTTGAGCAAGGTTTCGGCGCGCGATTCGAGGCTCTTGATCAGCCAGCGCGCCTCCTGCAGCTGGCCGCGCATCCAGCTGGCGTCCTCCCCGCGTGCCTGCGCGATCAGGCTGCAGTAATGCTGGTTGAGGCCCAGCCGCGGCTGGCAGTCAGGATTGAGGCTGACCTTCCACCGGTTGCCTTCCTTGTACGCGTAGACGTCCGGCGCGACGTACTCGACCGGGGTGGCATCCAGTGCCGCGCCCGGGCGCGGGTCGAGGCTGCGGATCAGCAGCGCAGCAGCGGCCACGTCGTCCTCGCTGGCGCGCAGCTTGCGCGCGAGCTTGGGCACGTCGTTGCGCGCGAGCAGCTCCAGTTCGCCCGCGACGATCCGCATGGCCAGGTCGCGATGCGGTGTGGCGGCGTCGAACTGTTCCAGCTGCACGCGCAGGCAGTCGCGCAGATCGAGGCTGGCTATGCCGGTGGGGTCGAAACGCTGCAGCTGGCGGCGCACCGCCTCCACTTCGTCGGCGCTGGCGTCGAGGTCGGCCGGCAGCGCAGCAAGCACCCCTTCGAGGCCCTCGGCAAGGTAGCCGTCGGCGTTGAGCGCATCGATGATGATCGTGCCGATAAGCCGCTGGCGCGAGGTGAACGACGACAGGTTGAGCTGCCACAGCAGGTGCTCCTGCAGGGTCTCCGGAGCGGCGTTCTGCGGTTCGAAATCCTCCTCGCCGCGGCTGCCCGAGCCGCTGGCGCTGCCCAGCGAGAAGTCGATCGGCGTTTCCGCGGGCGCGTCGGTCTCGGCCCAGTCCGCCACCTCGTCGGCGTTGTGGTCGACGGTGGGGGTTTCGACCGCCGCGGGGCTGAAGCTTTCTTCTTCGGTCTCGCCCGGCGCTGCCTCTTCCTCGAACTCCAGCAGCGGATTGCCCTCGGCGATCTGCCGCAGTTCCGCTTCCAGCTCCAGCTGCGAGAGCTGCAACAGACGGATGGCCTGCTGCAACTGCGGCGTCAGGGTCAGCTGTTGGTTGAGGCGGAACTGGAGCCCGGGTTTCATGCCAGCCGTTGGGGGAAGGGTACGGCCTCATCCTACCCCGGCGGCTGTGACGCGACCATAGCGATGACAGGCTCCTGCGACCTAAAGGCCGCAGCCTGCGTCACAGCTTGAACTCACGCCCCAGGTACACCTCGCGCACCTTCTCGTCGGCCAGGATGTGCGCCGGGGTGCCGCGCGAGAGCACCTCGCCGTCGTTCAGGATGTAGGCGCGGTCGCAGATGCCCAGCGTCTCGCGCACGTTGTGGTCGGTGATCAGCACGCCGATGCCGCGTTCCTTGAGGTGCCGCACGATGCGCTGGATCTCGCCCACCGAGATCGGATCGACGCCCGCGAAGGGTTCGTCCAGCAACATGTAGCGCGGCTGCGCGGCCAGCGCGCGGGCGATTTCCACGCGGCGGCGCTCGCCGCCGGAGAGGCTGATGCCCTTCTGGTCGGCGATGTGGGCGATCTTCAGCTCGTCCATCAAACCCTCGAGCTGTTCGCTGCGCTGGCGGGCGGTGAGGCCCTCGCGCAACTCGAGCACCGCCATGATGTTGTCCGCCACGCTAAGGCGGCGGAACACCGAGGCCTCCTGCGGCAGGTAGCCGATACCCATGCGCGCACGCGCGTGCATGGGCAGGCCGGTGATGTCCTGACGGTCCAGACGGATGCTGCCGCCGTCGGCTTCCACCAGCCCCACCACCATGTAGAAGCAGGTGGTCTTGCCGGCGCCGTTGGGGCCGAGCAGGCCCACCACCTCGCCCTGGCGGATGGAGAAGCCGAAATCGCGCACGACCTGGCGCGACCGGTAGCGCTTCTGCAGGCCTTCGGCAGCGAGCATCAGGGCTTCCCGCCGCTGGCGGCAGGCGCAGGCTTGGCGGTGGCCGGGGCGCTCTTCGGCTGGAAGATCAGGTGCACGGTGCCATCGCCGCCGCTGTCGCCGGTCATCTGGCTGGTCCGGGTGTCGTAGGTGAGCCGGTCGCCATGGGCCTCGCCGCGGCCTTGCTGGGTGACCGAGGCGTTGCCCTGGAGTACGGCCAGGCCCTTGCTGGACTGGTAGTCGATGCTGGAGGCCTCGCCGTGCATCAGGTTGCCGTTGTCGTCCAGCTGCTGGATGTGCGCCGGGCTGCCGGTGAGCACCACGCGGTCGATCTGGGTATCGGCGTCAAAGTAGACCTTGGCCTGTGCGCCGGTGGCCTTGAGCGTGCCCTGGGTGATGACCACGTTGCCCTTGAGCGTGCTCACGCTGTTGGGCTTCTGGAAGCCGTCGAAGTGCGATGCCTTCACGTCCATCGGCTGGCTGCGGTCGGTCTGTTTCGCGTGCGCCGACGCGACCACCAGCCATCCCAGCGCAAGCAAGGCCAGGCTAGCGCGCGCGCGGCGGGTAGATGCCGTGGAAGTCATTGAGCAGCTCCAGGTGTTTGTCGTTGAGGTCGGCGCGCATGCCGATGCCGTGGATTCTAGTGCCGCCTTGCACCAGCTGTGCCGGCTCGGCGGTTTCCAGCCGGTTCTGCTTGGGCCAGGCGGTGACTTCGGAGGTGTCCATGGTGGTTTGCGGCGTATCGTCGAAGGCCGCCCGCTCCAGGTGCACCGGCCCCTGCAGCTTCAGTTCGGTGCCGTCGTGGTTGACCCAGCCGTACAGCGAATGCCCGTGCCAGTCGGGCACGCCGGGCTGGTTGGAGGGCAGCTCGAACACCGGGGCGTTGATGTACAGCGAATCGTCGCCTTCGCGCCGTTCCAGGTGTGGCGCGGCGATGCGGAAGCTGGGCAGGCCGTCGATGCCGTACTGGTTGAGCTTGAAGTCGGTCAGCGTGTAGCCCGAGCGCGGCGGTCCGACGAACTCGTTGGCCTTCGGTGCCGGGCCTATCCACCACAGCAGCAGCTGGGCGGCGCCGGCCAGCAGTGCGATCGCGACGATGGCCGCCGCCAGGCGGCGGTCGCGTAGCCAATCCTTCACTGCCAGCGCTCCTTCTCGTTGCCGGCCTTGCCCTGGGCCAACAGGACCAGGTCACAGAATTCGCGCGCGCCACCCTGGCCGCCCGGGCGGCTGGTGATCCAGTGCGCCTGTTCGGCCACCCAGGGATGGGCGTTGGCCACCGCCACGGCCAGGCCGGCTACCCGCATGGCTGGCAGGTCGGGCAGGTCGTCGCCGACGAAGGCGGCCTGCTCGGGCGCGAGCTTGAGCGCATCGAGCAGCTCCAGCAGGCAGGCGCGCTTGTCGCCCTGGCCCTGGTAGACGTGGGTGATGCCCAATTCCTCGGCGCGCAGCGCCACCGGGTGGCTGATGCGCGCGCTGATGATCGCCACCTGCACGCCATGCACCTGCAGGCGCTTCAGGCCCAGGCCGTCCTGCACGAAGAACACCTTGGTCTCGCGCCCGTCCTCGCCGTAATACAGGCGCCCGTCGGTGAGCGTCCCGTCGACGTCGAACACCGCCAGGCGGATGCCAGAGGCGCGGGCGATGAGGTCGGCGGGAAGATGGGCGAGGTAGGAAGAAGTGGGCACGGTTCGGAACTGTCGTGGAAGAACGTCAAAAGCGACATTGCCTGATTTGTCTGGTTTATCGAGACAAATCAGACGACGCGGGCGCGCAGCAGATCGTGGATGTTCAGGGCGCCGACCACGCGCTGCTCCTGGTCGACCACCAGCAGCGCATGGATCTGGTGTTTTTCCATCAGCTGCGCCGCCTCGATCGCCAGCTTGTCGGAGGTGATCGTCTTGGGGCCGCGTGTCATCAGCGCCTCGACCGTGGCGCCGCGCAGGTTCACGCCCTCGTCGTCCAGCGCGCGACGCAGGTCGCCGTCGGTGAACACGCCCAGCAGGCGGCGGTCGGCGTCGACCACGGCGGTCATCCCCAGGTGCTTGCGGGTCATCTCCATCAGCGCCTCTGTCAGGCTGGCGCCTGGCGTGACCGCCGGGATGCCCTCGCCGGTGTGCATGATGTCGCTGATGTGCAGCAGCAGGCGCCGGCCCAGGCTGCCGGCCGGATGCGAACGGGCGAAATCCTCGGCGGTGAATCCGCGGGCCTCCAGCAGCGCGATGGCCAGCGCATCGCCCATCACCAGCGCCGCGGTGGTGCTGGCGGTGGGCGCCAGGCCCAGCGGGCAGGCTTCGCTTGAGATGCTGGCGTCCAGGTGCACGTCCGCCTGATGCGCGAGCGAGGACCTGGCGTTGCCGGTGATCGCGATCAGCGGGATGCCCTGGCGCTTGATCACCGGCAGGATGAACAACAGTTCGTCGGTCTCGCCGGAATTGGACAGCGCGAGCACCACGTCGTCGGGCTGGATCATCCCCAGATCGCCATGGCTCGCCTCGCCCGGGTGCACGAAAAACGAGGGCGTACCGGTGGAAGCCAGCGTGGCGGCGATCTTGCGCCCGACGTGGCCGGACTTGCCCATGCCGGAGACCACCAGCCGCCCGCGGCAGGCCAGGATCAACCGGCAGGCCTGGACGAAGCCGCCGTCGATGCGCGGCTCCAGCGCACGGATCGCCGCCGCCTCGGTGGCGATCACCGTACGCGCGCTGCGGGCGATGGCGTCCGGGTCCAGGTTGGCGACGGGAGCGGCGATGCGAGCGTTCATGCGGTCTCTTCTGGGCGACGGAAGCCGTCGGCATTTCTGCGCCAGGGGAATTCCATTACCATGGCACATTCGCATTTTAACGTCATATGGCCACGCGTTGGATTCAGTAGGCGTTTTGAATCCCGCTCCACGCGCCACCGATGGACCCTCCCGATGGACCCTGCCAGCATCCAGGCATTGATCGAAAACGGCTTGCCCGGCGCACGCGCGCAGGTCAGCGGCGAAGACGGCGTGCACTTCGAGGCTACCGTCGTGGCCAGCCAGTTCGGAGGCAAGCTGCCGCTGGCGCGCCACCGCATGGTGTACGCCACGCTGGGAGAGTTGATGGGCGGGGCCATCCATGCGCTGGCGCTGAAGACGCTGACGCCCGAAGAAGCCGGGAATCGGAAATCGTGAATCGTTAGAAGCGGTTCCGTCGACGCCCGTACCTAAGGTCTTCCCATTTTCCGATTTCCGATTCCCAGATCAATGGCCAAAATCCTCATCAGCGGCGGCGAGCCCCTCCACGGCGAAGTCGCCATTTCCGGCGCCAAGAACGCCGTGCTCCCGATCCTGGCCGCCTGCCTGCTGGCCGACGGCCCGGTGACCATCAGCAACGTGCCGCACCTGCACGACGTCACCACCTTCATCGAGCTGCTCGGCCGCATGGGCGTGAACCTTGTGCTGGACGACCGCATGAAGATGCACGTCGACCCGCGCACCATCGAAAGCTACGTGGCGCCGTACGACCTGGTGCGCACCATGCGCGCCTCGATCCTGGTGCTGGGGCCGCTGGTGGCGCGCTTCGGCGCCGCGGAGGTCTCGCTGCCCGGTGGCTGCGCGATCGGCTCGCGCCCGGTCGATCAGCACATCCGCGGCCTGCAGGCGCTGGGCGCCGAGGTGACCGTGGAGAACGGCTACATCCGCGCCAGGGCCAAGCGCCTGAAGGGCGCGCGCATCGCCATGGACATGGTCACCGTCACCGGCACCGAGAACATCCTGATGGCGGCGACGCTCGCCGAGGGCACCACGGTGATCGAGAACGCCGCGCAGGAGCCGGAAGTGGTGGACCTGGCGCACTGCCTGGTGGCCATGGGCGCGCGTATCGAGGGCATCGGCACGGCCACGTTGACGGTGCACGGCGTGGAGCGCCTGGAGGGCGCCGAGTACGAGGTACTGCCCGACCGCATCGAGACCGGCACCTTCCTGGTCGGCGCAGCGATGACCGGCGGCAAGGTGCGCGCCCGCGGTGCCCGCGCCGACACGCTTGACGCGGTGCTCGCCAAGCTGGAGGAGGCCGGCGCGCACATCGCCTGCGGACCGGACTGGATCGAGCTGGACATGGGCGGCCGCCGGCCCAGGGCGGTCAACATAATCACCGCGCCGTACCCGGCGTTCCCCACCGACATGCAGGCACAGTTCACCGCGCTCAACTGCGTGGCCGAGGGCGTGGGCGTGATCACCGAGACGGTGTTTGAGAACCGCTTCATGCACGCGCAGGAATTGCAGCGGCTGGGCGCCGACATCCGCCTTGAAGGCAACACCGCGATCATCCAGGGCGTGGAGCGCATGAGCGGCGCGCCGATCATGGCCACCGACCTGCGCGCCTCGGCCTGCCTGGTGCTCGCCGGCTTGGTCGCCCACGGCGACACAGTGGTCGACCGCGTGTACCACATCGACCGCGGCTACGAGAACATCGAGGAGAAGCTCGGCGTGCTCGGCGCCAAGATCCGCCGCCTGCCGAGCTGAACTCCGCCCGCTCCGTCCTGTGCAACTTATGGACGGACCGGCTACTGGAAGCTCACCAGCTCCATCGTCAGGTCGCCGCCGTCTTTCTGCGACAGCTTCACCGGCAGCGGATAGCGGTCCGGCACGTACCAGGCGCTGAATCCGCGGTCGGCGTCGGTGCGGTCCACCCGCACTGCGTCGTAGCTGCCGGCCGGCACCCCGACCTTTTCCGTGCCGGTCACCTCGAACTGCTGGTGCTCGATCTCCTGGCGCACCGCCACCGGCAGTTCGATCCGATGCTGGCCATTGCGCAGCGCCAGGCCGATCGCCAGCGCCGTGGTGTTGCGCTCGACCATGCCAGGCACCGCGGCGTAGGTCTGCACGCCCTTGCCTTCGTCCACCGTCACCTGGTGGCTGGCCCAGTCTACCGCCAGGTGGCGCTGCTTGGTCTTGATCGAGGCCTCCATGCGGTAGTCATAGCTGATCGCTTCGGGGACGTCCCCGTCCCAGCGGAAGCGCGAGGTTTCCGCGAGATTTGCGCCAAGCATGGCGGCCAGGCCCGAAGTGCCCTGCATGTGCTTGCTGTATTCCCACTGGCCATTGCCGGCCGGCTTGAGGATCACGGTCGCGCGGCCCAGCGGCGCACCGTCCTTCGACACGGCGTAGGTGGCGGTGAAGGCGTGCGGCTGGGCGGCCAGTGCGAGGTTGCTGGCTAAGGCCAGGCCGAATGCGAGGATGCCGCGCAGAGAGAGTCGATGAGCCATGCGGCCGAGTGTGCCGGCCGCTGGCTGAACTCGAGGTTCAGGCGGGCAGCAGCCCTTGCGGGCCCAGCCGCAACGGCGCGGTCAGCGGCTGGCCATCGAACGTGGGTGCGCCGTCGCGCCAGCCCAGCCGGCCTTGAGCGATCAACCCGACGGTCGCCGGCAGCAACCGATGCTCCAGCGGGAGCAGGCGCTGGGCCAGGCGGTGTTCGTCCTCGCCCGGCTCGACCGGCAGCCTGGCCTGGGCCACCACCGGGCCGCCATCGAGCTCGGCAGTTACGAAGTGCACGCTGGCGCCGTGTTCCAGGTCGCCCGCTTCCAGCGCGCGGCGATGCGTGTGCAGGCCGCGGTACTTGGGCAGCAGCGAGGGGTGGATGTTGAGCATGCGTCCGGTCCAGGGCGCGATCGCCTCGCCGTCCAGGATGCGCATGAAGCCTGCCAGCACGACCAGCTCGGCACCGCTGGCAGCCAGCTGGTCGAACAGGTCCAGGTCGAAGGCGCGGCGGTCCGGATAGGCCTTCGGGTCCAGCACCAGCGTGGGTATGCCCGCGGCCTCGGCCAGTTTCAGGGCGCCGGCCTGGGCCTTGTCACTGGCCACCAGCACGAACTCGGCCGCCAGTTCCCCGCGCGCTCGCGCGGCCAGCAGCGCGGCGAGGTTGCTGCCGCGTCCGGAGGCGAGGACGGCGATGCGGAGAGGGTGGGGCATGGCGACCGATCTTGCTGCGAAAGCTTGGGAGGGCGTCATCCCGCGAAAGCGGGAATCATCGTGGCCTCTTGCGGGACGGCGGGGATGGATTCCCGCTTTCGCGGACACGACGCCCGGCAAGAGAAGCTGGCGTCAACCGATATGGACGCGTTCGTCGCCGTGCGCCTTCACCACCTCGCCGATCACGCGGCTGGCCAGGCCGTGCTTGGCCAACAGCGCGGCGGCGCCATCGACCGCCCCGCCCGGCAGGATCACGGTGAAGCCCACGCCGCAGTTGAAGGTGCGCCACATCTCCTCGCGCGCCACCTTGCCCTCGCGCATCAGCCAGTCGAACACCGGCGGCAGCACGATGGCGTCGGCGTCGATGGTCAGGCCCAGGCCCTCGGGCACGACGCGGATGATGTTTTCCTTCAGGCCGCCGCCGGTGATGTGCGCCATGCCGTGTACAGGCCGGCTCTCGAGCAATTCCAGCATCGGTTTGACGTAGATGGTGGTCGGCGCCATCAGCGCGTCGGCGAGCTTCACGCCGCCGAGGTCGAGGTCGAGCGGGCGGCCGGCCCGTTCGAGGATCTTGCGCACCAGCGAATAGCCGTTCGAGTGAGGACCGGACGAGGCCACGCCCAGCACCACGTCGCCGGCAACGATGGCGTCGCCCGAGAGCAGCTTCGATTTCTCCACCGCGCCGACGGTGAAGCCGGCCAGGTCGTATTCGCCCGGCGGATACATGTCGGGCATCTCGGCGGTCTCTCCGCCGATCAGCGCGCAACCGGCGAGCTCGCAGCCCTTCGCGATGCCACCCACCACGGCGACGGTGGTTTCCACATCGAGCTTGCCGGTGGCGAAGTAGTCCAGGAAGAACAAGGGCTCGGCGCCCTGCACCAGCACGTCGTTGACGCACATGCCGACCAGGTCGATGCCGATGGTGTCGTGGCGGCCCAACTGCTGGGCGAGCTTGAGCTTGGTGCCCACGCCGTCGGTGCCGGACACCAGCACCGGTTCCTTGTAACGCCCGGCCAGGTCGAACAGGCCGCCGAAGCCGCCCAGCCCGCCCATCACCTCAGGCCGGAAGGTGCGCTTGACCAGCGGCTTGATGCGTTCGACCACGGCATTGCCCGCGTCGATGTCGACGCCGGCGGCGCGATAGGTGAGGGCGTCGGACATGGCGGCCACCGGCAGCTAAGAGAAACGCTGGATTCTAGCAGGACGGTGCCCGCGGCCGCGTGCGATGGACGCTGCCGGCCGGATTGGGCAGACTCCCCGTGATTCCCGTACATCCCAAGGATGAGGCTTTGCCATGCGCCTGCCACGCCTCTTGCTCGCGATCCTGCTGCTGGGCCTCGCCGCCATCCCGTTGCACGCCCAGACGACCGCGCCGGCCTCGCCTTATGCGGTGGTGGTTCCGGTCACCGATACCAGCGAGGCCCAGCGCGACCAGGCGTTCGGCACGGCGCTGGGCCAGGTGCTCGAGCGCGTCGCCGGCGGCCAGGATCTGCGCGATAAGCCCGGCTACGATGAAGCCCTGAAGGGTGCGCCCGGGCTGGTGCAGCAGTTCCAGTACCAGCGCGCCGGCACCGGCATCGTGCTGCAGGTGAATTTCGATGCCGGCGCGGTGCGCCGGCTGGTCACCCAGCTGGGCGTGCCGGCTGCCGGCGTGAAGCCGCCGGTATTGGCCCTGGTGCGCGCCAGCGACGGCAGCCTGCTGGGCAAGGAGGCGCTCGGCGCATTGGCGCAGGCCGCCGCGGCGCACGGCTACACGCTGGCCTATCCGGACCCGGCCAGCCCGCCGGATGCCTCGGCGCTGGCCGGCGCCGATCCGGCCGCGCTGGCGCAGGTCGCCCAGCGCTACCGTACCGGCCTGATCCTGGTCGGCAAGCTCAAGGGCGGCAGCGCCAGCTGGACGCTGGTGTCCGGCGGCAAGCCGCAGCCCTGGAGCGACCAGGCGGTCAGCGAAGACGCGCTGCTCGCCGACGCCGGCAACACGCTGGCCGACCGCCTGGGCAAGCAGCTCAACGTGATCGGCGCCAGCATCAGCAACGGCAAGATCTGGGTCGGCAAGGTCGATTCGGCGCAGGCGTACGCCAGCCTGCTCGCCCTGCTGCGTGCCGACCCGACGGTGCGCGAGGTGAGCACGCTCGGCGCGGACAACGAGGGCTTCCTGTTCGCGGTCAAGTCGAGCGTGCCGACGGCCGCGCTGGCCAGCAGCCTGGCGGCCGGCGGCCGGGTACTCCAGGGTGCGCCGCATGCGGGGGCCGACGCCAGCCTGCAGTGGCTGCACTGAGCGTCTTCACGGCGGAGCGGGCCGTCCGGCCGACGATGACAGATCTCCTACTTTCCGAGGCCTGCGTGTGACCCACGACCTCTCCCGCCGCTGGCAACTGCTCGCGATCGTGCTGGTGATCGGCTTCCTGGTCTGGCTGCTGGCGCCGGTGCTGATGCCTTTCGCCATCGCCGGCATGCTGGCCTACCTCGGCGACCCGCTGGCCGACCGGCTGGAGCGCCGGGGCATGAACCGCACGCTGGCGGTCAGCATCGTGTTCTTCGTGCTGGTGCTGCTGCTGATCGGCGCGCTGCTGCTCCTGGTGCCGTTGATCTACCACCAGGTGGAGAACCTGATACGCAACTTGCCGCACTACGTGGACTGGGCGCAGAACGTCGCGCTGCCCTGGCTGCAGCACAAGCTCAACCTCGATCCGGATGCCTTCGACACCGGCCGCCTGATGGCCGCGATCCGCGCGCACATCGGCTCGATCGGCGCGGTGGCGACCTCGGTGCTGGGCACGGTCTCGCGGTCCAGCCTGGGCGCGGTGATGTGGCTGACCAACCTGGTGCTGATTCCGGTGGTGAGCTTCTACCTGCTGCGCGACTGGGATCACCTGATCGCCTACATCGACCGCGTGCTGCCACGCTCGGTGCAACCGACGGTGGTCCATCTGGCGCGCGAGTCCGACGCGGTGCTGGGCGCCTTCGTGCGCGGCCAGCTGCTGGTGATGCTGGGGCTGGGCATCTACTACGGCGGCAGCCTGACCCTGGTCGGTCTGTCGGTGGGCCCGCTGATCGGCATGGTCGCCGGACTGCTGAGCTTCGTGCCCTACCTGGGCTTCATGGTCGGTTTCGGCGCGGCGATCATCGCTGCGCTGGTGCAATACGGCGACTGGACGCATCCGCTGGTCGTGTGCGGCGTGTTCGTGGTCGGCCAACTGCTGGAGGGGTACGTGCTGGTGCCCAAGCTGGTGGGCGACAAGATTGGCCTGCACCCGGTGGCGGTGATCTTCGCCGTGCTCGCCGGCGGCTACCTGTTCGGCTTCCTGGGCGTGCTGCTGGCGTTGCCGGCGGCCTCGGTGATCATGGTGCTGTTGCGCTACCTGCTGGAACGTTACCGGCTGAGCGACTTGTACACCGAGGCCGGGCCGGACGACCCGGTGATCGCCGAGGTCAATGTCACCCTGGACACTCCGGCCGGCGAGGGCAAGGGGCAGGCGAGCACGAGCGTCGCCGCGCCCCCCCATCCGGACGGCGGCGCGTCGCCATGATCCCCCAGCTGCCGCTCGCACTGCGCTGGCCGCGCAGGCAGCGCTTCGAACACTTCCACGCCGGCGCCAATGCCGCCGCGCTGGCCGCGGTGCGCATGCTGGTCGAGGCGCCGGGCGCGCCATGGGTCTATCTGCACGGCCCCTCCGGCAGCGGCCGCAGCCACCTGCTGCTGGCCGCCTGCCAGGCGGCCAGCGCGGCCGGCCGGCGCGTGCAGTACCTGCCGCTGACCGGCATGCACGAGCACATCGGC
Source organism: Frateuria sp. (assembly GCF_035943815.1). GTDB lineage: Bacteria > Pseudomonadota > Gammaproteobacteria > Xanthomonadales > Rhodanobacteraceae > Frateuria_A. The sequence goes on from NZ_DASZBU010000001.1 coordinate 115,553, forward strand.
GCGCTGCGCGGCGTGGGCAGCAGCGAGTTGTTGGCGATCGACGACCTGGGCATGCTGGCCGGAGAGCGCGCCGCCGAGCACGCCTTGTTCGACCTCTACAACCAGGTGCGCGCCGAAGGCGGCGCCATGTTGTTCGCCGCCGATGCGCCCCCGGCGCAGCTGGGGATCGGCCTGCCCGACCTGCGTTCGCGCCTGGGCGCGTGCACGCAATTCGCGCTCAGGCCGTTGGACGATGCCGAGCGACGGGCGGTGCTCAGGGAACAGGCTGCCGCGCGCGGCATCGGTCTGGACGACGCCGTGCTGGACTGGCTGTTCGCCCGCTACGCACGCGACCTGGCCGCCCTGCTGAACCTGCTGGACAAGCTGGACCAGGCCTCGCTGGCGGCCAAGCGGCGCATCACGGTGCCGTTCCTGCGCGAGTTCCTGCGCGAGATGGGTTGAGGCGCCCCAGGCTCGCTCAAACAGCGGTCGGGGCGCCGGCCTGCCTGTTTCTCTCTCTCAACCTGCTTGCCCTCGTCGATCAGCTCGCGCACGCGCTGCCACCCTCGTGGCCGAGCTCCGATAGCCTTCCGGACCAAGCTGTTCCTTGCGGATCTCGCCGCCCTTGTGGCCGCCCTTCTGGCCCGCTTCGCGCACGGTCATGTCGCCCTTGTGCTGCTGCCGCCGGCGTGCTTGCCGGGCTGGCTTTTCTGCTGGGTCATCGCGGATTCCTGTGTGCTGCGTCGTCAGTGGGGGCGCTGTTCGCTCTGGCTTGCCTCGACCTGGCGGCCGCGGTTGATCAGTTCGCGCACGCGCAGGCCGCCCTTGCGGCCGGCCTCGCGCACGCTGAGCTTGCCGCGGGCGCCATCGACGCCGCCGTTGGATGCGTGGCTTGCGTACTTACCGTTGTCGGATCGACTGCCTGGGGACTGTTGCCGGTTCATGGGATATGTCTCCGTGGATAAGTCCAGTCTTGTTTGAAAGCCCGCTGGCTACCCTCCCGGCGTCCAGCGGAAAACGGTGGGTGCGCGGCGTCCGCACCCGCTTCCGTCCATCGGCACGCAGGTGCTGCGATGGCGGCGAACGCTCCCTCGCTCGCCAGGACGGCGCGAAGCTTCGTGGCGTCCTTCGGACGGCAAGGGCGTTGCAATGCGGATGCCAGCGCGAGGTGCGCCATGCAGCGGAGCGCGGCATCGGCGGCGCTGGAAAAAACCGCTCCGGCTGGAAAGATCTACAGCAGCGTCCGCCTGGTGGTCAGGCAGGCAGGGGTTCGGGCAGCCGCGGGAACGGATACCGCCGTGCAAGGAACGCGCAAGAGAAAAGGGCGCCCGCGGGCGCCCTGGTCGATCAGGCGGCGTGGGCTCAGGCCTTGAGCAGGGCCGGCGTGGCCTGGGCGCCGATCGCGTCGGTCATCGCCTTGGCCACGTTGAGGTTGCCGGCGATGATGTTGCCGCTGGCGGGCAGGCCATCGCGCCCCGCGAAGTCGCCGTAGCGGCCACCCGCCTCGTGCACCAGCAGCGCGCCGGCGGCCATGTCCCAGGGCTTGAGGCCGATCTCGAAATAGCCGTCGTAGCGCGCGGCGGCGGTGTAGGCCAGGTCCAGCGCGGCGGAGCCGGAACGGCGGATGTCCTCGGCCTGGCCGAGGATCGCGCGGGTCATCGCCAGCTGCGCGTCCAGGTGCTCGCGCTGGCGGTAGGGGAAGCCGGTGGCGATCATCGCGCCGCCCAGGTTCTCCCGCCGCGACACGCGGATGCGCCGGTCGTTGAGATAGGCGCCGTCGCCCTTGCTGGCGGTGAACAGCTCGTCGCGCAGCGGATCGAACACCACGCCGTAGATCGGCACGCCCTTCTCGACCAGCGCGATCGAGACGGAGAAGTGCGGAATGCCGCGCAGGTAGTTGTGCGTGCCGTCCAGCGGGTCGATCACCCAGGTCAGCGGGTTCTTGCCGCTGGCGCCGCCTTCCTCGGCGAGGATGGCGTGCTCGGGATAGGCGCGGCGCAGCTCCTTGACGATCTCGGCCTCGGCCAGGCGATCGACCTCGGAGGCGAAGTCCATGCGGTGCTTCTCGACCACGTGCAGGCCGTCGATGCGGTTCATGTAGCGCAGGATCACGTTGCCTGCGGCGCGCGCGGCACGTGCCGCGATGGTGACGGCGGGTCTGGGCATGGCTTCGGCTTGGGATAAAGAGCGGATTGCGGCCGGCGATTCTAGCAGAGCGGGCCGGCGGACCTGTAGGAGCGCTCCCGCAGGCGGTTGCCACCCGGAGAGGCCCCCGTGGCGAACGGGGGTTATCCTTGCCGGTCCCGTTGCCCCGATTGCCGCCCATGACCAGCCCCGCCGACCTCGCCACGCTGTTCCGCTTCGTGCTCGTGCGTACCTCGCATCCCGGCAACATCGGCAGCGCGGCGCGAGCGATCCGCACGATGGGCTTCACCCGGCTGGAACTGGTGGCGCCGGCCGATTTCCCCAGCCGCGAGGCCGATGCGCTGGCGGCCAATGCGGTCAGCGTGCTGGCCGAAGCGAAGGTGCATGGCACGCTGGTGGATGGCCTGGCGGGCGTCACCTTCGCGCTGGGTCTGTCGGCGCGAAGGCGCGGCGTGAACCTGGAGGAACTGACCCCGCGCGAAGGCGCGGCGCAGGCGCTGGCCGCCGCCGCGCGCGGCGAGCAGGTGGCGCTGGTGTTCGGCAACGAGCGCACCGGGCTGGAGAACGAGGAGCTGGCGCGCTGCCATGCGATGGTGCGCATCCCCAGCGTGGAGGACTACAGCTCGCTCAACCTGGCCCAGGCGGTGCAGGTAATGGCCTACGAACAACGCCTGGCGATGCTGGGCGAGGCGCCCCTGCCGGCGCCGCCGGAGCACGACGAGCCGCCCGCCGACGCATCGCGCATGGAGCGCTTCTTCGAGCACCTGGCGCAGACGCTGGAAGAGATCGAGTTCCACAAGGGCCGCGAGCCGGCCACGATCATGCTGCGGCTGCGCCGGTTGTTCCAGCGCGCGCAGCCGGACGAGCGCGAGCTGCGCATCCTGCACGGCGTGCTCGCCGACGCACAGCGCATGGCGATGCTGGCGCACCGCGCGAAGTAAGGCCTGCCGCAAGCGTGGCCGGCAGCGGCTCAGGGCGCGACCGGCTGCAAGGCCTCCACGTACACCAGCTCGCAGGCGCCGTCGCCGGTGTCCTCGCGGCTGAGCGAGGTGCGCCAGCGCCAGCCGTCCGGACGGCTGGCATCGACCAGGAAACCTTCGATGTGCACCAGCTCGCCCTGGCGCACGCGCTCCATGGCGCGACGCACGCCCTCGTCGGCGGGGATCAGGTGCATGTTAGCGCTGGAGGTCTCGATCTCGCGGCGAGGAATCGGGAACTCGTCCACGTGCCAGTAGTAGAAGCGGCCGGATTGGCGGATGTCGATGCGCGAGAGCACCGCGCTGTCGGACATGCGGCCCCAGCCGAGCGCCAGATCCACCGGCGCGAGCGAGGCGCCGGCGTCGAAACGGTAGTCCTCGCGCGAGAGCACGCGCGCGGTGAGCGCGAAGTGGGCGCGCGTGCGCAAGGTGACGTCGCCGCGCTGGAGCGTCGCGCCTTGGTCCAGGTCCACTTGCTCTGGCGCATCCGCAGCAAGCACGCCGGCAGGCGGATGCAGCGGGCGATGGGCCCACCAGCCGAGCGCGCCCCAGACGAGCGCCCCCAATAGCGCGAACCACAGCAGCCGCCGCATCGTTTATCCCCTGTGGAAGTCGGTCAGGCGCGCTTGCGCCGCGCGGCGCCGGCGGGTTCGGGAAGGGCCGGTTTGAGCAGGTCAGCCGGCAGGCTGCGCACGACGTCGGCGAAGCGCTTGAGGAACGGCCCGAGCGATGAGCTCTTGCGCCACACCAGCGCGATGCGCCGGCTCGGCGCGTGGCCGGCGAACTCCAGCAGCTGCACGTTGCCGGTGCGCGCCACCGGCGGCTTGATCGCCAGGGTCGGCAACAGCGTGATACCCACGTTGGCGGCCACCATCTGGCGCAGGGTTTCCAGGCTGGTCGCGCGGAAGCCGACCTTTTCGCCGGCTCCGGCGAGCTGGCACAGCTCCAGCGCCTGGTCGCGCAGGCAATGGCCATCCTCCAGCAGCAGCAGGCTTTCGTCCGAAAGGTCGGCCAGCTTCAGCCGCGCCTTGCGCTGGGCCAGCGGATGGTCGCCGGGCACCGCCAGCACGAACGGCTCCTCGAACAGGAATTCCGCATGCAGGCTTTCCTCGTGCAGGGGCAGGGCGAGGAGCCCGGTGTCCAGCGAGCCCTCACGCAGCATGCGAATGACCTGCTCGGTCTTTTCCTCGATCAGTAGCAGCTCCAGCCGCGGAAAGCGCCGGCGTACCAGCGGCACCAGGTGCGGCAGCAGGTAGGGCCCGAGCGTGGGAAACACGCCCAGGCGCAGCTTGCCGGCCTCCGGGTCGCGCGTACGCTGGGCGATCGCGCGGATCTCGTCGACCTCGGCCAACACCGCGCGCGCGCGGCTGGCGATCTCGCGCCCGGTCTCGGTGAGCAGCACCTTGCGCGGCGTGCGCTCGACCAGCGCAACGCCCAGCTCGTCCTCCAGTTTCTTGATCTGCGTCGATAGCGTGGGTTGGCTGACGAAGCTCGCCTCGGCGGCGCGGCCGAAATGGCGGTGCTCGGCCAGCGAGACAAGATAGGTGAGATCGCGCAGGTTCATGGCCGAATTCGATAGGTGGTGTCTATGATTGTGACGGCGGCGATCGATTCGGACAATCCTCGGCCGAGCCCTATCGACGGATCTTTCTCTTCCGTGCTCATACCGACAAGGCGGACGACCTCCGTTCCTCCGAGCGCAGCCGCGAGGGAAAGACGGAGGCCTTGACGGCCCGAGACACGCTTCACGCCACCGCCAGCCCGGCCATGCCTTTTGGCACTGTGTCACAAGTCATGCCCGGCCTAGCTTCCAAGGTCCGCCTTCACCGTCCCCTGGGGAACCACCATGCGTCGATTCGTCCGCCCGCTCGTGCTCACCGCGCTCGCCACCTGCTGCGCCGCCGCCTTCGCCGCTACCAACGACCCGGTGCCGCGCGGCAAGCTGCCGCGCTGGGCCGTGCCGCAGTCCTACGCGGTGTCCTTCAAGGTCGACCCGCGCCAGCAGGATTTCTCCGGCACCACGGTGATCAAGGTGGACCTCAAGCAGGCCTCCGACCACATCTGGCTGCACGGGCATGACCTGAAGGTCGCGAAGGTCAGCGTGACCGACGCGGCCGGCAAGACGCACGCGGCCAAGTACGTCGAGGCGGCGCCCAAGGAGGGTGTGGTCCGCGTCGACTTCGCCGGCACCCTCAAGCCGCAGCAGCTGACCCTTTCCTTCGACTACACCGCGCCGCTCAACCAACAGCTGCAGGGCCTGTACAAGGTCAGCCATGAAGGCGTGCCCTACGCGATGACGCAGATGGAGCCGATCAGCGCACGCTACGCATTCCCCGGCTTCGACGAGCCGGACTTCAAGACGCCGTTCGACATCAGCCTGACCATACCCAACGACGAGAAGGGCGTGGCCAATACCAGGCAGATCAAGGACACGCCCGCCGGCAACGGCTGGAAGACGCTGACCTTCTCGCAGACCAAGCCGCTGCCGACTTACCTGGTCGCCTTCGGCGTCGGCCCGTGGGACATAGTGGCGGGCCCCGACATCTCGCCGGATGCCTATCGCGCCACGCCGCTCAAGCTGCGCGGCATCGCCGCCAAGGGCGAGGGCCACCGCATGCGGCACGTGCTGTCCGAAACGCCGAGCATCATCCACGCGCTGGAGGAGTACTACGGCTTCGGCTATCCGTGGGACAAGCTGGATCTGCTCGCCGCCCCGGACTTCGCCGCCGGCGCCATGGAGAACGCAGGGTTGGTGACCTTCCGCGACTGGCTGTTGCTGCTCGATCCCGATTCCCCGGCGCAGTACGTGCGCGGCTCGTTCAACGTCAACGCGCACGAGCTGGCCCACCAGTGGACCGGCGACACGGTCACCACCGACTGGTGGAACGACATCTGGCTCAACGAGGCCTTTGCCACCTGGATGCAGCAGAAGGTGACGATGAAGGTGCACCCGGACTACCGCGCTGACCTGGACCGCGTGCGTGGCGCGCAGGGCGCGATGGCCAACGACAGCCTGGTCACCGCGCGCAAGATCCGCCAGCCGATCACCGGCAACGGCGACATCGAGACCGCGTTCGACTCGATCACCTACCAGAAGGGCGCCAGCGTGCTCGGCATGTTCGAGGGCTACGTCGGCGAGAAGACCTTCCAGAAGGGCATGCGCCAGTACATCCAGGACCACAAGTTCGGCAACGCCACCGCGGACGACCTGGTCGACTCGATCGCCAAGGCGGCCGACAAGGGCGAGGACTTCAGGCAGGCGTTCAAGAGCTTCCTCAACCAGCCCGGCGTGCCCTACGTGCAGACGAAGCTGAGCCAGAAGGGCGGCCAGACCGTGCTGGAGCTCAGCCAGAGCCGCTACCTGCCGGTCGGCAGCAAGGGAGATGCGAAGCACGTGTGGGGCGTGCCGGTGTGCGTGCGCTACGGCACCGCCGACGGCAGCAAGGTCGCCTGCGAGCTGCTGCAGAAGGCGCAGGGCAGCATGGTGCTGCCGGGCGCGGCGGCGAACACCTGGGTGATGCCCAACGCCAACGCCAGCGGCTACTACCGCTTCGGCATGGGCAAGGGCGAGCTGGCGCGGGCGGGCGGACAGGTCGGCAAGCTGACCGACGCCGAGCAGCTGGCCTACGCCGACGCGGCCGACGCCAGCTTCCAGCACGGCGACCTCGACGCCGGCAGCCTGCTGGCCGCGCTCAAGCCGTTGACCGCTTCGCGCGTGCGCGAGGTGGCCACCGCACCGCTGGGCAGCTTCGGCTGGATCAACCGTTACCTCGCGCGCACCGATGCGCCGCGCGCCGCGCTGCGTGCGTGGGCTTCGTCGGCCTACCTGCCGCGGATGGAACTGCTCGGCTACCACCGCAAGCCGGGCGAGGCGGACGGCGACTCGCTGCTGCGCAGCACGCTGGCCGGGTTCCTCGCGCTCGACGTCAAGCTGCCGCAGGTGCGCACCGAACTGCTCAAGCAGGGTGACGCCGCGCTCAAGCGCAAGGCCGACGGTCGCCTCGACCTGGGCGCGGCCGATCCGGACCTGCTGGACACGGCGCTCGGCGTGGCCGTGCAGGAGCATGGCAAGAGCGCGGTCGGCGCGCTGATCGCCGAGCTTCCCAAGACCTCCGACCCGGCCCTGCGCAATGCCATCCTGGCCGGCCTGAGCGCGGTCGAGGATCCGGCGCTGTCCGAGCAGGTGCGCAACTTTGCGCTGGACAAGCAGGTCAAGGTCGGCGAAATGGCGGCGCTGCTGCGCGGCGGCCGCGACACGCGCGCCCAGCGTGATGCAATGTGGAACTGGGCCGTGGGTCACTACGACCAGATCGTCGCCCGCACCGGCAGCTTCGCCGGCGGCCGCCTGCCCGCGCTGATGGGCGGTGGCGGCTGCTCGCAGGAAGAGGCCGACCGCCTGCAGTCGTTCTTCAAGACGCGCGCCAAGGACGTCACCGGCGCCGAGCGCGGCCTGGCACAGACCACCGAGCGCACCCTGCTGTGTGCCGCCCTGGCGGAAAAGCAGGATCCGGAGGCAATCCTGCACTGAGGACGGCGCCCGCCGTCGCTCCGAACGCCGGGCGGCAACGCCCGGCGTTTTTCTTTGGTCGGACCGGATAAGAAGGGGGCGGCAGCGTGCGGCGTGGCTACACTGGCATCCCGCTTGCAAAACCCCTTTCCGATGACGAAAGTCCGCTCACTCCTGTCCGATGCCGCCATCCTTCTTGGCGATCGTGCCGAGGCCGAAATCCTGCTGGCCCACGTGCTAGCCAAGCCGCGCAGCTGGCTGATCGCGCATGCCGACGATCCGCTGGCCGACGCCGAGGTTTCGGCCTTCACCGCGTTGGTCGCGCGCCGCAAGGCAGGCGAGCCGGTGGCCTACCTCACTGGCCGCCGCGGTTTCTGGACGCTGGAACTGGAAGTGGATCCGGCCACCCTGATCCCGCGGCCGGAAACCGAATTGCTGGTGGAGCTGGCGTTGGCACGGCTGCCGCCGGGTGGATCGCCGCGGGTGCTCGACCTGGGCACCGGCAGTGGCGCCATCGCGCTGGCGATCGCTCGCGAGTGTCCGCATGGCCGCGTCACAGCGACCGACGCGAGCGCCGACGCGCTGGCCGTGGCGCAGCGCAATGCCGGGCGCAACCGCATCGTCAACACAGCCTTCGTCCATGGCGACTGGTTCGCGCCGCTGGCCGGCACGTGTTTCGAAGTGATCGTCGCCAACCCGCCGTATATCGCCGCGCACGATCCGCATCTGGCCCAGGGCGACCTGCGCTTCGAGCCGGCCGGCGCGCTGGCCTCCGGCCCGGACGGCCTGGACGACATCCGGCGCATCGTCGCAGGTGCCCAGGCGCATCTCGCGCCGGGTGGCTGGCTGATGTTCGAGCACGGCTGGGACCAGGGCGCGGCGGTGCGCGGACTGCTCGAGGCGGCCGGCTATCGCGAGGTGTTCACCACGCAGGACCTGGAAGGGCGCGACCGGGTGAGCGGCGGCCGCGCGGCCTGAACGGCCTTTAGCCCACGCTGGCCGCCACTGCGGCGAACAGCTGCGGGAAGCGCGCGCGGATCGCGTTGCGGATGCCGGGCAGGTCCAGGCCCGCCATCGAGAGCACTTCCTCGCGGCTACCGTGCTCCAGATAGACGTCCGGAAGGCCCAGATGCAGGATCGGCTTGACGAGGCCGTGCGCGGCCAGGCATTCGGCTACGCCGGAGCCGGCGCCGCCGGCCACCGCGTTGTCCTCCAGCGAGACGAAGGCATCGTGCGTCCTGGCCAGCTCCAGGATCATCGCCTCGTCCAGCGGTTTGACGAAGCGCATGTTGACCAGCGTGGCGTCCAGTTCCGCCGCCACCACCGAGGCGGGGGCCAGCATCGCGCCGAAGGAGAGGATCGCCAGGCCGTGCCCGCGCCGGCGCAGCTCGGCCTTGCCGATCGGCAGGGTGTCCAGCTCCTTGCGCACGGCTGCGCCCGGGCCGGTGCCGCGCGGGTAGCGGATGGCTGCGGGGCCTTCGTATTCGAAGCCGGTGCTCAGCATCGTCCGGCACTCGTTTTCGTCGGCCGGCGCCATGATCAGCATGTTCGGCAGGCAGCGCAGGAACGACAGGTCGAAGCTGCCCGAGTGAGTGGCGCCGTCCGGGCCGACCACGCCGGCGCGGTCGATGGCGAAGGTGACGTCCAGGTTCTGCAGCGCCACGTCGTGGATCGCCTGGTCGTAGGCGCGCTGCAGGAAGGTCGAGTAGATCGCAACCACCGGCTTGGCGCCTTCGCAGGCCATGCCGGCGGCCAGCGTCACCGCGTGCTGCTCGGCGATCGCCACGTCGAAATAGCGCTTGGGGTATTCCTTGGAGAAACGCACCAGGCCCGAGCCTTCGCGCATCGCCGGCGTGATGCCGAGCAGGCGCTCGTCGGCTGCGGCCATGTCGCAAAGCCAGTCGCCGAAGATGTCGGTGTAGGTCGGCTTGGCCGGTGCTCCCTTCTTCACCACGCCGGCGACCGGGTCGAACGGGCCGACGGCGTGATACTCGATCTGTTCCTGTTCGGCCGGAGCGTAGCCCTTGCCCTTGGTGGTGACCACGTGCAGGAGCTGCGGGCCGGGCAGATTCTTGACCGTGCGCAGAGCGCGCAGCAGGGCCGGGATGTCGTGGCCGTCGATCGGGCCGGTGTAGTGGAAGCCCAGTTCCTCGAACAGCGTCGAAGGCAGGAACATGCCCTTGGCGTGCTCCTCCCAGTTCTTGAAGAAGCGGCCGAACAGCGACTGCCGCGGAATCGCCTTCTTGGCCCGCTCGCGCACGGCGTTGAGGCGGCGGCTGGCCATCGCGCGGGCCATCATCTTGGTCATCGCGCCGACGTTCTCGCTGATCGACATGCCGTTGTCGTTGAGCACGACCAGCATGTTGGGCTCGACGTCGCCACCGTGGTTGAGCGCCTCGAAGGCCATGCCGGCGGTCATCGCGCCGTCGCCGATCACGGCGACGAACTTGCGGTCGTCGCCGCGCCGCTGCGCGGCAATGGCCATGCCCAGCGCGGCCGAGATCGAGGTGGAGGAGTGGCCCACGCCGAAAGTGTCGTATGCGCTCTCCTCGCGGCGCGGGAACGGCGCGAGGCCATCCTTTTTCTTGATCGTGGTGATGCGGTCGCGCCGCCCGGTGAGGATCTTGTGCGGGTAGCACTGGTGGCCCACGTCCCACACCAGGCGGTCGCGCGGCGTGTCGAACACGTGGTGCAGCGCCACGGTCAGTTCGACCACGCCCAGGCCCGCGCCGAAATGGCCGCCGGAGCTGGCGACCGATTCGATCAGGTACTGGCGCAGTTCGGCCGCCACGGCGGGCAGCTCGGCGTCGGGCACGCGGCGCAGGTCGTCCGGCGTCTCGATCCGGGCCAGGTGGGGGTAGCGGGAGAGGTCGATCATCGGCGTATTGTTGGTCCAGCGGCAGGACGGGGCAAGGGCGGCAACGTGAACGCCTGCCGCCAGTCTGCACGCCGGGCATACAAATTGCTGCGCAAGCTTGCCGCGACGTCTCCTTGAGGACGCGAGCCATGAGCAAGCTTTCCCAGGCTTTCCGCAGTTTCGCCGAGGCGACCGCGCGCTATTCGGGCAGGCCGGCGGCCTTCCTGACCGCCGCCTTCATCGTCGTCGTGTGGGCCGCCTCCGGGCCGATGTTCCACTTCGGTGATACCTGGCAGCTGGTGATCAACACGGGCACGACCATCATCACGTTCCTGATGGTGTTCCTGATCCAGAACAGCCAGAACCGCGACAGCGCCGCATTGCAGATCAAGCTGGATGAGCTGATCCGAGCGACCGAGGCGCGCAATTCCCTGATCGACCTGGACGGCCTGGACGAGGACGCGCTGGAGCGCATCCGCGAGAACTACCGCAAGCTGGCCCATCGCAAGGAGGAAGAGGCCCGGCGCAGCCACAACGCCAGCCGCCGCGCGCGGTTCGAGGAAGAGGCGGAGGAGGCCTGCGAGGAGGTCAGGGAGATCGACCGCGAGCTTGCCCAGGCCAGCGCCGACCACGCGAAGGCGCACGCCGGGCCGGGAAGCTAGGCGGCCATCGCTCCGCGCCGGTCGCGCGGCAGGTGGCTGACCAGGAACTCCATCTGGTCGACGAGGATGTTGCGGTTGGACAGGATCAGGTGCTCCACCCAGCTGGGCCGGTAGGGCACCGCCAGCAGCGGCATGTGCGCCTGCTGCGGCGTGCGATTGGCCTTCTTCAGGTTGCAGGCGAGGCAGGCGCTGACCACGTTTTCCCATTCGTCCTTGCCGCCGCGCGAGACCGGCTCGACGTGGTCGCGGGTCAGTTCGCCGCGGGCGAACTGGTTGCCGCAGTAAAGGCAAAGGTGGCGGTCGCGGGCGAACAAGGCGGTGTTGGTCAGCGCCGGTGCCGGGTCGATCGCGTGGTCGCGGCAGTGGCCGGTGCTGGCGACGATCGGGTGCAGGTCCAGCCGGCTGCGCTCCCCGCGGGCGCGGTTGTGGCCGCCATGGACGGTCAGGCAGGGATCGCCCAGGGTCCAGGCCACGGCCTCGCGGACGTAGAGGCAGACGGCGTCCTGCCAGCTGATCCAGTCGAGGATGCGGCCGGCGGCGTCCAGCGAAAGCACCCGGGTGGAGTTGAGATCCCGGCGCGGCACTTCCATCAGCATGCGGTTTCCTTCAGCCAGTTCGTAGGTTCGGGCGTAGGTCGATGCAACGATGCGCTCGCGATCCAGCATAGCCCAACTCGATGACAGCGCGCGCATAAGCATTTGACGCGCTTGACAGATCTGCCGCGCGGAGCTGGATTCGCCCACGCGACTGGCCGCTGATATAGTGGCAAGTTCGCGACCCGACGCCGGGTTTGGGAGGGGTGGCCATCGGTGGCGGCCCCGGCACGGCGGGGCAGAGGTAACAAGACGTGGCTGAAGTACTTTTCTACGAGCGCCCGGTGCCGCTCAACCGCACCCAGCACAAGGACCTGCGCCTGAAGGGCATCCCGAGCCTGAAGTTCGCGGCTGCCGCCCACTCGGTGCCGCTGACCGGCGCGGAGTTCCCGATTGCCGCGCGCGACCTGCCGATCCTGTTCGCCGGCCAGAGCGTCGAGGATGCCGGCCCGATGGCGCTCCTCGGCCTGCGCCAGAACGAGAACCTGCTGGTCGACGAGAACGGCCAGTGGGCGACCAACATCTACGTGCCGGCCTTCGTGCGCCGCTACCCCTTCATCCTGGCCGAAAAGCCGGCCGGGACCGAGGGCGACGACTTCACCGTGTTCCTCGACGAGGCCTATGAAGGCTTCGGCAGCGACGAGGGCGACCGCCTGTTCAAGGAAGACGGCAGCGACAGCGAGATGCTGACCAACGCAGTGGGTTTCCTGGGCGAGTTCCAGCAGCACGTGACGCGTACCCACTGGTTCATGGACCAGCTGCGCAAGCACCAGCTGCTGGAGCCGCGCAACATCCGCCTGGAGAAGGACGGCAAGTCGATCAACCTGAACGGCCTGTTCGTCGTCAACGAGGAAAAGCTGCGCCAGCTCGACGAGAAGACCGCCTACGAGTTCCTCCGCGAGGGCGTGCTGGGCTGGATCTATGCGCACCTGCTGTCGCTGCCCAACATCGACCGCCTGGCCCAGCGCCTGGACCTGCGCGAGAGCGCCGGAGGTTGATGCCCGTGCGCCGCCGCGCCAGCCGCGGCGGCCTTAGACGGCGCTAAGCACGGCTTGCGAGGATGGCGCCATGCGCCATCCTTTTTTTTGCCTGGCCGCGTGTACTGCCGCGGCCCTGCTCGGCGGCTGCGCCACCTACCGCCCCGCGCCCGTCGATCCGGCCGCGACCCGGGCGCAGTGGCAGGCACGCCGGCTGGACGACCCGTCCCTTGCGGCGCGCCTGCGCCCGTGGCTGCCTGCTCGCGACCACGGGCAGTGGCCGCCCTCGAGCTATGGCCGTGCCGAGCTGGTGCTGGCGGCGCTGGCGCTCAACCCGGACCTGGACGAGGCCCGCAGCCACCTGGCCGAGGCCAGCGCCGCGGTGCGCACCGCCGGCGCGCTGCGCAACCCGACCCTGAGCCTGGCACTGGAGCGCTATACCCAGGCCCAGGTCGGCAGTGCGCCCTGGCTGTGGGGACTTAGCACCGACTTCCTGCTCGACGGCGGCCTGCGCCGCCGCCTGCGCGTGCAGCTGGCCGACCAGGGCGTGCGCGGCGCGCGGCTGGATTACGCCGAGAGCCTGTGGAAGGTGCGCAGCACCGTGCGCGACGCGCTGGTGCAGCAGCGCATCGCGCAGCGCCAGCAGGCGCTTGCCGCCCGCACGGTGGCCGCGGCCGGGGCGCTGGAGCAGGCCGCCCGCCAGCGCGTGGCGCTGGGCGAGGACGAGCCGCAGGTCGCCCTGCAGGCTGCACAGACGCTGGCGCAGGCGCGCAGCGACCAGGCTGCAGCAGCGCAGCGCATGGCCGGCGCTCGATCGCAGCTGGCCCGTGCCATCGGTCTGCCTTCCAGCGCGCTGGAAGGCCTGGACCTGCGCTGGGACGGTTTCGACCAGCCGACCGCGCCCACGCCGGCGCAATTGGACACGCTCGCCGACCAGGCCCTGCTCGCGCGCGCCGACCTGGAGCGTGCGCTGGACGACTACGCCAGCCGCGAGACCGAGCTGCGCCAGCAGGTGCACGACCAGTACCCACAGCTGTCGCTGGGGCCGGGCTACACCTATGACCACGGCATGCGCAAGCTCACCTTCAACGCCAGCCTGAGCCTGCCTGTGTTCAACCAGAACCAGGGGCCGATCGCCGAGGCGCGAGCACGCCGTGAGACGGCCGCTGCGCACGTGCGAGCGGTGCAGGCCGACATCGCCGGCGCCATCGAGGCCGCGCGCGCCCGGCTGGCCGCCGCGCTGCCGGCGCTGGCCGCGGCGCGCGCCGGGCGCCAGGCCGCCGAGAGCGCGCGCGCGCAGGCCGAGCATGCCTTCGCGCTGGGCGCCATCGACCGCCCCGCGCTGCTCGCCGCCCGTCTGTCCGCGCTCGCCGCCGAGCAGACCGCGCTCGCTGCGCTCGATGCCGCCTGGCAGGCCGAGGCCGCGCTGGAGGATGCGTTGCGCACGCCGCTGGATGCCGAGGAAGCCGCATTGTGGCAGCCAATGGAAACCCGCGATCCGCTCGCGCCGGCGGCCAAGAGCGAGGGCCCGCGGCCCGGCCCGCAAGCCGCTGCGATGAAAGATGGGAAGGCCGTTCCCGCAGGAGAATCCCCATGAAGCCATCCCTGTCGCTCGCCGTCCTGGCGCTGTTCGCTTCGCTTACCGGCACCGTCGGCGCCACCGAGCTGGATGCCGCCGCGCAGTCGCGCCTGGGCCTGCGCCTGGCCACGCTGGCCGATGGCGAGATGCCGATGACCACGCGGGCCGTCGCCGACGTGCTCGATCCGGTGCCGCTGGCCAAGGCGGTCGACGATGTCGCCGCCGCGCAGGCCGCCGCCGACGCCTCGCGTGCCGAGGCCGCGCGCACGCGTGTGCTGCTCGCGTCGCAGGGCAACGCCTCGCGCAAGGCGCTGGAGGCGGCGCAGGCACAGGCGGTCGCCGACCAGGCGCGGCTGCGCGAGGCGCGCATCGCCTTACGCAGCGTCTGGGGCGACGACCTGGAGGAGATGGATGCGAAGCGCCGCGATCGGCTGATCGACGCACTGGTCGCCGGCCAGCAGGTGCTGCTCAAGGCCGAACCGCTCGGCCGCCCGGACGCACCCATGCTGGTGCGCGCGGCGACCTTGCAGATGCCGCACGGCGTGGACGCCCCCGCGCAGGTGCTCGGCAGGCTGCCGCGCAGCACATCGGGCCTGGCCGCCGGCTGGCTGCTGCAAGCGGACGCCGGTCAGCTGGTCCCGGGCATGGTGCTGACCGCGCAGTTGCAGTCCGACGGCCCGCCGGTACGCGGCGTGTTGTTGCCGCGCGCGGCGATCGTGCGCTGGAACGGGCAGGACTGGGCCTACGTCGCCACCGGTCGGGACCAGTTCGAGCGCCGCGCGGTGACACCGCGTGCGATGACGCCGGCCGGCTGGCTGGTCGGCGCGCCGTTCAAGCCGGGCGAGCGCGTGGTGGTGCAGGGCGCCGAGGCGCTGGTGGCGGTGGATGCCGCGCCGACGCCCGGCGAGGCCGCCTCGGACGGCGACTGACCGATGCTTGCCGCGATCATCCGCAGCGCGTTGCGCGCGTCCGGCTGGGTCGTCCTGCTGGCCGTACTGGTGCTGGCGCTGGGCGTGCAGCGCGTGTTCGACGCCAAGTACGACGTCTTTCCCGAGTTCGTGCCGGCGCAGGCCACCGTGCAGGTGGAGGCGCCCGGCTTCACCGCGCTGCAGGTGGAGCAGCGCGTCACCCAGACCATCGAGAACGCGGTCAACGGCACCACCGACGTGGACGTAGTGCGCTCGCAGTCGATCCAGGGCCTGGCGGTGATCGATGTGGTGTTCAAGGACGGCAGTGATCCGTTCCGCGATCGCCAGCTGCTGGCCGAGCGCGTCACCGAGGCGGCGGCCAACCTGCCGGCCGGCGTGCACGCGCCGTCCTTGAGCCCGATGACGTCTTCGACCATGGACCTGCTCAAGTTCGGCCTGATCAGCGACAAGCTCGATCCGCTCACGCTGCGCGGGCTGGCCGACTGGACGATCAAGCCGCGTCTGCTCGCCGTGCCCGGCGTGGCCGATGCGATCGTGTTCGGCGGCGGCGTTCGCGAGTGGGACGTGCGCGTGCACCCGGACCGGCTCGCCGCCTACGGGCTCACGCTGGAGGACGTGCGCCTGGCCGCCACCGCCGCCACCGGCGTGCGTGGCGCCGGCTACGTCGACACGCCCAGCCAGCGCGTGGTGCTGGAAGCCGACGGCGGCCTGACCGACCCGGCGCAACTGGGCCGCACGGTGTTGACCCGGCATGCCGGCCGCAACATCACCCTGGCCGACGTGGCGAGCGTGAGCGTGGCCGCCGCACCGGCCTTCGGCGACGCGCGCATCGACGCCCGCCCCGGCATTCTCGTTGCGATGACCAGCCAGTACGGAAGCAACACGCTGGAAGTCACCCGCGCGGTGGAGAAGGCGCTGGACGACCTGAAACCCATGCTCGCGGCGCAGGGCGTGACATTGGTGCCGGCGTTGCACCGGCCGGCCACCTTCGTGGAGGTGGCGCTGGCCAACATGCGCAACGCGCTCGCCTTCGGCGCCGTGCTGGTGCTGGTGGTGCTGGTGCTGTTCCTGAAGGACTGGCGCACGGCACTGATCTCCTTCGTGAGCATCCCGCTGTCGCTGGCGCTCGCCGTGCTGTCGCTGCGCTACCTCGGCTGGACCATCAACACCATGACGCTGGGCGGCCTGGCGGTGGCGCTGGGCGTGGTGGTGGACGATGCCATCATCGACGTGGAGAACATCGACCGCCGCCTGCGCGTGGCCGGGCGCGATGCGCCGCGCATCGAAACTATCCTGGCCGCCTCGGTCGAGGTGCGCCGGCCAGTGGTGCTGGCCACCGTGGTGGTCGGTTTCGTGTTCGTGCCGATCCTTCTTCTGCCGGGCCTGCAGGGTAGTTTCTTCGCGCCGCTGGCCGGCGCGTTCCTGCTGGCCACGTTCGCCTCGCTGCTGGTGGCGCTCACAGTGACGCCGGCACTGTGCCTGCTGCTGCTGCGCCCCGGGCGGCGGCACCGCGAGCCCCGCTGGCTCAAGCGCATGAAGCTGGCGCAGTACCGTCTGCTGGAACGCACCATGCCGCACGGCCGCGGCCTGCTGGTCGCGGTGCTGCTGATCGGCGTGCTGGCGGTGGCGGCGCTGCCGTTCTTCGGCGCCTCGCTGATGCCGGAGTTCCGCGAGGGCCACTTCGTACTGCAGGTGACCGGGCCTTCGGGCGCATCGCTCGAAGAGATGGATCGCATCGGCGAGGGCATCAGCCGCGGCGTGCTGGCGATCCCCGGCGTGGCCAGCGTGTCGCTGCAGATGGGCCGCGCCGAGGCGGTGCAGGACACCTGGCCGCCCAATCGCGGCGAACTGCACGTGGAGCTCAAGCCCGGCCTTGCGGCAAACGCGCAGATCCGCATCGAGACGGCGCTCCGGAAGCTGCTCGACGGCTATCCCGGGCTGACCTCCGAAGTGGTCACCTTTCTCGGCGACCGCATCAGCGAGTCGCTTTCGGGTGAGACCGCGCCGGTGACGCTCAGCCTGTACGGTCAGGATCTGGACCGGCTCGATGCACTCGCCACGCAGGCGCAGGCGATCCTGCGGAGCGTGCCTGGCGCCGGCAGCGTGCGGCTGGCCGAATCGCCCAGCGTGCCGACCATGCGCATCGCGCCCGATCCCGACCGGCTGTCCGCCCGCGGCATGCGCATGACCGACGTGCTGGACGCGGTCGCTGCCGCGCACCAGGGCGTCATCGTGGGCGAGGTGTACCGCGGCGTGCAGCCGGTGGAGATCCGCCTCACGCTGGACGACACTGCCTCGCACGACCCCGAGGCGGTGGGCAGCCTGCTGCTGCCGGCGGCGGACGGGCAGAGCGTGCCCCTGTCGGAGGTGGCCGCGGTCGACCTGGTCAAGGGCCGCGCCAGCGTCCAGCACGAAGGCGGCCGCCGCCGGCTGGTGGTGGCGATCACGCCCGGCACGGCCGATGTGGTCGGCTTCGTCGCCAAGGCGCGCGCGGCGCTCGACCGCCAGCTCAAGCTGCCGGCCGGCTACTACGTAGAGTTCGGCGGCGCCGCCGAGGGCGCGGTGCAGGCGCAGCACACCCTGCTGCTGCACAGCGGGCTGGCCGGTGCGGCGATCGTCGCGCTGCTGCTCTTGAGTTTTCCCGACCGGCGCAGCACGGCGCTGATCCTCGCCAACGTGCCCTTTGCGCTGGTCGGCGGCGTGATCGCAGCGGCGCTGACCGGCGGCGTGCTCTCCATCGGCGCGCTGGTCGGCTTCGTCACGCTGTTCGGCATCGCCGCGCGCAACACCATCCTGCTGCTGGCCCACTACGAGCACCTGATCGACACCGAAGGTGCGCACTGGAACCGCTTCACCGTGCTGCGCGGCGCGCGCGAACGGCTCACGCCGATCGTGATGACCGCGCTGGTGACCGCGCTCGGCCTGCTGCCGCTGGCGCTGGGCAGCGGCGAGCCCGGGCGCGAGGTCGAAGGGCCGATGGCGATCGTGATCCTCGGCGGCCTGCTCACCTCCACCATGCTCAACCTGCTGGTGATGCCCGCGCTGGCCGGGCGCTACCTGCGACCCGCGGCAAAGTCCGGCGCGGCCTAGCAGGCGCGCCGCCCATCCAGCACGCGTGCGTGCTCCAATGGGGCCTTCGCCACGACACGGAGTTCATCATGCGCTACCACGGCAGCTGTCATTGCGGACGCATCGCCTTCGACGTCGAAGGCGACCTTGACAAGGCCATCGAGTGCAACTGCTCGCATTGCAGCCGCAAGGGCTACCTCCTGTGGTTCGTGCCGCGCGGGCAGCTCACGCTGGCCACGCCCGAGCAGGACATGGCTACCTACACCTTCAACAAGCACGTCATCCAGCACCGCTTCTGCCCGACCTGCGGCTGTGCGCCGTTCGGCCTGGGCCAGGCGCCGGACGGCCAGGCGATGGCGGCCATCAACGTGCGATGCCTGGAGGGCGTGGCACTGGACGGGCTCGAGCGCGTGGCGGTGGACGGGCGCAGCTACTGACCGGTGGCGGGGCCTGGCGGCCCGCGCATGACGCCGCCGTCATCGGTCCGCGACGGCAGCCGCCCTAGCCTGCGGCCGGTAGCGGGGCCGATGGGCGGCCCGGCGGGGTGGCCAGGCACAGGACTTTCCCGTGGAGCGTCCAGTCGGCGGGTATGCGTTGCTGGGAGTCGCCGCGTGCGCGGCGCTGGTGCTGCCGGCGTTCTTCCTTCCGCCGGTGCCGATCGACGAGACGCGTTATCTGGCGGTGGCGTGGACCATGCACGCCGGCGGCCACTGGCTGGTGCCGTGGCTGGACGGTGCGCCTTACCCGGACAAGCCGCCGCTGCTGTTCTGGCTGATCAACCTGGCTTGGTGGGTGACTGGCGTGCATGCCTGGTCCGCGCGCCTGCTGGAGGTGTTGCTGGCGCTGGCCACGCTGCCGCCCTTGCGCCGCCTGGCCTTTGCGCTTTCGGCGGATGCGCGGGCGGCCGCGAAGGCGACGTGGCTGTGGCTGGGCTGCATCGCCTTCGCGGGTTTCGCCGGGGCCGTGATGTTCGACCTGCTGCTGACCCTCTGCGTGTTGTCCGCGTGGCTGGGCGGCGTGTGGCTGGCGCGCGGGCAGATGAGGTTAGGCACCGTGTGGCTGGCGTTGGGGTTGGGCCTGGGCATCTTGACCAAGGGTCCGGTCAGCCTGCTGGTCGGCGGGCTTCCGGCGCTGCTCGCCCCCTGGTGGCATCCGGCGGTACGTGGCCGGCCGGGGCGGCACTATCTCGCCCTCCTGCTGGCCTTGGCGGGAGCGGCCGTGCTGGCGCTGGCCTGGGCCTTGCCGGCCGCGCGGGCCGGCGGTCCGGCGTATGGCGATGCGATCTTTCTCAAGCAGACCGCCGGCCGGGTCGCCGAGAGCTTCGCACACGACCGGGGGCCGGCCTGGTACCTGCCGATCGTGCCGCTGCTGATGCTGCCGTGGACGCTCGGCCTTGGCCGCGGCGTGCCTGCCAGCGATCCGGCCGCGGCGCCCGGCCATCGCCTGCTCGACCGCTTTGCCCTGGCCGCCACGCTGCCCGCGTTCCTGGTGTTCTGTCTGATCAGCGGCAAGCAGCCGCACTACCTGCTGCCGCTGTTGCCGGCGCTGGCCCTGCCGGCCGGCGCGAGGCTGGCGGCAGGGCGCTGGCGGGTGGTCGGCTGGCGAGTGGGGCTGGTGCTGCTGGTCATTGCCGTGGGATTCGCCGTCGCGCTGGCGCGTCTGGCGCCGCAGGCACCGGTCATGGCCTACGCCTGCCTGGGCGGCGCGGCGTTGCCGGGCGTGGCTCTGGTCGCGCGCGGCCGGCGCCCGACCACGGTGGCGACCGCGGCGGTGGCGACGCTGGTACTGGTGGCGCTGGCGAAGGCGGCCTTCGTGCTGGGGCTGGGGCCGCGCTATGCGGTCCAGGCCGCCGCCGCCCGCATCGCCTCGGCCCAGCGCGCCGGCATCCCGCTGTTGCATGCCGGTCAGCAGCAGGGGCTGTACACCTTCGCCGGCCGTCTCACTGCGCCGATTGCTACCGCCCGCAGCCAGGCCCAGGTCGCGGCCTGGGCGACCGCACATCCCGGCGGCTGGGTGATCAGCAGCTACCGGCACTACGACTACGCGGCTACGCCGCTGTACCAGCAGCCCTTTCTTGGCCGGCGCCTGGCCATCTGGCGCGCCGCCGACATCGCTGCCCAGGCCGCCGCTAACGCCCGCACCCGCGCGCCCGAAGAGCCCGCCGACGCGGGTGACTAGGGCGCGCGCAAGCTAGCGTACCGGCTTGGCCAGCCGCAGCAGGTCGGTGGCGAAGCCGTCGGCCTCGTACAGCGCACGGGCGCGCTCGTTGCCGGGGAACACCGCCAGCGTGATCAGCGCGCAGCGGTGCTCGCGCGCCCACGCCTCTGCATGCGCCATCAGCGCCTTGCCCACGCCCTGGCCTTCGTGGGCCGGGGCCACGGCGATGTTGTTGATGTGGCAGTTGGTGCGGCCGGTAAAAAAGTCTTGTGTCTTCTGCAGTTCGATGAAGCCGACCACTTCGCCGTCCTCGTCCTCGGCCACGAACAGGAAGTCGTTGGCGGTGCCGTCCTCCAGGTGCCGCAGCAAGTCCTTGCGGATGCCGTCGATGCATTCGTGCCGCTTGCGCCAGGGCGGCAGCGGGAAATCCACGAAGCGCGGGATCAGTCCCAGGATGAAATCGTCGTCGTCCTCGGCCAGACGGATCAGGAAGTTCGTGTCGCTCATGCGGCAGTCATTCGATTGGCAACGATTGGAGCGGTTCTACACCGAGCAGGCGCGGCGGGGAAGCCCCGGCCGGTACGGAGCGCTTGCTAAAGCCCCTGCTTCCCCCTCGCAAGGAGAGCTCCGATGCGCCGTCCGATCCCGCCACGCCCTTCCGGTCCTCCATGCCGCTGCTGGCCTGCCTGGTGCTGGCATTGGCCGGCAAGGTGCGGGCGCAGGAGCCCATGCGGGCGATCGACCCGACCGCGCTGCCGCCGGCGCATGGCTATTCGCAGGTGATGGTCGCGCTGCCTGGACGGTGGGTGTCCGTCTCCGGCCAGGTGGCGATGGACCGCCGGGGCAGGATCGTCGATGCCGGCCACTTCCGCGCGCAATGCGTGCCGGTGTTCGAGAACCTGCGCCTCTCCGTGTGCAGCGGGGCCGACTTCAAGGACGTGCCGGGTACCGACATGAACGTCACCGACTTCGGCCAGTTCGATGGGCGCTCGCACTACCCGCCCACCGATGCGCCGGCGACCGGAACGCTGGGGAAGGTCGATGCGCTGTTTCGTCCCGAGCTGATGATCGAAGTGGCCGCCGAGCGGTCCTGGCAGGCCGCAAGCCGCAGCGCTGGTCCCGCCGCGCGGGGGCGTCAACGGCGGGACCACATCGTGGCGCGCATGCTGGCGTTTCCGGGTGCGCTCCGCGCCGGCGAAGCGCCGGCCTGCGTCCGCAACCCCAACGCGGCCGCCGCCGCGATCTGCAGGAGACGGCATGCCAGAGCACTACGACGTCATCGTGATTGGCACGGGGCCTGGGGGAGCATCGCTGGCACAGCGGCTGGCGCCGACCGGCAAGCGCATCCTGCTGCTGGAGCGCGGTGGCTACCTCAAGCGCGGGATCGAGAACTGGGACCCGAAAGCGGTGTTCGTCGACGGAGCCTATGTGGCCAAGGAGAGCTGGTACGACAAGGACGGCGCGCTGTTCCATCCGGGGCTGCATTACTACGTGGGCGGCAACTCGAAGATGTACGGCGCGGCGCTGTTCCGTCTGCGCGAACGCGATTTCCAGGAGCTGCGCCACGCCGACGGCGTCTCGCCGGCATGGCCGCTCTCCTATGCCGATTTCGAGCCTTACTACACGCAGGCCGAGCAGCTCTTCCACGTGCACGGCCAGCGCGGCGAGGACCCGACCGAGCCGCCCGCGGGCGCCCCCTACCCGCATCCGCCGGTGTCGCACGAACCGCGCCTGCAGGAGCTGCACGACAGTTTCGCGCGGCAGGGCGTGCATCCCTTCCACATGCCGCTGGGCATCCTCTTGGACGAGCGAAACGGCGTGGTGTCGCCGACCAGCGTGTGCATCCGCTGCGCCGCCTTCGACGGCTATCCATGCCTGTTGAACGGCAAGGCCGATGCGCAGGTGATCTGCGTCGATCCCACCCTGGCCGCGCACCCGAACGTGACCCTGCTGACCGGCGCCTACGTGCACACGCTGGACACCGACCCGGGCGGGCGCACCATCACCGCGGTGAACGTGCAGCGCGACCAGCAGCAGGAGGTGTACACGGCAGACATCGTGGTGGTCGCCTGCGGCGCACTGAGTTCGGCCCTGCTGTTGCTGCGCTCGGCCAACGACCGCCACCCCAACGGCCTGGCCAACGGTTCGGACCAGGTCGGGCGCAACTACATGCGACACAACCAGTCGGTGATGCTGGCGCTCTCGCGCGAGCGCAACGACACGGTGTTCGAGAAGACGCTCGCGGTCGCCGACTACTACTTCGGCGCCGACGACTGGGGCTATCCGATGGGCCTGATCCAGATGACCGGCAAGTCCCACCCGCAGACCATCCGCGGCGAGGCGCTGCCGGACTGGCTGCAGTGGCTGCCGGACCTTCCGTTCGAGCAGATGGCCCATCACGCGCTGGATTTCTGGCTTTCCAGCGAGGACCTGCCGCGGCCGGAGAACCGCGTGCGCCTGCGCCCGGACGGCCACGTGACGCTGGAGCAGCATGCCAACAACCTGGAGGCGCATGAGCGGCTCAAGCACAAGCTGAAGGGGCTCGTGCGCGGCGCCGGCAAGCATCCCCAGCTGCTCGAGCGCAAGTTCGAGCTGGGCAAGGAGATCCCCATCGGCGGCACTGCGCACCAGGCCGGCACGCTGCGCTTCGGCACCGACCCGGCGCATTCGGTGCTGGACCTCAACTGCAAGGCGCACGAGCTGGACAATCTCTATGTCACGGATGCGAGTTTCTTCCCCTCGATCGGTGCGGTGAACCCCACGCTGACGATCATCGCCAACGCCCTGCGCGTGGCCGATCACCTGAAGGAGCGGCTGGGCGCATGAACGGATTCCTCGTGGCGGCGGGAGCAGACGGGGAAAAAGGCGCGTTCCGCACCCCCGCCGCGCTGGCATTCCCGCAAAAGCGGGAATCCGCTGGGCGCTTTCGCGTAAATGACGCCAAAGGCAAACGGACGCACGATCTCCCTGCACGGACGAGGGCGGCGCCATGAACTGGATCGACCTGATCGGCCTGCCACTGCTGACGCGCGTATTCCTCGTCGTGCTGTTCCCCTTCAGCGCGATGGACAAGATCTTCAATTGGGAAGGCGCGCTCAAGCAGGCCAATTCGAGCTTCCTGCCCGGCGGCCCCGTGCTGCTGGTGCTGGGCATGGCGCTGGAGCTGCTCGGCCCGGCCTGCATCCTGACCGGCTGGCACGACCGGCTGGCCGCGTTCCTGCTCGGGCTCTACTGCGTGGTGACCGCGCTGCTCTACCACAACTTCTGGGCCTACCCGGACTTCTGGACCCGGGGCGACAGCGCGGCGCGCGCGCATTTCTGGGATTTTTTGAAGAACTTCTGCGTGGCCGGCGGGATGCTGCTGCTCACCTTCGGCACCCAGCTCGCGCCGGCGCGGGCGGTGGTGACGCATCCGCTGTCTTCCACGCCGGTGTACACGCCGGCCGGCACCGCATCGGCCCTGCCAGCCGCAGACGCGCCATGAACGCCGATGCATCCGCGTCGCCGCGCCTGACCTACTGGCGCATCTGGACCGACGAGCAGGGTACGAGCCACCAGTCGCGCTGCGTGGCGGACGACTTCGAGCGCCAGAGCATGGGCGGCGCCGCGCCGCAGTGGAACGCGCCGCAGGGCACGGGCCAGGCCAGCGTGGTGTTCGCCGTGCTGCCGGTGGGCTGGGTAGGCGAATGGCACGAGAATCCCAAGCCGCAGTGGATCGTGCCGCTGTCCGGCCGCTGGTTCGTCGAAAGCATGGACGGCCATCGCGTGGAGATGGGCGCGGGCGAGGTGTCCTTCGGCGGCGACCAGCACTGCGCGGCCGATGCGCAGGGGCGCAAGGGGCATCGCTCAGGCACGGTCGGCGAGCTGCCGGCGGTGCTGATGCTGGTGCAGCTGGACCGATCGACCGCACGCGGGCGTCCGGCCAACGCAGTGGACGAGCGCGATGGCTGATTTCGAGATCGTCGATCCCCGCTTCAGGGCGCTGGTACTTCCCAATGCGCCGCTGGAGACACTCGCCACCGGCTTTCGCTGGCTGGAGGGGCCGGTGTGGTTCGCCGATCGTGACGAGCTTCTGTTCAGTGACATCCCGAACAACCGCGTTTTGCGCTGGTGCGAAGGCGGCGGCGTGTCGGTCTTCCGCGAGCCCTCCGATTTCGAGAACGGCCACACGCGCGACCGCGAAGGGCGCCTGGTGTCCTGCTCGCACCACGGCCGCCGCGTCACGCGCTCGGAACTCGATGGCACCGTCACCGTGCTCGCCGAACGTCACGACGGCAAGCGCCTGAACTCGCCCAACGACGTGGTGGTTAAATCGGACGGCGGCGTGTGGTTCACCGATCCGCCCTACGGCATCCAGACCGACTACGAGGGCGGCAAGCAGCACGCCGAGCTGCCGGCGAACGTGTATTGCCTGGACCCGGCCAGCGGCCGCCTGCGCGTGGTCGCCGACGACTTCGAGGGACCCAACGGACTGTGCTTCTCGCCCGACGAAACGCGGCTGTACGTGGCCGAGACCGGGCTGCAGTTCGCCGCCGGACCGAGGCAGCAGATCCGCGTGTTCGAGGTCGAAAAGGGAAGTGACGGCGTGAACCGGCTGGCGAACGGCCGCTGCTTCCTCGGCCGGCATGCCGACGGCATGCGCTGCGACGAGCGGGGCAACCTGTGGATCGCCAGCGACGACGGCGTGCATTGCTTCGATCCGCAGGGCACGTTGCTGGGCCGGATCCGGGTGCCCAGCCCGGTCTCGAACCTGTGCTTCGGCGGCCGCAACCGCTGCCGGCTGTTCCTGTGCGCCTCGCAGACCCTGTTCGCGATCTACACCAACACGCGCGGCGCGCAGCGGCCATGAACGGGCGCGTGCTGCGACTGCGGCGGGTCAGCCGCAACGTCGGCGACCTCGCGCGCATGGTGGCGTTCTATCGCGAGGCGCTGGCGTTCTCGGTAGTGGAACAGGTGTGCATGGATGCGCCGGGCTGGGGCGAACTGATGGGTGTCCCCGGCGCGTGCGCCCGAGTGGCCCGCTTGCGCCTGGGCGCGCAGGAACTGGAACTGGTGGCATTCGACCCGCCCGGTGCGGCCTACCCCGCTCAGGCCGGCGCGTCGGACCTGTGCTTCCAGCACCTGGCGATCGTGGTGGCCGACATGCCGGCGGCCTACGCACGGTTGGGCCGCCATCCGTTCGCGCCGATCAGCCTCGGCGGCCCGCAGACGCTGCCGGCCAACACCGGCGGCGTCAGTGCGTTCAAGTTCCGCGATCCGGAGGGGCATCCGCTGGAACTGATCCATTTTCCCGCCGGCGTGGGCGCGCCCTGCTGGCAGGCGCCGGGTCTGTTCCTGGGTGTCGACCATTCGGCCATCGCGGTGGCCGATGCCGAGACGTCGGTGGACTTCTATGGCCGGATGGGCTGGCGCCCGACCACACGCACGCACAACCGGGGCCCCGAACAGGACCGGCTCGACGGCCTGCACGGGGCCGACGTCGACGTGGTGGGCCTGGAAGCGGCGCAGGGCGGACCGCCGCACCTGGAGTTGCTCGGCTACCGCATGCCGCCGGGAAACCGCTCGCACCCGCATGCTGCCGGCAACGACCGGGTCGTCGACCGGCTGGTGCTGGAGGTGGACGACCTGCAGGCACTGCTCGCCAGGCTTCCGGGCGGCGCAGGGAAGCCGGTCGTCGACCTCGACGGCCAGGCGATGGCGATGCTTAAGGACCCGAGCGGCCATCGCCTGCTGCTACAGCAGGAGCGCTCCATGGCGCCTGGGTAGAATGCGCTCCACTCCAAAGGGACCGGACGCATGGCGGACCTCGCGCGCGGTCCCCTGCGGTCCAGCCCTTGCCCCTTCCCCGGCTGTGCCGGGGAAGGGGCAGCACCGTCAGCGGGTGACGACCGGCAGCGCGATGAAGCTGGCCCGGCCTGGCGCGTGGTAGATGCGCTGCGTCGCCTTGACGTAATCGGCCGGTTGCGCCTTGAAGATGTTCGGCACGAACGTCTGCGGGTTGCGATCGTAGAGCGGGAACCAGCTCGACTGCACCTGCACCATCAGCCGGTGGCCGGGCAGGAACACGTGGTTGGCTGCGGGCAGGGCGAAACGGTAGTCCAGCGGCTGGTTCGCGGCCAGCGGCGCCGGCTTGTCGAAGCCCGTGCGGTAACGGCCACGGAAGATGTCCATCGCCACCGCGAGCTGGTAGCCGCCCATCTCTGGCTGTTCGGCGACCTGGTCGGGGTAGACGTCGATCAGCTTGACCACCCAGTCGCTGTCGGTGCCGCTGGTGGATGCGACCAGGTGCACCTCGGGCGCACCGGCGACGGTCAGCGGCGCGGTGAGCGGTTCGGAGACGTAGGTCAGCACGTCGGTGCGGCCGGAGGCTTCGCGCTGGTCGTCGACCAGCCACTGCGACCAGGTCAGGCCGTTGTCGTAGCCCATCGGCTGGCTGGGGCGGGCGCGGTAGGGCACCGGATGGGCCGGGTCGGAAACGTATTCGTCGTAGGCGTTGCCGCCGGCCGGCGCGTCGAAGCCCAGCTTCTGGCCGGGTTCAAGGTACAGCGCGCGGCTGCTGGCGGCGCACCCCTGCTCGCAGGAAAGCGGCCAGCGGTCCAGCCGCTGCCAGCGGTTGGTGCCGGTCTGGAAGGCGGTGACCGGGGCGAGGTCCGCCTTGGGCGCGCCGTCCTTGAGGTACTGCGCCAGGAACGGGCGCAGGATGTGCTCGCGGAAATACTTGGCGGTGTCGCTGCCGAAGCGGATCGCGCCGAGCGAACTGCCCTCGTCGATCTCCTGGCCGTGGTGCCAGGGGCCCATCACCAGCCTGACCATGTCGCTGCGGGTGTCCTTGGGCTTGATCGCGCGGTACACGGCGAGCGCACCGTAGATGTCTTCCTGGTCCCACAGGCTGTGCACCAGCATCACCGGCACCTTGAGCGGCTCTTTGGCGAGCAGCTTGTCGACCGCCTGGTCGGACCAGAACGCATCGTAGGCCGGGTGGGCCAGCAGCTTGTTCCAGAAGCCCAGCTGCTCCATGCCATAGGCCTGGCCCAGCGCGCCGGCCGAGCCGTAGTGCATGAAGAGGTCGTACTGGTCGTGGTAGCTGGTCCACCACTTGATCGAGTTGTCGCGGCTGGCCGTCTGCTCGTAGACGTAGCTCATGTTCTGCTGGCGGAATGCGCCGTGGTGGAACCAGTCGTCGCCCATCCAGCCGTCGACCATCGGGTTCATCGGCACCGAGACCTTGAGCGCGGGGTGGGGGTGGACCAGCGCCATCAACGGCTCGAAGCCGTCGTAGGAGATGCCCAGCGTGCCAACCTTGCCGTTGGACTCGGGAACGTTCTTCACCAGCCAGTCGATGGTGTCGTACGTGTCGGTGGCGTCGTCCACCGGCGTCGGGTTCTGCGGCCCGTGCAGCGGGCGGTTCATCACGTAGTCGCCCTCCGAGCCGTACTTGCCGCGCACGTCCTGCACCACGCGGATGTAGCCGTCCTCGACGACCACGTCGGTGGCGTTGTCGTAGCCCTGGAGCATGGGCGCCAGATGGCCGCTCATGGTGTGGCTGGTGAGCGCGTTGGCGTCGTAGGGTGTGCGGGTGAGCAGGATGCCGGCGTGTTTGGCCCCCTTGGGGACCAGGATGACCGTGTGCAGCTTCACGCCGTCGCGCATCGGGATCATCGCCTCGCGCCGCGTGTAGTCGAAGCTGTCCGTGGCGGGCGTGAAGTGCGCCGGCGTCTCGCTCGGATAGTTGGGGTATTTCGCCTGCGGCGCATCGGCGGCGGGCAGGGCGGCGCTGGTGGCGAGCAGCATGGCCAGCAGGCCGGGGTGGACGGCGAAGCGCAGTTTCATGACGGACTCCCCTGGGTGAACCGGGCTAGCGTAGCCGATCGCGGCAGGGCTGCTCGCGGGGGGCAGGGGTCAGGCATGGGCGGCTCCCGATGACTTTATCCCGGGCATGTCCGGGGGAGCGCTAGCGCCTTTCAGGCGGTCAGCGCGTTCAGGAACGCGTTGCGCCAGGCGGTCAGATCGTGGCGTTGCAGCACGTCCATCATGCTGCGCCAGCGCGCGATGCGTTCCCGCAGCGGCATGGCCAGCGCACGCTCCAGCGCATCGGCCACCTCGATGGTGTCGGCGGGGTTGACCAGCAAGGCCTCGGTCAACTCCTGCGCGGCGCCGGCGAAGCGCGAGAGCACCAGCACGCCCGGGTTCTTCGGATCCTGGCTGGCGACGTACTCCTTGGCCACCAGGTTCATGCCGTCGCGCAGCGGGGTGACCAGGCCCACCCGTGCCACGCGGTAGTAGCCGGCCAGCAGTGTGTGCGGGAAGGACTGGTTGACATAGCGGATCGGCACCCATTCGGGCGTGGCGAACTTGCCGTTGATGTGTCCGGCGCTGCGCTCCAGTTCGCGGCGGATCAGCCGGTACTCCGGCACCGCGCCGCGCGAGGGCGGTGCGATCTGAAGAAAGGTCACGCGGCTGTGCAGCGCGGGCGAACGCTCGAGCACGTCGGCGAAGGCCTCGAAGCGCTCGGCCAGTCCCTTGGAATAGTCCAGCCGGTCGACGCCGATGATCAGCGCGCGGCCGTCCAGGCTTTCGTAGAGCTGCTGCACGCCCGGCTCGCTCGCCGCGCGCCGCGCCGTCTCGGCCACCTCGGCGGTGTCGATGCTTATCGGGAACACGCCGGCGCGGAAAAGCCGCCCGTTGGCCGCGCGCAACCGGCCGCCGGGGCGCATGGCGCCACCGACCTCGTGCAGGAAGTAGTCCTCCAGCGCGCGCAGATCGCGCGCGGTGTGCAGGCCGACCAGGTCGTAGCTGGCCAGTGTCTCCAGCAGTTCGCGATGCTTGGGCAGGGCGATCAGCAGGGCGGCGGCCGGCAGGGGCGTATGCAGGAAAAAGCCGATGCGGTTGCGCACGCCGCGCTCGCGCAGCATCGCCGCCAGCGGGATCAGGTGGTAGTCGTGCACCCAGATGATGTCGTCCGGATCGAGCAGCTTGACCAGCTCGTCGGCATAGACTGCATTGACGCGCAGATAGCCTTCCAGATGGCTGCGCTGGTAGTCCACCAGGTCCGGCCGATAATGGAACAGCGGCCACAGCGTGCGGTTGGCGAAGCCGGCGTAGAAGTCGTCGTGGTCGGCCCGCGAGAGGTCGATGGTGACGTAGTCGATGGGGCCGTCGCTCAGCCGGTGCAGTTCCTCGGCGCTGCGCGCGGCGAGCTTGCCGCTCCAGCCGAACCACAGCCCGCCGCGTTCCTTGAGCGCCGCGCGCATGGCCGAGGCGAGCCCGCCGGTGGCGGTCTGCCTGGGCAGTGCCACGCGGTTGGAGACCACCACCAGCCGGCCAGGCTTCTTGCCGGTGCGGCTCATCGAACGGCTCCCGGGCGGCGGCACCGGACGAGCGTCGCCAGGGCGGTGGTGCCGGAAGCCGCTGGCTCAGGGCAGGCGGACGGCGGGTTGCCCTCCATCAGGGTCGGCATCGGTCGAAACTCCATCGGGTTCTGCAGGTTCGTCGGGCGCGTCCCGCACCCGCTCCAGCCAAGCCTGGACGGCCCCCGGGCTAGGCAACGTGAACCGCGCCTGGCTGGGCTCGCGCTGGCCGACGCGCACGCTGATGCCGCCAGCGCGGTTGACGGCCGCGAAGGCGTGCTCGTCGGTCAGGTCGTCGCCCAGGTAGACCGGCGTGCGGCCGGCAAAGGGCCGGTGCTGCATCAGTTCCTCCACCGCGCCGCCCTTGTCTACGCCGGACGGCTTGAACTCCATTACCAGGTCGCCCGGCTGCAGCTCGTAGCCGGGCAGCTCGGCGGCCAACGCCCGGGCCGCTTCGCGCAACGCCGGCAGCTGCGCCGGCGCGCGCCGGCAGTGCAGCGCCATGGCGTGGTGCTTGTCCTCCAGTTGCACGCCCTCCAGGCGCGCGGCCAGGGCTTCCACGGCGGCACGCATGCGTACCTGGTCGTAGGGATCCACGGCCAGCTCGCGATAGCGGCCGTGGGCTTGGCGCAATTGGTAGCCGTGCAGGCCGGCCATGGCCCATGGCGGCGTGCCGAACAGCCGGTCCAGGTCGGCCACGCCGCGCCCGCTGACCAGCGCCATCGCGCCGCCGAGGCGCTCGTGCAGGGCATGCAGCAGGCCACGCAGCGCGGAGGACACGACGACTGCCGCAGGGTCGTCGGCGAACTCGAGCAGGCAGCCGTCGACGTCGAGGAACAAGGCCCAGCGCTGGTCGGGACCGGGCAACGGTGGCGCCGGCAGTGACGCGGCCACGGTGGCGGGCTTGGCTGGAGGCATCGATCCGAGCCTAGCAAACGGGACGTGAAGAGCCGAACGATGGAGGGGCCGAGGGCCGCCTACTGCGCGTCGTCCGCCGTCTCGATGCGCGGTGCCGGCGTCACCAGCAGCTTGTCGATCCGCGCGCCGTCCAGGTCCAGCACCTCGAAGCGGATGCCGCGCCAGGCGAACACCTCGCCGGTGTGCGGGATGTGGCCCAGTGCGGTCATCACCATGCCGGCGGCGGTGCGGTATTCGTGCTCCTCTTCGCCGGGCAGGCGGTCCACGTGCAGCAGTTCGCGCAGGTCCTCGGTGGAAAGCGAACCGTCGACCAGCCAGCTGCCGTCCTCGCGCGGCACGATGGGCGGGTGCTCCTCGCTGCCGCCGTGGCCGAGCTGGCTGGCGCCGACCACCGCCGCGAGCAGGTCGTTGAGCGTGACCAGCCCCTCGATGTCGCCGTACTCGTCGACGACCAGCGCCACCGGCGTCTCGGCGTCGCGGAATTCCTCCAGCAGGTCCATCGCCCGCGCGGTGGCCGGCACGAACAGCGGCTTGGCCAGCTGACGGAACAGTTCCGGCGTTTCGCCGGCGATGCGGCCGATCAGACTCTTGACTTCGAGCACGCCGACCACCTCGCTCTCGTCGTCGCGGTAGACCGGGTAGCGCGAATAGGGCGTCTCGCGCATCACCGCGATGTTCTCCTCGCGCGAGGCGGCCTGGTCCAGCCAGGCGATGCGCATGCGCGGAGTCATCACGCTGTCGACGGTGCGGTCGCCCAGGCGCAGCACGCGGTTGACCATGTTGTGCTCGTCCGCGTCGAGCACGCCCTGCTCGGCGCTTTCGGCCACCAGCAGGCGGATCTCCTCCTCGGTGACGGCGCCGCGGCCCTGGTCGTTCGCCCGCAGCAGCTTGAGCAGCAGGCCGCTGGAGCGGTTCAGCAGCCACACGAACGGCCCGGTGATGCGCGAGAGCACCAGCATCGGCACGGCGACGCCCACCGAGAGCTTCTCGGGCGAGGAAAGCGCCAGCCGCTTGGGCACCAGTTCGCCGATCACGATCTGGATGTAGGAGATCACCACGAAGCCGAGCACGATGCCGACGCCATGGGCGTACGGCGCAAGCCAGCTCAGCTGGCCACCCTGCAGCATCTGGGCAAACCGGTCGCCCAGCCGGTCGCCGGCCAGCGCACCGGTAATCAGCATCACAAGCGTGATGCCGACCTGCACCGTGGAGAGGAAGTGTTCGGGCGCCTCGGCATGGCGCAGCGCGACGCGGGCGCGGCGGCTGCCCTGCGCCATCTGCTTGAGGCGGCTCTTGCGCGAGGCGACCAGCGCCATCTCCGAAAGCGCGAAGAAGCCGTTGCAGACCGACAGCAGGATGACGAGCGCGATGTCGGTCAGCATCGCGGCGGGGTACTTCGGGGTCGCATGGGAGCGCAGTGTACGGGATGCCCGCACGTGCCGCAGCGGTACGTGCAGGGCCGGTGAAGGCGGCGCGGCCCCACCTGCCGTGCGGCCGATCGGGCAGCTCTTGTAATATCGGCGGCTGTTTGACCTCCCCTCATTCCAGGCACGCGCATGTTTTCACTGCAGACCATTTTCGGTAAGGGCGACAAGTTCTATGGCCTGCTCGAGCAGAGCGCCGAGGCTGCCCATGAGAGCGCCAAGGCGCTGCATCAGATGTTGGCGAACAAGGCGCGCGCGCCGGTCATGGCCGACTTCACAGGTGCCCGCGCACGCGAGAAGGCGCTGGCCGCGCAGATCAGCGAGGAGCTGGTGAACACCTTCGTTACCGCGCTGGATCGCGAGGACATCGAAGCGCTCAATTCCGCGCTGTACAAGATCCCCAAGACGGTGGAGAAATTCGCCGAACGCTACTCGGTCGTGGCCGAGCGGGTGGCGGACGTCGACTTCGCCCAGCGCGCCTGCGTGCTGGAGGAATCGGTCAGCGTGGTGGTGGAGATGATCGGCGAGCTGCGCCGCGGCCTGCGCATCGACCCGGTCAAGAAGCTGCAGGACCGCCTGCAGGCACTCGAATCGGAAGGCGACCGCATGCTGCTGGCGCCCTACCGCACGTTGTACGTGGAAGGCCAGGACGCCATGAAGGCGATGCTCGCCAAGGACCTGTTCGAACTGATCGAGAAGGCGATCGACAAGTGCCGCGATGTCGGTAACATCGTCTACTCGATCGTCCTCAAGAACTCCTAAAGGACGGCCAGCGCATGAGCATCGGCCTGGTCTTCGCGGTGGTGGCGATCGCACTCGCCTTCACCTACATCAACGGCTTCCACGACACCGCCAACTCCATCGCGACGGTGGTGGCGACCAAGGTGCTCAGCCCTGGCCAGGCGGTGCTGCTGGCGGCGGTGACCAACCTGGTTGGCGCGCTGTGGGGCACCGCGGTGGCCAAGACCATCGCCGCCGGGCTGATCGACACCCATGTGGTCGATGCCGGCCCGCAGTTGCTGATCTGCGCGCTGCTGGCGGCCACCGTGTGGAACCTGATCACCTGGTGGTGGGGCCTGCCGTCCAGTTCCAGCCATGCGCTGGTCGGCGCGCTGGTCGGCGCGGCGATCGCCGCGGCCGGCGGCAATTTCGGCTCCGTGATCTGGGCGCAGGGCAGTTGGTGGTCCGGTAAGGGCGTGATCCCCAAGGTGGTGGTGCCGATGGTGGTTTCGCCGCTGATGGGTTTCATCATCGGTTTTGTCCTGATGGGCGCGCTCTACGGGCTGTTCGCCTGGCTGGCCAACCGCAAGGGCTGGCTGCAGCGGCTCGGGCGTACGCCGTTCGTCAACGCCTTCTTCGGCAAGGCGCAGATCGTCTCGGCCAGCGCGATGGGCCTGGCGCACGGCATGAACGACGCGCAGAAGAGCATGGGCATCATCGCGCTGGCGCTGGCCGGCGGCACCGCGGCCGGGCAGTTCGAGCACCTGCCGCGCTGGCTGGGCTTCCTGCGCATCGCCGGCTCGCCGCAGGGCGGCTTCGACGTGCCGGCCTGGGTGGCGGTGGTGTGCGCGCTGACCATGGCGGCCGGCACCGCCGGCGGCGGCTGGCGCATCATCAAGACGCTGGGCCACAAGATGGTCAAGCTGCACCCGATCAACGGCTTCGCGGCCGAGGGCAGCTCGGCGGCAGTGATCCTTACCGCGTCGGCGTTCGGCATCCCGGTGTCGACCACGCACAACGTGTCGGCGTCGATCATGGGCGTGGGCGCGGCCAAGCGCTTCAACGCGATCCGCTGGTCGGTGGTCGAGCGGATGGTGTGGGCGTGGATCCTGACCCTGCCGATCACCGCGCTGCTGGCCTACGGCTTCGTGCGCCTGGCGCGCGCGTTCGGTTGAGACCAGGCGGCCGCATGGCGCGGCCGCAGGCTGGCCTACAGGCTGTCGCCCTCGTTGGCGATGACCTGCTCCAGCTGGTCGCCGAGCAGGCCCAGTTCGGCGATCAGGCGCTCCAGCTCGGTGCCGTCGAGAAACTCATAAGGGCGGTTCTCGCACAGGTGCAGGTAGGGCGAACCATCGAGGTCGGCCACCGCCAGGAAGCCCGTGCGCTGCTCCCAGTTGAAGCGCAGGCAGCGGCGCGGGTCGATGCCGGCCAGCGGCCCGATCGGCGTGGACAGTCGCAGGTAGCGCCGGCCGCTCTCGTCTTCCAGTTCCGCCAGGTAGATGCCCTGGTGGCGGCCCAGCGGGAGTGCCAAGTCGAAACTGATGAGATACGGATCGTTCTGCCGCAGGGCGTACTGGCTGCCGACATGGGAACGCACGGCTTCGAAATGACGCATGGGGCGAGGCTCCTGAAGGCGGGGTCGATGGTAACCTGCCGCCCCATCGTGCCCAAGTGACGGCCCATGCAGGAAAGCCATGCCCGCGTCTACGCCGCCATCGCCGCCATACCGCGCGGCCGCGTGGCCAGCTACGGTGCGATCGCGGCGCGTGCCGGCCTGCCGGGGCGCGCGCGGCTGGTCGGCAAGCTGCTCGGCCAGACGCCGCCGGACATGGCGCTGCCCTGGCACCGCGTGCTGCGCGCCAGCGGGCAGGTCGCGCTGCCGCCGGGCAGCCGTGGTTTCCGCGAGCAATGCCGCCTGCTGCGCGCCGAGGGCATCGAAGTGAAGAACGGCTGCGTACCGCTGTCGCGCTTTGGCCTGGATGCCGACCTGGATCGCGCGCTATGGGGTTTGCCCGCTTAGCCGCAGCGGTCTTGCTGTCGCATCCCTACGCCTTCGGTCCGCAGCAGCTTACGGTTGGCCGCGCCTGACGCCGACGGTGATGGCAGGGTGCTTTGGTAGCATGCGCACGATGTCTTCCCGCGCCCTCGAACTTCTCCACAGCGTCTTCGGCTATCCCAGTTTCCGCGGCCAGCAACAGGCGATCGTGCATGCGGTCGCCGAAGGTGGCGACGCGCTGGTGCTCATGCCCACCGGCGGCGGCAAGTCGTTGTGCTACCAGATCCCAGCGCTGCTGCGCGCGGGCACCGCGATCGTCGTCTCGCCGCTGATCGCCCTGATGCAGGACCAGGTCGACGCCTTGCGGGAGGCCGGGGTTGCGGCGGCCTACCTCAACTCCAGCCTGGCGGCGGAGGACCAGCGCGAGGTCGAGCGGCGGCTGCTCGCCGGAGGCCTGAAGCTGCTCTACGTGGCTCCCGAACGCCTGCTCACGCCACGCTTCCTGGGTTTGCTCGAGCAGGTCGAGCTGGCCTTGTTCGCGATCGACGAGGCGCACTGCGTTTCGCAGTGGGGCCACGATTTCCGTCCGGAATATCGCGAACTGGCCGTGCTGCCGCAGCGCTTCGCGCAGATCCCCCGTATCGCGCTTACCGCCACCGCCGACCCGCGCACGCGCGAGGAGATCGTCGAGCGCCTCGGCTTGCGCGATGCGCGCCAGTTCGTCTCCAGTTTCGACCGGCCGAACATTCGCTACCGCGTCGCGCTCAAGCACAACCCGCGCACGCAGCTGATGCAGTTCCTCGACGGCCATCGCGGCGAGGCAGGCATCGTCTATGCGCTGAGCCGCAAGAAGGTCGAGGACACGGCGGTCTGGCTTGCCGAAGCCGGCATCGAGGCCTTGCCTTACCACGCTGGCCTCGATGCACGCGTGCGCACGGCCAACCAGAAGCAGTTCCTGCGCGAGGATGGTGTGGTGATGGTGGCCACCGTCGCCTTTGGCATGGGCATCGACAAGCCCGACGTGCGCTTCGTGGCGCATCTGGACCTGCCCCGCTCGATGGAAGGCTATTACCAGGAAACCGGCCGCGCCGGCCGCGATGGATTGCCGGCGGAGGCGTTGATGCTCTACGGCCTGTCCGACGTGGTGACGATGAGCCAGATGATCGCCCAGTCCGATTCGGCGGACGAACGAAAGCGCATCGAGCGGCAGAAGCTCGAAGGCCTGCTGGCCTTCGCCGAGGCCACGCGTTGCCGGCGCGAGCTGCTGCTGGGTGCGTTCGGCGAGGACTACCACGGCCCCTGCGGCCACTGCGACAACTGCATCGAGCCGCCCAGGACCTGGGACGCCACTGTGCCCGCGCAGAAGGCGCTCTCGGCGGTCTACCGCAGTGGCCAGTGCTTCGGCGCCGGCCACGTGATCGACATCCTGCGCGGCATCGAGGGCGATCGCATGCGGCAACTGGGCCACGACCGGCTGACCACTTTCGGCATCGGCGCGGACACGGACGAGAAAGGGTGGCGCTCGGTATTCCGCCAGCTGCTCGCTGCCGGCCTGCTGGAGGCCGACGCCGAGGGATACGGCACGCTGCGCTTGACTCCCGCCAGCCGGGCGGTGCTCACCGGCGGCCAGCGCGTGCTGCTGCGTGAGGACGCACGGCCCGTGCGCAGTGCGCGCCGCCGCCGCGACAGCCAGCTCAACGCGCTTGAGAAGGGCAGCCTCGCCAATCTCGGCATCGAGGCCTACGAACAGCCGCTATGGGATGCCTTGCGGGCGCTGCGGACGCGGCTGGCCAAGCAGCAGGGCGTTCCGCCCTATGTGGTCTTCCACGACGCCACCCTGCTGGCCATGTTGCGCGCCATGCCGGCCAACGAGGGCGAGTTGGCGGAGGTCAGCGGCGTGGGCGAGGCAAAGCTCAAACGCTATGGGCGCGATTTTCTGGCGGTGATCAACGCGGTCGACTAGGCGCCCGGTGGAGGCGCCATCGTGGCCTATGCGCCTGGTGCATCCACGCGAAATTCACGGCCGAGTCCGAACCTCTCCCGCGAAGGCAGGGGAGGGGGCCTGCCGGTGAAGCCGCTGCCGGAGAGGATGTCCGGATGGGCGTTCGCGCGGAGCGGCCGTCCGCCACCCGCGGCAACTTCCCGGCGGATTGGGTGAACGCAGTCACAGTCCGATGCGGCCACCCACGGCCAGGCTTCCCCATGCCTTGATGACTGACGCTTGGTTATAGTGCGCGGACTTTCCACCGAGGTTCTCTGATGGACGGCCACGGCCAGCCCAATGCAATTCCCCGCTCCAGGCGCTCCTCCGGTCCGCAGGGGACCCGGCTGTTCTCCGCCGAGGAACTGCGCCAGTTCGCCCGTGAGGCGGCGCCTGTCGTGCTGGGCCGGGCCAGCGCCACCTCGCCCGTGCTGGAAGGAGCCAACGGCGATTTCCTGGGGCGGCGCATTTCGCTGCGGCCGGGTCGTCAGACGATCGGTCGGCGCGGCGACAACGACGTGGTGCTTGAGGACCTGAGCGTCTCGGCCTCGCACGCCTGGATCATGAACCAGCGCAACGAGTACGTGATCATGAACACCCTGTCGACCAACGGAACGTTCGTGAACGGCAAGCGCGTCCACGAGGCCACGTTGCGGCATGGCGACCGTGTGCGCTTCGGCCAAGTGGAGTTCACCTTCCTCACCCGTGAACGTGGCGCCGGGGGCGGCGCGTGGCGCTGGATCGGGCTGGGGGTCGCGGCGCTGGTGGTCCTGGGGCTGGCGGCATGGTGGCTGGCCTGATCCCGGTTGCGAACGAGCGGGGCATCCCGCCGGCGGTGGGGCGCTACCGCATCGAGGGCATGCTCGGTGCCGGGGCGATGGCCGTGGTCTACGCGGGCTTCGACCCGGAGATCGAACGCAAGGTAGCGATCAAGTGCCTGCGCAGCGCGGTCGCTGCCGACCCGGCGTACCGGGCGCGCTTCCTCACCGAAGCGCGCGCGGTCGGCCACCTGACCCATCCGCACATCGTCACGCTGTTCGACGTGGGCGAGATGGACGATGGGCGACCCTACATCGCCATGGAGCGGCTCTCCGGAGATACGGTGACCAGCCGCGTGGCACGCGAGGGCTTCCCTGCGCTGCCGGTGATCATCAGCCTGTGCGAGCAAGTCGCCAGCGCGCTGGACTACGCCCATGCACAGGGCGTGGTCCACCAGGACATCAAGCCGGAAAACATCATGCTCTCCGACGGCTGGCAGCACGCCAAGGTGAGCGACTTCGGCATCGCCGAGCGGCGCGACCCGCGTTCGCCCGGCGCACCGCGGCGCGAAGTCGGCGGCACGCCGGCCTACATGGCCCCGGAGCATCTGCACGGCGAGCGCACCGACGCGCGCAGCGACCTGTTCTCGCTCGGCGTGATGCTGTACTGGCTGCTGAGCGGCAAGCTGCCGTGGAATGAAACAGGCGACGTCAAGCGCCTGCTGGCCGAGCGTCAGCGATTGCCGCAGCCGGCGCTGCAACCGCGTGATCCATTCACCCCCACGATCCTGCTCGACATCGTGCAGACCTTGCTCGCGCCGGCGCCGCAGGATCGCTACCAGCGGGGCGCCGAGTTGATCGACGACCTGCGCCTGGCCTTGCGCGAGTACGAGCGCCTGCACGAAAAACCCCTCGCCACGCGGCTGATCTCGCTGCGGCTGCGCTGGGCCGGCATCCTGGCGGCGGTGCTCAGCCTCACCCTGCTGATCGGCCTGGCCGCGATCTACGCGCGGCAGAACGCCGCCGTGACCGGTCTGGCGCAGGACTTCGGGCGATCGCTCGGTCGCATGGTGGCCAGCGAGGCGGCGGAGAACCTGCTGCTGGACGATCGCGCAGCCACGCGCGCGCTGGTGCAGGACATCTCGCGCAACCGCCAGATCTATTACCTCGCCGTCGCCAACCGCTACGGCGAAGTCATCGCAAGCACCCGCGCCGACGAGCAGGGGCGCCCACTGCCCGCACGCACCAGTGACGGCTTCCTGCCGGGCGCGGGCGACATCGCCAGTTATCGCGTGCGCATCCCCGATGGCAACGACCCTGGCGATATGCTGGTGTTCGACGTGCCGGTCCGCTACCAGTCAGCCCAGGTCGGGCAGTTGCGCCTGGGGATCAGCGATGCGCCATTGCGCGCCGCGCAGAAGACCACGCTCAAGGCGATCGCCGCCGTGCTGCTGGTGACCCTGCTGGCCGTGACCGGCGCCGCCTGGTGGCTGTTTCGCCGCCTGCTCGGCCTGCTGGACGTGCTGGGCGAGGCCATGCTGCGGGTCGGCCGCGGGGATTTCAGCCATCGCATCCGGTTGGTGCGGCATGACGAACTGGGCCGCCTGTTCACCGCCTTCAACCTGATGTGCAACGCGTTGCAGGCGCGCGAACGCCGGCCGCGG
The DNA here is from genome assembly GCF_035943815.1 of Frateuria sp. GTDB lineage: Bacteria > Pseudomonadota > Gammaproteobacteria > Xanthomonadales > Rhodanobacteraceae > Frateuria_A. Next base: position 154,792 of record NZ_DASZBU010000001.1, read on the forward strand.
CGGCCCAGTGCCACCGCCACCGCGCCGCTGGAACTGCCTACCCGCATCCTGCCTGCGTCGGAGCGTCCCAAGGACGAGGCGGCACGCGACTAGCTGTGTAAACCCACCAGGTTGTTCATGGTGATGCGGGTGATTGGGGCCCGGTAATCCAGGCTGGCGTGTGGCCGATGCCAGTTGAACTGGTGTAGCCAGGTCAGCCAATGGGCGGCGCGCTGGGCAGAGTGCTCGTAGCTGCGGGCGTAGGCCCACTCGCGCAGGGCCGTCTGGATGAAGCGCTCGGCCTTGCCATTGGTCCGGGGCGTGTAGGGCCGGGTGCGCA
>NZ_DASZBU010000002.1:0-35540 GCF_035943815.1 Frateuria sp.
AGACAACATTTACCACTTGGCCCGCTGGGTCAACGTCCAACGCCACCCAAGCGCGCCAATCACGAACGACCTGAGGGGTTTGGCTTATTGCAGGTAGCGCGATCGCCATCAAAAGAACTGCAGCCATCCTTTTCACTTGAGCCCCCCCCCTGAGAATGCCCTCAAAATGTCCCTGACGCCTTTATTATTTGTTTGTAGGGCGAGCAGTATTGAATGCTATCCTTCGCAAGCTGCGAACGATATCACTTAGGGCATAGGCTGCTATCGCGAGACATAAACTCGACAAACCGAAGCAGATGCCTAGCGCCGGCGTAGGAAGCTCAGCCAAGAGGACCAGACCCACTAACGCACCAATAACACCTGCGATAAACGCTGTGGCCTTAAGGACGCCGGGTAGTTCGCCATCGACCTTACGCAACAATATGCGATCAGTGTGTGCGGCGGTAACACGTGGCGCCGGAGTAGTAACAGGAAGTTGTGGCGGGTCCTTGCTGATCATAAATTCCCCTGTCTGTCAGGTATCACCGGGCTGGACACCAGCTCTCCGTTGCAAAAGCATTTACCAGTATTTGTAGTAGGCGGTTATTTGTCCCTGACACCGTTTACTGTTTTGCCGCTTCGTGCCAACCCCCTCAAGAATCCAAAGCGGACCAATTCTAGCAACCTAACCTCTGAATGGAATTTCGGAGGCAGCCACCCTATCCGCCAGTCCTTCTTGACCTAGGCAGGTAAGCATGCGCCTAACAGCCGCCATAGACATCAACGAAGAGGAAGTGGGGCCCAGTAATACACGGCTAACCAAGTCATCTATCTTGGCTTCTCCGCCCATCTCGGGCAATCCGGCCAGCGGCAACCGAAACTTGGGCTGTACTCCGTTAGGCCCGACGAGGTACCACAAACGTTGTTTTAGAAGGCTCTCATCGTCTAGATATGATGAATAAACAACCCGCCACTCCTTTTCCTCGCGAAATCCGTGGTGCTTTGAAAACAAAGACATCAAGAGGAATCGGTTGAAAAGCATCCCCGCCACCTGGTCTAAACCGGAGATTAGGTCTTGCACCTTACCGTTTATCAGCGCGCAAAGCTGGTCAAGCTTTCCATTGATCCAGGCAATCCGTTCCTCAGGACGCCCATAGTGAACGCGCGCGAGTATTACAGGGGACATGCCTTCCGGAGGACTGAGGGCTTGTGTGTCCAGCAATATGGCAGCGCCACTTCCATTCCCGCCATACCCGCGCCACATTGAAAGAAGACCGTCGCCATCCTCCTCCTGGTGTTCCGAGAACGAACCCACATAAGTGTCGAAAGCATGATGTCCGTCGAAGAGATCAAACGCGCGCCGGTAGAGGCTCAGCAACCTTTCATGTGTTTCGGCACCCAACAACCGCCGCAATGACGGATGGTGCTCGATGCCCATAAGCGAGTGTTGAAGCCCCCAACGCAACTCCTCGGTATCGTTCATCACGAGCGGATTCGAGAGCCAGAACTCGCGCGACTTGAAGATTAGCTCAACGTTGGAGATGGATGTGTAGTGGGCTAATAATGGTCGCTTCTTTGGGTAGTCGTCTTCGGTTCCTAAGTCTTCCCACATGGGATACAACATCTGCCAGACGTTCACAGTCTCCATAAAAGACCCCCCGAAATAAAAAAGGCGGCATTTCTGCCGCCCAATTTAAACTTGCGAGTGAACTACCCGCACTTCGAATACCCACAATTCAAACAAGTCTGGCACCCATCCATCAGCACCAGCGCCTGCGTATTGCACTTGGCACACAACGTCGCCCCCGGCGGGAACCCGCTGGCATTGCTTTCACCCTTCAACGCCGCCGCACCGTCAGAAGCCTTCTTCCCCGCCGCACCCGCCTCATACGCCGCCCGCTTCTCGGCAATCAGCTTCTTCTGCGCCTCATCCATCTCCGGATCATGGATGAGCCCGATGTTCTTCATATGCTGCTCGATCACCGCGCCGATCTCGGCCACGATGCTCGGCATGTAGACGCCGCCGGCCTTGAAGTACCCGCCGCGCGGGTCGAACACCGCCTTCAGCTCCTCCACGATGAACGTCACGTCGCCGCCCTTGCGGAACACGGCCGAGAGGATGCGGGTGAGCGCCACGATCCACTGGAAGTGGTCCATGTTCTTCGAGTTGATGAAGATCTCGAAGGGGCGGCGCTGTTCGTGCGGGGTGCCCTGGTTGAGCACGATGTCGTTGATGGTGACGTACAGCGCGTGCTCGAACAGCGGCGACTTGATCTTGAAGGTGGAGCCGATCAGCGCCTCGGGGCGCTCGACGCTCTCGTGCATCTGGATGATTTCGGCCTGGCGCGGCTCGGCGGCCTTCTTCTCCGGCGCGGCGGCGGCCGGGGCGGCCTTGTCTTCGGGCTTGACGACCTGGTAGCCCTTGATCTTCTTTTCGATCTTGATCGTCATCGGTGTGCGTTCTCTGTGCTGGGGCGTCGCGCGGGCGACAGCCGGGTGGTGGCGATAGGCGTATCGCGAAAGGGGAAATCCATCTGGAGCGGCGTAGCGGGAGATGGATTTCCGCTTTGGCGGTGCGGCGGCGCAGGCTCGGGGCGGGCGTTGGATCCCAGGCGGGAGGCGGTGCGCGGCGGGCGGTGCTACTTGAGGTGACTCCGGCCCGGGCAGCGCCCGGGCCGGAGCCGGTGCTGCTTACTTGCGGCGGGCAGCCTTTTTCGGCGCCGCCTTCTTGCTGGCAGTGGACCGCTTGACCGTCGACTTGGCGACGGCCCTCTTGCTGGCGGACTTCTTCCCTGCCGCCTTCTTGGGAGCGGCCTTCTTCACGGCCGTCTTCTTGCTGCTGACCTTACGGGTGGCCTTCTTGGCCGGAGACTTCTTGGCAGCGGCCTTCTTCGGCGCGGCCCTCTTGGAAGCAGCTTTCTTCGGCGCAGCCTTCTTGGCGACGGCCTTCTTCGGAGCCGCCTTCTTGGCAGCGGCCTTCTTCGGCGCAGCCTTCTTGGCGGCGGCCTTCTTCGGCGCCGCCTTCTTGGCGGCGGCCTTCTTCGGAGCCGCCTTCTTGGCAGCGGCCTTCTTCGGCGCGGCCTTCTTGGCAGCAGCCTTCTTCGGCGCGGCCTTCTTGGCGGCCGCCTTCTTCGGTGCAGCCTTCTTGGCCGCAGCCTTCTTCGGAGCCGCCTTCTTGGCAGGCGCCGGCGCCTGCGGAGCGGGAGCGCCCATCGGCGCAGCGGCCGGTGCGTCACCCGTGGACGGCATGGAACTGTTCTGCGCCTGGTTTTCGGTATCGATGGACATGGTGGTCTTCCCCTCCGACTCTGGTTTTGTGTGGGACCCGCTGTTGGCTAGAACTTGCCGTAATAGCCTTCCTTCAGGGCATCGAACAGGTTGGCGGCGGTATGCATTTCGCCGTCGTACTCCACCTGCTCATTGCCCTTCAGTTCGATAACGCTACCGTCTTCCAATTCGAAGCGGTAGAGGGTGCTTTCCAGGTCGGCTTCCTTGACCAGCACGCCCTGGAAGGCGGCGGGGTTGAAGCGGAAGGTGGTGCATCCCTTCAGGCCTTGCTTGTAGGCGTAGAAGTAGATGTCCTTGAAGTCTTCGTAGGGGTAGTCGGTGGGCACGTTGGCGGTCTTGGAAATGGACGAGTCGATCCACTTCTGCGAGGCGGCCTGGATGTCCACGTGCTCCTTCGGGCTGATGTCGTCGGCAGAGACGAAGTACTCCGGCAGCTTGGCGGCCGGGTCGTCGGAGAACGGCAGCGCGTTCGCGTTGATGAGGGCGCGGTAGGCGAGCAGCTCGTAGCTGTAGACCTCGACCTTTTCCTTGGACTTCTTGCCCTCGCGGATCACGTTGCGCGAGTAGTGGTGGGCGAAGCTGGGCTCGATGCCGTTGGAGGCGTTGTTGGCCAGCGACAGCGAGATGGTGCCGGTGGGCGCGATCGAGCTGTGGTGGGTGAAGCGCGCGCCGGTCTCGGCCAGCTGCTCGACCAGGTTGGGGGCGACGGTGGCGATGCGCTGCATGTAGCGGCTGTACCTGGCGTGCAGCACGCGGCCGGGGATGGTGTCGCCGACCTTGTAGCCGTCTTTCACCATTTCCGGGCGCTTGCGCAGCATGTCGCCGGTGACGGTGTAGTCGCGCGCCAGCACCGGGGCCGGGCCCTTCTCCTTGGCCAGGTCCAGCGCCACTTCCCAGCCGGCCACGGCCATCTCGCGCGAGACGTCCTCGGTGAAGCCGACCGCCGCTTCGGAGCCGTAGCGCATCTTGAGCATGGTCAGCGTGGAGCCCAGGCCGAGGAAGCCCATACCGTGGCGGCGCTTGCCCATGATCTCGTCGCGCTGCTGCTTGAGCGGCAGGCCGTTGATCTCCACCACGTTGTCGAGCATGCGGGTGAATACCTTGACCACTTCGCGGTATTCGTCCCAGTCGAAGCGGGCCTTGGGGCCGAACGGGTCGCGCACGAAGGTGGTCAGGTTGATCGAGCCCAAGAGGCAGGAGCCGTACGGCGGCAGCGGCTGCTCGCCGCAGGGGTTGGTGGCGCGGATGTGCTCGCACCACCAGTTGTTGTTCATCTCGTTGACCTTGTCGATCAGGATGAACCCAGGCTCGGCGTAGTCGTACGTCGAGACCATGATCATGTCCCACAGGTGCCGCGCGCGGATGTGGCCGTAGATCTTGCAGGCGACCAGGCCGTCCTCGCGGTCGACGTAGTTCTCGTGGGTTGGCCACTCGCGCCAGACCACCTTGGTCGGGTCGGTGAGGTCGAGCTCGTCCTGTTCCTTGACGTGCACCGGGAACACCAGCGGCCAGTCCTGGTCGTGCTCGACCGCCTGCATGAAGCCGTCGGTGATCAGCAGGGAGAGGTTGAACTGGCGCAGCCGGCCGTCCTCGCGCTTGGCGCGGATGAATTCCTTGGCGTCCGGGTGGGAAATATCAAATGTTCCCATCTGCGCGCCGCGGCGGCCGCCGGCGGAGGACACGGTGAAACACATCTTGTCGTAGATGTCCATGAAGGACAGCGGGCCGGAGGTGTAGGCGCCGGCGCCGGACACGTACGCGCCGCGCGGGCGCAGCGTGGAGAACTCGTAGCCGATGCCGCAGCCGGCCTTGAGCGTCAGGCCCGCCTCGTGGACCTTCTCCAGGATGTCGTCCATCGAGTCGCGGATGGTGCCCGACACGGTGCAGTTGATCGTGGAGGTGGCCGGCTTGTGCTCCAGGGCGCCGGCATTGGAGGTGATGCGACCGGCCGGGATCGCGCCGCGGCGCAGCGCCCACAGGAAGCGCTCGTACCAGTGCGCGCGCAGCTCGTCGGTCGCCTCGACGTCGGACAGGGCGCGCGCGACGCGCTGCCAGGTCTCGTCGATGCTGCCGTCCACCGGCTCGCCAGACTTGGTGCGCAGGCGGTACTTCTTGTCCCAGATGTCGTGGGAAGCCGGCTGCAGCGGGATGGCCGTGGCATCACGGTTGGCGGCGATTGGTGCACGCATCGTGCTCATCGGATTGTCTGACCTCCGGCCTTGCGACCCGTCTTTGAAGTTGTTTCGTCCATGCCATGCAACGGCCACGGCGTCCCTTGCGGACAGCACGGCGGCATGCAGGTTTGCTGATCTTCCGGCCTTACGGCGCCCTCCCCCGAGGTTGCCGCATCGACACAGTACTTGGGAGAGCGACCGAGCGACTCACACAAGATGTTGTGGTGCGACCGGGCATGAACGGTATCGCCGGTCCGCGTAGGCGTCAACTGATATTTGCGGTCGGTCAAACCCGCGCGACTGTCGGCACGTTCGTGGCGGCGCGGTCGTCACCGGGGAACCCGGCCGGTCGGTTTACAGTCGCAGACCCGGTCCGTTTTTTCTGCAGAAGGAGATCCTCATGACCGCCCGTCACCGTTCCCTCGCCGGCGCGCTCGCCCTGTGCGGCGCGATGCTGCTGGGCTGGCCCGCCACCGGCCGCGCGGCGCTGCCTTCGAGCGTGGCCGGGGAACCGCTGCCCTCGCTGGCGCCGATGCTCGAGAAGGTGACGCCGGCGGTGGTGAACATTTCCACCAAGACGCGCGTGGCGGTGCGCGATCCCTACTTCGACGACCCGATGTTCCGCCAGTTCTTCGGCCTGCCGCCCTCGCCGCGCGAGCGCATCGAGCAGAGCCTGGGATCGGGCGTGATCGTCGACGCGGCCAAGGGCTACGTGCTGACCAACAACCACGTGGTCGGCGGCGCCGACGACATCACGGTGACGCTGCAGGACGGGCGCAGCTTCAAGGGCAAGCTGATCGGCACCGACCCGGACACCGACGTGGCGGTGGTGCAGATCCCCGCGCAGAAACTCAAGGCGTTGCCGGTGGCCGACTCGGGCAAGCTGCGCGTGGGCGACTTCGTGGTGGCGGTGGGCGATCCGTTCGGGCTGGGCCAGACGGTGACCTCAGGGATAGTCTCGGCGCTCGGGCGCTCGGGCCTGGGCGGCAGCGGCTACCAGAACTTCATCCAGACCGACGCCTCGATCAACCCGGGCAACTCCGGCGGCGCACTGGTCAACCTGCGCGGCGAGCTGGTGGGCATCAACACCATGATCTTCTCGCCGTCGGGCGGCAACGTGGGCATCGGCTTCGCCATCCCCAGCGACCTCACCACGCAGGTGATGGGGCAGCTGATCGCGCACGGCAAGGTGGCGCGCGGCAGCCTGGGCGTGCAGACGCAGGACATCACCCCGCGCATCGCGCAATTGCTCGGCCTCAAGGCCAGCCAGGGCGTGGTGGTAACCCGCGTGGCGCCGGGTTCGGCAGCGGCGCAGGCGGGCCTGGCGCCCGGCGACGTGCTGCAGGCGCTCGACGGCAAGCCGCTGCACGGCAGCGACGAGCTGCGCAATGCCGAGGGCCTGCTGCCGCTGGGCAGCAAGGTCACGCTGAACGTGTCGCGCAACGGCCAGGCGCGCCAGGTCAGCGCGACGCTGACGCCGGAGAAGCTGGCCGGCGTCGATGGCGGCACGCTCGATTCGCGCCTGGCCGGCGTGCACTTCAGCGAGCTGTCGATGGCGCAGCGCGGCCAGGGCACCGCCGGCGTGGCGATCACCGCGGTGCGGGCCGGCAGCCGCGGCGCGCGGGTCGGCCTGAGCGAGGGCGACATCGTGATCGGCGTGAACAACCGCCGCATCACCAGCCTGCGCGAGTTGCGCGGGATGGTCGGCATGCAGCCGCGGCAGCTGGTGCTGGTGGTGCAGAACGAGGACGGGGTCAGTTACGTGCCGATGGATTGATCCGGCATTTCGCCAGGAGCGCCCCACCGCCCTCGGCACCTTCCCCCGCGAAACGAAGGTGCCCGCGGGGCGGATGGGGGCGCCTTTCGCCCCGGACCCACCCGCCGTTCCTTAACGGCGACCAGCACACGCGCTTGATGTTTGGGCGTCGGACCGATGAAATACCGGACTCCCATCACTGCGCGCATGCCGCCTGCACGGCACGCTCACGCCCCTCACCGAAGCCGTAGGTCGTCCACGTCATGCCCGTTCGCCCGCTCCGCCTGTTCGCCGTCTGCCTCGGCGCCTGCCTCACCACCGCGGCGCTCGCCGCCGGCCCCACGCTGGTCCTGCGCGGCGACGTGGCCACCACCCGCGGCATGATTGAGGAGGTGGCCAAGGCCTGGGCCAAGGGCGGCCACGGCAAGATCGACCTGCAGCCGTTCAACACCGCCTCCGGCCTGGACGCGGTGGCGCACGGCACCGCCGACATCGCCGGCAGCGCGCGCCCCGGCGACGGCAGCGCGGCCGAGGCCGGGCTCACCTTCACGCCGGTGGCGTGGGACGCGCTGGTGCTGATCACCCACCCGTCCAACCACGTGGGCAACCTGAGCCTCAAGCAGGTGCACGACATCTACTACGGCAAGATCACCAACTGGAGCGAGATCGGCGGTCCGAACGAGCCGATCGACGTCTACGCGGTGGCCAGCCCCGGCGACGGCATCGAGTACAGCCTGCGCAAGCTGCTGTTCGGCCGCGGCAACCAGCCGGTGGCCGCGCCTCGCCTGTACGTCAACACCGCCAAGCTGGAAGAGGCCGTCACCCTCGATCCGAAGGCGCTGGGCGTGACCACGCTCTCGCGCGTGGCGGGCAACGGCAAGATCAAGATGATCCGCATCGACGGCACCGCGCCCAGCGCCGCGACCCTGGCCAGCGGCAGCTACAAGCTGTACACCCCGCTTTACCTGGTGACCAACCCCAGCAGCCCGCACGGGGCTCAGGCGCAGGCCTTCGTCGACTTCGTCGCCTCCGACAAGGCCACCGCGGCGATGCGCAGCCACAACGCGGTGCCGTTCGCCTCAGGCACCGCGCTGGCCTCGGCCGACAGCTCGCGCCGCGCGCAGATCCTCGCCGAGGTGGGCGCGCATGCCGCGCCGGAGCCGACCCCGAGCACGCCGATCGCCGCGCCGGGCGCCACCTATGCCTCGCGCGCCGCCATCGCGCCGACCTCCGAACGCACCGCCGAGGCGCGCCGCGCGCTGGAGGAGCGCAGGGCCAAGACCGCCGAGCTGGCCGCCGCCAAGGCCAGCCTGAAGGGCGTCAGCGGCGAAGCCGTCACGGTCGATGCCGCCGCCGCGCGAGGGCACGACTTCGCCAAGGTCACCGCCAGCGCCAGCGTCAAGGCCACGGCCAAGCACGCGCGCACCTACAAGGTCGCCAAGGGCGACACGCTGTTCTCGATCGCCCGCAGCCACGCGGTCGACGTGGCCGACCTGCGCGCCTGGAACCACCTCAAGGGCGACGCGGTGAAGCCGGGCCAGGTGCTGCGCCTCGCCCGGCGATGAGCACGGCCCGGCGCGTGCGCATCCGCGCGCTCACGCTGGATCTGGACGACACGCTGTGGCCCGTGCTGCCGGCGCTGGAAAGCGCCGATCGCGAGCTGGACGCCTACCTGCGCACGCACCACCCCGAGGTCGCCGCGCGCTGGCCGATCGCCGCAATGCGCCAGCTGCGCGCGCAGGTCGCCGCCGAGCGGCTGGACTTGGCGCACGACTTCACCACCCAGCGCCACCTGACCATGCGGCGCGCCTTCGCCGCCTGCGGCCTGGAAGAGGCGCCGATCGAGGCGCTGTGGGAGGTCTACTACGCCGCGCGCAACCGCGTGGAGCTCTTCGCCGACGCCCTGCCTGCGCTCGAACGCATCACCGCGCACTGGCCGGTGGCCAGCCTCACCAACGGCAACGCGGACCTGACGCGGATCGGCATCCACGCCCACTTCCGCTGCCACGTCTGCGCGCGCGACACCGGCGTGGGCAAGCCGGATGCGCGGATCTTCCTCGAGGCGGCGCAGCGGTTGGGCGTGGCGCCGGGGCACATCCTTCACGTGGGCGACGATCCGTTCCTGGACGTGTGCGGAGCGCGCGACGCCGGGCTGCCCACCGCCTGGATCAACCGCGAGCGCAAGCCCTGGCCCTCGGAACTGGGGTCGCCGCCGGATCTGGACCTGCCGGACATGGGTGCCCTGGCCGACTGGCTGGAGCGCCAGCGCGAAGGGTAAACGCCGACAGCCGCTCCTGCCCCCCCCCCTCTCCCCCGGCCCCACCGGGGGAGAGGGCTGGGGAGAGGGGGAGGCCTTTGTTTTCCCCGACCGAAACGCCGTTTGGCAACCCCCGCCCGATCGGCGCATGATGGCCGACTCGCCGCAAGCCAACGAGGCACGAAGCCAATGCCTGAGAGCTCCACGCCCGCCCTTATCGAACGCAAGGCCGGCAAGGCCCAGGGCATCGCCATCGAGACCGTCGACGGTGCGCGTTATCCCAAGGCCCTGCGCCGCCTGGAGGCGACCCAGCGGCGCTGGCTGGAGCAGACCGGCTTCGAGCCCAAGCCTGGCCGCCATGCCCTGCTGCCCGACGCCGGCGGCAAGCTTGTGCGCGTGCTGGTGGCGGTCGATCCGGCCGAACCCCTGGCCGCCCTCGCCGGCCTGCCGTACGCGCTGCCGGAAGGCACCTATCACCTCGCCGACGAGGGCGCGCTTTCCGACCTGCAGCTGGCGGCGCTGGGCTGGGCGCTGGGCGCCTACCGCTTCGACCGCTACCGCAAGCCCGGCCGCACCCCTGCCACGCTGGCGGTGCCGGCATCCGAGCTGGCCGCGGTGGCGCCGCTGGCCCGGGCCACCGCGCTGGTGCGCGACCTGGTCAACACGCCGACCGAGGACATGGGCCCGGAACAACTGGCCGAGTCCGTGAAGCAACTGGCCAGGGCGCACAAGGCGAAGCTGCGCGAGTGGGTCGGCGAGGAGCTGTTGAAGGCCAACTTCCCGACCATCCACACGGTCGGGCGCGCCAGCCATCGCGCGCCGCGGCTGGTGGAGCTTTCCTGGGGCAAGGCCGCGGACCCGAAGCTGGTGATCGTCGGCAAGGGCGTGTGCTTCGACACCGGCGGGCTGGACCTCAAGCCCTCCGACGGCATGCGCAACATGAAGAAGGACATGGGCGGCGCCGCGCACGCGATCGCCTTGGCCGCGCTGGTGATGGAGGCGAAGCTGCCGGTGCGCCTGACCCTGCTCGTTCCCGCGGTGGAGAACGCGGTGGCCGGCAACGCGATGCGCCCGGGCGAGGTGATCACCACCCGCGCCGGCCGCACGGTGGAGGTGGACAACACCGACGCCGAGGGCCGGCTGATCCTGTGCGACGCGCTCGCCTACGGTGCCGAGCAGCAGCCGGACCTGCTGCTGGACTTCGCCACCCTGACCGGCGCCGCGCGCGTGGCGCTGGGCCCGGACCTGCCGGTGCTGTTCGCCAATCGCGACGATGCCGCCGAGGCGCTGCTGCAGGCCGGGCGCGCCGTCGGCGATCCGCTGTGGCGGCTGCCGCTGTGGCGGCCCTATCGCAAGATGCTCGACTCTTCGGTCGCCGATTTCGCCAACGCCGGGCCCTCACGCCACGCCGGCGCGATCACCGCGGCGCTCTACCTGGAGCGCTTCGTCCCCGAAGGCCTGCCCTGGCTGCACCTGGACACCTACGCCTGGAACGATGCCGACCGCCCCGGCCGTCCACGCGGCGGCGAGGCGATGGGCTTGCGTGCCATGTTCGCCTTGCTGCAGAGCCGCTACGCCCGCTGACCTCCATCGCGCAGCCGCGTTCCTGTCCGCTACGCTCTGCGCATGAACGCACCGATGGACGATCCGCCGGATGCAACGGCCGCGGCCTTTCGCGCGCAGGCGCTCGCGGCCTCGCAGCGGGGCGACGACGCGCTTGCCGAGCAGGCGTTTTCGCGCCTGCTCGAGCTCCAGCCCGATGACGCCGACGCGCTGCTGTTCCTGGCCTCCCGCCAGCTCGGCCGCGGCGATGCGGTGCGCGCGACCGAATGGCTGCGCGCCGCGCAGCGCGCGCGGCCGCAGGACGCGGCGATCCTGCACCAGCTGGGTGCGGCGCAGGTGCTGGCCGGCGATCTGCGCGGCGCCGAGCAGAGCCTGAGGGAAGGCCTCGCACTGGCACCGGGCATGTTCGTGGCGCGCCTGCGCCTGGGCGTGGTGTACGAGCAGCAGGGGCGGCGGCACGAAGCCATGACGGCCTACCTGGGCGCAATCAACGCCGCGCAGGCGAACGGCCGCTGGCTCAGCGACGAGACCACCGCGCCAGGCCTGCGCGACGCGGTAAAGCACGCCACGCAATACGTCGCAGCAGGGCGGCGCGAACTGTTCGATGCGGTGATCGAGCCGCTGCGGCAACGCTACGGGCGGACGGAACTGGCCCGCGTGGACGCGTGCCTGGCCATTTACCTGCACGAGCGCCCCGCGCCCCTGCCCGATCCGCGGCAGCGTCCCAAGTTCCTCTATTTCCCGGGCATCCCCAGCCAGCCGTTCTACCCGCGCGAGCGCTTTCCCGAGCAGGCCCGGCTGGAGGCCGCGGTCGATGTCGTGCGCGAGGAACTGCGCGCCGTGCTCTCGGACGCGCACGAGCGCCTGGTGCCGTTTCTGGGCGCTCCCTCGGCCGAGGCCGTGGCCGCGAAGCTGCTGAACTCGACCGGTGCGGCCGAAGCGGCCTGGGACGCGTTCTTCTTCTACCGCCACGGCGTGCGCTACGACGCCAACTGCGCGCGCTGCCCGCGCACCAGCGCGCTGCTGGATGCCATGCCGCTGGTCCGGGTCCGCGACCATGCCCCGGAAACGCTCTTCTCGGTGTTGCGTCCGGGCACGCACATCCTGCCGCACTGCGGCGTCACCAACACGCGCCTGGTCACGCACCTGCCGCTCATCGTGCCGCCGGATTGCGCGCTGCGCGTCGGCGGGCAGACCCACGCGTGGGAAGAAGGCCGGTGCGTGACCTTCGACGACACCTTCGAGCACGAGGCGTGGAATCGCAGCGGCCAGACCCGCGTGGTGCTGATCATGGACAGTTGGAATCCCGATCTGAGCGAAGTGGAGCGCATGGCGGTGGCCGACCTGGTCGCGGCCATCGGCGACTTCAACCAGTCGGTGCCCGAGCCTCTCGCTCACCCCTGAGAGCGGCATGCCTGGCTGCATCGCGCGCGGCCGAGAGGCACGCGCGCCGGCGTGAACCGACCGTCCGCACAGCCATTTTTACCTTCCATGACAAGCTCTTGGCTGCCCCATGACTGATCGCAGGGGCACTTGCTTGTTAAACAGTTGTTGCTGGCATACTCGGTTCGCTCGGATAGAGCAGGGGAAGCTGGGGATCTATTTCACCGGGGAGAACACATGAAATACGACTTGAATCACTTGTCTTTGGCAGTGCGTCTGGCGTTGGGCGCAAGTATTTTCTCGGTGGCAGCGATGGCCCAGGCGCAGGTGTCGACGCCGGAAAACCAGCAGTCGTCAAACCAGACCGCGCCACCATCCAAGAAGGAAGCCAAGACCCTGGAGTCGGTCGTGGTGACCGGTTCGCTGATCAAGCGTGTGGACATCGAGACGGCCAGCCCGGTGGTGACGCTGGATCGCGCCACCATCACCAATTCGGGCAAGCCCGTGCTGGGCGACGTGCTGCAGCAGATGCCCAGCATTTCCGGCAACGCCACCAACCCGCAGAACAACAGCAACGGCGGCGGCGTGGCCAGTCCCCTGCTGGAAGCGGGCGACGGTGCATCGCGCGTCTCGCTGCGCGGCCTGGGAATCAACCGCACGCTGGTGCTGGTCAACGGCCAGCGCATGTCCAACCCGGACATCAACCTGATCCCGCCGGACATGATCGAGAGGGTCGACGTGCTGGCCGAAGGCGCCTCCACGGTGTACGGCTCCGACGCCATCGGGGGCGTCGTCAACTTCATCCTGCGCAAGAACTACAAGGGCGCCCAGTTCAGCCTCAACGACGGCATCTCCAGCCATGGCGACGCGAAGCGCCGCGGCTTCAACCTCACGGCAGGCACCACCGGCGAGGGATACAGCATTGCCGGCGGCATCGACTACAACAAGTACGACGAGACGCTCGCCGCGCGGCGCAAGTTCTCCCGCCAGCAGCTCTACCTTTCCAGCGGCGCGGTGGTGGCGGCCGGCTCCAGCTCGATCCCGACCGGGCGCATCCAGTTGCCCGCATCGATCGCCAGCCAGTACGGCTGCGCCATCAACTCCTCCGGCACCGCCAACGTGACCCTGGCGTCGGGTAATGGGTCGTCGCTGGGCGACTACCGCTGCCGCCTGGCCTCCGATACGTACAACTACGCGGCGCTGAACTACATCCAGACCGCGCAGAAGCGTACCAACGGCTTTGTCCTGGGCACCTTGAACCTCACCGACAACGTGACCGCGTTCGTCGATGCGTTCTACAACCACACGGTCTCCAGCGGCCAGGACGCGCCCTCGCCGGTGGGTACCGGCGACGGCCTGATCATTTCCTCGACCAACCCGATCAACCCGTTCGGCGTCACCTTCAGCCAGAATCCTGTGCCGGGCGATCCGAACAGCGGCTACAACTTCCAGACCCGCCTGACCGGCGCCGGCACGCGCGTACACAGCTATACGACCAATACCGGCCAGATCAACGCCGGCCTGCGCGGCAACTTCGGCGAGGCGAGCAGCTGGATCTGGGATGCGTCGATCAACTACAGCCACACCAAGCGCGACCAGCGCGACACCAACGAGGTGGACATCCCCTCGCTGCAGGCCGCCGTCGACGCGGGCGCTAACATCTTCGACCAGGCGAGCGTCGGCGACCAGTTGAAGAACGGCGTGAAGACGCCGATCTACGTCTTCACCCAGTCGACCAAGCAGGCCCAGGTCGACGCCAGCGGCGACCTGTGGGACCTGCCCGCCGGCACCATGCAGCTGTCGGTCGGCGCGCTGTACCGCAAGCAGTTCATGAACTACACCGTGAGCGACTTCGCGGTGCTCAACCCGGTGACCACCACCTGCGAGATCCTGCAGGAGGCCTGCGGCTCGCCCGGGCGCGGCAGCTTCAACGTCAAGGAGGTCTTCGCCGAGACGCTGATCCCGCTGCTCTCCGACCTGCCGTGGGTGCGCTCGCTGAACGTCGACCTTGGCGTGCGCAGCTCCAACTACAGCACCACCGGCACCACCACCAACGGCAAGCTCGCGATCGAGTGGCGTCCGACCGACGACCTGCTGGTACGCGGCACCGTCTCGCAGGTGTTCCGCGCGCCCAACCTCAACGAGCTCTACGACGGCCGTACGCTGGTCCAGCCCAACCTCAACGACCCCTGCGTCGGGCTCACCGCGGCGCAACTGGCGGCGCATCCGGTGGCCTGCCAGTACGTTCCGGTGAACTGGGCGGGCAACTCGCCGGCGCAGGTCAACACGTTCTACTCCGGCGCGGCCACGGTGGGCGCCTCGCTCAAGCCCGAGAAGGGCAAGTCGATCGACCTGGGCCTGGTCTACGATCCGGACTGGCTGCCGGGCGTGTCCACCAGCCTCGACTTCTGGCACATCTACCTGGCCGACACGCTGACCGCGATCCAGGCCGACACCGTCGTCAGCTCCTGCTTCAACAACAGTGCCAGCCCGTACTGCTCGTTCATCCACCGCCAGGACAACACCAGCAGGCAGCCGGGCCAGGTGTTCCTGATCAACACCCCGGTGGTCAATCTGGGCACCCTCAGCACCTCCGGCATCGACTACACGCTGCGCTACAAGATCCCGCACTTCGACGTGGGCGGCGTGGACCCGGGCAACTTCCGGGCGGGCCTTAGCACCAGCTACACCTCGACCTACAAGGTCAACGCGACGCCGGGCGAGCCGGGCGCCAAGACGATCAACTACGCCGGCACCTTCACCCCGCAGTTCGGCAACATCTCGCGCTGGCGCGGCACGGTCACGCTCAACTGGGACAAGGGCAACTGGAACGCCCAGTGGCAGACGCGCTACATCGATCACCTGACCGCGCTCAATGCCGACGCCGCCATCACCGGCGTGAACATCCCGGTGGCTTCGGTGATTTACCACTCGATCCAGCTGGGCTACGCGGTGCCTTCGATCCACACCCGCTTCGACGTCGGCGTGGACAACATCATGGACAAGCAGCCGCCGCTGCTCTACCAGAACGGTTCGAACTACAACGTCGACACGGCCACCTACGACGTGCTCGGGCGCTACTACTGGGCTCGCGCGACGGTGACGTTCTAAGGGCCGAGCATCACCGACGAAGGCTGCAAGGCATGGAAGCACGGAGGGGTCGCGGGTAACACCCGCGACCCCTCTTGCATAATGGGTCGCCGAACGCGATCGAGAACGCATGCCCCAGCCAGCCACCGAACTCGCCAACGCCATGGCCGGCGCCTACAACGCCGGTGACATGGAGCGCGTCATCGAGCTCGCCACGCAAGCGGGCGACGGCGCCGACGAAGGCACGCGGCTGCTGCTCGGCGTGGCGCAGCAGGCGACCGGCCGCTACGACCAGGCCGCGGCGACGTTTCGCCAGCTGGCGCAGCAGCGGCCGGAGGTTTCCGCCTACTGGAACAACCTCGGCGTCGCCTGCCGGCTGAGCGGCGATACGGAAGCAGCCGAGCAGGCCCTGTCGAAGGCAAGGTCATTGGCTCCGGACGACCCGGAGGTCCTCTACAACCTGGGCCTGCTCTACATCCAGCAGCGGCGCTGGCCGTCGGCGCGCGAGGCCCTGCTCGAGGCGGTGGAGCGGTCGCCGGATTTCATCGAGGCACGCCTGCAGGCCGCGTACGCCTGCTACGTCTGCGGCGACAACACGCAGCAGGAGGCGATGCTGGATGGAGCCATCGGCTGGCCCGCCCAGCCGGCCGAGCAGGCCTTGATACTGGCGGCGATGCTGTCGGCCCAGGGCGACCTGGATGCGGCGCTGCACACGCTGGCGCAGGCGCAGCTGCCCGGCGGGCCCGCGGACGAGCCCACGCGGCTGCGCATCGGCGCCCAGCGGGTCCTGCTGCGTGAACGCAACAACCAGCTCGAGGAGGCGCGGCGGGAACTGCAGCGCCTGCCGCTTGCCGCGCTCGATACGCTGCCAGGCGATGCGAACCAGGCGCGCGCGGAGGTCTGGCGCGCGCACGCGGCGATGGCGATGCGCGCAGGCGCCTGGGCCGAAGCCGCGGCGCTGTACCGGCGCGTGCTGACGCTTGCCGCCGACGATGAAACCCGCGCCGGCGCCGGCTTCGGCCTGGCCTCGGCCTGCGATCGGCAAGGGCTGCACGCCGAAGCCTGGCAGGCTTTGCAGGCGGCGCACGCAGCGCAGCTCAATATCGCGCGCGACGTGCTGCCGGAACTGCTCGCGCCCGACAGCCAGCCATTGCAGGTGGCCGAGGTGGACCGTGAAGCGCGCGCCCGCTGGAAGCCGCTGCGCGCGCCGGACAGCCGGGAGAGCCCGGTCTTCGTGGTCGGCTTCCCGCGCTCGGGCACCACCCTGCTGGAGCAGATGCTCGACGCCCACCCGGACTTCAAATCCATGGACGAGCGCGCCTTCATCCACGAGCTGACCGAGCGCATGGAGCTGGTCGGCCAGCACTATCCTGCGGAGCTGGCCGACCTGACCGAAGCCGAGGCGGGCCAGTTGCGGGCCGCCTACTTCCGGATGGTCGGGCGCGTGTTGCCCGACCTCGGGCCGCGCCGGCTGGTCGACAAGAATCCGCTCAACATGCTGTGCCTGCCGATGATCATGCGGCTGTTCCCGCATGCGCGCATCATCCTATGCCTGCGCCACCCCTGCGACGTGCTGCTCAGCTGCAGCATGCAGCCGTTCCGCTCGCCGGCGTTCATGGTGCTGTGCTCCTCCCTGCAGCGGCTCGCGCGCGGATACGTGCAAGCCTTCGAGCAGTGGTACCGGCAGGTGGAGGTGTTCGGGCCGCGGGTGCTCGAGTGGCGCTACGAATCGGTCGTCAACGACCTTGACGGCCACCTCGCGCGCCTCGGAGCCTTCCTCGAAATCACCGATGCCTCGCCCATGGCGCGCTTCGCCGACCACGCACGGAACAAGCGCTTCATCAGCACACCCAGCTATGCCCAGGTCACCCAGGGGGTCCACCCCGGGGCGGTTGGCCGCTGGCAGGGCTACCGCGAGCAGTTCGAACCGGTGCTGCCTTTGCTGCAGCCGCTGCTGGATCGCCTCGGCTACGCAACCTGAGCCTCTTGCGGCCCTCGTCACCCGGGGTGACTTCTGGCCTAGTCGCAACGGCCGTGCACGCGGCATGCTGCCCGATTGAAACCCCACGGAGTCGCTCCCCATGCATCCACGTCTGCCCTTGTTGGCGCTTGGCATCACGCTCGGTCTCGCCGCCGGCGCACATGCGTCCGAACCCGCCGCCGTCGAGCAGCCCAAGCTCACCGCGCAGACGCTCGATTCCGGCGGCACCATGCCTGCCGAGCAGGCACGATTGAACTTCGACCACGCGGAACTGCACTTCACCGTCGACCCGGCCAAGCGCCACCTCGACGGCGAGGCCATGCTGCGCTTCACCGCCCGCGAGGCGACCGACGTGCTGCTGCTGGATCTGGACAAGAACCTGCCCATCAGCCGCATCGCCGTCGACGGCAAGACACTGGACAAGTCGGCCTGGAGCAACCCTGATGGCCGCCTGCGCATCCGGCTGCCCAGGCCGCTGGCCAAGGGCGGCAGCGTCAGCACCACCATCGCCTATGGCGGCCAGCCGCACGTCGCCAAGAAGGCGCCGTGGGACGGCGGCTTCGTATGGAGCCACACCGACGACGGCCAGCCTTGGGTGGCCAGCGCGGTCGAGGGCGAGGGCTGCGACCTGTTCTGGCCCTGCATCGACCAGCCCACCGGCGAGCCGGCCCTGGTCGACACCTACGTCACCGTGCCCAAGGCGCTGGCGGCGCCGGGCAACGGCGTGCTCGTCGGCATCGAGGACAACGGCGCCACGCGCACCTGGCACTGGCGCGTCAAGCACCCGGACACCTACGCCATCTCGATCAACGTCGGTCCCTTCAAGGAGCTGAAGGGCAATTACGCCAGCCGCTACGGCAACACCATCCCGATGGAGCTGTGGTACCTGCCCGCGCACGAGGCCGGGGCCAAGGCGCTGTTCGGCGAGTTCCCGCGCATGCTGGACTTCTTCGAGCAGGAGATCGGGCCCTATCCGTTCGGCGACGAGAAGATGGGCGTGGTCGAGACGCCGCACCTGGGCATGGAACACCAGACCCTCAACGCCTACGGCAACGGCTACCCCAAGAGCGAGTACGGCTTCGACTGGCTGCTGCAGCACGAATTCGCGCACGAGTGGTTCGGCAACCAGATGACCAACAGCAACTGGGACGACATGTGGCTGCACGAGGGCTTCGGCACCTATATGCAACCGCTCTACGGCCAGTACCTGGTCGGCGACATGGCCTACTTCGCGATGCTGCACACCGAGCGGCTGTCGCTGTCCAACCAGTCCCCCATCGTCTCGGGCCAGCCAAAGACCGAGGAGCAGGTCTACGACGGTAAGACCGGCCCGGGTCTGGACATCTACTACAAGGGCTCGCTGGTGCTGCACACGCTGCGTGGGCTGATCGGCGACGACGCCTTCTTCGATAGCATCCGCCGGCTCGTTTATGGCCGCCCCGATCCCAAGCCCGGCAACTTCGTGCCGCGCTACGCGAGCACGCGCGAGTACGTCGACATCGTCAACCAGGTCACTGGCAAGGACCTCAAGTGGTTCTTCGACGTCTACCTGTACGACGCCGCGCTGCCGAAGCTGGAAACCACGCGTCACGGTGACATGCTCAAGTTCCAGTGGGTGACCGGCCACGGCGAGCCGTTCCCGATGCCGCTGGATGTACAGGTAGGCCACACCGTGCACACGCTGCCGATGACCGGTGGCACGGGTGAGCTCACCGTGCCGGCAGGGAGCCTGCTGATCGTCGATCCGCACTCGAAGGTGCTGCGCGACATGCCGCACGTGGACGCGTTCCGGGCATGGAAGAAGGCGCAGGCCGAAGCACAGAAGAAGGCCGGGAAGAAGGACTGACCGATCGCGGGACCCGGCGCCCGGGGAGGGCCCTTCGACTTCGCAATGCCACGCCGCAGCGAACGGCCCTTCGTCCATCGTGGATTCCAGGCCAGCCCCCTTCCTCCGCGAGAAGGTGCCGGCAGGCGGGCGGAGCCGAGCGTCCCGCTTCGTCCGAACCCTCTCCCGGAGGAGAGGGGCCTGGGCTACGGTCTCCGCCCGTACAGAGCGCAGCCGGAGCCGGAGCCAAGCACTTCCTTTGAGGACATATCGACGCGCGGCAAAAAAAAAGCCCGGCATCGCCGGGCTCTTTTTTTCTTCGTGTCAGCGCGGCTGGCCGGCCGGCTTTTCCGGCGGCATCACCGCCGCCGTGGTGGAGAACTTGCCGCCGTAGGGCAGCACCTCGGCGGCCAGCTTGGGGTTCGCGCGGATCAGGCCAATGGCGTCGAACAGGATGTGCGCGGTTTCCTGCAGCGCCGGATCCTTGGCGTTCTTGGCCTCCTTCTCCTGCTTCAGCTCGCTCTTGAGGCTGCGCTCGTTGGCGTTGAGGCCATCGTCCAGCGTGGGTTCGTCCGCCGACAGGCTGCCGTCGGTGCCGTCGATCGCCTTGTGCCGGGCTCGGAAGTCGGCCTGGATCGCATCCTGGCGCTTGCGCTCGGCCTGGCGCGCGGCAAGGTTGAGCGAGATGGTGGTCTGGTCGCGCATCTTCTTGTACTGGGCCAGCTCATCGAGCATCAGTTGCCAACCCGGCGACTTGGTCACGCGTTCGTCGTGCCTGGCCTTCAGCTGCGGCAGGTAGGCGGAGAGGTCGGCGACCTTGGTGTACGGTGCGGGCTGGATCTGCGTCCAGGGCAGCGCGTTGTCGTAGGTCGATTCGCCGAAGTCTTTCTCGTCCCCGTTCTTGGGGAACAGGATGTCGGGCGTGACGCCCTTCAACTGGGTCGAACCGCCATTGATGCGGAAGAACTCGGCGATGGTCATCTTGAGCTCGCCATACTGCGGCTTCTCGCTGTCGCCCTGGGCGAAGCGGTCCAGGTCCACCAGGTTCTGCACGGTGCCCTTGCCGAAAGTGGGCTCGCCGACGATCAGGCCGCGGCCGTAGTCCTGGATCGCGGCGGTGAAGATCTCCGAGGCCGAGGCCGAACCGCGATTGACCAGCACCGCCATCGGGCCGCTCCAGGCCATGCCGGGCTGGTCGTCGCCCTGAACCTCGACCTGGCCGCGCGCATCGCGCACCTGCACCACCGGGCCGGTGTCGATGAACAGGCCGGTCAGCTCGTTGGCCTCGGCCAGCGAGCCGCCGCCGTTGTTGCGCAGGTCCATCACCACGCCCTGCACGCCTTCGGCCTTCAGCTCGCCGAGCAGCTTAGCGACGTCACGGGTGGCGCTCTTGAAGTTCTTGTCGCCCTCGCGGCGCGCGCCGAAGTCGGAGTAGAAGGTCGGCAGCTCGATGATGCCGATCTTGCGGCTGACGTCGCCGTCCTTGATCTCGATGACCTTCTTCTTGGCCGCCTGCTCCTCGATGCTGACCTTCTTGCGCACCATGGTGACCAGCTCGTGCTTGCCGTCCGGGCCGACGTCGGCGGGCAGGATCTCCAGCCGCACGGTGGTGTCCTTCTTGCCGCGGATCTTGTCTACCACGTCGTCCAGGCGCCAGCCGATCACGTCGGTCATCGGACCGTCGGAGCCCTGCCCGATCGCCACGATGCGGTCGCCCACGTGGATCTTGCCGGACTTGTCGGCCGGGCCACCGGGCACGATCTCGCGGATCTGGGTGTACTCGTCGTGCGCCTGCAACACGGCGCCGATGCCCTCCAGCGAGAGCTTCATGGCGATGTCGAAGTTCTGCGCAGCGCGGGGCCCGAGGTAGTCGGTGTGCGGGTCGGTGGTCTCGGCGTAGGCGTTCATGAAGGTCTGGAACGCATCCTCGCCGTCGAGCTGGCGAACCCGCTCGATGTAGCCGGCGTAACGCTTGTCCAGCGTCTTGCGGATGTCATCGTCGCTCTTGCCGGCCAGCTTCAGGCGCAGCCAGTCGTTCTTGGTGCGCTTGCGCCACAGGTCGTTCAGCGCGGCCTGGTCGGCAGGCCAGTCGGCCTTCTTGCGGTCGTAGGCGTAGCTCTCGTCCTTGGTGAAGTCGAAGCCCTTCTTCAGGAGCTCGCGCGCATAGGTCATGCGGTCGATCGCGCGCTGCACGTAGAGGTTGAACACCGAGAACGGGCCGGACAGGTCCTTGTTCCAGATCGCGTCGTCGAACTTCGTTCTGAGCGGCTCGAAGCGCGCCATGTCCTGCTTCGTGAAGAACACCTTCTCGCCGTCGAGCATGTCGAAGTAGGCCTTGTAGATCTTGGCCGACATCGCGTCGTCGAGCGGTTTGGCGTCGTAATGGAAGCGAGTGAGGAAGCGCGCGGACAGCTGCGCGGCATCGGCCTGGGTCGGCGAAGCCTTCAGCGGCAGCTTGGAAGCCGCATGCTCCTCGTCCCCCTGCACGGCAGGTGCCTGCGCGTGGGCGACAGGCAGGACGAGGGCGAGCAGCAGGGCGAGCGTGGGACGCAGTGTCATGGATTGTCTCAGGCGAGCGCGGTGACGCCGGCTGCATGGGCTTGCAGGTCGGCATGGTAGGAGGAACGCACGAGCGGGCCGGAGGCGACGTGATGGAAGCCCATCGCCTCACCGGCCACGCGCAGCGCGTCGAATTCGTCGGGAGTCCAGTAGCGCACGACCGGGTGATGGTGCGGCGTGGGCTGCAGGTACTGGCCGATGGTGATCATTTCCACGTCATGGGCGCGTAGATCGCGCAGGGTCTCGATCACCTGGTCGTAGGTCTCGCCCAGACCCAGCATGATGCCGGACTTGGTCGGCACCTCCGGGTGCTGCGCCTTGAAGCGCTTGAGCAGGTCCAGCGACCACTGGTAGTCGGCGCCCGGGCGCACCTCGCGGTACAGGTGCGGGACGGTTTCCAGGTTGTGGTTGAACACGTCCGGCGGGAAATCCTTGAGCACCTCCAGCGCACGCTCCATGCGGCCCTTGCCGCGGAAATCGGGCGTGAGGATCTCGATCTTGATGTTGGGGCTGGCGTGCCGCGTTGCCCGGATGCACGAGGCGAAATGCTCGGCTCCCCCGTCGCGCAGGTCGTCGCGGTCGACCGAGGTGATCACGACGTACTTCAGGCGCATGTCGGCGATCGTCTGCGCCAGGCGCGCCGGCTCCAGCGGGTCGGGCGGCTGCGGACGGCCATGCGCCACGTCGCAGAACGAACAGCGGCGCGTGCACACCTCGCCCAGGATCATGAAGGTGGCGGTGCCCTTGGAGAAGCACTCGTGGATGTTCGGGCAGCTGGCCTCCTCGCACACGGTCACCAGTGCGTTCTCGCGCAGCCGCGCCTTCAGTTCCTGCACGGCGTTGCCCTGCGGCAGACGCACACGGATCCACGAAGGCTTGCGCAACGTCGGCACGCTGGTGTCGAAGCCCGCCCGGTTGCGGGCGATCTTGTCGTTGCCGATCTGTTTCTCGACCGCTGCCGCGTCGGCGTTGACCACGCTGATCGGGATCACCCTGGAGGACGTTTCACTCATCTGCGACTACCTGGACCGCGGCGCGCGCGGGGAGTTCGGGGAGGACGGGGGCGGCCGGCACCGCGTGGAAGCCGAACTGGCGGCAGAACTGATCCACCAGCACGTCCTCGACTTGCGCCAACTGCGACGGGCCGCCCAAGTCTAGCACTTGCGTGACCGCCAAACCCTTGTAGCCACAAGGGTTGATACGGCCGAAAGGCTCCAGGTCCATGGCCACGTTGAAGGCCAGCCCGTGAAAGCTGCAGCCGCGGCGCACGCGCAGGCCCAGGGCAGCCACCTTGGCGCCTGCCACGTAGACGCCCGGCGCGCCCTCCACGCGAGCGGCGCCGATCGACCAGTGCGCCAGCGTGTCGATCAACGCCTGCTCGATGCGGTGGACAAGCTCGCGCACGCCCACGCCGGTACGGCGCAGATCGATCAGCGGGTAGCCGACGATCTGGCCGGGGCCGTGGTAGGTCACCTGGCCGCCGCGGTCGACCGGGATCAGCGGGATGTCACCGGGCGCCAGCACGTGCTCCATCTTGCCGGCCTGGCCCAGGGTGAACACCGGATCGTGCTCCAGCAGCCACAGTTCGTCGGGGGTGTCCGGCCCGCGCGCGTCGGTGAAGGCGCTCATCGCCTTCCAGGTACGCTGGTAGGGCTGGCGGCCGAGGCGGCGGATGAGGAGCGGGCGGGAGTCGGGAGGCACGGTGCGCTACCTGGGGAAATGAAAGGCAAATGAGGCGCGCGGGCCGGGATTGCAAGCGATCACGGGCTTCGTAGCCCTCTCCCGTCCCGGAGGATGGGCAGACGGGGCAGGGCCTAGAGCGTGTAGCGGATGGCCGGATCGGCGCGCAGCGCCGCGTGCGCCTGGTCGTACTGCTCGCGCGTGTCGCAGCGGAAGCTCACCGTCACCGAGAGGAACTTGCCTTCCCGCGAGGCGCGCTGGCTGACCGTCTCGTGCAATACGTGCAGGCCGACCCCTTCGAGGAGGGCCGGCACGTGCCTGGGCAGGTCCGCGCCGGCGTCGCCCAGCGCGGTGATCTCGAATTCACCGGGGAACTGGAAGCCCTTGCCTTCCTTCTTCGCCTGGCTGAAGTCGATCTCGTGCATCACTTCTTGTCCGCGGCAGGGGCCGTGGCCGCGGCGTCATCCTTCTTGCCGCCGTGGAACCACAGCAGGATCGAATCCCACAGGCGCTTGAAGAAGCCGCCCTGCGGGGCCTCGTCCAGGGCCACCAGCGGCACCGTCTGCAGCGGCTGGTTGTCCAGCGTCACGCGCAGCGTGCCCACCTGCTGGCCCTTCTTGAACGGCGCGACGAGGGTGGCAGGGATGTCCATCGTCGCCTTGAGCTTGTCGTACTGGCCGCGCTTGACGGTCACCTCCAGCGGATGGGTGATGCCGATCGGCAGGGTGTCCTTCTCGCCCTTCCACAGCTTCGGCGTTGCCAGCGGCTTGTCCGCGTCATAGAGCTTGTGCGTCTCATAGAAGCGGAAACCGTAGTTGAGCAGCGCCATCGCCGAGTCGGCGCGGGCCTTCTCCGAACTGGCGCCCATCACGATGGCGATCATGCGCGAATCGCCCTGCTTGGCCGAGGCCGCCAGGCAGTAGCCGGCCGCGGCGGTGTGGCCGGTCTTGATGCCGTCCACGCTGGGATCGCGCCACAGGAGCGTGTTGCGGTTGCCCTGCTTGATGCCGTTCCACTCGAACTGCTTGATCGCCGAGATCGCGTAGTCCTCGGGAAAATCATGGATCAGCGCGCGCGAAAGGATCGCGATGTCCTGCGCGGTGGTGTAGTGGTTCGCGATCGGGTAGCCCGAGGCGTTCTCGAAGTGGCTGTGGGTCATGCCCAGCTGCTTGGCGTAGGCATTCATCAGGTTGGCGAACGCCTCCTCGGAGCCGGCGGTGTGCTCGGCCAGCGCGATCGCCGCGTCGTTGCCCGACTGGATGATCATGCCGTAGAGCAGGTCCTTGAGCGGCACCTGGCTGTTGAGCTTGAGGAAGCTGGTGGAACCGTCGGTGCTGGCGCCGCCGCCGCGCCAGGCGCGCTCGCTGATGGTGACCGGATCGGTCATCTTGATCCTGCCGTTGCCGAGCTCGGCCGAGACCACGTAGTCGGTCATGATCTTGGTGATCGACGCCGGCTCCACCTGCAGCTCCGGGTCTTTGCTGGCGAGGATCTGGCCGGTGGCGTAGTCCATCAGCACCCAGCTCTTGCCGTCCACGTCCGGCGGCGGAGGCACCGGCGCCTCGGGCACGACCGGCCGCGGCACGGGCGAGGGCCTCGGCGGCGTCTGCTGCGCGAAGGCGGCGCCGGCGACCAGCGCGGCGGCGGCTAAGGAAGCAAGGGTACGGCGGAAAAAGCTCATCTTCGGTATCAATCCATCTCTAGTTGCCGGCGCCCCGCGCGCCAGCACGAAAAAAGCATCGCTCAGTCTACCGCGACCTGTGGCCGGGGAAGGCCGAGCCGCTCGATCTGGGCGGTGACCTGGTCGGCGCGCTCGACATCTTCCAGCGGTCCGACACGCACGCGGCGGATGCTGCGGCCGTTCACCTGCGCATCGATCACCTGCACCGGCGCCAGTTTGGCCGAGCGCAGCTGCTGCGCCACGCGGTCTGCGTTGGCCAGGTCCGCGAACGCACCCACCTGCAGCCAGATCGTCGGACGAGCACCGCCCTGTGGGACCGCCGCCGGCGCCGCCAGTTCCGTCGGTGGTGACGCCGCATCGTCCGGATGTGCCGGATCGATCGCGCGCACCTCGACCAGCCCGGTGCCCTTGGGCCAAACGCCGATCTTGACCGCCGCGGCATAGGACAGGTCGATCAGCCGGTTCTCGTGGAACGGCCCGCGGTCGTTGATGCGCACGATCACGCTCTTGCCGTTGGCCAGGTTGGTCACCCGCGCGTAGCTGGGCAGCGGCAGCGTCTTGTGCGCGGCGCTGAAGGCGTACATGTCGTAGTCCTCCAGGCTGGAGGTCTTGTAGCCGTGGAACTTGGCGCCGTAGAAGGATGCGATGCCGCGCTCGTCGTAGCCGCGCGCGCTCGGCAGCACGCGGTAGGTCTGACCGAGCACCGTGTAGGGCGATTTGTTGCCGTACAGCGAGCGTGGCTCGACCTTGGGCACCGGCTCGGGGATGCGGCTGACGTCGATAGGCGGCGGCACGCTGTCCTTGCCATCGCGATAGCGGCTCCCCTGCGGACGGCTGAGGTCGTCGACCCAGCTGGCGCTGCCCCGGCCCTCGCCGTGCGCGCCGGCGCCATGCGAGGGCCGCGGCCGCGAGCCGGCGCAACCGGCCAGCGCCAGGGCGAACAGCAGCAGGACGCCGGTGCGCCAGCTCATGGCAGCGCGTCGGCCGAGCGCACCCCGGCGGCGATCGCCTGGGCCAGCTGGTGCACCGCCAGCGCGTAGAGCGGGCTCTTGTTGTAGCGCGTGATCACGTAGAAGTTCTGGAAAGTGAACCAGTACTCCGGACCATTGCCGCCCTGGAGCACCTGCAGGCTCGCCGACCGGCCCGGGTCAAGATGTTCCACCGGCGCATAGCCCCAGGCCTCGAGCTGCTCCAGCGGCCAGCGCGGCTGCGCATCGGCCACGTCCAGCGCACGCGGCGCGGCATCCGGCTGTGCCCTGGCGGCGACCGGGCCGCCGCGTTCCCAGCCGTGCCCGGCGAAGTAGTTGGCGACGCTGGCCAGGATGTCCGGCAGCGACCTGGCCAGGTCGATATGGCCATCGTGGTCGGCGTCCACGCCATAATCGCGGATGCTCGAGGGCATGAACTGGCCCCAGCCCTGCGCGCCGGCGTAGGAGCCGGTGAGCGTGTCCAGCGGTCCGGCCAGGTGGTTGTCCGGCAGCTCCAGCAGCACCTTGAGCTGCTCGCGGAAGAACTTCGCCCGCGGCGGGTAGTACAGGCCCAGCGTGACCAGCGCATCGAGTACCTTGTACTTGCCGGTGTTGCGACCGTAGAAGGTCTCCACGCCGAGGATCGCCACGATGTATTCGGGCGCCACGCCGTACTGGTCGGCGATGCGCTCGAGCAAGGCGCGGTGCGCGCGGTAGAACGCCACGCCCTCGTCGATGCGCTTGGGCGTGATGAAGATCGGCCGGTAGTCCTTCCAGGGCTTGGCCTCGGCCGGACGCGCGATCGCGTCGAGGATCGACTGCTGCATCTGCGCGCGCCCGAGCAGCGCATCGAGCCGGGCCGGACTCTTGCCGGTGTCGCGCGCCACCTCGCGCACCAGCTCCGCCTGCCCCGGGTGCACGGTCGCCGGCTGCGCATGCATCGGGGCGGCAGCAACCAGCAGGAGGGCGGCGAGCGCGCCTTGCAGGCGCAAACGGAAGAAAGACATGGGTTGCGCTGCGCGGGTCGACATCGCAGCCAAGCCTATCATGCGCAAACGCGCCATCCAGGGCCGGACGCAGGCGCCGGCATGGCACGGCTCAGTCATGCATCTTGCGGTTGGCGTGGATCGACATCAGCACGCCGAAACCGCTCAACAAGCTCACCGCCGAGGTGCCGCCGTAGCTCACGAACGGCAGCGGCACGCCCACCACGGGTAGCATGCCGGCGATCATGCCGCCGTTGACGAATACGTAGACGAAGAAACTCATGCCGATCGCGCCGGCGAGCAGGCGCGAATAGGTGTCGCGCGCCTCCATCGCGATCCACAGGCAGCGGCCGATGATGAAGGCGTAAAGCGCCAGCAGCAGGCACACGCCGACCAGGCCGAACTCCTCGGAGAACACCGCGAAGATGAAGTCGGTGGTGTGCTCGGGCAGGAACTCCAGCCGCGACTGCGTGCCGTGCATCCAGCCCTTGCCGAAGACGCCGCCGGAGCCCACCGCAATCTGCGACTGGATGATGTGCCAGCCGTTGCCCAGCGGGTCGGACTCGGGGTTGAGCAGGGTCAGCACGCGGTCGCGCTGGTACTGGTGCATGAAGTGCCAGCCCACCGGCACCATCGCCCCCGCCGCGCCGAGCAGCAGGCCGATGCGCCACCACGCGACACCGGAGAGGAACAGCGCGAACGCGCCGGCCGCCGATACCAGCAGCGCGGTGCCCAGGTCCGGTTGCTTGGCGATCAGCGCCGCCGGAACCGCTATCAGCGCACCGACCACCGCCATGTCCTTCCAGCTCGGCGGCAACTGCCGCGGATGCAGGTACCAGGCGACCATCATCGGCATGGTGAGCTTGAGCAGCTCGGAGGGCTGGAAGCGCATGATCTTCAGGTCCAGCCAGCGATTCGCTCCGCGCCCCTCGCCCAGGATCGCCACCACCACCAGCAGCATGGTGCTGCCGGCGTAGAGCCACGGCGTCCAGCTGCGCAGCACGGTGGGCGGGATGCGCGAGATCAGGAGCAGCAGCGCGGCGCCCAGCACGAAGCGTGCGGCCTGGCCGCCGACCAGCCCGAGGTCGCCGCCGCCGGCGCTGTAGAGCGTGACCAGGCCGACGCAGGCGAGCACGAACAGGCCGCAGGCCAGCGGCAGGTCGATCCGCGGCCGGGTCAGGATGCGGCGCAGAAAGCGGCGGGCGCGGGACATGAGCGCTTCGATCACGGGATAGCCTCGCTTTCGGCCTGCGCCGGCAGGTCTTCCACCGGCGCGCTGCCCGACGGCGCCGGTCCGGCCTGCGCGGAGGCCGCTGCGGCGGGAGCTCCGCCCTGCGTGGCCAGCCAGGCCTCGAACACCTTGCGCACGATCGGCCCGGCGTCCTGCGCGCCCCAGGCGCCGGCTTCGAGCAGGGCGACCGCGGCGATCTTCGGATCGTCCGCGGGCGTATAGGCCTCGAACCAGGCGCGATGGCGGCTGGCCAGGTAGGCGTTGTTCTTGTTGGTATCGTAGGCCGAGGTAGTTCGCGAGAAGCGCTCGGCGGTGCCGCTCTTGCCGGCGACCACGAGCGGGAAGCCGATGAACTGCTTGGCGCCGGTGCCCCCGGTGATCACCGCCTCCATGCCTTGCTTGATCACCTCCAGGTTCTTCGGGTCGCTCACCAGTGACGGCCCGGTCGGGGGATTGGTCAGCATCTGGCGCGGCGCCTCGACGTTGTCCTGGGTGGCCATCACCACCCGCGGCGCGCGCGGCACGCCCTGCCCGGCGATGATCGACAAGGCGTGGCCCAGCTGCAGCGGCGTCACCGCCCAGTAACCCTGGCCGATGCCAGCGATGATGGTCTCGCCCGGGAACCAGGGCTGGCGCGAGTTGGCCATCTTCCATTCCCGCGAGGGCAGCACGCCGACCTGTTCGCCGTCGAGGTCGATGCCGGTCTTCTGGCCGAAGCCGAAGCGGCCCATCCAGTTGCTCAGCCGGTCTATCCCCAGGTCCAGCGCCAGCTTGTAGAAATAGGTATTGGTCGATTTCTCGATCGCGCGCACCATGTTCACCACGCCGTCGCCGCCGCGGGTGTCGTCGCGGTAGCAGCGCGACTGGCCGGGCAGGCAGAACTCGCCGGTGGAGAGCACCGTATCCTCCGGGCGGCGCACGCCGTACTCCAGACCACCCAGCGCCAGGAACGGCTTGACGGTGGAGCCGGGCGGGTACACGCCGCGCAGCGCACGGTTGTACAGCGGCTTGTCCGGCGCCGTGGTGAGCGCCTTGTAGTCGGCGCTGCCGATGCCGTTGACGAACAGGTTGGGATCGAAGCTGGGCACGCTGACCATCGCCAGCACCTGGCCGTTGCGCGGGTCGATCGCCACCGCCGCGCCCGGTCGCCCGTCGAAGGCCGCGGTCGCCGCCTTCTGCAGGCGCACGTCGATCGACAGATAGAGGTTCTTGCCGGGAATCGGCGGGTGCGTCTCCAACACGCGCTGGGTGCGCCCGTCGGCGTTGACCTCGACCAGCGCGTAGCCGGGCGTGCCGTGCAGCACGTCCTCGTAAGAGCGCTCGATGCCGCTGCGGCCGACGTGGCTGGTGCCCTGGTAGCGATCGGGATCGAGCCGCTTGAGGTCGTCCGCGTCGATGCGCCCCACATAGCCGATCACGTGCGCGAACAACTCGCCGTACGGGTAATGGCGCGTGAGGTAGGGCACCACGTCCACCCCGGGGAAACGCCAGCGGTTGATCGCGAAGCGGGCGATGTCGTCCTCGGACAGGTGCATCTTGAGCGGCACGCTCTCGAAGCGGCGGCTCTGCTTGAGCTGCTTCTTGAACGCGGCGATGTCGTCCTCGTCAAGCGGCACCACGGCGCCGATCTGCCTGAGCATCGCCTGCATGTCGGGCACCTGCTCGGGCACCACCTCGAGCCGGAACGCGGGTACGTTGTCGGCCAGCAGCACGCCGTTGCGGTCGTAGATCAGGCCGCGCGCTGGCGGGATCACCTTGGGCTTGACGCGGTTGTTCTCCGAGCGGGTCACGAATTCGTCGTGGCGCTGCACCTGCAGGTAGAAGAAGCGCCCGGACAGCGCGATCAGGCCCAGCACGATCAAGGCGAAGCCGACCAGCGAGCGCCGCTGGAACAGTGCTGCCTCGCCGCGGGGATCCTTCAATGTGCGCCGCTTCTTCATCTCATTGCAGGCGCAGGCGCATGCGCAGGTCGTCCAGCAGCAGGAACACGAACGGCCACAGCGCCGCGCCGACGACCGGCGAGATCCACCAGCTCGCCGGCGGCAAGGCGTCGCCGGCGAACACGCGAACGATGGTCAGCAGGATGCGGTCGTTGACCAGCAGCGCCAGCACGGCAAGGGTCTGCTGCCACATCGGAAAGAAGCGCAGGCGCGAGCGGAAGCGCAGCGCGATGAACACCAGCGCGGTCAGGCGCAGCGCCTGCTCGCCCAGCAGCACGCCATCGAGCAGGTCGGCGGCAAGCCCCATCGCGAAGGCCAGGCCCAGCGTCACGCGGTCGCCCGATTCCAGCGACCAGTACAGCAGCACCAGCGCCGGCCAGTAAGGCTTGAAGGGCGCGAGCACGTCCGGCAGCGGCACCAGCATCGAGAGCAGCGCGAACACCAGCGTGCCGATGAACCACCAGGTGCCGAGGCGTTGGCGGTTCATGGCCTGCTTCTCGTGGAATGGCGCGGCGGCGGCGGCGGCGGCGCGCTGCGCGCACTCGCAGGCGCCAGGTCGGCCGGCGGCCCCATCGGCGTCACCGGTTCCGGCGGACCGGCCGGCTCGGCCTGGTCGTGCAGCAACAGCACATCCTCGCTGCGGTTGATGTCCGCACTGGGTTGGGCCTGCGCTTCGAGGAACATGCCGGTGGGCGCCGGCGCCACCCGGGTGATCGCGCCGACCGGGAAGCCCGGCGGAAAGCGCCCCCCCAGGCCGGACGTCAGCAGCCGGTCGCCGGCCTGCACGTCGGCAGCCATCGGGATTGTGGGCAGCACCAGGCGGTCGCCCTCGCGCGAACCGTAGGCGATCACGCGCAGGCCGGTGCGCTCGACGGTCACGGGCAGGGCGTTGTTCGGGTCGGTGATCAGCATGACCACCGAGGTGGTGGGGAGCGCCTGGATGACCTGGCCCATCACGCCCCGCGCATCGATCACCGGCTGGCCCGGCTTCACGCCATCGCGCGCGCCCACGTTGATCAACAGGCGGTGGCGGTACGCACCCAGGTCCACGCCGACCACGCGCGCCAGTTGCACGTTGAGATCGAGGCTGCGCTGCGTATCGAGCAGCTCCTTCAGGTGCTCGTTCTGCTCGGCCACCGCGGCCATGCGATTGAGCTTGGCGTTGGCCAGCAACAGGTCCTCGCGCAGGCGCTGGTTCTGCTCGGTCAGCCGCTGGCGGTCGGCGAAGGCCACCGAGAGCGTACGCATGCCCTCCACCGGCAGGCCGGCCAGCCGGTAGACCGGTTCGACCGCCACCGCGGCGCCATAGCGGATGCGCCACATCCAGCCGTTGCGATGGTCCAGCACCATCAGCACCATCGCCAGCGCGAGGTAGCCGATCAGCCGCAACGTGCCGGTCGAGCCGGCGAACAGGGGCGAGGCGTCCTTGTTCATGAAGACCGTCTGGCCGCGGGGTAGCTGGCGAACGCATGCGGGGCGGCACCAGTGCTCTCGGCGGATCGCAGCCACAGACCGCGGTGGCTTATGGCCAGGATGGTGTCCGGGCCGGTTTCCACGTCAAGCAGCACGGCAACCTTCTGGCGATGATCGGCGGACGCCTGCTTGACCTCGCCGGCGGCGCCGCGGCCAGCCGGCGTAAGCGGCGCTTCCCGGCGCGTGGCCGGCATCGCGACACCATCCGAATCGACGCCCCCGTGCGCCAACGCCGCAGCCGGCGCGCGCTGATGCAAGCGCGGTATGGCCCCGGCGGCGAGGATGTGCGTCATCCGCAGACCATAGCGTTCTGTCAGTTCGACCTGCATGCTGCATCCGTCGTGGGAGTGGCGCTGCGTTGCCTGACCCTCGCAGCCGACGCCGCTGCGGTCGCCGGGCAGATCTTCGTGCAGGCCCCTTCTTATTCCGGCGCGAAGAAATCGCTGCCGTGCTGGTCGATCAGTTCCAGCGCCTTGCCACCGCCGCGCGCCACGCAGGTAAGCGGGTCGTCGGCCACCTGCACGTGCAGGCCGGTCTCCTCGGAGATCAGCCGGTCCAGGTCACGCAGCAATGCGCCGCCGCCAGTGAGCACGATGCCGCGCTCGGCCACGTCCGAGCAAAGCTCAGGCGGAGTCTGTTCCAGCGCCGACTTGACCGCGGCCACGATGCCGGACAGCGGCTCGTGCAGCGCCTCCAGCACCTCGTTGGAGTTGATCGTGAACATGCGCGGCACGCCCTCGGCCAGGTTGCGCCCGGAGATCTCGATCTCCTTGACGTTGGCCTGCGGAAAGGCGCAGCCGATCTCGATCTTGATGCGCTCGGCGGTGGATTCGCCGATCAGCGTGCCGTGGTTGCGGCGCACGTAGTTGATGATCGCCTCGTCGAAGCGGTCGCCGCCCACACGCACGGACTGCGAATAGACGATGCCGTTGAGCGAGATCACCGCCACTTCGGAAGTGCCGCCGCCGATGTCCAGCACCATCGCGCCGCGCGCCTCGTGCACCGGGATGCCGGCGCCGATCGCGGCGGCCATCGGTTCCTCGATCAGGAACACGTCGCGGGCGCCGGCGCCTTCGGCCGACTCCTTGATGGCGCGGCGCTCGACCTGGGTCGAACCGCAGGGCACGCACACCAGCACGCGCGGGCTGGGGCGCAGCATGCGCGACTTGTGCACCTGCTTGATGAAGTGCTGCAGCATCGCCTCGGTCATGGTGAAGTCGGCGATGACGCCGTCCTTCATCGGACGCACGGTAGCGATGTTGCCCGGCGTGCGGCCGAGCATGCGCTTGGCGTCCCCGCCGACCGCGGCCACTGCACGCGGGCCGCCCGGGCCGCGATCCTGGCGAATTGCGACCACCGACGGCTCGTTGAGGATGATGCCCTGCCCACGCACGTAGATCAGCGTGTTGGCGGTGCCGAGGTCGATGGAGATGTCGTTGGAAAAGATGCCGCGGAACTTCTTGAACATGAGGCCTGGCACGCCGTCTGCAGGAGAAAAAGTAAGCGCGTCAGTCTAGTGAGCGGGCCCCACCCACGCAAGCGTGAAGAAGTTAAGAAAGCCTTGCAGAACGCGATGATGCGCGCATTTCCTGAGTCGACTCGCTGCTTCGGAATGCAACTGCCTGTCGCCTTGGACGGAGGCTCGGGTTACGATTGCCCGGTTTGCCGGACGATTGCCGTCCGCGTTTGCCGATCGGGGTTGCTTCCAACATGTCAGCCGTCATCTGCGGTTCGCTGGCCTACGACACCATCATGGTGTTCCCGGACCAGTTCAAGAACCACATCCTGCCGGACAAGGTCCACATCCTTAACGTCTCCTTCCTCGTGCCGCAGATGCGCCGCGAGTTCGGCGGCTGCGCGGGCAACATCGCCTACAACCTGAAGCTGCTGGGCGGCGATCCGCTGCCGATGGCGACGGTCGGACAGGATTTCGGCCCCTACCGCGAGCACCTGGTCCGCTGCGGGATCCGTCTCGAGGGCGTGCGCATGTTCGAGGACCAGTTCACGCCGCAGTGCTTCATCACCACGGACCTGGACAACAACCAGATCACCGCCTTCCATCCGGGTGCGATGTCCAGCTCGCACCACAACCACGTCGGCGACGTGGCCGATGCCAAATTCGGCATCGTGGCGCCGGACGGCCGCGAGGCGATGCTGCAGCACACCGACGACTTCGCCGCCCGCGGCGTGCCCTTCATCTTCGATCCGGGCCAGGCGATGCCGCTGTTCAACGGCGACGAATTCCGCTCGATGATCGGTAAGGCGAACTACGTCATCGTCAACGACTACGAGTCGCAGCTGCTGCAGCAGCGCACTGGCTGGAGCGCCGAGGAGATCGCCAGCCGCACGCAGGCCTATATCGTCACACTGGGCCCGCGTGGTTCCTTGATCCACACCGGCGGGCAGGTGATCGAGATTCCAGCGGCGCGCGAGCGCCAGGTGATCGATCCGACCGGCTGCGGCGACGCCTACCGCGCAGGCCTGATCTTCGGCATCATGCGGGGCTACGACTGGCCGACGACCGGGCGCATGGCGTCGCTGATGGGCGCACTGAAGGTCGAGCACCCTGGTACGCAGAACCAGCGCTTCAGCTACGAAGAGTTCGCCGAGGCCTTCCGCGATCAGTTCGGTTACGCGCTCTAGCGCCTGCCGACGCGGCGCATCCGCCATGCGCCGCAAGTGGCCACGCCCAGCAGCACCAGCCACGGCAGCGCGATCGCCCAGGGCGACCGGCGCTGCTGAAGCCAAGCCGTAACCAGGGCAGCCAAGCCATAGGTCGCGTACACCGCAGCCTGGACGCGGCAGACCGGGGGATCTTTCGCCGACGCGTGCTCGACCAGCCCGGCAATCCACTGGGTCAGCGTGCCGGTGATGAAAGTGGTCCAGACGCCCGCCAGGTGCACCTGGCGCACCGCTGCGCTCTGCATACCCATTACCATGCCGAGCAGGACGATTATGCCGCGCACCTGCGGCTCCGGAATGGCCGTGTGCGCGTTCCGGGTGAGGGCCAGCGCAGCCGCGCCAAGCAGCACTGCTTCGAGCACCAGCACACGATTTACCTTGGCGTTCCAGCCAGCTCGCTGCCCGCGCAGCAGACCCGTACCCGTTGCGACGCCGACGGCGAAGCCCAGCACGGCCAGCAACGAGCGCAACGCGCGACCCAAGTTGCCGGCACCAAGCGCCATCGCAAGCAGCACGGTGTTGCCGGTCATGTTCCCGGTAAACACGTGCCCGAGCGCGAGGTAGCTGACGGCATCCAGACTTCCGCCCACCCAGGCCAGCGCCGGCAGCGACCATTCTAGCCAATGTGCGTCGGCATGCTCCATGGGGCACCTCCGCACCGGCAATCTAGCCGGACCGAGGTGAAGATCGAGGCCCGATCGGAAAGCATCTGCCGTCGAGTGGTGAGCTCCATGTGCGAACAGGGCTCCGCCTGACGCGCGGCCCGCATGCGAAACACGGAAGCCGCGGGGGGACGTGAGTCCATAAGGCTCGGACCACAACCGGGGCCCAGCCTGCGCCACGGCAGCGCCGCTGGCGCGGGGATTTTTTGCGACTGGATAAGTCCACCCGCGCCAGCAGGAGACAAGAAAAAACCCCCACCGGTTACGGTGAGGGTTTTCAGGATAAAGCCCCTGGCGGTGACCTACTCTTGCATGGACAAGCCACACTACCATCGGCGCAGCTGCGTTTCACTTCCGAGTTCGGGATGGGATC
Organism: Frateuria sp.; assembly: GCF_035943815.1. Lineage (GTDB taxonomy): Bacteria > Pseudomonadota > Gammaproteobacteria > Xanthomonadales > Rhodanobacteraceae > Frateuria_A. The sequence goes on from NZ_DASZBU010000002.1 coordinate 35,532, forward strand.
GGGTGGGAC
>NZ_DASZBU010000003.1:0-99842 GCF_035943815.1 Frateuria sp.
ACGAGCAGGGCTCGACCTCGGGGCGTAAGACGGGCATGTTTATGCAGGTTCATCCGGGGCTCCTGGTGTGCTGGTTGGGTCGCACCTCCAGAATCCCGGGATCGCCCCGGGTGAACAACCTACTGAGAGATCACAACTAGCCGGCCTTGGCTCCGCCCAGGAGACCGCATGCCGGCAAGAACGGGTTCAGAACTGTTTGAGCCGCTGCTTGAGTTCGAGCGCGCGCGCGCGATAGACCGTGGCCGGCTCGAAGTCCGGCTGGATCGCCAGCACGCGGTTCCACAGCGAGATCGCCTGGTCCAGCTGCTGGTCGCGATAGAGCACGATGGCGCGCTGGTGGTAGACCGAGACCAGCTGCTGGCGCAGCGCCTGGGCGTCGGCGCCGGCGGACGGCAGCCCCGGATCGGCATCCAGCGCCTCGTCCATCCGTTCCAGCGCCTGGGTGCGCTGGCCCTTGTGCAGCAGCGCCACGCTTTCGTCCTGCAGCCGACGCGCCCGGGCCTCGCTGGAAGCACTGGCAGGGGCCGCGCGCTGCTCCTGGGCGGCGCCCTCCGGAGCATCGGTCGAGACCAGGCGTGAAGCCGGCAGGCGCAATTTCTGGCCGGCGCGCAGCACGGAGGGATTGGTCGAGCGGTTGTAGCGCGCAAGGATCAGGAAGCGGCCGCCGTCGCCCAGGTAACGTGCCGCCAGCGTGCTGTAGGAATCGCCCGGCTGCACCACGTACTGGCGCGAGGCATGGCCCAACGCCTGCTCCGGATCGACGGTGAGCTGGCGCAGCAGGGCCTGCGCGACGCGGTCGTCCGGATTGACCTCGAGGAAGCGGCGCAGCTGCCGCTCGCCTTCGGCGTAGTGGCCCAGTTGCAGCTGCTGGTTGACGATGGCCGCCAGCGAGGGGGGCGGCACCTCGGCGGCGGGAGGCAGTGCCGCGGAGACCGGCGCCGGTGCCGCCGCCGGTGCCGGCGCGGCGTGCCCGCCCATGCGCGCCCTCAGCTCGGCGCATCCGCCCAGGCCGCCGGCGAGCAACACGCTCGATGCCAGCATCAGCGCACGGCAGACTTGCGCGGAACGCACGTAGCGAAAGTTCTGCACGAATATCCTCATAGTTGTTCCACACTCATTCCGTCCGGCTTGGCCGCGGCGCGGCCAGCCATCGACGTCCCTCGCGCCCGGCCACGGGCGCGCCACCATGTCATCCAGCCTATCCGGACCAAGATCAACGACACATTGTCGCCGTCCGCGCCGCCGCGCTCCAGCGCGCGCGCCAGCGCCTCGTGCAACGCGCGGCGCAGGTTGCGCCGGCGGGTGAGCCGTCCCAGTTCGGCGGTGGACAGCCGTTCCCATACGCCGTCGCTGCACAGCACGAACGACTGGCCCGGGCGGATCGCCGCGAAGCCGTGCTCGACCTGCGGCGGCTGCGGGCCGCCCAGGCCGCGCAGCAGCACGTGCTGGTCGGCATCCAGGCCCATCGCTTCGGGCGCGAGCTCGCCGCGGGCCACTTTGAGCTGCGCCAGGCTGTGGTCCTCGGTGCGGCCCAGGCAGCGTCCGTGCTGGAAACGGTAGAGCCGGCTGTCGCCCACGTGCGCCCAGCAGGCGCGCCGGCCCCGGATCAGCAGGGCGACCACGGTCGAATGCGGCTCCGCGCCCACCAGGCTCTCGCCGTGCCGGCGCAACCCCGCGTGGGCCGCCTGGCATAGCGATTCCAGGAACAGCGGCCCGGGCTGCTCGCGCCATTGGCCCTGGTCCCAGAACCGGCGGGCGGTGTCGACGACGGCCGCGGAGGCCAGCTCGCCGGCCCCATCGCCGCCCATGCCGTCGGCCAGCACCAGCAGCCGCGCATCGGACGCCGCGTCGTGCAGGCAAATCAGTGCGTCCTGCTGCGTGAGGCGCCCGCCGCGTGCCCGCCCGGCCATCACCGACGGTATCGCCTGGCTCTCGATCCGCTGATCCATCGTCCGGCCCCTGCCCGAAGATGGGGCGAGCATAACGCCGCCGCGGGCCTCGCTACATGTCGTACTTCGCCAGTTGCAAACCGCGTTGCTGATAATCGCGCCAACGCTCGCGCGAGCCGGTGCGTTCGGCCGGGTCGGCGGCGACCACCTCGAGCACGCGCTCGAAGCGCCCGGTGGCGCAGCTCTCGCGCAGGTTGATCACCAGCGGGCGGTCGGGCGTGTCGATGCCGGGCGGCACGATCAGCACGGCGGTGTGCTCGTCGTCCTCGTCGCCGGCCAACTGGTGCGGGACGTAGGCGTCCGGGTCGAAGTCCCACAACAGGGTGTCGACCGCCTCGGCCTGCTCGAAATCGCGGGTGAGGATCAGCGTCGGCTGCTGCGCCGCATACGCGCGCCGCGCCAGTTCGCAGACCAGCAGCAGCGGCTGTTCGCGGAAGCGCGGCTTGTCGATCAGGTAGAAGTCGGCGCGGGGCATGGTCGACTCGACAGTTGGGCTGGGGTGCGGCGCCGTGGCTGGCACGGCGCCGGTTCGGCGGTCAGCCGGCGCGGTCGATCAGCCACTGCGCCAGCAGCGGCACCGGGCGGCCGGTGGCCAGTCCCTTGCGTCCTTCGTCCCAGGCGGTGCCGGCGATGTCCAGATGCGCCCAGCGCTGGCCCTCGGTGAAGCGCGACAGGAAGCAGCCGGCGGTGATCGCGCCGGCGCTCTTGCCGCCGATGTTGGCCACGTCGGCGAAGCCCGATTCCAGCTGCACCTGGTAGTCGTCCCACAGCGGCAGGCGCCATGCGCGGTCGAGCGTGGCCTCGCCGGCAGCGAGCAACTCGGCGGCCAGGTCGTCATGCTTGCTCATCAGGCCGCTGGCGTGCTTGCCGAGCGCGATGACGCAGGCGCCGGTCAGCGTGGCGGCGTCGATGATGGCCTTGGGCTGGTAGGTCTGCGCGGTCCAGGTCAGCGCGTCGCACAGGATCAGGCGGCCCTCGGCGTCGGTATTGAGCACCTCGATGGTCAGGCCCGAGAGGCTGGTCAACACGTCGCTTGGGCGGTAGCTGTCGCCGTCGGGCATGTTCTCGGCCGAGGGCACCACGCAGACCAGGTTGAGCTTGAGGCCCATCTTCACCGTGGCGACGAAGGCGCCCAGCACGCCGGCGGCGCCGCCCATGTCGAACTTCATCTCTTCCATGCCGGCGCCGGGCTTGAGGCTGATGCCTCCGGAGTCGAAGGTGATGCCCTTGCCGACGAAAGCGTAAGGCTTGTCGCCCTCATTGCCGCCCTTGTATTCCAGCGCGATCAGGCGCGGCTTGTTGACCGAGCCGCGGCCGACCGCCAGCAGCGAGCCGAAGCCGAGCTTTTCCATCGCCTCGTGGTCGAGCACGCGGCAGCTGACGCCTTCGTTGGCGTCGGCAAAAGCCTGGGCGCTTGCGGCGATGTAGGCGGGATTGCAGATGTTCGGCGGCAGGTTGGCCAGCTCGCGGGCGAAGCGCACGCCTTGGGCGATGGCCACCGCCTGGTCCAGCCCGGGCTGCGCCTCGGCGGCGGCGACGAAGGCCACCGACTGGAGCTCCGGCTGCGCGGCCTTCTCGCGCGGCTTGAAGGTAGCCGTATAGCGATAGGCGGCATGGTCGGCGGCCAGCGCCGCGGTCCGCACGCGCCAGGCGGCGTCGCGGCCGGGCACATCCAGCTCGGCCAGGAAGGACACCGCCGTGTCGACCGGCAGCTTGCCCAGCGCGCGGGCAGCTTCCAGGTGGACCTTCTGGTAGCGCGCAGCGTCGAAGCTCTTCTGCGCGCCCAAGCCGACCACCAGGACGCGGCGGGCGGCCACGCCGGCGGGCGCATACAGCACGGCGGTGCTGCCGGGCTTGCCGCTGATGTCGCCGCTTTCCACCTGGCGCTTGATCGCACCCTCGCTGGCCCCGTCCACGCGCGCGGCGGCGCTGGTCAGCAGGCCGTTCTCGTAGACACCGACCACCAGGCAGGGCGTTTCGACGGTTTCTGGCGAGGTGCTGGCGGCGACCAGACTGAACTGAAGCGTCATCGGAAAGGATCCTGCAAAGCGAACAAGGAGGGCGGACCGGCTAGACTTGGCGTTCGGCGCCGGCCTGCGGTGCGAGACCCTCAATCCTATCGCATGCTGAGCATCCTCGACCGCTACTTTCTGCGCGAACTGGCCCAGACGGTCGCCGCCACCACGATCGTGCTGCTGGCGATCATCACCGGCACGACGTTCGCGAAGGTCCTCCAGCAGGTGGCTGGCGGCAGCTTCCCGGCCAGCGTGATATTTCCCGTGCTGGGTCTGCGCACGCTGGACGGGTTGACCAACCTGTTGCCGCTGGCCGGCTTCCTCGGCGCGATGATGGCGCTGGGCCGCATGTACCGCGAAAGCGAGATGCACGTGCTGGCGTCCTCCGGCATGGGGCCGCGCGGACTGCTCCGGCCGGTGGCGATCCTGGCCGGCATCATCGTGCTGGTGACGGCGCTGGTTTCGCTGTGGCTGGGACCGTGGGCGGTGCGCACCTCCGACGCGCTGGTGGCCGCGGCCAACCGCTCGGTGATCGCCGCAGGCCTGGACGCCGGACGCTTCACCGAACTGCCCGGCAAGGGCGGCATCATCTTCGTCGAGTCGCTGAGCCGCGACGGCAGCGTGCTGGGCAAGACCTTCGTGGCGAGCGAAAGCGTGGACAAGGATGGCACCCGCCAGATCAAGCTGGTCACCGCCGCAGGCGGCCAGCTCTATCAGGAGAGCAGCGGCCAGAGCCGCTTCATGGCATTGCGCAACGGCTGGCAATACAAGATCCCGCTCGGCCGCGACGACTGGTGGCGCATGCAGTACGCGCGCAACGACGTGGCCTTGTCCGAGGTGAAGGCCGACGACGAGGAGGACCCGGCCCACTCGCAAGGCAGCTGGGCGCTGGCCACCTCCGCCTCGCCCGACGCGCGCGCCGAATTCGCCTGGCGCGTGCATGCGCCGCCGATGGCCTTCGTATTGCTGATGCTGGCCCTGCCGTTGTCGCGCCAGAGCCCGCGTGAGCCCCGTTACGGGCGGGTGCTGCTGGCCCTGCTCGGCTTCTATCTCTACTACCTGCTGCTGGCGCTCGGCCGCGCGCAGATCGGCAAGGGCCACTGGGCCAACTCGCTGCCGCTGCTCATCGTGCACCTGCTGGCGCTGGCGCTGGCGGCCTGGCTGTTCTGGAAGCAGTACGCCCCGCGCAAGCCGCGCGGCCCGCGCGGGGCGGTGGCCTGATGCAGCTCTCGATCAAGCGCGTCGACCGCCTGGTCGGCATGGCGGTGCTGGGCTCGCTGCTCACGGTGTGGCTGGTACTCACCGGCTTCGACGCGGTGACCCAGCTCCTGCGCCAGCTGGGCCTGGTCGGGCGCAACGGATTCACCACCCTCAATGCGATCAGCTACGTGCTGGTGACCGTGCCGCGGCGCCTGTACGAGATGTTCATCTTCGCCGCGGTGATCGGTGGCCTGATGGGCCTGGGCGCGCTGGGCGCCAGCGGCGAGCTGACCGCGCTGCGCGCGGCGGGCATGTCGCGGCTGCGCATCGCGGCCTCGGCCGCCGGTGTGGTGGCAGTGCTGACGGTGGGCGTGACCATCCTGGGCGAGACCGCCGCGCCGTGGGGCGACCAGCAGGCGCAGGCCATGCAACTGCGCATGAAGGCGAACAACCTGGGGCTATCCGGCAGCACGGGCCTGTGGGCGCGCGACGGCGACCGGGTGATCAATGCCAAGGCCACGCTGATCAAGCAGGTCGAGGGGCACAACGTGGTGCAGCTGGCGGACGTGCGCGTCTTCACGCTGACGCCCGATGGCCAGGTCAGCCGCTTCGACTGGGCGCATAGCGCGCAGAACGACGGCCGCCGCTGGACCCTCGAAGGCGTGCGCACCACCACGCTGGACGCCGCCGGCACGCACAGCAGCTCGGTGGCCAGCGAGCCGTGGGATTCACGCCTCAATCCGCGCGTGCTCGAGCAATCGGTCATCCAGCCGCAATACCTGCCGATGCGCGACCTGCACCGCAACATGACCTATCTCACCCGCAACGGGCAGAACCCGGGTATCTACGCGGTGACCTTCTGGGGCCGCGTGCTCTACCCCCTCAATACGCTGGTGCTGGTGTTGTGCGCGATGCCGTTCGCCTTCGGCGCGCTGCGCTCGGGCGGGCTGGGCAAGCGGATCTTCGTGGGCATCCTGCTGGCGATCGGCTGGTACTTCCTGCAGAAGGCCTTGGTGAACTTCGCCACCATCTACGGGGTGCCGCCGCTGCCGGCCAACCTGTTGCCGGCGCTGATACTCACCCTGGGAGCCTGGTTGTACTTCCGCCGCAAACTCTGAGGCAGCCATCGGGACGGCCGCAGACGGAGCCCCTGCCGGACGTCTGTTCCAAGGCGCCCCGGCTCCCTTTTCGCCCGCTGGCCCGCGGCTTGAACGCCGGGCCGATAGCATGGCGCCACCCGCACCGACCGCCGGAGACACCCATGGGCAAGCACACCGCTGAACTGCGCTGGACGCGCGGCGACCAGGCCTTCCTCGACAACCGATACAGCCGCCTGCACAGCGCGCGCTTCGATGGCGGCCTGCAGATCCCGATGTCCTCCTCGCCCGGCGTGGTGGCGGTGCCGATGTCCGATCCGGCGGCGGTGGACCCGGAGGAGGCCTTCGTCGCCGCGCTGGCCAGTTGCCACATGCTGTGGTTCTTGAGCCTGGCCGCCCGCGACGGCTGGCGTGTGGACAGCTACCGCGACGCGGCGGCCGGCACCATGGGGCGCGACGAGCGCAACCGCATCGTCATGCGCGAGGTGCTGCTACGGCCTCAAGTGGACTTCTCCGGCGACCGGCTGCCCAGCCGCGAACAGATCGAGCAGCTCCACCACGACGCCCATGCCGAGTGCTTCCTCGCCCATTCGGTCCGCTGCGAGGTGCGCTGCGAGCCGGTGATGGAAGAGTGAGTCATCGTCGTTGCTGCTTGCGGTCGAAGTTGCCGGCGGTTGAGTGCGCCGGAAAGCCAGGCGTCTCGCACCCGCAGGCCGATCACGCAGCTCGTGGACGAGGCCAGGCGCCTGCCCCGGCCGTCCTTCAATCGCCCTGCGCCTGGCGACGATGGCGGGTGAAGTGGCCGATCAGCAGCGGCACCAACGCGAGCAGGGCGATCGCACCCAGCGGCAGCAGCACTTCCCGGTGCATGAACAGGCCCAGGCCGATGCGGTCGCTCTGGGTGAGCGCCCGGCCCAGCCCGGCGCCGATCGATGTCTCGAACACCAGCGCCACCGTACCGCCCAGCCAGGTGGCGCCGACGAACAGCCACAGCGGGCAGCGCAGCCAGGCCAGGCAGACGGTGATCAAACCGAATGGCGCCACCGGCACGAAGCGCAGGAACAAGGTGTAACTGATCGGGTGGCGCTCGAAGCCGTGGTGCAGCTTCGCCGCCAGCGGCGGCGGGTGCCGGCTGCCGGCACCGAAGGCATAGCGGCTGGCGAGGTAGAGGATTAGCGAGCCCAGGGTCAGGCCGATCGAGGACCAGGTCGTGCCCTCGACTACTCCGAAGGCAAAGCCACCGGCGAAGATGATGATGACGGTGCCGGGAATGCCGGTCGCCATCGCCAGCGTAAGCAGGCCGATGTAGGCCAGCCGGCTGAGCCAGGGGTTGTCCGCGATCTGCTGCTGCAGTTCTTTCTGGTGTGCGATGAGCTGCTCGGGGTTGAGCCGGTCCAGCGCGCCCGAAGCGAACAGCACCACGCCGGCGATCACCAGCAACAGCAACGGCAAGGCGGCGCGCAGTCGGCTCAATAGTGCGCTCCAGTCTTGCCGTACTCGGCTAGCACCGTGCGCGCTTGCTCGCGCAGGATGTCGCGCCGTACGGCGATGCCGCGGCGTTCGAGCTGGGCGATCCAGTCCACGGGCAACGGGCCTTCGTCGAAGGTGGTGAGCGATTCGACGTCCTCGCCGCGCGCGCCGATCAGCAACTCGTCGATGCCCGCCCACACCGTGGCGCCGAAGCACTGGCAGCAGGGCTGCGCGCTGGTGGCCAGGATGAAGCGGCCGTTGTCGCCGGCGTTGAGGCGGAAGCTCGCCAGGCGCTGCTGCGCGAGCATGTAGGCCATCGTCTCGGCGTGCGCGACCGAGCAGGTCTGTGGCACCACGCGGTTGATGCCGGCCGACACCAGCCGGCCGTCCTCATGGAACACCGCCGCTCCGAACGGCCCGCCATGGCTGCGCGCCACGTTCTGGCGCGAGAGCTCGATCGCGAGCCCCACGCGGTCTTCGTCGCTGAGGTAACGGCGGCCGGTGTCGGCCAGCTCGCCGACCCATGGTGGCAGCGTGAGATGAAGCTGGAGCGGCAGCAGCATGCTCAGGCGCCGGCCTGCTTGGCCCAGGTGTCGCGCAGCGTCACCGTGCGGTTGAACACCGGCGCGTCCGGCCGGTGGTCGAGGCGGTCGGCGACGAAATAGCCCAGCCGCTCGAACTGGAAGCGCTGCTCCGGCTCGGCCTGCGCCGCCGCTGGCTCCAGCCAGCCGCGCCCGACACGCTTGGCATCCGGATTGATGTGCTCGATCCAGCTCTTGCCGTCGCTCTCGTCGTCGGGCGCCGCTACGTTGAACAGCCGGTCGTAGATGCGCACCTCGGCGGCCACCGCGTGGCGCGCGCTGACCCAGTGGATGGTGCCTTTGACCTTGCGGTCGGCGCCCGGCAGGCCTGCGCGGGACTCCGGATCGAGCGTGCAGCGCAGTTCGAGTATGTCGCCGGCGTCGTCCTTGACCACTTCCTCGCACTTGACGATGCCCACGCCGCGCAGACGCACCTCGCCGCCCGGCACCAGGCGCTTGAAGCCCTTGGGCGGGACCTCGGCGAAGTCCTCGCGCTCGATCCACACCGTGCTCGCGAAGGGCACCTCGCGCGTCCCGAAGCTCTCGTCCTTCGGATGGTTCGAGAAGGTGAGGCTTTCCTCATGGTCGCCGGGCAGGTTGGTGATGGTGAGCTTGAGCGGGTCGAGCACGGCCATGCGCCGCGGCGCGGCGGCGTCCAGGTCCTCGCGCACGCAGTTCTCGAGGATGGCGTAGTCGATCACGCTGTTCTGCTTGCTGATCCCCAACCGCTCGATCAGCAGGCGCAGGCCGGCCGGAGTGAAGCCGCGCCGGCGCAGGCCGCGCAGGGTGTTCATGCGCGGGTCGTCCCAGCCGTCGACCAGGCCCTCGTTCACAAGCTGTGCGAGCTTGCGCTTGCTGGTGATGCAGTAGGAGAGGTTCAAGCGCGAGAACTCGATCTGGCGCGGCTTGGCCGGCTTGGCCTCGAGGCCGGCGTCCACCACGGACTGCCACAGCGCCGGGTGCGCGGCCAGGTCGACGTTGTCCACGCACCAGTCGTACAACGGCCGGTGGTCCTCGAACTCCAGCGTGCACAGCGAGTGGGTGATGCCTTCCATCGCATCGGACAGCGCATGCGCGAAGTCGTACATCGGGTAGATCGGCCAGGCGTCGCCGGTGTTCTGGTGGGCCACCTTGCGGATGCGGTAGAGCGCCGGGTCGCGCAGGTTGATGTTGCCCGCGGCCATGTCGATCTTGGCGCGCAGGGTGCGGCTGCCGTCGGGGAACTCGCCGGCGCGCATGCGCTTGAAGAGATCGAGGTTCTCTTCGATCGGGCGATCGCGATAGGGCGAATTGCGCCCCGGCTCGGTCAGCGTGCCACGGTATTCGCGCACCTCATCGGCGGACAAATCGTCTACGTACGCCTTGCCGTCCTCGATCAGCTTGAGCGCGGCGCGGTAGAACACGTCGAAGTAGTCCGAGGCATGGCGCAGCTCGTGCCAGTCGTAGCCCAGCCAGCGCACGTCGTCCTTGATGCCCGCGACGAACTCGGGGTCTTCCTTGCCCGGGTTGGTATCGTCCAGGCGCAGGTTGCACCAGCCGCCGAACTCGCGCGCGATGCCGAAGTTCAGGCAGATCGCCTTGGCGTGGCCGATATGCAGGTAGCCGTTGGGCTCGGGCGGGAAGCGCGTGCGGATGGCGTGGTGCTTGCCGGAGGCCAGGTCCTCGCGGATGATCTGGCGCACGAAGTCCCGCTGCACGTTCTCTGCAGTACCCGGGGCGGTTTCGGCGGCGGAGGTTTCGCTGGACATCGGTGCGGCTCGGGCAGGCTTGGGTGGAAACCGGAGAGTTTACCCTGAGTTGCACATGTCCCTGGTCGACTCCGCTTTGGGTGGTGAGGTTTAGCGCTTCCTGCGCCAGGGCTTGCCGCTCCCCGAGGGGCGCAGTAGCGTGGCCGCATGCGCATCGCCTACCGAGCCGAAAGCCTGATCGACGCCCACCTGGTCAAGGATGCGCTGGAGCGCGAGGAGATTCCTGCGTTCATCGCAGGCGAATACCTGACCGGCGCGGTAGGCCAGCTGCCGGCGATCGACTACGTCGCAGTGATGGTGCCCGAATCCTCCGCGGGCGCCGCCGAGGCGGTGGTGCGCGGGGTAGAGGCGCAACTGGCCGAGGCCCGTGCGGCGCTCGGTGACTGGGACGGCGACGCGCAACTGGCCACCGGCTCGCCGTGAACCGATCCGTTTCCACGGTCGCGACGCCGCTGGCGCCGTCGGCGGCGGTTGGCCGCATGGCACTGGGCGCGATGTTGCTTTCCACCACCAGCATCTTCGTGGTGCTGGCGCAGGTCGCGCCGACCGTGTCGGCGTTCTACCGCATGCTGTTCGGCGGCGCGATGTTGCTGGGCTGGGTGGCGCTCACACGGGGCTGGGTGCGCGTCCATTGGCGCGACATGGCGCTCGCGCTGCTGCCGGCGTCGGGCTTTTCGCTGGATCTGATCTTCTGGCACCGGTCGATCCTCTGGGTGGGGCCGGGCGTGGCCACGCTGCTGACCAACCTCCAGGTGTTCCTGATGGCACTGGTTGGCTGGTGGATCTACCGCGAACGGCTGGGGCGCTGGTTCCTGCCGGGCATCGCGGTGGCGCTGGCAGGGCTGTGGCTGCTGGTCGGTGCGCACTGGTCGTTGTTCGATGCGCGGCACCGGCTCGGCGTGTGGCTGGGGCTGGCCAGCGGCCTGGCCTATACGGTCTACCTGCTGAGCTTCCGGCGCGCGCTGTCGGGGCATACGGCGCTGCCAGCGGCGCAGTTCCTCGGGCTGATGAGTCTGCTAAGCGCGCTACTGCTGCTGTCGTGGGGGCTGGCCGAAGGCGACGCGTTCGCGCTGGCGACGGCGCGCAGCTGGAGCGCGCTGCTGGCGTTGGGCTTCTTCGGCCAGGTGCTGGCCTGGCTGCTGATGGTGGGCGCGATGCCGCTGCTGCCGGCCTCGCTGGTGGGCCTGTTGCTGCTGTTGCAGCCGGCGCTGGCCTTCGTGCTGGACGTGCTGCTGTTCAAGCGCCCGACCGGCGGTGGCGACTGGCTTGGCCTGGCGCTCGCGCTGGTTGGCATCCTGCTCGGCACGATGCGCCGGAAAAGGTAGGGGACCGGAGTTCGATGGTGGAAGACCTTGCAGCGCTGATCCGCGCCGTGCCGGACTTCCCCCGGCCGGGCGTGGTCTTCCGCGACGTCACGCCGCTGCTCGCCGACGCCGGCGCGTTCGCGCGCTGCATCGATGCGCTGGCCGAACCCTGGCTGGACGAAGGCGTGCGCGTGGTGTGCGGGATCGAGTCGCGCGGCTTCATCTTCGGCGCCGCGCTGGCGCAGAAGCTCAACGCCGGCTTCGTGCCGCTGCGCAAGCCGGGCAAGTTGCCGCCGCCGGTGGTGGGCGTGGACTACGCGCTCGAGTACGGCCAGGACCGGCTGGAAGTGCGCGCCGATGCGCTGCAGCCAGGCGAGCGCGCGCTGCTGGTCGACGACGTGCTGGCCACCGGCGGCACGCTGGCCGCGGCGCAGGCGCTGCTCGACCGCCTCGGCGTGGAGCTGGTCGGCGCGGGCGTGGTGATCGAGCTGCCGGCACTGCGGGGACGCTCGCACTGGCGGGACGACAGGCCGCTGCACGCGCTGCTGCGCTACTGAGCGGCGCCTTCCAGTAGCGCGACCACCCTCGCGCGGGCCTGCCCGGCCAGCGCATTGCGGTCATGCGGTGCGAGGCCTTGCGTGGGCAGCGGATCGCCCATCCGCAACACGATGGTTCCCGGCCGCACGCGGAAACCTGCCGCCGGCAGCACTTCGCCGCTGCCCTCGATTGCGACCGGCACCACGCTCACTCCGGCCTCGATCGCCAGTTGGAAAGCGCCGCCCTTGAACGCGCCCACGCAGCCGTCGCGGCTGCGCGTGCCTTCGGGAAAGGCACACACGCTGGCGCCGGCGCGCACGACTTCGACGGCCGCATGCAGCCGCCGCGCCGAGCTGCGCGCGCTGGCACGCTCGATGAACACCATGCCCATCGCCTGGGCGTACCAGCCCACGAACGGCACCTTCGCCAGTTCCTGCTTGAGCACGAAGCGCACCGGTACCGGCAGCGCGCGGAACAGCGCACAGATGTCGATCATGGACTGGTGGTTGGCCACGAACACGTGAGGGCGCGACCAGTCGACCCGCTCCAGCCCGTGCACTTCCAGTCGGGCGCCGGCGCCGTGCAGCAGCCCCGGCGACCAGCAGCGCGAGGCCATCCGCAGCGGCCAGCGGCGCCCGCCGGTAACGACGCGCACCAGCAGCGCCAGGCAGATCCAGCCGGCGGTCCAGAGCAGAGTGAACAGCAATTGCAGCGTGTTGAACGTGGCCCAGGCCAGGCGGCTCATACACGCGATCCGGAAGGTTTCGTCACGAGGCGTCCCTGCAGGCCGAGCGGAAAATGATACGGGTCGCCCGCGTGCGCCGACCAGATGGGCCCGCCGTCTTGAAGGGCACTGAGACGCCCTCATCTCCTGCGCATTGCGGCGGGGCCGCCCGATTTTCCGAGGAATCCACGTCATGCGGATGGACAAACTCACCTCGCGCTTCCAGCAGGCGCTCGCGGACGCACAGTCGCTGGCCGTGGGCCGCGACAACAACATCCTGGAACCGGCGCATGTGATGGCGGCGCTGCTCGACCAGCAGGGCGGGTCGACCGCACCGCTACTGACCCAGGCGCACGTCAACGTGCCGGTGCTGCGCGAGCGTGTCGGCGAGATCCTGGGCCGCCTGCCGCAGGTGCGCGGGCAGGAAGGCAACATCAGCGTCGGCAACGACCTGACCCGCCTGCTCAACCTCACCGACAAGCTCGCGCAGCAGCGCGGCGACCAGTTCATCGCCAGCGAACTGTTCGTGCTGGCGGCGCTGGAGGACAAGGGCGAAGTCGGCGCGGCGCTGAAGGCCGCCGGCGCCACCAAGACGAACCTCGAGGCTGCGATCGACAAGGTCCGCGGCGGCGAGAAGGTGCAGAGCGAGAACGCCGAGGACCAGCGCCAGGCGCTGGAGAAGTTCTGCATCGATCTGACCTCTCGCGCCGAGAGCGGCAAGCTCGATCCCGTCATCGGCCGCGACGAGGAGATCCGCCGGACGATCCAGGTGCTGCAGCGGCGCACCAAGAACAATCCGGTACTGATCGGCGAGCCCGGCGTGGGCAAGACCGCGATCGTCGAGGGCCTGGCGCAGCGCATCGTCAAGGGCGAGGTGCCCGAGGGCCTGCGCGACCGCCGCGTGCTCGCGTTGGACATGGGCGCGCTGATCGCCGGCGCCAAGTTCCGCGGCGAGTTCGAGGAGCGCCTGAAGGCCGTGCTCAACGACCTGGCCAAGCAGGAGGGCCGGGTGATCCTGTTCATCGACGAGCTGCACACCATGGTCGGCGCCGGCAAGGCCGAGGGCGCGATGGATGCGGGCAACATGTTGAAGCCCGCGCTGGCGCGCGGCGAGCTGCACTGCATCGGCGCCACCACGCTGGACGAGTACCGCAAGTACATCGAGAAGGATGCCGCGCTGGAGCGCCGCTTCCAGAAGGTGTTCGTCGGCGAGCCGAGCGTGGAAGACACCATCGCGATCCTGCGTGGCCTGAAGGAGCGCTATGCCGTGCACCACGGCGTGGAGATCACCGACCCGGCGATCGTGGCCGCGGCCACGCTTTCCAACCGCTACATCACCGACCGCCAGCTTCCCGACAAGGCGATCGACCTGATGGACGAGGCAGCCAGCCGCATACGCATGGAGATCGACTCCAAGCCGGAGGAGCTGGACCGCCTGGAGCGCCGCCTCACGCAGCTGAAGATCCAGCGCGAGATGCTCAAGAAGGAGACCGACGAGGCCTCCAGGAAGCGCTTGGCCGACCTGGAGAGCGACATCGAGAAGCTCGAGCGCGAGTTCTCCGACTTGAACGAGGTGTGGAAATCGGAGAAGGCCACGCTGCAGGGCGCCACCAAGATCAAGGAGCAGATCGAGGCCGCGCGCCTGGAGCTGGAGACCGCCCAGCGCCGCCAGGATTACGCGAAGATGAGCGAGATCCAGTACGGCCGCCTGCCGGAACTGGAGAAACAGCTCGCCGCCGCGCAGGCCGCCGAGAAGCAGGAATTCAAGCTGGTGCAGGACCGCGTCACCGACGAGGAGATCGCCGAGGTCGTCTCGCGCTGGACCGGCATCCCCGTGTCCAAGATGCTCGAAGGCGAGCGCGAGAAGCTGCTGCACATGGAGGCGGCGCTGCACAAGCGCGTGGTCGGCCAGGACGAGGCTGTGCGCGCCGTGTCCGATGCGATCCGCCGCGCCCGCGCGGGCCTGTCAGATCCGAACCGCCCGTACGGCTCGTTCCTGTTCCTGGGCCCCACCGGCGTGGGCAAGACCGAGCTGTGCAAGGCGCTCGCCGAATTCCTGTTCGACACCCAGGAGGCGATGGTGCGCATCGACATGAGCGAATTCATGGAGAAGCACTCCGTCGCCCGCCTGATCGGCGCGCCCCCGGGCTACGTCGGCTACGAGGAAGGCGGCTACCTCACCGAGGCAGTGCGCCGCCGGCCCTACGCCGTGATCCTGCTGGACGAGGTGGAGAAGGCGCATCCGGACGTGTTCAACATCCTGCTGCAGGTGCTCGACGACGGGCGCCTCACCGACGGCCAGGGCCGCACGGTGGACTTCCGCAACACGGTCATCGCGATGACCTCGAACCTGGGCTCGCAGATGATCCAGGACGCTGCCGACTCCGGCGGCGACGCGGAGGAGCAGTACACCAAGATGAAGGCGGCGGTGATGGGCGTGGTGCAGGCGCACTTCCGCCCGGAGTTCATCAACCGCCTGGACGAGCTGGTGGTGTTCCGGCCGCTGGAGAAGGACCAGATCCGTGCCATCGCTAAGATCCAGCTGGCCTACCTGGAGAAACGGCTGGCCGAGCGCGATCTGAAGCTCGACGTGGGCGACAACGCGCTGGCGCTGCTGGGTAATGTGGGCTTCGATCCGGTGTACGGCGCGCGGCCGCTCAAGCGCGCCATCCAGCAGCAGCTGGAGAACCCGCTGGCCAGGGAGATCCTGGAGGGCCGCTTCACGCCCGGCACCACCATCCACGTGGATGCCGAAGGCGGGCGCCTCGCCTTCAAGGCCGTCTGATACCCGGCCCTCCCCTGCGGAGAGAGGGCAGGGGTGGGGCCGGGTTCGCGGAAATGACGCCGGGGTTCCTTGAACGTCCCCGCTTGAGCGAAAGTCCCAGCCCCACCCCGCCGGGAGCCGGGCTGGGAACTTACCAGCTGTAGCGCACCTTGCCGTACACGTACGTGCCGTTGAAGCCGAACGGCGAGAACACCGTGTAGGGCAGGGTGCCGTTGTTGTCGTTGGCGGGGATCACGCGGTTGGGGTAGGCGCCGAACAGGTTGTCGGCGCCCAGGGTGAAGGCCCAGCGGTCCAGCGTGTAGTTGAGCGCCAGGTCGAACACCCACTTGGGATCGAACCTCTGGTCCAGCGCCGCGTTGGTCGAGTTGTACGAGGTGAAGCTGCCGTAGCGCGTCAGCGTGCTGTCCAGGCTCCAGGCGCCGTTGGTGTAGAGCCAGTTGAAGATCAGCTTGTTGCGCGGCGTGGTGTCGGCCAGCAGGCCGTACTGGTCGCGCCGGTCGATGCGCCTGAAGCTCACGCCCAGGGCATCGAGCACGGCCGGGTTGGGTCGCACGTCGGTCACCCTGTTCTGGTTGTAGTTGTAGCTGACCGTGCTGTGCAGCGTGGCGCCGTCGCCGACGTCGAACAGGTAGCTGGCCACCAGGTCGATGCCGCGGGTGCGCGTGTCCACCGCGTTGGTGAAGTAGGAGATGCCGCTGAAGTTGGTGTTGGCGATGCCGTTGGCGGCCAGGTAGTCGCGCACCGCGGGCGAGGTGGTGGAGATGGTGCTCGACAGCGTGATGCGGTCGCGGATCCTGATCTGGTAGACGTCGGCGCTCAGGTCCAGCCCTTGCGCCGGACTCCACACCGCGCCGAAGGTCAGGTTGCGCGACTTCTCGGGCTTGAGCGGCTCGCCGCCCAGCAGCACCGCGATCGGGCTGGTCGAGGACACCAGGCCGGTGTTGTAGATCCCGGCCGGCAGGCCCAGCGAATTGCCGGCGCCGAAGTACAGCGATGACGTGTATGAGTAGAACTGCTGCGCCAGCGACGGCGCGCGGAAGCCGGTCGAGGCGCTGCCGCGCAGGGCGAAGCTGTCGGTGAAGTCGAAGCGGCCGGCCAGGGCGCCGGAGGTGGTGGTGCCGAAGTCCGAATAGTCCTCGTGGCGCACCGCGAGCGAGGTGCCCAGGCGGTCGGTGAGGTTGGTCTCCAGGCTCACGTACTCGGCCACGTCGTGGCGGGCATGCGAGCCCGCGTTGGCCGGCTGGTAGCCACCGAAGCCCTGCGCGCCGCCGGAGCGGCCGGAGTTGCCGGTGTAGTACGAGGGCAGGTCTCCGGCGCGGATCTGGTAGCTCTGGCGCAGGTACTCGGCCCCGAAGGCGAGCGTCACGTCGTTGGGCAGCCAGCCAACCGACAGATCCTTGGCGACATCCACGTCCAGCGACTGCTGCGCGGCATCCAGGATGCCGTCGTGGAAGCGCGTGGGCGTGGTGCCGAAGTCGTTGAGATAGGCGCGGTTGAGTGAGTTGGAGGTGGCATAGGAGACGCGGTTGCCGCCGTAGTTGCCCGAGACGTCCCAGCGCCAGCCGCCGGTCGTCTTGCCGCGGATGCCCGCCACCAGCGAGCGGTCGGTGGAGTCGGCGTTCTCCAACGGCAGGTAGCCATTGGGATAGAGCGCGGGCACCGAGTTGGCGTTGGACAGGTTGCGGAAGAACGCCGGCGAGACGGTCCGGCGCCGCCCGAAGTGGCCGAAGGCATAGAGCTGCGCCGCGGGCGAGAGGTCGTACTGCGCGTTGAGCATCAGGTTGTGGTCGGTCACCGCCGGGTCACCGTAGCGCTGGGTGACGCCCTCCTGCGGCCGCGTGCGGTTGGGACCGGCGTGGTTGGTGTAGTCCTGGTGGCCGTCCTGCACGGTGAAACGCGCCCAGCCGTTCTCGCCCAGCGGCACGCCGGCGTTGGCGGTGCCCTGCCACTGGCGGCCGTCGCCGGCGGAGTACCGGCCGCCGGAAAGCGACACGTCGCCGCCTTGCGCGCCCTTCTTGAGCACGATGTTGATCACGCCGGCGATGGCATCGGAACCGTACTGCGCCGAGGCACCGTCGCGCAGCACCTCGATGTGGTCGATCGCGTCGATCGGGATGGTGTTGAGGTCCACCGCCTGCGAGCCGCGGCCCAGCACGCCGTTGGTCAGGATGATCGCGCCCGGGTGCCAGCGCTTGCCGTCGACCAGCACCAGCACCTGGTCTGGCGAGAGGCCGCGCAATTGCGCGGGGCGCTGCGAGTCGGCGGTGTCCGCGGCGGACGGGCGCGGGAAGGTGAGCGAGGGGATCACCCGCGCCAGCGCGGTGGAGAGTTCGGAGGTGCCGGTCTGCTTGAGCAGGTTGGCCGAGACCACGTCCACCGGCGTGAGCGAACTGCTCTCGGTGCGGTTGTCCGCGCGCGTGCCGGTGACGATCACGGTGCCCAGGTTCTTGGCCTTCTTCGCCGCCGGAGCGCTGTCCTGGGCGTGGGCGGCGGAACAGGCGAGCAGCACCGCAGCGGGAATGAGTGCAAGGCGGGGAAGGGCGCGGGATTGCTTCACGGAAAACTCCTGTAATGCGAGGGGGCGATCGGGCCGACGGGCTATGGTCCAGGCGGGATGCCGTGTGGCCTTGCGTTGGGTCGCGGCAGGCTACTCCGCGCGGCTGGCCGCTGCCAAGGCGTGTGCGATGGAAACGCGCCGTTGAAATTGCGACGGGCGACTCGATAATGCGCCAAGCCGTTTTGTGGGGCGTCCTGTCCGGAGTTGTACGAGCCATGCCCATCTACGAGTTCGAATGCGTCCAGTGCGGACACCGTTTCGACCGCCTGCAGAAACTTTCCGATCCCGATCCTTCCAGCTGTCCCGCTTGCGAGGCGCCGCGCGTGCAACGCAAAGTGAGTGCGCCCTCGTTCCGCCTCGCCGGCAGCGGCTGGTACGAAACCGACTTCAAGAAGGACGGCGACAAGAAGCGCAACCTGGCCGGCGACGGCGAGGCCAAGGCCGCTTCCCCGGCTCCGGCCCCGGCTCCCGCGCCGGCTGCCGAGAGCAAGCCCTCCGCCGCCAGCGGGGACTGAACGCGCGGCGCTTAGGCTCCCAGCTCGCGTCGCTTGCTCGGCGTGAACGGTTTTTCCCGGAGCCGCTCGTCCTGAGCGCAGGCCGCGGCCGCACGCGGACAGCGGCCGCGTCGGGGTGGCCGATGAAGCCTAAGGGACATGGCGAGGGGCGCATCGATGGCTGCGGCCGATGCTAAAATCGCACGTTCGCACGTCCATCTGCATCGAGCCCCCGGAGTTTCCCTTCCTATGCGCACGCACTACTGCGGCCTCATCGACGAGTCGCTGGTCGGCCAGACCGTCACCCTGTGCGGTTGGGTCAACACGATCCGCCTGCAGAGCCACGTCGCCTTCGTCGACCTGCGCGATCACGAGGGGCTTGCCCAGGTGGTGGTCGAGCGCGAGAACGCCGGCGCCTTCGCGGTGGCGGGCGAGGTCGGCAACGAGTACTGCCTGAAGGTCACCGGCACGATCCGCAAACGCCTGTCGGTCAACGACAAGCTCAAGACCGGCACGGTGGAGCTGCTGGCCGACACGGTCGAGGTGCTCAACGCGGCCAAGGACCTGCCGTTCGCGCTGCACGAGAACCCCAACGAGGACCTGCGGATGACCTACCGCTACCTCGACCTGCGCCGGCCGGAGATGCAGGCGATGATGCGCCGGCGCATCAAACTGGTGCAGGCGCTGCGCCGCTACCTCGACGCGCGCGGCTTCCAGGACATCGAGACGCCGATCCTGACCAAGGCCACGCCCGAGGGCGCGCGCGACTATCTGGTGCCCAGCCGCGTGCATGCGGGCCAGTTCTACGCGCTGCCGCAGTCGCCGCAGCTGTTCAAGCAGATCCTGATGATGGCCGGCTTCGACCGCTACTACCAGATCGCCCGCTGCTTCCGCGACGAGGACCTGCGCGCCGACCGCCAGCCGGAATTCACCCAGCTCGACCTGGAGTTCGCCTTCGTCGAAGAGCAGGACGTGCAGGACTTCGTCGAGGCGATGATCCGCCACGTGTTCAAGGAAGTGGTGGACGTCGAGCTGGACGCCACGTTCCCGCGCATGACCTACGCCGAGGCCATGCGCCGCTTCGGTTCGGACAAGCCGGACCTGCGCATTGCGCTGGAGCTCGTTGACGTGGCCGACGCGCTCAAGGGCGTGGAGTTCAAGGTGTTCGCCGAACCGGCCAACGATCCGGCCGGCCGCGTGGCCGCGTTGCGCGTGCCGGGCGGCTCGTCGTTCTCGCGCAAGGACATCGACGGCCTGACCGAGTACGTCGCCAAGTACGGCGCGAAGGGCCTCGCCTGGATCAAGGTCGAGGATCGCGCCAAGGGCCGCGAGGGCCTGAGCTCGCCCGTGGCCAAGTTCCTGGACGACGCGGCGCTGGAGGGGGTGCTGGCCGCCGTCGGCGCGCAGACCGGCGACATCGTGTTCGTCGGCGCCGGCAAGTGGAAGACCGTGTCGGACTTCATGGGCGCGCTGCGCCTGAAGGTCGGCAAGGACCGCGGCTTGGTCGAGACCGGCTGGAAGCCGCTGTGGGTCACCGACTTCCCGATGTTCGAGTACGACGAGCAGGAGCAGCGTTACGTCGCCCTGCATCATCCTTTTACCGCGTCCAAGGTCGACGACATTGCCGATCTGAAGGCCAACGCCGCCACCGCGGTCAGCCGCGGCTACGACATGGTCCTGAACGGCAACGAGATCGGCGGCGGATCGATCCGCATCCACCGGCCGGAGATGCAGAGCGCGGTGTTCGAGCTGCTCGGCATCGGCGCGGAGGAGGCGCAGGCCAAGTTCGGCTTCCTGCTCAAGGCGCTCAAGTTCGGCGCGCCGCCGCACGGCGGCCTGGCCTTCGGCATCGACCGCATCGCCGCGCTGATGGCCGGCACCGAATCGATCCGCGACGTGATCGCCTTCCCCAAGACCACCAGCGCGCAGGACCTGATGACCGACGCTCCCTCGCCGGTGGCCGAGGCGCAGCTGAAGGAACTCCACGTCAAGGTGGCCGGCTGACGCCGGTGGCGTAGGGTAAGCTCGGATCCACCTTGCGGCCCTGGCGCGAGTCCCCATGGCGGGCTGAAGCCAACCCTACGACCGGCTGCGAATTCATGCCCGACCAGATCATCCTGCTGCACGGCCTGTGGATGCGCGGCTTCGCACTGGCCCTGCTGCACAAGCGGATGGCCGAAGCGGGCTTCGCGGTCGACCGTTTCGACTACATGAGCGTGGTGGCGACGCAGGAGCGCATCGTCGAGCGCCTGCATGCGCATATGCAGCGCTACGGATCCGGGCCGGTGCACCTGGTCGGCCACAGCCTGGGCGGCCTGCTCGCGCTGCAGGCCTGCCGGGAAGCCGCCGGACTGCCGCCCGGGCGCATCGTCTGCCTCGGCTCGCCGCTCAAGGGCAGCGCCGCGGCGCGCGGGTTCGCCGGCTTCGGGCAGGGCGGCGAGGCGTTGCTGGGCCACAGCCGCGAGTTGCTCGAGCACGGCCTGGAACGATGGGAGGGCGAGCGCGAGGTGGGCATGATCGCCGGCCGCGTGCCGATCGGCCTGGGCGCCATGCTGGCGCACATGGAGGGTGCGCACGACGGCACCGTGGCGGTGGCCGAGACGCAGCTGCCTGGCCTCGCCGACCACTGCGTGATCGAGACCAGCCACACGGGCCTGCTGCTGTCGGCCGAGGCGGCGCGCCAGGTGGCGCATTTCCTGCGCGAGGGCCGTTTCGAGCGGGCCGACGGCTGAGTCGTTCGGGCGTTTGTCGGGGCCACGCCGGGTTGGGGTAAAATCGCCCGCTTGTCCATTGTTCAGGTTTTCCCGCCATGGGTAGAGGCCCGTCCATCGAAGGCCGCAAGAACGCCGAGGACGCCAAGCGCGCCAAGGTGTTCACCAAGCTGATCCGCGAAATCACCGTCGCCACCCGTGCCGGCGTGGCCGATCCGGCCGCCAACCCGCGCCTGCGGGCGGCGGTGGACAAGGCGCTGTCGGCCAACATGACCAAGGACACCATCGAACGCGCGATCAAGCGCGGCTCCGGTGCCGAGGGTGGCGGCGAGGAACTGCGCTACGAGGGCTACGGCCCCGGCGGCGTGGCCATGATCATCGAGTGCTTCACCGACAACCCCACCCGCACCGTGGCCGACGTGCGCCATGCGTTGACCAAGCACGGCGGCAACCTGGGCACTTCCGGTTCGGTGGCCTTCCAGTTCACCCGTTGCGGCGAGCTCACCTTCGCCACCGGCGGCGACGAGGCGGCCGAGGAGAAGGTGCTGGAAGCGGCGCTGGAAGCGGGCGCCGACGACGTGGTCAACGAGCATGGCGAGAGCACGGTGGTCTGCGCGCCGGAAAACTTCGAAGCGGTGCAGCAGGCGCTGGCCGATGCCGGCCTGGTCGCGCTGCACGCGGGCGTGGGCATGCGCGCGAACAACCGCGTCGCGGTGCCGGAGGACGTGCTCGAGCCCCTCACCGACCTGCTCGAGCGCCTCGACGCGCTGGACGACGTGAGCGAGGTCTACCACAACGCCCTGTTGCCGAGCGATGGCTAGCAAGGCTGACTGGGAGCAGGGCGCAGGGAACGGGAAGCACGCGGATCTCGCAGGATCCCCGTCTGCCTTTTCCCGCCCTGCGTCCATCACCCGCATCCTTGGCATCGACCCCGGCAGCCAGCGCACCGGCTTCGGGATCATCGACGTCGACGCGGCGGGCAAGCTCACCCACGTGTGCCACGGGGCAGTGGCGGTGGCGGGCGAGGACACCTTCCCGCTGCGCCTGAAACGCATCTTTGACGAGCTGGCGGCGATCGTCGAAAGCCACCGGCCGGCCGAATGCGGCATCGAGCGGGTGTTCATGGCGCGCAACCCCGATTCGGCGCTGAAGCTCGGCCAGGCGCGTGGCGCGGCGATCTGCGCGGTGGCGGCCCGGGGCCTTGCAGTGCATGAATACGCGCCCACCGAAATCAAGCAGGCCGTGGTCGGAAGCGGCCGCGGCGACAAAAGCCAGGTGCAGCACATGATCGGCGTGCTGCTCGGCCTCAAGGGGCCGCTGCAGCCCGACGCGGCCGACGCGCTGGCGATCGCGGTAACCCATGCGCACACGCGCGCGAGCCTCGCGCGCGTGGGCATTCCCCGCACGGCCTGGAGACGGCGATGATCGGACGACTGCGCGGCATCCTGGTCTCCAAGCAGCCGCCCTGGCTGCTGGTGGACGTGGGCGGCGTCGGCTACGAGCTGGAGGCGCCGATGTCCACCATCTACGACCTGCCGCCCACGGGCAAGGAAGTCACCCTGCTCACCCACCATGCGGTGAAGGAGGACAGCGTCGCGCTGTACGGCTTCCTGCACGAGGCCGAGCGGGCGCTGTTCCGCAACCTGCAGAAGGTCTCCGGCATCGGCGCCAAGATCGCGCTGGCGGTGCTCTCGGGGGTGTCGACGAACGATTTCGCCCGGCTGGTGCAGGCGGGGGACGTCGTGGCGCTGACCAAGATCCCGGGCATCGGCAAGAAGACCGCCGAGCGCATCGTGGTCGAACTGCGGGACCGCGTGGAGGGCCTGGGCGTGGTTCTGCCGGGCGCCTCCGGCCGGAACGGCGGCGCGCCGCTGGACCCGGCCGGCGAAGCCGCCGTGGCCCTGCAGCAGCTCGGCTACAAGCCCGCCGAGGTGGCGCGGCTGGTGCAGAAGGTCACGGCCGAGGGCGACGACGCCGAGGCGATCATCCGCAAGGCCCTGCGCGCCGCGCTGGGTGCCTGAAGCGAAGAGCATGAACGATACATCCCGTAACGACGAGCGCGCCGGCGCCGAGCAGCTGCACGGCGCCAGGAGTGCGCTGATCCTGGGCGCCATCGGCGTGGTGTTCGGCGACATCGGCACCAGCCCGCTGTACACCCTGGGCGAGGTGTTCCGTCCGGAATACGGCCTGCATCCGTCCGAAAACACGGTGCTGGGCGTGCTCTCGCTGGTCACCTGGGCGCTGATCACGGTGGTGGCGATCAAGTACGTCAGTCTGGTGATGCGCGCCGACAACCGCGGCGAGGGCGGCATCATGGCGCTGATGACGCTGGCCCAGCGCGCGGTCGGTGGCTCGCCCGCGGCGCGCCGCGTGGTGATGCTGATGGCGCTGCTCGGAGCGGCGCTGTTCTTCGGTGACGGCGTGATCACGCCATCGATCTCGGTGCTGTCGGCCGTCGAGGGCCTGGAAGTGATGGCGCCGGCGCTGCAGCGCTGGGTGGTGCCGCTGGCGGTGCTGGTGCTGCTGTTCCTGTTCTGGCTGCAGCGGCACGGTACGGCCAAGGTTGGCGCGCTGTTCGGGCCGGTGATGGCGCTGTGGTTCGTGGCATTGGCGGCGGTGGGCCTGTGGAACATCGTCCAGTCGCCGGACGTGCTCAAGGCGCTGTCGCCATGGTACGCGGTGCGTTTCTTCGCCTCCCACGGCACCATCTCCTTCGTCGCGCTGGGCGCGGTGGTGCTGTGCGTGACCGGTGCCGAGGCGCTGTACACCGACATGGGCCATTTCGGGCGCTTCCCGATCCGTGCGGCCTGGTTCGGCTTCGTGCTGCCGGCGCTGCTGCTCAACTACTACGGCCAGGGCGCGCTGTTGCTGCACGAGCCCAAGGCCGCGGCCAATCCGTTCTTCCACGCGGTGCCGGACTGGGCCGGCTATCCGATGATCGCGCTGGCCACGGCGGCGGCGGTGATCGCCTCGCAGGCGGTGATCTCCGGCGCGTTCTCGGTGACGCGCCAGGCGATCCAGCTCGGCTTCGTGCCGCGCATGCAGGTGGTGCACACCTCGCGCGAGGCGATCGGGCACATCTTCCTGCCCTGGGTGAACCGGGCGCTGATGGTGATGGTGATCCTCACCGTGGTCGGCTTCGGTTCCTCCAAGGCGCTGGGCGGCGCCTACGGCATCGCGGTGACCGGCACGATGGCGATCGACACCTTGCTGGTGATGCTGGTGGCCTGGCGCATGTGGAAGTGGAGCCTGGCGGCGGTGATCCCGCTGGCGCTTGCGCTGCTGTGCGTGGACTTGGCCTTCTTCGGCGCCAATACGCTGAAGATCCCCGATGGCGGCTGGTTCCCGCTGGTGCTCGGGCTGTTCCTGTTCGCCATCATGACCACCTGGCGGCGCGGCCGTGAACTGGTGGTGCGCGAGATCAAGCAGGGCGGTCTGGCGCTGGCGCCATTCATCGCCAATATGGCCGAGCACCCGCCGCTGCGCGTGCCCGGCACGGCGGTGTTCCTCACCGCCAACCAGCACGCAGTGCCGCACGCGCTGCTGCACAACCTCAAGCACAACAAGGTACTGCACGAGCGCAACGTGATGTTGACCGTGCAGATCCTGGAAACGCCGGTAGCCGAGGCGGACGAGCGCATCGAGATCACGCCCATGGAAGGTCAGTTCTATGGGCTGGAACTGCGCTTCGGTTTCGCCGAGGACCCGAACATCCCGCAGGCGCTGTCGCTTTGCAGCCGCGCCGGGCTCAGCTTCGACCTGATGGACACCACCTTCTTCCTCTCGCGCGAGACCATCGTCGCCGACGTGCGCCGCCCCGGGATGGCGCCGTGGCGGGACAAGCTGTTCGCCTTCCTTGCGCGCAATGCGCTGCCGGCCACCGCGTTCTTCCAGATTCCCGGCAATCGGCTGATCGAACTGGGCGCGCAGGTCGAGATCTAGGCCCCTCTCCCATGGCCCGCGCCGGGGGAGAGGGCAAAAGCAGCGCGCCGTGCTGCCATAATCCCCGCATGACTGAAGCGCGCATCATCACTCCCGCCGCCCAGCTCGACGACGAGGCGCTGGAGGCGTCCATCCGCCCGAAGCGCTTGGACGACTACCTGGGTCAGCAGGCGGTGCGCGAGCAGCTGTCGATCTACATCGAGGCGGCCAGGCGGCGTGGCGGCGCGCTGGACCACGTGCTGATCTTCGGGCCACCGGGCCTGGGCAAGACCACGCTTTCCCACGTGATCGCCAACGAACTGGGCGTCAACATCCGTTCGACTTCCGGGCCCGTGCTGGAGCGCGCTGGCGATCTGGCTGCGCTGCTGACGAACCTCGAGAAGAACGATGTGTTGTTCGTGGACGAGATCCATCGCCTTTCGCCGGTGGTGGAGGAGGTGCTCTATCCGGCGCTGGAGGACTTCCAGATCGACATCATGATCGGCGAGGGTCCGGCCGCACGCTCGATCAAGCTGGACCTGCCGCCCTTCACGCTGATCGGCGCGACCACGCGCGCTGGCCTGCTTACGGCGCCCCTGCGCGACCGCTTCGGCATCGTGCAGCGGCTGGAGTTCTATTCGCCCGGCGAGCTCACCGCCATCGTGCGTCGCTCTGCGCGCATCCTGGGCATCGAGTGCGAGGCCGAGGGCGCGGCCGAGATCGCCCACCGCTCGCGCGGCACCCCGCGCATCGCCAACCGCCTGCTGCGCCGCGTGCGCGACTACGCCGAGGTGCGCGCCGGCGGCAGGATCACCCGCGAGGCGGCGCAGGCGGCGATGGACATGCTGAAAGTGGATGCCGAAGGCTTCGATGAACTGGACCGGCGCATGCTCGCCACGATCATCGAGAACTTCGACGGCGGTCCGGTGGGGGTGGAATCCCTGGCTGCCGCGCTGTCGGAGGACCGCGGTACGCTGGAGGACGTGGTCGAGCCCTACCTGATCCAGCAGGGGTTCCTGGTCCGCACCGCGCGCGGACGCATGGCCAGCGCCAAAGCCTGGCGGCACCTGGGACGCAACCCGCCGCCGCGGCAGGCGATGGTCGGCGACATGTTCGGTGACGGCGTGGAAGGCTGAGGCACGGCTCGCCCATCCGCACGGCAGGCAACGTCCCCCGCGGGGAAAGGGTCGGCGGCTGTCGGCGTCCCTTCCTCCGTTCCCACGGGGCCGTGCCAGAGGCGGGCGCCCTCGCGAGCAAATTCACTACACGGATCCGACATGTCCACAGCCCCCTTCACCTGGCCCGTTCGCGTCTACTGGGAAGACACCGATGCCGGCGGCGTGGTCTACCACGCCAGCTACCTGCGCTTTTTCGAGCGCGCCCGCAGCGAGTGGCTACGGGCCCAGGGCGTGGACCAGCTGGCCTTCAAGGAGGCCACCGGCCTGGCCTTCATGGTCCGCTCGATGGAGCTCGATTTCCTGCGTCCGGCCCTGCTGGATGATGAACTGTCGGTGACGGTCGCCATCCAAGAATGGCGCGCAGCCAGTATCCTGTTCGGTCAAGCGATCGGCCGGGCGGACGGCACGGAGCTGGTCCGCGCCCAGGTGCGAGTCGCCTGTGTGGACCTCCGCCGCATGCGCCCGGCACCGATCCCGGCCGACCTCATCCCCGGCCTCGACCCCTCTAAGACCTGAGCATGCGGAGAACCCCCAAGCCATGAACGGTGGATTGAACATTTTCAAGCTGGTTGCCGAGGCCAGCCTGCCCGTGCAGCTGGTGATGCTGCTCTTGCTGGTGTTCTCCTTCCTGTCGTGGGTCATCATCATCCGCAAGTACTCGCAGATGAAGGCGGCGACGGAAAACGCCGAGGCGTTCGAGGAGCGCTTCTGGTCGGGCGGCGACCTGGCGGGCCTGTTTCGCGAGGTCAGTGGGCGCCATGCCGACAACGGCGGCCTGGAGACCATCTTCGAATCGGGCTTTCGCGAGTTCGCGCGCCAGCGCCAGCGCAAGACGCACGACATGCGCATCGTGATGGAAGGCACCGAGCGGGCCATGCGGGTGGCCGGCACGCGCGAGATCGGCCTGCTCGAGCGCAACCTGGAATTCCTCGCCAACGTCGGCTCGATCAGCCCCTACGTGGGCCTGTTCGGTACCGTGTGGGGCATCATGGGCGCCTTCCAGGGCCTGGGCGAGGTCAAGGACGTGACCATCGCGGTGGTCGCCCCGCACATCTCCGAGGCGCTGATCGCCACCGCCATGGGCCTGTTCGCCGCTATCCCGGCGGTTTGGGCGTACAACCGATACGCCAACAAGGTCGAGCGCGTGGCTTCGCGCTACGAGGTGTTCCAGGAGGAGTTCTCCTCCGTGCTGCAGCGGCAGATCCAGACCGAAGAAACGGTCTGACGGGGCGACGCCATGGCCATGCGAAACGCCGCGCGCCACAAGCGCATGAAGCTCAAGTCCGAGATCAACGTCGTGCCGTACATCGACGTGATGCTCGTGCTGCTGATCATCTTCATGGTCACCGCGCCGATGTTGAACGCCAACGTCGACGTCAACCTGCCGCAGGCCAACGCCAAGTCGCTGGCCGACAAGAAGAACCCGGTGATCGTCTCGGTCGGCGCCGACGGCAGCCTGTTCCTGACCCTGGAAGGGGCCAAGAAGGAGCCGGTCGACGTCGCCACCCTGCAGGCCAAGGTCGGCGCCTTCGTCAAGGCCAATCCGGACATCAGCGTGCTGGTGGCCGGTGACCGCGAGGGCAAGTACGAAGGCGTCTACCAGGTGCTGGCCGATCTGCAGCAGGCCGGCGTCAGCAAGGTCGGCCTGATGAGCCAGCCGCAGGGCGCGGGCGCGGGCGATGCGCGAAAATAAGGGCACTTCCGCGGCGGTCATCCTTTCCGCCGTACTGCACCTGGGCATCGTCGGCTTCCTCGCGCTGGCGATCGTGCCGTGCTCGTTCTACGAAAGCCTGTTCAGCGCGCTGCACCTGCCGGCGAGCTGGAACCCGATCACCTGCGCCAAGCCGCTCCAGCTGCAAGGCCCGGTCATCGAGGCCACGCTGATCGGCCCCACCGGCGCGCCGCCGCCCAAGCCGGTCAAGAACGCCAAGCGCGAGCCGACCACGCCGCCCCCGCCCAGCGTGCCGCCGCCACAGGTGCAGACGCCGCCCCCGCAGATCAAGACGCTGCCGCCGCCGCCGGAACATCCGGACGTGGTCGACCAGGAAAAGGTCGTTGCAGATGCCCTGCAGAAGGCCGAGGACGCCAAGAAGGAGCAGGAAGAAAAGCAGCGCCAGCGCCAGGCCGAGCTGGACGCGCAGGCGGCCAAGAAGAAGGAAGAGCAGAAAAAGCAGCTCGACGAGATGTTCGCCAAGCTGGACGCCGCTGCGGCGGCCCGCCAGAAGCTGGAAAACAAGGCCAAGCAGGCCAAGCAGCAGATGGAGGACCTGAAGAACGCGCAGGACAACGGCCAGGCCGACCTTCCCAACGCGGCACAGCGTCAGACCGGCAACAACGCCCAAAACAGCTCGCTCTCCGACCAGTATGCAGCGGCCATTCAGAATGCGGTCACGCCCAACTGGTTACGTCCGGATAACATGCCGGATGTTCCGTGCGTCGTGCACATCGTGCAGCTGCCCGGCGGCGACGTGATGAGCGCCAAGGTCGATTCGAGCTGTCCTTACGACGACGCTGGCAAGCGCTCCATCGAGAATGCCGTGCTGCGCACCAAAACCTTGCCCTACAAGGGCTTCGAGAGCGTTTTCCAGCGCGAAATCACGCTTACCTTCCGGCCGCAGTGAGTCATTCATGCGCAAACTGAAATCGCTCTTGTCCCTGGCCGCCGTGTGCCTGGTGGCCCTTCTTGCCGCCGCACCGGCGGGTGCGCAGTCACTGAACGTCGACATCGTCGGCGGCCTGAAGACCGCCACGCCGATCGTCGTGGTGCCGTTCGCGCAAGCAGGCGCGCCGCTGCCCACCGACGTGGCCGACGTGATCCGCAACGATTTCAACCGCTCGGGCAAGTTCCGCGCGCTGGCCAAGAGCGAGATCGTCGAGTCGCCCTCGCGCGGCGCGGACATCAAGTTCGCCACCTGGCGGTTGCTCAAGCAGGACTACATCACCGTCGGGCGCATCAGCGACGCCGGCGGCGGCCTGCTCAAGGTCGAGTACGAGCTGTGGGACGTCAACAAGCAGCAGAACCTGCTGGCGCAGTCCTATACCGCTCCGGCGGGCGACCTGCGTGGCGTGGCCCACCAGATCGCCGACGCGATCTACCAGAAGATCACTGGCGTGCGCGGCGCGTTCTGGACCCGCATCGCCTACGTCACCGCCGTCGGCCTGGGCAACAACACCACCTACTCGCTGATCGTGGCCGATTCTGACGGCTACAACCCGCAGGTGGTGGCTCGCTCGCGCGAGTCGCTGTTGTCGCCGGCCTGGTCGCCGGACGGCAAGAAGATCGCCTATGTCTCCTTCGAGAGCGGCAACTCGCAGGTCTACATCCAGGACATCACCACCGGCTCGCGCCAGCTGATCGCCGCGCACAAGAAGGGCATCAACGGCGCGCCGGCCTGGTCGCCGGACGGCGGCAAGCTGGCGGTGTCGCTCTCCTTCGTGGGCAACCCGGAGGTCTACGTGATCGACATGGCCAGCCGCCGCGAGACGCGCCTGACCAACAGCCTGTCGATCGACACCGAGCCGACCTGGGCGCCGGACGGCCAGAGCATCTACTTCACCTCCGACCGTTCCGGCCGGCCGCAGATCTACCAGATGCCCGCCACCGGCGGCTCGCCCACCCGCATCAGCTTCCAGGGCCAGAACAACGCCAACGCCGACGTCAGCTACGACGGCAAGCAGATCGCGATGGTGCAGGGCAACGGGAACGTGTATCGTATTGCCATTATGGATCGCAGTCTGGGTGGGCAGGTGCGTTTCATCTCGCCCGGCCCGATTGACGACTCCCCGAGCTTCGCACCGAACGCCAGCATGCTGTTGTACGCGGCCACGGAAGGACGCCGCGGCGTGCTGTATGCCGTTTCGGCCGATGGCCAGGTCCGTCAACGTCTCGTGCTGTCCGACGGCGACGTACGCGAACCGGCCTGGGGCCCATACCGGCAGCGTTGAGTTTTATTTTCCGCTGGGCGCCAACGTGCCCGGCGGAACGCCCATGGAATGGGCCGAAACGACGCTTCGGCGTCATTTCGCTTCTGGCGGGCGCCTCCAAAGGCGTTGGCCAATCGGTCGTCAGGGGCCTTGGGCGCCTGGCCCGCAGCAGTACCAAGCGTCACACAACAAGCCGGACCACCGGCGACCAACACCCCGAAACCGCAATCGTCATTGACTGTCGGAACTCAAACCCGTTTTGAAGGAACATCACCCATGAATAAGACCGCTCGCGTCGCCCTGGTCGCCCTGCTCTGCGTTGGCGCGGCCGCTTGCTCCAAGAAGCAGGAAGTCAAGCCGCAGCCCCAGCCGGAGCAGGCTCCGGTCACCCAGCCGGCGCAGACCAACAACAAGTACACCCCGGCCGACCTGGATACCGACGCTTGCCTGCGTCAGCGCGTCGTGTACTTCGATTTCGACAAGACCGAGATCAAGCCGGAGTTCCAGCAGATCATGGCGTGCCACGCCAAGTACCTGCAGGACCGTCCGGAATCGCACATCCGTCTGGAAGGCAACACCGACGAGCGCGGCACCCGCGAGTACAACCTGGGTCTGGGCGAGCGCCGCGGCAATGCCGTGTCCGATGCCCTGCAGGCGAACGGCGGCCAGGCCAGCCAGCTCGAAGTGATCTCCTACGGCAAGGAAAAGCCGGTGTGCCGTGAGCACAACGAGGATTGCTGGAGCAAGAACCGCCGCGTCGAGATCGTCTACACGGCGAAGTAATGAAGACCGCACTGGCTAAGCAGTTCAAGGCCAGGCTCGGCATGGCGGGCGCGATCGCGTCCGCCATGCTTTTTGCCGTCCCGGTCCTGGCACAGGACTCCCGCCTCAGCCTCGCCGACCGCGTGTCGCGGCTCGAGCAGCAGGCCCAGGCGCAGAACCAGGGCGGCACCGGCATGGTCAACCAGGTGCAGCAGCTGCAGGCGCAGGTGCAGCAGTTGCAGGGCCAGGTCGAGGAACTGCAGCATCAGCTGCAGGACATGCAAGACAAGAGCAAGGCGCAGTACATCGACCTCGATTCGCGGCTGGGCCGCCTCGAGGGCAAGGGCGCCGGCACGAATACTCCCGCCGCGGGCCCTGGCGCTCCGGCTTCCTCTGGTTCGGCCGCCAGTGCGCCGGCGCCGGGCAATGCGGCGCCTTCCACCGCCGCCGCGCCCGCCGGCGCGGGCAGCAGCGCACCTGCCACGGCTCCCGATGCCGCCTCGCAGGCCGCCTACGACGCCGCCTTCAAGGCGTTGCGTGCGGGCGACTACGCCCAGGCCTCGCGCGGCTTCCGTGGCTTCATCCAGCAGTACCCGAACAACAGCCTCACGCCCAACGCCTGGTACTGGCTGGGCGAGTCGTACTACGTGACCATGAACTACCCGGTGGCGTTGGAGGCCTTCCAGCGGCTGCTCTCGCAGTTCCCGCAGAGCGAGAAGGCGCCCGACGCGCTGCTCAAGGTCGGCTACAGCCAGCTCGAGCTCAAGCAGACCGATGCCGGCAAGGCCACGCTGCAATCGGTCACCAGCAAATACCCCAGTTCCCGCGCCGCCAGCCTGGCGCAGGAACGCCTGCGCCGACTGCAGCTGCAATCGGCGATCCGCTGAGGCGGTCGTGAGCAGTACCGACGCGGGCATGGCGCCCGTCGTGCCGGCGCCGGCCGAGCGCCTGCGCATCACCGAGATCTTCCATTCGATCCAGGGCGAAGCCGACGCGATCGGCTGGCCCACCGTGTTCGTGCGCCTGACCGGCTGCCCGCTGCGCTGCGTCTGGTGCGACACCGAGTACTCCTTCCACGGCGGCCAGTGGCACGACATCGACGATATCCTCGCCGAGGTGGCACGGCACGGCGCGCGCCACGTCTGCGTGACCGGCGGTGAGCCGTTGGCGCAGAAGCGCTGCCTGATCCTGCTGCGCCGGCTGTGCGACGCCGGCTACGAGGTATCGCTGGAAACCTCCGGCGCGCTGGACGTGTCCGCCGTCGATCCGCGCGTGCGCAAGGTGATGGACCTGAAGGCGCCCGGTTCGGGCGAATGCGGGCGCAACCTGTGGGCCAATCTCGATCACTTGTTGCAGCACGACCAGGTGAAGATCGTCATTGCCAGCCGTGCCGACTACGAATGGGCGCGCGGCGTGGTCGCCGAGCACGCGCTGGAGCGGCGCTGCATGGTGCTGTTCTCGCCGGTACACGGCGCGGTGCAGCCCCGTGAACTGGCCGAATGGATCCTCCAGGACCGCCTGCCCGTGCGCTTCCAGCTCCAACTGCACAAGCTGCTCTGGAACGACGCGCCGGGTCACTGAGATTGCTTCTCCTGCCGATGGGCGGGGCTGTGCGTCTTCATCGCACGTGCCCACGTTCGAGGCGGAAGTAGCCGCCATACGCGCCGTGGCCTGTGTCGCCGCGTGCGCCTTCCGGCCGGCGACCGGCCGCATGCAAGGAACCGTTTCATGTCCCATCCCAACCCACGCAAGGCTGTCGTGCTCGTTTCCGGCGGCATGGATTCGGCCGTCACTCTCGCCATCGCGCGCGAGCAGGGCTTCACCGTGCACTCGCTCAGCGTCGCCTATGGCCAGCGCCACGGGTCCGAACTGGAAGCGGCCGGGCGCGTTGCCCGCTCGCTCGGCGCGGCCGAGCACAAGACCGTGCAGGTGGACCTGCGCAGCATCGGCGGTTCGGCGCTCACCGCCGACATCGACGTGCCGACCGATTCGGCCGACAGCGGCGAGGGCATCCCTGTCACCTACGTGCCCGCGCGCAACACCATCATGCTGTCGATCGCGCTGGGCTGGGCCGAGGTGCTCGGCGCCAGCGACATCTTCTGCGGCGTCAACGCGGTGGACTATTCCGGTTATCCCGATTGCCGGCCTGCCTTCATAGAGGCCTTCGAGCGCCTGGCGAACGTCGCCACCAAGGCCGCCGTCGAAGGCGCGTCCTTGCGCATCCATGCGCCGCTGATGCACATGAGCAAGGCCGACATCGCCCGCGAGGGCGGGCGCCTGGGCGTGGACTTCGCGCAGACGGTCAGCTGCTATCAGGCCGATCCGCAAGGCCGCGCCTGCGGCCACTGCGATGCCTGCCGCCTGCGTGCAGAGGGCTTCCGTAACGCCGGGCTTGCCGATCCGACCCGCTACGCCTGACACCTACGGCCGCACCCAAGCGCAGGCGAACCGCCGGTTTGCTTGTGCCATCGCGTACCAGCCCATAAAATCGACCGTTCGCCTCGATGGGTCGTTAGCTCAGTTGGTAGAGCAGTAGACTTTTAATCTATTGGTCCCGGGTTCGAGTCCCGGACGACCCACCATCCAACCCGCGGACCCTCGCGGGTTTTTTGTGCCCGCCGGCCAAGGCTTGCCACGCGCACGCCCTGGCGCGAAGCTGCGTTCTTTGCGGCGACGACGAGGTGGAATGTGGACTGGGTGGATCTGCGCAGCGACACGGTGACCAGGCCCACGCCCGCCATGCGCGCATCGATGCTCGACGCCCCGGTGGGCGACGACGTCTACGGCGAGGATCCGACCGTCAACGCGCTGCAGCAGCGCGTGGCCGCCGACCTCGGCTTCGAGGCGGCGCTGTTCGTGCCCAGCGGCACGCAGTCCAACCTGCTGGCGCTGATGTCGCACTGCGAGCGGGGCGATGAATACCTCGTCGGCATGGACGCGCACACCTACAAGTTCGAGGGCGGCGGTGCGGCTGTGCTCGGTTCTATCCAGCCGCAGCCGATCGTGCAGGACGCCGACGGCAGCCTGCCGCTGGACCGCGTGGCGCCGGCGATCAAGCCGGTCGACCCGCATTTCGCCCGCACGCGCCTGCTCGCCCTGGAGAACACTTGGCACGGCCGCGTGCTGCCGGCCGATTACCTGCGCGCCGCGCACGACTTCGCCCGCGAGCGGGGCCTCGCGCTGCACCTGGATGGCGCGCGGCTGTACAACGCGGCGGTTGCCTCCGGCGTGGCGGCGCGCGAGATCACCCGGCACTTCGACAGTGTGTCGGTGTGTCTCTCCAAAGGATTGGGCGCGCCGGTCGGGTCGGTGCTGGCCGGCTCGGCCGAGCTGGTGGACAAGGCGCGGCGCTGGCGCAAGGTGGCCGGCGGCGGCTGGCGCCAGGCCGGCATGCTGGCGGCGGCCGGCCTGCACGCGCTCGACCACCATGTGGCCCGGTTGGCCGACGACCATGCGCGCGCCGCCGCACTCGCCGCACGGCTTGCGCAGGTGTCCGGTCTGCGCGTGCTCGGCCAGCACACCAACATGGTCTTCGTCGAAGTGCCGGCCGAGCGCCTGCGCGAACTGGACGTCCATCTGCAGCGATCGCGCATCCGCATCAGCATCGGCTACCTGCCGACGCTCAGACTGGTCACCCACCTGGACGTGGACGACGCCGGTGTCGAGCGCACGGCGCAGGCGTTCGCCGGCTTCTTTGGTAGCGTGGTCTAGGCTGGGTTCCCCGGGGAAAGGGATTCCCTGAAACTGTCCCCTGCCGTGTCCGCCGTACCGGGATCGGGATCGGGCTCGGTCGGCAGGCCGGCCTCCAGCCAGTCAACGCCTGCCGGAGGCGCAAACCCCTTCGCCCCCGATCGGCGTCGGCCATCACCCGGCTGCCCGTGGGCGCGCCGGTGCTAGCCGGCAGCTGCGACCTCAAGGGACCATGTGGCTACTTCCACGTGCCGGCCGAGCGGCTACGCTGCAGGCCTTCGGCACGCTCGCCTGCAGCGGCGTCGCTGGCAGCACCGAATCAGGCGTTGGCGATAAAGTCGCGCACCTGCGGATAGACGATTTCGCGCCAGCGGCGGCCGCTGAAGATGCCGTAGTGGCCGGCGCCCTCGATCACCCTGTGCGCGTGCCGCTCGGCCGGGATGCCGGTACACAGCCCATGCGCCGCCTCGGTCTGGCCCAGGCCCGAGATGTCGTCCAGTTCGCCTTCGATGGTGAGCAGCGCGCTGCGCGTGATGGCGCCCGGGTTCACCCGCTCGCCGGCGACGTCCCACAGTCCGCGCGGCAGCAGGAACTGCTGGAACACCGTGCGGATGGTGTCCAGGTAGTAGCCGGCCGGCATGTCCAGCACGGCGTTGTACTCGTCGTAGAAGCGCCGGTGCGCCGCGGCGTCGTCCAGGTCGCCGCGCAGCAGGTCGAGATAGAAGTCCCAATGCGACGAGAGGTGGCGGCCCGGATTCATCGCGATGAAACCCGCGTGCTGCAGGAAGCCCGGATACACCTTGCGGCCACGCCCGGGGTAGTTGGCCGGCACGGTGTGGATCAGGTTCGATTCGAACCAGGACAGCGGCTGCTGGGTGGCCAGGTCGTTGACGCTGGTCGGGCTCTGGCGCGGATCGATCGGGCCGCCCATCATCACCAGGCTGCGGGGCGTTTCCTCGCCACGCGCGGCCATGAGGGAAACCGCCGCCAGCACCGGCACGGTCGGCTGGCACACCGAGATCACGTGCAGGTCGCGCGCCCCGATACGGCGGATGAACTGCTCCACGTAGCCGACGTAATCGTCCAGACGGAACATGCCCGCCTCGGCCGGCACCATGCGCGCGTCGATCCAGTCGGTGACGTAGACCTTGTGGTCGCGCAGCAGCGTGCGGACGGTATCGCGCAGCAGGGTGGCGTGATGGCCCGAGAGCGGCGCCACCACCAGCACCGCCGGCTGGCTGCGCATTCTCTCGAGGGTGGCCGGGTCGTCGCTGAAGCGCTTGAAGCGCTTCAGCTGGCAGAAGGGCAGTTCGAGCGCGGTCTGCTCCACCACCGCCACGGTCTGCCCGTGCGCCTGGATCTCATGGATGCCGAAGGCGGGCTTCTCGTAGTCCTTGCCGAGCCGGTACATGAGTTCGCAGCCGGCGGCCCAGCGCACGGCGCCGGGTACCTGCGACAGCAGGCTGCCCGGTTCGTTGAACATTTTCGCGCTGGCCTGCGCGAAGTAGCTCATCGGGCCCATGAAGGCGCGTTGCCACTCGTGGAGTTGGTAGAGCATGGGAGTCGACTGCCGTGGAAAAGCCGAGTCTAGTGGCTTTGCGGGAGAATTGCTGCGGTGCCGCATGATGCCGGCACGAGAGCAGGGCGGCCTACATGCCAGCGGCGACGCATGGCAGCCGGACGCGCCGTCATCCGCCGCGCCGGCATACCAGCAGCACCTCGTCCACGCCCGCGTCATCGGCAAGGCCCTCGCGCCAGTGCAGCGGCTTCTGGAACCTGAGCCCCAGCGGCATGAACACCCGGTTGTACCACCACATCGCGCGTTCGCGCTGGTGGGTCAGGTACCACTGGCCGAGTTCGAGCAGGCGCGTGGACCTGGGTTGCATGCCGTAGACCGCGCTGCGCTCCAGCTTGAAGCCGCACGCCGCGAGCAGCGCGAGGATGGTCGCCGGTTCGTAGCGCCGGCAATGCCCGACGAACTCGTCGAAGGCAGTCCACGCCTCCGGATGCAACGGCACCGACAGCAGCAGCGTCGCGCCTGGCGACGCCACGCGCGCAAGCTCGCGCAGGGCGCCCCCGTCGTCGGCCACGTGCTCGAGTATGTCGAACGCGCACACCAGGTCGAACCGTGCGTCCGCGCAGGGCAGGGCGTCGATCATGCCGTGCATGGCGTCGGCGCCACGGGCGCGCAGCTGGCGCAGCGCCGCGTGGCTCAGGTCGACGAAGCAGGTGCCTTCCAGCGGCAATCGCGGGCGCAGGCCTGGCGCCACCTCCAGCCGGCGCGGCGCGGCCGCGGCCAGTTCACGCAGCAATGGCCAGGTGTTGAAGCGTTGCGGCTCGACCAGCCGCGCCTGTGCCCACAATGCCTCGTAGAAGCCGCGGTTGGCGCGCAGCAGTTCGGCATCGTTACGCCGCGGCGAGAGGCTGTCCATGCCGCCCTTGTACAGCAAGCACGGCCGTGGCGAGGTGAAGCACTCAGCCGATCCTGAGCTCGGTCCCCGCGGCCATGTCGTGCAAAGCGCGACGCCGCGGGTCGACCAGCGCCGGTGCGAACCACAGCGCCCAGCCGGCCATCACCGCCCACGAGGCGACGCGCAATCCCAGCCACGGCGCGAGCGCCAGCAGCAGCAAGGGCAGGGCCGCGACGGCCACCCGCCGCAAGGCCTGGGTCCAGGCCAGCCTGCCGTCGCCGGCTGCGACCAGGCGGAGATGCCAGGGCCGCATGCCAAGCGTCTGCCCGCCGCGCAGCCAGGAGACCACGAAGTAGGCACCCACCACCAGCGCCTGCAAGGGCTGGTACCACCAGGCGATCGCGGTATGCGCACCGGTCTGGATCAACCGTCCGCCGGTGACGAGCTGGCAGATCAGGCCCACCACCATCACGATCGCCACCACCGCGAGCAGGTCGTAGACCAGCGCGGTCAGGCGTCGCCAGAGCGGGCAGGGAGCGGAGGCGTGTGCTGGACTCATCGGGGTTTTCGCTTGCGCCCGCCGCAGCGGGCGGCGAGCATCGGTGCATGCAGGAAAAGAACACAAGTATCGCCCAAGCCGACCAGCAGAGCATCGCCGCCTTCCTGGAGCGCGTGTGGTCGGAGGATGGCCTGGCCGACCGCACTCTCGAGGCCTACCGGCAGGATCTGGAAGGACTGGCGCGCTGGCTCGCCGCGCGCGGGCGCGGCCTGCATACGGCGCGGCGGGAAGACTTGTCCGCCTATCACGGTGGCCAGCGCGCCGCGGTGCGCTCGATGGCGCGGCGCCAGTCGGCCTTCCGCCGGTTCTACGGCCAGCTGGCGCGCGACATCCCCGGTTTCGAGGACCCGACCCTGCTGATCGAGCGTCCCCGCATGCCGCGCAGCCTGCCCAAGGCGCTGGCCGAGCGCGAGGTCGAGGCGCTGCTGGCCGCGCCCGACCTGGCCACCACGCTGGGGATGCGCGACCGGGCCATGCTGGAGCTGATGTACGCCTCGGGCCTGCGCGTGTCCGAGCTGGTGGAGCTGCCGCTGGCCGCGCTCAACCTGCGCCAGGGCGTGCTGCGGATCACTGGCAAGGGCGGCAAGGACCGGCTGGTGCCGGTCGGCGAGGTGGCGCTGGAGCGCATCGAGGCTTACCTCGCCCAGGCGCGGCCGGCGCTGGCCAAAGGCCGCCAGCCTGCGGCGCTGTTCCTGAGCCAGCGCGGCGAGGGCATGACCCGGCAGATGTTCTGGATCCTGGTCAAGCGCCACGCGCTGTCGGTCGGCATCGAGGGCAAGCGGATCTCCCCGCACGTGCTGCGTCATTCCTTCGCCACCCACCTGCTAAACCACGGCGCCGACCTGCGCGCGCTGCAGCTGCTGCTGGGCCATGCTTCGCTGAGCACCACGCAGATCTACACGCTGGTGGCGAAGGAGGGGCTCAAGCGCCTGCACGCCCAACATCATCCGCGCGGCTGAGGCGCCCGCCCGGGCTGGGCGAATGCCAACCCGCTCCTGATTTGGAGGCCCACGCAAAGGCCCGCCTCACGCCCCCTGTGCAAGAATCGGGGCTCATCGCCGCCTTCCCCGCGGCCGCGAGGGTCTCCGATGTTCAAAAAGTTTTCTTTCGCGCTGCTCGCCGGCGCCTTCGCATTGACTGCCTGTGCCGCCGATAACCAGAGCGGCGCGGGCGCCGCGGCCAATCCGCAGACCGAGGAGGTGGTACGCACTGCGCTGCAGAAGCTCGCGCCCGGCGTGCAGGTCGATTCCATCGCCCCTGCGCCGTTGCCGGGCTTCTACCAGGTCATCGGTTCGGGCCAACTGGTCTACGTCAGCACCGACGGCAAGTACATGCTCAACGGCGACCTGGTCGACCTGGGCAGCCGGCGCAACCTGAGCGAGCGGGCCTGGGCCGCCTTCCGCAAGGCCGAACTGGCCAAGGTGCCCGCCGCGCAGCGCATCGTGTTCGCGCCGCCGCACCCGAAGTACACCGTCACCGTGTTCTCCGACGTCAACTGCGGCTACTGCCGCATGTTCCATTCGCACATCGCCCAGCTCAATGCCGAAGGCATCGCGGTCGAGTACCTGGCCTGGCCGCGCGAAGGCGTCGCCACCACCGCGGGCAACCCTACGGACACCTACACCGAGATGGTGTCGGTCTGGTGCGCAGCCGACCGCAAGGCCGCGTTCACCGCCGCCAAGCAGGGCAAACAGCCCAAGCCGGCGCAGTGCGCCAACCCCGTCAAGGACGAGTTCGACCTGGGCGTGCGGCTGGGGGTCAACGGCACTCCCACCATCCTGGGCCCCGACGGCATGGTGCTGGGCGGCTACGTGCCGCCGGACAAGCTGCTCCAGCTGCTGCAGCAGGGTGACAAGGGCGGCTGAGCCCGCTGGCGGCGCCCGTTAGGGCTTTGTCGACGGGCGGCCCGCCGGCATCGGGTAGAATAGGCGTCTTCCTTCCCGCGCCGAATTCCCCCGCATGATCGCTTTCGACGGGCAGAGCGCCCTTTCGCCGTTTCGTCTGGATCGCCTCAATGCACGCCTGGATACGGTGCACCGGGGCACGCGCGTGCAGGCGGCTTGGTTCGTCTACGTGCTGGATGCCGGCCATGCCCCCGAAGGCAGCGAGCGCCAGCGCCTGCTCGAAGTGCTCGAAGCGAAGGACGCCGCGCCGGAAGCCGCCACGCTTTGGACGGTCCCCCGCCTGGGCACCATTTCGCCCTGGTCGAGCAAGGCCACCGACATCCTGCACGGCGCCGGCTTCGACGTTCGCCGGGTCGAGCGTGGCACCGCCTGGACCGTGGCCGGCCTGCCGGACGCCGGCACGCCCGCGCACGCCGCAGTGCTCGAGGTGCTGCACGACCCGATGACGCAGTCGGTGCTCACCGACCTGGCCGATGCGCAGGGCCTGTTCCTGGCCGGCACGCCGGGCGACCTGGTGCACATCGCACGGGGCAACGATCCGCGCGGCGCGCTGGCCGCGGCCAACGCGCGCCTGGGCCTGGCGCTGGCCGAGGACGAGATCGACTACCTAGCCGATCGCTACGCCGAGCTGGGCCGCGACCCGACCGACGCGGAACTCTTCATGTTCGCGCAGGCCAATTCCGAGCACTGCCGCCACAAGGTGTTCAACGCCAGCTGGACCATCGACGGCGAGGAACAGGACAAGAGCCTGTTCGCCATGATCAAGCACACCCACCAGCGCTCGCCCGCGCACACGCTGTCGGCCTACAAGGACAACGCGGCGGTGATCGAGGGGCACCGGGGCAAGCGCTTCTTCACCGACGGCGAAGGCGTCTGGCGCGCGCACGAGGAGCAGGTCGACTACGCGATCAAGGTGGAAACGCACAACCACCCGACCGCCATCGCGCCCTGGCCCGGTGCGGCCACCGGCGCTGGCGGCGAGATCCGCGACGAGGGCGCCACCGGCCGCGGCGCCAAGCCCAAGGCGGGCCTGACCGGCTTCTCGGTGTCCGACCTGCGCATCCCCGGCGCGCCGCAGCCTTGGGAAGTGGATCGCCCGCTGCCCCCGCGCATGGCCAGCGCGTTCGAGATCATGCGCGACGGCCCGTTGGGTGCCGCCGCGTTCAACAACGAATTCGGCCGGCCCTGCCTGGGCGGCTACTTCCGCACCTACGAGCACGAGACCGGCGAGCCCGGCGTGCGCCGCGGCTACGACAAGCCGATCATGATCGCCGGCGGTTTGGCCAACATCCGCCGCGGTGACGTGCAGAAGCGCGAGCTGCAGCCCGGCCACGCGGTGGTCGTGCTGGGCGGCCCGGCGATGCTGATCGGCCTGGGCGGCGGCGCGGCTTCGTCGGTGGCCTCCGGCGCCTCCAGCGCGGAGCTCGACTTCGCCTCCGTGCAGCGCGACAACGCCGAAATGGAGCGGCGCTGCCAGCAGGTCATCGACAGCTGCTGGATGCGCGGCGAGGCCAACCCCATCGTCAGCATCCACGACGTCGGCGCCGGCGGCCTGTCCAACGCGATTCCCGAGCTGCTCAACGACGCCGGCGTGGGCGGACAGATCGATCTTTCCAAGATCCCCTGCGACGATCCGTCGCTTTCGCCCATGCAGGTGTGGAGCAACGAGTCGCAGGAGCGCTACGTGCTCGCCATCGCGCCGGACGACCTGCCCGAGTTCGAAGGCTATTGCCGGCGCGAGCGCTGCCCGTTCGCCGTGGTCGGCACCGCCACCGCCGAGCGCGTGCTGCGCGTGACCGACCCGCGCCGCGAGCTTGCCGTGATCGACCTGCCTATGGACGTGCTGTTCGGCAAGCCGCCGCGCATGCATCGCGACGCGCGCCGCATCAAGCCGCGCGTGGACCTTTTGCCGGATCTGTCCGGCATCGGCATGGACGAGGCGGTGCAGCGCGTGCTGCGCCTGCCCACGGTGGGCAGCAAGAGCTTCCTGATCACCATCGGCGATCGCACCGTCGGCGGCCTGAACCACCGCGACCCGATGGTCGGTCCCTGGCAGGTGCCGGTGGCCGATTGCGCGGTCACCCTGACCGACTTCGATGGCTACCAGGGCGAGGCGATGGCGATGGCCGAGCGCGCGCCGGTCGCGCTGCTCAACAGTGCCGACGCCGCGCGCCTGGCGGTGGGCGAGGCGATCACCAACCTGGCTGCGGCGCCGATCGAGTCCCTGGGCGAAATCCGCCTGTCCGCCAACTGGATGGCCGCGGTGAACCACGACGGCGAGGACGCCGCCCTGTTCGACGCGGTCAAGGCGGTGGGCATGGAGCTTTGCCCGGCGCTGGACATCGCCATTCCGGTCGGCAAGGACTCGCTCTCCATGCAGACCGTCTGGAAGGACGGCAGCGCGTCAGGTGAAGGCACGCCGCAGCGTACGGTCGCGCCGGTGTCGCTGGTGATCACCGGCTTCGCCCGCGTCGGCGATGTGCGCCGCACGCTCACGCCGCAGCTGAAGCTCGACCGCGGCGACTCGGAGCTGTGGCTGCTCGACCTGGGCGCCGGGCGCGACCGCCTGGGCGGCTCGGCGCTGACGCAGGTGTTCAACCGCGCCGGCGGCGTGCCGCCGGACCTGGACGATGCCAAGCGCCTGCGCGCGCTGTTCGAGCTGGTGCAGGAGGCCAACCGCGCCGGCCTGGTGCTGGCCTATCACGACCGTTCCGACGGCGGCGTCATCGTCACCTTGCTGGAGATGGCCTTCGCCGGCCACTGCGGCCTGGAGCTCCATCTGGACGGCTGGGCCGAAGCGACCCTGCGCGCGCTGTTCAACGAGGAGCTCGGCGCCGTGCTGCAGGTGGCCAGCGCCAACCGCGAAGCCTTCGAGGCGCTGCTGGTCAAGCATGGCCTGGCCGGCATGAGCCACCGCATCGGCCGACCCAAGGAGAAGCTCGGCATCAAGCTGTTCCTCGGCAACGAGGCGCTGTTCAAGTGGAACTGGACGGCGCTGTTCGGCGCCTGGAACCAGGCCAGCCATGCCATGCAGCGCCTGCGCGACAACCCGCTCAGCGCGGATGCCGAGTGCGAATGGCGGCTGGACGACGCCGATCCGGGCATCACTCCCAAGCTCACGTTCAACCCTGCCGAAGACGTCGCCGCGCCGTACATCGCCAAGGGCGCGCGCCCGCGCGTGGCGATCCTGCGCGAGCAGGGCGTCAACGGCCAGGTCGAGATGGCCGCGGCGTTCACCCGCGCGGGCTTCGACGCGGTGGACGTGCACATGTCCGACCTCGCCGCCGGCCGCCACAAGCTGGCCGACTTCCGCGGCTTCGCCGCCTGCGGCGGCTTCTCCTACGGCGACGTGCTCGGCGCCGGCCGCGGCTGGGCCACCTCGATCCTCTACAACGAGGCGATGCGCGCGCAGTTCGAGGCGTTCTTCAACGACCCCTCGAAGTTCGCCCTGGGCGCCTGCAACGGCTGCCAGATGCTGTCGCAGTTGAAGGACATCATTCCGGGGGCCAGGCACTGGCCGAAATTCGTGCGCAACGCCTCGGAGCAGTACGAGGCGCGCCTGGCCACGCTGGAGGTGCTCGATTCGCCCAGCCTGTTCTTCAAAGGCATGGCCGGCTCGCGCATTCCGGTGGCGGTGGCGCATGGCGAAGGCCGGGTCAGCTTCCCGTATGCCTGCAGCCCGTCGAAGTCGAGCGCGGCGGTGCGCTTCGTCGACAACCGCGGCAAGCCCACCGAGAACTATCCGCTCAACCCGAACGGCTCGCCGGGCGGCCTGGCCGGCTTCACCGCGGCCGACGGTCGCGTGACCATCCTGATGCCGCACCCGGAGCGCGTGTTCCGCAGCGTGCAGATGAGCTGGCACCCGGAGGCCTGGGGCGAGGATTCGCCGTGGATGCGCATGTTCCGCAACGCACGGGTGTGGTGCGGCTGAGCCCAGGTAGCGCCGGAGCGAGGCGGGCATGAACGCCCGCCGGCTCTACGCGCCGTCGTGGCTGCTGCTGGCGCTGCTGCCCTGGTGGCTGGGGCTGGCGCTGCTGCTGGCGATCGCGGCGCTG
The DNA here is from genome assembly GCF_035943815.1 of Frateuria sp. Classification (GTDB taxonomy): domain Bacteria; phylum Pseudomonadota; class Gammaproteobacteria; order Xanthomonadales; family Rhodanobacteraceae; genus Frateuria_A. The sequence goes on from NZ_DASZBU010000003.1 coordinate 43,577, forward strand.
CTGCTGTTCGCCGGCGAGCGCCTGCAGGAGCACGCACGCCTGCTGCGGCTGGCGTTGCGCTGGGGACTGCCCGGCGTGTTGTTCGCCGTGCAGCGGGCGCTGGGTGGCGATGCCTTCGCCTGGGCGATGGCGCTGCTCGGGGCGCTGGTCGGTTTCACCCTGCTGGCGGGCCTGGAGGCCTGGCTCGATCGCGGTCGGCGCGAGCAGGTCGCGCAACCGGATTTGCGCGACTGGCCCAGCCTGGCGCTGGCGCCGATCGGCCCGGGGGCGGTGGTGGTCGAGCTGGCGGCGCCGCAGTGGGCCGAGGGCAGCTGTCCCGATCCGCGTGGCGGCGAGGCACGCTGGGAGGCCGGAAGCTATGTCCTGGCCGGAGGCGGCACGGTGGATCGCGTGCTGGCGCGCGCATCGTTCAGCCCGGACGGACGCTGGTTCGTCGCCGGTACCCCGCGTGGGCTGGTGCTGGTCGACCGTGACCAGGGGTGCAGCCATCGCCTGCGCGGCTGGACCCTGTGCGGATGGCACGACGGACCCTGGCTGGCGCGCGAAGCGGGGGCGGCGATGGCCTGGCGGGAAGTCCTCGGCCAGTGCTGAGCCAGGCGAAGGAATCGAAAGCGCATGGCGGCAGCCTTGCGAGGCGTCCGGGCATCACCGCCCCGTTCTCCCCGCCGCGCAGCTCCCGCATACTTGCCGGGTGTCCACTCCCATTCCCCTTCCCAGGACGCTGCCGGCCAGCGTGATCGTGGTGTGCGCCGACAGCGGGCCTTCGTTGCGCGACTGCGCCCGGCGGGCGCTCGACAGCACGCTGCCGCTGGAGCTGATCCTGATCGACAACGGCTCGACCGACGGCATGCCGCAGGCCGTCGAACGGGAGCATGCCCACGAGCCGCGCCTGAAGGTCCTCTACAACCACGCCAACCTCGGCTTCGGCCCGGCGGTGAACCGCGCCGCCGCGGCGGCGCGCGGCGAGCACCTGCTGGTGCTCAACCCCGATTGCCTGCTCGAGCCCGATACGCTCGCGCGCATGCTCGACGTCCTCGATGCCCACCCCGAAGCGGGCATCCTCGGCGCGGTGGTTTGCGGGGCCGACGGCACGCCCGACCCGGCCTCCTACCGGCGCGACCCGCTGCTGCGCCGTGCGCTCGCCACCCTGGCGGGGGCGCGCGGCGGCATGAACATCGAAGGCGCCGTGCCGTCGGGCGTGGTCGCTGCCGAGGCCGTGTCCGGTGCGCTGATGCTGCTGCCGCGCAAGGTCTTCGCGCGGCTCGGCGGTTTCGACGAGCGCTACTTCCTGCACTTCGAGGATCTGGACCTGTGTCGCCGCGCGCGTGACCTGGGCTACGCGGTGCTGCTGGCCGGCGACGTGCGCGTGCTGCACGGCAAGGGCGGCTCCAGCCGGCACCGTCCGGTGTTCGTCAGCCGGCACAAGCATCGCGGCATGTGGCGATGGTTCCGCACGTTCGATCCGGCCGCGCGCAACCCGTTCGTCGCTGCCGCGGTGTGGCTGGGCATCTGGCTGCACTTTGCGGCGCAGGTGCCTGGCCAGCTCTGGCGGCTCGCCAGGACGCGGCGGGATTCCGCGCGATGAACCCCGCGCCTCCGCGCACGCTCGCCGCCACCGCCGGCCTCGTTGCCACGACCGCGGTGTGGGGCTCGACCTTCGTGCTGATCAAGGATGTGGTCGGGCGCATGCGCGTGGTGGACTTCCTCGCCGTGCGCTTCGTCGTCGCCGCGGCGGTGATGCTGGTGCTGTTTGCACGGCCGGTGTGGCGGCTGGAAGGCCGGCAGCTGGGTCGCGCCCTCCTGCTGGGCCTCATCTACGGCAGCGGCCAGTTGCTGCAGACCTGGGGCCTGAAGCTGATCGCGCCCAGCGTCAGCGGCTTCGCCACCGGCATGTATGTGGTGTTCACGCCGCTGCTGGCCTGGCTGCTCCTGCGCGAGCGCATCGCGGGCGTGGTCTGGCTGGCGGTGGCGATGGCCACCGGCGGGCTGGCGCTGCTCTCGCTGCACGGCGTATCGGTGGACCTGGGCGTGTGGCTCACGCTCGCCTCGGCGGCGCTCTATGCGCTGCACATCGTGGGCCTGGGGCGCTGGTCGCGCGAGGCGGACGCCATCGGCATGTCGGCCATGCAGGTGGCGGCGATCGCGGTGGTCTGCGTGCTCGCCACCGTGCCGCAGGGACCGGCGCTGCCGCCCGACCGCGCGACCTGGGCCGCCGTGCTCTACATGGCGCTGGTCGCCGGCGCCGGCGCCATGCTGATGCAGACCTGGGCGCAGGCGCACCTGCCGCCGGCGCGCGCGGCCATCGTGATGACCACCGAGCCGGTGTTCGCCGCCGGTTTCGCCGTCGCGCTGGGTGTCGATGCGCTGAGCTGGCGCATGCTCGCCGGCGGCGCCCTGGTGCTGGGGGCGATGTATCTGGTGGAGCTGGCGCCAAGACGCAGCCAGGCGCTGGAGGCCGAAGGCCTGCACCACGACGTGTAGGCGCGTGCTCCTTCCCCGCACGGGGAACGGTTCGGTGCGAGGTTTTACGGCACGGACGGAACGGGCACTGCGGTCTGTGGGTAGGTGTGCATCCGTTGTCAGCAGCAACGCCCGCCAGTGCCCTTGTAGCGCGCCGACTGGCGCTCGCGGAAGAACTCCGCGTAGCTCGGCACCGGGCGCCCGGGATGGTGTTCGCGCAGGTGGCGCAGGTAGGCGTCGTAGTCGGGCACGCCGCAGCACAGGCGTGCGGTCTGCACGGCGCGCGACCAGGCAATGCGCAGCAGGCGGTTCATGGCGCGTTGGCCGCGACCGCATCCAGCGCCACGTAGGGCTCCTCGTGCGCGGTCGGGTGGTTGATGCGCCAGGCGCGCAGCATGGTGCGCAGGGCGAACGCCGCCATGGTCACCACCAGCAGCATGAACAGGCCGGTCAGCGCCATGTCCACATAGTTGTTGGTGACGATCCGCTGCATCTCGACCGGCGTCTTGGCCGGCGCCAGCAGCTTGCCTTCGGCCATCGCGGCGGCGTACTTCCGGGCCGCGGCGGTGAAGCTGATCGGCCCGGTGAGCTTTTCGTAGCCGGCCGTCAGCGTGCAGACGATCAGCCAGGTCGCCGGGATGCCCGGTACCCACACGTAGCGCTCGCGCTTCAACTTGACCACCACCACGGTGGCGAGCATCAGGGCGATGGCCGCCAGCATCTGGTTGGCTATGCCGAACAGCGGCCACAGCGTGTTGATGCCGCCCAACGGGTCGACCGCGCCCTGGTAGAGGAAATAGCCCCAAAGCCCCACGCAGATCGCGGTGGCGAGCAGGTTGCCGGTCCACGACTCGGTGTCCTGCAGCGGCTTGTGGATGAGCCCGGCGATCTCCTGGATCATGAAGCGGCCCACGCGCGTGCCGGCATCCACCGTGGTGAGGATGAACAGCGCCTCGAACAGGATCGCGTAGTGGTACCAGAACGCCATCATGCCGCCGCCGGGAACGATCTCGTGCAGCAGCCGCGCCATGCCCACCGCGAGCGTCGGCGCGCCGCCGGCGCGCGACAGCACGCTCGCCTCGCCGATGTCCCTGGCCGTCTGGGTGAGCTGGTCGGGCGTGACCACGAAGCCCCACTGGCTGATCGTCTGCGCCGCATGTTCGGCCGTGGTGCCGATCAGCGCCGCCGGCGAGTTCATCGCGAAATACACGCCCGGGTGCAGCGAGGCGGCGGCAACGAGCGCCATGATCGCTACGAACGCCTCCATCAGCATGCCGCCGTAGCCGACCATGCGCGCCTGGCCTTCGTTGGCGAGCAGCTTGGGCGTGGTGCCCGATGCGATGATCGAGTGCCAGCCCGACACCGCGCCGCAGGCGATGGTGATGAACAGGAACGGGAACAGGTTGCCCTGGAACACCGGCCCGGTGCCGTCGATGAAGCGCGTCACGGCGGCCATCTGCAGCGTCGGCGCGGCCAGGAAGATCGCCAGCGCCAGCAGCGCGATGGTGCCGATCTTGAGGAAGGTCGACAGGTAATCGCGCGGCGCCAGCAGCAGCCATACCGGCAGCACCGAGGCGACGAAGCCGTAGCCGATCAGCCACCAGGCCAGCGCCCTGGCGTCCATGTCGAACAGCGGCGCCAGCGTGGCCGAGCCTGCCACGTAGCGGCCCAGCCAGATCGAGCCCAGCAGCAGCACCAGGCCGATGATCGACACTTCCAGGATCCGCCCCGGCCGCAGCCAGCGCAGGTAGATGCCCATCAGGAACGCGATCGGGATCGTCGCGGCCACGGTGAAGGTGCCCCACGGGCTGTGCGTGAGCGCCTTGACCACCACCAGCGCCAGCACCGCCAGCACGATCATCATCAGCACCAGCACGCCGAACATGGCCACCACGCCCGGCGCCGGCCCCAGTTCCTCGCGCAGCATGTGGCCGAGCGAGCGGCCGTTGCGGCGCAGCGACAGCGCCAGGATCATGAAGTCCTGCACCGCGCCGGCGAACACCACGCCGAACAGTATCCACAAGGTGCCGGGCAGGTAGCCCATCTGCGCCGCCAGCACCGGGCCGACCAGCGGGCCGGCGCCGGCGATCGCCGCGAAGTGGTGGCCGAACACCACCCACTTGTCGGTCGGTACGTAGTCCAGCCCGTCCGGATGGCGCATCGCCGGGGTGGCGCGGCTCGGGTCCAGCCTGAGCACGGCATGCTCGACGAACCGGCCGTAGAAGCGGTAGCCGATGACGAACACGGCGATGGACGCGGCGACCAGCCAGATCGCGTTGATCGGCTCGCCACGCCGCAGGGCCACCACGCCCAGGCACCAGGCGCCGACGATGGCGATCGCGGCCCACAACAGCTTGCCGGCGGGGCTGGCGGAAACGTCAGGGACGGCGTGGTCGCGCATGGATGACTCTCCGGCGGAATAGCGCAAGGGTCGTCCGCGCCGGGGCGGGGGTCAATGCCAAAGCGGGCCCGGGCGCATCAGCCATGGGTCGAATGCCGACACGGTGCCGCTGCGTCCGCGCGCGTACACTCGCCAACCTGCCTTGGTGGAGATCGCCCATGCGCCTCAACTGCCTCCATGCCGGCCTGTTCGCCCTGCTGCTGGCGGGCACGTCGTTGCCGACGCCGGCCAGCGGCCAGCTCGACAGCCTGCTCAAGCAGCTCAAGCACGCCGGCCACGGCACCACCGGCACCGCCGCCAGCCTGCCCAGCAGCGACATCGCTGCGGGGCTCAAGGAGGCGCTGGCCAAAGGCACCACCAACGCGATCAACTCGCTCGGTCGCACCGACGGCTTCTGGGGCAACGCCAAGGTGCGCATCCCGTTGCCAGGCAAGCTCGAGCAGGTCGGCCAGCTCGCCCGCCAGCTAGGGCAGGGCGCCAAGGTGGATGCGTTCGAGCTCAGCATGAACCGCGCCGCGGAAAAGGCGGTGCCGCAGGTGGCCGACATCTTCGGCGAGGCCATCCGCAAGATGACGCTCGAGGATGCCCGCGGCATCCTCACCGGCGGCGACCATGCCGCCACCGACTTTTTCCGCCGCGTGGCGGGCGATGCGCTCGCCGCCCGCATCCGGCCGATCGTCGCCGACGCCACCGACCGCGTCGGCGCCACGCAGAAGTACAAGGCCCTGGTCGCCGGCGGCGGTGGCCTGGGCGGCGTGCTCGGTTCGCTGGGCAGCCTCGGCGGCAACAAGGAACACGGCAAGGGCAACCCGTTCGACCTGGACGACTACGTGACCGCGCGGACGCTCGATGGCCTGTTCACCGTGATCGGCGAGCAGGAGCAGTCGATCCGCCGCAATCCCGCCGCCCGCACCACCGAGCTGCTGAAGAAGGTGTTCGGCAGCCGCTGAGCCTGCCCGCAGCGCAAGGCATGCTTGCAATCCGCCCGCGCGCCCGCAGTCCGTTGAAAACGCGTTCGATTCCCGAGGCCGCCAATGATCCGCGAGATCCTGAAGATGGGCGATCCGCGCCTGCTGCGCATCGCCCCGCCGGTGCCCAAGGGCATGCTCGGCAGCGCCGAACTGGACAGCCTGATCCAGGACATGTTCGACACCATGGAATCGGCCGGTGGCGTCGGCCTCGCCGCGCCGCAGATCGGCGTGGACCTGCAGCTGGCGATCTTCGGCTTCGACGCCTCCGGGCGCTATCCGGATGCGCCGGCCGTGCCGCGCACGATCCTGCTCAACCCGCTGGTCACGCCGGTTTCGCAGGACATGGAAGAGGGCTGGGAGGGCTGCCTGTCGGTGCCGGGCCTGCGCGGCGCGGTGAGCCGCTTCACGCTGATCCGCTACCAGGGCATCGACCCGCAGGGCACGCCGATCGACCGCACCGCCGGGGGTTTCCACGCGCGCGTGGTGCAGCACGAGTGCGACCATCTGATCGGGCGGCTGTATCCCTCGCGCATCACCGACTTTTCCAAGTTCGGCTTTACCGACGTGCTGTTTCCTGGCGCCGATCTGGGCGACGAGTAGCTCTGCTCCTTCTCCTCTCCGGGAGACCGCCGGGACTCGCGGGACTGTTGGCCAGGTAGTGGAACGTTGGTCGTACTTGCGGTGCGCTTCCGCAGGCGAGCCCAGTCGCGGAGGCGCACGGCAAGTACGACTACCAAGCACTGGCGATATACCCGCGAGCACCGGCCCCTCACCTCAACCCTCCCTCGGAGGGGGAAAGGATGCAGAAGCCTGGCTCCTCCCACCCGGGTATCCTTTGCCCCTTGCCAAGGGGGCCCCATGCAAGCAACCGCACCCGCCGCGCCGCTGCGCGGCTTTCGCTACTACGACATGCTCGTCGCCGGCATGGTCGCCGTGCTGCTGTGTTCCAACCTGATCGGCCCTGCCAAGGTCTGCACGGTGAACCTGCCGGTGCTGGGAGCGCTTTCCTTCGGCGCCGGCAACCTGTTCTTCCCGGTCAGCTACATCTTCGGCGACGTGCTCACCGAGGTGTACGGCTACGCCCGCGCGCGCCGCGCGATCTGGGCGGGCTTCGGCGCCATGGTGTTCGCCACGCTGATGTCGCAGGCGATCATCCGCATGCCGGCCAGCGCCGGCGAGCCGTTCAACGCGCAGCTGCAGCCGGCGCTGGAACTGGTGTTCGGCAACACCTGGCGCATCGCGCTCGCTTCGCTCATTGCCTACTGGCTGGGCGACTTCGCCAACTCCTTCGTGCTGGCGCGGATGAAGCTGTGGACACGCGGGCGCATGCTGTGGACCCGCACGATCGGCTCGACCCTGGTCGGGCAGGGCGTGGACAGCCTGACTTTCTACCCGATCGCCTTCAGCGGCATCTGGGAAGGCCAGACCATCGCCAAGGTCATCGCCTTCAACTGGACCATGAAGGTGCTGGTGGAAGTGGTGCTCACCCCGCTCACCTATGCCGTGGTGGGTTTCCTCAAGTCGCGCGAAGGGGTGGACACCTTCGACGAGGGCACCCGCTTCACGCCTTTCAGCCTGAAGGACGAGGGCGTGCTGCACACGCCCGGCCAATGAGCGCCGCAACCGGCCTGGACCCGGCGCCAGCCGGTGGACACATGAGCACTGCACGGTCACTGGATGCACACCCGCCACGCAACGCCGGCATCGACCTCCTGCGCGGGCTGGCGATCGTGTTCGTGCTGCTCAACCACCTGGGCCTGCCGATGCGCATGCCCTTGAAGACCTCGGCTCTGGCCGAGGTGCTGCCGGTGCGCCTGCTGCAGGCGCTCAACTACAACGGCTACGAAGCGGTGTTCGTGTTCTTCGTGGTGTCCGGCTTCCTGATCGCCGGCAATGCACTGGAGCGCTGGGGCAGCCTCGCGCGGATCGAGCTGAAGGCGTTCTACGCGCGCCGCTTCGCGCGTATCGCGCCGTGCCTGCTGGTGCTGCTGGCGGTGCTTGCCCTGCTGCATACGCTGGGCGCGGCCGACTACACCATCCATCGTCCGGGGCAGTCGCTGGCCGGGGCCGTGTCGGCGGCGCTGGGCCTCAATCTCAACTGGTACGAAGGTCACACCGGCTACCTGCCGGGCAGCTGGGACGTGCTGTGGTCATTGTCCATCGAGGAGGCCTTCTACCTCGGCTTTCCGCTGGCCTGCCTGCTGATCCGTCGCACCTGGTTGCTGGCGTCCGCGCTGGCCGCGCTGGCGCTGTCGTTGCCATGGACGCATGGGGCATTGAACGGCAGCGAGATCTGGCAGGAGAAAGCCTACCTGCCCGGCATGGCGGCGATCGCTACCGGCGTGCTCGGCGCGATCGCGATGGCCCGTGCGCCGCGCCTGTCCGCGCGCACCGGCCACGCGTTGCGCTGGCTCGGCGCACTGGGGCTGCTCGCCGCCACGCTGGGCGGTCGCTGGCTGTGGCCGCTGCTGCACGAGGGCTTGATGCTGGTGCTCACCGGCTCGACGCTCGCGCTGCTGGTGGCTTTCCGCAGCCAGCCGCCGCGCGTGCCGCGCGGCCTGCGCTGGCTGTGCAGCTGGGGGCGGCTCAGCTATGAGATCTACCTCAGCCACATGTTCGTGGTGTTCGCCATCGTGCGGCTGTCCCGCGCAAGCGGCGCCGACGCGCGCATGGGTTTCCTCTGGTACCTGCCGGCGTTCGCCGCGTGCTGGCTGCTGGGCGCCGCGCTGGCGCGCTGGTTTTCGCAGCCGTGCGAGCGATCGTTGCGCGAGCGTCTCTTGCGGTCGGCATCGGTGGCGGGAACGGCCGTCGCGGCGCGCTGACGATCGGCTTGGCGACCAAACATCGACGAGTCCGCCGCCCGTGATCGGTTCCTTAGCCTGTGGACTCCCGCGTACGTCAGTGCGAAAACCAGCGCGCGCTCAGTCAAGGAATTTCCTCGTGTCCGCCCCGTCAAAGCGCTTGACCACCACGGACTCCAAGAGCGCGGGTTCGAAATTGCGCAGGTTCACCCCGTGGCGGGCGCCAGGCTCAGGCTCAAGCGGTTCCCAATGGGTGGCAATACCGCACGTCCTGCAGCGGAGGTTCCTCAGGGTTCGATCGCCCCAGATATAGCTTTCCGTATTCTCGGGATGACCCTGGATGGACACTGTTCCCAGCGGGTAATAGGCCCAGATTCCTCCCGTGCGCCGGCACAACGAGCAATTGCAACTCGTGGCGGACTCGGGCGCCGACGGTAGCGCAAGGCGCACGGCTCCACAGTGGCAGGAGCCGTGTAGCGATGGCGTTGGATGTTGCTGGTTCATCGGGTAGGGAACCATCCCGTCCGTTTGGGCGAATTTTTAGATAGCTTGATGAGCTGCCCCGCCGAAAACCAATAGAACGCCAGCCAAACCGCCGCGCACCAAACCAAACCAAGAACAGTGGGCGTTGGCAGCAGATGCGTTGCAACCGCGATGTGTGCCCAAGCAAGCGGGAGCCAAGGAAGCCAGCTTAGAAACAGGACAATCCCGCCGAGAGTTTGTGGCGCGAGCGACGTCTGATACAGAAGCAGGTGCAGACCACTCAGACCGGCAAACCACATGATCCGCCGCTTGATTGTGCTTTCCATAGAGATCTAACGCTGGAGTTAAGCGGCGGCGAAGCCGTCCGCCTTGAACGAGTGGTTAGGGGGCGTTGCGAGTGACCGCACGAGCTTGTGCCGTAAGAGCTGCGAGATCCGTTGCTGTAAGGGCGCTGAGCTCTTTGTATGCGGCGTCCGTGACCTGCTTGTTGCCCGTGCCCTCACCATGCAACGTAAGATCCTTTGGGCCAACAAGTGCGAAGAATACAAATGGAGATGCAGGGCTGCCTGGCGCTGAAACAAAGACTAAGGAGCGGGCGTCGTTGCAGCTGTAAACGAGCCAGGTGGAGCCACCGTAGTTCTTGTTTATGGGGCCAACGTCGCACTGGAGAGACGAAGGACTTGCCGCATAGGCAGGACCGATGCTCAGCATTAACAGTAAGACTAGACGCAGACTGCGCACTGTGAGTCCCCTAACGCTGGAGTTAAGCGGCGGCGAAGCCGTCCGCCTTGAACGAGATGTTAGGCCGCAGGAGCGAAGCCTTCCAAGGTGAAGTATGTCCCCGCCCCACGCGAGGTCGCCACTAGTGACACCAGTACCTTAGAGCCATTGTTCGTTGGCACCAGACAGTCGACGACCGCGAGGAGTCCCGTGTCATTTGGCTTGAAGTACTGCACTGAAGCATCCGGTGGGCCGTTGGCAGGGTGCCAGAGCGCTACAACCAAATTCCTCTAGGTAGACCTGAAGGTCGTCGCGGATCGCGGTACCGCGGTCCCTGCCATAAGCAAGCGCGTAACCAAAGCGATTGGCTAAATCGTCGAAGTTACCAGAAGCAAGCAGACCTACCGCTTCCGCGGAAAGTTGCAGCAGCGAGACCTTGTCCGTTTGATTGTCGAGGATCTCCATGTGTGGCCTAACGCTTGAGTTAAGCGGCGGCGAAGCCGTCCGCCTTGAACGAGTGGTTAGGCTTAGTACGTGTAGCTTGCATCGTACTTGCCTGAGGAAGAAAGCTTGAACGTGCAGCTTTTGAACAGACCCTTTTCATCGGTACTGATGAGCCGCGCAAGTTCGTAAAAGTGACGAGCGAGCATGGGCACACCCGTGAGATAGCCGGAGCCCTGCGCGGACTGGTAAGAAACAACAGCGTCGACGCGCGAACCCGCCAAGGTGATGCTGGCCTCGATTGACGACCAGCCAGCGGGAGCTGCGCCAGATAGCGCCTTGCCGATAGCTTGATAGCAAGCGATTTGGTCAGGAGATTCCATAAAGCCTAACGCTAAGTAGACCCCAAGTCGGGGCATATGCACCGATAGTGGGCGGGCTCTGTCAGGTCGTCAAGCGCGGGTGAACGGTCGACACATCAAGGGCTTGGCCGCCTTGGGCCGATGTATCGGTGGCGCTGCGGCCTCGGTGCATATCCGACGAAACGGGCGCATAAGTCTTATGCACCCGGATCTGCCGGAATAATCCGTAGGGTGGGCCACCGCGAGGGGAGCGGTGTCAGCCGCTGCCCTAGAGCAACCGCAGCATTTCCTTCATCAGCGGCAGCCGGCGCACGCGGACGGCGCTGGCGCGGAAGACGGCGTTGGCCAGGGCGGGGGCGGCGGTGGGCATGGCCAGGAAGCTGGCGCCGGTGGGCGCGCCGTCGTTGGGGACGGTGATGACTTCCACGTCGCGCGGAAGCTGGGCCATGCTGGCGAGCGGGTAGTCCTTCAGGCTCTGCTGCTGCACCTGGCCGCCGGCGAAGGTGATGGCGGGGTTCAATGCATTGGATAGCGCATCGAGCGTGGCCCCGGCGACCTGGCCCTGCAGGCCCAGCGGGTTGATCACGCGGCCAACGTCCACCGCGCAGACCACGCGCAGGATGTTGAGCTTCTCGCCCTTCAGCTGCGCCTCGATGGCATGGGCCACGTAGGCGCCGTTGACGTGCCAGCAGGCCACGCCCAGGCCGTTGACAGTGTGCAGCCAGTTGTTCCACCCGATGCGGTCGGTGGCGAGCTTGAGCACGTTGAGCAGGCGGCCGATGTCGAGCGTGCCGCCGCCGGCGAGCGGGATCTGCCGGGGCGGCCCGAGCAGGCGCAGGCGGGTGTCGAGCGGATCCTCGCGCAGGCTGTGCGCGATCTCGTCGATGAAGCTCTCCACCGCAAAGGCGTTGGCCACGTGCGGTTCGCCGCGGAAGGGGCCGCGTGGCATGGCGCTGGCCAGGCCGTACCAGTCGCTGCGGTAGGCGGGAACCAGCCCGGCCGGGATCTGGTCGGCCGCCACCTCGGACATCCACAGGCGGTCGGCGGCGACGCCGCGGCCGGCGAGGGCGGAGGCGCTCGCCATGCGCTGGTCCCACGCGATGACGCGGCGCTTGCGGTCGATGACTGCCTTGAGCTTGTGCACCGTGCCGGAGCGGTAGTAGTCGTGCGCGAGGCCCTGCTCGCGCGTCCACATCAGGCGCACCGGCTTGTCGACCGCCTTGGCGAGCATCACCGCCTCGGCCACGTAGTCGTGGTCGAGCCGCCGGCCGTAGCCGCCGCCCACGCGCGGCACTTCGATGGCGATCTTGTCGGGCGCCAGGCCGGTGAGGCGTTGCACCACGGCCCAGGCCTGCTGCGGCGCCTGGGTCGGCACCACCAGCGTGGCCTGGTCCTTGTCCAGCCGCACCAGGCAGTTCATCGGCTCGGGCGTGGCGTGGGCCAGCCACGGCTGCACGTAGGTGGCCTCCACGCGGCGCGCGGCCTTGCGGTTGGCGGCCTTGAGGTCGCCGTCGTCGCGCACGCGGGTGGTCGGCGCACTGTCGGTGTCGAGCAGGGCGAGCGCCTGCGCCTCGAGCTTGGCGCTGTCCTCGCCGGCGCTGGCGCCGGGCTTCCATGCGAGCTTGAGTTCGTCGAGCCCGCGCAGCGCGGCCCAGGTGTTCTCGGCCAGCACCGCCACCGCCGGGGCGATCGCGGTCTGGCCGGGCGGCACGCCGGCCTCGGGCTTGAGCGGCACCACCTTGACCACGCCCTTGACCGCCAGCGCCAACGCGGTCTCGATGCTGGCCAGGCTGCCGTCGGGCCAGGGGCATTGCGCGAGCACGGCGACCAGCGCATCGGGGTAGTGCGCGTCGATGGCGTAGCCGGTCTGGCCGGTGACGATGCGGCGGGCGTCGACGTCGCCGGCGTTCTGGCCGATCAGCCTGTAGCGCTGCGGCGCCTTCAGCGGCAGCGGCGCGCCGGGCGGGTCGATCTTGCCGGCAGCCTCGACCAGGCTGCCGTAGGGGAAGCGCCGGCCATCAGGCGCGATCACCATGCCGTCCTCGCAGCGCAGCCGGTCGGCGGCGATGCCCAGGCGGCGCGCGGCGGCCTGGGTGATCAGCCAGCGCGCCAGCGCGCCGGCCTGGCGCAGGTCGGCCCAGGCGGCGGGAATCGAGTCGCCGGTGCCGCTGCGCTGGTGGCCGTAGGTCCACGCGGGCTTGCCGTTCTTGGTCTCCACGCCCAGGCCCAGCGGCACCACGGTGACGCGGGTCCAGTCGGCGTCCAGCTCCTCGGCGATGATGCGTGGCAGCGCGGTGGCGGTGCCGGTGCCGGTGTCGGGGTCGCGCGCGCCGATCAGTACGTTGCCGTCGCGGTCGATGCGCACGTAGGCGCCAAGCTTGCCGAAGTCCTGCCCGAGCATGCCGGGCGGAACCGGCACTTCGGCCGCGTCGGCGTAGCCGATGCCGACCACCAGCGCCCCGGCGGTACCGGCGAGCACCTTGAGGAAGCGCCGGCGCGAAAGCTCCATGCAGCCGCTCATGCCTGCACTCCGGCGGCGCGCTTGATCGCGCGGCGTACGCGGGTCTGGCAGCCGCAGCGGCAAAGGTTGGGCAACTGGTCGATGTCGTCGTCGGTGGGCTTGGACTTGCGCGTGAGCAGGTCCACCCCGGCGATCAGCCAGCCGGCGGTGCAGTAGCCGCAGCCGATCGCATCCTCGTCGACGAAGGCCTGCTGCAGCGGGTGCAGGCTGCCGTCGTCGGCGGCCAGGCCCTCGACCGTGGTGATGCGCGCGCCGGCCAGCCTCGCCATCGTCCGCTTGATCGCGGAGGCGGCCTTGCCGTCGACGAGCACCAGGTCGTAGCCGCCTTCGCCGTGCGCACCGCCGGGCTTGGTGCCGGTCAGCCGCAGCACGTCGCGCAGGTACCACAGCAGCGGCATCAGCGGATCGCCGGTGTGCCGGAAGCGCTCGCCGTTGACGATCAGGTCGATGCCCTCGCGCACGGGTTCCGGCGCGATGTCGCCGGCGGTGGCGGGCGGCAGGCCCTGGGCTTGCGCTTGCGGCATCGGGAGTCTCCACGCGAGGGTCGCCTATTGTGGCATCGCGTGGGGAATGAGGCAGCCGGGGGGCCTGTAGACGTTCAGTTGGGGGTCTTCACGAGGCCGCCTTGCGGAGCCCTCGAAATGCCTGCCAGCCATTCACCTGACCGGCACTGCGGCGCGTCAGCCCGAATGCCTGCGGATCAGCACGCCGCACGGCGGGCGTGGTCAAGGCTCCGGCTTCGCCGACCGGCGCCGCCAGGCGTAATACACCGGCACCCCGGCGAGCATGATCAGCACGCCGATGCCGGCGTTGCGGGGGTTGTCGCGCATGGTCGCCACCACCACCGCCGCGATCGCCGCGACGAACAGCAGCGGCAGCCACGGGTAGCCGGGCACGCGGAAGCGCGGGCCGCCATCGTCGTGGCGGCGGTACCAGAACAGGGTAGCCACGCCCACCGCGCAGGCCAGCCAGTCGCCGAAGGTGGCGTAGTCCAGCAGCGCGCCGTAGCTGCCCGACAACGCCAGCACGATCGCCCAGCCGCACAGCGCGGCCAGCGCCACGTTGGGCGTGCCGTGGCGCGGGTGCAGCCGTGCGGTGAAGCGGAAGAACAGGCCGTCGGCCCCCATCACCTGCAGCACGCGCGCGCCGGCCACCAGCGTGATGTTGCAGAAACCCAGCGTGGAGATGGCGATGCCCAGCGCGATCAGCCGCGCGCCGAGCGGTCCGAACATGCGGTCCATCACCTGCGCCGCGGGCGCGCGGCTCTGGGCCAGGCCGGCGTGGCCGAGCACCGCGAGGTAGGCGAGGTTCACCAGCGCGTAGGCGGTCACCACCAGCAGCATGCCCACCAGCAGTGCGCGCGGCAGGTTGCGTTGCGGCGCGTCCACTTCGCCGGCCAGGTTGTTCAAGTAGGTGAAGCCCGAATAGGCGAACAGCACCGGCAGGGCCGCGCCCATGAAGCCGACGCCCGCGCGCGCCGGATCGGTCGCCAGGGCCGCCGGCGCATGCGCGCCGGCCAGGTACAGTCCGCACGCCACCAGCGCCGCCACCGCCAGCAGCTTGAGCAGCGCGAACAGGTTCTGCACCTGCGCGCCGAGCTTGAGGCCGAACAGGTTGGCCAGGGCGACGAACACCAGCGCGCCGACCGTGAGCGGCAGCGCCGCGTCCGCGGGCAGGCCGAAGGCGGCCGCCGCGTAGCTGGCGAAGATCGTCGCCACCGCCGCGGTGGAGCCCGAATAGATCACCAGCAGCATGGTCCAGCCGAACAGAAAGCCGGCCAGCGGCCCGAACGCCTCGCGCAGGTAGACATAAGTGCCGCCCGCCTGCGGCCGCCGTGCGCCGAGCTCGGCGTAGCAGAGCGCGCCGATGAGCGTGAGCACCCCAGCGCCGATCCACACCAGCAGCAGCGCCAGGCCCGAGCCGGTGCGCTGCGCGGCGATGCCAGGGTTGAGGAAGATGCCGCCGCCGATGATGCCGCCGACCACGATGAGCGCGGCGTCCCACGGGCCGAGGCTGCGCCGGTAGCCTGGGGTCGGGTTGTTCACGTCATCGGCCGCCGTCGGGAAAGGAAGCGCGAGGATCGCTGGTACGGCGGGCGCGGGCAAGGTTAGCGGAGGGTCCGTCCGCGTAGCCTTCATTCGCGCGGCTTGGGTGTTGATCATGGGCACTTCCCCCGTTTACGAGGGAAGGTGCCCGAGGGGCGGTTGGGGGGAGACCTTGCGTCGCCCCCCACCCGGGCATTGCGCCCGAGAGCCGCCCCGCTCACTCAGAAGGTACGCAGGAACGCATCCAGGTTGGCCACGTCCAGCGTGCCGATGCCGGCGCCCGGCGTGTAGTGCGGCTTGCCGTAGTAGAACCAGTTGTCGCCGTCACGCACGCTGTCGAACGCCGAGTACTTGCCGTAGCCGAACACGTTCTGCAGGAAGTACACCTGCGGGTTCCAGAAGCCCACGCGATGTCCGGCGCTCTGCGTCAGCAAGGCGCTGATGCCGTTGAGCTGCGGCGCCACGAAGCTGGTGCCGCCGTAGCCCGAGATCACGCCACCGTCGGTGCTGGAGACCACGATGTAGCCGGTTTCCGGATCGGCGTTGAGCGAGAGGTCCGGCACGTTGCGCCCGCTGAAGTGCCCGGGCAGCTTGAGCAGGGTGGTCGGCCCCGCTTTGGGGTCGTTGAAGACCAGCGCCTGCTTCTTCTCGCTGCGGCGCACGCCGTGGGTGAACTGCTGGTAGAACGGTGTGTGCCAGTACACGCTCACGCCGCCGCCGCCGCCGACCGAGAACAGGTCGATCCGGCCGGGGCCGAAGTTGGTGTCGAAGTAGTTCTGGATGTAGTCCCAGCCCCATACGCTTTCGCGCTTGATCGACTCGACCGGGCCCCCGCTGAAGGAGTAGCTGTAGGGCGTGGTGGTGCCACCGGCGGCGGTGATGAACGGATCGGAGGCCGGCGAATCGACCGTCAGCGGCGCGCTGAATTGCCCCGGGCCGTTGCCGTGGCCGAGGCCGCGCACGGTGTCGTAGGCGCCCGAGTCGCCGGAGGCGGCGAACACCGACTGGCCCTGCACGGCCGCCTCCAGGAAGACCTGATGGAATGCGCGCAGGTCGCCGACGTCGGTGGTGTCGGTGTCGGAGGCGCCGTTCACGTTGAGTGCCGCGAAGTTGAAGATCTCCGGCAGGCCCCAGCTGGTGGAGATGCTGTCGGCGCAGTTGTCCGACACGGCTTGCGCGAAGGCTGCGACGAAGTCGCCGCTGGTGTTGGGCGCGTCGTACACGATGATGTTGGCCTTGGGCGCCAGGCCGCCGGACTGCTCCACGTCCAGCGCCGTCTCGCCGCTGCCGCCGTTGATCGCGCCGCCGCCGTTGACGTGCACCTGGGTGATCCGGTGCGGCTTGGTGACCAGCCCGATGCCGTCCCAGTACGCCTGCGCGTCGGCCGGATCGAAGTTGGACAGGGTGACGATGCCGATGGTCGCGCCCTTGCCGGTCACGCCTTTCGCGTAGAGCGGATTGATGTCGTAGAAGTTGGCCACGTCGCCGACCGTGTATTCGCCCGGTATGCCGGTCGCGGTGGGATTGCCGCCAGCGCCGGCCTTGAGGTCCGGATGCAGCGCCCGGGACGCGAACGAGGTCGCGCGGGAGATCGGCTTGGGCGTGCCGATGCGGTGGGACAGGTACTGGCGCTCGGTGCTCAGGCCCGAGACCACCATGACCGTGCCGGCCAGCGCCGCGGGCAGCCTGGCCGGCTGCGCCGGACGCCGGAACACGCGGCCGTCGTCGGTCGACTTGTAGGTGTGGATGGCCGTGCCGAAGGCCTGGCCCAATTGCGCCAGCGTGCCCTGCACGCGGATCGCCATCTTGTTGTCCAGCACCTCGCTGCGCAGTCCCTGCTTCTTGAGGTAGGCCTGCACGTCGGCGATCTGCGCGTCGGTCGCGCCGAAGCGTTCGGCGAATTGCCGGGTGGTCAGGAAGCGGTGGTAATTGGCGCTGCCCGGCGTGACGGTCTGGCGGATCAGGTCCTCGAGCTGGTCCTGGTTGCGCAGCTTGAGGATCAGCGTGACGTTCGCGTTCTGGCTGGCGGCGGCAAGGCCCATGTCGATGGCGGGCTGGGCGGTCTGCCCGGCCCAGGCGGCACCGGCGAACAGGACGGCAAACGAGGCAGCAAGGGCTTTCTGGTGCAACTTCGCGAGCATGGGGTTTCTCCCTGGAATGCGCGCGACCGAAAGACACAGGGGCTAGTAAGCACTGCGCCGACAGCCGCGGGCGTGCGATGGCTGATGGATTTCTCCCTATCGGCGCCGCACCCCCTGCGGACGGCACCGTCGGCGAGCTTGCACCCAAGCACGCAGGAAGGGAAGGGCCGCGTGTGTGCGCGGCGCAAGGTGTCAATCCAGGGTGAACGTTCCGCGCACGCCGACCACACACCGGCCACCGATCGTGACCGCGCCGCCGGCCTGGTCGACGCGAACTTCGACGCGGCCATCGCGGCCCACTTCGCGCCCCTGGCTGGCCACGTAGCAGCGGCCGTACTTCGCCAGCGCGCCGGTCTGGTGCAGCAGCGCGCCGATGGCCGCATTGGCACTGCCGGTGACCGGATCTTCGGGAATGCCGTCGGCGGGGCAGAAGGCGCGCACGGCCATCGCCGCATCGCCACCCTCCTGCGCGCCGAACACGCTCACGCCCACCGCGCCGCGTGCCATGCACAGCGTGGCGATGGCGGCAAGGTCAGGCGCCAGGGTGCGCACCGCAGGCGCCCGACCCAGGTCGCAGACGATCCACAGCGGCCCGTTGTCGATGCAGTGCACGGCCGCTGCCGGCAGCGCGCAGGACAGGGCGCCGCCTAGCGCCTCGCGCAGCGCGGCGTCGGCGGGAGCGATGCGCGCGGCGGGCGCCTGCACGTGGATGGTGCGCGTGGCGCCGTCGCCCTCCACGGCCACCGGCAGCAATCCGGCGGCGCATTCCTGCAGCAGCGAGGGTCGTGCCGGCACGCCGCCGGCATCGATCGCCGCATAGGCGCTGCCGACGCTCGGATGGCCGGCGAAGGGCAGCTCCTGGCGCGGAGTAAAGATGCGCACGCGATAGTCCGCCCCTGGTTGCGACGGGCGCAGCAGGAAGGTGGTCTCGGACAGGTTGGTCCAACGCGCGATGCGCTGCATCGCCGCGCCGTCCAGCGCGTCGGCGCCGACCACCACGGCCAGCGGGTTGCCCTCGAGCAGGCGCGAGGCAAACACGTCCAGTTGCAGGAAATCGAAGGTGGGCATGGGAACTCGCAGGCTGGCGCCAGCTGAACGCAGGCAGATGGCCGCGGGCAAGTGTAGGTGATCGCCTACAGCGATGCGCCGGGAGGCCTGGCTAGAATCCGCCCGCCGCCGATCCCCGCGGTGGCTATCAAAACCACAAGAACAGGAAACGTTCCCATGAACAAGATCATGATCGCCGCGCTTGGCGCGGTGCTGGGCGCTGCGTCCCTGTCGGCCGCCGCTGCCGACGCCAACGGCGCGTTCTCCATCAACGCCGCCGTGGGCCAGGCGCAGTACCACGTCGGCCACACCGACGGCCTGGGCTACAAGCTGGACGACAAGGACACTGCCGGCGCGCTGCGCTTCGGTTACGCCTGGCGCGTGGCGCCGGCGTTCAACCTCGGCGTCGAAGGCGGCTACGCCGACCTCGGCAAGCTGGTCGCCAAGTACAACGACGGCACCAACTTCGCCAAGGCCGACCTCACCGCCAGGGGCTGGATGCTGGGCGGCAACGGCAAGTACAACTTCGCCGACAACTGGTACGTCTCCGCACGCGCCGGCTGGTTCCGTTCCGACCTCAAGGCCACCTCGACCGTCGGCACCGCCCATGCCAGCAACAGCGCACACGGCAACGGCTGGTACGGTGGCGTGGGCGTGGGCTACGACTTTGCCCCGAACTTCAGCCTGGGCCTGAACTACGACAACTATCACGCCAAGGCCAAGTACGACGGCCAGTCGGAAGGTGGCAACGTGGGCACCTACATGCTCTCGGCCGAGTACCGCTTCTAAGGCGATCCGCTCTGCGGCAGTAGCGCAACGGCCGCCTCGCGCGGCCGTTGTCTTTTGTCCGGCCCGGCCTGCTGCGGCACAATAGGCGGCTTGTGCGCCGCGCAAGGCGGCGCGTCCGAAGCCGAAGCCGCCCATGACCACCATCAAGCAAGACGACCTGATCCAGTCCGTCGCCGACGCGCTGCAGTACATCAGCTACTACCACCCGGTCGACTACATCGAAAGCCTCGCCGCCGCCTACGAGCGCGAGGACTCGCCCGCCGCGCGCGACGCGATGGCGCAGATCCTGATCAACTCGCGCATGGCCGCCGAGGGGCACCGCCCGCTGTGCCAGGACACCGGCATCGTCACCGTGTTCCTGAAGGTCGGCATGGACGTGCGCTGGGACGCCACGATGTCGCTCGAGGACATGGTGAACGAGGGCGTGCGCAGGGCGTACAACCATCCGGACAACAAGCTGCGCGCCAGCGTGCTGACCGACCCCGCCGGCAGGCGCGCCAACACCCGCGACAACACGCCCGCAGTGATCAACATGTCCATCGTTCCCGGCGATACGGTGGACGTGATCGTGGCCGCCAAGGGCGGCGGCTCGGAGGCGAAGTCCAAGTTCGTGATGCTCAACCCCTCCGACTCGATCGTCGACTGGGTGCTCAAGACGGTGCCGACCATGGGCGCGGGCTGGTGTCCGCCGGGGATGCTTGGGATCGGCATCGGCGGCACCGCGGAGAAGGCGATGCTGCTGGCGAAAGAGTCGCTGATGGAGCACATCGACATCCAGGAGCTGATCGCGCGCGGGCCGTCCAGCCGCATCGAGGAACTGCGCATCGAGCTGTACGAGAAGGTCAACGCCTTGGGGATAGGCGCGCAGGGCCTGGGCGGCCTGACCACCGTGCTCGACGTCAAGATCAAGGACTACCCGACCCACGCGGCCAACCTGCCGGTGGCGATGATCCCCAACTGCGCGGCCACCCGCCACGCGCACTTCACCCTGGACGGTTCGGGCCCGGTGATGCTGGAGCCGCCGTCGCTGGAGCATTGGCCCAAGCTCACCTACGACGCCTCCAAGGGCCGCCGGGTGAACCTGGACACCGTCACCCGCGAGGAGGTGGCGACCTGGAAGCCGGGCGAGGTGCTGCTGCTCAACGGCAAGCTGCTCACCGGCCGCGATGCCGCGCACAAGCGCATGGTCGACATGCTCGACAAGGGCGAGCCGCTGCCGGTCGACTTCAAGGGCCGCTTCATCTACTACGTCGGCCCGGTCGATCCGGTGCGCGACGAGGTGGTCGGCCCGGCCGGCCCGACTACCGCCACGCGCATGGACAAGTTCACCGAACAAGTGCTCGGTGCGACCGGCCTGCTGGGAATGGTCGGCAAGGCCGAGCGTGGCCCGGCGGCGATCGAGGCGATCAAGAAGCACCGCTCGGTCTACCTGATGGCGGTCGGCGGCGCGGCCTACCTGGTGTCCAAGGCGATCAAGGCCTCGCGCGTGGTCGGCTTCGCGGATCTGGGCATGGAGGCGATCTACGAGTTCGAGGTCAAGGACATGCCAGTCACTGTGGCGGTCGACTCGGCGGGCACCTCGGTGCACCAGACCGGACCGAAGGAGTGGCAGGCGCGGATCGGCAAGATCCCCGTCCTGGTTCAATAAAAGCAGTGTGCACAGCGCCCACCATCGCCTCCTCTCCCCGCCGGGGAGAGGATTGAGGTTGGGGGCGGAGGCTCGCGATAAGCCGCTCTGCTTCCTCTCCTTTGCGGAGGGGGGCGACCGCGCTGGGGAACCCAAGGACCTGCGACGAGCCGCCTTGCCTCCATCCCTCCGGGAAGGGGATCGAGGTTGGGAGTCGGGGCTCGCCGCGAACTACAGCGAGGCGCCCACCCATAGGTACGGATCGAGGCCAGGCCGGCCCTTCACCCCAGCCATCCTCCCGGAGCGGGCAGGCGCCAATCCGGCGGCTTGCCATGTTTGGATGGCTAAACGTCCATATCCCGCCCGAAAAAATCCATTGCATTCCGCATGCCGCAGCGCAACACTGATGCGATTGCCTTTCGCCACCACTGCAATGGAGCCCTTGTGAACCCGCACAACCCCGCGCCGCTTCCAGCGGACGCGCCTGTTCCAGGCCAACCCTGGATCGTGATGAAGTTCGGCGGCACGTCCGTCGCGACGCTGCCGCGCTGGCAGAACATCCGTGAGCTGATCGCCAGCCGCCGCGCCGAAGGCGCCCGCGTGCTGGTGGTCGTGTCCGCGCTCACCGGCATCACCGACGCACTGAAACAGCTGTGCGGCGAAGGCGACGGGGACAAACGCAAGGCGGCGGCCCATGCGATCGCGCAACGCCACCACGAGCTCGTCGGCCACATGCAGCTGCCGCTGCCGGACGCGCTCGCCGCGCGGCTGGCGGACCTGGCCGCGCTGGCGGCCGACGGCCCGGCGGCGCTGGGCGAGCTGGCCTGGGCGGCACAGGTGCAGGCGCATGGTGAGCTGATGTCGAGCGCGCTGGGCGCGGCCTACCTGACCGCCAGCGGGCTGCCCACGCAGTGGGTGGATGCGCGCGAGTGCCTGGCCGCCATCGCGCTGCCCAACCAGAACGAGCGCACGCGCCTGCTCTCGGCCACGGTCGAGGCGCGGCCCGACACGGCGTTGGCCGCGCGCCTGGCGGGGCTCGGCGAGGTGTTCATCACGCAGGGTTTCATCGCGCGCGAAAGCGAAGGTCGGACGGTGCTGCTCGGCCGCGGTGGCTCGGATACCTCGGCGGCCTACTTCGGTGCCCTGCTCAAAGCGCAGCGCGTGGAGATCTGGACCGATGTTGCCGGCATGTTCAGCGCCAACCCGCGCCAGGTGCCGGGCGCGCGCCTGCTGCAGAAACTCGACTACGAGGAGGCGCAGGAGATCGCCACCACCGGCGCCAAGGTGCTGCACCCGCGCTGCCTCTCGCCGCTGCGCGAGCCGCGCGTGCCGCTGCTGGTCAAGGACACCAACCGGCCCGAGCTCGAGGGCACGGTGATCGGCCCGCAGGTGCGCGAGCATGCGCCTTCGGTCAAGGCGATCAGCGCGCGCAAGGGGCTCACGCTGGTGTCGATGGAGTCGGTCGGCATGTGGCAGCAGGTCGGCTTCCTCGCCGACGTGTTCGGCGAGTTCAAGAAGCATGGCCTTTCGGTGGACCTGATCGGCTCGGCCGAGACCAACGTCACCGTCTCGCTCGATCCGACCGAGAACCTGCTGGACTCGGACGCGGTGGCGGCCCTGGCGGCGGACCTGGCCAAGGTGTGCCGGGTCAAGGTGATTGCGCCCTGCGCGGCGATCACCCTGGTCGGCCGCGGCATGCGCTCGATGCTGCACACGCTCTCCACCGTGCTGGCCGAGTTCGGGCAGCTGCGCGTGCACCTGATCTCGCAGTCGTCCAACAACTTGAATCTCACCTTCGTGGTGGACGAGACGGTGGTGGACGAGCTGTTGCCGCACCTGCACGACCTGCTGATCGCCGCCGGCGCGCTGCGTACCGACGACAGCGCGCTGTTCGGCCCGAGCTGGCAGGCGCTGTACGGCAGCGGTGAGGCGGCGGCGCCGGCGGCTGCCTGGTGGCGTCGCCCGGACGAGCGCGGGCGATTGCTGGCGCTGGCGCAGGAGCGCTCGCCGCGCTACGTCTACCATTTGCCGACGGTGCGCGCGCAGGCGCAGGCGCTGAAGTCGCTGTCGGCGGTCGATCGCCTGCACTATGCGGTCAAGGCCAACACGCATCCGGCCATCCTGCGGACGCTCGCCTCGGAAGGCTTCGCCTTCGAATGCGTGTCGCCGGGCGAGCTGCGCACGGTGGCCGCGGCGGTGCCGGTGGACACGCCGCTCCTGTTCACGCCGAACTTCGCCCGCCGCGCCGACTACGCCCAGGCGCTGGCCACGCGCGCCACGGTCACGCTGGATGCGCTGCATCCGCTGGAGCACTGGGGCGAGCTGTTCCGCGACCGCGACATCGTGCTGCGTGTGGACCTGGGCCGCGGCCTGGGTCACCACGAGAAGGTGCGCACCGGCGGCGACGGCAGCAAGTTCGGCCTGCCGCTGGAGCAGCTCGACGCCTTCCTGCGCCTGGCCGACGCGCACCAGGCGAGCGTGCGCGGGCTGCATGCACACCTGGGTTCGGGCGTGCTCGATCCCAAACACTGGGGCGAGGTGTATTCGCAGCTGGCGAGCCTGGCCGAGCGCATCGGCAGCGTGGCCTTCCTCAACATCGGCGGCGGGCTGGGCGTGCCCTCGCACCCGGGCGAAGCGCCGCTGGATATCGACGCGCTGGACCGCGTGCTGCGCGAGGTCCGCGCCGCCTATCCGCACTACCAGCTATGGATGGAACCGGGCCGCTACCTGGTTGCCGATGCCGGCGTGCTGCTGGCGCGCGTGACCCAGCTCAAGGGCAAGGGCAGCCTGCGCTACCTCGGCCTGGACACCGGCATGGACAGCCTGATCCGCCCCACGCTCTATGACGCCTGGCACGAGATCGCCAACCTCACGCGCCTGGACGAGCGGGCCGAAGCGCTGTACCAGGTGGTGGGGCCGATCTGCGAGTCGGGCGACGTGCTGGGCACGGACCGCCGCTTGCCGGAGGCGCAGGAGGGCGACGTGATGCTGATCGCGCAGGCCGGGGCGTACGGCAAGGTGATGTCCTCGCGCTACAACCTGCGGGAGGAGGCGGACGAGGTGGTTTTGGATAGCTGAGGGGCTGCTCCAGCGAAAGGCTTCCGGGAGCTCGACGGCGGCCAAATCTGAGCAGGAGGGTTACGACCAGGCGCGTACGCGCTACCTCCAGGGCCAGGGCTACCGCGTGCTGCGTTTCTGGAACAATGACGTGCTGACGAATATCGAGAGCGTGCTTGAGGTGCTGGTGAAGGCTTTTGCGAGCCTCCGCCCCTCACCCCCGCCCTCTCCCCCATGCTTGGTGAAGGATGGGGGAGAGGGAGCATGGCTTGCCGGAGAGATTGACGAGTGACGAACACCAACCCCCGCCTGACCCAAAGCTTCCGCTTCGTGCGCGCGACCTACGCCGACGGCGTGGCCGAACTCGTCTACGCCTTTGACCATGGCCAGGAGATGGTCGAGCGCATCCGCTTCCCCGGTGCGCCGGCCGTGCCGCCGGAGCGCCGGCATGCCTTCGATGCTGCGCTAAAGCTGCTGCACCTGGCCGCCGGCGTGAGCTACTACAAGGCCGGCGTGCCGCCGAAGATCGAGGCCGCGCCGCTGGACGGCGCCACGGCCGACCTGCTCGACGCGCTCTACCTCCACGGCCTGGCCGAGTTCGCCTACCGCAACGGGCTGGACCTGCGCGGACGCATCGCCTTCCCGCGCGATGGCGCCCCGTCGGCTGCCGCGCCCGCCCTCGGCCTGCCCAGGCGCACCCTCGTCCCGATCGGCGGCGGCAAGGACTCGCTGGTCGCGGTCGAGGCGATCAAGTCGATCGGCGGCGAAGCCACCGCGGCGTGGGTCGGCAATTCGCCGCTCATCGCCGCCTGCGCCGAGCGCACCGGCCTGCCCACGCTCAACATCCAGCGCGAGCTTTCGCCCGTGCTGTTCGAGCTCAACCGCCTGGGTGCGTGGAACGGGCACATCCCGGTGACCGCTATCAACTCGGTCATCCTGGCCGTGGCGGCGATCCTCTACGGCTACGACTCGATCGCCTTTGCCAACGAACGCTCGGCCTCGGCCGCCACGCTGGAGTACGAAGGCCAGCAGGTGAACCATCAGTGGAGCAAGGGTTTCGTGTTCGAGGCCATGCTGTCGGACTGGCTGCATGCCCACGTGGCCGCCGACCTCGACTATTGCTCGCTGCTGCGCCCCTTTTCGGAGTTGGCCATCACCCGCGCGTTCGCCCGGCTCACCCCGTACTTCGACGCGTTCTCCAGCTGCAACCGCAATTTCCGCATCCTCGGCCCCAGGCCGGCGGACCGTTGGTGCGGCCAATGCCCGAAGTGCCATTTCGTGTTCCTGGCGCTGGCGCCGTTCTGCCCGAAGCCGCGGCTGCTTTCCATCTTCGGGCGCAACCTGCTCGACGATGAAACGCAGGCGGCCGGTTTCGACGCGCTGCTGGAATACCAGGACCACAAGCCATTCGAGTGCGTGGGCGAGGGCGCCGAGGCGCGCGCGGCGATGTACGCCTTGAGCCAGCGTCCGGAATGGCAGGAAGACGCGCTGGTCGCGCGCTTCACCCGCGAGATCCTGCCCCAGCTCGACCCGGCGTCACTGGCGCTGGAGCCCTGGCTGGAGCCCTCGGCCGAGCATCGTGTGCCCGTGCGGCTGCAGCCTGCCCTGCAGGCGATTGGCTGATGCGCATCGCCGAACTGGCGGGTCGGCGGGTCGCCATCTGGGGCTTCGGCCGCGAGGGCAGGGCGGCCATCGCCGCCTTGCGCGCGCGCCTGCCGGCGCTGGCCCTCACCCTGTTCTGCAACGAAACGGAAGCCGCCGCGGCGCAGGCCTTCGAACCCACGCTGGCGGTGGCCGGCGGCGATCCCGATGCGGCCGCCCTGGCCGCCTTCGACGTGGTGGTGAAGTCGCCCGGCATCTCGGCCTACAAGCCCGCGCTGATCGAGGCACAGGGCCGCGGCACGCGCTTCACGTCCGGCACCGCGCTGTGGTTCGCCGAGCACCCGCAGGCGCCGGTGGTCGCCGTGACCGGCACCAAGGGCAAGAGCACCACCACGGCGCTGCTCGCGCACCTGGCGCGGTCCCTTGGCCTGCGCACCGCGCTGGCCGGCAACATCGGCATGCCGCTGCTGGAGCTGCTCGACGCGCAGGCGCAGCTGTGGGCCGTGGAGCTGTCCAGCTTCCAGACCGGCGAGGCCGGACCGCTGCCGCTGGGCGTGGTCACCAGCCTCTATGAGGAGCACCTGGACTGGCACGGCTCGCGCGAGCGTTACGTGGCCGACAAGCTCAAGCTCGCCGACGTGTCGCGCACCCTGCTGGTCAACGGCACGCAGGAGGCGTTGGTCGAGCGCACGGCGGCGCATCCGCACCGCGTGCTGTTCGGCGTAACTGGGGGCTGGCACCTGCGCGAGGGGTTCATCCGGCGCGCGGACGAGCGCGTGTTCGAGATCGCCCGGCTGCCGGTGCCGGGCGGGCACAACGCGCTCAACGCCTGCGCCGCGCTGGCGGCACTGGAGGCGATGGGGCACGACGCACGCGCCGCCGCGCCGGCGCTGGCGCGCTTCCACCCGTTGCCTCACCGCCTGCAGCCGCTGGGCGAACGCGACGGCCGGTACTGGGTCAACGACTCCATCAGCACCACGCCGCAGGCCACCCTGGCGGCGCTGGCCAGCCTGGCCGGGCGTCCGGTCACGGTGATCGTCGGTGGGCACGACCGCGGCCTGGACTGGTCGGCCTTCGTCGCGGCGGTGAAAGGACAGGCGGGATTGACGATCGTGGCGCAGGGCGCCAATGGGCCGCGCATCGCCAAGGCCCTGCGCGAAGGCGCCGGCGTGGTGGAGGTGGTCGAGGTGGCCTCGCTGGACGAGGCGGTGACGCGTGCGCGCTCGCTTGTGCCCGTCGGTGGGGTGGTGTTGCTTTCGCCGGGCGCGCCCAGCTTCGACCAGTTCCACGACTATGCCGAACGCGGACGCCACTTCGCGGCACTGGCGGGATTCGACCCGAAGACGATCTGCGGTATCGAGGGATTGGGGCTGGGTTGACAGGGAAGGGGCTGGCGTTGCCCGGTCGCCCGGGCCGGCGCCGTCCCTGGCGCCTCCCCGCGCCCCTGCGCGCGGGGTGCCCGAAGGCGGATGGGCTTTCCCTGCCGGGTTGGCGCGCGGCGGGTGCGCTTGCAGCCCGCCGCGGTCGCGGCTCTAGCCTTCGGATTCCTTGCCCTTGTTCACCAGGTCGCGCACGCGCTGGCCGCCCTTGGTCCCCAATTCCGAATAGCCTTCCGGCCCGAGCTCTTCCTTGCGGGCTTCGCCGCCCTTCTTGCCCAGGGCCGAATAGCCCTCGGGGCCCAGTTGTTCCTTGCGCGTCTCGCCGCCCTTCTTGCCCATCTCCGAGTAGCCCTCGGGGCCGAGCTGTTCCTTGCGGATCTCGCCGCCCTTCTGGCCGGCTTCGCGGACGCTCATGTCACCCTGGTTCTTGTTGCTGGTCATGGTCTGTGCCTCTTTGCAATGGTGGGGAAAGTCGCCAACGCAGGCTTATTTCCTGCGGCCGTGCCCGGCCTGCTTGCCTTCGTTGACGAGGTCGTGCACGCGCTGGCCGCCCTTCTTGCCGAGCTCCGAATAACCCTCGTGGCCCAGTTCGTCCTTGCGTGCCTCGCCGCCCTTGTGGCCGGCTTCGCGGACGGTCATGCCGCCCTTGTCGTGGCCCTGCTTGCTCATGGATCGCTCCGGTTGAATGTTGAGTGGGCTACTCGATTTGCCCGTAGCCCTTCATCACGTCCTGGGGGCCACCGTACTGTTCGTCAGGCAGCTTTCGGATCTCCTGCATCACTTCGTCCGGCGCGTTGTTGCGGCGGGCGCATTCGATCAGGTCCTGTTTGTCGGCCGGGTAGCCCACGCCGCTCAGGAACTTCTGCACGTTGGCCGGTGAATGGCCTCCTACGCCTCGTGTCATGGTCTTCTCCGCGATGGATCACTCGTTGCCTTCGGATTCCTTGCCCTTGTTGATCAGGTCGCGCACGCGCTGGCCGCCCTTCTGGCCAAGTTCGGAATAGCCTTCCGGGCCGAGTTGCTGCTTGCGGGTCTCACCGCCTTCGCGTCCGATCTCGCTCATCGCATCGGGGCCGCGCTGCTCACGCAGTGCTTCGACGCCCTGGTGGCCCAGGTCCGAGTAACCCTCGGGGCCGAGCTGTTCCTTGCGGATCTCGCCGCCCTTCTGGCCGGCTTCGCGCACGCTCATGTCGCCGCTGCCGCTGGCGCTGCTGGAGGGTGTCTGGTTGTTGCGATCGTTGTTCGCCATGGTGTTTCTCCGGGTGGTCTAGGGGAGCCCGCCAAGCGGGCGAGGCATGTGTTGCAACCCGTATGCCAGTGCGCAGGCGCGATGCCATGCCACCTGCCGGCCGCAGGTCTGGCAGCAGGCGTGTAAATTTGCGCCTGCCCTTGAAAAGAACTGCCAGCCTCGCGGGTGCATGTGGGTCGCCTGCCTGTTCAGTCGCCCTCGCTCTGCTTGCCCTTGTTGATCAGGTCACGCACGCGATGGCCGCCCTTGGTGCCAAGCTCCGAATAGCCCTCCGGGCCCAACTCCTCCTTGCGTGCTTCGCCGCCCTTCTTGCCGATCGCCGAGTAGCCCTCGGGGCCAAGCTGCTCCTTGCGGATCTCGCCGCCCTTCTGGCCGGCTTCGCGGACGGTCATGTCGCCCTTGTCGTTGCCCTGGTTCTTCATGAGATGTCTCCTGTGCTGTGGGGAAGGTGTCCCGGTCGAGCGCTCGACGCGGATCGTTCAGTGCTTGCGGCCGCCACGTTCCTCGGCCTGGTGGCCTTTCTCGACCAGCTCGCGTTCGCGCTGGCCACCCTTGTGGCCGCCCATCTGTCCGGCTTCGCGGACGGTCATGTCGCCCTTGTCGCCGGCGTGGGCCTGCTTCTGGTTCGGGTTGCGGTCGTTCTGCTGCTTCTGGCTCATTTCGTGGGCTCCGTGGATGGAATCGTGGTGACCGTCGACGGGTCAGTGCTGCCGACCACGCTGCTCGGATTCGCGGCCTTCACTGATCAGTTCGCGCACGCGCTGGCCTCCCTTCTGGCCGGCTTCGCGGACGGTCGTATCGCCACGTCCGACGGCACGCGAGGAGGAATCGCTGGCGTGCTTGCTCTTGTGCTGGTCGTGGGTGGAGGACTGTTGTCGAGTCATGGTCATCTCCGTGGTTGGACGCCCGGCCCCAGGTGCCGGGCAACCGGGGCGTTGCAACAGCGGTG
This sequence comes from Frateuria sp., assembly GCF_035943815.1. Taxonomy (GTDB): domain Bacteria; phylum Pseudomonadota; class Gammaproteobacteria; order Xanthomonadales; family Rhodanobacteraceae; genus Frateuria_A. The sequence continues at coordinate 72,622 of NZ_DASZBU010000003.1, forward strand.
CCAGTGAGAAGATCCGCGCAGCGGTGCGGGTTTCGCTGCTCAGCGCAGAGCGCGTGCTGAAAAATTGCTTGGGCCGCGGGAAAGAACTACAGGAGCGGCCTGGCGGATGGCTGTCCGCCGTGGTGCGGATGTGAGAGGTGCGCCTGGCGGCGCAGCGGAGGATGCTCAGCGCTCGAGGCGATAGTTCAAGCTCGCGCGGCTGAATTCGGTGGCGTTCTGCATCTCGAGGTTCCAGCGCTGGCCGAGGCGGTAGCGCAGCGTGATCACCTGGCCCGGCTGGAACAGGCCCACGCCGTAACTGAGGTACAACCGTGGCGAGAGGTACTTGCCCACGGTGAAGGCCGATTCGCCGCCCAGTGCCTCGTTGCTGGACACGCCGATCTCGTCGATGCCCAGCCTGCGGCCGACGCTCTTGGCGAGCAGGTCGCCGGCCGCCGAGCCGAGCGCCTGTGCGGCGGCGCCGACCATGTTGCCTTCGCCGCCGCTGACCTGCGAGAGCGGCTTGCCGGTGATGAGGTAGGAGAGCGCGTCGGACTGCTCCATCGGCGGATTGGAGAACACCGTCAGGATCGGCCGTTGCGCCGTGCCGCTGACCAGCAGGCCCACTTCCTGGCCTTCGTCGATGGTCGCGTTGGGGTTGAGCTTGCGCACCGCGCGGATGTCCAGGCCGGGGTTGTCGATCGGCGTGCTGGCGAACAGCAGCTTGCCCGCTTCGATGTGCAGGTCCTGGCCATAGGCGCTATAGGTACCGCTCACGCCGATCTGGCCTTGGCCGCGGGTCGCCTGGCCGGGCTGCTCGAGCACCGTGAGCGTGCCGGTGAGGCGACCATCCAGGCCCTTGCCTTTGAGATGGGCGCGTGGGCCCAGGTCGACCTTGACGTTGGCGCTGACCGGCAGTTGCGCGGCGGCCTGTTCCTGCGCGCGTTCATCGACCACCACCACGTCCGGCGAGGCCCTGGTGGCGCCGGCGCCGGGCAGGCGGTCCAGGTTCACGTCGGCGCTGTCCAGCGCCACCGCGCCGGTGACGCGCACGCCCTTGGCATCGCGCAGCAGCTTGAGGTCGGGCGTGAGCACCACCTTGGCTGCGGGGATGTCAGCCACCGTCACGGCCTGGCCGGTCAGGGTGATCGCGGTGGGTGCCTGCGCGGTGAGGCCGTAGCTGCCGGCCACTCTGAGCGTGCCCTTGCCCGAGCGCACGTGGCCGTCGAGCTGGAGATGCTGCGCGTCGGGCGAATGCAGCACCAGCGCGCCGTCGGTGAGCGTCAGGCCCAGCGCCGGCAGCTCCGCGGCGAAGCCAGCCACGTCGGCCTGGCCGGTCACGGCCGGTTGTGCCAGCGTGCCGGCGAAGCCGAAGCGTCCGTCGAGTCGGCCCTGCACGCCGGCCACCTGGGTGGTGAGGAGTTCGATCGGCGCGAGGCTGTCCAGGCGCAGCGACAGCTCGCCACCGAGCGTCTGGTTGGCGCCGTCGATGGTCAGATGGCCGTCCAGGCGCCCGTTTGCGTTGATGTTGGCGTGGGCCTCGACCCGCTGGTGGCCAGGTGCCAGGCGCGCGTCGACGGTGAGGCCATGCCAGGCCAGCAACGGACGCTGCGCCTGCCGGGCGTAGGTGACCGAACCCTGGTCCGAGGCCAGCGTGGCCTGGCCGTCCAGCACGCCGGATGCGCTGCGCTTGAACGTGCCCGCGCCGCGCAGGCTGCCGTCGGCGCGCAGCGGCAGTTCGGCGTAGCCGGCCGCGTTGAGCAGCAGCGCCAGCGGCAGCGCCTGCAGGCGGTAGCTGGCGGCCAGGTTGCCGCTCTTGTCCTGCCGGCCCTGCACGCACAGCAGCGGATCGCCGGCGCTCAGGCACAGCTCGGACAGCGCCATCGCGCCGTCGCCGTAGTCCAGCGTGGCCGGATGCTGCAGGCGCCAGCGCGGCAGGCCCTGCGGGGTGAGGTCGAGCGTGTCCAGCGTGCCCTTCCAGCGGCCCTGCCGCAGGCTGCCGCGCAGCACCAGGTTGGCCGAGAGCTGGCGGCCGCGCGCATCCAGTGCGAGCCGATGCGCCGCCTCGGTGCCGTCGGCGCGCAGCGTCAGCGTGTCGAAAGCCAGGCCACCGAGCTGCGCTTGTCGGGCGTCCAGCGACAGCTTGCCGCTGGGCCGGCTGAGGTCGGGCAGGTGCGCGTCCAGCGCCAGGGCGCCGATGCGCTGGCCGCGCAGCGACAGCGCGCGGCCGTGCGCGCTGGCGTCGACGCCGAGCGCGGAGGGCAGGCCGGTCACGTGGGCTTGCGCGCGCAGCTGGCCGCCGGCGTTGGGCAGCCAGTCGGCGAGGGTGGCGACGTCGAGTTGCACGGCGATGTCGTTGCGCGCGCCGGGCTTGCCCTCGATGCTGGCCTTGCTGCCGCCGGAGGCGAGCGTGAGCCTGCCGTCGAGCACCTGGCTGGGCGCCAGATGCAGCTTGCCCTGGCCGCGCAGCGCTCGGCCGCGCAGGCGCCCGTCCAGGCGGGCCAGGTCGAGCGTGGCGTCGGGACGGCCGTTGGGCAGCGTGCCGTGGGTGGTGAGCTGTGCGTCGAGCGCGCCAGTCCAGCCGGCGAAGAGCCGGCCCGGATCGAAGCGGTTGGCCTCGGCCGCCAGCTCCCAGCCGAGTGCGGGCTTGAGGGTGAGCGTGCCCTGCGCGTGCAGCCGGCCCTGTGGCTGCTTGAGGTCCAGCGTGTGCAGGACGAGCTGGCGCGGCGTGCCGTCCAGCTCCAGCGCCAATTGCGCAGGTTTTCCAGGCGGCCCGATCGCGACATCGCCCTGGGCATGGAACTGTTGGGGGCTTCCGCGCACGCCGAGGTGGCCGTGGCTGGCCAGCGGCTGGCCGGCCAGTTCGGTCGGCAGCAGCAGGTCCTGCCAGTCGAACTCGAGCGTGCCACTGGGCGCCGGATCGCCCAGCCGCAACTGGCCGTGTGCGTCGAGCCGCCCCTTCACCTGCGGGGAGGTGAGGGTGAGCGCTTCCAGCGTCACCTGCGAATGTTTTTCGCCCAGCCGCGCACGCAGCGGCGAGAAGCGCAGTTGCCACTGGTCGATGCCGACTTCGCCGGTCAGCGTGCCGCCGCCGCGGTCGCCCTGGCCGCTGAGGTCGAGCGCGAGGTGCCGTACAGAGCCCGGTCCAAGCAAGGGTGCGGGATCGAAGCGCGGGACCTTGAGCGTGCCGCTCCAGGGGTAGGCGCCGGCCTGCTCCAGTTGCAGTCGCAGCTGCGCGGCCATCGGGCGGGCGAGCGCCAGCTGCAGTTGCGCGTGCGCGCCGTCGCTGTCCGCGTCAAGCCGGCCGGCGTAGGTGGCGTTGCCGACTTTCCAGGCGAAACTGGCCTGGCCTTTGCCGCGATAGCCGCCGCCGAGCGCCAGCGTGCCGTGCAGGTCGGCCTCGCCGTCCGGCGAGTGCAGGCGCAGCGAGCGCACGGCGAAGCCTGAGTCGTCCCAGCGGCCGACGAGGTCCAGGCTGTCGGCGGCGAACACCTGTCGCCCGGCCTGGCGCACGGCAATGTCGCCCACGTGTGCGCGGTCGAGCTGGATCGCCAGCGGCGGCTTCAGCGAGACCGGGCCGGACGGCCCGGCCGAAGGTGAGGGCGGTGGCAGCGTCACCGTCAACCCCTGCACGTCCAGCGCATCGACGTGCAGGCGCCGGGCGAGCAGGGACCACGGGCGCATGTCCAGCGTCACGCTGGCCACGCGCAGGTCCAGCCCCTTTCCATTGGCGTAGCGCAGCCCCTCCAGCGCGAGCGGCCCGACCAGCCGGCCATGCGCCCGCTGCACGCTGAGTGCGCCGCCGGTGAAGCCGCCAGCGCGGGCCAGCGCGAAGCGCAGGCCGGCCTCGCTGCCCAGCAGCCACCACAGCCCCAGCGCCAGCAACAGCAGCAACGCAAGCAGGGCGAGGCCGAGGCGCTTGAGCCACTTCATGGACGCAGCGTGCTTCACAGGTCCGGCCCTATCACCACGTGCAGCTGGATGCCGTGGGCATGGTTGTCGTGTACCGGCACGCCCACGTCCACGCGGATCATGCCCACTGGGGAAAGCCATCTGACGCCCAGGCCGGTGCCCAGGCGGGGGCGGTAGTCGAAGCCGTCGAAAGCGTTGCCCGCATCGACGAACGCGGCCATGCCCCAGTTGCGCGTGAAGTAATGCTCGACCTCGGCGCTCGCCACCAGCAGGTTGCGGCCGCCGATCACGCGGTCATAGGCGTTGCGCGGGCCGATCGCCTGGTAGCCGTAGCCGCGCACCGAGCGGTCGCCGCCGGCGAAGAAGCGCAGCTGCGGCGGCAGCGCGCTGAAGTCGCCGGTCGAGGTGATGCCGGCACTGCCGCGCAGGATCAACCGGTTGCGCCCGGCGAAGGCGCGGATCCACTTGGCGTCCGCGCCGACCTGGCTGAAGCGCGTGTCCGACAGCAGCGTGCCCGCAGTGCTGCGTGCGTAGAAGCTCAGCGACCAGCCGCGGCGCACGAAGGTCGGATTGTCGCCGTGCTTCTTCGAAAGCGAGGCCTCGGCGAACACCAGCTGGCTGCGGCCGCGCTCGATGCCGGGCGTGTTGTCCGGCTCGTTGCCGTGCTTCCCGACGGTGAAGGTGCCGACCAGCGCATGCGCGCCGACGGTGCGTGTCCAGCCATGCCACAGCTCGGTTTCGTTGCCGACCAGCTCCAGCGTGCGCGACTGCGAGGTCACCGTGTCGGCATCCCGGAAGTTGACGCCGAAGTTGAGGCTGCGCTGGTTGTCCCCCGGCAACGGGATCGTGTACAGCGAGGACAGCGTCTTGAGCCGCTGCGCCAGCACCAGCTCGTTCTTCCACTTGTGCCCCTTGCCGTTGATCCAGCGCCGTTCCAGCCCGCCGCGCACGCCGAAGCCGGTGTCGGTGCCGATGAACGGGCCGCCGGTGTAAACGCTGCGCCGGGCCGGCTGCAGCCGCACCTCTATGCCGACGGTGCGGTCGGCGTCGTGCACGTCGGACACCACGTCGACCACGGAGAAGTAGTCGGCGCCGTTCAACGCCTCCTGCAGGCGAAGCAAGTCGGCCTGGTCGAAATAGTCGCCGTGGCGGAACGGCACATAGCGGTCGAGGAATCCCGGCTCGAACTGCGAGCCCTCGAAGCGCACGTCCCCGAAGCGGTAGCGCGGCCCGGCCTGCCATGCCAGTTGCACCGTGGCGTTGCGGTCGGCGCGGCTGACCTCGACCCTGTGCGTGACCAGCTTCGCGCCGAGGAAACCGGTGGCGGTGAGCGCGGCGCCGACGTCGTCGCGCGCCTTTTCGTAGGCGCCGTGGTCCAGCACCTTGCCCTTGAGCTGCTCGACCGCGCGCTCGGCGCGCCGCACCGCACCCACCTTCATCGCCTCCGCGTCGATCTTCACGTCCACCGCGCCGATGCGCACGGGCTCGCCGGGAACGACCTTGAGCACCACCCGCCAATCCTCAGCGCCGATGCGGGTGAGGCTGCCCTGGACGCCCGCGTCGTAGTAGCCGTAGGGCTCCAGTGCCTTGCGCGCCTGGTCGGGCGCCTCCTCATAGAGGCGGCGGATCTGCGCCTCGCTCACCGGTCGCTTGGCGTACTGCGTCAGCTCCACGCCGTCGCGCACCGCCGACTTGAGCGGATCGTCGATGCCCTGGACGACCAACGTCACGCCCGCTTGGGCGAGCAGGGGAAACAGCAGCAGCACCAGGCACAGGCAGCGGCGAAGGAGGGCATGCATGGGGAAGGGAAACCAGCCTCCTGGAACGCGCGGGCCTGCGGGCGTGTGGCCGAAACGAACCCGAGCCTAGCGGCCGCCATGTTGGCACCGGATCAAGGTGGGTTTGCTAGCGGGTGGCGCAGAACACCATCGGAAGGCCCAGCCACGGAACGGGGCCGCCGGGATCGGCCGCCGCCAGTCCCTCTTCGGGAGCGTGACACAGGCCGATCTCCACGCGGCTGAAGCCGGCCGCCTGGATCCGGCCGACGAAATCCCAGCCAAGGCTGTGGAAGGTATAGATGCCTTGGCGCCGCACACCGTCGCCGTGGTACTCGGGCGCCTCGATATGTTCGATGCCGCCGTCCTCGCGCGGCCTTCCGCGCAGCAGCGAGGTGGCGCGGTCGGCGAAGAACGGCACGGTGAACAGCATGACTCCCCCGGAACGGAGCACGCGTGCGGCCTCGCGCAGCGCAAGGTCCAGCTCATACACGTGCTCCAGCACGTCGCTGTGGACCAGCAGATCGAGCGAGCCGTCCGCGTAGGACAGGCGGGTGATCGATTCCTGCCGGACACGCCACCAGCGCAGCCCCCGGGCGGACCACCAGTAGCGGCGTCCGCCGACATGGCGCTCGCCGAGGTACTCGGACCCGACCAACCAGGGCCAGCGAGCGTGGGCGCGGCGATACAACAAGGTGGTCTGTTCAAGCAGCGCGCCACGCCGGGCCTGTTTCCCGATGCGCTGCTCCATGGCGAGAAACACCAGCCGCTGGCGGGCAGTGAGCCGGCAGTAAGCGCAGCGCAGGCCCTCACGCAGGTTCGGTCGCGGGCCGAACATGGCGCCGGTGCCCACCGTGAAGCGGGTGGGGCGGCGGCAAACCGGGCAATGGCCTTCCACGAGCGGCTGGCCGGCGATGGCCGCATCGCGGATGGCCACCGCCGCGGCGGATCCTTCCGCCAGCTCCAGCAGCGCGTGCTGTTCCGAGCCCCAGCGAAACTGTGCCACGCGGCCTCCTGGACGTGCGGGCTCAGCCGACCTTGTCGCCCGCCTTGTGCGCGATCCAGGCGCCGACAACGGCGGAGAAGTAGGGAATCGACTGCGCCGCCAGGATGAACATCCACAAGGTGCCTTCGATGTAGCGCGTGCCGAAGGAGTGCGCCATGCCGATGATGCACAGCACCAGCGCGCAAGCCATCAGGAGTTCCTCGCGCACCGGCGCGAAGGCGGCGAAGCCGGACTCGCCCAGGCGCCGGCTCTTGGCGGTGACCACGAAGGAGGTCTTCTCGCGGGTCAACCCGTGCAGGATGCCGCGCGCGATCGCGTGCGAGAGGCTCATGCTGGCGAGCGAGGCCATCAGCGTGTCGTACCAGCTGCAGGGCACGCGCGCACGGTAGAGCACGATGCCGAAGATCGCCTTGGCGAAGAAGAAGCCGATCACCGGGATCAGGAACAGCTGCATCGGCAGGCTGAAGTACTGCGGGTAGGCGACCATGCCGGCGGTCCAGTAGAGCGCCATCAGGGTAAAGATCAGATGCAGCGCGTCGGCGAACCAGCTGAACCAGCCGGTGAGGAAGTGGAAGCGCTGGCCCGGCGAGAGCGGCCCCTTGCGCACCATCCACTGCCACCGGCCCTTGAGGATCTGCATGGCGCCGAACGCCCAGCGGTAACGCTGGCTCTTGTACGCCTTGAAGTCGGCAGGGGTGAGGCCCTTGCCCATCAGTTCGTCGACGTAGACCAGCTCGTAGCCGGCATGCATCAGGCGCAGGCCGAGCTCGGCGTCCTCGCAGATGGTCCACTCCGACCAGCCGCCGGTGCCTTCCAGCGCCGAGCGGCGCACCATGGTCATGGTGCCGTGCTGGATGATCGCGTTGCGCTCGTTCCTGTGGTGCATGCCGATGCGGAAGAAGCCGTCGAACTCCCACGCGGTCATGCGGCGGAAACGGTTGTGCTCGAAATCGCGGTGGGCCTGCGGGCACTGCACCACGGCCACCTTCGGATCATGGAAGTAGCCGGTCAGCGTGGCCAGCCAGTCCGGCCGCACCACGTAGTCGGCGTCGATCACCGCCACCGCCTCGGCGCGCGGGTCGGTCTCCTTCAGGCCGAAGTTGAGCGCGCCGGCCTTGAAGCCTGGCCACGGCTCCAGATGGAAGAAGCGGAAACGCTTGCCCAGCTGCTCGCAGTAGGCCTGCACCGGCTTCCACACGTCCGGGTTCTTGGTGTTGTTGTCGATCACCAGCACTTCGAAGTTTTCGTAGTCCAGTGCGGCGAGCGAGTCGAGCGTGGCGATCACCATCTCCGGCGGTTCGTTGTAGCAGGCCAGATGGATGGAGACGAACGGCTGCCTTTCCGGTCGGTCGGGCTTGAGCAGCCCGGCGTCGCGCTGCCAGCGACGGCGCCACAGCACCTCGGTGAACTCGAAGCCGTTGATCAGCAGGATGGCCAGGATCGCCACCTGCGCCGGGAACAAGAGGACCAGCATGGTCCAGTCGATCCAGCTCAGGTAGAAATTGAAGGGCAGGGTGGCCGACCACACGATCAGCCCGCAGGCCAGCTGGATCAGCAGGCAGAAGAACAATCGCCCCATCAGCTTGAAGCGCTTGAACTTGCGCGCGAACCAGATCATCGGAATCAGCGCGAGCAGGCTCGCCGCCAGCGCCTTCCACGGCCAGGCGGTGTCCTCGGTCACCGGGCCGGTGAACGGGAATTTCAGTTGACGGTCGGCGTTGAAGGTGCCCCAGTAGGCGCCGGTGCGGCCCTCGCCCAGGTTCTCCTTCCACGGCTGGTCGAAGGCTTCCAGCAGGTAGTAGTCGATGTTCTCGGCCTTGGCCGCGTTCAGCCAGTCGCGGATGAAGATCGCCTCGTTGGAGACCGACGGGTCGGCGTATTCGTGGCGGTCGCCGTTGGACGGCCAGCCGATCTCGCCGACCACGACCGGCTTGTACGGGTACATCTGGCGGATGTTGTGATAGGCGCCCAGCGCCGCATCCACCGCGTCCTTGCGCGCAACGCCGTTCCAGAACGGAAACAGGTGGATGGTGATGAAGTCCACGTGCCGGACCAGCTCCGGATACTTGATCCAGATGAAGTCCGGCTCGGCGATCGACACCGGCTGGCGAATCGCCGCGCGGGCGCGGTCGAGGTAGCGCTCCATCTGCTCGACGCTGAGATCGCCGCGGAACAGCACCTCGTTGCCGACGATCACCCGGTTGATGGTCTCCGGATAGCGCCGCGCCAGCGCGATCAGCGTGTCGAGCTCCTTCTCGTTGTTGATCAGGCGCGGGTCGATGTTGGCGCCGGCCATCACCTTCAGGCCTTCCTTCTCGGCCAGGCGGTAGACCTGCGGATTTTCCAGCGTGGAATAGGTGCGGATGCGCGGGGTGTAGCGGCGCAGCAGCTTAAGGTCCGCGTCGATCTCCTCGTCGGAGGGGAAATCCTGCTTGAGCGGGTTCTGGTAGCGCTGGAACACAGACACCGAATAACCGCTGATCGGCCCGTGCCAGTCCTCCGGGCCGTGCGGAAGATTGCCCCACCACCACAGGCCGATGTTCAGGGCCGCAACGAACAACGCGAGCAGTATGGCCGCAAGCAGCGGGAACCGGCTGTCGTGTCTGGCTGCTGTGGCGCTCAAAACGTTCCCCGTCGGACGCCTCCTGAGTGAGGCCAATCAAGCTCGCGGAGCTTAACGATCCGGCACGGATGGCTCAATAAAGGCCGACGGGGATGGTCAGCGCGAGGTCAGCCCGAGGGCCGGCCTCGCACGTGTGCAGGGCATCGTCACTTGAGCAGCGAGCGCAGCATCCAGGCGGTCTTTTCGTGCTCCTTGAGGCGACCGGTGAGCATGTCGGCGGTGCCCTCGTCGCCGCCGTCCTGGGCAACCCTGATGGCGCCACGGGCCGTGTGGGCGGCGATCTCGTGGCCTTCGACCAGCTGGCCGACCATCTCCTTCCAGTCGGGCACGCCCGCTTCCTCCTTGATCGAGGTGAGCTTGCCGAACTGGCTGTAGGAGCCGGGGGCGAACACGTCCAGCGTGCGGATGCGCTCGGCGATTTCGTCGGCGGCCAGCCACAGCTCGTTGTACTGGGTCTGGAACATGGCGTGCAGGCTGTTGAACTGCGGGCCGGTGACGTTCCAGTGGAAGCTGTGCGTCTTCAGGTACAGCGAGTAGGTGTCGGCAAGCAGCTTGGAGAGCTCCTGGGCGATGGTCTGGCGATCCTGCGGGGCGATACCGATGTTGGCCATGGATGTTGCTCCTGGTGGGTACCGCGCCAAGGTAGCGGCTGGCCGGGCCCGAGTGAAATGAATCGTTCCGATCGGCGCCATAGCCTGCAGCTATGATGTGCGGTCCCATGAACGACACCTCACCCTCCACGCCCCCTGCGCCCCGCCTGCGCGCCTTGCGCGAGGCGATGGCGGGCGTCTGCAGCCGCGACTTCGGGCGGTTGTTGGGACGCTGGCGCGGGCTGTCGCGCCAGCCCGACGCGAGCAAGCTCGACGCGCTGGCGGCCGACATCGCCGCCTCGGCCGCACGCCGCCAGGCGCGCGCGGCGGCCAAGCCCGCGATCGCGCTGGACGAGGCGCTGCCGATCAGCGCGCGCGCGGATGAGATCGTGGAGCTCATCCGCAGGCACCAGGTCGTGGTGATCGCCGGCGAGACCGGCTCGGGCAAGACCACCCAGCTGCCCAAGCTGTGCCTGGCCGCTGGCTGCGGCGAGGCGGGCATGATCGGCTGCACCCAGCCGCGCCGGCTGGCCGCGCGCTCGGTGGCGCGGCGCGTGGCCGAGGAACTGGGCACGGCGCTGGGCGAGCAGGTCGGCTTCCAGGTGCGCTTCAGCGACCAGGTGTCCGACCGAACCCTGGTCAAGTTCATGACCGACGGCATCCTGCTTGCCGAGACGCAGGGCGATCCCTGGCTGTCCGCCTACGACACGATCATCATCGACGAGGCGCACGAGCGCAGCCTCAACATCGACTTCCTGCTGGGTTACCTGAAGCGGCTCGCCGCGAAGCGGCCCGAGCTGAAGATCATCGTGACCTCGGCCACGATCGACACCGCACGCTTCGCCGAGCACTTCGGCGACGCGCCGGTGGTGTCGGTGGAAGGCCGCGCCTATCCGGTGGAAGTGCGCTGGCGGCCCGCCGACGCCATGGGCGCGCGCGGCGGCCGCGAACGTCGGCCGCAGGCCGCCGAGGCGGCCGACCGCGTGCAACAGGGCAGCGCCGAGCACGTCGCGCTGGCGCTGGACGAGATCATGACCGACCGCAGCCTGGGCGGCGGCCCCGGTGACGTGCTGGTGTTCCTGCCCGGCGAGCGCGAGATCCGCGACGCGCACCTGCTGCTCTCGCGCCGGCAGTACCGCGAGACCGAGGTGCTGCCGCTGTACGCCCGCCTCTCGGCCGCCGACCAGGACCGCGTGTTCAAGCCCGGCCCGAAGCGGCGCGTCGTGCTGGCCACCAACGTGGCCGAGACCTCGCTCACCGTGCCGCGCATCCGCTACGTGGTCGATACCGGCAGCGCACGGGTGATGCGCTACAGCCAGCGCAGCCAGCTCGAGCGGCTGCACGTGGAGCCGGTCTCGCAGGCTGCTGCCGACCAGCGCAAGGGCCGCTGCGGCCGCATCGGGCCGGGCATCTGCTACCGCCTGTACGACGAGGCGGATTTCGAAAGCCGCGCGCGCTACACCGATCCGGAGCTGCTGCGCTCTTCGCTGGCCAACGTGATCCTGCGCATGCTCTCGCTGAGGCTCGGCGAGGTGGAGGACTTCCCGTTCCTGGAAGCGCCCGACCCGCGCATGGTCGCCGACGGCTACCGGCGCCTGGCGGAGATCTCCGCCATCGACGAGCGCCGCCACCTCACCGCCATCGGCCGCCAGCTGGCGCGGCTGCCGATCGACGTGCAGCTGGCGCGCATGCTGGTCGAGGCGCACGAGCGCCATGCCCTGCGCGAGCTGCTGGTGATCGTCGCCTTCCTGTCGATCCAGGATCCGCGCGAGCGGCCGGCCGATGCGCGCCAGCAGGCCGATGCGGCGCATGCGGCATTCGCCGATCCGAAATCCGACTTCGTCGGCGTGCTCAACCTGTGGCGCGAATACACCAAGGCGCACGAGGAACTCACCCAATCGAAGCTGCGCGACTGGTGCGGGCGGCATTTCCTGTCGTTCCTGCGCATGCGCGAGTGGCGCGAATTGCACCGGCAGTTGTTGCTGGTCGTGGCGGAACTGGGCTGGAAGCTCGACGCTGGCGTAAGGCAGGACCCCTCTCCCCCGGCCCCGCCGGGGGAGAGGGTTGGGGAGAGGGGGAGGCCTTTGCGCAGTGAAGCGCCAGCGCCCCGTCGCGCCAGGAAAGTTCAAGGCGAGTCCCGACCCCTCACCACAGCCCTTTCCCCGGAGGGGAGCGGGAGCGGACGCGAAAGGCTGCCTCGTGGCGAGCCCCGGCCCCTCACCTCAATTCTCTCCCCGGGGGGGGCAGGAGGCGAACGCGAAGAGCGGGTTATCGAAGAAAAAGACGCTGCGCGTCTTTTTGAAGCGATCCACCGCTCCCTGCTGGCCGGCCTGCCCACCCAGGTCGGCCACAAGGACGAGAAGGGCATCTACCGCTCCACCCGCGAGCGCCGCTTCCAGGTCTTTCCCGGTTCGGCGCTGGCCAAGGTTCCGCCTGCCTGGATCTTCGCCGCGCAGATCCTGGACGTCGGCGGCCGCGTGTGGGGCATGAGTTGCGCGCGCGTCGAGCCGCTGTGGATCGAGCAGCAGGCCGCGCACCTGACGAAAGCCAGCTGCCGCGACGCGCACTGGTCGCGCAAGCGCGGCGCGGTAGTGGCCTACGAGCAGGTCAGTCTGTTCGGCCTGACCCTGGTCGAGCGCCGGCCGGTCACGTTCCAGCAGCAGGACCCGGCGCTCGCCCACGCGATCTTCCTGCGCGAGGCGCTGGCGCGTGGCGACCTCGATGCCCGCGCCGACTTCGTGCGCGCCAACCAGCGCGTGCTCGCGCAGGCGCACGAGATCGAGGCCAAGCAGCGCCGTGAAGGCCTGGTGCGCGGCGAGGAGGAACTGGCCGGTTTCTTCGAAGGCAAGCTGCCGCAGGATATCGCCAGCAGTCGAGCGCTCGATGCCTGGTACGGCCGTGCGCGTCCCGCCGAGCAGGCCGCGCTGCGCTGGTCGCTGGAGGAGGTGATGGCCGGCGGCGCCGGGTTGGACCCGAAGGCCTTTCCCGCCACGCTCGACATCGCGCCTGAATCCGCAGTCGGGTCGCCGGCGGGCTCACAACGCTACAAGCTCGAATACCGCTTCGTCCCCGGCGACGAGGCCGACGGCGTCACCCTGCAGCTGCCGCTGGCGATGCTCAACGCGTTGCCGGCCGCACGCTGCGAATGGCTGGTGCCGGGCCTGCTGGCCGACAAGGCGGCGGAGCTGATCCGCGGACTGCCCAAGGCGCTGCGGCGCAACTTCGTGCCGGCGCCCGATTTCGCGCGCGCCTTCGCCGAGGCCGAGGCGCCGCGCGACCAGCCGCTGGCCGAGGCGCTCGCCGCCTTCCTCAAGCGTGCCACCGGCGCCGAGGCGCCGCCGGCGGAATTCGCCGCGGTCGAACTGCCGATGCACCTGAAGATGCGCTTCCGCCTGCACGACGAGCGCGGCAAGACGCTGGCCACCGGACGCGATCTGGCCGCCCTGCGCGCGCAGTGGGAGAACCAGGCCCGCGAAGCTTTCTCGCGCAAGACCGACGTGGAGCTGATCCGCGAGGACGTCACCCGCTGGGACTTCGAGGAAATCCCGGCGCAGGTGCGCTCCGAGGGCGGCCTCACGGCATTCCCGGCGCTGGTGGATCTGGGCGAGGCGGTGGCGCTGCGCGTGTTCGAACGCGGCGACGAGGCGCGTGCGGCGCACGTCAAGGGCGTCGAGCGGTTGCTGCGCAACGCGCTGGCCAGCGAGATGAGACAGGTGCGCCGGCGGCTGCCGATCGCCAATGCGCTGTCGCTCAAGTACGCCCCGCTGGGCAGCGTCGAATCGCTGCGCGAGGACCTGGCCGAAGGCGGTTTCGCCGATCTGCTGGCCACGCACGGTCTCGATGCGCGCATGGCGGGCGAGTTCGAGGCGCTGCGCGCCGCGCTGGCGCGCGAGCTGTTCGGCGCCGCCGTCGAGCGGCTCAAGCTGGTCGAGCCGGCCATCGAGGCGCAGGCCGAGCTCAAGCCCTGGCTGCAGCCGCCCCTGATCGGTTTCGCCCGCGCCAGCTACGACGATCTGCGCGAGCAATTGGACGCGCTGCTCGCGCCCGGCTTTGCCCGCGAACTGCCGACCGCGCGCCTGGCGCACTATCCGCGCTACCTCAAGGCGATGCGCCTGCGCGCCGAGCGCCTGCGCCAGGACCCCGCCAGGGATCAGCAGCGCATGCTGCAGGTGTTGCCGTACTGGCGCGAATACCTCAGGCAGCAGGCGGCCGGTGCGGGCGACCTGGACGAACTGCGCTGGCTGATCGAGGAATGGCGCGTGTCGCTGTTCGCGCAGGAGCTCAAGACGGCCGAACCGGTGTCCGCCAAGCGGCTGGCCAAGGCGCTGGAAGAAGTGCAGGCCGCGGGATCGCGCTAGCCCGACGCGCAAGGGAGTCGGCGCTCGAACGATGGCGGCGCCAGCATGCGGACAACGCGGCCATCGGCACGGTGGGTTCCTTCCGCCGGGCACCGCTTCGCCCGCGAGGCGCGTGCCGCTCCCTCGTCCGAGCGGGCGCCCTGGCCCCGTCCTAGAATGGACGCCCAGAAGGTAGTCGCCATGGCCCCATCCTCCCGCTCCGTATCCACCCGCCTCGCGCAATGGCAGGCGCGCGCGGCTGCCTCGCCGCTGCTCGCGGGGGCGCTGGATGCGTGTGCGCCGGCCAGCGAGACCGAGTGCGCGGACGTGCTCGACCTGCTCGCGATGCTCGGCTGCGACGCGCAGACGCAGGCCGCGGCGGTGTGGTTCGAGCTGGCCCGGCGCGATCCGTCGGCGTGGGAGGCGCGCGCCGGCAGCCTGCCGGTGGAGTTGCGGCGCCTGGTCGAGGGCCAGCTCGCCGCGCAGAAGGTCTGGGCATTGCATGCCCAGCGCGCGGCGGGCACGTCCGAGGGCCTGCGCCGGCTGCTGCTGGCGATCATCCGCGACCTGCGCGTGGTGTTCGTGCTGCTGGCGCGGCAACTGGCCAGGATGCGCGGCGCGGCGGCCTTGCCCGAAGACGAGCGCATGGCGCTGGCCAGGCTCACCCGCGACATCCATGCGCCGCTCGCCAATCGCCTGGGCATCTGGCAGCTGAAATGGGAACTGGAGGACCTCGCCTTCCGCCACCTCGAGCCGGACACCTACAAGCGCATCGCGCGCCTGCTCGACGAGCGGCGCGCCGACCGCGAGGCGTTCATCGCCCAGGTGCTGGCCGAGCTGGGCGCGGCATTGCGCGATGCCGGCATCCAGGCCGATCTCGCCGGGCGTCCCAAGCACATCTATTCCATCTGGAAGAAGATGCAGCGCAAGGAGCTGGACTTCGCCGACCTGTACGACATCCGCGCCGTGCGCATCCTGGTCGACAGCGTCGCCGACTGCTATGCCGCGCTGGGCGTGGTGCACGCGCAGTGGCAGCACCTGCCGCGCGAGTTCGACGACTACCTCGCGCGCCCCAAGGGCAACGGCTACCGCTCGCTGCACACGGCGGTGATCGGGCCGCAGGGCAAGACGCTGGAGGTGCAGATCCGCACCCACGCCATGCACCGCGACAACGAACTGGGCGTCGCGGCGCACTGGCGTTACAAGGAAGGCGGCGGCGCAGATGCGGAATTCGAGGCGAAGATCGCCTGGATGCGCAAGCTGCTCGAGCCGCGCGCCGACGAGGAGCTGGCGGCCGAGCTGCGCACCGAACTGATCGAGGATCGCGTCTACCTGCTCACGCCCAAGGGCGAGGTGTTCGACCTGCCACATGGCGCAACGGTGCTGGACTTCGCCTATTACGTGCATACCGAGGTGGGCCATCGCTGCCGCGGCGCCAAGGTCAACGGGCGCATCGTGCCGCTGACCCACCAGCCGCGCAGCGGCGACCGCGTGGAGATCGTCACCGCCAAGAACGCCGAGCCCAGTCGCGACTGGCTCTCGCCGCACCACGGCTACTTGAACACCAGCCGCGCCCGCGAGAAGGCGCGCAGCTGGTTCCGCCGCATCGCCCACGATGCCAACCTCGCGGCCGGCCGCGCGCTGCTGGAGCGCGAGCTCAAGCGCTTGGCGCTGCCCGCGGCCGACCTGTCGAGGCTGCCCGCGCACTTCCACCTGAAGACCCACGAGGAGCTGCTGGTCGCGCTCGCGCTGGGCGAGGTCAGCGCCGGCCAGATCGCCCGCGTGCTGCAGGAGGCGGCGCATCCGGTCGAGCCGACGCCCGCGCCGGCGCCAGCCGTGGCGCGGCATGCCGTCCACGACCACGGCGCCTTGCGCATCGAGGGCGTGGGCAACCTGCTCACGGTGCTCGCACGCTGCTGCCAGCCGTTGCCGGGCGACAGCGTGCGCGGCTTCATCACCAAGGGTCGCGGGGTCTCGGTGCACCGCGCCGATTGCGCGAGCCTGGCGCGGCTGGCGCGCCGCGACCCGGACCGCGTCATCGAGGTGGAGTGGGGGCGTGCCAGCGCGCAGTCCTACCAGGTGGACATCGAGCTGCACGGTTTCGACCGCAAGGGCCTGCAGAAAGACGTCACCAGCCTGATCAGCAACGTGGGTACGCCGATCGTTGCGTCCTCGAGCCGGCTGGAGGGACGCACCGGCGAGGTGGAAATGCGCTTCACCCTGCGCGTGCGCGATTTCGAGCAGCTTTCCGCGTTGCTGGGCAGGCTGGTTGCGCTGCCCAATGTGGTGGAAGCGCGGCGCGTCAGCGCAAGCTGAACGCCGCGTCATCGCGGCCCGGCGCGCCAGGTTCGCGATGCTAAGCTGCGGGCGTTGCCAGGACAGCTTGGGACCATGAGCGGACGCAAAGACCACCATAGCCAAGATGGGAGCCGGGACGGGCGCACCGAACCCACGCTGGGCAATCTGCGCGACCTGGACGCACCGCGCTCGCGTGCGGACGATCCGGACGACCGCCTGCCCCAGATCAATTTCGAGGCGCCGCGACGCAGCGCTCCGGTGCGCCGCCACCATGCACGCCTGCGTGCATGGCACGTGATCGTGGCAGTGCTCGTGCTGCTTCTGGCCGGCGGCGTGTGGACCCTGCGCCAGTACCAGAGCAGCCTGCGCGACATGGTCCCGCGCACCGAGCTCAATGACGTGCTGAGCCGCGCCGACGCTGCGTTGCGCGACGGCCACCTGGACGGCGCCGACGGCACCAGCGCGCGCGAGCTCTACCAGTCCGCGCGTGCGCTGGAGCCGGACAACGACCGCGCGCGCGACGGCCTGCACCAGGTCGGCATGGCCGAGCTCTCCCGCGCCGACACCGCCTACCGCGCCGGCCATCTTGACGAGGCGCAGCAGGAACTCGCCGTCGCGCGCGAACTGCTCGGCGGCGGCAGCGACGTCGACCGGCTCGATCGCATGATCCAGCAGGCGCGCGGCGCCGCCGTGCCGGCCGACGGGCTGGTGGCGCAGGCCCAGCAGGCCCTCGCCGCCGGCAAGCTCACCGGCGCCGACGGCGCCGGCGTGCTGTACCAGCGCATGCTGGCTGCCGATCCGAACAACGCCGTCGCCAGGCACGGCCTGGACCAGGTCGGCGCAGGCCTTGCCACGCAGGTGCGCGCGGCGCTGGCCAACGGCGACCCCAACACCGCCTCGGCCACGATCGACCAGCTTGCCGCGCTGTTGCCCACCTACGGCGACCTGCCGGCGCTGCGCGCGGCGCTCGCGCAGGCGCAGCAGCAGGGTAACGGCGCACTGCTGGCGGCGATCTCGCAGGGCCAGCAGGCCTTGCGCGACGGCCGCATCGCCGGCAGCGGCGACGACACCGCGCTGGCGCACTTCAAGGCCGCGCAGGCGATCGATCCAGGCAATGCGCAGGTGCGCGAAGGCCTGGGCCAGGTCGCGCAGGCGCTGGTCGTGCAGGCCAACGCCGCGCTCGACGCCGACGACACGGCACAGGCGTCCAGCTTGCTGGACCAGGCCGAGGCGCTGGCGCCCAAGTCCGCCGACCTGCTCGCTGCCCGTGCCCGGCTGCGCAGCGCGAGCGCACCCGCCGCACGCGCACCGGCCAATCTGTCCGCGAAGGGCGCGCCTGCGGCACCCGCACCGGCGGCCGAACCGCCGGCACCGCCGCCTCCCGTATTGACCCCCGAACAGATCGATCAAGTCGCCGAACTGGTCCACCGTGCGCGCCAGGCGGCTACCAGCGGCCAGATCATGCTGCCGCCCGGCGAGAGCGCCTACGACCTGTACCGCAACGCGCTGGCCGTCGACGGCAACAACCAGGCCGCGCTGCAGGGGCTGCAGGATCTTCCCGGCCTGGTCATCCAGCAGTTCAACCAAGCGCTGGCCGCTGGCAACCTGGCCAAGGCCAATGAATTGATCGGCGCGCTCGGCGACCTCTCGCCGGGCGACTCGACCGCCGGCGTGCTGCGCGGGCGGCTGGTCGACGCCTGGCTTGACCAGGCCGAGCGGCAACTCGACAGCGGCGACCGCGCCAACGCGGCACAGTCGATCGACCAGGCGCGCAAGCTCGCGCCCTATCAGGCACGCGTGCGCGAGCTTTCGCTGCGGCTGCAGTCGGGCCGCTGAGCGCGCCTGCGTGACCATTGCAGTATTCGGGGCCAGCGGCCAGATCGGCCATTTCCTGCTGCCGCGCCTGCGTGCGCGCGGCGAATCGGTGCTTGCCGTGAGTCGCCACTCGCACCCCGACGGCGACGGGTTGTGCTGGGTCCGGGGCAGCCTTCCCGACGGGGTGCCTGCGTTGCCGCCGCTGCGCGCCGTGGTCAGCTTCGGTCCATTGCAGCCGTTCGCCCGCTGGCTCGCATCGGCGGCGCCGGCGGATGCGCCGTGCGTCGTCGCCACCAGCTCGATGAGCGCCCAGAGCAAGGCCGCCTCGGACGTACCCGCCGAGCGGGAGATCGCCCGCCAGCTTGCCCAGGGCGAGACGGAACTGGCCGCGGCCTGTGCCCGACTCGGTTGTGCCTGGACCGTGCTGCGCCCCACGCTGATCTATGGCGCCGGCCGCGACAAGAGTCTCACTCCGATCGCGCGGCAGGCGATGCGTACGCGCGTCTTTCCGCGCCCGGCCGGTCGCGGCCTGCGCCAGCCCGTGCACGCCGACGACATCGCGCAGGCCGCGATCGCCGCGATCGAGCGCCCGGCCAACCGCGTACTCATGCTCGGTGGCGGCGAGCGGCTGAGCGCGGGCGAGATGTTCGCCCGCGTGCAACGAAGCCTGCCGGTGGCGACGTTGCCGCTGCCGCTGCCGGCCTGGCTGCTGCGCCTGGGCCGCCATGCCGCACCGCGCCTGCGCGGACCGCTCGCGCGCCTGGAGCAGGATCTGGTGGCCGACAATACCGAGCTGGAGGCATGGCTCGGCGTCCACCCGCGCCCGTTCCGGCCCGATGCGGGTTGCTGGCGGCCGTAGCGCAGCTCCGACCGGAAGCTTCGCCCGCACATCCCGAGCACCCCGCGTTCGCGGCGGAAGGACTCCGATGAGGGTTTCCGATCCTCCCCGTTTACGGGAAACGCGGCAGGGCGAATGGTGCCTTGCGAGGTCCCCGGGCATCCCCGCCATCCGGGAGCCACCACCGCGCCCGTGGCAAGCCACTTGCGCAGGTCTGCGTTCAGATGCGCGCGGGGAAGGACGCCCTATCATCGGCGTCACCTTAGGATCCAGGTCTCCCGCCTTGGCACTGATCGATCGCATGGGCGCGCTTGCGCGCCACAGCTGGCGCTTGCTGCGCATTCCGTTCTGGGTCGTGCTGGGACTCGGGCTGGGTTTCCTGCTGCCGTACACGCTGATCCTCAACAAGCGCGTGCAGGACCGCTTCAACGAACTGGTCTTCGCCGTGCCCACGCGCGTGTATGCCCGCCCGCTGGAGCTTGCGCCGGGCGTGCCGATGTCGCCATCGGCACTGGAGCTTGAGCTGACCTTCGCCGGCTACACCCGCGACGCCAGCGGCAAGGTGCCCGGTAGCTGGACCCGCGAAGGCAGCCGTTACCTGATCTCCTCGCGCGGCTACGCCGGCCCCGACGGCGGCGAACTGCCCAAGCGCATCCGCGTGACGCTGGGCAAGGGCGAGGTCGAATCGGTGACGGATCTGGCCAGCGGTGCGCCGATCAAGCTCGCCCACCTGGACCCCGCGCGCATCGCCACCGTCTACGGCGCGCAGCAGGAAGAGCGGCGCATCGTGCACCTGGCCGACGTGCCGCCGCTGCTGGTCAGGGGCCTGCAGGCGGTGGAGGACCGCGACTTCAAGCACCACATCGGGCTGGATTTCACCGCCATCCTGCGCGCGGCGTTCGCCAACCTGCGGGCCGGCCACACCGTGCAGGGCGGCTCCACGCTGACCCAGCAGCTGGTGCGCAACCTGTTCCTGGACCGCAACCAGACCATCGTGCGCAAGTTCAACGAGGCGCTGCTGTCGCTGCTGATCGAGGCGCACTACTCCAAAGACCGCATCCTGGAGGCCTACATCAACGAGGTTTTCCTCGGCCAGCAGGGCAGCCAGGCGGTGCACGGCTTCGCCGCGGGCGCTGAATTCTATTTCGGCCGGCGCATGGAGGACCTGCGTCCGCAGGAGATCGCGCTGCTGGTTGGCATGGTCAAGGGCCCGAGCTACTACGACCCGCGCCGCTTTCCCGAGCGCGCGCTGGCGCGGCGCAACCTGGTGCTGAAGGAGTTCTACGACACCGGCCTGATCGACGCCAACCAGGCGAATGCCGCGCAGGCCGCGCCGCTGGACATCGCGTCCAACGCGCAGCTGCCGCACAACCGCTTCCCGGCCTTCATGCAGCTGGTGCGCGCGCAGATCACCAGCGACTTCGACAACGACACCTTGAGCCAGGGCAACCTGTCGATCTTCACCACGCTCGACCCGGCCGCGCAGATCTATGCGGAACAGGCGATCGCCTCCTCGCTCAAGGGCCTGGGCAAGCGCGGCGAGAAGGTGCAGGCTGCCGGCGTGGTCACCGACACGACCAGCGGCAACGTGCTGGCGGTGGTCGGCAGCAAGATGCCGGGCGACACCGGCTTCAACCGCGCGCTGGACTCGCGCCGGCCGATCGGCTCGCTGGTCAAGCCGTTCGTCTACCTGGTCGCGCTGACCGACCCGTCGCGCTGGAACCTGGGCACGCCGCTGGACGATTCGCCGATCGCCCTGCGCCAGCCCAACGGCAGCACCTGGATGCCGCACAACGACGACAACCTCTCGCACGGCCAGGTGCCGATGGTCGATGCGCTGGCGCATTCGTGGAACCTGGCCACCATCCACCTGGGCCTGGCGGTGGGCGTGCCGCGGATCAAGGCGTTCCTCGAATCCTTCGGGTTCACCGACATCAACCCCAGCCCGTCGATGCTGATCGGCGCGGTCGACCTCTCGCCCTTCCAGGTCGCCCAGCTATACCAGTACCTGGCCGCCGACGGCCACGCGCTGCCGCTGCTGGCGGTGCGCGGCGTGATGGACGGCAACGGCCATACCATCAAGCGCTACGAAGTCGAGAGCGGCAAGGGCGAATACCAGGACGCGGTGCGGCTGGTGACCTGGGCGATGCAGCAGGTGGCCGAGTACGGCACCGCGCACAGCCTGGGCGAATCGTCGCTGGCCTGGCTCAATGCCGCCGGCAAGACCGGCACCAGCAACGACCTGCGCGACAGCTGGTTCTCCGGCTTCACCGGCTCGCACCTGGCGGTGTTCTGGATGGGCCGCGACGACAACAAGCCGACCAGCCTGTTCGGCGCCACCGGCGGCCTGCGCGCCTGGCAGGACCTGTTCCGCCACCTGCCCACGAAGGCGCTTCCCAGCTCGCCCGGCGAGGGCCTGCAGATGGCCTGGATCGACCCGGCCAACGGCAAGCCCACGCAGCCGCAATGCCAGGGCGCGCGGCAGTTCCCGGTCGTCGCCGGCTCGCTTCCCGCCGACACCGAGGGCTGCTTCTGGCAGCGCGTCGGCGACTTCTTCGGCGGCAACGGCAATGCGCCCGCGCCCGCCGCCACCACGCAACCCTGAGACTCACTGACGATGTACCCCGCTGCACGCTTCCGTTTCGCCTCCACCACGCTGGCCGCGCTTCTCCTGGCCGGCTGCTTCAACGCGCCACCGCAGGAGCAGAGGCCGGCGCCCCCCAGCTACGACCGGGTCGCCGCGATCCGCGCCGCGGGCGCACGCGAGAAGTCGGTGATCGACGTGGCGCCGCTGCGCGACCCCGGCATCGGCGGCATGCAGGATGCCGCACAGGCGGACGAGCGCGCCGGCCGCTATGCGGACGCCGCGGCCACGCTCGACCACGCGCTGAAGCTCGCTCCCGACTCGCCCGACCTGCTGCAGGACCGCGCCGAGATCGCCGTGCGCCTGCACGACTACGCCACCGCCGAACGCCTGGCGCGGCAGTCCTGGTCGCTCGGGCCCCAGCTGGGGCCGCTGTGCGCGCGCAACTGGCAGACCATCGTGGAGATGCGCCTGCTGGCCGGCGACGAGGCGGGCGCCGCCGGCGCCCGCAAGGGCGTGCAGGCATGCCACAAGGAAGGCGTGCCGCGCTACTGAGGACGATCCCTCCCGCGGGGGAGGGTCGTCAGCGCGCCCCGTGCGGGGCGTTCAGAGCGCCGCCTTGAGCAACAGCACGATGCCGACGATGCTCACCGCCCACACCAGCGTGCGCAGGTAGGGGATGCCTGCGGCATACACCGGCACGTAGACCAGCCGCGCCCAGAAATACAGCTGGGCGCCCAGCGCGCTGCTCGCGTCCTGCCGACCCATCGCCACCACCGCGAGCACCAGCGCGGCGAAGAATGCGAAAGTCTCAAGGAAATTGCCGCGCGCCCGGTCCAGCCGGCCGGCCACGCCGGTCAATGGCGCTCCTTCCTGGTCGCGAGCGCTGGCCGCCCAGCCCAGGCTGCGCTGGCCAACCGAGGCGATGGCCGCGATGCCGATCTGCACCAGGCCCAGGATCACGCTCCACACCAGCATCTTCAGCTCGATCGCCATCGTGCCGCTCCCCATGGTTGAAGTGCGGCCATGGTGCGCCCGTGCCGCCGCGCCTGCCAGTGCGCATGGCTGGCACCTCGGCGATACTTGCGCGATGACCGATCCCGACGACATCGGCGCGCTGCTCGGCGCCGACGGCCCGTTCGCCCGCGAACTGCCCAACTTCGCCCCGCGCCTGGCCCAGCAGGCGATGGCGCGCGCGGTCGCCGACGCGATCGAGCACCGCGACACGCTGATCGCCGAGGCCGGCACCGGCACCGGCAAGACCTATGCCTACCTCGTCCCCGCGTTGCTTTCGGGGGAGCGGGTGATTGTCTCCACCGGCACCAAGGCGCTGCAGGACCAGCTCTACTTCCGCGACCTGCCGAAGGTGCGCGCGGTGCTCGGCTCGCGCGGCAAGGCCGCGCTGCTGAAGGGGCGCGCCAACTACCTTTGCCTGCACCGGCTGGACCAGACCGTGCGCGAGGGCGGCACCTTCGAGCGCACGCAAGCCTCGCACCTGGCCGCCATCCGCGCCTGGTCGGCGCGCACCCTCGCCGGCGACCGCATGGAACTGGCCGAGGTGCCGGAGGAGTCGCCGCTATGGCCGCGGGTCACCTCCACGCCGGAGAACTGCCTGGGCGTGGAATGCCCGTTCTTCGAGGACTGCCACGTCGTCAAGGCGCGCCGCGAAGCGCAGGAGGCGGACCTGGTGGTGGTCAACCACCACCTGCTGTTCGCCGACCTGGCGCTCAAGCAGGAAGGCTTCGGCGAGATCCTGCCCGGCGCCGGCGCCTTCATCCTCGACGAGGCGCACCAGGTGCCCGAGCTCGCAGGGCAATTCTTCTCCCGGAGCGTCAGCGCGCGCCAGCTCGCCGACCTCGCCGCCGACGCATTGCGCGAATGCAACGGCGTCACCGGTGCCATCGGCCTGCTGCTGGAGCCGGCCGAGGCCCTGCAGGACGCATTGCGTCGCCTGCGCCTGGCGATGGAGCCGCTGCCCGTGCGCGGCCCGTTCCAGCAACTGGACGGGCTGCCGGCCACGCATGAAGGTCTGCGCGACCTGGGCGAGCTGCTCGCCGCCTTCACCGACCTGCTCGCCTCGCAGGCCGAGCGCTCGCGCGGCCTGGCCAACGTGCACGAACGCGCTGCCGTGCTCACCGAACGGCTGGACCGCATCGCCGAGGGCGGCGGCGAGCAGGACGTGCGCTGGTACGAGCTGTTCCCGCGCGGCTTCGCCCTGCATGCCACGCCGCTGGACCTGGCCGCGCCGTTGCGCGCCATGCGCGAGCGCACCCAGGCGGCATGGATCCACACCTCGGCCACGCTCTCGGTCGCCGGCAGCTTCGACCACTTCGCTCGTCAGCTGGGCCTGGACGATCCGCAGGCACTGCACCTGGACAGCCCCTTCGACTATGCGAGCCAGGCGCTCTGCTACCTGCCGGCGGGCCTGCCCGATCCCAGTGCACGCGACCATACCGAGCGAGTGATCGACGCCGCGTTGCCGGTGCTCGAAGCCTCCCATGGCCGCGCCTTCCTGTTGTTCACCTCGCACCGCGCACTGCGCCGGGCGGCGGAGCTGCTCGCCGACCGGGTGCCCTGGCCGCTGTTCGTGCAAGGCAGCGTGCCGCGCCACCAACTGCTGCAGGACTTCCGCGCCAGCGGCCACGGCGTGCTGCTCGGTGCCGCGAGTTTCTGGGAAGGCGTCGACGTGGCCGGCGATGCGCTCAGCGTGGTGGTGATCGACAAGCTGCCTTTCGCGGCGCCCGACGACCCGGTACTCCAGGCGCGGCTGGATGCGCTGGAGCAATCGGGCATCAACCCCTTCATGGGCTGGCAGGTGCCCGCGGCCGCAATCGCGCTCAAGCAGGGCGCGGGCCGGCTGATCCGCGACGTGCACGACCGCGGCGTGCTGATGCTGTGCGACCCGCGCCTGACCACCAAGGGCTATGGCCGCCTGTTCCTCGCCAGCCTGCCGCCGATGCCGCGCACGCGCGAACTGGCCGACGTGCAGGCGTTCTTCCACGACGCGGCCCTGCCGATCGCCAGCTGAAAGGGTGGCCGAGAGGGCGGGACGTCACGCCAGCGAAACGGATCTCGCGGCGACGCCCGCCTGCACAACGGTCACGGGCGACGCCGCCAGGGCCAGGCTCATACACGGTGTATTCGCCGATCGCATCGACATGGATCCGGCAACGAGCCGGGTGAAGCGCGCGACCGACGACAACCTCATGCCTGTCGGATGCGCCCGCTATGGCGCGGCAGCGGGACTGCGGCTGGCCGATTCTGCTGTCTTCCCGAACCTTCCCTGCCCTCGGGCACCAGCATGGTCGGTGCCACGCCGAACATCCGCCGGCAGGTGCGGCTGAGGTGGGCCGAGTCGGCGAAGCCGGCCAGCTGGGCCGCGTCGGTCCACGAGGCGTCCGTCAGGCCGCGCGCCATCGCCAGGCCCACGCGCGCCCACAGCAGGTAGGCGCGGAAGGAGATGCCGGTCTGCGCGACGAACAGGTGGCGGAAGCGGCTGGGCGACAGGTGGGCCAGGGAGGCCGCCTGGGCGAGGGTCAGCGGGGCCTCGGAGCGCTCACGGACGCGTTCCAGCACCGCGGTGATGCGGGGGTCGACGGCATCGTATGCGGCAGGGATGGACGCGAGGTGCTCGACCGCCTGCTGTGCAGCGGCCACCAGTGCCTGGTCCGTTCCCTTCGCCTCGAACACCGCATGCAAGGCCGCCGCCCGTTGGGCGAGACCGTGGTCGTCGAGCAGGCTTACGTCGCGTTGACCGTAGCGGGCGAGCAGTGCGCGGCCGGCGAGTGTCTCCGGCTCGACGAACACTGTCGCCACCGGGTGGCCACAGCCGTCGAACAGGTGCGGCCGGTCAGGCATCACGATGGCAGCAAGAGTCTCGTACCACCTGTCCTCGGCAGCGGCGCGGATCCGCACAGGCAACGCCGACGCCAGCGTGATCTGGATGCCGTGGTGGCTGTGCGGCTGCATCTGGCCGGTGTCGCGGCCGATCCACACGCTGCCGCCGTTCCACAGCAGCACACGCCCGACGCCGGCGAGGCCACGGCGGGGTGCGGCAGCAGCGGCGGGCAGGGCGGGGGGCATGGCGGGTCTCCGCATGGGCAGGACCGAAGGTTAGCCCTTCGATTCAAGCGTCCGGTAGGGGTGGCGCAGAGAATGGCGCCACGGAGCAAACATCCGTATCCCTACCGAAACCAACGAGGACATCACCATGAACGCCATCGACACCTTCGCCTGCCGTTGCACCGACTGCGCCGGTGCCACCTGCGCCTGTGGCTGCCAGGCCGCGCCCGCCACGCAGTCCGGCTGCGGCTGCGGCTGCGCCGCCGGTCGCCCGTGCCACTGCGGTGAGCCGCAAGCCTGAGCCCTGCTGCCGGGCGGCGTGCATTGCGTACGCCGTCCGGGGGTTTTCAGGCGCCAGGGACGAAACCCGCCTTCCACGGAAGACGGGTGGATGGAGGCAGAATCGACACGGCCTTCCCACCGTCCCATTGCGCCATGTCCGACTTCAAGATCGATTGCCTGCTCGCAACACCCCTGGTCGAGGTGCGCGACGTGGTGTGCGCTGGCAGTTGCCGGCATCGGAGCGCGATCGAGCGAACCGATCGCACGCATCTGGTCTTTCCCTATCGCGGCACCTACGTGCGCCACGTCGGCGCGGAGGAGGCGGTGGCCGACGCCAGCCAGGTGTTGTTCTTCAATGCGGGCGAGGGCTACCAGATCAGCCATCCGAATCCGGGCGGCGACGCCAGCCTGTCGGTGGCCGTCGACGAGGCGCTGCTGCGCGAGCTTGCACCGGCCGCGCTGCTGGCGTCGGACGAGCCGCTGCGCTTCGGCCAGCCGCGCCTGCGCATCGACCCCCGCGCGCAGGTGCTGGTCGCGCTGCTGCGCCACTCGCTGCAGGAGGGCGTCGCCGAGCCGCTGGAGGGCGAGAGCTTGGCACTGACCCTGGTGCACCGCGCGCTGGCGCCACGCACCACGCACGCGGCCGGCTCCAGCCAGGGGCGCCAGCGTCTGGTCGATCGCGCCAAGCTGGTGCTGGCGCGCGACCTGGCCAGGCGCTGGACGCTCGCCGACGTGGCGGCGGAGGTCGGCGTATCGGCGGTCTACCTCACCCAGGCCTTCCGGCAGGTCGAAGGCGTGCCGCTTTACCGCTACCAGTTGCGGCTGCGGCTGGCGCGCGCGCTGGACCTGCTGCGCGACTGCGGGGACCTCGCCGCGCTCGGCACCGATCTTGGCTTCTCCAGCCACAGCCACTTCAGCGCGGCGTTCCAGAAGATGTACGGGCGCACGCCCACCGAGTTCCGCCAGGTGGCGCTGCATCGCTAGTTGTGATCTCTCAGTAGGTTGTTCACCCGGGGCGATCCCGGGATTCTGGAGGTGCGACCCAACCAGCACACCAGGAGCCCCGGATGAACCTGCATAAACATGCCCGTCTTACGCCCCGAGGTCGAGCCCTGCTCGT
>NZ_DASZBU010000004.1:0-92458 GCF_035943815.1 Frateuria sp.
CCCAACCCTCTCCCCAACCCTCTCCCCAACCCTCTCCCCAACCCTCTCCCCAACCCTCTCCCCAACCCTCTCCCCAACCCTCTCCCCAACCCTCTCCCCCGGCGAGGCCGGAGGAGAGGGAGCTTGGGAGCTGCGGCGTCAGCTCTGCATGACCTGTTCGCGCAGCTTGTGGATCTGGTCGCGCAACCGCGCCGCTTCCTCGAACTCCAGGTTCTGGGCGTGCTTATACATCTGCCCTTCGAGCTTGCGGATCGCGGCGGCGGCCTGGGTGGCGGTGAGGTTGGCGTACTCCCCTGCCCCTTCGGCCACGGCCTTGCCGCGCACGCCCTTGGCGGCCTTGCCTCTTCCACGGGTGGCCGGCTCGGCGCGGGCGCCTTCCATGATGTCGGCGATGCGGCGCACGACGGTCTGCGGGGTGATGCCGTTGGCTTCGTTGTAGGCGATCTGCTTTTCGCGGCGGCGGCTGGTCTCGTCCATGGCCGCCTGCATGGAGCGGGTGACCTGGTCGGCATAGAGGATGGCCTTGCCGCGCACGTTGCGGGCCGCGCGGCCGATGGTCTGGATCAGCGAGCCGGTGGAGCGCAGGAAGCCTTCCTTGTCGGCGTCCAGGATCGCCACCAGCGAGACCTCGGGCATGTCCAGGCCCTCGCGCAGCAGGTTGATGCCGACCAGCACGTCGAACTCGCCCAGGCGCAGGTCGCGGATGATCTCGGTGCGCTCGACCGTCTCGATGTCCGAGTGCAGGTAGCGCACCTTCACGTCGTGCTCGGAAAGATATTCGGTGAGGTTCTCGGCCATGCGCTTGGTCAGCGTGGTGACCAGGATGCGGTCGCCCATGGCGATGCGCTTCTTGGCCTCGCCGAGCAGGTCGTCGACCTGGGTTCGCACCGGGCGAACCTCGACCTCGGGATCCACCAGCCCGGTGGGGCGAACCACCAGCTCGGTCACGGCGTCGCCGGACTTTTCCAGCTCGTAGTCGCGCGGGGTCGCCGAGACGTAGATGGTGCGCGGCGCGCGCTGCTCCCATTCCTCGAAGCGCAGCGGGCGGTTGTCCATCGCCGAGGGCAGGCGGAAGCCGAATTCGACCAACGTCTCCTTGCGCGAGCGGTCGCCCTTGTACATGGCACCGAGCTGCGGGACGGTGACGTGCGATTCGTCCACCACCAACAGCGCATCCGGAGGCAGATAGTCAAAGAGCGTCGGCGGCGGCTCGCCGGGGCCGCGGCGCGTGAGGTGACGCGAGTAGTTCTCGATGCCCTGGCAGAAGCCGACCTCGGCCATCATCTCGATGTCGAAGCGGGTGCGCTGGTCCAGCCGCTGCGCCTCGACCAGCTTGTTGTCCTTGTAGAGCTGCTCCAGCCGCTCCTTGAGCTCGACCTTGATCGTCTCGATGGCGTTGAGCACGCTCTCGCGCGTGCTGGCGTAGTGGGTGCGCGGGTAGACGGTGTAGCGCGGGATCTTGCGGAGGGTCTCGCCGGTGAGCGGGTCGAACAGCGAGAGGTTCTCGATGTCGCCGTCGAACAGCTCGATGCGCAGCGCCTCGGTTTCCGATTCGGCGGGGAACACGTCGATGATCTCGCCGCGCACGCGGTAGGTGCCGCGGCGCAGCTCCATCTCGTTGCGCGTGTACTGTAGCTCGGTGAGCTGGTGGATCAGCTTGCGCTGGTCGATGTGCTCGCCGACCGAGAGGATCAGGCGCAGCGAGAGGTAATCCTCCGGATCGCCCAGGCCGTAGATGGCCGAGACCGTGGCCACGATGATCGAGTCGCGCCGCGAGAGCAGCGCCTTGGTGGCGGCCAGGCGCATCTGCTCGATGTGGTCGTTGATCGAGGCGTCCTTCTCGATGAAGGTGTCCGAGGCGACCACGTAGGCCTCGGGCTGGTAGTAGTCGTAGTAGCTGACGAAGTACTCCACCGCGTTGTGCGGGAAGAACTCCTTGAACTCGCCATAGAGCTGCGCGGCCAGCGTCTTGTTCGGCGCCAGCACCACGGTCGGACGCTGCACCTGCTGGATCACGTTGGCGATGGTGTAGGTCTTGCCCGAGCCGGTGACGCCCAGCAGCGTCTGCGCGGCCAGGCCGGCCGCGAAGCCCTCGCTCAGCTTGGCGATGGCCTGCGGCTGGTCGCCGGAGGGCTGGTACGGGGAGACGAGTTCGAAGCGATCGGTCATGGCTGACGGATATGCGGGCGGATGGGGCGATCTTAAAGGCGCCCTGCTGACAGCCTGTGTCAGCACGGACGCACGGCGCCGCGGCTCTTCCACCGCTTACCGCGGCCCCGCGGGCGGCCGATGATGCCGGTTCCTCGCAGGGAGCGACGGCATGGACAGGACGCAAGGAAGCGGACGCGGCCGCACGCGCGGCCTGACGCTCGTCGAGCAGGTGATGGTGGTGGCCATCGTGGCGATCCTGGTCAGTGTCGCCAGCCCCTCGCTGGCCGGCCTGGTACGCCGCGGGCGCATGCAGTCGGCGCAGACGGATTTCATGCAGGCCCTCGGCTACGCCCGCAACGAGGCGGTGCTGCGGCACACGCGGATGGTGTTCTGCCCGACCCGCGACGGCCTGCGCTGCAGCGAGGAAAGCCGCTGGGAAAGCGGCTGGCTGGTGGGCGTGGACCGCGACCGCAACAACCAGCCGGACGGGGCGCCGCTGCGCGTCGGCCAAGGCCATGCGCCGCTGCGCATCAAGAGCAGCCAGGCACGACGGCGGGTGGCCTTTCTGCCCGACGGCAGCGCGTCCGGCAGCAACCTCACCCTGCTGTTCTGCAGCCCGGACCAGGGACAGGGGCCGCTGGGGGTGGTGGTGTCCAACTCCGGGCGCATACGCGGATCGCGCCCCGATGCCACGCAGGCGGCCGATTGCTTGGATGGCTGACACCTGGAGGCTCTGCCGGCGCCATACCGGTCGTTCACGATCTCGGTGCCACAACGGCCCGTGCCGTGCCAGCGAGATCGCATCAAGGCGGGCGTGTCGGCTTCCCCGGTACAGCTGTGCGCTTGATCACCCCTATCCACCCTCGTCGCCTTCCCTCGGCAAGCGAGGGAAGGCGACAGGAGACGATACGCACCTGATTCCCCCGCCTGCGGAGAAGGTGCCCGCGGGTGGATAGCGGCGCTTATCCGCAGCCAGGTCCGGGAGCGAAAGCCACTCCTTTACTGATCCTAGCTCTCAAATGCATCCGGCCTGGCACTCACTTCCGGCAAAGCGATTGCTCCCCGGACATGAAGCTTGCCGGAAGCGCTTGCCGGAGCAGCACCCGTTCAGTTCGGGGCCGCCACCAACAGGCTGAAACCGGTGACCGGCTTGCTGCGACCAGACGTAGCGGCGCCCACGGTGAACACTTCGTGGGTCGACGGATCCAGGGCCAGCGTGCGTGCGCTCGGCATCGTGGCCACCTTCACCGCCTGCGCATAATGGTCGGCGTCGGTCTGGTGGATCACGGCCAGCGTCCCTGCGCCGCTCGTGGTCAATACGTTGTGCAACGCCGTGTCATAGACGACGGCATCCGGGCCCTTGTCGATCGGCAGCTTGGCGACCTGACGGCCATTGTCCGCATTGGTCACGATCATCCAGCCGTTGGCGCAGACCGAGAACAGGCGATGACCGGTCGCATCCATGGCCAGGCCGGTCGGCCCCTTGCACGGGGCCAGCGGCCAGACGTGCAGCACCTTGCGCTGGCGCAAGTCGACTTCGGCCAGCTGGCTTGCATCCTCGAGGTTGACGAAGAGCTTGCCGTTGCCGGCGCTCACTGGGAATTCGGGGTTGCTGCTCAGCGGGATGGTGGCGATCTCCTTGCCCAGTTTGGGGTCGATCACGCTGATCTGGTTGCTGTCGCCGTCCATCGCCAGAACGCTGCCGCTGTCGGCGTCGTAGATGATCGCATCGGGATCCTTGCCACTGACCGGGATGGTGCCGACTACCTTCAGCGTTGCCAGATCGACCACGCTGACATCGTTGCCGTGCCCGTTGCTGACGTAGGCGCGGTGCAGCGACGGCACGATGGCGACGCCATGCGCGTGCTGCATGCCGCCGATCTCCGTGACCAGCTTGCCGGTGTCGGCATTCACGACCATCACGCGGTCGTTGCGCGCGATGAACAGCTGCCGCGTCTGCGCGGCGAAGCTCACGTAATCCCAGCCGCCATCGCCGCCAAGCGCGTAGCGGTGTTTGACGGCGTAGTTCGTTCCGGTCGCACCGGTGGCTGCCAGGGAAGGCAAGCTCAGGACAGCCGTCATCACGAGGGGCCAGCTGATCTTCTTCATCACATTGTCCTTGGGTGGTGGGTCTGAAGCGGAAAGCGGTCCTGACGCGGAAACATCAGGACAGGGTTTGCCCGACGGTGGAAAATCCAACTGTACGCGCAGGCCGGGAGCGGCGTCACCGAACGTCAGCGTCGCGCCATGCAGGTCGGCCACGGCGGCGACCAATGCAAGCCCCAACCCACTACCGGGCGTGCTGCGCGCGGCATCGAGCCGCACGAAACGACCGGTCACGCGGCTGCGCGCTTCCGCGGGGATGCCGGGGCCGGCGTCGTCGAGCGTGATGCGACAGCCGTTCGATTGCCGCTCCAGCGTGAGCGCGACCGGGGTGCCAGGCGGCGTATGGCGCAGGGCATTCTCGATCAGGTTCACGAGCATCTGTGTGAGCAGCGCGCGGTCGCCGAGTACACGGATGCCGCGAGCGAGGTTGATGCGCAGCCCCCTGTTCTGGTCTTCCATCAACGGCGCGTAGTCGCCGACCAGACTGTCGAGCAGGCCGGACAGGTCCACCAGGCTGAAGCCGGCGCGGCGCTGGCGAGTTTCGATCTGGGCGATCCGCAGCAGACCGGAGAACGTCGCCAGCACGCCATCGACATCGGCCAGGGCGCGCTCGGCCGCTGTGCGGAAGGCGGCGGTGTCGGTTGCCGTGCAGGTAGCCAGTTCCAGCCGTTGACGCAGACGGGTCAGTGGCGTGCGTAGATCATGGGCGATGTCGTTGGAAACTTGCCGCATGCCCTCCATCAAGGTCTGGATACGCTCCAGCATGCCGTTGAGCGAGTGCGCCAAACGGTCTAACTCATCTCCGCGACCGCTGCACGAGACACGTGCTCCAAGATCGCCGCCGGCGATGCGCGCTGCGGCCGCGGCAACGGCTTCGACCCGCCGAAGATAGCCGCGCGCCGTGAGCACGCCGCCCAGCAACGCCAGGGCCACCGATCCGGCGCCGGCCCACAGGAAAGCTTCCTGCAGGAATACGATCAGCTCGTCGGCATCGCGCCGGTTGCGTCCGACCGCCAGCAGCCGGCCGTCGTCGAGCCGATCCGTGCGTACGAGCATCCGCACCACGTATCCGGAGGGCGCGCTCTGCACCTGCGTGGCCCAGCCGAGGCCGGGCTGGGCGTTCAGCAGGTCGCCCGCCATGCGATGCCCGTCCGCATCGAACAGCCCGTAATAGAGCGGTCCCTGCGGAGCCTGCGCGACCATGTCGGCAATCGCATGCGCACGGCCGCTGGCAGGTATCGCGACGATCTCGCTGATTTCGTCGCCGACCGATCGCCGCAGCTGCGATTGGACATAGTTGCGTACCGCCCACCCGGTGATCACGAACAGGAACAGGGCGATCCCCGCGAACAGGCCTGCCTGTAGCGCGGCGAGCCGGAAGGCCGAACTGCGCAGGAGGCGGGCGCGAATCGCCAAGGGGGCGTCGGTCATGAACGCTCAGGCGCCGTGCGCAGCATGTACCCGGCGCCGCGAAGCGTGCCGATCAGCTCGCCACTGGCGAAACCGCGGTCGACTTTGCCGCGCAAGCGGCTGATGTGGGTTTCCACCACACTGGTCTGCGGATCGAAGTCGTACTCCCATACGTGCTCCAGCAGCATCGTCCGGGTGACCAGTTCGCCGGCATGGCGCATCAGGTATTCCAGCAGATGGAATTCGCGCGGCTGCAGTTCGATCATTCGGCCGTCGCGGCGTATCTCGCGCCTGAGCAGATCCATCTCCAGATCCGCTACGCGCAGCTGGACTACGGCGGGAGTGGCCAGGGGCGGACGACGCGCCAGCGCTCCGATACGCGCGACGAGCTCGGCGAACGCAAACGGCTTGGCGAGGTAGTCGTCCGCGCCCGCCTCGAAGCCCTCGACCCGAGCGTCCACTTCGCCCAGCGCGGTCAGCATCAATACCGGCGTGCTGACGTGGGCTTCGCGCAGTGCGCGCAACAGATCGAGTCCTCCGAGGCCAGGCAGCATGCGATCGACTACCAGCACCTGGTATCGCCCTTCGCTTGCGCAACGCAGGCCGCTTGGACCGTCATTGGCCTGGTCGACTGCGTGACCGAGGGCGCGCAAGCCCCGGGCCACATAGTCGCGGGTTTCGGCATCGTCCTCGATCAGCAAAATGTCCATGCGCGGGGACCTGGGGCCGTTGTTCCGACTGCCAGCATTACTGCGAGGCCACGTGACAAACCGATGACGCCGGGCCGCCGTGTCAGTCGCTGTCAAACTCGAAACGGACTCCGGCGAGATAGGTCCGCCCGTAGAACTCGCGCTGGATCGGCCGGTCCGAGGTGCCCTGATAGAACGCATGTGGCGTGTCCAGCAGGTTCTTGGCCTGAAAGTAGATCGACCAATTTTCCGGGAACTGGTAACTCGCGCTGAAATCCATCGAAGTGCGGCTGGCGTTGTAGATGTCGCTGGAACGATCGGTGCCGATGCCGAACAGGTCGGCCGACACCGAGTAGGCCGCGAGATTCAGCGAGAGTCCGGCGCGCTTGTAGAACAACGTGGCGTTCCATGTGTTGCGCGAGGTCGACGGCAGCAGCGAATACTCGCCCGGCCGGATCTCGATGCGCGAATCGACCCAGGTGTAGTTCGCGCCAGCACCCAGTCCGTCGAGCCAGCCCGGCAGGCCCTGGAAGGTCTGCTGCCAGTTCAGTTCCAGGCCGCGTGCGTAGGAGGAGCCGATGTTCTTGAAGGTAAAGATATGGAACGGCTGGGGATTGCCCGGGTACAGATTGTTGTTGGGAAGCTGTTGCGTGGTCTCGATGGGGACGATGTAGTTGGAGATTTCCTTGTCGAAGACCCCGGCCGACAGGATGCCGCCTTCCGGCAGGTATTTCTCGATGCTGAAATCGAAGCTGTGCGCCGTGGCCGGCTTCAGGGACGGATTGCCGGTGGTGACGATGCCCGAGCCCACGTCGATCGCCAGCGCAGGATTCGCCTGGTTGTAGCCCGGCCGACCGATGGTCGAGGAATAGGCGGCGCGCAGGACCAGATCGGGTGACAGTTCATAGCGGAACTGCAGGCTGGGAAAGAAGTTGTGGTAGTTGTGCTTGGTGCTGACCGGGTAGGAGAACGGATTGCCCGCCGCATCCGCGCCGGCGGAGTAGGCATTGCCGCGATCGCGCGTCTCTTCGAAGCGGACGCCGCCGAGTATCCCCAGGTTCCCATAGTTGCCGCTGTACTGGCCGTGAGCGGCGTAGATGTCCTCGTGCGCGTCCAGGTATTGCTGCTTGCTGCTGATCACGTCGCCGGGCGCGATCACGCCCTGGCCGAAGATGCGCTGCAGCGCACCCGGGATGATGTCCACGCCGTTCTGGTAATGGCCGTCGTAATAGGTCTCGTAGACGCCGCTGGAGACCGCGGTGAGCGGGAGCGCGGTAGGCGTGAGCGTGTACGGCTGCGCCGTCGTCTGCTTGTGCCGCTGCCGTGCGCTCAACCCGAACTGCAGATCCTGGTCAGTCAGGCTGCCCCACTCGACAGGCGTCTTCGAATTGACGGCGTAGGACATTTCGCGGTCGAAATTGCGGGCCGTGCTGTTGCCGAGGCTGCTCAGCGTGTAGTTGGCCGGATCGAGGTAGCCCGGCGCGCCCGATATCGTGTAGAGCGGGACGTGCCCCGGCCCGATGGGCCCATAGGAGATCGTCGGAGCGGCAGCCGAAGGCGGGCTGTAGGTAAACGTGGAGTTGTAGTCGAAGGGCTTCTTGTAGGTGCCTTCGACGTAGGCGGCGTGGTAGTCGATCGTGGTGCCGGCCAGCACATTCTGTCCACCGACCATGTAGAACCGCTCGCGCGAGCTCTCCTGCTCGTCGCGCAGCGACCGCGTGATCGCGCCGGGGACGGTCAGGGTGTCCTGCAGCGTGCCATCGGCCTGCGCCGTGGTGTTGCCGTCCGGCAGCACGTCCATGAACTGGCGTTTGTAGCGTTCCGTATAGCCTGCATCGAAAGCGCGCAGATACCACTGATCGTCGTCGTCGGGCTGGTAGCCGACATCGAGTGCGTAGCCATGGCGCTTGCGGTGCAATTCGTAGTCGCGCTGTTCGATGTCGTTCACCGCCTGGTAGGGATGTGCCGCATCGTTGAAATAGGCGGGCTCGACGTCGTCGATGCCACGCGAATCGATGTGGCTGGATGCGGTCAGCATGATCGAGAACGGGCCGTAGTGACCGCCGCCAGTCAGCGAGAAATCGGTGATCGGCGTGCCGCGCAGCGTCTCGTAGCCCACGCCGGCATTTCCTTCGAAGAACGTGCCCTGTTCTTCGGGAGCGGTCTTGGGCAACACTTCGATCGTGCCGCCCAGCGCCTCGGCGTCCTGGTTGGGCAGGTTCGACTTGGTGACCTCGACCGCCCCGATGAAGCCGGTCGGGATGGAGTCCAGCGCGACACCGCGGTAGCCGCCGAACGGCGAGGCGTTGTTGGTCGGCAGCAAGCGAACGCCGGCGTAGGTGGTGCTGTTCAGATCCGCATCGAAACCGCGGATGTTGACGTAGCGACCTTCACCTTCGTCTGTCTCCATCGAGATGCCGGGAATGCGGCGAACGGCTTCGGCCGTGTTCGTGTCCGGCAGCGCCCGGATCTGTTCTTCCGTGCGGATATTGATCAGATTGGGGGCGTCCTTCTGCGTCGCACGCGCGACCTCGGCCGATGTGCGCGGAGCCACCACGTGCACGCCTTGCAGGTTCTTGACGATCTCCGCTCCGGCCGCAGCGCCGGTCGCGGCGCCATTGCCGTCAGCCGCATTCGGCTTGGCATCTTTGGCGGTGGCTGCTGTGCCGGTTGCGTCCAGTGCAAACGCGAAAGCATGACTTGGTGCACTGAGCGCGCCGAGGCCGGCGAGTGCGGTGGCGTTGAGTATGGCCTTGCGTAGCTTCGCGCTGTGCATCGACGGTGCCCTGATTGAGGAAAGGTCGTGCGGGTTGTCCATACGGAATGGACAACACGACGGGTCTCCTAAAAGCTAGACGCGCGCAATGACACCAAGATTGCCGATCACATACCAAACTGTAAGACCCGGCTTTTAGCCCGGAAGCCAGCCGGCCTTGCCCGGGCGTCCTCGGATGTTCGGGCACAAAAAAACCCGCATTTCTGCGGGTTTTCGCGGTTCCGCGGGACGCTGCGGAACTATCAACTGGCGCCCGAAGTTGGACTCGAACCAACGACCCCCTGATTAACAGTCAAGTGCTCTAACCAGCTGAGCTATTCGGGCGGGGCGAGCTGCGTAGTTTGCTTAGCGTCGTGCGGGCTGTCAAGCAGCCGGGGCAGCTGCGGCGCCCTCCGCGCGCACGCGGTAGCAGGGCACGTAGGCCGACCCGCCGGGAAGCTTCATGCGGTGCTGGCTGACGAAGGCCTGCAACAGCGCATCCAGCGCCCGCATGATGTCCGCCTCGCCGTCGATGTCGAACGGGCCGTGCTGTTCGATCGCGCGCACACCCTCTTCCTTGACGTTGCCGGCGACGATGCCCGAGAACGCGCGACGCAGGTCGGCGGCCAGCTCGTGGCGCGGCCTGCCGCGGTGCAGGGCGAGGTCGCGCATCGCCTCGTGGGTCGGCCGGAACGGCAGCTGGAAGGCGAACGGGATGTCCAGCGCCCAGTTGAAGAAGAAGGCGTCCTTGGTGTCCAGGCGATGGTTGCGCACCTTGTCCACGCCCTTGACCATCGCCCGCGCCGCCGCGGCCGGGTCGTCCACGATGATCTGGTAGTGCTGCGACACTTCGTCGCCGAGGCTGAGCTTGAGGAAGCGGTCGATCTGCTCGAAGTACGCCGCCGACTGCTTCGGGCCGGTGAAGATGAGCGGGAACGGGGTGCCGGCGTTGGACGGGTGCAGCAGGATGCCGAGCAGGTAGAGGATCTCTTCGGCCGTGCCCACGCCGCCGGGGAAAACCGCGATGCCGTGCGCCATGCGGACGAAGGCCTCCAGGCGCTTCTCGATGTCCGGCATGATCACCAGCTGGTTGACGATCGGATTGGGAGACTCGGCCGCGATGATGCCCGGCTCGGTGATGCCGATGTAGCGGTTGTTGCGCCGGCGCTGCTTGGCGTGGGCGATGGTGGCGCCCTTCATCGGGCCCTTCATGGCGCCCGGGCCGCAGCCGGTGCAGATGTCCATGCCGCGCAGGCCGAGCTGGTAGCCAACCGCCTTGGTGTACTCGTATTCCTCGCGCGAGATCGAGTGGCCGCCCCAGCACACGACCAGGTTGGGATCGATGTGCGGCTTCAGGATGCGCGCGTTGCGCAGGATCTCGAACACGGCGTGGGTGATGCCGACCGTGTCATCCAGGTCGAAGCCGCCCTGCTCCAGCTGCGTGGACACGTAGACGATGTCGCGTACCACCGCCACCAGCAGCTCGTTGATGCCGCGGATGATCTGGCCGTCGACGAACGCCTGCGCGGGAGCGTGCGAAAGCTCGATCTTGATGCCGCGGTCCTGCTGCAGTACCTGGATGTCGAAATCGGGGTACTGCTCGAACATCGAGCGCGGGTCGTCGCTGATGTTGCCCGAGGTGAGCACCGCCAGCGCGCAGCGGCGCAGCAGCGCATGCAAACCCGAGCCACTGGCGTCGCGCAGGCGCGCCACTTCGTTGCGCGAGAGGATGTCCAGTCCGCCCGCGGGCGAGATGCGTGCGCTGACGGTGACGGGCTTGCCGGCGCGGCCGGCGTGGGTGTCGTTCATGCTTGCCTTCTCCTGCCGCTGACGTGTGCCTGCTTCGTTGCCGGCGCCGTGGCGGACCGCCTAGCTTCCCGCGCGCGAAGGGCCAGGGTCAAGCCAAAGAAAGCCGGCGCCCTCGCGGACGCCGGCTGAAGTTTCCCTTACTTGTCCCGCTTAGAACGTGTACTTGACCGTCAGCAGCACCGACCAGCGCTGGGCGAGGTGGTCGTTGTTGTTGATGTAGGTCGGCATGTCATTCGGGCTGTACACGCCGTTCTGGATGTAGTTGCTGCAGGTGGCGATCTTGCCGGCGCAGGTGATGTCGTAGATGTAGTGCCCGTTGGCGTCCACACCGTAGAAATCGGCCAGCGCGCGGCCACCCGGTCGTGCGCAGGTTCTACGCCGTCTTGCCGAGATAGCGCGCGCGTTTGGCGGGCTTGAGCGTGGCCAGGTCGAGCATCACCAGACCGTCGACGCAACCGGAAAAGCCGGGATCCTCGCCGAAGTCCAGGAATTGCACGCCTTCGGGTTCGACCAGGTCCACGTATTGGCGATAGAGCACCGGCATGCTTACGCCCAGCGCATCCAGATGGTGCTTGAGTTTGCCTAGCCCGGCCTGCGCATCGAGCCCTTCGAGCGCGTCGCGCACCAGGCCGATCACTGCGGGTGAGACCACGAACGGCTGCCGCGCGCTGGCCAGCCCGGGAGCGCCGAAATAGTGCTGGTGCGCGGCAGCGATCCACTCGCGTGCCTCGCGCGGCAGGTTGACCGACATGCTGACCGGGCCGAACAGGTAACGCAGTTCCGGATGCCGCTGCAGATACAGGCCGATGCCCTGCCACAGCTGGTCCAGCGCGCGCGATCGCCAGTACGCCGGAGCGATGAAGCTGCGCCCCAGTTCCAGGCCTTGCGCCAGGCGCGACTCAAGGGCCGGCGAGTAGTTGA
Organism: Frateuria sp.; assembly: GCF_035943815.1. Taxonomy (GTDB): domain Bacteria; phylum Pseudomonadota; class Gammaproteobacteria; order Xanthomonadales; family Rhodanobacteraceae; genus Frateuria_A. The sequence goes on from NZ_DASZBU010000004.1 coordinate 11,842, forward strand.
ACAGGCTGGCGGTGTAAAGCCCGGCCAGGCCGCGCTCGGCGATCAGGCGGCCGCCATGGCCGAAGCGGTAGGAGCCGACGATGCGCAGCGCAGCCGGGTCCCACAGCAGCAGGTGCTCATAGTGCGGGTCGAAGGCGTCCAGGTCACGCCGGGCGTTGGTCCCCTCGCCGACCTTGCGGAAGGTCAGCTCGCGCAGGCGGCCGATCTCGCGCAGCACGGCGCTGTCGGCCGCGCCCTTGAACAGCCAGGCCTGCTTGCCGTCGTTGAGCTCGGCGAGCTTCTCGCCCTGTGCCGTGAGTTCGGCGGCCACCCGCTCGGCCGGTTCCGGGTGGGCCAGCGGAGCCTGTCCGCCAAAGACCAGTCCGTTGCGCCGGCCCACGCGGTAGACGTGCCGGCGCATGAGCTTCGTGGCCTGCGTGGTTGAACCGCCGCTGCGCTGGAGGAGCTCGTCGGCGCTGACCAGGGCGCCGACGCTGAAGCCTATCCGCCGATGCCCGGGCGCCACCGCCTCGCGCGGCAGCATCGCCGTGCTGAGCGGCTTGGCCAGCATCGACAAGCCGTAGAACATCGCCGAGTTGCGCGCGGCCACGTGCACCGGCAGTACCGGCGCGCCACTGCGTTTGGCGAGACGCGCAAAGCCGTCGGACCAGTGCCCGTCACGCACGCCGCCGGGCCCCATGCGGGAAACCTCCCCGGCGGGAAACACGATCAGCGCCTCGCCCTGATCAAGCGCGCGATAGATGTCTCGCATCTTGGACGCCGCACCCTTGCCGAACACGTCCACCGGCAGCAGCAGCCGGCGCAGCGGCTCGATCGACGCCAGCCAGTCGTTACCCAGGATGCGCACGTCCCGACGCACCGAACCGACCAGGTGCAGCAACGCCAGCGCATCGACCATGCCCAGCGGATGGTTGGCCACCACCAGCAGCGCGCCTTCCACGGGGATGTGCTCGCGCTCCCTCGGACTGACGTGGTAGCTCGCGCCCAGCACGTCCAGCGCGCGGTCGACGAAGTCGAAACCCTCGACCTTGCCGACGGCATCGAGCACGCGGTTGAAACCCGCCTCGTCGGCCAAGCGACCGAGCAGGTCCGCCATCGGGCGGCGGATCCGTGGATGCTGCGCCAGCCACGGCAAGCGCTCGGTGAGGGTCCGTTCGACACTGAGCATGACCGCCTCCTCATGTTTCGCCCATGCTGGGGCCTGAGTATGACAGGAGGGCGACGCGTGAAAGACGGCCTCGTCCGCTGTGAGATATACGGCTGGCGCCCGGTGCGTGCCTTGCGTGGGAAGCCGCGCGCTCAGACCTGCATGTGCAGGAATGCCGCCACGCCACCCATGAACATTTGCACCGACAAGGCGATCAGCAGCATGCCCATCACCCGTTCCAGCGCGGTCAGCACGCTCTCGCCCAGCCAGCGGAAAAGGTAAGTGGAAGAGAGCAGGATCAGCGAGGTCGCCAGCCACGCCAGCAATAGCGCGATGGCCCAGTCGGCCGTCCGGCCCGGCGAAGTGTTGGTGAGCAGCAGCAACGCAGCCATCGCCGAAGGGCCGGCCACGCCGGGAATCGCCATCGGCACGATGAACGGCTCGCCTTCGCCCGCCTTGCCGAAGATGCCGCCTTCCGGCGGCGGGAACACCATGCGGATGCCGATCAGGAACAGCACGATGCCGCCGGCGATGCTGATCGACTCCTGCTTGAGCTGCAGCAGCTTGAGGATGTGCTGGCCGCCGACCAGGAAGCCCAGCAACACGCCCAGCGCGATCAGCAGCTCGCGGATCATTACCCAGCGCCGGCGCTTGGGCGGCACGTGCTTGAGCAGGCTGAGGAAGAACGGGATGTTGCCCAGCGGATCCATGATCAGGAACAGCAGGATGCCCGCCGAAAGGGTGGTCATCTGCGTTTCCATGGAAGGCTCCTTCGGGTGATCGTGGATCAGCATGCCATGCGCGGCCGGGTCGGCGTACCGCTGCGCACGGCTATATATGCGTCGCGCCCGTGGGCGGCATGGCGCACGCCAGACAGATGCCCGCTTTCGCAGGACGGAAAAAAGCGGGGTCAGGCGCCGCGCAGGTCCAGCATCGCGCCACGCGCGGCAGCGCCTTGCGGGCCGAGCAGCCACACCGCCGCCTGCGCTGCCGCATCGGGCAGCGGCTGGGTGTTCGGGTCCTCACCGAAATACGCCTGGTGCCGCAGCGCCGTGCGCATGGGCGCCGGCAGCAGCGCATGCGTGCGCACGGCCGTGCTGTCGGTTTCCTGGTGCAGGATCTCGACGAAACGCTCCAGCGCCGCCTTGGACACGCCGTAGGCGCCCCAGTGCGCGCGATTGAGCAGGTCGGGATTGTCGAGCACGAACACCACCGAGGCATCCGGCGCCTTGACGAGCAAGGGCAGGCAGGCCTGAGTCAGCGCGAACGGCGCCGACACGTTGACGTGCAGCGTGCGCAGCCACTCGTCAGGCTTGTGCATGGTGATGGGCGTAAGGCCGCCGAAACTCGCAGCGCAGTGCGCGATGCCGTCGAGCCGGCCGAGATCGCGCTCCAGCCCTTCGGCGAGCGCCTCGTAGTCGCGCGGCGTGGCCGCTTCCATATCCAGCGGGTGGATCAGCGGCTCGGGCAGGCCCTCGGCGACGATCAGGTCGTAGAGCTGCTCCAGTTGGCGCTTGCGCTTGCCGGTGATCACCAGGGTCGCGCCCGCGCGCGCCGCCTCCAGCGAGACGGCGCGGCCGAGGCCGCCATAGGCGCCGGTCACCAGCACCACGCGGCCGGCCAGGCTGTCGGCCGCAGGCGCGAAGTCCTGCGGCAGGCGTGCGGTCGGCAGAGTCATGCGCGCACCGCGCCGCTGACGTCCGCGGCCATGCGCGCCAGTTCGCCGGAGGCCTTGAGGTCCTCCACGATGTCGCACCCGCCGATCAGCTCGCCCTGGATGAACAGTTGCGGGAAGGTCGGCCAGTTGGCGAAGTGCGGCAGCGCGGCGCGCACCTCCGGATCAGCCTGCACGTTGACGGCGTGGAACGCGGCGCCCGCCTCCTCCAGCGCCCGTGCGGCGCGGCTGGAAAAGCCGCACATCGGGAACTGCGGCGTGCCCTTCATGAAAAGAACCATCGGGTGCTCGGCGAGCACCGCCTTGATTCGCTCGTTAACGTCCATAGCTCACGGGTTCTACAATGCACTTTAGGACCGCAAGTGTATCAGCCGCACCACGACTGCCGCCCGGCAGCGTGCCGGCCTCCCTTCAAGCCGCAGCCCAAGGAGTCCCTCATGGCGATCGAACTTCCCCCCTTGCCTTACGAAAAGAACGCGCTGGAGCCGCACATCTCGGCCGAGACGCTGGAGTTCCATCACGACAAGCACCACCAGGCGTACGTGACCAACCTCAACAAGCTGATCGAAGGCACCGAATTCGAGGGGATGGCGCTGGAGGAGATCATCCGCAAGTCGTCCGGCGGCATCTTCAACAACGCCGCGCAGACCTGGAACCACACCTTCTATTGGCATTCGATGAAGCCCAACGGCGGCGGCGAGCCGAGCGGCAAGCTGGCCGACGCCATCACCAAGGCGTTCGGCTCGGTGGCCAAGTTCAAGGAAGAGTTCGCCAAGATGGGCGCGAGCAACTTCGGCTCCGGCTGGACCTGGCTGGTGCAGCGACCGGACGGCTCGCTGGGCATCGTCAACACCTCCAACGCCGGCACGCCGATCACCGGCAGCGACAAGCCGCTGTTCACCTGTGACGTGTGGGAACACGCCTACTACATCGACTACCGCAACGCCCGTCCGAAGTACCTGGATGCGTTCTGGAACGTGGTGAACTGGGACTTCGCGGCCGGCAACCTCGCCTGACGCGCGGTCATAAAAAAACGGAGCCGCCCGGCTCCGTTTTTCTTACCTGCCGGCGGAAGCCGCTTCGGCGGCCGGCTCAGCCGGGCGGCCGAATGATCGGTCCGGCCTGGTCTGTACGCCCCAGCGCCTGCGCGATGCCCTCCACTCGCGCCTGCAGGCACGCTGCATCCGGCGCGCACACGGTGGCATGGCCCACCTTGCGCCCCGGACGCGCCTGCTTCCCGTAGTCGTGCCAGTGCCCGTCGATCGTCCGCAGCACGGGCGACGGATCAGGCAGATCGCCGATCCAGTTGAACATGCACGAGAGCCCGCGTGCGCCGGTGTCGCCCAACGGCAGACCGAGCACCGCGCGCACGTGGTTCTCGAACTGGCTGGTGTGCGCGCCCTCTATGGTCCAGTGGCCGGAGTTGTGCACGCGCGGCGCCATTTCGTTGCCGAGCAGTTGGCCGTCCTTGACGAACAGCTCCAGCGCGAACACGCCCACGTAGTCGAGCCGCTCGGCCAGCGTGCGGGCCAGATCGGTGGCGCGCTGCTGCAGCGCCTCGATGTCCGGGGCGGGCGCCAAGCTCAGGCTAAGCACGCCGTCGGTGTGCCAGTTGCGGGTCAGCGGCCATGTACGGAAATCGCCGTCGCGGCTGCGCACGGCGATCACCGACAGCTCGCGCTCGAACGGCACGAAGGCTTCCAGGATCAGGCCATGGGCGTCCCCCTGCGCTCCCAGCGCGGCCCAGGCGGCATCGGCGTCACCGGGCGTTTTCAGGCGAAACTGGCCCTTGCCGTCGTAGCCCAGCCGCCGTGTCTTGAGGATGGCTGGCGCACCGACCCGGGCAATCGCCTGCTCCAGGTCCGCCCGCGTGTCGACCGGCACGAAGGCAGGCGTGTCCAGCCCGCATTCACGGAACAAGGTCTTCTCCGCGAGCCGGTCCTGCGCTACGGCCAGCGCGCGCGGCGCGGGCGACACCGCGACACGTTCGGCCAGCCAGTGCGCAGTCTGCGCCGGCACGTTCTCGAAGTCGAAGGTGACCACGTCGACCATGGATGCGAAACGCTCCAGCGCGGCGTAGTCGTTCCAGTCGGCCACCACCAGCGGTGCGACCTGACCCGCGCAGGCGTCACCGGCGCTGTCGACCACCAGCGTCTTGATGCCCAGCGGCGCGGCGGCCAGCGCCAGCATGCGCGCCAGCTGGCCGCCACCGAGGATGCCCAGCACGGGTTGGCGGCGCTCGCTCATGCGCGCGGGTCCGGCTGGTCGAGCACGGCCTGGGTCTGCCTGGATCGAAAGGCATCGAGCGCCCCGGCAATCGCCGGGTCGTGCAAGGCCAGCACCGCGGCGGCAAGCAGCCCTGCGTTCACCGCGCCGGCGCGGCCGATCGCCAGCGTGCCCACCGGGATGCCGGCCGGCATCTGCGCGATGGAAAGCAGCGAATCCATGCCGTTGAGCGCCTTGGACTGCACCGGTACACCGAACACCGGCAAGCGTGTCTTGGCCGCCAACATACCCGGCAAGTGCGCGGCGCCGCCGGCGCCGGCGATGATCACCTCGATGCCGCGCGCGGCGGCTTCGTCCGCATAGCGGAACAACAGGTCCGGTGTGCGATGCGCGGAGACGACGCGCACCTCGTGCGGTACGCCCAGTTCGTCCAGCACGCTGGCCGCATGTTCCATGGTTTCCCAGTCGGACCGGGAACCCATCACCACGCCCACTCGGGCCGGCTTGGCGGTCGAAATCATGGTTCTGCCATCCCAAAAAGACTATTGTACGGGCTTCTGCAACCGTCACGAACGCCCCATGGACAAGCGCCTGCTAGACATCCTGTGCTGCCCTGTCAGCAAGACGCCCGTTCGCCCGCTCGCCCGCGGCGAACTGGACGCGGTCAATGCCGCGATCGAGCGTGGCGAGGTGGACACGGTCGCCGGCAGCCCGGTGCGCGACCGGCTAGGCGAGGGCCTCATCACCATCGACCGCAAGGTGATCTACCGGGTGGACGACGGTATCCCGGTCATGCTGCCCGAAGAAGGGATCGGCACGGTCCAGTTCAAGGACTTCCCGGCGGCTGCCTGAGGCAGCAGTTGCTCGAAAAAAGTGACCCGCGCCATGCTTTTACACAAAGCGTGGACTAATGTGTACGGCAGTGCATGACTCGTTCACATTTTCTCCCTTATCGTCGGATTTCGCGCGGCCTGGGCGGTCGTGATCGTCGGCAAGGGATGCTTCAGGGGTGTGGCGATGAAAGAAGCCAATGAAACTGGCAAGGTGGTCAGCCTGAGCCAGCGCCAGGAGTCTGCCGAGCGCGTCGGCGACCTGCTCGGCGCCGTGCGGGCGATCGCCGGCCGCCGCCTGCAGCTCCTGTTGGGCAACATGTTCGAGCACGTGGACGACGCCTTGTTCGACTTGGCCGAGAAGGCCGAGAACAACGCCGCCCAGATGCACTACTTCGACGGCATGCGCGAGGTGCGCAAGCGCCGACCGCTGGTCGAACGCAGTTTCCTCGCCCAGGTCAGCCGCGAACTGACCGGGCTCTCCGGCCGCGCCGCATCGGCTTCGGCCGCCCCGCCCTCCCCCGGTCCGGTGGAACTCTCGCTGGTGGCGGAAAACGAGCTGGAGGAGTCGTTGGCCATCACCAGCATGACCGCCAAGAACGAGTCGCGCCTGGCGCGCGACCTGTTCGCCGTGAACCAGCGGCTGTCGGTGATCTGCGGCGGCATCAAGATCGACGAGGCCAACAACCCGGTGGCGCCGGCCGCATTGTCCCAGGCGTTCCGCCAGGCCATGCGCGAGCTGACCGCCGAGATGCGCGTCAAGCTGATCATCTACAAGTTGTTCGACCGTTACGTGCTGTCCGCGCTGGAAGAGCTCTACCAAGAGATCAACACCGAGCTGGTCCGCGCCGGGGTGCTGCCGCAGCTGCGGCACGAGGTGGTGCGGGGAGAGGCGTCGTCCGCGGATACGACCAGCGGTACCGCCGCGGGTGCCGAGGACGCGGCGCCGGAGCTCGATCCGGAAGCTGCGCTCGCCAGCGAACTGCTGCATACCGTGCGCGCGTTGTTCAGCACCCGCCGCCAGGCCGTCGCCGGCGCCGTCGGCGGCGCCGGGATGCAAGGCCCGCCTGCTGCGGTACCGACGGCCAACGAACTGCTAGGCGCTCTCAGCGTGCTGCAGAGCCAGCTCGCATCCGGCCCCATGCCCAGCGAGCAGTCGGCCGATCCGGCGGCACTGGGCCGCGAAGTCGTGCAGCTGAAGGAACACCTGCTGGGCCAGCTCGGCGCCCTGCGCGGCGAGCGCCCCAGCCAGGTGTCGGCGATCGACGAGGACACCATCGACCTGGTCGGCATGCTGTTCGAGTTCATCCTCGAGGACAACACGCTGCCGGCCATCATGCAGGTCATGCTCTCGCGCCTGCAGATCCCGTACCTCAAAGCCGCGATCCTCGACCGCCGGCTGTTCGCCCATCGCCAGCATCCGGCGCGGCGCCTGCTGGACGGCCTGGCCGAACTGGCCAAGGGATGGTCGGAGGAGTCCGACCGCGACCACCGCGTGCACGACAAGATCAAGTCCGTCGTCGAGCGCCTGCTGCACGAATTCGATGACGACATGAGCCTGTTCGAACGCCTCGGCGCCGAACTGCAGGCCTTCCAGGAACAGAGCCGCAAGCGCGCGGAGCTGGCCGAACAGCGCGTGGCCGAGTCGGCGCGCGGCCGCGAGAAGCTGGAGCTGGCGCGCCGCCGCGCAGCCCGCGAGATTCTCGACCGCATCGGCAGCCAGAGCCTGCCTCCACTGATCCATGGCGTGCTGGCGCGTGCCTGGGCCAACCACCTGGTGCTGACCATCCTGCGCCAGGGCGAGGATTCGCCGGCCTTCGCCGAAGCGTTGCGCTTCGTCAACGAATTCATCGCCAGCGCCCGTCCGGTGCACACGACCGATGACCGCCGCACGCTGTTGCGCATGCTGCCGGCCATCGAGCGCGCCCTGCGCCGTGGTCTCGCCAACGTGGCTTTCCAGGAAAACGACATCGAGCGCCTGCTCGGCCAGCTGCATACCTACTACCGGCAGCAGTTGGGCGAGCTGGCTCCCGATACGAGCGCCGAGGACACGGTGCTGCCCATTCCCGAGAGCATCCAGCCGATCCTGGACACCGACTTGGTGGAGCCCGAACCGGAGCCCGGTCAGGCCACGGCAGCCATGGACAGCAGCGAGCTCGAGCAAGTCGAACAACTCAAGCCTGGTACCTGGCTGGAGTTCTGCCCGACCGGCGATGCGGTCACCCGCGCCAAGCTGTCGTGGATCAGCCCGATGAGCGGTCGCTACCTGTTCGTCAACCGACGCGGCCTCAAGGTAGGCGACTACGCGCCGCAAGAACTGGCTGCCGCGCTGGCAGCCGGCAGCGCGCGCATCCTGTCGTCTCAGCCGCTGTTCGATCGCGCGATGGGGGCCATCGTGGACCGCCTCAGCCAAGCCGCGGCTGCCGGTACCGATCCGGCGGCCTGAGTTCCAGCCCGTTGTCGCTACCGCGCTATGCTTGCCACTGGCGGGCGTAGAGCGGATGGCCGTTCCGGATATGCGCCGCCCCATTCCATCGAACACCGAACGGATGTCGCATGCCTGACGCGCTTTCCCTCGATCCGCCCGAAACACGGGTGATCGACGCCGATGTCGAACGCGCCTTCGCCGAGGATATCGGCCATGGCGACGCCACCGCCGACCTGTTGCCGCTCGACGCGATCGCCACGGCGGCGCTGACCTGCCGCGAGGACGCGGTGATCGCCGGCATTCCCTGGTTCGATGCCTGCTTCCGCAAGCTCGATGCCGACGTGGCGATCGACTGGCATGTGCGCGACGGTGATCGCGTGACGGCCGGCAGCGTGATCTGCCGCCTTCGCGGACGCGCCCGCGCGCTTGTCAGTGCCGAACGTTCCGCGCTCAACTTCCTGCAACTGCTTTCCGGCACGGCCACGGCGACGGCAGCCTATGTGGCTGCCGTCGCAGGCACCGGCGTGCGCGTGCTGGATACGCGCAAGACCGTGCCCGGCCTGCGGCTTGCGCAGAAGTACGCCGTGCGCTGCGGTGGCGGCCACAACCACCGCATCGGGCTGTTCGACGCGATCCTGGTCAAGGAAAACCATATTGCCGCTGCAGGCGGCATCGAACCGGCCGTGGCCGCGGCGCGGCGGCTGCATCCGGGGTTGCTGCTGGAGATCGAAGTGGAAACCCTGGACGAACTGCGCCGTGCGATCGATGCCGGCGTCGACCGCATCATGCTGGATAACTTCACCCCCGCGATGATGGCGGACGCTGTGGCCTGCGCAGTCGGCCGCGTGCCGCTGGAAATCTCCGGCAACGTGGACCTGAAGACCATCGGGGTCTATGCCCGCACCGGCGTGGACTTCATCTCGGTCGGCGCGCTGACCAAGCACGTGCAGGCGGTGGACCTTTCACTACGGCTGCAGTTTTCGGCCTGACGGCAACACATGTTCTCGGGGTGGACGCCCATCCACCCGGCCCAACGGGTACGGCAAACCGACGCCGGCTTGCACCCGACCCACCGCGCCCACACACTGCCTTCATGAACCAGCTTTCCGACCTCATCGCCTTGCTGGCGTTCGCCGCCGTGGCCGGCGTGTGGTTCAAGTCGACCCGCGCACGGGAGCGCGCAGTGGACGAGGCGCGCAGGCAATGCCTGCAACATGACCTGCAATTGCTCGACGAGACGGTGGGCCTGCGCAGCCTGCGCCTGCGGCGCGTCGACGGCAGGCGCCAGCTGGAAGTGGGTTACGGCTTCGAGGTCAGCGTGCAAGGCGACGACCGGCAGGAGGGCCGTTTGTGGATGCGCGGCGATAGACTCGCGCGCGTAAGCCTGCCCGGGATCGGCGGACCACTGCGAGGCATCACCGAGCCCACGACGCCAGCTGCTGATCCGCAGCTGCCGGAGCGCCACGGCAACGTGGTAACGCTTCGACCGAGGCGGCCGCCCACCGGGCATTGAACGGCCGCCGGCGACCGCGAACTTCCGAATGCGGCCAAAACTCCTTGGATCGGCCCGCGATGCAATCCGTTGCCGCCAACGAACCAGGCCGTCAGCGGATGATCGCTACTTCACCACCCGCAGATGCGGCGAGCGCCGTGGCTTGTCGGCGCCATCCCCGGAAGGGCCAGGTCCCGGCGCTTCGGGCCCCGGGGCCGGTGCAGGTGGCGGGGTATCGCCATCCTCGGCGGGAAACATCATGCCCTGCCCGTTTTCCTGCGCGTAAAGAGCGAGTACGGCCTGCATCGGAATGCGGATGGCCTGGCTTACCCCGGAAAAGCGCGCCTGGAAATTGATGGCGTCATTGCCCAGGTCCAGGTTGGCCACTGCACGCATGGCGAGATTGAGCACGACCTGGCCGTTCTTGATCACCTGCGGCGGCACGCGCACGCCCTCGACGGCGGCATCCACCAGTACGTACGGCGTGAGCTGGTTGTCGGTGATCCAGTCATAGATCGCCCGCAGCAGATACGGGCGGTTGGAACTCATCGGCGGTTGACGATCGGTCATCGACTCGCGCCGTTCATGGGCGCATCGCCCGTTCTTCGTTGGTCAGGCTGCGCGCATAGCCCTGGCTGTGGAACAGGCGCTCGCCGTAGTCGACGATCGGCTTGCCTTCGCGTCCCAGATCCACGCCCAGCCATGGCAGGCGCCACACCACCGGCGCGACCAGGCAGTCGACCAGGCTCATCTCTGGATTGAGGAAGAACTTGGCCGCCTTGAACAGCGGCAGCGAAGCGAGCAGCTGCTCGCGCAGGCGCTTGCGCGCGGCATCGGCCGGGCGGCCACCGGCGCGGATGGTGTCCACTTCCGGCAACCAGTCGCGCTCGATACGCACGGTCGCCAGCCGCAGGCGTGCACGCGAAAGCGGGTCGATCGGCATCAGCGGTGGATGCGGATAACGCTCGTCCAGGTATTCGCAGACGACAGCGGTGTCGTAAAGCGTCAGGTCGCGATCGACCAGGGTCGGCGTGGTGCCGTAGGGATTGAGGTCGATCAGGTCTTCCGGCGGCTTGGCCGGATCGACCAGCACACGCTCGTAGCTGACGCCCTTGGCCGCGAGCACCAGCCGCGCACGATGGCACTGGATGTCGTCGGCGGTGGTGTACAGGGTCAGTACGGTACGCGAACGAGCGCTTTGCACCATGCGCTTTTCTCCCCTTCAATAAACGATGCGGCGACGCGCACGTCGCCGCATCCGAGGCTGGCGGACTATCCGGCTTAGTGGACGTCCTTCCAGTATTCCTTCTTCAGTGCGTAGGCCAGCAGGGTGAACAGGGCCAGGAACAGGATCACCCAGATGCCGTAGGCGTGGCGCTGCAGCGCGGCCGGCTCGGAGACGTAGGCCAGGAAGTTGGTCAGGTCGCGCGCTGCCTGCTGGTACTGCGCAGGCGTCATGCGGCCGGGCTGGGTCAACTCCAGCTTCTCCACGTCCTCGCTGCCGGGCTTCTTCACCGCGGTCTGCACGCCCTGCAGCTCCCACAGCGGGAACGGCATGGAGGCATTGGGGAACACTGTGTTGTTCCAGCCAACCGGGCGGTTCGGATCCAGGTAGAAGCTGTTGAGGTAGCCGTAAACCCAGTCCGCCGTGCGCGCACGCACCTCGAGCGACAGATCCGGCGGCGCCTTGCCGAACCACTGCTTGGCCGAGTCCTCCGGCATGTGCGAAACCACGGTGTCACCGAACTTGGCGCCGGTGAAGTTGAGGTTCTTCATCACCTCGTCTTCGGTCAGGCCAAGGTCTTCCGCCATGCGCTGGTAACGCTGGAACTTCAGCGAATGGCAACCGACGCAGTAATTGAAGAACAACCGCGCGCCGCGCTGCAGGGACGCCTGGTCACGCAGGTTGACGCCGGCCGAAGGCAGCTCGGCGCCGCCCTCGGCGGCCATCGCCGACACGCTTCCAAGCAGCAGGCCCAGCGCCAGTGCGGACGAAAAAAGGAACTGTTTCATCGAGAACTGTCGCTTAGTCATGCGTGGTCACCCGCTCCGGAACCGGCTTGGTCTTTTCCCAGCCAAGGCGCGTGTAGAACCCCAGGAATACGAAGAAGCCGAAGTAGATCAACGTCATCAGGCGGCCGAACAGATTTTCCCAGAAGGTCACGTTCACATTGCCGAACAGCTCGGGAATCAGCTCCGCAGTGATGTCGGTACCGATCGCGCCCAGCCCGAAGAAGGCGAACACGAACAGGCCCAGCGCCACCTTGTAGCCGGTGCCGCGATAGCGGATCGACTTGACCTTGCCCACGTCGATCCACGGCAGGGCGAACAGCACGGCGATAGCGCCGAACATCGCCAGCACGCCCCACACGGCGGTGCCGAACGCCGAGGGCACCATGCGGACGATTGCGTAGAACGGGGTGAAGTACCAAACCGGCTTGATCAGTGGCGGCGTCACCAGGTTGTTGGCGGCGATGAAGTTATCGTTTTCCAGGAACCAGCCACCAAAGGTCGGCGCAAAGAAAATGATGAACGCGCCGATCAGCAGGAAGAAGCCCACACCGACCAGATCCTTCACCGTGTAATACGGATGGAAGGGAATGCCGTCGGCCGGCTTGAGCGCATCCCAGCGATTGCCCTTCGGGCCCTTCTTGATCTCCACGCCGTCGGGGTTGTTCGAGCCCACCTCATGCAGTGCGGCCAGGTGCAGCACCACCAGCAACAGCAGCACGATCGGCAGCGCGATCACGTGCAGCGCGAAGAAGCGGTTGAGGGTGGCGTCGGCGGGCAGGTAGTCGCCCATGATCCACTCGACCAGGGTTCCGCCGATGACCGGAATGGTTCCGAACAGCGAGATGATCACCTTGGCGCCCCAGAAGGACATGTTGCCCCACGGCAACACGTAACCCATGAAGGCCTCGGCCATCAACACCAGGAAGATCAGCATGCCCAGCAGCCACACCAACTCGCGCGGCTTCTTGTACGAGCCGTACAGCAGGCCGCGGAACATGTGCAGGAACACGACCACGAAGAACAGCGAGGCGCCGGTTGAGTGCATGTAGCGGATCAGCCAGCCCCACTCCACGTCGCGCATGATGTACTCGACCGAGGCGAAGGCTTCCGCCGCGCTGGTCTTGTAGTTCATGGTGAGGAAGATGCCGGTGACGATCTGGTTGACCAGTACCAGTAGCGCCAGCGAACCGAAGTAGTACCAGAGGTTGAAGTTCTTCGGCGTGTAGTACTCGGTCATGTGCTTGCGGTAGACGGGCATCAAGCCCGGCGCGCGCTCGTTGACCCAGTCGCCCATGCGGGTGAATACGTTAGCCATCAGCCGGCCTCCTTGGGATCGACGCCGATCTGGATATGCGTGTCGTCCACGAAATGGTACGGCGGCACCTGCAGGTTCTTCGGCGCAGGTACGCCGGAGAATACGCGGCCGGAGAGGTCGTAGCGCGACTTGTGGCAGGGGCAGAAGAAGCCCCCCTTCCAGTTCGGGTCGAAGGGCTCGGGCTTGATCTGGGGGAAGAACTCCGGCACGCAGCCCAAGTGGGTGCAGATGCCGATCAGGACCAACCACTCGGGCTTGATCGAGCGGGTCGGGCCCTTGATGTAGTCCGGCTGCTGGTCGACCGTCGAGTTGGGATCGACCAGGCGCGGCGCCAGGCTCGGCAACACAGCCAGCTGGTCCTTGCTGCGGCGGACCACGAACACGGGCAGGCCGCGCCACGCATAGTCGACCTTCTGGCCCATTTCGATCTTGCCGATGTCGGCCGTGACCGGCGCACCGGCGGCCTTGGCGCGGGCGCTGGGCTCCCAGGACTTGATGAAGGGCACGGCTGCCGCGACCACTCCCACGCCACCGACCACCGAGGTGGTCGCTGTGAGGAAGCGGCGGCGGCCGTGATCGACGACTTCGTTCGCCATCAGGCTCTCCGGTACATGCAATGCCATTGAGATGCGAGCTCCGTTTGGGAGCCTGCAAAAATCGCGTTAGTGTAGCGTCAGGGCCTGGCCCGTACAATCAATCGCACAGGGGACGAAAGCCTACCCCGCGCGCATCCCCACGTCCGGCCCACCCAAACCATTGAAGCCATGAAGAACGCCGCCGGCGCGCTCGCCTTTATCGCCCGCTTTGTCATCCTGGGACTGGCGCTCGCCTTCGTGGTCGGGCTGTTCTGGCCGGGCAGCGGCGACCGCCTGCGCCAGCGCTTCGGCCTTGCCCATGCGCCCGAATCCCAGGCGACGCAGGCTGGAGCGCCTGCGCCCGGCGGCGGGCCGGTTTCCTACGCCGATGCCGTGGCCCAGGCGGCCCCCGCAGTGGTCAACATCTACGCCAACAAGATGGTCACCGCACGCGCCGTGCAGATGTACGACGACCCGGTGCTGCAGCGGCTGTTCGGCGGCCTGCCCACCGGGCCGGCCTACAAGCGCCCGCAGCAGGTGCTCGGCTCGGGCGTGATCGTCAGCGCGCAGGGCTATGTGCTGACCAACAATCACGTCATCGCCAACGCCGACGATATCCAGGTGCTGCTCTACGACGGTCGCATCGCCAAGGCCACGCTGGTCGGGGCCGATGAAGAAACCGACCTGGCCGTGCTGAAGATCGAAGGCAGCAACCTGCCGGTCGCCAGGATCGCCGACAGCCATGCATTGCGTGCGGGCGACGTGGTGCTGGCGATCGGCAACCCGCTCGGGCTAAACCAGACGGTGACGATGGGCATCGTCAGCGCCGTAGGGCGGCAACTTTCCAGTTCCAGCGCGGAGGACTTCATCCAGACCGACGCCGCCATCAACCTGGGCAACTCCGGCGGCGCGCTGGTCAACGCGCGGGGCGATCTGGTGGGCATCAATACGTTGTTGATCGGGCGGCAGGCCAACGCCGAGGGCATCGGTTTCGCAATTCCGATCGGAAGCGCGAAGAACGTGCTGGATCAGATCATCGCCACCGGGCACGTGGTGCGCGGCTGGCTCGGGGCCGACTACGCCTTCGTGCCGGTGGCGGCCGACAGCGGCCTGCCCGCGGCGGCGCGCGGAGCGCAGGTGACCGACGTCTATCCGGGCGGACCGGCCGCGCTGGCCGGCATCCAGCCGCACGACATCCTGCTTCGCATCGGCACCGACGACATCCTCGACCCGGCCGACCTGCGCCGCCGCGAGGCCGCGCTCAAGCCGGGCAGCAAAGTGGACGTTTCCGGCCTGCGCAACGGCGTGCCGTTTCATACCGAAGTCACTCTCGCCCGCAGGCCGCCGCTGCAGACCCGCGCCACGCTGGACGGCTGAAACGCGCCCCCCGGCGCGGCTGGGCCCGTCGGCCCGGGGAACGCCCTCGCCGGTCAGAGCCCGCCGGCACCCCGCATGGCGGTCATAGCGCCATGCACCGCGGCCCCGTAGCGGCGCCGCAGCTCGCCCACGCGCTTGACGTAGACCTGCGTCTCGGCAAACGGCGGCACGCCGTTGTATCGCTGGACCGCGCCCGGCCCGGCGTTGTAGGCCGCCGCGGCCAGTTGTTCGTTGCCCCCGAAGGTTCGCAACAGCTGAGCCAGGTAACGCGCGCCACCCCGGATGTTCTGGCCCGCATCGAAGGCGTCGAGCACACCCATGTCGCTGGCGGTGCCAGGCATCAGCTGCATCAGCCCTTGCGCTCCCTTTAGCGAGAGCGCGTTGGGATTGAAGGCGCTCTCGGCATGGATCACCGCACGCAGGAAGGCTTCGTCCACGCCCGATTCCGCGCTGGCCAGGCGAATCGCATCGGCATAGGCGGTGATGTTCAACCGCACCCGGCTCCAGTCGATCGTCGAGTGCAGGTTGCAGGCCACGCACGTGGCGATATAGGTGAACAACATGGTGACCGCGTTACCGCGGCCGCCGCCCGGGTTCACATTGGTGTACTCGACCGAGCCGTCCGGCTTGTTGACGCGGTAAACCGCGCCGCGGAGCACGCGGTCCGCCGCAGTGGCCGTCGCGTCCGCTGTCACGCCGTCGCGGTAGTTCCACTGGCCGGTGCGAATCATCCGTGCCGTGGTATCGACGGTGCCCTCGACCTGCGCCAGCGACACCGTCCGGGCCGTGGTCTGCACCCAGCCGTGCACGCCCGCGAGCGAAGCGACGCGCGCCGTCGCGCGACGCATTGGCCTGGCCGCAGGCGCACTGTAGGAAGCCACCTTGCGGCAACCGCTGTAGCCGTCGGTCGTGCTGCTGAATACCGCTTCGCCGCCGGCACCCGTGCATCGATACAGCGATCGGGCGTGTGCCGTCGGCAACCAGGCCAGCCCCGCCAACAGCACGCAGGCCAGCGCGATCCTGGACAGGATCGTGCGGACCGGGAAAGCGGCGCAGGCCGCGCCGGCGCTCTCCCCTTGGCGTTCGGCGGCAGGCATGCCGCAAGTTTGCCCCCGCGGCGAAACCAAGCCAAGCGCCGCCACGTCGTTTCGTGCACAGGGGCACCTTGCGGCCGGCGCAACCGGGCGGCGCAAGCGGCCGCATTCAGCCGCCCGGCCATGCACCCGCAAGTACTTGATCCGTCTCGCCACCCAACTGGCAGCTGCGCGACCACGGGCGTAAACTGCGCGGTTCGACGCGCTTCGCTCCGGCGCACCACGCACACGGTATACAGGCCCATGAGCGGCAAGCCAGCTCTCACCAAACTCTTCATCAAGACCCACGGTTGCCAGATGAACGAGTACGACTCGGCCAAGATGGCCGACGTGCTCAAGGCGTCCCATGGCATGGAACTGACCCAGGACGAGTCCGAGGCGGACGTCATCCTGATCAACACCTGCTCGATCCGCGAGAAAGCGCAGGAGAAGGTGTTCAGCCAACTCGGCCGCTGGAAGGAGTTCAAGCAGGGCGACAAGCCGGTGCTGATCGGCGTCGGCGGCTGCGTGGCCAGCCAGGAGGGCGAGGCGATCATCAAACGCGCCCCCTACGTGGACCTGGTGTTCGGCCCGCAGACCCTGCATCGCCTGCCCGAGCTGATCGAAGCCAAGCGCGAAACCGGCAAGCCGCAGGTGGACATCTCCTTCCCCGAGATCGAGAAGTTCGACAAGCTTCCCGAGCCACGCGCCGAGGGCCCGACCGCCTTCGTCTCGATCATGGAAGGCTGCTCCAAATACTGCAGCTATTGCGTGGTGCCCTACACCCGCGGCACCGAGATCAGCCGTCCGTTCGACGACGTGCTGGTCGAAGTGGCGCAGCTGGCCGAACAGGGTGTGCGCGAGGTCACCCTGCTGGGCCAGAACGTCAACGCCTACCAGGGCCCGATGCACGACGGCGGCACCGCGGACCTGGCCGTGCTGATCCATGCCATCGCCCAGATCGAATCGATCGGCCGCATCCGCTTCACCACCTCGCATCCGCTGGAGTTCTCCGACTCGCTGATCGAGGCCTACGCCAGCTGCGGCAAGCTCGCCAATTTCCTGCATCTGCCGGTGCAGGCCGGCTCCGACCGCATCCTCGCGGCCATGAAGCGCGGCTACACCACGCTGGAGTTCAAGCAGAAGATCCGCAAGCTGCGCGCGGTGCGGCCGGACATCTGCCTGAGCTCCGACTTCATCGTCGGCTTCCCTGGCGAAACCGAAGAGGATTTCGAGAAGACCATGAAGTTGATCGAGGACGTCGGCTTCGACCAGAGCTTTTCCTTCATCTTCTCCGCCCGCCCCGGCACGCCGGCGGCCAACCTGGCCGACGACACGCCCACCGAGGTCAAGCACGCCCGCCTGTCGCGGCTGCAGGCCAGGCTCAACGACAACGCGCGGGCGATCAACGAGTCGATGGTGGGCACCGTGCAGCGCGTCTTGGTGGAAAAGCCCAGCCGCAAGAATCCCGACGAGCTCACCGGCCGGACCGAGAACATGCGGTTCGTGAACTTCCCCGGGAACGCGCGGCTGATCGGCCAGTTCGTCGACGTTGAGATCACCGCGGCCATGAGCAACTCGCTGCGCGGGCGGGTGCATCTGGCCGAAGAAGCAGCTCTCGCCTGATCCCGAAGCCCTCTCCCCCGGGAGAAGGGGCTGGAGACGGTCCGGCATCCGCGGCAGGCTCCAGGCGAAGCGCTCCGCCCGAACCCTCATCCGCCTCTCGGCACCTTCTCCCAGAGGGAGAAGGATTCACTCTCAAGCATTGCGCCCATCCCATGACCAACGGCCTCAACGAACGCGACTTCGCCCTCGACCCGGAAGACAACGCCCGGCTCGCCAATCTGTGCGGCCCGTTCGACGAGCACCTGCGGCAGGTGGAACTGCGGCTGGGAGTGGAGATCGACCACCGCGGCAACCTGTTCAAGGTGATCGGCGAAGATGCGCCGGCGCGCGCGGGCGAGAGGGTGCTGCGTGCGCTCTATGCCGCTACCGAAAAAGAAACGCTGACCGGCGCGCAGATCAACCTGCACCTGGCCGAATCGGGCATCGACGCGATCACCGAGGAAGCGGCCGAGGGCATGCAGGAAGTGGTGATCAAGGTCAAGCGTGGCGTGATCAAGGGCCGCGGCCCCAACCAGGCGCGCTACCTGCACGCCATCACCACCCACGACATCAACTTCGGCGTCGGCCCGGCCGGCACTGGCAAGACCTACCTCGCCGTCGCCAGCGCGGTCGAGGCGCTGGAAGCCAACCGCGTACAGCGCCTGCTGCTGGTGCGCCCGGCGGTGGAGGCCGGCGAGAAGCTCGGCTTCCTGCCCGGCGACCTTTCGCAGAAGGTGGACCCGTACCTGCGCCCGCTGTACGACGCGCTCTACGAAATGCTCGGCTTCGAGAAGGTGGCCAAGCTGATCGAGCGCAACGTGATCGAGATCGCCCCCTTGGCCTATATGCGCGGTCGCACGCTCAACGACTCGTACGTGATCCTGGACGAGGCGCAGAACACCACCGTCGAGCAGATGAAGATGTTCCTCACCCGCATCGGCTTCGGATCGGTCGCGGTGATCACCGGCGACGTGAGCCAGGTCGACCTGCCGCGGCACGTGCGCTCGGGCCTGCGCCATGCGGTGGAGGTGCTGCGCGGCGTCAGCGGCATCAGCTTCACCTTCTTCACCTCGCGCGACGTGGTGCGCCATCCGCTGGTGGCCAAGATCGTGCGCGCCTACGAGGCTTTCGAGCAGGCGGGGAGCGGCGAACAGGGCGTTGGAAACGTCAAGGGCGGCGCGGCGTGAGCGCCAAGGCTGCCCCACGGAATTCCCGTCCGGCTGCCAATCCACCCGCTGGCGCGACCGCGCCAGCCCCCCTGCTTTCGGTGAGCTATGCGGTCCCCCGCGCGGGCATTCCTGCACCGGCCAGCTTCCGCCAGTGGGTGGCGGCGGCGCTGTGGGGTGCCCGGCGGCGCAAGCCAGCCGAGATCGGGATCCGCGTCGTTGGCGCCCAGGAGGGCCAGGCGCTCAACCGCGACTACCGCGGCAAAGACTACGCCACCAATGTGCTCTCCTTCCCTGCCGAACTGCCGCCCGGTGTAAACATCCCGCTGATCGGCGACCTGGCCATCTGCGCGCCGGTAGTCGCCCGCGAAGCGATCGAACAGCACAAGGCGCCGCGCGCCCATTGGGCTCATCTGACCGTCCACGGCACTTTGCACCTGCTCGGCTACGACCACATCGAAGACGCCGAGGCCGAAGCCATGGAAACCCTGGAAACCCGGATCCTGGCCAGCCTGGGCATCGCCGACCCCTACGCCTGAGCGCCGAGGCCCTCTCTCCTGCGTGAAGAGAGCTCCGAAGCCGGCACTACTGCCCTGTGCCCTGAATCACCACGCTTTTTCCGCTAGAATCCGGCTTTCCGCCCGTCTGCGGGCGCCCCCACCCGAGTTGATGAACGACGACCCCGGCAGTACGAACGGCCCGGCCCCCCACCGCTCCTGGTGGGACCGCCTGGGCCATCTGTTTTCCGGCGAGCCGCGCAATCGCGACGAGCTGATCGAGGAATTGCGCGCCGCCC
Organism: Frateuria sp.; assembly: GCF_035943815.1. GTDB lineage: Bacteria > Pseudomonadota > Gammaproteobacteria > Xanthomonadales > Rhodanobacteraceae > Frateuria_A. The sequence continues at coordinate 31,560 of NZ_DASZBU010000004.1, forward strand.
AGGTCAATGGCCTGCTGTCCAACGACACCCTCACCATGGTGGAGGGCGCGCTCAAGGTCACCGAGCTCAGCGTCGACGATGTAATGGTGCCGCGCGCGCAGATCGTGATGATCCCCGCCGACGCTTCGCTGCACGAAATCCTGGCCAAGGTGGTCGAATCCGGCCATTCGCGTTTTCCCGTGCATGGCGAAGACAAGGACGAGATCGTCGGCATCCTGCTCGCCAAGGACCTGCTCAAGTACTTCGGCGATGGCGAGGGATTCGACCTCGGGCTGCTGCTGCGGCCGGCGGTGCTGATCCCCGAATCCATGCGGCTGAACGTGCTGCTGGCCGAGTTCCGTCGCTCGCGCAACCATATGGCGTTGGTGGTGGACGAGTACGGCGGCGTCGCCGGCCTCGTCACCATCGAGGATGTGCTCGAACAGATCGTCGGCGAGATCGACGACGAGCACGACGACGAGGACGAGCCCAGCCTGATGCACGCGCTGCCCGGCGGCGACTGGTTGGTCAGCGCCCTTACCCCCATCGCCGACTTCAACGAGCAGGCCGGTGCCAGCTTCTCCGACGAGGAATTCGATACCGTTGGCGGCATGGCCACGGCGGAATTCGGCCACCTGCCGGAGGTCGGCGAGGAGGTGGTGTTCGGCGGGTTCCTGTTCATCGTCACCGCGGCCGACGACAGGCGCGTGCAGCAGTTTCGCGTGAACCGGCAGGCTACCGATGCCTGAGGCATTCCCGGCAGCCCCGACTGCTCCCGTCCAGCAGCTTTCTGGCGGCTGGAAGCATCCGGAACAAGCGATGACCCGCTCCCTCGTCGGCTTGCTCGGGACCCGCGGAGAGCGAACCGCGTGACTACAAGGCTCTGGCAAGTCTGCCTGGCGTTGCTGCTGGCGGCGGTGCTGTGCCCCGCCCGCGCGGGCGTTGCCAATGCGCCCGGCGCGAACCTCGAGGTCTCGCTGATCACCTACGGCCCGGGCGACACCTACTGGGAGCGCTTCGGCCACGACGCCATCGAACTGCGCGACACGGTCAGCGGCCAGGCGGTCAACTTCAATTACGGCGTGTTCGACTTCGACGAGCGCGGCTTCCTGCTCAATTTCGCACGCGGCCGCATGCATTACCTGATGGATGCCGAGCCGACCGGGTTGGACGAGAGCTGGTACGTGCAGGCGGGCCGGTCCGTCACCCGCCAGCGTTTGGCGCTCACGCCTGCACAGGCCGCCGCGCTGCGCGACTTCCTGCTGTGGAACCTGCGCCCGGAAAACGCTCGCTACGACTACGACTACTACGTCGACAACTGCACCACCCGCGTGCGCGACGCGCTCGACCGCGCGCTCGGCGGTTTGCTCGAAGCCCGGCTCACCGCACGTCCCGGCGGCATGACCTACCGCCAGCAAACCGTCCGCCTGATGAGCGCCCAGCCATGGCTGATGCTGCTACTCGACCTCGGGCTCGGTCCGTATGCCGACCGGCCGCTCAACGCCTGGCAGGAAAGCTTCCTGCCGGACGTGCTCGAGCGCGAACTGGCGGCAGTGCGCGTCGGCAATGCCGGGAGTACGCGCCCACTGGTGACCGCCACCGAGCTGCTCGCCCCCAACCGCCTCGACACGCCGCCCGCCACGGCGCCGGATTTGCGCCTACCCATGGCATGGGCAGGTCTGGCGCTCGCCGTCGCGTTACTCCTGGCACGCCGCTTCTGGCCCATCGGCTTCGCTCTGCTCGGCACCCTCTATCTGGTCTTGGCGATGGTGGTCGGCATCGGCCTGCTCGTGCTCTGGCTGCTGACCACCCACCACGCCGCCTGGGCGAACGCCAACCTGCTGCTGTTCAACCCGCTCGCGCTCGCCCTGCTGCCATCCGCATGGCGTGCACGCCGCGGCCCGCCCACTTCGCAACTGGCCAACGCCATCATGGCGATACAGCTGCTGGCCCTGCTGGCAGCCGCCCTGCTGCACATGCTCCCTGGCACCGTGCAACAGAACCAGCCATGGCTGCTGTTCGCCATGCCGATATGGGTCGCCATGGCGTGGTCGCTGCGCCGATTAACGCGTGCTAGCGAGCCATAACTCGCCACGCGCCTGCCAATGCGTCCCGCGCGTACCGTTGCTTCCGGCACGCGTTGCCTAGCGTGAAGCCGCCGAGCATTATGCCGCGATGACCGCCACTCAACCCTCGTCACCGCGTCCCGCCGCCGACAGCATGGTCGTCAACTGCATCGCCTATCGCGGCGACGGCAGCCGTATCGGCGAGACCACCCTCGATGCCATCAGCGACGTGTTGCAGGAGCCGGGCACCTTCGTCTGGGTGGGCTTGCACGAACCGGACGAGGCGCTGTTGCTGAAGCTTCAGGAAGAGTTCGACCTGCACGACCTGGCGGTGGAGGACGCACACAAGGCGCACCAGCGCACCAAGCTGGAGGCCTATGGGGATTCGCTGTTCCTGGTGGTGCAGACCGCCCAGCTGGTCGACGGCAACCTCGCCTTCGGCGAAACCCAGATCTTCCTCGGCGCCCGCTACCTGGTAACGGTGCGCCATGGCGCCTCGCTCTCGTATGCCCCGGCACGGCGTGCCTGCGAGCAGGCGCGCGGACTGATGCGCAACGGCCCAAGCTATGGGCTGTACGGTGTGCTCGACTTCATCGTCGACAACCTGCTGCCTATCGTGCGCGACTTCCGCGAGGAGCTTCATCAGCTGGAAGCGGACATCTTCGCCGAGACCTTCAAGCGCAGCACCGTGCGGCGGCTCTACGACATGCAACGCGACCTAATGACCCTGCGCCTGGCGGTGGCGCCGCTGCAGGACATCACCAGCCAGTTGGTGCGGCTGCATCCTCAGCTGATTCCCGACGAGCTGCGCGTCTACTTCCGCGACGTGTATGACCACGTTTTCCGCGTGAACGAATCGATCAGCGCGATGCGCGAGATGCTTGCCGCAGCGATCAACGTCAACCTTTCGCTGGTCACCTTCGGCCAGAACGAAGTGATGAAGCGGTTGGCCGGATACGCCGCGATGCTGGCCGCGCCGACCCTGCTTACCAGTTGGTACGGCATGAACTTCACGCACATGCCCGAGCTCAACAAGCCATGGGCCTATCCGCTGGTGATCGCACTGGTGATCGGCGTGGTCGGCAGCATCTACGTCTGGCTCAAGCGAGCGAAGTGGCTATGAGCCGCGATCGACGGTGACAAGGAAACGGCGGCCTGGGCCGCCGTTTTGTCATGCATGGCAGGGCGCGTTCACTGCGCTTGCCTGGCCCCGTCCCCGGAGGTCCAGCGCTTGAGCCAGGCATTGACCGTCTCGTGCCACATCACGCTGTTCTGCGGCTTGAGCACCCAGTGGTTCTCGTCCGGGAAGGTAAGGAACTCGCTGGGAATGCCTCGCCGCTGCAGGGCAGTGAAGGCGCCCAGGCCTTGGGTGATCGGGATGCGGAAGTCCTGACCGCTGTGGACCACCAGCATCGGCACGCGCCAGTCCTTGACGTGGTTGATCGGGTTGAAGCGCTCGTAGTTCTCGGGATGCTCGAACTGCATGCCCCCGTTCTCCTTCTCCTCGAACCACAGCTCATCGGTGGCGTAGTACATCATGCGCGCATCGAATACGCCGTCGTGGTCGACCAGGCACTTCCACGGCTGGTTCCACACGCCGGCGATCCAATAAGTCATGTAGCCGCCGTAGCTGGCGCCCAGCGCGCAGGCACGGTCGCCATCGAGAAAGTTGTACTTGTCCAGCGCGGCCTTCCAGCCGGCCTTGAGGTCTTCCAGCGGCTTGCCGCCCCAGTCACCCGAGATCGAATCGGTGAAGGCCTGGCCGTAACCGGTCGAGCCGTGGAAGTTCACCGTGACCACGGCGAAGCCCTGCCCCGCGTAGGTCTGCGGGTTCCAGCGGTAGCTCCAGTCGTTGCTCATCGCGCCCTGCGGACCGCCATGGATGATGAAGGCGACCGGGTACTTCCTGCCGTGCTTGTAACCGACCGGCTTGACCACGTAGCCCTGCACCGTTTCGTCGTTCCAGCCCTTGAAGGTGAAGAACTCGAAGTCGCCCATCCTGGCGTTCTTCAGCCGCTCGGCGTTGAAGTGGGTGACCTGCTTGAGGCCGCGACCACGGGCATCGGCCACATAGAGGTCGACCGGGCGCTGGAGATCATCGCGTGCCAGCAGGAGGTGGTCGTTCTGCAACGAGTAGCCTCCGACCGCCCCATCGCTGACCAGCTTGGTGACCTTGCCGCTGGTCGCATCGATGGCGAACAGAGGATGCTGGCCCTCGTCGTCGGCCGTGGCGTAGAGCGTCTTGCCGTCGGCGCTGAGGGTGAGCGCACCGGCCGAACGGTCCCACTGCGGATCGAGCTCGCGGGTGGTGCCGCTCTGCAGGTCCATCGCCATGATGGCGAAACGGTCGGCTTCGAAACCGGGCTCCTTCATCGCCAGGTAGTAAAGCGTCTTGCCGTCGGGCGACGGCACCGGGTTGGCATCCCATGCCTTGTTTGCCTCGGTGAGGTTCTGCGGCGCGGCCGAGCCGTCGGCCGGCACGCGGTAGACGTCGAAGTTGGTCGACCACGGCTCGCTGGTGCCGGCGATGCGCGCATCGAAATAGACGGTTTGCCCATCGGGTGAGAAGGCAAACTCGCTCTCGTCGCCGAAGGGCTTGCTGGGAACGTCGCCATCGATGCCCCGGCTGAGCAGCGTGGGCTCGGCCGGCAGCATGCCCGCATCGTCGAAGCGGCCAATGAAAAGCTGGTTGCGCCGGCCGTTCGCCCAGGCATCCCAGTGACGCACGAACAGCTTGTCGTAGACGGTGCCGGTGGCCTTGTTCTTCTCGCGGCCATCGATGCGCTCCTTGGTGCAGGCCAGGTCGGCGCAGTCGGTGTACACCTCATAGGAAAGCAGGACGCTCTTGCCGTCCGGCGACAGCTTGTAGCCGCCCAGATCCAGCGCCCCATGGCTGACCTGCACCGCCGCCGCATGCCCGGCCAGGTTCGGGCTCCCATCGCCCGCCGCCAGGTCCAGTCGCCACAACTGGGATACGCCATCGGCGGCCGCCACATAATAAAGAATATGCCCATCGGGCGCCCAGCGCCCCGACCCGCCCTTCTCGATCACCTTGACCGGCGCACCACCCTTCTTGAGGTCGAGCACGTAGATCGCGTTGACGCCCTTGTTCGCCGCGTAATCCGTGCTGCGCACGCCAAAAGCCGCGTAGCGACCGTCGGGCGAAAGCTGCGGATCGCTCACCCGGTCCATCATCACCAGGTCGCGCACGTTGAACGGGTGCGGCGCGTGGGTTTCCAGGTCTGCGGCGAATGCGGGCGCGGCGAGCAGGCCGAGTGCGAGCACGGCGAACAGCGGCTTCATGAGGCGATCCCCTATGGTTGATCAGCGGGTCACGGTACGGGCAGGCGCTTGGCTACGCAAGGAAGCATCTATCGCCGCGACCGGCAACAGCTCACTGCTGCGTGCGGTGGGTCACAAGCGGCCAGGGCAGTTTGGTACGAAATCTGCCTCTTACTGGCGTCTACCAGGGGAATCCACCATGCACCGCACGCAAGCCGTACGAGGCTTCACCTTGATCGAACTGATGATCGTCGTTGCGATCATCGCCATCCTGGCCGCCATCGCCATCCCGGCGTACCAGGACTACACCATTCGGGCGCAGGTGACGGAGGGCATGAGCCTCTCTACCGGGGCCAAGGCGGCGGTGTGGGACTTCGTGTCGAACACCGGCCGGTTCCCGCCCAACAACCAATCTGCCGGGCTCGCCAATATCTCTTCGATCAATGGCACTTATGTTTCCGGGGTCGACGTTACGGGAGGCAAGATTCGCGTGGCATTCGCAGGCCCAAAGGCAAACGACTCCATTCGCGCGTCTGAGTTGGTTCTCTCGCCCGTGACGCATGTGGGGAGCATCACCTGGACGTGTGGGGGCGGGGGAACGACGCTGAAGGCAAAGTACCTGCCATCGTCCTGCCGGACGTGACCCCTCCTACGCACCTTGTTGACAAATTTCGTCAGTAGTCGTCGCTACGGGACACATGCCGAGATGTTGTCCGGATCACGCTTCGGCAAGCGGCAAGCTCAACAAGCACACAGGTTGTAGACATACGTGACGACGTGCACAATCGACCAGCCTACAGCTATGCGGCAATAAGTAAGCAGTGAGCGTGGCACGCAAGCTGCTTCGAACACCGCGAGCTTCCTGGTCGTTCCTGACCGCGCATGTGGGGTCCGATTCCGCCTAGGGGGATCCGGGACCGGGGCTCAGGGGGCATCAAACGGTTAGCTAACCAGTACAGAGGAACCACCATGAAGAAGAATCTGCAGAAAGGCTTCACCCTGATCGAGCTGATGATCGTGGTCGCGATCATCGCCATCCTGGCCGCCATCGCCATCCCGGCCTACCAGGACTACACCATCCGTTCGCAGGTGTCCGAGGGCATGAGCTTGGCCGACGGGTCCAAGACCGCGGTGGCGGAGTTCTACTCCAATGCCGGTCATATGCCGCAGACCAACGCCTCGGCGGGCCTTGCTACCGCTGCAAGCATCGGTGGTAGCTATGTGAGCTCCGTTACGGTCGCTAACGGTTTGATCACGGTTGCGTACGGTGGCTCCGGAACTTTTGGCAGCAAGGCAAACAATCATATCAACGGAGCGCAACTCCTGCTTTCGCCTTCGCCCAGCGTTGGTAGCATTGCGTGGGTCTGCAAATCTGGTAATACCCAGATGGCTGCAAAGTACCTGCCGTCGTCCTGCCGCTAATCAGCGTAAGCTCGTGTATGTTCTGAAGGGCCGCTCATGCGGCCCTTCTTTTTTTTGGAATCATTGATGCGCAGGCAAACTATCGTCTCGACGGTGCTCTATGCCGTCATCGCCGTAATTGCCATAGCGGCCTACGCGCCCGGCCTTCATGGCTCTTTCCTGTTTGATGATTTTGCTAATTTGCCCACACTGGGCGCTACCGGGCCCGTAGATAACGCCGCAAGTTTCTGGCGATATATCACTTCCGGCACAGCGGATCCCACGGGCCGGCCGCTGGCCCTGCTGAGTTTCCTACTCGACGCGCGGGACTGGCCTGCAGATCCTTTCTTTTTCAAGCGCACCAACCTCGTGCTGCATCTGGTCAACAGCCTGCTGTTGTTTTTGTTGCTGCGGCGACTAGGGCGTGCACTGACAGTCAATAGGCAATCTAGCGCGTGTGCACGAGCCGACATGGCGGCAGCGCTTGGTACCGCCCTTTGGCTGTTGCATCCGCTGTTCGTGTCGACAACCCTTTACGTCGTCCAGCGCGAGGCAATGCTGCCCGCGACTTTTGTCCTCATTGGCCTCCTGGCGTGGCTGCATGGCCGCACCAAGTATGCGGAGGGTCGCTCCATTGCCGGAGCCCTGTGGTGCATCGCCGGCCTCGGTGGCAGCACGTTACTCGCGACGCTCAGCAAGGCCAATGGAGCGCTGCTGCCTCTGCTTGCATGGCTTATCGAATGGGTGCTGCTCGGGCCCTTGCATACGCAACCAGACACCCTTGGCAAGGATGCACGGCGCTCCGCGAACCGCTACGGCCTGATCCAGTTGTTTTTCCTTTGGTTGCCCTCTGCGGCAATCGTATGCTGGCTCCTGCTTCAGGGTCTGCCGGACATCCTCGCCGGACAGACCCACGGGCGACCGTGGACCATGGGCCAGCGAATGCTCACAGAGCCACGGGTAATCACCGATTACCTGCGTTTGTTGTGGATACCACACCCTTACACCAGCGGCCTGTTCAACGACCAGTTGCTTGCCTCACACTCGCTTTTCGATCCGCCATCAACCCTGTACGCGGCTGCGTTCGTGCTCGCATTGCTGGCGCTGGGCTTTGGCCTGCGGCGCCGGTGGCCGGCGGTATCCCTGGCGCTGCTGTTCTTCTTCGGTGGACATCTGGTCGAATCCACGGTTCTGCCGCTCGAGCTCTATTTCGAGCACCGGAACTACATGCCTGCGATGCTGCTGTTCTGGCCTTTGAGCCTTTGGATCTGCGCGGTGCCACAAGCATCCACAGAGCAGTTGCTTGTACGGCCGATGCGGGTCCTACCACGAACAGCCTTGGCGGCAACGCTGATAGCAGTCCTAGCCATGATGACCCACGCCCGTTCGGATCTATGGGGCAATACGCGTGAGCAAGCGCTGCTTTGGGTGAGGATCAACCCGAGTTCCCCGCGCGCGCAAGCCAATGCGGCGCAGGCGCTCATCGCGAGCGGTCATCCGGATCTGGCCATACCTCCACTGCGCCGCGGGCTTTCCCGCTCCCCTGGCGAAATCCAGTTGGCGATGAACCTCTTTGGCGCCGAGTGCCAGCTCGGCAGCGTAACCGCGACGACCTTTGCCGCCACGGAACAGGCGCTGCGGTCGACCACCGATCCCGGTACGCTGCTTTCCCACTGGTTTGACCGCGCGATCGACGGCGCAGCCCACCCCACCTGCCCGCAGGCCGATTTCTCTCACATCGAGCTTCTATTGGAAGCGGCGGATGAAAACCAACGGCTGATGGCGAGTCCCGGGAGGCGCCAGGACGTGGCTTATCTTCAGGGGCGTCTTGCGCTCAGCCGGGGCCAGGCAAAGCAGGCATTGACGTACTTCGACAAAGCGCTCGATCGGCAGGTTCGCGTAGAAGCTGCCATGCGGCAGGCTGCGATACTTGGATCGGCCGGCTATCCGGAGCTCGGGCTGGCGCACCTGTCGCATTACGACGCCCTGCAAGCGTCGGCCACTAAGGCGGGTGACGCCTATCGCCCTCCATTCGGCATGCCACGCATCCATGCCTGGGTTCTGCGTCGACAAGGCTATTGGGATGGGGAGCTGAGCCGGCTGCGCGCTACACTGCGTGAAGATGCGCGCAGCAAAGAGGTGAAGAGCGAATGAGGTCATTGCATCAGGACTCCGCCCGCGCGCGCATGCGCTCGTGGGGCCTGCTTGGGTTCGCCTTGCTGCTGGCCGCCATCGTCTACTGGCCCGGGCTTTCCGGTGGATGGCTGTTCGACGACTACCCCAACATCGTCGACAACCGGGGTGTGCAACCGCCCGACGCCCACCTCTCCAGCCTCGTACGCGCGGCGTTGTCCTCACCCTCCAGCGAATTCAAGCGGCCACTGGCATCACTCAGCTTCGCTGCAAATTATCTGGTAACCGGGCTCGATCCCTACTGGATGAAGCTGACCAATCTCGTAATCCACTTAGTTAATGGAGGGCTGCTCTTTCTGCTGACTCGCCGTTTGCTTCTTGCCGTGCGTAAGCGCACGGCCCTGGCATCGGCGACTCCCGCGCCAGACCTCTACGAAAATCGCAGCTGCATACTGGCAGTGCTTGTCGCTGCCGCGTGGTTGGTGCTGCCGATCAACCTGACCGGCGTGCTCTATGTCGTCCAGCGGATGGAAAGCCTAGCCAACGTATTCGTCCTGCTTGGCCTGATTGGCTACGTCACCGGCCGGCAACGCATGCTTGCCGGCCATCGCGGGGTTGTCGCCTGCGCCTTGAGCATCACTCTGCCCACCACATTCGGCCTGCTGGCTAAAGAAACCGCGGTGATGTTGCCCTTGTATGCATTCCTCACCGAATGGATCGTATTCGGCTTTCGCCGCTCTGCAAGCCCATCCGCCAATGACTGGCGCGTGCTGTTGCTTTTCTCCATCGTGCTCATCTTGCCGATGCTCGCCGGTCTGGCTTGGATCGTGCCGCACGTGTTTTCGCCGGCAGCCTTTTCGACGCGGGACTACACGCTCGGGCAACGTCTGCTGAGTGAAACGCGCATCGTGACGGACTACATCGGCTGGACCTTGCTACCCACCCCAAATGCGCTCTCGTTCTACCACGACGACTTCCACGCCTCGACCGGGCTGCTTTCCCCCTGGACCACACTCGCCAGCCTGTTCGCTCTGACGGCAACGGCATGCGCCGTCGTGCGCAGCCGGCACAGCCATCCCCTGTTCGCGCTAGGGCTGGCGTTCTACCTTGGCTGCCACTTGCTTACCGGCACCATTCTTCCGTTGGAATTGATATACGAACATCGCAACTATTTCGCGAGCTTTGGTCTTCTGCTCGCGGTAATACCGTTCTTGGCTGCACCACGCGCAGAAACCGCTGGGGCGGTGGTGCCCGCCTTGTCGAGTGAAATCGACCGCCCTCTACCTATGTCCTTGCCTCGCCACGTGGCGCTTGGTGGGCTCCTGCTGTTTTGGGCGGTAAGCACGGGCCTGACCGCCCATGCCTGGGGCGATCCGCTTCGCCTGGCGATAGAACTGGCAGATCGAGCGCCGGACTCGCCGCGAGCCCAATACGAACTCGGGCGCATGTACATCATTTACTCTCACTACGAGCGCAACTCGCCGTTCACTCAATTGGCCTACGCACCACTGGAGCGGGCTGCCGCGATGCCCTCTTCATCGATCTTGCCGCAGCAGGCGCTGATCTTCATGAACTCCCGTATGGACCTGCCGCTCAAGGATTCGTGGTGGGACAGCATGATCGCCAAGCTCGGCGCAAGGCGGCCAGGCGTGCAGGACGAGAGCTCGCTCAGTGCGCTAGCCCAGTGTTCCCGAGAGGGTCTTTGCCACCTGCCTCCGCAGCGGATGGTCGATGCATTCCTCGCTGCGCTCTCCCATCCGAACCCTAGCGCCCGCCTGCTCGCCACTTATGGGGACTATGCCTGGAACGTCCTCGGGGACCGCCAACTTGGCTTGAACCTCAGCGCGGAGGCGATGACTGCGCAACCTGCCGAATCGGCGTACCGGATCACCTACATCCGAATGCTGGTAGCGCTTGGACGCGCCAGGGACGCCCTGCACGCATATCACAAGTTGGAGCAAATGAATATCGGCGGCGAGCTGGATACGGAACTGGAGAATCTGCGCCAAGCCATAGACACGCTGGATATCCAGTCCAGGCGTGACGGTTCCAACGGTTAACGCCTGGCAATGCTCAGCACTCTCAAAAAGATCTGGACCATCTTCACACCTGCCGAGCGGCGCAAGGCGATACGGATGCTCGTGCTCGTCGTGCTGATGGCCATGGCGGAAACCGCCAGTGTGCTGTCCATCATGCCGTTTCTTTCGGTCCTGGGAAGACCGGCGATCATCCATGAGACGCCGTTGCTACTAGACCTCTATCGCAGATTGGGGCTGACCGATACGCGCCAGTTCATCTTTCTGCTTGGCTTCGCTTCCATCGCACTCGTCATTGCCTCATCGCTGTTCAAGACAGTCACGCTGCATGTGCTGAATCGCTTCGTGCACATGGAACGACATTCCATCAGCACGCGCTTGCTATCTCGCTACCTCGAGCAACCCTACGAGTTCTTCCTCGTCCATAACCCGTCGATCCTCGCCAAAAACGTACTTTCCGAAGTCGACCAATTGCTGTTCGAGCTAGTTCAGCCTCTATCACAGCTGCTAGCCCAGGGAGCCGTGCTGCTGGCGATGACGCTGCTAATCTTCTGCTACGACGCTCTGACGGCGATCTGCATTATGGCCACGCTGGCAGTGCTGTACGGCACCATCTACGTGCTGGTGCGTAAACGCCTGGCGCATATTGGCAAGGAGCGCCAGGCGGCGGACGGGCAGCGGTACCAGGCCTGCAACGAAGCGTTAGGCGGTATCAAGGACGTAAAAATCACGCACGCGACCAAAGCCTATCTCGGTCACTTCGAGCGCGCCTCTCATTTGTTCTCGCGGCACGTCGCCACCAACGAAACTCTGGCTCAGTCGCCTCTATATCTCGTTGAGGCCACGGGCTATACCGGGCTGATAGTCATCGCCCTGGTGCTGCTGTTGAGGAGCAACGACATCGCTCACGTGCTGCCAGCACTTGGCCTGTACGGCTTCGCGGCCTACCGGATGCTGCCCTCCGCCCAGATCATGTACCGGGGCTTGGCCAAATTGCGCTTCGCCTCGCCCCATCTGGATTCCATCGCCCGGGATCTGGACCTACCTAAGGAGCCAACCGCCAAGCCGGGCAACGCCCTGTCCCTGCATCGGGAAATCCGGTTAGGTCGTATTCGTTATGCCTATCCCTCGGCCCCGGAGAAGTGGATTTTTGACGGTTTCGATCTGGTTATTCCAGCCAACAGCAGCGTCGGGATCATAGGCAAGAGCGGTGCCGGCAAAAGTACGTTGATGGACATCTTGCTCGGCCTACTGAACCCGCAGGAGGGCGTGATGAGCGTGGACGGCGTGCCCATTACTGCCGACAACGCGGCTGACTGGCAACGCACCATCGGCTACGTGCCGCAGCATATCTATCTCTCGGACGCCACCGTCACCGAAAACATCGCTTTTGGCGTTCCCCGGAAGGCCATCGACATGGCCGCCGTCAAACGCGCTGCCCGTGCCGCACAGATCCACGAATTCGTGGTCGGCGAGTTGCCGCAGGGCTACGACACTCAGGTCGGCGACCGCGGCATCCGGCTTTCCGGCGGCCAGCGCCAACGCATCGGCATCGCTCGTGCGCTTTACCGGGATCCGACGGTTCTGCTTTTCGACGAGGCTACCAGTGCACTCGATCCGCAAACCGAGGTCGAATTGAATTCGGCCATACGCCAGTTGTCAGCCAGCAAGACCATCATCATCATTGCGCACAAAGAAACTTCATTGAACGATTGCGATCGCGTCCTCTCAATTCATAAAGACGGCAATCCCCGCGTGCCCCATTAGACACACCGCTACCGGACATCGCACAACCTCATGACGTATACGATTCATAAGTCACGTCTGCATAGAGCATTGACAGCTCTCTACCGAAGCGTACGTGCGGCCGCGGTCGACCTGAAGCGTTCCTTGCTCCGAACGGACGCGAAGATCGTGGCAACTTATTTCGCCACGCACAAGCTACGCAGGTTACACGTCGGATGTGGCACACATCTTATCGCAGGCTTCCTCAATGCCGACCTATCATCCACGTCCGATCACGTCTTGCGCTTGGATGCCACAAAGCCGTTTCCATTTGACGACGGTTCGTTCGATTACATATTCAGCGAGCACATGATCGAACACATCCATTACCTGGATGGGCTGAACATGTTGAGCGAATGCTATCGTGTGCTGAAAAAAGGCGGAAAAATACGCATCTCGACACCGGATCTGGAGCGCGTAATGGCTCTTGGCAGACACGATCGAACCGAGCTGCAAAATGCCTATATCGCCTGGTCGGTTGACCAGTTCGCGAGCTTCGCACCGGACGGGGACCCAACCTTCGTCATAAACAATTTCTTCCGCGACTGGGGCCACCAGTTCATCTATGCTCGAAAAACCCTTGCCGCCTCACTAAATCAATGTGGTTTTGCGGACATCACACCATGCCGGATTACCGAGAGCAGCACTCCGGAGTTGCGCCACCTGGAAAATGAGGGCCGGATGCCATCGGGTTTTCTCGCGCTCGAGACAATGACCTTAGAAGCCACGAAGCAAGACTAACGAGCCTGTTCCCGCCCCGACGCTTACCCGATTCCAATGCCCCATTCCCTTCCCTATCGCGTCTTGCTCGTCCTACCGGATGCCGCGGCGGGCGGCGGTCACTTGATGAACATGCGTCTGGCTGATCAACTCACTCGGCGAGGGTGGGTCGTCGACATAGCGCTGCTATTCGACCGCAACGAGCACTCCGACTATCGCGAAAATTTTTCGCGGCTTCGGTTTATTTCCCTGCACGCCGATCGCCGTCTGAAGCGGGTGCTACTGCCTCTACGCCTGGCGCGCCTAGCGCGCGAATATCATCTGGTACTCGCCGGGCTAGACTTGGCAGCTACCAACTACGGTTACCTGGCCGCCCGCATAGCAAAGAGACCCTTCGTTTCTTGGATGCACATCGCTTTCGACGAACACTCGCAATTCGTCCCGCAGTTCAGCAGGAAGCTCAGTCTCTGGATCTACAGGCGCCTGACCCACATCGTGTTTCCCTCGCGGGGTGCACGAGATTCGTTGGAGCGCGCCTTAGACGGCCAGCCCCCGTCCGCGCAGTGGCATATCATCGACAACTTCCATGAGGTCGGCCGATCAGCTGCTGTCACCGCTACCCCGCCCGCCCATGTTTTCTCCCAGCCGGTCGTGCTCTCCATCGGCCGGCTCTCGGCGCAGAAGGCGTATGACCGGCTCATCCGAATCCACGCATCTCTGCGCAACAAAGGTGCCCCACATCATCTGGTCATTCTGGGCGAAGGACCGGAACGCGTACGCCTCCAGGCACTCGCGGCGGCACTGCGCGTGTCGGATTCGATCTTCTTGCCTGGCCATGTGTCCAATCCCCAGCCTTGGTTGAGTGCGGCGACCGTTTTCGCTCTCTGCTCGCTGTACGAAGGATTGCCGCTGGTACTAATTGAAGCGCTGCAGGCCGGCCTACCGGTTGCCGCAATGGCATGTCCAGCGGGCCCCCGCGAGATCTTGGACGATGGCGAAACCGGCATTCTCGTGCCGGCGGACGACGAAACCGCCTTGGAGAGTGCGATAACCCGCTTGCTTACCAATCCAGCTCTGCGAGCCACTTACGCAGAGCGAGGAAAGCGCAAGGCCGATGCCTATTCGCCTGAAACAATTGTTCCGCAATGGGAATCGCTGCTCGGCAATTTGATCCGAAACACCAGTGCGCACGAGGTGGTCACGTCGCCATGACCATCACCTTGTCGGTAGTCGTCCCCGTCTACAACGGCGCCCGTTGGCTACGATCAGCACTCGACAGCATCGTCCGGCAACAGCTCGACGAACCGTTCGAAATTCTCATAGTAGACGATGGATCGACTGATCAAAGCGCCACCATCATCGAACAGGCGCAGAAACATCACTCGGCGCTGATACTGCTACGCAACGAGCGGAATCTCGGCATCGTCGCGAGCTTGAACCGCGCTCTCGACACCGCACGAGGCAGTTTCGTCGCGCGCATGGACGCTGACGACATCTGCATGCCGACACGTTTTTCCCGACAATTAAGCTTCCTTCGCGAAACCGGTATCGACCTTTGCGGCAGTTGGTTCGTGGAGTTCGGCAAAGGCATCCCTCGGGCCGTACGCTGGCCCCACACAGAAATCGGCCTGCGTGCGTCAATGCTTTTCCAGAACTCGATTTGCCATCCAGCGGTCATGGCTAGGCGCGAAGTGTTCGATCGTTACCGCTATCGTGAAGCTTACCGGCTCGCGGAGGACTACGATCTATTCGCGCGCGCGATGGTTGATTTCCGGCTCGCGAATGTGCCCGAAGTGCTGTTCCGCTACAGGCGGCATCCGCATCAGGCAACTCAAGCACAGCGCACCCCCATGGAGGCGGTGACGCGTGTGATCCGCATGGAGACGCTGCGAGCCATGGGCATACATGCGACGGAAGACGAACAACGGCTTCATAACCTGATCCGCGCACCACACTCGATTCTCCACGTCGAAGATCTTCGTGGCATTGAAGCCTGGTTGACCAAACTGGCCGCTCTGTACGAGTCTCCAGAAGCGCGACGCGTCATTGCTTCACAGTGGATTCGTGCCTGCATTCGCGCGGCTCCGCTTGGGATGGGCATGCTAAACGCCTACCGCGCCTCCGCCTTGCGCGGGGGCGCACGCACGCTAATTGACCTCTCTGCCCTGGCCGCCATGAAACTCGACTACAGCTCTAAGCCATTTGCCGTGCTGCGTCGCCTCGGCCTAAGCGCATGATCGTCTCCGCTCGTCGCTCATGAGCCAGCAAACCATTCTCGTCGTCGGCGCCGGTTTCGCTGGCAGCGTGGTAGCTCGCGAGTTAGCTGACGCCGATCGTCGCGCCCATGTCATCGACAAGCGCCCGCACGTCGCAGGCAACGCATATGACGAACTGGACGCCGATGGCGTGCTGGTACACCGCTACGGGCCACACATCTTCCATACCAACGGCGAGCGGATCTTCGAGTACCTTTCCCGCTTCACAGAGTGGCGCCCCTACGAACATCGGGTGCGCGGCGTGGTAGAGGGTCGGACCTACCCTTTCCCGATCAACAGGGACACGCTCAACCAACTCTATGGCTTGGACCTCGACGACGCGGGTGCGGAAGCCTTTCTCGAGCGGATGCGCGAGCCCAGGGATCCTGTGCTCACCAGCGAAGACGTGGTGCTCAACAGCGTGGGCCGCGACCTGTACGAAAAGTTTTTCCTGAACTACACGCGCAAGCAGTGGGGCCTCGATCCTTCACAGTTGAAGGCCGGGGTCGCCGCGCGGATTCCGGTGCGTACCAATACCGATGATCGGTATTTCACCGATACCTTCCAGGCAATGCCCAAGTTCGGCTACACAAAGATGTTCGAGGCCATGCTTGACCATCCGAACATCACGGTGGCGCTGGGCGTGGACTTCGAAGACCTCCGTGACAACATGCAGGCCGCGCACGTGGTCTATACCGGGCCGATCGACGCCTACTTCCGGTACTGCTTCGGCCCCCTGCCCTACCGTTCGCTTCGCTTCGAACACGAGCATCTGGCCGGCGTGACCCAGTACCAGGAAACCGGCACGGTCAACTACCCCAACGACCACGCCTATACCCGCATCACCGAGTTCAAGCATCTGACCGGGCAGACGCACTCGGGAACCTCCATCGTGCGCGAATATCCGCAGGCCGAAGGCGAACCCTACTACCCCATTCCGCGCGCCGAAAACGAAGCACTCTTCAAGCGCTACGAAGAACTGGCCAAGGCCGAGCGCAACGTCACCTTCGTCGGGCGGCTTGCGCAGTACCGTTACTACAACATGGACCAGGTCGTAGGCGCGGCGCTGGCCGCCGCCAAGCGCCTGCTGGATTGAGGATGCGCATCGCGTTCGTGTGCAAGCGTCGCTACATGGGCAAGGACGTGATCCTTGACCGCTATGCGCGCCTGTACGAGATCCCTCGCCAGCTGGCCCAGCTCGGGCATACCGTCGAGGCTATTTGTCTGGATTACCGGCAGGGCGCTGCTTCCGGGCGTTGGGAACATGAAGCTGCACCGGGGGCGCTGCACTGGGAGTCGCGTTCGTTGGGACACCTTGGGTTCGGCCTGTTCGGCCATCCCGCGCGAACGCTGCGAAGGTTACGGGCGTTTGCTCCTGACTTGGTGATTGGTGCGTCCGACATCCCGCAGGTGGCGTTGGGCGCCTGGCTGGCAGGGCGCCTGCATGCGCCCTTCGTGGCTGACCTGTACGACAACTTCGAGGGTTTCGGGCAGGCGCGTATCCCGGGAATGGTGGGCATGCTTCGCCGCGCAGTGCGGAGTGCGGCGCTGGTACTGACCACAAGCGATCCATTAAGGCGCTTCGTGGAAGAAGTGTACCGCCCCCGTGGCAGGGTGCTGGCGATGCCGAGCTCGGTCGACAAGACCGTATTCCATCCGCGAGATCAGCGCTCATGCCGCCAGGCGCTTGGGCTGCCGCTGGACGCCAAGCTGGTCGGCACGGCGGGTGGACTGTATCGGGACAAAGGCGTGGCGGCCCTGTACGCGGCATGGACGCAGCTGCAAGATGCGCACC
This sequence comes from Frateuria sp., assembly GCF_035943815.1. GTDB lineage: Bacteria > Pseudomonadota > Gammaproteobacteria > Xanthomonadales > Rhodanobacteraceae > Frateuria_A. The sequence goes on from NZ_DASZBU010000004.1 coordinate 49,012, forward strand.
CGGACGTCCACCTGGTGTTGGCTGGTCCGCACGAGAAGGCACTGCCTCCCCCCACCGGTCCCCGAGTTCATTACCTGGGCGCGCTTGCCCATGACAAGGTGGCCCAATTGTTCGGTGCCTTGGACGTGGGTGCCATCTGCGTGCTGGACACAGCCTTTGGTCGCTACTGCTTCCCGCAAAAGGCCTACGAGATGCTGGCCTGCCGCCTGCCCGTAGCTGCCGCCAATGTGGGTGCCATGGGCGAATTGCTGGCGAACATGCCCGCCTGTCTCTACCGGCCAGGCGATGCCACCGAACTTGCGAGGCGGATCGAAGGCCAGTTGGCATCCCCCGTCGTAGCTCAGATCCCGATCATGGACTGGCGTGAGCTACTAGCCGACATCGAGCCTCAGCTTCGCTCACTGGTGTCTGCTGCCACCGCAGATCAGTAGCGCGGATCACAATGCCAGCGCCACGCGCTGGCAACGATCTCCCGCAATTCCGATCGGCGTGGCTGCCAGCCTAGCGACGCCAGCGCACGCCGATTGCTGGCCACCAATACGGGCGGGTCGCCGGGGCGGCGTGGCCGAATGGCTGCGGGAATCGGCCGGCCCGTAACCTGCCGCGCCGCTTCGATCACCTGCAGCACGCTGTGGCCTGATCCGCTGCCCAGATTGAAGTGGTGTGCGCCCGGATGCTTATCGAGAAAGGCAAGCGCCTTCAGGTGTGCTTCGGCCAAGTCCGCGACGTGGATGTAATCGCGCACGCAGCTGCCGTCGACCGTGTCGTAGTCCGTGCCAAATACCTGCAGTTGCGTAGCTTGCCCCAACGCGCTTTGCAGGACGTTTGGTATCAGATGCGTCTCGGGCCGGTGCGACTCGCCAAGCTCGCCTTCGGGATCGGCGCCTGCCGCGTTGAAGTAGCGCAATGCGACGGAACACAGCCCGTAGGCGCTGGCCGCGTCTGCCAGCATCCGCTCGACCATCAGCTTGCTGGCACCATAAGGATTGATGGGTCGGGTGGGATGATGTTCCTCGATGAGGTCCTGTTCGGGCACCCCGTACACGGCCGCTGTCGACGAAAAAATAAAGCGCCCCACGCCGGCAGTCCGCACCGCATCCAGCAAGCTCAACGCGCCGCTGACGTTGTTGTCGTAGTACGCGTAGGGATCGCTTACGGACTCGGCCACGATCGACGAGGCGCAGAAATGCATGACTGCGTCGAACGATCGTCGTTGAAACAGGCCGGACAGCGCCGCACGATCTCGGATATCTCCTACTACCAGCTCTGCCGCGCCGACAGCGGCGCGGTGACCCGTGGACAGGTTGTCGAATACGGTCACTTCGCTGCCTTGCTCGAGCAGCAACTTGACCATATGCGAGCCGATGTAGCCGGCCCCACCGCAGACCAGGATGCGGGACATCAGCGACCCTCTTTTTCCGATGCCGAAATACAGCTCATGAGCAGGTCGCCATAGCGCTCGGCCACGGTTTCCCAGTCGATCCACGCCATCGCGTTCGTGCGGATGCGATCCGCACGGGCTCGCGCCTGTTCCGGATGTTCGAGCGATTGCAACACGGCGTCGGCCAGCGCCGCCGTGTCTTTCGGATCCACGCAAACCTGCGCCGCCATTTCGCCAAGCAGATCGGCCAGTCCCGGTACGTCGCCTGCGATTACCGGACAGCCGCAACCCACTGCCTCCATCAGAGCCACGGGCAATCCTTCCTGATCGCCGGAACTGTCACGCACGAACGGCGCGACGAACAGCGCGGCCCGACGATACATTGCGGGCAGCCTGTCCTGTGGGACTGCGCCTTCGAACGACACGTGATTGGCCAATCCCAGCGCCTGCGCCTGTTCGCGCAGCGCTTGTTCCTCCGGCCCGAAGCCCGCGATACGCAGCCGCACGCTAGCGCGCCGCGCAATGATGCCCGGCATCGCCTGCAGCAGGAAGCGCAGCCCCTTTTTTGCCACCAGTCTGCCCACGAACAACAGTTCGTCGGACGAACGCGGTTCGTCCGTGGGAACGAAGCGTCCCAGCAGGTCAACTCCCATGGGTACGACAGCCATTGATGGAGCGCATATGCGTTGGGCCGATGCCTCATCCTGCATCGCGCGGCTGACCACGGTCATGCCTGCCGACGAGGCGGCCACCTTGCGCTTCGATACCGCCAAAAGACGACCGCGAAGGCCGAATAGGTCACCACCGTGCGAGGTCACGAGATAGGGCCGCCCCAGCCAGCGGGCGACCATGCCCTGTGGAAGCAGCCAGTGTGCGTGCACCATGTCAACCCGCCTTCGGCGGAGTAGCCGTCGAGCCTCGAGGAACTGCGCCAGCACGAAGAAAGGCAACAACAACCACTTCCAACGGTTGCGCTTCAGATTCGCCGCGATGCCACCGTTGTTCACTAGCGTCTGGAGACGCCGGGGGGCATAGCGGTAACGGATCACATGCACATCTTCGAACATTCCGCTCGGATCCGCCCCTGGCGCATCGGGGACTACCGCGTAAACTTCGAACCGCTTCGCCAGGCGACGACAGAGTTCATGTACGAAAGCGGGCTCTGGGTCTCCCTTCCAGCGCGGGTAGGTTGATGCCAATACAAGGAGGCCGGGACGCTCCGATCTTTCCTGCTGCATTTCAGGAACCATGCTCTACCCGTTCGGCCGACACCCGGTAAAAAGCCGGCATGAAGCTGCTCGATGGCAGCCATGAAAGCGCCTTGCCCGCGAGATTGGCAAACAAGACCAGCACGGCGAGCACCGGAGTCAGGGGCACCAACCAAGGTCGGCGCTGGAAGATGCTTTCCACAGCATCACCCAGCGCCAACGCCACCATGAGCGCCGCCGTCTCGATGGGTTTGAGTACGGGTTTGCACGACCTTATCGCAAACCCCTGTCTGCCAAGATAGGTTGCCATGGCGTGGCCGGTATAGCGCTGGAAGTCGTGCGGCGCGTCGTGTATCGGATAAAGGAACGGCATCCATAAGACCAAGGTTCCGCCTGCGCGCAAGACGCGCGCGGCTTCCGCCAGCGCCAGTTCGGGCTGCGCGACATGTTCCAGGACATCCTTCAGAATGACGGCATCTGCTGACGCACTACCTATCGGCAGGTGCCTTGCGTCGCCGAAAACGTCCGGGCGCGTGCGGTACATGCCCACCGCCGTGGATGGGTAATCCAAACCCACGTAGAGGGCTTCGGGGTGAAGGCGGCGGGCGATATGGCGATCGGCGCAACCGACGTCCGCGATCGTTCCCCGCAAGGGCCTGAGCGCTTCGTCCAGATCACTTTGCTCATCGCTGATGGCGAGCAGCCATTGGGGATGCAATGGCCATTTGCGGATGTGGGATGCAAGCCGACGCAATTGCCTTGCGCGCATGCACTACTCCGTGCGGCGATAGGTCAGGGCGGTGATCTGCTCGGATACCAGTCCGATCAGGAACACAATCACCGCGGCGCTCCACAAGAGCGTGCTGCCGTTGGTCAGGCGGCCATAGTGATGGTAGGTCCACAGGTAGTTCAGGCACCCAAGCAAAAAAAACACCACACTCGCCGGCGCAAACAGTTTGAGCGGCGAATACAGCGTCGCGATCTTGAAGATGATCAGCAGGAACCTCAGCCCGTCGCGCAGCGGGCGGATGTGGCTTTTGCCCACGCGCTGGGCTGCCTTGATCGGTACGTAGGCGACCGGGTAGGCGCTGCGGAAGAAAGCCATCGTGCTGGTGGTGGGGTAGGAGAAGCCGTTGGGCAGCAGGTGCAGGAACTCGCGGAACTTCTCCGCGCGCACGGCGCGGAAGCCGGAGGTGAGGTCGAGCACCGGGTGGCCGGTCATGCGCGTGGCGAGCCAGTTGTAGAAGGTGTTGGCCAGGCCGCGGCCCACGCCGGCCTGGCTGCCCCAGTCACGGGCGCCGATGGCCATGTCGTAGCCCTCCTCCAGCTTGGCGAGCAGGCGCGCGATGTCGGCCGGGTCGTGCTGCCCGTCGCCGTCCATGAACACCAGCCACTCGCCCCTGGCGGCGCGCGAGCCGCGCTTGATCGCCGCGCCGTTGCCCATCGAGTAGGGCGAGGACAGGCAGCTGACGCCGTGCTCGGCGCAGATGGCGCGGGTGGCGTCGGTCGAGCCGTCGTCGACGACGAGGATTTCCGCCTCCGGTTGCGCGGCGCGCAGCAGCGGCAGCAGGCCGGCCAGGGCGGCCGCTTCGTTCTTCGCGGGCAGGATGATGCTCAGGTGCGCCAAGAGGTTCCCCCAGGTATCGGGCGATCATAACGCGGGCGATCACGGCGAAGGCGGTCGAGGTTCATGCTTGCGGGCAAAGACACGGGCTGCAGCGGTGTCCGGTACCCCGCCACTGCAAGGTCATCCGCCCTTGCGGGAACCTATGCGGATCGCTCTTTCGTGATGGCCTTGGCGGCTTCCCAGGTCGGCCGCCGCGGGCTCCCGACAGCAGATGACCGCGCTGCCTTTCTAGGGTAAATTCCCTGTCAATAAGGGGGCTTAAGGCCAAAATCTATCATGTCATCCCAATTGCAACCGTCGCTCGCGGGTCTTACCGGCATGGCGCGTCGCCTGGTGTCCGAGGGCATGCTGCCGGAGGCCGACGTCCGCAAGGCGGTCACCGATTCGGCCCAGCAGAAAGTCTCGCTGGCCGTCTGGCTGCTGGACCACGGCTTGGTCGAAAGCGCCAAGCTCACCCAGATCGCCTCGGCCGAGTTCGGCATGCCGATGATGGATGTGAGCGCCATCGCCCCCGCGTCGATGCCGCTCAACCTCATCAGCGAGGCGCTGATGACCAAGCACCAGGCGCTGCCGCTGTTCAAGCGCGGCAAGCGCCTGTTCGTGGGCATCGCCGATCCGATGCAGTCGCATGCGCTGGACGAGATCAAGTTCCACTCCAATTGCATGGTGGAACCGATCCTGGTCGAGCGCGGGCAACTTGCGCGCGCCATCGACGGAGCGCTTGCGAGCGCCAACGCGACCATGCCCGACATGGGCCACGACGAGTTCGACGAACTCTCGCTGGAAGCCGGCGACGAGGACGGCGAGGCCACCACCGGCATCGACGCTACCGGGGGCGACGACGCCCCCGTGGTGAAGTTCGTCAACAAGGTGCTGGTCGATGCGATCCGCCGCGGCGCCTCGGACATCCATTTCGAGCCCTTCGAAACCAACTACCGCGTGCGCCTGCGCATGGACGGCATGCTGCGCCCGGTGGCCAACCCGCCGATGAAGATGGCCAGCCGCATCTCCTCGCGCCTGAAGGTGATGGCCGGCCTGGACATCGCCGAGCGCCGCGTGCCACAGGACGGACGCATCAAGCTCAACCTCTCCAAGAGCCGCTCGATGGACTTCCGCGTGAGCACGCTGCCCACGCTGTTCGGCGAAAAGATCGTGCTGCGTATCCTGGACAGCTCCTCGGCCAAGCTCGGCATCGACAAGCTCGGCTACGAGGAAGACCAGAAGAAGCTCTACCTGGACGCCATCCACAAGCCCTACGGCATGGTGCTGGTGACCGGCCCGACCGGCTCGGGCAAGACCGTGTCGCTGTATACCGCGCTCAACATTCTCAACACCCCCGAGCGCAACATCTCCACGGTCGAGGACCCGGTCGAAATCCGCGTCGAAGGCATCAACCAGGTGCAGCAGAACGTCAAGCGCGGCATGACCTTCGCCGCGGCGCTGCGCTCGTTCCTGCGCCAGGATCCGGACGTGATCATGGTCGGCGAAATCCGCGACCTGGAAACGGCCGAGATCGCGATCAAGGCCGCGCAGACCGGCCACATGGTGCTTTCCACGCTGCACACCAACGACGCGCCGCAGACCGTCGCGCGCCTGATGAACATGGGCATCGCGCCGTACAACATCACCTCCTCGGTGACCCTGGTGATCGCCCAGCGCCTGGCCCGCCGCCTGCACGACTGCAAGAAGCCGCAGAACCTTCCGCCGCACGCGCTGCTGGCCGCCGGCTTCAGCCAGCAGGAGATCGACGAGGGGCTGACGCTGTACGAGCCGGTCGGCTGCGAGCATTGCAACGAGGGCTACAAGGGCCGCGTGGGCATCTACCAGGTGATGCCGATGCTGGAAGACATCCAGAAGATCATCCTGCAGGGCGGCAACGCGCTGCAGATCGCCGAAGTGGCGCGTCAGGCCGGCATCAACGACCTGCGTGCCTCGGCGCTGAAGAAGGCCAAGAACGGGGTGACCAGCCTGGCCGAGATCGATCGCGTCACCAAGGATTGAGCACGGATAGCGGCGTACACGAGAGATCATTCGCGCGTGGCGCTCGCTTCGGAACAACGCCGGAAAGCGCGAAGTTGCGCGGGGGGCCACGAAATAACTGGCCAGATTTGGCATAAGCTGCACAAACGGTCCGCCGCGCAGGCGGCGGCCGCGGAACGAACCACCGGGGGAATCGGGCATGGCTACGGCTAACGCACTCGCCAAGAACGCGCGCGACCTGGGCGCCCAGCGCGCCGAAGTCAGCAAGCTGACCGTCTACGACTGGGTCGCGCTGGACAAGCGCGGCAAGCGCATGAAGGGCGAGATGCCGGCGAAGAACGCCTCGCTGGTCAAGGCCGAGCTGCGTCGCCAGGGCATGAATCCGCAGACCGTGCGCGAGCGCGGCAAGCCGCTGTTCGGTGCCACCGGCAGCACGGTCAAACCGCGCGACGTGGCCATCTTCAGCCGCCAGATCGCCACCATGATGGCCTCGGGCGTGCCCATGGTGCAGTCCTTCGAGATCATCGCCGGCGGCCAGAAGAACATCCGCTTCAAGAACATGATCACGGACGTCAAGCAGGGCATCGAGGGCGGCGCCTCGCTGCACGAGGCGCTGGGCAAGTATCCGGTGCAGTTCGACGAGCTTTACCGCAACCTGGTGCGCGCCGGCGAATCGGCGGGCGTGCTGGACACGGTGCTGGACACCGTGGCCACCTACAAGGAGCGGATGGAAGGCATCAAGAGCAAGATCAAGAAAGCGCTGTTCTACCCCGTGATGGTGCTGGCGGTGGCGCTGCTGGTGAGCATGATCCTGCTGCTGTTCGTGGTGCCGGTGTTCCAGCAGACCTTCAAGGACGCGGGCGCCGAGCTGCCCGCGCCGACGCAGATCGTGATCTCCGCTTCGAAGTTCATGCAGAGCTACTGGTGGCTGGTGATCGGCCTGATCATCGGCAGCATCGTGGCCGTCGTGATGGCCAAGAAGCGCTCGGTGAAGTTCGCCCACTTCCTGGACCGGCTGATGCTCAAGCTGCCGGTCATGGGCAACATCCTGCGCCAGTCGGCGATCGCCCGTTTCGCGCGCACGCTAGGCGTCACCTTCCGCGCCGGCGTGCCGCTGGTGGAGGCGCTGGACGCGGTCGCCGGCGCCACCGGCAGCGTGGTCTACGGCGATGCGGTGCGGCAGATGCGTGACGACATCGCGGTCGGCCACCAGTTGCAGCTGTCGATGCGGCAGACCGGCCTGTTTCCCAACATGGTGGTGCAGATGACCGCCATCGGCGAGGAGTCCGGCGCGCTGGACAACATGCTGTTCAAGGTCGCCGAGTTCTACGAGGAAGAGGTCAACACCGCGGTCGACACGCTCTCCACCCTGCTCGAGCCACTGATCATGGTGATCCTGGGCGTGCTGGTGGGCGGCATGGTGATATCGCTGTACCTGCCGATCTTCAAGCTGGCCGGCACGGTGTAATCTTCGGCAATGCAGGCCCCTCTCCGCAGGGAGGGGGGCCTTTTTCGTGTTCGGGGTGGCTAGGCTCTCCGTTCCGGAGAGCGGGAGACCGGCCGGCTTGGCGCCGCGTCCCGCGGCCCGTTTGCCGCCGCCCCGTCGCTGCAACAACTGCTTGGATCCGACGCACATGCTCGAACTTCCACTCTGGCTGTGGCTTGCCTTCGCCGGCGTACTGGGCCTGCTGGTGGGCAGTTTCCTCAACGTGGTGATCCTGCGCCTGCCCGCGCGGCTGGAAGCGCAATGGCGACGCGAGGCGCAAGAGGAACTCGAGCTGGCAACGCCCGATCAGCCGCTCCCACCGGGCATCGTGCGCGAGCCATCGCACTGCCCGCATTGCAAGCACCCGCTGTCGGTGGCCGACAACATTCCGCTGTTCGGCTGGCTGCTGCTGCGCGGGCGCTGCCGCTACTGCCGCGCACCGATCTCGGCGCAGTATCCGCTGGTGGAATTGCTTTCGGGCGTGCTCAGCCTGTTGGTGGTGTGGAAGTTCGGGCCAGGCTGGACCGCCCTGGCAGGCCTGGTTTTCACCTGGATGCTGATCGCCATGGCGGGCATCGACCTGCGCACGCAGCTGCTGCCGGATCAGCTTACCCTGCCCCTGCTGTGGCTCGGGCTGCTGCTCTCGTTGTTGCCGATGTTCGTGCTGCCGGCGTCGGCGATCCTGGGCGCTGTCCTGGGCTATCTCAGCCTGTGGAGCGTGTACTGGCTGTTCAAGCTGCTCACCGGCAAGGAAGGCATGGGCTACGGCGACTTCAAGTTGCTCGCCGCACTGGGTGCCTGGATGGGACCGGGTGCGTTGCTGCCGGTGATCCTGCTCTCCTCGCTGGTGGGAGCGCTGCTCGGCGGTACCTTGATCCTGCTGCGCAAGCACGAGCGCGAGATGCCGATGCCTTTCGGCCCGTTCATCGCGATGGCGGGGTGGATCTGGTTCGTCGCCGGCGAGCCGCTGCTTCGCGGTTACCTTCACTTGACCGGATTGCGATGAACCGGCGGCGGGCCTATGCAGTCGGTCTCACCGGCGGTATCGCGGCCGGCAAGACTGCCGTCGCCCGCCGTTTCGAAGCGCTCGGCGTGCCGGTCCACGATGCGGACGTGGCCGCGCGCGCGGTGGTCGAGCCCGGCAGCGAGGGCCTGGCGGCCATCGTCGCCGCCTTCGGCGCGCAAGTGCTGGATGCGGCAGGGCGCCTTGACCGCCCCGCCATGCGCCGCCGCGTGTTCGCCGATGCGGCGGCCAAGCGGCAGCTCGAGGCCATCGTCCACCCGCGCGTGCGCGAATGGCTGCATCAGCGAGCGATCGCCGAAACGGCGCCCTACTGCCTGCTCGCCATTCCCCTGCTGGCTGAAAACATCGCGCACTACCGCTGGCTGGATCGCATCCTGCTCGTGGACGTGACCGAAGCGGTGCAGATCGAGCGGCTCTGCGCACGCGACGGCATCGACCGCCCGCTCGCCGAGCGCATGCTGGTCCACCAGGCCAGCCGGGCCGAGCGGCTGGCGCTGGCCGACGACATCATCGACAACAGCGGCAGCGAGGCGGCCCTGGAAGCGCACGTGCAGGCGCTGCACCGGCGGTACCTGGCCCTGGCGGCCGGGCACGGGCAGTAGCCAGCGCGGTCACGGCGGCATGCGCGCCGCCCCCACGATCGCTCCGGTTGCGCCACCGCGCTAGACGCGTTGCGGGCGACTACTCAGGGCAACGGCACGCAGGATTTCCCGGTCCGCCGGCGCCAGCTGGGCAGGCTCGATATCGCGCGGGTGCCGCCATTGCAGGGCCTGGCCTTCCACGGATCGCGGCGCGCCCTGCCAGGCATGGACCCACCAGGCATCCAGCAGCAACTCGCGCTCGCCGTAGCTCCACGGCACCCGGGTCAGCGGAGCGATGCCGGACGGCTCGACCCGGATATCCAGCTCTTCGTGCAGCTCGCGAGCCAGCCCGGCCTGCGGTGCTTCCCCGGATTCCAGCTTGCCGCCGGGAAACTCCCACATCCCAGCCAGATGCTTGCCGGTCGGCCGCTGCGCGAGCAACACACGCCCGGCCGTGTCGAGGAGCACGCCGGCCACCACGTGCATGATGGCCATCGGCGATCAGGATTCGCGCACGTACTCGACCATGTCAAAGCTGTACTCGTGCTCCGCGTCTGCCTTGTGGTGCGTGCGCGAGACCTCGGTCCAGTCGCGCAGGTGCACGCCGGGGAAGAACGTGTCGGCGCCCTCGACCGCCGCGCTGACCCAGGTCAGGTACATGCGCCGGGCGTGCGGCAGCGCTGCGGCGTAGACCTGGCCGCCGCCGATGACCATCAGCCCGGTGCCGCCGGCGCGAGCCTGGGCCTCCTCGAGCGAGCGCACGGCGACCTGGCCGGGGAACGGCGCCTCGTGCCGGCGCGAGAGCACCAGGTTGTGCCGGTCGGGCAAGGCCCGGCCAATCGCCACCGCGGTGTTGTAGCCCATCAGCACGTACTTGCCGAGCGTCAATTGCTTGAACCAGCGCAGGTCGTCCGGCAAGTGCCAGGGCAGTTGCCCCTTGCGGCCGATGGCGAAGTTCTCATCCAGTGCGGCGATCAGCGAAATGGACATCGGGGCTCCAGGAAGGGTTGGGTGGTGCTACCGGCACATGCAGCGGCAAGGACCGCCAGCCATGATCCTTCGCATTGTAGCCATTCAACGAGAATACGGAGATGCTCCTCGCCGCCGCTTTGTTTGCCAGCGCCGCATCAGCCACCGCGCCGGCCGGTGGTGTGGTGGTGCCTACTCTTTACCTGGCCGGCCACTTCTATGCCGTCCCGCAAACGGCCGACGGCCAGTCCTTGAAACTGCTGGTGGATACCGGCGGCGGAGGCAACGGCGGGATGTACTGGCTCACGCAAGCCGCGGCAACGCGGCTGCAGCTGAAGACCGGCACCTGCAAGTTGGGCGGCGAGCCGGTCTCCGTGGCGCAACCGCCCGCGTACAAGAGCGGTCGGGGCGTGCCGGCGCCATTGCCGGGTCCCTGCGGCTCAGCTCTGATGATCAACGGCGGCAGCTACGACGTGGACGGACAACTCGGCGCGGGCTACCTGCCCGGCCGCGTGTGGACGTTCGACTATCAGGCGCGACGCCTGACCCTGGAAGGCCCCGGCTGGCACCCCGATCCGGCAAGCCATTCCACTGCGCTGGGATTCCAGCGCAACGCCAAGAGCGAGCTGGCCTCCGGCTTTCCGCGCATCACCATCCGCGTCGACGGCCAGCCACTGGACATGCTGTTGGACACCGGCGCCACCGCCCACCCCACCGCTGCGGGTGAGAAGGCAAGCGGTACGCCGACCGCGGGCGGTTATGGCGTAACCAGCTACATCACCACGTCCATGCTCGAGCATTGGCACCGTGTACATCCTGGCTGGCGTGTGGTGGACAAGGGCGACGACCTGTTCGGCGCCCAGCGCGCCACCCGATTGATCGAGGTGCCGCGGGTATGGATCGCCGGCTGGTCGGCCGGCCCCGTGTGGTTCACCGAGCGCCCCGACCGCGCCTTCCACGTCTTCATGTCGAGCCTGATGGACAAGCAGGTGGAGGGGGCCATCGGCGGCAACGTGCTCGAGCACTTCACGATGACGATCGACTACCCGGACACCAGGGCGTACTTCCGCTGCGTGACCGGTTGCACGGCATCGCCCTAGCACACCTTTTTTTCGCAACGCGTGGCCCGAAGCACTATCCGCCCGGGCCATCCTGCGCTCCCACGCCCACATCCGGCTCGGCGTCGTAGATCGCCACGTGCGGCACGCCGTCGCTGCTGATCCATCCGCGGTACATGCCTTCGGTATTGAACGGCATGGCGATATGGCCACGGGCATCCAGCGCGATAGCGCCGCCATTGCCTCCCATGGCGGGGATCTCCTGGTTGATCACTTCGGCTGCCGCACGCTCCAGCGGCACGTGCATCAGCGACACCCGCATGCAGATCGCGTGCGCCGCCACCGTGCGGATGTAGAACTCGCCCCAGCCGGTGCCCGACACGGCGCAGTCGGCATTGGCATAGGTACCCGCGCCGATGATGGATGAATCGCCCACCCGGCCCCAGCGCTTGTCCATCATGCCGCCGGTGGAGGTGCCGGCCGCCAGTTGCCCTCGCGCATCCAGCGCCACCGCGCCGACGGTGCCGAAATGCCTGGCCGTCTCCCCGTCCGCATGCGGCTTGTCCTGGCTGTCTTCCCGCAACGCCTTCTGCAGCTGCTGCCAGCGCTGTTCGGTGCGGAAGTAGGATGGGTCCACCAGCGTCACACCCACCTCCCGCGCAAACTCCTCGGCGCCGTCGCCGATCAGCATCACGTGCTGCGACCTCTCCATCACAGCGCGCGCCAGCAGGATCGGGTTCTTCACCCGGTGCACCCCGGCCACCGCACCGGCGCGCAGAGTGCTGCCATCCATGACCGCCGCGTCCAGCTCGTTGCGCCCGTCATGGGTAAAGACCGAGCCCTTGCCGGCGTTGAAGTTGGAATCGTCCTCCAGCACCGTGAGCGCCGCGGTGATCGCATCCAGTGCCGGCTTGCCAGCCTTGAGCTGGGCGTAGCCATTGCGCAAAGCCTGCGCGAGCGCCGCGCGGACGGCCTTCTCCCTGGCCGCGTTCATGTCGCGTTTGATGACGCCCGCACCGCCGTGGATCACCAGCACGGGCGTGGTTGCGTGGCTAACGGCAGCGACGCTCAGCGCGGCAACGACGGCGAGAAGGTGATGCAACCCCATGGAACCTCCGTGGCAGCCGGGTATCGCCAGCCGAGTCACCCGGTGGTGTCACCGCCACTGTTGCATCAGCAGCCTATAGCTGGCGTCAAATCGGCTTTGAGGGTGTGATTTCCTGGCGCGCTCTGGCTCTTGGCGGGACCCATCTGACCGACCTGGATGGTGGCCTGCTGTCCAGGATGCGTGAGTAGCCTCGGGTATACGGGGTGATCGAGCGAACCGCCGCTCAGTTGGGCCTGAACCTCCAGCAATCCGCCCGCGGCGGGAACCACGGTAAAGCGTGCGCGCCACGGCGGTAGCGGATCGATGCCGCCTTGCAGGGTCTCGTAATACTGCCCCGGCCGCAGGCAGGAGGTCGAATGCAGCCTGGCCGGCTGGCCATCGATGCCCAGCTCCAGCTTGAGAGTGTAGCGGCTGGCTGCCCCTATCGTGGCGGCGGCTGACGGCTGGCTGGCGGCATACACAACACTGGCAAGGCCGGTGGCCAAGAGTGCGAGAAGCACGGCTCCGGCACGGCGATGAAGGGAACCCGGCTGCATCCGATTCAACATGGCAATGCGCTCCGTGATGGGATGGCGGGACAACCAGCAACAGCCCACTGGCAGCGCGAAAGCCGCACACTGGGTCTTCAACATGGCTTGGGCGTAAACCCGCCGTTGCCCGGACTTGTCGCGCATCACCGCCGCATCGCACGCCAGTTCCTGGTCGTGGCGGAATGCCTGTACCGCCCACCATGCGAAGGGGTGGAACCAGAAGAGCGCCGCGAGCGCCTGCGCACACAACATGCGGTAGCCATCGCCACGCTGGGCGTGACAGGCTTCGTGGGCCAGCACCAGAGCGCGCTCCGCTTCGTTGTAACGGGTTTCGAAATCGGCTGGCAACACGATGCAGGGCCGCCAGGCACCCACGGTTGCCGGTCCCATGGCACGATCCACGCTGCGCCACACCGGCCAGCGCAGCGACGGCTCACTCATCCGCTTCGCCTCAGCGAGCCCGCGGCGATAGCGCCGCTGAGCGTACCAGGAGAACCCTCCCACTCCCGCCACGCCAAGCAACCAGAGCGCAAGCATGGCAGCGACTAGGATGCCGCTGGCAGGCGTGTTCTGCATTACAGGTAGCGCGTGGGCAACATCCGCAATGTTCAGCACCACGGGCGGGAGCGGCGACGACATGGCGGCGCGATGGGGCAGTTGGGTGGCGATCACTGCCAACGGCAGCATCAGCCAGAGCTGGCAGGCACGCTCGGCACCGAACCATGCGCGGCAGGGACGGCGCAGCAGGGCGATGCAGCCGCTCGCCAGCGTGAAAGCCAGCAACGGCATCCACCCTTGCTCGACCCAAGCCTGCGCGAGATGTTCAAGGCTGTTCATCGTCAAGCTCCTTGAGCAGCTTGCGCAGCTCCGCCAGGTCCTTCTTCGAGAGCTTGCGCTGCTCGGAGAAATGCGCCACCAACGGCGCCACACGTCCGCCGAACAGGCGATCGAGCAGACCCTTGCTTTCCTGCGAGACGTACTTCTCGCGACTCAGCAGCGCCGTGTACAGATAGCGGCGACCATCCCGGTCGGCCTTGATCGCCTTCTTCTTCAAGAGGCGGTTGAGCAGCGACTTGACGGTGCCCTCCTGCCAGCCCTGGCGTGGCCCGACCTCGGCCAGGATCTCCTCGGCGCTACGCGGCGTTGCATCGCGCCAGAGCACATCCATCACGATGGCTTCGGCTTCACTGATGGCCATGGCCTCCTCCATTTACGTGCGTAAACGAAAACCATGTTTACGTGCGTAAACATTCATGTCAATAGCTGCCAAAGTCACAAACACGGCTCGGCCGCCGCAGGGCGAGTCGATCCGGAGACCGGACGAGCCAACTGCCCGCCGCAGGGGCTTGCGACCTTGGTACGACACGGCGGGCGTGTGTTCCGTCGTATCCTTGGCAGCTGACTCTCCCACCGGAAGGCACTGCGATGGACAAGGTGTACGCAAGCGCGGAGGCGGCCCTCGACGGCCTGCTGTTCGACGAGATGACGATCGCCGCCGGCGGTTTCGGCCTCTGCGGCATTCCCGAGAACCTGATCGGGGCGCTGCTGAAGGCCGGCACCAAGGGGTTGACCATCGTCGGCAACAATGCCGGCGTGGACGACTTCGGCATGGGGCCGTTGCTCAAGACCCACCAGGTCAAGCGCGTCTACGCTTCCTACGTTGGCGAGAACAAGGAATTCGAGCGTCAGGTGCTCTCCGGCGAGCTCGAGTTGCACCTCACCCCGCAGGGCACGCTGGCCGAGAAGTTGCGTGCCGGCGGCGCCGGCATCCCTGGCTTCTACACGCGCACGGCCTTCGGCACCAAGCTGGCCGAGGGCAAGGAAACCAAGGTCTTCGGCGACAAGGAATACGTGTTGGAGGAAGCCATCCACGCCGATGTTTCCATCGTCAAGGCGTGGAAGGGCGACCGCCTGGGCAACCTGGTCTTCCGCGAGACCGCACGCAACTTCAACCCGATGATCGCCACCTGCGGCAAAGTCTGCGTGGCCGAGGTGGAGCACCTGGTCGAGGTGGGCGAGCTGGACCCGAACAACATCCACGTCCCCGGCATCTACGTCGACCGCATCATCCAGGGCGAGAAATACGAAAAGCGCATCGAATTCCGCACCATCGCCGGCGCCAACACCGGCAAGGAAAGCCCCCTGCGCACCACGATGGCCCGACGCGCGGCGAAGGAATTGCGCGACGGCTTCTACGTGAATCTGGGCATCGGCATTCCGACGCTGGTGGCCAACTACATTCCCGAAGGCATGGACGTGATCCTGCAGTCGGAGAACGGCTTGCTGGGTATCGGCCCGTTCCCCACCGAAGACCAGATCGACCCGGACCTGATCAACGCCGGCAAGCAGACCATCACTACCCTGCCCGGCTCGGCCTTCTTCTCCAGCGCCGACTCGTTCGCGATGATCCGCGGCGGGCACATCGACCTGTCGATCCTGGGCGGCCTGGAAGTCTCGGCCACCGGCGACCTGGCCAACTGGATGGTGCCGGGCAAGATGGTCAAGGGCCCGGGCGGCGCGATGGACTTGGTCAGCGGCGTCAAGCGGGTGGTGGTGCTGATGGAGCACACCGCGAAAGACGGCAGCCCGAAGATCAAGCCACAGTGCGACCTGCCGCTGACCGGCAAGGAAGTGGTCGACCTGATCATCACCGACCTGTGCGTGTTCGAAGTGGCCAAGGGCCAGGGCCTGACCCTGATCGAGCTCAACGAGGGCGTGTCGCTCGACGAGGTGAAAGCCAAGACTGGCTGCGGCTTCAAGGTCGCGTTGGCTGGCTGAAACCCTCACGGCGTGCGCGGCCATGCAGACGCGGCCGCGCACGATCGCACAACCCCGGGCGAGCGTCAGGCCGGCAGCGTATCGGGGAAGCTGATGCTCGCGATGTGCTCGGTGCCGTCGCGGGTCCGCAGTTCCAGCGGCCAGTGGAACCGCTCGCTGATCCGCTGGGCAATGGCCAGCTCGAAGCCGTGCCGGTCGATTGCAGGTGCGGCATCGACGCGGTTGGATACCGCGATGGCACCGGGCAGCACGGTGATGCGGATGGTTCCATGATCGGCCTGCTGGCTGGCATTGCGGATCAGCTGCCAGCACAACACCATGAAGACGCGCGGCGAAGCGCGCAGGGCGAAGCGGGCCGGCTCCTCGAGTTCCAGATCGATCGAACGCCCTTCCAGCATCTGGCGCAGGTCATCCAGGTTCTTGCTCAGCACGTCGTTGACGACGAACTCCTCTTCGCCTGCACCCATGTCCGACTCACGCGCCAGGATCAGCAGCGCTTCGATCAGCGCTTCCATCTCGCGCGTGGCGCGCTGGATGCGCTTGACCGACCGCACGCCGAACTTGCTCAGTTCGGACTCGTCCGAGAGCATGTCCGCCGACATCTTGATGACGGTAAGCGGGCTGCGCAGCTCGTGGCTGGCATCGCGGGTGAAGTTGCGCTCGCGCAGGTTGTAGCCCGCGATGCGCTTCGCGAACCCATGCAGGCCGCGGGCCAGCGACACCACGTCGGCATCGGCTCCTCCGGACAGCCGTGACGGCGCCAGCGCGTCCAGGTCGGGCCGCTCGTCCCAGGCATCGACCACCCGCGCGAGCCGTCCGACCGGGCGCCATTGCCGCCGTGCGGCCAGCCACGCGAGCACGCTGATCACCACGATCAGCACGAACACCGCGACCGGCGGCGCGACGCTGGACCAGCCCAGCATCACGCAGATCAGCACACCGAGCAGATGCAAGCCGAAAATGAGCGCAAGCCGGCGATGGAATGCGCCGACCGACCGTCTCACCTCTGCGTGTCCCTGTGGCAGACCTCTATCCATGTCTGTTGCTGTAATGCCCACCCCGCTCGGTCAGGCGGTGGCCGTGGCCACTTCCGTTTCCAGGTCGGCCAGACGATAGCCGGCCGAATGGATGGTGTGCAGCAGCGGCCGGTCGAACGGCTTGTCGATCACGCGGCGCAGGTTGTAGAGGTGCGAACGCAGGGTGTCCGAATCGGGCAGCGTGTCGCCCCAGATCTCCCGCTCGATGTCACGGCGGCTGACCACGCGCGGTGATTCGCGCATCAGGATTGCCAGCAGCTTCAGGCCGATCGGCGAGACCGTCAGCTCCTGCCCGCCGCGGGTGAGCCGCAACGTGGCGGTGTCCAGCGTCATGTCGCCGACGGTAAGCACCTCGGAGGAGACTTGGCGGCGGTCGCGGCGGATCAGGGCGCGCAGGCGCGCTTCGAGTTCGCGTACTTCGAATGGCTTGACCAGGTAATCGTCGGCGCCCGCTTCCAGGCCGATCAGCTTGTCTTCCAGCGTGTCGCGCGCGGTCAACATCAGCACCGGCGTGGATTTCTTGGCGTCCTTGCGCAGCTTGCGGCAGACATCCAGGCCATCCATGCCCGGCAGCATCAGGTCGAGCACGATGACGTCGTAGCTGTTGGAGACGGCCAGGTGCAGGCCGCTGACGCCATCGGCGGCGTAGTCCACCGAATAGCCACGGCGCTCCAGAAATTCCCCAACCATTTCAGCGATCTGCCGATTGTCTTCGACCAGCAAGATCAGGCCGGACTGCTCGTCGCGTAGGCTCATGGTCCCTCCGTTGCGTGTTTTCACAAATGTGAAGAGCTAACGATGCATGGGGTGACAGCAACGTGAATTTTTTCGACTTCGGTATGGGACGGGCGCTGGCGCACGGTTTGAAGCGGGTTCATTCACCCGTCAGCGCAGGAGCGGTGCCAGGTGCGACCACACCGTATCGAGCACGGCCGGTTCGCCCGCAGCCGTCGGGTGCAGGCCGTCTTCCTGCATCCGCGAAGGATCCAGCGCCACGCCTTCGAGCAGGAAAGGCACCAGCGCGGCGTGTTTGTCGCGCGCGAGGTTGGCGTAAACGGCGCGCAGGCCATCGCGGTAGCGTGGCCCGTAGTTGACTGGCAGCTCAATGCCCAGCAGCAACACCTGCGCGTGCGCCTTTCGCGCCAGGTCGATCATCGCGGCTAGGTTGTCCTGCATTGCATCCAGCGGCAGGCCACGCAGGCCGTCGTTGGCGCCCAGTTCCAAGACGAGCACGGTCGGCTTGTAGGTCGCCAGCAGCTGCGGCAGGTGATGCCGGCCGCTCAGCGTCGTCTCTCCGCTGATGCTGGCATTGACCACGCGCCAGGGCGGCTCCATCTTGGCGAGACGTAATTCCAGCAGATGCACCCAGCCTTCGTTCGCGCTGATGTTGTGCGCGGCCGAGAGCGAATCGCCCAGCACGAGCACGGTCTTGGTCGCTGCCGCTTTCGGTGCGGCTGCCTGTGCCAGGCCGCACCATCCGATCAGCAGCATCGCCAGCAGCACGAGGAATCGACGCATGAGCGAAACTTCCCAACCTCTTCTGGAAGCCCGCGATGTTAGCAAGACCGTGCGCGGCCCCGAAGGGCGGCTGGACATCCTGGCCGGAGTGAGCCTGGCGGTGCACGCGGGCGAGAGCTTCGCCATCGTCGGCGCGTCCGGCTCCGGCAAGACGACCCTGCTGGGCCTGCTCGCCGGACTGGACACGCCCAGCGCGGGCTCCATCCGCCTGGACGGCCATAGGCTGGAGACGATGGACGAGGAAGCGCGCGCAGACCTGCGCCGACGGCGGGTGGGTTTCGTGTTCCAGTCCTTCCACCTACTGCCCGCGCTCACCGCGGAGGAAAACGTGATGCTGCCGCTGGAGCTTGAGGGTCGCGACGACGCGCGCACGCGGGCGCACGAGGCACTCGCTGCAGTGGGCCTGATGGCACGCCATCGGCACTATCCCGCGCAGCTTTCCGGCGGCGAGCAGCAGCGTGTGGCGATCGCGCGCGCCTTCGTGCACGGTCCGGGAGTGCTGTTCGCCGACGAGCCCACCGGCAACCTTGACCAACGCACCGGCCGGCACGTGGCCGATCTGCTGTTCGCGCTGAACCGCGACCAGCGCACCACGCTGGTGCTGGTGACCCACGATGCGCAACTGGCCACACGCTGCGCACGTGGCGTGGAACTCACCGAGGGCCGCGTCGCTGCAGCGGCCGGCACGCCATGATGCTGCGCCAACGGGTGACAGACGCGCATCGCGCCGGCGTCCCATGCCCGCCCGGCACGCCAGTTGCGCTTAGGCAGGAATGCGCAGGATGAAGCTGCTGCGCCTGGCCCTGCGCACCCTGCGCCGCGAATGGCATCTGCCGGAACTGCGCACCCTGGCCGCCTCGTTGCTCCTGGCGGTGGTGGCGCTGGGCGTGGTCGCGACCCTGTCCACGCGAGTGGAGCGCGGGCTGCTCGCCAGCGCCGCCGAACTGATCGGTGGCGATGCCGGGTTGGCCTCTCCGCAGGCACCGGCGCCGGACTACGAAGAACGGGCGCGGGCCAGCGGCCTGGCAGTGACCCGCAGTGCCGGCTTCCCCAGCGTGGCCTTCGCCGGCGATCGCAGCCAGTTGCTGGACGTCGCCGCAGTGGACGGCCGCTGGCCGCTGCGCGGCACGCTGGAGCTGGCCGCCCACGGCCGCTCGATGGCCGGCCATGGGCCCGCCCCCGGCAAGCTCTACCTCGACCACCGCGCGCTGGTCGCGCTCGGCCTTGCCGTAGGCGACCGTGTGCAACTGGGCGGGCTGGCGCTGACTATTGCGGCCGAACTGGTGCGCGAGCCCGACGGTGGCGAACTGGTGGCGATCGCACCGCGCGCGTTGATGAGCCTGGCCGACGCGCGCCGTGCGGGCCTGCTCGGTACGGGCAGCCGGGCGCGCCACCGGCTGCTGGTCGCCGGCGCGCCCGCGGCGGTCGGCGACTGGCTGGGCTGGGTCAAGGCACGCCCCCTTCCACAGGGTGCGGAGCTGATCACGCCCGAGCAGACCCAGGAACGCATGCGCAGCGCGTTCGACCGCGCCGGCGCCTTCCTGCGCCTGACCGCGCTGCTGTCGGCATTGCTCGCCGGCGTGGCCATCGCGCTGGCGGCACAACGCTATGCCCGCCGCAAGACCCCGGAGATCGCTCTGCTGCGCGCCTTGGGCACCGCCCGCACCCGCGTGCTCGGCCTGTTGCTGGCGACGCTGGGCGCGCTGGCGCTGCCGGCAGCTCTGCTCGGCGTGCTGATCGCCTGGGGCCTGACCGAAGCAGCCTGGCGCCTTGCCGGCGTGCTGTTCGTGCACGTGCCGACCGAACTGCCATTGTTGCCGGCACTGGCCGCCGCGATGCTGGGGCTGGCGGTGCTGGCCGGCTTCGCGCTGCCGCCTTTGGCGAGGTTGGCCCAGGTGCCGCCGGTGGCCGTGTTCCGCGCCAGCATGGCGCGCCGCGTGCGCCGGGTGGATGCGCTCTACCTGGTGCCGGCCCTGGTCGCGCTGGTGCTGATCTGGAGCCAGAGCGGTTCGGCCCGGCTCGCCGGCATCCTGGCGGTGAGCCTGCTCGGCGTGGCTGCGCTCGCCGCATTGCTGGCGTTGCTGTTGCTGTGGCTCGTCCGGCGTATCGCACCCGGTGCGCACCCGGCATTGCGGCTGGGCCTGGCCGCGCTGGCACGACGCCGAAGCCTGAGCATGGTGCAGGCCACTGCGCTCAGCCTCGGTCTGATGGCGCTGCTGCTGCTCGCGGTGGTGGCGCCGGCGCTGCTGCAGGGCTGGCGGCGCGAGCTGCCGCCGGACACGCCCAACTGGTTCGCGCTCAACCTGCAGGACGACCAGCGCGGCGACTTCGCGCAACGGCTCGGGCAACTGGGCGCGCAGGAACTCAACATGCTGCCGCTGGCGGTGGGCAAGCTGACCGCCATCAACGGCGCCCCGGTCGACCAGCTCCATTTCGCCGACCCGCGCGCCAAGGAGTGGGTCGACCGCCAGCTGCGCCTGTCCTGGACAGGTGCATTGCCGCCCTCCAACCGCGTGATCGCCGGACGCTGGGCCGGCCCTGCGCCGGCCCGGGCGGAAGTCTCCATCGATACCCTGTGGCGCGACATGTTCGCCCTGAAACTCGGCGACCGCCTGCGCTTCGACGTGGGCGAAGGCTCGCTGGAAGCGACCGTGGGCAGCGTGCGCCAGGTGGACTGGAGTTCTTTCCGGGTCAACTTCTTCCTGCTGCTGGACCCGGCCCACGCCGGCGCGCTGCCGCATACGTGGCTGGCGAGCTTCTACCTGCCGCGCGGGCATGCGCAGGCGTTGGCGCACCTCTCGCGCGATTACGGCAACCTGAGCCTGGTCGACGTCGATGCCCTGCTCGACCGCGTGCGCGAGATCGTCGACCAGGTGGGCGGCGCGGTGCGCTGGGTGCTCGGCTTCAGCCTGCTGGCCGGCGCCCTGGTACTGGCCGCGGCGCTGGCCACCAGCGCGGCCGAGCGCCGCCACGAGGCCGCGTTGCTGCGCACACTGGGCGCGCGGCGCGGGCAGTTGCGGCTGGCGGCAGCCTGCGAGTTCGCCCTGCTCGGCCTGATCGCCGGGCTCACCGCGGCCATCGGCGCGGCGGGCGCGGGCTGGTGGCTGGGGCGGGCGATATTCCATCTGGACCGGTTCGTGCCACCGGTGTGGCCCTTGTTGGGTGCGGCGTTGCTGGCCGCGCTGATCGTCATGCTGCTGGGCCTGGCTGGCACCCGCAAGGTCACCCGCACGGCGCCGATGCGGCTGTTGCGGGAGCAATGAATCGACCGCAGACTGCGCTTTCACCGGGGACCAGGCGATGAGCGACCAGCGGAAGGCAGGGAACGATCCAAAGCGTCGCGGGATGGCATCGGGCATGGGACAGGGAGTCGCCATCGGCACCGCCATCGGCGTGAGCCTGGGCGTCGCCTTGCACAACCTCGCCGTCGGCATCGGCCTGGGCATCGCCATCGGCGCAGCTCTGGGCACCTCCATCGGTGCATCCCGCGCCGAGGCATGCGGGCGCAAGGACACGCCACCGACGGGCCAATCCTGACGAAAGCCGGGGCCGACCGCCGTGTACACGCTCTATTACTCACCCGGCACCGCCAGCATGGTGGTGCACCTGGCGCTGATCGAGGCCGGCGCGCCGCACGAGCTGAAGCTGGTCGACCTGGACGCCCGGGCGCAGCGCAGCCCCGACTACCTCCGGCTCAATCCGCGCGGATTGGTGCCCACGCTGGTGGTGGACGGCCAGCCCTTGTCCGAGTCAGCCGCGCTGCTGATGCTGCTGGCCGAGCGCCATCCGCAGTCGCCGCTCGCGCCGCCCCCAGGCACGCCGGAGCGTGGCGCGTGGTACTCGTGGATCGTGTACCTGAGCAACACGCTGATGTCCTCCTTCCGGCTGTGGTTCTACCCGCAGGACCTGGACGACACGCCGCAGGTGCACGCCGCCGTGCAGCACAAGATCGAAAGCGTGTGGGACCACCTCGACGCGCACCTGGCCACGCGTGGCCCGTACCTGCTCGGCGAACGCTTCTCCGGCGCCGACCTGTTGCTCACGATGCCGATGCGCTGGTCGCGCAACATGCCGCGCCCGGCCACCGAGTGGCCGGCACTCGCGCGGCTGGCCGAACACGTGCGCGCGCGTCCGAGCTGGCGGCGCCTGTACGAGATCGAAGGGCTGCGCGAGTGGTAGGCCGCGACAGCGGCGCATCCCGATGACCGCACGGCGCTTGCTCGACCGGCTGAAGGCCGAGTGGCTGCTGCTCGCCTTTGCCTTGCTCACCGTGGTGCTGGGCTGTCTCGATCCGCAGCCGCTGCGCGCCTGGCAGCGCTGGCTGCAAGGGCCGACGCTGGCGGGCCTGGCCGGCCTGCTCATTGCGATCCAGGGCATCCGGGACAGCGCCCTGGTGCAGCACATGGCCGCGGCGCTCGTCGCACGCACGCACTCGCTGCGCGGCCTGGGCCTGCTACTGGCAAGTTCGGCCGCGCTGCTATCGATGATCCTGACCAACGACGTCAGCCTGTTCCTGCTGGTGCCGCTGACGGTGGCGATCGGCGGGTTGTCCAACCTGCCGGTGCTGCGCATGGTGGTGCTGGAGGCGCTGGCGGTGAACGCCGGCTCGACGCTGAGCCCGATCGGCAATCCGCAGAACCTGTTGCTGTGGCAGCACGGGCAGCTGCCGTTCCTCGCGTTCGCATGGGCGATGCTGCCAGCCGCCGCAGTGATGTTCGCTATGCTGGCGGCGCTCGCCTGGACCTGGCTGCCGCGCGAGCGCGTCGCGCTCGAGCCCGGGGCGCTGCCTCACCGGCCCGTGGTCGGCGGCCTGGCGACGCTCTCGCTGCTGGCGCTGGCGGCCATGGTGGTGCTGATGGAATACGGTCACGCGCTGCTGGGGGCCGGCCTGCTCCTTGCGCTGTTCATGCTCGTCGCCCGCGGCAGCCTGGCGCGGGTGGACTGGCTGCTGCTACTGACCTTCGCCGCGATCTTCCTCGGGCTGGGGCACCTGGCCGAGCTGCCGCAGGTGCAGGGCGCGCTCGGCCGCCTCGACTTCGGTCGGCCGCTGACGCTCTACCTGGTCGGCATCCTGGCCTCACAAGCCATCAGCAACGTGCCGGCAACGGTGCTGCTGCTGGATCGCGCACACGATCCGATCGCGCTGGCGGTGGCCGTCAACGTCGGCGGCTTCGGCCTCGCCATCGGCTCGCTGGCGAATCTGATCGCGCTGCGGCTGGCACGCCAGCCGCACGGCTTGCGCACGCTGCACTGCGTGTCGATCCCGTTTCTGCTGGTGTGCGCGCCGGCGGTGTACCTGGTCTGGCGATGGGCCGGCTGATCCGCGCCGGCGCGGTGGGAGCCTTCCGCGCCGCCCACACCCCTGACCTTTGACACTGTCTGACCCATGACTCATGGCCTAGCTTGGCCGGCCATGGCCGCGCCGAGGGGACGCGGCCGGCAACAACGTACCCGCCCACGCGGCGAACCACACAGAGGGAAATCCATGTCCAAGCAGTATCTGAAGCCGCTGGCGCTCGCGGTGAGCCTGGCGCTGTCGCTGACCGCCTGCGGCAAGCACGAGGCCGCGGAACAGAAGCCCGCCGCCAGCACCAGCGCACCCGCCGCCGCCGGCACCACCGCGATGGCCGCCGCTCCCAAGAGCGTATTCGACGTGAGCGAACTGGGCGCGATGGGCGAGGCCTGCACGGACTTCAACCAGTTCGTCAACGCCAAGTGGGTCGCCGCCAATCCGATCCCCTCGGACCGCAGCCGCTGGGGCGCCTTCGACCAGCTGGCCGAGAACAGCCTGAACACCCAGCACGACATCGTCGACGCCGCCGCCAAGAACGCCGCCAGCGCGCAGGCCGGCTCGATCCAGCAGAAGATCGGCTACCTGTACGCCTCGGGCATGGACGAGAACGCCATCGAGAAGGCCGGCTTCGACCCGATCAAGCCCAAGCTCGACGCGATCGCCGCGCTGAAGACCGGCCAGGACGTGGCCGACTACCTGAACAAGAGCTTCGCCGACGGCGACATGCAGGTGTTCCAGTTCGGCTCGGGCGCCGACTTCAAGCACGCCGAGACGCAGATCGGCTACGCCTTCCAGAGCGGCCTTGGCCTGCCGACCAGGGACTACTACCTCGATCCCAAGCACGCCGACGAGCGCAAGGCTTACCTGGACTACGTCGCCAAGACGCTGGAACTGACCGGCGTGCCCGCGGCCGATGCCAAGAAGCAGGCCGACCAGGTGATGACGTTCGAGACCGAGCTGGCCAAGGCTTCGCTGGCCCCGGTCGAGCTGCGCACGCCGGAGAACCAGTACCACTTCGTCAGCGTCAAGGACGCCGACAAGGTCACCCCGCACTTCAACTGGGAGAAGTTCTTCGCCGCCCAGGGCGTGACCGTCGACAAGGGCTTCTCGCTGTCGCAGCCGAAGTTCTTCGCGGAATTTGACAAGCTGCTCGCCAGTGCGCCGGTTGACCAGTGGCAGGCCTATCTGCGCTTCCACGTCGCCGACGACGCCTCGCCGCTGCTGTCCAAGGCGTTCCAGGACAACAAGTTCGACTTCTACGGCAAGACCCTCTCCGGCCAGCCGGAGCAGAAGCCGCGTTGGAAGCGCGTGCTCGGCGCGGTCAACTCCTCGATGGGCATGGCGCTCGGCCAGCTCTACGTCGACAAGGTCTTCAAGCCCGAGGCGAAGGAGCGCGCGCAGGAACTGGTCGACAACGTGCGCAACGCGCTGAAGGCGCGCATCGAGAACCTCGACTGGATGACGCCGGAGACCAAGGCCAAGGCGATCGCCAAGTGGAACACCTTCCTGCCCAAGATCGGCTATCCGGAAAAGTGGCGTGACTGGTCGGGCCTCGAAATCAAGCCGGGCGACTACTACGGCAACGTGATGGCCGCGGCCAAGTACAACTACCAGTACGACATCAACAAGATCGGCAAGCCGACCGACCGCAAGGAATGGGGCATGACCCCGCAGACGGTCAACGCCTATTACAACCCGACCGACAACACGATCAACTTCCCGGCCGCGATCCTGCAGCCGCCGTTCTTCTACGCAAACGGCGACGACGCGATCAACTACGGCGGCATCGGCGCCGTGATCGGCCACGAAGCCAGCCACGGTTTCGACGACGAGGGCAGCCAGTTCGACGGCGCGGGCAACAACGTGAACTGGTGGAGCAAGGCCGACCGGGCCAAGTTCGACGAGCGCGCGGACAAGCTGGTGGCGCAGTTCAACGACTACACCCCGATCAAGGACAAGCCCGACGCACACGTCAACGGCCGCCTGACCCTGGGCGAGAACATCGGCGACCTGGGCGGCCTGAACGCGGCCTACGACGCGCTGCAGGCGGCGTTGAAGAAGAATCCGCAGGAAGCCGGCGAGAAGATCGACGGCTACACGCAGGACCAGCGCTTCTTCCTCAACTGGGCGCGCGTGTGGCGTGGCTCGATCCGTGAAAAGCAGGCCCTGCTGCAGCTCAACACCGACCCGCATGCCCCCGCTTCGCTGCGCGCGATCGGTGCGCCGTCCAACATGGACGCCTTCGCCGCCGCGTACCAGTGCAAGCCGGGCGATGCCATGGTCCGCTCGGGCGACAAGCAGGTGAAGATCTGGTAATCCCCGGCTCCTCCTCCTGGAGGGGCTTGCCAGCAAGCTTCGAACGAGGCCCCGCTCCGGCGGGGCCTTTTTTTTGTGCCGGCGCACAGTGATCCGTCTACCTCGAATCTTGTTATTGCAAATCATTCTCATTAAAGTTCACGACCATCGATCCGCCTGACAAGGAATCCCATGGCCGGCATCACCAGCCGCAAGCACCCGACCCGTCCAATCCCGCTGGCCCGCACCACGGCGGCGGGCCTGCTGGCCGGACTGGCGTTCGCCCTGCCCGCCCACGCCGGCAACACCGATCCGGCCGCCCCGCAGGTGCGCGACGCCAAGCGCCTGCCCAGCGTCGAGGTCAGCGCCGCGGCCGGCGCCGATTACCGCGCCGACATGGTCGACTCGCCCAAGTTCACCCAGCCGCTGCTGGATACGCCGCAGACGGTCAGCATCATCACCCGCGACCTGTTCCAGCAGCAGGGCGCGACCACGCTCACCGAGGCGCTGCGCAACAGTCCGGGCGTGGGCACCTTCTATGCGGGCGAGAACGGCACCACCACCACCGGCGACGGTGTCAGCATGCGCGGCTTCGACGCCTCCGGCAGCATCTTCGTCGACGGCGTGCGCGATCTGGGTTCGATCTCCCGCGACCTGTTCAACATCGAACAGATCGAGGTGACCAAGGGTCCGGACGGCACCGAATACGGCCGCACGGCGCCGACGGGCGCGATCAACATGGTGAGCCGTCAGCCGCTGCTCGCCGATGAAGCCTCCGCCTCGGTGGCCTACGGCAGCCGCCAGCAGCAGCGCGTAACGGCGGACCTCAATCGCCGGCTCGGCACCCAAGCGGCCTTCCGCCTCGACGCCATCGGCCAGGACAGCGGCGTGCCGGGCCGCGACCGCGTTCGCAACCGCCGCTGGGGCGTGGCGCCCTCGCTGGCCTTCGGCCTGGGCACGCCGACGCAGGTCTATCTCGATGCCTTGCACGTCAAGCAGAACAACGTCCCGGATGGCGGCATACCCACCATCGGCCTGCCCGGCTATGGCAGTCCCGACCCCGCGCGACCGCAGGTCGGCGCGGCACCGCGCGTGGATAGCGAGAACTTCTACGGCACAGCGCAGGACCACGACCACGTCACCGCCGACATGCTCACGCTGATCGTGCAGCACGAGCTCGATGCCGACCACGCCTTGCGCAATACCACGCGCTGGGGCCGCACCCGGCAGCAATACCTGCTGACCTCCTTCCTCGCCAACGCCGCCAACCTGGCCACCCCCGAGCTCGCCGATTCCTCGACCTGGACGCTTGCGCGCAGCAATCCGAACTTCAAGCACCAGTCCAACCGCATTCTGACCAACCAGACCAACTTCACGGCGAACTTCGCCACCGGTGCCGTCGCCCACAACCTCAGCGCGGGCGCGGAGCTCACCGAAGAGAAGGCCACCAACGTGGGCATCGCCCCGCTTGGTTCGAGCACCTGGCCGGCGGCGAACCTCTACCACCCGGAACCTCGCGTGGGCGGGCTGCTCTATGGCCCATCCGGCGCCTGGGGCAGCGGCACCACCGATACCGTGGCCGCCTACCTGTTCGATACCCTGAAGTTCGGCGAGCGTTGGCAGATAACCGCCGGCCTGCGTGCGGACCGCTACACCACCCGCTTCCATAGCATGGCGCTGTGCGGCGCACGCAATGCCCCCGCCTGCGGGGCGCTGCCCGCCGGCACGCCGGTGCAGGGGCTGGCGGCGCGCATCGTGGACACGCTGCCCAACGGCAAGCTTGGCGTGCTGTACAAGCCGACGGCCAACGGCAGCATCTATGCCAACTACGCCCTGTCGCAGGAGCCGCCGGGCGGCGGCACCCTGCTGTTGAGCAGTTCGCCCAGCAGTGCCGACAACCCCGTGCTGGAACCGCAAAAGGCCAGCACCACCGAGGTGGGCACCAAATGGGACCTGCTCGACCAGCGCCTGCTCTTCACTGCGGCGCTGTACCGCACCCTGGTGCGCAACGAGCTGACCCGGGATCCGGTCGACCAGCAGTATTACCAGACCGGCCGCAAGCGGGTGCAGGGCGTCGAGCTGGGCCTGGTCGGCCGCCTGACGGACGCATGGTCGGCAAGCGCCGGCTTCACCACCATGGACGCTACCGTCACCTCGGGCAAGGCGGTGAGCAACGACGGCTCGCGCGACCTCGCCTACACGCCGCGCAGCGCGTTCACGGCGTGGACCGCCTACCACCTGCCCTCAGGCCTCACCCTGGGCGGCGGCGCACGCTATGCCGGCGCCATGAAGCGCGGCTCCGACGGCGCCATCGGCACGCCGGCCGCCACCGGCGCGTACTGGGTCTTCGACGCCGTGGCCAGCTGCCCGCTCAACTCCCACGTGGACCTGCAACTGAACCTCTACAACCTGTTCGACAAGCACTACGTCGCGGCCATCAACAAGAGCGGCTACCGCTACATGCCTGGCACGCCGCGCGCCGCGATGCTGACGGCGAACATCCGCTTCTGACCGGCCACGTGCCACCCACGCTGGGGAGAGCGCCATGCTGATGCACATTCCCGGGATCCTCGACCACGCGCAGCTTGCACGCGTGCGTACTGCGCTGCACGGCGCCGCCTGGACGGACGGCCGCGAGACGGTGGGTGCGCAGGGCGCCCGGGTCAAGCACAACCTGCAACTGCCCGACGCCTCGCCGCTGCGCCTTGAGCTGGGCCGCGAGGTGAGCGAAGCAGTCGCGCGCCATTCGCTGTTCCATGCCGCCGTGCTGCCGCAGCGCATCCTGCCCCCGCGTTTCAACCGCTACGAGGGCGGCGGCCACTACGGCTTTCACGTCGACGGCGCGGTGATGGCGCTGCCCGAAGGCGGGCAGTTGCGCAGCGACGTGTCGTGCACGCTGTTCCTGAGCGAGCCGGGTGAGTACGACGGCGGCGAGCTGATCGTCAGCGACCTGTATGGCGAGCATGAGGTCAAGCTGCCGGCCGGTGACGCGATCGTCTACCCGTCCGGCAGCCTGCACGAAGTGCGCCCGGTCACCCGCGGCGCGCGCCTGGCGGCGTTCTTCTGGGTACAGAGCCTGGTGCGCGACGACGGCCAGCGGCAGCTGCTGCTGGAGTTGGACACCTCCATCCAGCGGCTGACCCAAAGCGGCGCCGACGCGCGAGCCGTGCTGCAGCTCACCGGCATCTATCACAACCTGCTGCGGCGCTGGTCGCAGACCTGACCTGGCTGCGAGTCGTCTTTCCTGCCGCAGGGGGAGGACCCGCGCCAGAGCCCCACGTACGAGTCCTTCCTGCGCGAACGGGGACAGATCGACAAGCACGGCACGCCAGCGGTTCCCTCTACACCCTCAGGAGCGGATAATCGGCGCCCCTTCATGCAAAGCGCGGCGGCACGATGTTCGTACCCGGTCAACGCTGGATCTCCACCGCCGAACCCGAACTGGGCCTGGGCACCGTCCTGCGGGTGGAGGGGCGCGGCGTGCAGGTGCTGTTCGCCAAGGCCGGCGTGCTGCGTCCCTACGCGATCGACTCCGCACCGCTGGTGCGCGCCGAATTCCGTCCCGGCCAGCGCGTGGCCGGCAAGGGCGTGGCCTTTCTGGTCGAGCGGGTGGAGATCAAGGAGGAACTGCTCATCTACCGCGGCGAAGGCCGCGAACTGCACGAGGGCCAGCTCGACGACGAGCAGAGCGTGAGCCAGGCCGACGATCGCCTGGTCGGCGGACGCACCGACCCGGTGGCGCAGTTCGAACTGCGCCTGGAAGGGCTGCGCCGCCGCGCGCAGGCCCGCCGCTCGCCGACCTGGGGCCTGGAGGCGGCGCGCATCGGCCTGGTGCCGCACCAGTTGCGCGTGGCCGGCATCGCCTCCTCGCGCAGGCCACCGCGCGTGCTGCTGGCGGACGAGGTCGGCTTGGGCAAGACCATCGAGGCGGGCATGATCCTCGCCCGCCAGCTCGCCACCGGCCGTGCTTCGCGCGCGCTGGTGCTGCTGCCGGACACGCTGGTCTACCAGTGGTTCGTCGAGCTGCTGCGCCGTTTCAACCTCAGCTTCGCCATCTACGACGAGGAGCGCTGCGAGGCGCTGGAACAGTCCGACCCCGCAGGCAACCCGTTCGAAGACGAACAACTGGTCATCGCCGACTTCCGCTTCCTGGAGGACAACCCCAAGCGCGCGCGCCAACTGGTCGATGCCGATTGGGATCTGCTGATCGTCGACGAGGCCCACCACCTCGCCTGGTCGCCCGAGGCCGCCAGTACGCGCTACACGCTGGTCGAGCAACTGGCGGCCAAGACGCCTGGCGTGATCCTGCTCACCGCCACGCCCGAGCAACTGGGTCGCAGCGGCCATTTCGCCCGCCTGCGCCTGCTCGATCCGCAGCGCTACCACGACCTGGGCGCCTACCTGGCCGAGGCCGATCGCTTCCGGGCACTCTCGCCGATCGCCGATCGCCTGCAGTCGGGCGAGCCGCTGGACGATGCACAGCGCGCCACGCTGAGCGGCATCTTCGCCGGCGACGATGCGCTGCTGGAGCTGCTGCAGGACACCACGCGCCCGGCTGCCGCGCGCGAGCTGCTCGACGCGCTGATCGACCGCCACGGCACCGGCCGCGCGATGTTCCGCAACCGCCGTGCCGGCATCGGCGGCTTTCCGCGCCGCATACCCGAGTGGCAGCCGATCGACGCCGATGCGCTGGACGAGAACGCACGCCAGGCGCTGCTGGCCGAATTCCACGCCGACATCCAGCAACCGCCGCCGGCGCTGGAGCTCGATTACGCCAACGACCCGCGCCTGGCCGCACTGGTCGCATTGCTCGATGACCACCCGCGGGACAAGTTCCTGCTGATCTGTCGCAGCCAGGCCAAGGTGCTGGCGCTGGAAGAAGCGCTGCGCACGCGTACCGGCGCGGGCATTGCGCGTTTCCACGAAGGCCTGGGTATCGTGCAGCGCGACCGCAACGCCGCCTTCTTCGCCCAGCCCGACGGCGCACGCCTGCTGCTGTGCTCGGAAATCGGTTCGGAAGGCCGCAACTTCCAGTTCGCCCACCGACTGATCCTGTGGGATCTGCCGCTGGATCCGGACCTGCTCGAACAGCGCATCGGCCGCCTGGACCGCATCGGCCAGGCGCACGACATCGCCATCCACATGCTCGCCGTCGAGGACAGCGCCCAGCACGTGCTGGCGCGCTGGTACGACGAAGGCATCGATGCCTTCCGTTCCAGTCCCGCCGACGGGCGCGAGCTGCTGCGTCGCTACGGCGAGCCGCTGGTGCGCCTGGCCGACGAACACGCGCGCAACGCCGATGGCCGCGACCAGGAACTGGACGCGCTGCTCGCCGACACGCGCGCCACCCACGAGGAGCTGGCCGCGTTGATCCGGGCCGGCCGCGATCACTTGCTAGAACTGGCCGCCAGCCGCGACCCGCACGCCGACGAGCTGGGCCAGGCCTTCCGCCGCGACGACGTCGACCCGTCGCGCGACGCCTACGTCCAGCGGCTGCTCGAAGCGTTCGGCATCCACGCCGAGGAACTCGGCGGTCAGGTGCTGCTGCTCGATCCCCAGTACCTCTCCACCGATGCCCTGCCCGGCTTCGCCGAGGGCCCGCTCTCGGCCACCTTCGCCCGCGAGGTGGCGCTGGCGCGCGAGGAGCTGCCGCTGCTGCGCTTCGACCACCCGCTGGTGCAAGGTGCGCTGGACCTCGCCCTGTCCGGCGAACAGGGCAACGCCGCCTTCATGGTCGACGACGCGCTGCCGCCGCGCAGCGCGCTGCTGCAGGCGGTGTTCCTGCTCGAATGCGTGGCCGACCGCGCGCTCGACGCCGAGCGTTTCCTGCCTACGCTGCCGCTGTCGGTCACCATCGACACGCGGTTGGCCGAACGCGCCGGCTTCGAGCCCAGCGAGGCGGCCGTGCGCAAGGCCGCCGACCGCAACATCGAGGTGCCGCGCTACCGCAAGTTCCTCGCCAAGCTGGTGCCGCCGATGCTGGAAAAGGCCGAGGCGATCGCCGGCCAGCACGCACGCGAGCACATCGACGAGGCGCTTGCCCAGGCCACCGCCACGCTGGACGCCGAGCTTTCCCGCTTGCGGGCCTTGCGCGAGGTCAATCCATCGATCAGCCCGTCCGAGATCGCCACGCTGGAGGCCGAGCGCCAGGCACTGCTCGCCGCCTTGCCGCAGTCGCGCCTGCGGTTGGATGCGGTGCGCTTCGTGGCCAGCCCGGATTTTCTGGCGTTGCGTTGAGGTTGGGCGCAAGGCCTCCCCACCGCCCTTCGGGCAACACCTTCCCCCGTGAACGGGGGAAGGATCGCGATCCCCCAAGTGTGAGCCGTTCCCTGTTTACGGGGGAAGTGTTTACGGGGAAGTGCCGACAGGCGGATGGGGGCAACCGAGTGGAATCTCCCCGCGTTGAGCGACCCGCGCCTTCAGGCCACACTCCCGCTCTCGCACAATGGAAAATTTTCGCATGCGCACTATCGGCCTCATCGGCGGCATGAGCTGGGAATCGACCGTCGAGTACTACCGCCTGATCAACCGCGGCGTACGCGACCGCCTCGGCCCGCTGCACTCGGCGCGCATGCTGCTGGACAGCCTGGACTTTTCGGTCATCGCCGCCTGCCAGCGCGAAGGCGACTGGGACGGCGCGGGAACACGACTGGCCGAGTCGGCCCGGCGCCTGGAGGCCGGCGGGGCCGACTGTATCCTGATCGGCGCCAACACCATGCACCGGGTGGCTGATGCGGTGGCCGCGGCCACCTCGCTACCGCTGCTGCACATCGTAGATGTCACCGCCGGCGCGATCCGCGCGCAGGGGCTGGACACGATACTGCTGCTCGGCACCGCGTTCACCATGGAGCAACCGTTCTTTCGCGACCGCATGCAGCGCGATCACGGCATACGCTGCCTGGTGCCCGAACCGGCCGAGCGGGCCGAACTGCATCGGGTGATTTACGAGGAACTCTGCGCCGGACAGTTCCGCCCGCAGGCCCGCGAGTACCTGCTGGAGCTCATCGTGGGCGGCGTGCGCGCCGGCGCGCAAGGCGCGATCCTGGGCTGCACCGAACTGGGCCTGCTGCTGGGCGATGCCGACGCGGGCGTGCCCGTGTTCGACACCGCCGCCTTGCACGCGGCCGCGGCGGTCGAGTTCGCGCTGGGCTAGGCGCCGGCCGGGCTCCTCAAGGCACGGTCGCCAGGCGTCCGCGCATACGCCGGTCGACCCCGAACAGCCGGTAGGCGATGGTCAGCAAGGCCACCCACGCCACGCCCACGTACAGCGCCACGCGCGTGTCGGCGCTGTAGCCGAGCATCACCAGCACGAACGCCAGGAAGGCCAGCGCCAGCACGCTGCTCGCCGGCCATACGCGCAGCCGGAACGGCAGTGGCGCGGTCTGCTGGCGGCGGAAGCGCCAGTGCGCTACCAGCACCGTGCCCCAGGTCCACACCGTGTTGAACGCCAGGATCGACATGATCATGCCGAAGATGCGCCCGGGAACCAGGTAGTTGAGCAGCACGCCCAGCAGCAGGAAGAAGATCGTGACGAGCACGCCGCGCACCGGCACGCCGCTGCTGCTCAAGCGGCCCATCGCCACCGGCGCCTGGCCCTTGCTCGCCAGGCTGTGCAGCATGCGGCTGCCGCTGAAGGTGGTGGAATTGAAGCTCGACAGCGCCGCGGTGATCACTACGAAGTTGATCAGTCCCGCCGCCTGCGGAATGCCGAGCTTCGCGAAGGTGGTCACGAACGGGCTGCCCTGCGTTCCCAGCTCGTTCCACGGATAGATCGCCATGATCACGAACAGCGAGCCGATGTAGAAGATCAGGATGCGCCAGATCACCGAGTTGACTGCGCGCGGGATGGTGCGCTCGGGCTGCGCCGCCTCGGCCGCCGCCATGCCGATGGTCTCGATGCCGCCGAAGGAGAACACCAGCACTGGCAGCGCCAGCACCATGCCGGTGAAGCCGTGGGGGAACCAGCCGCCGTGCGTCCACAGGTTGGAGATGCCCACCGGCTGGCCGCCGTTGCCCCAACCCAGCCAGATGATGCCCAGGCCGCCCAGGATCATCAGCACCACGGTGAGCACCTTGATCAGCGCGAACCAGAATTCCATTTCGCCGTAGACCTTCACCGCCATCAGGTTCAGGCTGCCGATCATTGCCACGGAAGCGAACGCCCAGATCCACTGCGGCAACTCGGGGAACCAGTCCTTCATGTAGATGCCCACCGCCGTACTCTCGGCGATGCCCACGCCCATCATCAGCACCCAGTAGTTCCAGCCGGTCAGGTAGCCGGCAAACGGCCCCAGGTACTTGTGCGCGTAGGCGCTGAAGGAGCCGGCGATCGGTTCGTGCGCCGCCATCTCGCCCAGCGCGCGCATGATGATGAAGATCATCGCGCCGCCGAACAGGTAGGCGATCAATACCGACGGCCCTGCCAGCTTGATCGTGCTGGCCGAACCCAGGAACAGGCCGGCGCCGATGCACATGCCCAGCGCCATGAAGGTGATGTGGCGCGGCGTCAGCCGGCGCTGCAGTTGCTCGCTCATGTAGGGCCCGTCAGTTTGGAGGGATCAGCGCATCAGCCGGCGCTTGGGTTTGAGGGGAAGGCGGCCGCGCCAGTATTCGATCAGCACGTAGCCGCCCAGCATGCCGCCCAGGTGGGCGAAATGCGCCACGCCCGCCTGCGTGCCGGTGACGCCCAGCACCAGTTCGACCGCGGCATAGCCGATCACGAACAGCCATGCCGGCATCGGGATCGGCAGAAAGATCAGCATGACCTTCTCGTGCGGATACATCATGCCGAACGCCAGCAGCAGACCGAAGATGGCGCCCGAGGCGCCCAGCGTCGGGTAGAAGCCGTGGGTAAACCACTGCACCACCATTAGTTGCGCCAGCGCCGCCACGATCAGGCAGACGAAGTAGTAGAGCAGGAACTCGCGTCCGCCGAACAACCGCTCGATCGGGCCGCCGAACATCCACAGCGCCAGCATGTTGAAGGCGATGTGCTGGAAGCCGCCGTGCATGAAGGCATAGCTCACCAGTTGCCACGGCCGGAAACCCACCGCCACCACGCCGTCGCCCAATTGCGCCCAATGGTCGGGCCCCCAGGGCCACAAGGCGAAATGCGCCACCAGCGCGTCGCCGAGCAACAGCTGCAGCAGATATACGGCCACATTGGCGATCAGCAGGTTGCGGGTGACGGGAGGTAGCTGCAGGGGCATGGTCGATCCGGTGGTTATCCGGTGAAGGGTAACCGATCGGCCTGCGGCCGCGGGCCACGCGCGCCGGCACGCCCCATGAAAAAAGGCCGCCTGTTGGCGGCCCGACTGCGGAAACCCCGTGGCGTCTCCCACTAACCGTTCTGTGCGATGCCCTCGGGCCGCCGTGCGCCGGCGAAGCGCTTGGCCCAATAGCCCTCATCGAGGCTGGAAACCTCCACCGACTTGCCAGCCGAGGGCGAGTGGATGAAGCGGCCGTTGTCCAGGTAGATGCCCACGTGCGAGATGCGCTTCTTGCCGCGGGTGTGGAAGAACACCAGGTCGCCCGGCTGCATGTCGTCGCGCTTGACCTTGATGCCGGCGAGGAACTGGGCGGCCGAATTGGACGGGAGGCGCAGGCCGATGGCGTGCGCGAACACGTAGCGGACGAAGCCGCTGCAATCGAACCCGG
Organism: Frateuria sp.; assembly: GCF_035943815.1. Lineage (GTDB taxonomy): Bacteria > Pseudomonadota > Gammaproteobacteria > Xanthomonadales > Rhodanobacteraceae > Frateuria_A. The sequence goes on from NZ_DASZBU010000004.1 coordinate 84,542, forward strand.
TGGTCGGCGAGTGCCCGCCGCGCACGTAGCGCACGTCGCGCAGCTTCATCGCCAGCGCGACCAGCGCCCCGCGCAGGTCCGAATCTTCCTCGTCAGCCGCTCCCGCGACCGGGTCGGTGGCAGGCGCCGCCGGCAGCAAGGCCGAGGGATCGGCCGGCAGCGTCGCCCGGGCGATCGCCGGGGCCAGGCTGGCCAGCGGCATCGGCAGCGGCGCGAGCACCGGCGTCGGCAGCGGCGCCTGTAGGGAACTCCCAGTGGCTGCATGCACGGGCGCGATCGCGAACAGCGCGGCGAAAAGGGCGGCGGTTACGATCGGTCGCTGGAAGGGCATGCGGGAAAATCCCTTTGCTGTTCTGGGGTTTGGCCGTCAACGCCGGTAGACGAGGCGACGAAGGACCGAAGTTAACAAAGGCTTCCCGCCGGGTTGTTCGATTGACGTTAACTAAACCCCGGCGTTTCGAAAACTTCACGCAGGCGCGTGACTGGGCGCACACCCGCAACCGCGCCAGCGCAAGCGGGTCGGGACAAATGAGGGCTGGTGCTGCGACGACGAGCGCCGGACAGTCGGCCGGTTGCCGTTCAGCGCCGTCCGAAGATGGCGGTGCCGATGCGCACCTCGGTCGCGCCTTCGGCGATCGCCAGGGGGAAGTCGCCGCTCATGCCCATCGACAGGCGCGGCAGGTCATGCCCGCACGCCTGGGCGGCATCGCGCAATTCGCGCAATTGGCGGAAACAGGCGCGGACGGCGCCGGGGTCGTCCGATTGCACGGCCAGTGTCATCAGGCCACGCACACGCAGGCTGGGCAAGCCGGCCAAGTGCTCGAGAAAGCCGTGCAGCGCATGCGGCGGCAGGCCGTGCTTGCTCTCCTCGGGCGAGGTCTTGACCTGCACCAGCACGTCGAGCGTGCGGCCCTCGGCTTCCAGCCGCCGGTGCAGCGCCTGAGCCAGTTCCGGCCGGTCCAGCGACTGCACTTCGTCGGCGAGGCGGGCCGCGTCCTTGGCCTTGTTGGTCTGCAGGTGGCCGATCAGCACCCAGCGCAGGGAGAGATCGGCCAGCGCGGCGGACTTGTCACGCAGCTCCTGCACCTTGTTTTCGCCGAAGCGGGCCAGACCCAGCGCCGTCGCCTCGCGCACCGCCTGCGGCCCGAAGGTCTTGCTCACCGGCAGGATCGCGACCTCCGCCGGATCGCGGCCTGCCGCGCGGCATGCCGCATCCACGCGGGCGCGCACGGCGGCCCAGCGCGCGGCGAGCGTGTCGTCCGGCTGGCCCATGGACTCAGCCGCGCTTGGCCTGTTCGCCGTGGCGGGCGACCACCTCGGCCACCACCATGCTCACCTTCTTGCCGGTGGGGATGTGCAGGAACTCGTTGGGGCCATGCGCGTTGGAATGCGGGCCCAGCACGCCGGTGATCAGGAACTGCGCCTGCGGGAACTTCTCGCCCAGCATGCCCATGAACGGGATCGAGCCGCCCTCGCCCATGTACGCCGCCGGCGCGCCGAAGTAGTGCTCGGACGCCTCGGCCACCGCCTGCTCGAGCCAGGGCGAGAGCTGCGGCGCGTTCCAGCCGCTGCCGTCCTTCTCCAACTTGAAAGTGACCCTGGCGCCGTAAGGCGGGTCCTTCTCCAGCAGTTCCTTGAGGAACTTGCCGGCCTTCGAGCCGTTGAGGGTCGGCGGCACACGCAGGCTGAGCTTGACCGCGGTGAACGGGCGCAGCACGTTGCCCGCGCTCTCCAGCGCCGGCATGCCGCCTACGCCGGTGACCGCCAGCTGTGGCCGCCAGGTGCGGTTGAGCACCAGTTCGACCAGGTCGTTGGTGACCGGCCGCATGCCCTCGACGAAGGGGAACTTGTCGTACACCGCCTCGCCCAGCACCTCGGTGGAGCGGCGTGCCTGCTCGATGCGCTGCGGCGGGATTTCCACGTACAGTTCCTCGGGCTTGATCCGGCCGGTGGCCGGGTCTTCCAGCCGCGAAAGGATCTCGCGCAGGATGCGGAAGCTCGAGGGCACCACGCCGGAGGCGTCGCCCGAATGCACGCCCTCCTCCAGCACCTGCACGGTCAGCTCGCCGCCGGTCATGCCGCGCAGCGAGGTGGTCAGCCACAGCTGGTCGTAGTTGCCGCAACCCGAATCCAGGCAGACCACCAGGGAGGGACTGCCGATGCGCGCTGCCAGGTGGTCGACGTAGAACGGCAGGTCGTAGCTGCCGGACTCCTCGCAGGCTTCGATCATGATCACGCAGCGTGCGTGCGGCACGCCCTGCTCGGCCAACGCCAGCAACGCGGCGAGCGAGCCGAACATCGCATAGCCGTCGTCGGCGCCGCCGCGGCCATAGAGCTTGTCGCCCTTGAGCACGGGCGTCCACGGACCCAGGCCCTCGGCCCAGCCGGTCATTTCGGGCTGCTTGTCCAGATGCCCGTACAGCACCACCGTCTCGTCGCAGCCGGCCAGCGTGGCCGGTACGTCGATGTAGATCAGCGGCGTGCGGCCGGGCAGCCTCACCACTTCGAGCGTCGCCCCGGGCAGGCCTTCCAGCTTGCCGCGCGCCCAGCGCTCCAGCAGCGCCACCGCCTGGTCCATGTAGCCGTGCTCGACCCATTGGGCATCGAACATCGGCGACTTGTTGGGGATGCGGATGTACTCGACGAGCTGCGGCACGATCTCGCCGTCCCACAAGCCACCGATGAAGCCGGACAGGCGCGCGGTATCCATGGGTGGACTCCTTCAAAAACGTACGGGGGAAGCGGCCTAGTGTACCAGCGCCACCCGCGCTGCCCGGCGGCGAGCCGACAAACCGGTGGGGCATCGCCGACACCGGACAGAGGTCGATCCGCGCCGACGCCACGCCGCAGGCCGACGGCGGCCAGTCGCCCTGCTCGCCACACTGGAGATGCGGCAACGATGCCGTCGACCCATCCACGTCCAGACCACCCAGGGAGGGAAACCCATGCAAACGAAATTCCGCAACCTGCTCGCCGCACTGGCCGTCGCGGCCTCGTTCGCCCTGCCGGCCTTCGCCGCCACGCCGGTGAACGTCAACAAGGCCGATGCCGCGACGATCGCCAAGTCGCTCGATGGCATCGGCCAGTCCAAGGCACAGGCGATCGTGGCCTGGCGCGAGGCGCACGGCCCGTTCAAGCGCATCGAGGACCTGGCCCAGGTCAAGGGCATCGGCAAGAGCACGCTCGAGCGCAACCACGATGCCATCCGCTTCAGCGGTGACCTGCCGCCACCGAAGGCCGAGGAGCCTGCAAAGAAGAAGGCAGGATCCCGCCAGGCCAAGGCGGCCCAGGAGAGCTGAGTTTCGGCACGGGAGCGCGGAGGCGCTCCCCAGCCATGGCAGTGGCCGGTCGCCGCCCAGGGACGGGCATCCGGCGGCCGGCAAGCCACGAGGAGACCAGATCCCGAATCAGCCCGCCATGGCGCTACACTCGCGCGCTTTCCACGTCGCCGGGCCGCCATGATCCTTCCGCGCTATCGCATCGCCCCGTCCACCATTGGAGGCGCTGGCAAGGGCCTGTTCCTGGACGAGGACGTGGCCGCCGGGCGCGTCATCACCGCTCCCGACGCCATCGACCGTACCTACGGCGCCCAGGAGCTTGCCGCGCGCCCGGACCTGGCCTACGCCAGCGCGCGCTGGTTCGAGGAGCGCTACACGCTCTCGCCTGACTGGCCCGACGAGTGCTACATCAACCACAGCTTCGAGCCCACGGGGCTGTGGCACCTGGGCTTCGTGTTCGCCCTGACCGACCTTGCAGCCGGCACCGAGCTGACCGTGGATTATCGCCACCTGCTGCCGCCGGGGCAGGCCGAAGACTTTATCGACACGGCCAGCGGTGAGAAGATCGTCGGCTTCGGCTGGGCCGAAAGCCTGGCCTCAAGTACCCGCGCGCTGGGCCGATTGTTCCGCTAGCGGCCAGCCACACGACCGACGATGTCCATTATTCCCACCCTCGAGACCTCGCGCCTGCGCCTGACCGCGCTGGCCGGGCACCACTTCGACGACTACGCCGCCATGCTGGCCGACCCCGACAGCACCCGCTGGATCGGCGACGGCCAGCCGCTGGACCGCACCGGGGCATGGCGCTCGCTGGCCATGCTGCTCGGCCACTGGGAATTGCGCGGCTGCGGCATGTGGGCGCTGGAACTGAAGGACAGCGGCCAGTTCGTCGGCCGCGCCGGCCTGATGTACCCGGAAGGCTGGCCCGACCTGGAAATGGGCTGGATGCTCAAGCCGGAGTTCCGCCATCAGGGCTATGCCACCGAGGCGGGCCACGCGGTGCTCGATTTCGCGTGGAACCAGTTGCACGCGCCGCGGGTGATCAGCCTGGTGCGCATCGGCAACGAGGCATCCGATCGCGTCGCCGAACGGCTGGGCGGCGAGCACATCGAGGACATGGACTTCTACGGCAACCACAACCACGTGTTTGCCTATTACCCGCCCTACCGCGAGTCGCGGCGCGCCTGGGCTTGATGGGACCTGCGCAAGCGCCCCACCCAGAACCCACATCCCCTACATGCCGCCACGGCGCGGTGCCAGCGACCGGCCCACGGCCGCGAGCGCGAACAGGCGGGCGATGCGGGTCCAGCCCACCGCGACCACGGCCAGCTCGGTGAGCAGCAGCGCGAGCAGGAAGCCGCCAAGGCCCACCGCAGTGGTGTGGATGCGGCCCACGCCCAGGGCAAGCGCGATCGCATAGCCGATGGCGCCGATCACCAGATAGCTCGACAGCGTTCCCAGCGGACGGCGGATGAGTTGCACGAACCCGCGCCCCAGCGCGCGCGTTGCCGAGCGCAGTCCCGGATCGACGATGAAGGCGGCACGCGCCGAATCGGCTACCGCGTGGGCAAGCACCAGCAGCACCGCCAACACCCACAGCGCCGTGTGCTGGAACCGGTCGGCGGCGCTCTCCAGCACGGCCTGGTCGGCCTGCTTGTGCGCCACGCCCAGGGCCATCGCCCCGAGGCCGACCGCGATCGCGTACGGGAGCAGCGACCACAGCAGCACGCGGAACATGCGGCCGTATTCGATCACGCCCGACTGCAGCAACTGGCCCAGCCCCAGCACGCGCCCGGCGCGGCCAGCAGCTACCGCCATGCCGCTTAGGAACGGGCCGAGCAGCAGTGCCAGCACCGTGGCCAGCACCAGCGAGCCATGGAACCAGCCGCTGCCCTGGCCCAGAGCTGTCATCGTGTCGCCGAACATCAGCGCGTCGAACTGCCTGGCCCACGCCGCCGCGTGCACGGAATGGTCGAGCAGGTCGGCCAGCGCCCGCCACAACGGCAGGGCCACCACCGCGGTAGGCAGCAGCAGCAACACCAGCCACAGCAGCAACAGGCGCCACTGCATGGCGGCAAGCGGCGCGCGCAGAACGGCGCCCACGTCGATACGTCGAGTGTTCGAGGTCATCATCACAGCGACACCAGCAACGAGTAGAGGGCCTGCATGAGGGCGGCGAAGTCGGCGGTCCAACGGCGCGATGCGGCGCCATCGGGCTTGCTGGTGCGGCTGTCGTTCAACTTGTCCGCATCCAGGTAGACGCGCCGCTGCGGATCGAGTTCGGCCGACTCGACCTTGGCCGGCCCGGTGAAATCGAAGCGCGCCCAGCGACGGTCATCGTTCCACTTGAGCTCCTGATGGCTGCCGTCGGCGAAAGTAACCCGCAGAATCTGCGGCACCGGCGAGCCCTCGCGCACCACGCTCACCGTGCTGCGCCAGGGGAACGGTCCAGTGCCGGGCTTGGCCTGGGGATGGGCCTTCTTCCAGTCCTCGCGCTGCCTGGCGATCCGCTTGTCCAGTGCCGTACTGTCGCCGTCGCTGTGCTTGCCGTCGGCGGGCATGCTGCCGGCGATCGGCAGGACCTCCTCGGTATCGATGCTGGCCACGCGGTCGTCGATGTGCGCGGTGCCGTAGACGTATTGATCGAACACCTCGTTGACGTTCTTGGCGTCGCCCGATACGTCGATCAGTGTGGCGCGAAGGTCGGCCGCCGAGGGGTGGCGGAAGTGCCAGCGGCGGTAGTACTCGCGGAACGCACGCTCCATCACGTCGTGCCCCAGGCGCTCCTCCAGATCGTGCATCGCCGTGGCGGTACGCGAATAGACGGTGCCGTAGCTGCCGCTGGAATAGCGGTCCCAGGCGTTCTCGCCCAGCGGGTCATAGGGGTGCTTGAGGTCCGCGGCCAGGCGTTCCATCGCAAAGCCGGTCATCGAGGGCGCCAGGCCCAGCCGCCTGAGGCCTGCGGTGGTCAGGTCGATGCTCTGGCCGCGCGCGCGCAGCATGCGCTGGTCCCAGTATTCGTTGAGGCCTTCGTCGAGCATCGGCTCCTCGAATTCGTTGGACGCCAACAGGCCATAGAAATAGCCGTGGCCGAACTCGTGGATGGTGACGAAGTCGATCGCGTACTGGCTGATCGTGCCGGGCGTGACCTCCTTGTAGCCCTCGGCCGTGAAGAAGGTCGGGTACTCCATGCCGCCCGCCTCGGAGGCGTTGTAGGGCGGCACCACCGCGGTCAGCGTGCGGTAGGGATAGGCGCCCAGCGTGCCGGAGAAATACGTCAACGAATCGGTGCTGGCCTTGAGCACCGGCTGGGCGCTGGCGGCGTACTCGAGCGGATAGAGCACACGCACCGCGACCTTCGGACTGCCAGGCCCCTGCCAGCTGCTCTCGATCACCTTGTAGCCCTTGGCCGCGACCCAGGCGAAGTCGTGTACGTCGCCCTGCACGTAGTGGTAGGTGGTCTTGCCGTTGGCGGTGACCGGCGCGCCCTGCTGCTCGCCCACCGCGCCGACCGTGTAGTCGCTGGGCACGGTCATGGTGACGTCATAGCGGCCAAAGTCGGCGTAGAACTCGCTGTTGAAGTGGAACTCGTGCACGTTCCAGCGCACCTGGGTGGCGCCGCGCTCGCCCGGCAGCTCCAGCACGCCGATCTTGGGGAACCACTGCGCGACCAGGTTGAAGTCGCCCCACGAGCCGGTGCGCTCGACCACACGCGGCAGCTGGCTCAGGAAGTCGATGTCCAGCGTGAGCGTGCCGCCGGCCGGCACCGGCTGGGCCAGGTCGATGCGCGCCACGGTCTGGTCCGTGGAGGGGCCGCCATCGGGGTGCACGAACTCCCATTTGAGCGCGGTGCCGCCCTGGCTGACCTGCTTGAGGTCGATCCAGCCCCATTGTCCTTTCTCGAGCTTGGCCGCGCCGCGTGAACCGCTGTGTGCGGTCAACACTTCGCGCTCGGTGAAAAAGGTGCTGCCTTCGTTCTGGAAGGCATTGAGGTACAGATGCACGTAGATGCTGCGCACCTCGCGGTCGCTGCGGTTGCGCCAGGCGAGTTGTTCCTTGCCGGCGATCGCGTGCCTGGCTGCATCGAGGTCGGCATCGATGCGGTAGTCGACCACGCGGTCGGACAAGGTCGCTTCCTGGCCAGTGCGCGGCCCGCCCCAGGCGCCCGGGGCACTGGGCAGGCCGGGCGCGGCGGCGTTTGCGGGTGCGAAGGGAATCGGGGCTGCCACTGCAGCGGTGGCCGCCGGCGCAGGAGCGGCGGCCTGGGCATGGGCCGGGTGCGCAACGGCGGCGGCGCCCAGCAGCGCGCACAGGCCCAGCCATCCGGTAACGGTCGGTCTCATCAAGCGATCTCCCCTTCGTGCCGGGCCGTCGGCCCGTGTGATGTCCCCGGAACGGACGGATGCCTCCCCAGCATCCGTCGCAGGCACTCAGCGTGCGGTATCCCTACGCGCCCCACATAGGCCAAAGGTCACGCCCGATCACCTGCCGGCGGCCTCTAGCTGTGATCTCTCAGTAGGTTGTTCACCCGGGGCGATCCCGGGATTCTGGAGGTGCGACCCAACCAGCACACCAGGAGCCCCGGATGAACCTGCATAAACATGCCCGTCTTACGCCCCGAGGTCGAGCCCTGCTCGTG
>NZ_DASZBU010000005.1:0-383562 GCF_035943815.1 Frateuria sp.
CACGAGCAGGGCTCGACCTCGGGGCGTAAGACGGGCATGTTTATGCAGGTTCATCCGGGGCTCCTGGTGTGCTGGTTGGGTCGCACCTCCAGAATCCCGGGATCGCCCCGGGTGAACAACCTACTGAGAGATCACAGCTAGTCCTCTCGCTGTAATGCCAACTGCAAGCCGAAAGCGAGCAGCACGGTGCCGCACAGGCGATCCATCCAGTGGCCCAGGTCTGGCCGAGCCAGCAGCAGCCGGTGGATGCGTCCGCCGAGCAGCGCCAGCACCAGCGACCAGGTGAGGCCCGTGCCGATGAAGCTCATCCCCAGCACCAGCAGCGCCAGCTGCGGGTGCCCCGCCTGCGCCGAGACGAACTGCGGCAGGAACGCCAGGTAGAAAAGCGCCACCTTCGGGTTGAGCACGTTGGTCAGCAGGCCCTGCCGGAACGCAGCTCCCGCGCCCTGTCCACGGGTCGCGGTGGGCGTGTGCGCAGCCGTCCGCGAGAACAGCATGCGCAGGCCGATCCACACCAGGTAGGCCGCGCCCAGGTACTTGAGCGCACTGAACGCCAGCGCGGAGGTCATCAGGATCGCCGAAACGCCCAGCACGGCCGCCCCTGTGTGCACCACGCAGCCGGCATTGATGCCCAGCGCCGCGGCGAAGCCCACCGCGCGTCCCTCGCGACCGCTGCGGGCGAGGATGTAGAACGTATCGAGCCCGGGCGTGAGATTTAGCGCCACGCAGGCGAGCAGGAAGGCGCCGAAATGCGCGATGCCCAGCGTCGCCATCATGGCGCCGGCTCGGTATCGCGGTGCTTGCCGCGATAGCCGCGGAACAATGCGCGGATGCGCGCCATGTCGGCGTCGGGATCGTCGGTGGCGTATTGCAGCGTGCCCAGCGTGAAAGTCCGGGTCGGATAATCGAGGAACACCGGCAACACCGGCACGTCGGCTTCTCGCGCGATGCGCAGGAAGCCGCTCTTCCATTGCCTCACGTGCTTGCGCGTGCCTTCGGGGGTGATGCCCAGCCACATCCGCGGGTGGTCGGCGAAGCGGCGCACCATCTGGCCGACCACGTTGAGCGCGGCCTTGCGATTGATGCCGATCATGCCGATGGGCTTCAGGATCAGGCCCAGCGGGCTGTCCAGCACCTCGCGCTTGATCATGATCTTGATGTCCAGTCCCAGCGCGATCTTGATCATCAGGCCCCATACGCCGTCCCAGTAGGACGAATGCGGCGCGCCGATGATGATCAGCTTCGGCACGTCGGGCAGCTCGCCCAGCAGGCGCCAGCCGGACAGGCGCAGCAGGCCGCGCATCAGCCGGGGCCAGAAGCGGCTGTCCAGCCGCGGTGCCTGGGGTGGCACCGGCGGCAGCATGCGGTCGCTCATTCACCGCTCCAGTCGCGCGAGCGTGCCTGCTTGAGCTTGCCGCGCTGCTGCTTGACCGACAGGCGGCGTTCCTTCGAGGCGCGCGTGGGACGGGTCGCCACGCGCTTCGCCGGTGGCGCCAGCGCACCGCGAATGAGCTCGACGAGCCGGGCGCGCGCGTCGTCCCGATTGCGTCCCTGCTCGCGGAAGCGGCGTGCCTGGATCACCAGCACGCCCTCGTCGGTCATGCGCCGGTCGCGCCGCGTGAGCAGCCGCGCGCGCACTTCCTCGGGCAGCGAAGGCGAGGAGGCCACGTCGAAACGCAGCTCGACCGCGCTCTCGGTGCGGTTGACGTGCTGGCCGCCCGGACCATCCGCGCGCAGGAAGCGCTCGGTCAGTTCGGTGTCGGGGAGGGAGAGGGTGCGGCTGATGGACAGCATGTGCGCATTTTAGGGGATCGCCACGGGCGGGCTGAAGCCCGACCGGCCTCGCGCTGCCTGTCCGGTCGGGTGGGCTTCAGCCCGGCAGCGGCCAGCCGAAGCGCTCCAGCACCGCCTGGAATGCGCCGTCCAGCGGCGCTTCCAGGTCCATCGGCGCGCCGCTTGCCGGATGCGCGAAGCGCAGCCTCCAAGCGTGCAGCAGCATGCGGTGGCAGCCGAAATACTGCTTGTACAGGCGGTTGTGGTCGCCGCGCCCGTGCTGGCAGTCGCCGATCACCGGGTGATGGATATGCGCCATGTGCTTGCGGATCTGACGGAAGCGGCCGGTTTCAGGCTCCGCCCTCACCAGCGCGTAGCGCTGCTGCGGATATCGGCCGAGCGCGATCGGCACCTCGACCGTGCACAGGCGCGCAAAGCGCGTGCGCGCCTCGCGCCGCGGGCCGGTCTCGCGGGAACCGGGCAACGGGTAGTCGATCAGGCCTTCGGCCGGCTCCGGCCAACCGCGCACGACGGCCAGGTATTGCTTGCGCACCGCACGGCCCATGAACTGCTCGCCCAGCGCCGCGGCCATGGCAGCCGAGCGCGCCACCAGCAGCACGCCGCTGGTGGCGCGGTCCAGCCGATGGGCGAGGAACAACTCGCCACCCACTTGCTCGCGCAACAGGTCGACGAGGAACGCATCAGCGGGGCCGATCAGCTTGGAGCGGTGCACAGGCAGGCCCGCGGGCTTGTTGACCGCGAGCAGGGCGTCGTCCTGGTGGAGGATGTCGAGCATGGAGACAGCGTTTCTTTGGCGTTCCCGCTGGAACGGACCGTTCGCCTCGCAACCGAACGAATGGACTCCGCTCCTGCGGGAACGACGCCCGGACAGTGTTGCCGCACTGGGAAGGTGGCGGCCGTTTCAGCGCCGGGCGCTGGCGAGGAAGGCGACCAGGCCCGCCGCCAGGCATCCCAGCGCCAGCCATTCCGAACCCGCCGTCGCCCGGCCCAACCACAGCAGCGCGGCGCAGCCGAACGCGGTGGCGCCGAACAGCCCGCCCAGCAGCGCGCGGCGCCCGCGCAGGGCGAGCTCCGCACGCAGCGCCAGCTCCGCCGGTTCGGTTAGCGGCCGCCGCTCGCCGCTGGCCACCTGGCGCAGCGCATCGCGCACCAGCTCGGGCAGCTGCGGGGCCTCGTGCAGCCATTCAGGCAGGCGCTGGCGGATCGCGCGCAGGGTGCGACGCGCGCTGTAGCGCTCGCGCAGGATGCGCTTCAGGACCGGATGCGCGACCGCCCAGATGTCGATGTCCGGGTCGAGCATGCGACCCACGCCCTCGATGTTGAGCAGGGTCTTCTGCAGCAGGATCAGCTGCGGCTGCAGGGTCAATTCGAAGCGGCGCGCGGTCTGGAACAGCTTGACCACCAACTCGGCCAGCGAGATCTGCGACAACGGGCGGGTAAAGTAGGGCTCGCACACCGTACGCACGGCCGCCTCCAGTTCGTCCAGCCGGACCGTGGCGGGCATCCAGCCGGCCGCCACGTGCAGCTGCGCGATGCGCGCGTAGTCGCGCTCGAACAGGGCGATGAAGTTCTGCGCCAGCCAGTACTGGTCGGCCTCCGGCAGCGAGCCCATGATGCCGAAGTCCAGCGCGATGAAGCGCGGATCTTCGCGCCGCGCGATGTCCACCCAGATGTTGCCCGGGTGCGCGTCGGCGTGGAAGAAATTGTCGCGGAACACCTGCTCGTAGAACACCCGCACGCCCTTGGCGGCGAGCGCCTTGCGGTCGATGCCGGCGGCGTCGATGGCGGCGATGTCGTCCGCACTCACGCCATGCACGCGCTCCAGCGTGAGCACGCGCTCGGCGGTCAGCTCCCAGTGCACGGCCGGCACGTAGAGGTCCACGCCGCTCTCGAAGTTGCGCCGGAGCAGGCTGGCGCTGGCGCCTTCGCGCTGCAGGTCCAGCTCGTTCCCGAGCATTTTCTCCACTTCGGCGACGACATCGAGCGGGCGGATCTTGTCGGCATTGGGATGCCAGCGCCGGGCCAGCTCGCCCAGCGAGCGCATCAGCGCCACGTCGCGGGCGATCCTGCCCTCGATGCTCGGGCGCAGCACCTTGACCACCACCGCACGGCCGTCGTGCAGGGTGGCGGCGTGCACCTGGGCGATCGAGGCGGAGGCGAGCGGCGTCTCGTCGAAGTGGGCGTACAGGCGTCCCACCGGTTGCTTGAGCTGCTGCTCGACGATGGCACGCGCCTCGCTGCCGGGGAACGGCGGCACCTGGTCCTGCAGCTGCGCCAGCTCGTCCGCGATGTCGGTCGGGATGAGGTCGCGGCGCGTGGACAGCACCTGCCCTGCCTTGACAAAGATCGGCCCCAGCTCGGTCAGCGCCAGGCGCAGCCGCGCGCCGCGCGGCAGCTCGCGTGCACCCGGACGCGGACGCGCCAGCAGCGGGCGCAGCAGCTTGAGCGGGCGGTACAGGTGCGCCGCGTCGACCAGTTCGTCCAGCCGCCAGGCGAGCAGCACCGAGGCGACCCGCAACACGCCGGGCAATACCTTGAGAGGCGTCATGCGCGCGGCCCCGGCGTGCGCTGGCGCAGCCGGGCCAGCCGCGCCTCCAGGCGCTCGGTGCGTTCGCGCAGACGATCGACGCCGTCCAGGAAATCGTCCACCTCGCCCATCGCGGGGGTCAGTTGCGCCTCGTCACGCAGCCAGTCCGCGCCATCCTCGGTGAAGTGGCGGGCGCTTTCGCGCGCATGCCGTAGGCCGCGGGCGATGGCCTGTGCCAGCGGCACGCCGAGCACGTCGCCGAAGCTGCGTGCGAAGGCCTCCTCGAAGTCCGGCGCGAAGGCGCTGGCGAGCTTTTCCAGTCGACGTGCCAGGTCGGCGTCGCCGGCGATCTCCACCTTGCCGGGCGACACGCTTTCGTCTCCCCGTCGCAGCGCCATCGCCAGCAGGCTGGCCGGGCTCGCCGCCACCCGCAGCTGGCTTGAGTCCTGCGGCGGCCCGACCCGGAGGCGTTGGCCCTCCACCGCGACACGCAGGACCAGCTCCGGTCCGCGCAGGTGCAGCTGGATGCTGCGGCCTTCGAGCGCGGCCAGCTTGTGCCGGGTATCCGGGTCGAGCGCCAGCGTGTGGTTGAGCGCGGTTTCCAGGGCGCGGCCGGCGAGCTTGCGCAGCGGCTGCGGCAGCCAGGCATTCGGGGTGGCGGCATTCATCCGCTGATTGTAGCGGGTGCGTTGTAGCGGGCTGCACGGGGCGCGATCGCCCCTCGCGGCTCAGCCGCCGATGGGCGCGGCGCCATCGAAGCCGAGCTGGCGCCAGGCCTCGTACACCGCCACGGCAACGGCGTTGGAAAGGTTGAGGCTGCGGCTGTCCGGCCGCATCGGCAGCCGCAGGCGCTGTTCGGGCGGGATCGCCTCCAGCAGCTCAGGGGGCAGCCCGGCCGTCTCGCAGCCGAACAGCAGCGCGTCGCCCGGCACGTAACGCACGTCGACATGCGCGATGCGGCCTCGGGTGGAGAAGGCGAACACGCGCGGTTGGCCCAGTGAGGCCAGGCAGGCGGCCAGGTCCTCGTGCACGGCGACGCGGGCGTACTCGTGGTAGTCCAGGCCGGCGCGACGCAGGCGTGCGTCGTCCAGTTCGAAGCCCAGCGGCCGGATCAGGTGCAGGCTGGCGCCGGTGTTGGCGCACAGGCGGATGGCGTTGCCGGTGTTGGGCGGGATCTCGGGGCGGTACAGGATGACGTGCAGCATCGGGCCATTATCCCGATCCCGTGCGGCGCGCGCAGGACCCATCCCGTGTGGCGCCGCTCAGCTGTCCTGGCGCGGGCACACCACGCCATCGGGAGGCAGCATGCAGACGGCGGGCGCGGCCAGCAGCGCGCCGATGCGGGCGCCGCCGCCGGTACCCGCCAGTTGCACCGGGCCGGGGGTGAACAGCATCGCGCCCATGATCCATCCGCACGCCAGCAGGCAGGCGACGAAGAGGCTGCGCAGCAACAGGGTCTCGAATTTCATGGCTTGGCTTCCTTCAAACAGGGAAAGGGGTCCGTCGTGATTACTTTGGCAAGCGCCGTGCCAGCGATGCAGTGGCGGGAAAACCCTTGATCCAGTGACGTTTGTCAGCCCGGGCCGGTCGTGCGGCGGTTGTCCGCGGACAGTGCGGGTCCACTGCCGGACACCGGACGGACAGCGATGCGACAGCGCGCTTGTGCTCTCTCGCCCTCGCCCGATAGCCTCAGGAGACATCCATGAGACAGGAGGTTGCATCGTGGCAAGCCGCTTTCCCGCCAAGACCGCACTGGCACTGGTCGTCGCAGGCCTGATCGCCCTTCCCGGCCTGGCGCCGGCGGCACCGGTCGCCGGTACGCCCGCGGTCCAGGCGCAGAAGATCCCCGACCTGGCCTACCACCGCTTCACTCTCCCCAACGGGTTGACCGTGGTGGTGCACGAGGACCACAAGGCGCCGGTGGTGGCGGTGAGCGTGTGGTACCACGTGGGCTCCTCCTACGAACCCAAGGGCAAGACCGGTTTCGCGCACCTGTTCGAACACCTGATGTTCCAGGGCTCGGAAAACCACAGGGACGAGTACTTCCGGCCGTTCGAGCTGGCCGGCGCCACCGATCAGAACGGCACCACCTGGCTGGACCGCACCAACTATTTCGAGACGGTGCCCACTACCGCGCTGGACATGGCGCTGTGGATGGAGTCCGACCGCATGGGCCACCTGCTCGGCGCGATTGGCCAGAAGGAGCTGGACGAGCAGCGCGGCGTGGTGCAGAACGAGAAGCGCCAGGACGAGAACCAGCCCTACGGCCGTGTCGGCGAGCTGATCCAGGCCGAGGCCTTTCCGGCCAACCATCCCTACCACCACGACACGATCGGCTCGATGGCCGACTTGAACGCCGCCTCGCTGGCCGACGTCAAGCAATGGTTTCGCGACTACTACGGCGCGGCCAACACGGTGGTGGTGCTGGCCGGCGACATCACCCTGGCGCAAGCCAAGCAGAAGATGCTCAGGTACTTCGGCGACATCGGCGCCGGCCCGCGGGTGCCGCGCCCGCAGCCGTGGATCGCGCCGCGCGAGAAATCCAGCCGCGGCACGATGACCGACAACGTGGCGCAGACGCGCATCTACCGCGAGTGGAACGCACCCTCGCGCACCGACCTGGAACTCAACCAGCTGCAATTGGCCGCGGCGGTACTCGGCGGCGGCAAGACCTCGCGCCTTTACCAGCGCCTGGTCTACAAGGACAAGCTCGCCGACGACGTCTCGGTCGACATCGAGCAGCACGTGCTGGCGAGCCTGTTCGAGCTGCAGGTGGACGTGAAGAAGGGCGCCGACCCGGCCAAGGTCGAGGCCGCGGTGGCCGACGAGTGGGCGAAGTTCCTCAAGGACGGGCCTACCGCCGACGAGCTGGAACGCGTCAAGACCACCATCCGCGCCGCCTTCGTGCGCGGGCTGGAGCGGGTCAACACGCAAGCCTCGATCCTCGCCGAGGGGCAGCTTTACCAGGGCGATCCGGGCGCATACCTGAAGGACTTCGACACGCTGATGGCGGCCACGCCGGCCAGCGTCAAGGCGTCAGCCAACCGCTGGATCGCGCGCGGCGACTACACGCTCACCGTCGTTCCCGGCAAGGTCGAAGAGACCGACTTCGCCACCGCCGGCGGCCGTGCCGCGTTGCCGGGCAAGCCCGCGCCCCGGCTTTCGGACAAGGGCGACTACCACACCGTGAAGAGTCCGGTCGATCGCAGCAACGGCGTGCCGCAGGTGACGAGCTTCCCCAGCCTCACCTTCCCCACCCTGCAGCACGGCAAGCTCGCCAACGGCATCGAGGTCACCCTCGCCGAGCGCCACGAAGTGCCGGCGGTACAGGTGCAGCTGCTGTTCGATGCCGGCTACGCGGCCGACCAGGGCCGCAAGCTGGGCACCTCCAGCTTCACCATGGCAATGCTGGACGAAGGCACGACGGACCTCGACTCGGTCGAGATCGCCAAGCGCGAGCAGCGCCTGGGCGCGCTGATCGGTAGCGGTTGCGGGCTGGACTTCTGCAACGCCTCGCTCAACGCGCTCGACGACAAGCTGGAGCCTTCGCTCACCCTGTTCGCCGACATCGTGCGCAATCCGGCCTTCCGCGCCGATGACGTGGCGCGCCTGCGCGGCCAGTGGCTGGCGCGCATCGCGCAGGAGAAGAGCCAGCCGGTCGGCATCGCGCTGCGCACCTTGCCGCCGCTGCTCTACGGCGAGGGCCACGCCTACGCGATCCCGTTCACTGGCTCGGGCACGGTCGAGTCGATAACTGCGCTCGAGGTGGCCGACATGCGCCGCTTCATGGGCGACTTCATCCGGCCGGACAACGTCAAGATCCTCGTCGCCGGCGACACCACGCTGGCCAAGATCATTCCGCAGCTCGACAAGGTGTTCGCCGACTGGAGGCACGGCGCAGGCAAGGTGCCGGCCAAGAACCTCGCCGCCGTGGCGCCGCCCAAGTCGCCGCGGGTCTACCTGATCGACCGTCCCGGCGCGCAGCAGAGCCTGATCCTGGCCGGCAGCCTGGCGCCTTCGACCAAGGCGGCCAACAACCTCGACATCGAGACCATGAACGGCGCCTTCGGCGGCTCGTTCACCTCGCGCCTGAACATGAACCTGCGCGAGGACAAGCACTGGGCCTACGGCGCCTACAGCTTCCTGCCCGATGCGCTGGGCCAACGCCCGTTCCTGATGTACGCGCCGGTGCAGACCGACAAGACCGCGCCTTCGGCCGCGCAGATCCTGGCCGAGGCGCGCGGCGTGATCGGCAAGCAGCCGCTCACCCACCAGGAAATCGCCAAGATCAAGGACAGCGACGTGCGCGGCCTGCCCGGCGAGTACCAGACCACCTCCGCGGTGATGGGTGCACTGCAGGACATCGCCCTGTACGACCGCCCTGACGACTGGGTGCAGACCGAGAAGGCGCGCATCGAGGGGCTGAAGGACCCGCAGGTGCAGGCGGCGGCCGCGGAGGTGATTCACCCCGACAGGCTGACCTGGGTGATCGTGGGCGACCTCAAACAGATCGAGGCGCCGGTGCGGGCGCTGAAGCTGGGCCAGGTCGAGGTGCTCGATGCCGACGGCAAGCCGGTGAAGTAGCCGGCCCTCGCCCGGCGCCTCCGGTCGATCGCAACGAAGGGGGAGACTTTTGCTTTCCCTTCAGCCCGGCCCCGGCACTGCCGGGGTACGATGGCCTCTTCCACACTGCCCCGCCGGAGCCATCCATGCGCAAGACCCTGTTGCTGCTCGCCCCCATCCTGCTGCTCGGCGCCTGCACCTGGGGCATCACCCTGGATGAGGCCGGCAAGCAGGTGCGCACCGCCTGGAGCGGCGACGTCTCGCAATGCCGCGACCTGGGCAAGGTCACCGTCTCGGTGATGGACCATGTCGGCCCGGTGGATCGCAACGACATCAAGGTGCGCGACGAACTGGAAGTCATGGCTCGCAACGAGGCGGCCAAGATGCACGCCGACACCATCAAGCCGCTGGGCGAACCGGCCGACGGCTCGCAGGCCTGGGGCGCCTACCAGTGCGGCAGCGCCCGCCCGGTTTCCACCAGGCCCTCCGCCACGCCGGCGCCGGCGGCCTCCGGGGGCACTCAGACCTTCCCGATCCAGGGCGGCTGATTCGGACCGACGCGACGACGCGCCGCTACCGATCAGGACGCGGCACCCGCCACCGCGTCGGCCAGCACGAAGCGCACCAGGCCCAGGCGCCGTCCTGCGACCACGCGGTGGGCGCGTGTCCGCCGGGCTGGGCCAGGGTCACGCTGATCGCCCGGTTGGCCCGGGTGCTGCCCCACATGCGATACGCAGCTCGCGCCTCCCGCTCATCCAGGCGCCGGGGTCGCGTTCGGCTCGTTGCAATCCGCGCCAGGCGAAAGCAGGCGGCGCGCGCGGCCTGTTCGGGCGCATAGAGCGGCATGCGCCGCCGCCGTTGGGCGGTCGCGCTGTAGCAGCCAGACCGGGGCTTCGAGGCGGGCTCGCGGTGCCGCCGAGGATGATCGACAGGATCGGCTGCGCCGTCGGGCAGCTCCAGGTCGATGTCGCCGCTGGCCAGCCGTGCGGCGAAGCAGTTGGGGCCGGCGGAGCGAGGTGTCCCGCGCACCGGCTATGGCGCGTGTTGCCGCCCGCGCTTGGCGTCGAGCATCAGCAGGTCGGCTTCGCGGTAGGCCTCGCCCAGGTCACGGTCCGGACCGCGCCAGCTGTAGCCCAGCGTGGCGGCGATGCCGGCGACGCGCAGGGCCTCTTCCAAGCGACTGGCCTGGCGCGCCAGTTCGGTGGGACCCACATCGAGGATCAGCACCACGAATTCGTCGCCACCCAGGCGCGCGACCACATCGATGGCCCGCACCGAACGGGAGAGTTCCTGCGCGGCGCGCTGGATCAGCACGTCGCCCGCCGTGTGGCCTTGGCTGTCGTTGGTCTGCTTGAGCCGATCCAGATCGACCACCACGATGCCGGCGGTGGTGTGCTCGTCGCGGCAGCGCTGTTCCTCCAGCGTCAGCAGCTGGCGCCAGCCGCGGCGGTTGTAGATGCCGGTCATCGGGTCGGTCATCGCCTCGAGCTCGGCGCGCTCGGCGCGGCGCTGGGTTTCCTTCAGGTCCACGTCGTGGCGCCACAGCGTGGCCAGCATCTGCGCGCACAGCTTCACCACCGGTAGCCAGCGCTCCAGGTCCGCCGTCATCGGCTGAGGGTCGATCGCGCACAGCGTGCCGATGGCGCCGTGGTCGAGCTGCACCGGCACGCCCAGGTAGGCACCGATGCCGCGACGGGCGATTGGCGCGTCGGCATAGTCCGCCTGCGCATTGGCGTCGGAAACCACGCACGGGCCGCCGCGCACCATGCGCGAGCAGATCGAGTCGGCCCACTTGAGCGCGTCGCCGCTGCGCACGCCGTAGCGCTCGTCCGAGGCGGCCAGCACCAGCCAGTCCTCGCCGTCCACCCGGGTGAAGTACCAGGCGCCCACGCCGGTGCGCGCGCCCAGCAAGCCCAGGCAGGCCTGCGCCGCTTCGCGGAAGCCGCCGAACGGGGGCAGCGGCGGGAACGGGACGTTGTCGTACGGGGCGTTCATGCAGCGGTCGACGTGCGGAGGCGGGGCTTGGTCGATGGCCGCCTGAATCGTGCCAGCGTGTCGATGAATCGCCCCCTGCACGGGGGTTTGCACGTTGCGTGCCAGGGCTGACGTTACCAGGGCACCGGCAGCGGCGTACGCGTCAGCACGTCGGCCAGCGCGAGCGCGATCATCACCGCCAGCCAGGCGAAGCCCGCGCTGGCGACGATGCGCAGCAGCGCGTTGTCGCTCTTCAACCGCATGAAAATGCCGAGCACCAGCGACGCCTTGACCGCGGCGATGCCCAGGTTGGCCACCGCGTTGAACGGTCCGAGCCTGAGCAGCGCGCTGCCCGCGCTCAAGGCCAGCAACACCAGCAATGCGGCCAGCGTCCACAGGTTGCTGGCCAGCGAGGGCGGCCGCGGGCCGCTCCGGTGCGTGCGCTGCGGGCGGGCGGCGCGCGCGTTCATCCGGCCCTTCCGACCAGGTAGACCAGCGGGTAGACGAAGATCCACACGATGTCGACCAGGTGCCAGTACAGCGCCGTGAGCTCCAGCGGCGTGTGGTAGTCCGCATCGTAAGCGCGCCGCCAGGTGCGCCCGGCCATCACCAACATCAGCACCACGCCGACCATCACGTGGATGCTGTGGAAGCCGGTGATGAAGTAGTACAGGCAATAGAAGATCTCCATGCCGCGCGCATGGACGCCCTGCTGGGTGTAATGGATCGCCGGCATCAGCCCCTCGCGGTACTCGGCGACATATTCGAAGCCGTGCATCACGAGGAAGGCGACGCCGAGCGCGGCGGTGGCCGCCAGCAGCGCGCTGGCCAGCCGCCGCCCGCCCAGCTGCACCTCGCGCACGGACAGCGCCGCCGCGCAGCTGCTGGTCAGCAGCACGGCAGTCTCCAGCGTGCCCAGCAGCATGTCGGTGTGCCGGCTGCCTTCGGCGAAGGCATCGGGGAAGCGCACGCGACACAGCGTATAGCCGGCGAACAACACGCCGAAGAACAGGATCTCGGTGGCCAGGAACGCCCACATGCCGAGCGTGGCCGCCTCGCGCTGCTGCACGGGGTCGTCGAACTGCTCGGGAACGGGATGGGGTCGGGCATTCATCGGCGGTAGGCGTAAGGGCCTTCGGTGACCTCGGGGGCCTCGTCGAAGTTGTGCAGGGGCGGCGGCGAGGGAACGGTCCATTCCAGCCCGGTGGCATCCCAGGGGTTGGGGCCGGCGCGCGCGCCGTGGCGCAGCGACCAGGCGAGATAGAACAGCGGCAACAGGTAGGCCGCGCCCAGGATGGTGGCGCCGGCCGAGGACAGCACATTCCACACCTGGAACTGCGGCAGGTATTCGTGGTAACGCCGCGGCATGCCCTCGTAGCCCAGGATGTACTGCGGGAAGAAGGTGAGGTTGAAGCCGAAGAACATCAGGATCGCGGCGAAGCGCGCCCACGCTTCCGAATAGAGCCGACCGGTGATCTTGGGCCACCAGTAGTGGATGCCGCCCAGGTAAGCCATCACCGCCCCGCCGACCATGATGTAGTGGAAGTGCGCCACCACGAAGTAGGTGTCGGTGAGGTTGACGTCCAGCGCGGTCGCCGCCAGGAACAGACCGGTCAGCCCGCCCAGCATGAACAGGCCGACGAAGCCCAGCGCGTAGAGCATCGGCGCGTCGAAGGAGATGTCGCCCCTGTACAGCGTGGCGGTCCAGTTGAAGACCTTGATCGCCGAGGGCACCGCGATGATGAAGGAGAGGATCGAGAACACGATGCTCGCGTACATCGACTGCCCCGCCACGAACATGTGGTGACCCCACACCAGGAAGCCGACCACCGCGATGCCGATGATCGCCCACACCATGAACTTGTAACCGAAGATGCGCCGGCGCGCGCCATTAGTGATCAGCTCGCTGACCACGCCCATGGCCGGCAGGATCATGATGTACACGGCCGGGTGCGAGTAGAACCAGAAGAAGTGCTGGAACAGCACCGGGTCCCCGCCCAGCGCCGGGTCGAAGATGCCGACGCCGAACAGCCGTTCCAGCCCGATCAGCGCCAGCGTCATCGCCAGCACCGGCGTGGCCAGCATCATCACCAGCGCCACCGCGTACATCGCCCACACGAACAGCGGCAGGCGCATCCAGGTCATGCCCGGCGCGCGCATGGTGTGCACGGTGACGATGAAGTTGAGGCCTGTGAAGATCGAGGAGAAGCCCACCACGAACACGCCGACCACCACCAGCATCACGTTGGAGTTGGAGAACATCGTCGAGAACGGCGTGTAGAAGGTCCAGCCGGTGTCCACGCCGCCCAGCAGAAGGCAGAGCAGGGTGAACAGGCCGCCGACCACGTACAGGTACCAGCTGAACAGGTTCAGCCGGGGGAACGCCACGTCGCGCGCGCCGATCATCAGCGGCAGCAGGAAGTTGCCCAGGGTGGCGGGGATCGAGGGGATCAGGAAGAACCACACCATCACCACGCCGTGGAAGGTGAATGTCTTGTTGTAGGTCTCCGCGCTCATCAGGTCGCCGGCCGGCGTGACCAGCTCCCAGCGGATCAGCGCGGCGGCCAGCCCGCCGAGGAAGAAGAAGAAGGTGATGCCGATGCCGTAAAGGATGGCGATGCGCTTGTGGTCGTGCGTGGTCAGCCACGAGCGCAGGCCGTAGCCCTCCTCCAGATAGCTGCGTGGTGCGGGCACGCGCTCAACGGTGTTCATGGCTGTCCTCCGCCGCGCGCGTGCGGGTCTTCAGGTAGTCCACCAGGGCCAGCACGTCCTCCGCGCCGATGCGGCCCTCGAAGCTGGGCATGATCGGTGCGTAACCGGCGGCGATCTGCTTCTTCGGCAGCAGAATCGAGTCCTGCAGGTAGCGCTCGTCGGCGAGCACCTGCGAACCGTCCGACAGCGGCACGGTGTGGCCGTAGAGGTCGTACAGGTCGGGCGCGTGCACGCCTGACTGCGGGTCGTGGCAACCGCTGCAGCCCAGCTGCCGGAACAACGCCTCGCCCTGCGCCGCCAGGCCAAGCCCGGCGTGCGCGTGCAGCCAGCGCGCGTAGTCCGCCGGCGCCATGGCGATCACCGAACCGCCCATGCGCGCATGGTCGGTTCCGCAGAACTCGGCGCAGAACAGGTGGAAGGTGCCGGCCTGCGTGGCGGTGAACCACAGCTCCGTGTAGCGGTCCGGCAGCACGTCCTGCTTCACGCGGAAGGCTGGCACGTAGAAGCTGTGGATCACGTCCTGCGAGGTCATCACCAGGCGTATTGGCTGGCCCACCGGGACATGCAGCGTATCGATCTCGCGCTGACCGCCGGGGTGCTGCACCTTCCACATCCACTGCTTGGCGACCACGTAGACCGGCTGGGCGTTCTTGGGTGGCGTGCGCAGCCGGATCCACAGGTGCACGCTCCAGCCGAAGATGCCCATGAACAGGACGAAGGGGATGAGCGTCCAGGTCAGCTCCACGCCCAGATGCTGCCGCGCGGGCGTGCGCTCGGCAGCGGTACCGTGGCGATACCTCACGCAGAAGACGATCATCACGGCGAACACGCCGATCGTCACCAGGCCGCACAGCAACAGCAGCGCATCGAACAGGTGGTCGACGTCGGGGGCGAAGCTGGAGGCCTGCGGCAGCATGCTCATGCGCGCGCCCTCACTTTAAGCCAGGCCAGCCAGCACGCCAACGCCAGCACGAAGGCCACGCCAAGCGCCTGCATGGTGCGGCCGATCGCCAGGCTGTAGCGGCCGGTGGCCGGATCGTAGCCGCAGCACAGCAGCACCAGCCGGTCGGCCAGGGAGCCGAGCCGGCCTTGCGAGGCGCCCACCAACGCCAGGCGCAGCGATGCCGGTGGCCAGGACACGCCGAAGAAGTACTGCGCGACCTTGCCGCCCGGCGTGATCGCCACGAGGCCGGCGGCGTGGGCGTACTGGTGGAGCTTGTCGTCGTAGAAGTAGCGGAAGCCGACCGCGTGGGCGAGCGAGCCGATGCTCGCCTGATTGCCGGTGAGGAAGTGCCAGTGGGGCACGTGGGCGTCCGGATGCGTGCGCTCGAGCATCGCCTGGGTGTGGCGTGCGTCCGCCGGCCTGTCGGTCGGGTCGATGCTGACGAAGGCCACCGCGAAGTCGCGGCCGGGTGCGAGGTCGAGCATCGCCAGCGTGTGCGCCATACCGTTCAGCACCACGTCGCACAGATTGGGGCAGCGGTAGTAGCCGAGCGTGAGTAGGAGCGGCTTGCCGCCAGCGAGCGTGCGCAGGTCGATGGGTTTGCCGTTGGCGTCGAGGAAGCGGGTGTCCATAGGCAGCTGTGCGCCGAGACGTTGGTCAAAGCCGGCGCGCTGGGTGAGGTCCGGAGGAGGCGGCGGTGCGGACTGGATGGCGAGCGTGATCACTGGCCAGAGCAGCAGCCAAAGCAAGAGCAAGGGCCTCCCCCAAACCCCAACCCTCTCCCCCGGCGGAGCCACGGGAGAGAGAGCGGACTGCAGCGGCTTCGCGGCGCTGCGGGTCATGGCTGTCGCTCCCGCTGACGGCCGTCTGCCGGGTGCTCCGGCGCGTAGCGCGCACCGGTCCCCTCTCCCCCGGCCCCGCCGGGGGAGAGGGTTGGGGTGAGGGGGAGGCCTTTGCCCGCAGCCACCAACGCCATCGCCCGTGCAATCGGTATCCGCGCCACCGTATGCGCCCCATCCATCCACTGGTAGCCCTCCAGCCGCGAGCGCTGCAACGCACGCTCGGCGGCAATGTCGCCCGCCGGGTCGGGCTGCAGCCGCGGTTGCGGCGGGATCGGCCGCACCGGTGCCGCGCCGGCGGTGAGCACCGGCCGCGCCCACACGTACACCAGCAGGACGATCGCCAGCAGGCTGAGCGCCAGGATCACCGCAGCCCAGTGCAGCACGCCGGCAGCAACCGTATAGGACTCGTGCGAGTCGGGCTGGCGGCTCATGCATCCGCCTCCGGCACGGCTCGCCGTTGCGCACCGTAGCCCATCCACCACAGGCCGCCGATACCGATCCACGCCAGCGGATCACTCCAGGCCAGCGCGCTCGTGCGCAGCCCCGGCAGCACCAGCCAGGCGACGTAGCCGATCTGCGCCAGAAACAGCCACCATCCCACGCCGGCCAGCCACGCCGCGCGTTGCTTGGCCCGCCGCGAAAGCAACACCGCGAACGGCAGCGCGAGGTGGAACACCACCAGAAAGGCCCCCAGCCAGCGCCATCCGGTCTTCACCCGCGGCAGGTACCACACCGTTTCGGACGGCAGGTCGGCGATCCACACGGTGAGGTAGTCCATGAACGCGAGGTAGCCCCACGCGAGCACGAGCACCATCAGGATGCTGCCCAGGTCGTTCAGCCGCCTGGGCGTCCACGCCGCAGCGGCCGGGTCGCGGCCGGCCACGCTGACGCCTACGGCCAGTCCCGCCGCAGCCAGCAGTTGCGCCGTGCCCACCAGGACGCCAAACGTCGTCGAGTGCCAGCGCGGCACCAGGGAGACCACCCAGTCGACTGCCGCCACCGAGACGCTCAGCGCGTAGACGATCAGGCCACCGGCTGCAAAGCGCCCGGCGCTCGGCATGTCCAGCCGGCGGCGTATGCCGTGTGCGAGCCACAGCCACAGCACCCACACCACCACCGCGCGAGCGACGAAGAACGGCGCGTCCAGCCACCAGCGCTGGCGATCCAGGGTGGGATCGCCCGCTGCGTGCGGCCCGGCCCAGGGAAACAGCACGGCCACGCCCAAGAGCACCGGCAGCATCAGCAGCGCCATCAGCGGCAGCCGCCGGCTCGCCGCGAGCAGCGCGGGGCGCAACGCCAGGCCCCAGTCGCCCCCGGTCAGCGCGTGGATCATCAGCAGGCCCACGCTGCCCAACGCGGGCGCCAGCCAGAACAGCCAGGCGAACAGGTAGGACAGCAGCACCACGCGCGGCGCGCGCAGGCCCAGCAGCAGGCAGCCGACCAGCGCCAGCAGGCCGACCGCCGCGGCGACACCTTCGGTGCGCGAGACCCGCAACCAGCGGCCGCCGCTCATCGCTGCGTCTCCCCACCCTTGACGGGCGTGGCCGACAGGCGCGCCAGGTCCTGCGGCGACAAGCGGTCACGCGGCGCATGCTGGGACAGCTGCAGCGCCCGGATGTAGGCCACGATCGCCCAACGGTCGTGCGGACCGATGCGGTCGGCATAGGGATACATCACGCCGTAGCCGTCGCTGATGACCTGATAGAAGTGACTGTCCGGCGCGTTGCGCAGGCGGTCGGTGTGGTAGCTCGGCGGCGCCGGGAAACCGCGGCGCACGATCATGCCGTCGCCGTTGCCGCTCGCTCCATGGCAGGGCGCGCAGTAGATGTCGAAACGCTCGCGACCCCGCTCCAGCAGCGCCAAGGTGAGCGGCAAGGGGTTGGCATAGCGCCGCTCGCCGACGTCGCCACGGGCCAGGCTGCGGCCTTGGTCGTCCAGCGGCAGCGCGGGCCCGGGCGGCGCCGGCACCAGCGTGCGGCCGCGCCGGCCGCTCGCGGTATCGGCCGCCGCGCCCTGTGCCATCGGCACGCTGCCCGGCGGCGGCGTGCGCGCACTGTTGCCGTCGGCGAACAGCGGGCTGGGCGCCAGCGGCTTGTACTTGGGCTGGTCGTACATGTCGTGCATGGCCTGCTCGCAGCCGGCCAGCGAGAGCAGCGAAAGCGCCAGCACGAGACGGTGCCCGTTCACGGCTTCACCTCGTCGATCGCCTGCGGCGTCAGCCGCGCGAGGGCGGCCCGCGCCTGCGATGCCTCGAAGCGCGGATCGTCGGCGCGCAGCCACAGGAAGAAGCCGTCGCGGCTGGCCGCCTCGAAGCCCGGCACGGCGAACAGCGGATGCACCAGCCGCGGCAGGCCATTGGCGACGAACAGGCCGACGACGCCGAACAGCGCCGCGAACAGGATGGTCATTTCCAGCGCAGCCGGGACGAAGGCCGGCCAGCTCGCATCGGGACGGCCGCCGACGTCGATCGGGTAATTCACCACCGAGGCGTACCACTCCAGGAACAAAGTGCCCAAGCCGCCGCACAGCCCGCCCAGCAGCACCAGCAACGGGATCCGGTCGCGCACCGGCCCGAGCGCCTCGGCCAGGCCTTCCACCGCATACGGCGTATAGGCCTCCAGCTGCGTGTAGCCCAGGCGGCGCAGCTCGCGCACCGCCAGCAGCAGCGCCTGAGCGTCGCCGAAACGGGCGAGCCAGCCGCGCGCGTTCATGCCGCCTCCCGGCCGAGCTTCGCGCGCAGCTTGCGCAGCTCGAACATCGGCAGCACCGGCAGCAGCCGCACGAACAAGAGGAAGAGCAGGAAGAACAGGCCAATGGAGCCGGCGAGGAAGCCGATGTCCCAGAAGGTGGGGTAGAACATGCCCCAGCTGGAAGGGAGGAAATCCCGGTACAGGCTGCTGACGATCAGTTCGAAGCGCTCGAACCACATGCCGATGAGCACCAACACGGCGATCACGAACAACGCCGTGCGGCTCTGTCGCACGCGCTCGAACCAGATCGCCTGGATCGCCACCACATTGCAGCCGACGATGGTCCAGTACACCCAGGCATAGGCGCCGGTGAGCTCGGCCATGGCATGCGCAATCTCGAAGCGGTCGCCGCCGTAGAAGGCGTTGAACAGTTCCGAGGCGTAGCTGTAGTCGACGAACAGGCCGGCGGCGAGCATCAGCTTGGCGAGGTTGCGGATGTGCCGCGCGGTGATGAAGTCGCCCAGGTCAAAGAAGCGCCGCAGCGGGATGCCCAGCACGAGCACCATGGCGAAGCCCGAGAACAGCGCGCCGGCGACGAAGAACGGCGGAAAGATGGTCGAATGCCAGCCCGGCAACAGGCCCTCGGAGAAATCCAGCGCCACCATCGAATGCACCGAGAACACCAGCGGGACCGCCATCGCGGCAAGCAGCAGGTTGAGCGTCTCGAAGCGCCGCCAATGCCGCGCCTCGCCGCGCCAGCCGAGCGCGAGCAGCCCGTAGAACACCTGTTTGCCGCGCGTGCCGGCGCGGTCGCGCAGAGACGCGAGGTCGGGGATCAGGCCGACGTAGAAGTACAGGATCGACACGATCAGGTAGGCGACGATCGCCGAGAAGTCCCAGAACAGCGAGCTCCGCCATTGCGGCCACAGGCCCATGCGGTCGGGATAGGGCGCGAGCCAGTAGAAGAACCAGGGCCGGCCCAGGTGCAGGATGGGAAAGATGCCCGACACGGAAACGGCGAACACGGTCATCGCCTCGGCATAGCGGTTGAGCGCGTTGCGCCAGCCCTGCCGGGCCAGGTACAGGCCGCCGGAGATGAAGGTGCCGGCCATGCCGATGGCGATCCACCAAACGTAGTCGGCGATGGCGAAGGCCCAGGCAACCGGGATGTCCAGCCCCCAGATGCCCACGCCCTTGGCCAGCAGCCAGACGATGCCGACGCCCAGCCACGCGGTGAGCACGAAGGCCAGCGCGAAGGCGATCAGCCACAACCGGCCGGTCGGACGCTCGAGCACCAGGTTGCTCACCGTGTCGGTGATCGAGGCGTTGGTTTCGCGCGGGGCGAGCAGCGGCGCGCTCATGGCGATGCCTTCCAGCGCATCCGCGTACCGCGCGCTGCAGCTCCCTCTCCCCCGGCACAGCCGGGGGAGGGGGCCATGCTGAGGCCTACGCGTGACGGTGCGTGCTCATGGCGAGCGTGGTACGCGCTCATGCGTCGTCCTCCAGCGCCGGATGCGGGTTGCGGATCGCCGCCAGGTAGGTCGTGTGCGGGCGCGTGTTGAGCTCCTCCAGCAGGGCGTAGTTCCGCGGCGAGGCCTTCTGGCGACTGACCGCAGTGGCCGGGTCCTGTTGGTCGCCGAATACGATCGCCTGCGTGGGGCACGCCGCCTGGCAGGCGGTCAGCACCTCGCCGTCGGTGATGCGCCGTCCTTCGCGGTCCGCGGCGATGTGTGCGGTCTCGATGCGTTGAATGCAGTAGGTGCACTTCTCCATGACGCCGCGGTTGCGCACGGAGACGTCCGGGTTTCGCTGGGCCTTGAGGCTTTCGGTAGCGAGGTCGCTGTACTGCAGAAAATTGAAGCGGCGCACCTTGTACGGGCAGTTGTTGGAGCAGAATCGCGTGCCCACGCAGCGGTTGTAGACCTGTACGTTGAGCCCCTCGGTGTCGTGCACGGTGGCGCCGACCGGACAAACCATCTCGCAGGGCGCGTGCTCGCAATGCATGCACGGCACCGGCTGGTGGTGGATGCGCGGTGCGGCCGCCTCGCCCTCGTAGTAGCGGTCGACGCGGATCCAGTGCATCTCGCGGCCGCGCTCGACTTCCTCGGCACCGACCACGGGAATGTTGTTCTCTGCCTGGCAGGCGAGCGTGCAGGCGCCGCAGCCGATACAGGCGTTGAGGTCCACGCTCATGCCCCAGGCGTATTCGCCGCGTGGGCGGTCGGGGTAGAGGCTGGGCGGGGCGGGCGGATCCTTCGCGAATGCAGGGTGGACGCGAAAGTCTTCCAGCGTGCCTGCGCGTACCGGCGCGCGCCCTTCCATGGCGTGGTGGCGTTGCGTCGTGGCGAGCGCATAGCGCGCACCGGTGCGGTTGATCTGCAGGCCGCCGCCGCGCCAGGGTGCGGCGAGGCTGCGCAGCGCATAGGCGTCGAAGCCCAGCCGTTCGCCCACCCGGCCGGCGGCGCGGCGGCCGTAGCCAAGGCACACGGTGACGCTGCGCGCGGCCTGCCCGGGCATAACCCAGACCGGCGCCTGGGTGTGGCGCCCCTCGATGCGCAACTCCAGCGCGTCGCCGTTCTCGAGGCCGTGCGCAAGCGCAAGCTCGGGGCTCACCAGTGCCACGTTGCTCCAGGTCAGCGTGGTCAGCGGCTTGGGCAGTTCCTGCAGCCAGCCGTTGTTGGCGTAGCGCCCGTCCCACACGGTGGGGTCTGGTGCGAACAACAGTTCGAGGCTGGCCGGTTCGGCCGCCGCCGGCCGCTGCGCGAGAAAGGCAGCGTCCACCGGCGCGCGCCGCGCGGGCGGCGCACTGCGGGCGATGACGCCTGCCTGCAGGCTAGCCGTCCAGAAGCCATCCAGGTCGGCGCCAGCCTGGCCGCGCCAGGTGGCCTGCACGCGCTCGCGTTCGCCCCGCGTGTCGCCCAGGAACATCGCCAGCAGCTCGTGCACGCTGCGGCTGTCATAGAGCGGCGTGATCACCGGCTGCACGAGGCTGGCGCTGCCGTCGGTGGCGCGCAGGTCCGACCAGCTTTCCAGCGCGTGCGAGCGCGGCAGGTGCCATTGGCAGGCACTCGCGGTCTCGTCGCGGTACAGGCCCAGATGGAGGCGGTGGGGCACCTTGGCGAGCAGTTCGGCGAAGCGCGCATCGACCGGCGCGGCGTAGGCCGGGTTGCCGTCCAGGACCAGCAAGGTGTCCACACGCCCGGCAGCCATCGCCGCGATCAGTTCACGCAGGCCTTCGCCGGCGCTCTCCCACGGTTCGGGCGGCGCGTAGTACTCGACCGTGCGGCCGACGTTGCCGAGCGCCTCGTTCAGCAGATGCGCCAGAGCGTGCACCCAGGGCGGTTGCGTGCGGCCGGCCAGCACCAGCGCACTGCCTCGCTGCGCCTGGAGATCCTGCGCCAACGCGCGCAGGCGGCGCGCGGCGATGCCGCTGGACTGAGCCGCGTGCACGCCCGGCAGCCCGAGCAACTCGCCGAGCTCCAGCGCGAAGCTGCCCACCTGCGCGCTGGCGAGCGGCCAGCGATGGTCGGCCTTGGCACCGGTAAGGCTCGGGCTGGCCTCGACCGCGTAGAGCCGGTTGAAGACGGCGGCCTCGGGCTGGCGGCCGCCGGTGAAGTCGCGGGCATGGCGCAGCGCGCCAGGCAGGCTGCCGAGGAAATCGGCCTCCAGCGCCAGCACCACCTTCGCCTGATCGAAGCGGTAGCGCGCGCGCAGCGGCGTGCCGAAGGCGAGCCGTGCGCCGGCCAGCGCGTTGTCCTCGTCCACCGGCTCGTACTGGAACCAGCGCGAGCCGGGGAAGCGAGCCAGCCACGCCGCGCGCTGCGCCGCCAGCGTGGGCGAGTCGATGCGCCCGCCCAGCACGTGCAGGCCACGGCCGTCGCGCGCGTGGCGCGCGGCGAGCGCCTCGGCCTGCTCGCGGAACTCGTCCCAGCTCGCCGGCACGCCTTCGCGCAACGGCGCCTGCGAGCGGTCCGGATCCCACAGCTCGAGCACGGCCGCCTGCATCGCCGGCGAGGTGGCGCCCAGGCTCATCGGATGGGCAGGGTTGCCCTCGATCTTGGTCGGGCGGCCCTGATGCGTCTCCACCAGCACGCCCGCGACGTCGCCGGCGCAGGCGAGCGTGCTGGCGTAGAAGCGCGGCAGCGCCGGCGGCAGTTCGTCGGGACGGCGCACCCATGGCACCAGTTGCTCCTGCGGCGGACGGCTGCAGGCGCCCAGGCCCGCCAACGCGAGCGAAGCGCCGAGCAGCCTGAGAAAACCGCGACGATCGACCTTCGGCTCCAGCTGCGACAGCTGCGGAAAGGCTTCCTGCAGGCGGTCGCGCCAGTCCGGCTGTTCGATGAGCTCCTCCAGCGCGCGCCAGTAGCGCGGACCGCGGGCATCGCCCAACCGCGTGCGCAGCGCGTCGAGGGCGGTCGGCCGGCTCATGCGCGCTTCCGCCCGCGCCTGCCGCCGACGCCGCCGGCGGAATGGGCGCCGAGGCGTGGCATGCGGCCGGTCAGCGGTGGCATACCGAGCAATCCGTCAGCCGGCGCGTGTCGACGTGGTAGCGCTCGACCAGCGCCAGACCCAGCTTTTCCTGGTCCTGTGGCTTCCAGCCCATGGCGAACTCTTGCTCGCGCGGGCGCAGGTACTTCTGCGGCGCGCGGTGGCAGTCCAGGCACCACTTCATCGACAAGGGCTGCGTGCGCATGGTCAGCGCCATGCGGTCGACACGGCCGTGGCAGCTCTCGCAGCCCACACCCTTGGCCACGTGGATGGAGTGGTTGAAGTAGACGAAGTCGGGCAGCTGGTGCACGCGCTGCCAGTGCAGCGCTACGCCACGCTGCCAGCTCTGCACCACCGGCGCGAGCATCGCCTGGTCGGTGTAGAGCTGCGAGTGGCAGGTCATGCAGGTGGAGATCGGCGGGATGCCGGCGAAGGCGTCCGTTTCCACCGTGGCGTGGCAGTAGCGGCAGTCGATGCCGTCGTCGCCCACGTGGTGTTTGTGGCTGAAGGGCACCGGCTGCTCCACGGCTTCGCCGATGCGGTGCTGCTCGTTGGTCAGTCCGCGCCAGGCCAGCACGGCGGCACTGGCCAGGATCAGCAGCGCCAGCAGGGCGAGCTTGACGAACAAGCCGAAGCGCGGATGGAAGATCTGGCTCATCGCCCTCTCGTGGTGATCCTTTCAAGCGAGCGCTCGCCTTCCAGCATCGCAGGCGGCGCGTGAAGCGCATGCCCGCGCTCTCATTGGTTTGAGCCGGCGCGAAGCGCCCGCCTTCGCTCATCTCTCCCGCTGGAGGGAAGCGGGAGGGAGGAGGCCAGGCTAGCCACCCGGCGACTTGCGCAGCGTCTTGCGCAGGTCTTCCACGTGGCCGGCGTCCACTGCCTCCGCCTGGTTGCCCCACGCGTTGCGGATGTAGGTGGTGAGGTCGGCGATCTGCGCGTCGTCGAGGTGATCGGCGAAACCCTGCATGGCCAGACCGGTGGGATCGCCGCTCTTCGTGACCGGGATGCGTGCGCCCTGCAGGATCACCCCGATCAGCGTGTCGGCACTCCTGGCCTGTACCGCGCTGCTCTGGCGCAGTGGCGGGAAGGCGCCCAGCTCGCCTTGCCCCTGGGCGAGGTGGCAGCCGGCGCAGTTGTCGACGTACAACGCCGCGCCGCGGTCGAGCGTGCCGTGATCGACGCGACCCGCCGATGCCTCCTTCGGCGTGGGCAGGCTCTTGAGGTAGACGGCGATCGCCCGGCGGTCGGCCTCGCTCATGTACTGCGTGGACTGCTCGACCACCTCGGCCATGGGCCCGGCGGCGGCGGTGCGATCGTTCCGACCGGTGCCCAGATACTGCACGATGTCCTGTTCGCTCCAGCTTCCCAGCCCATCGCGCGCGCCGCCGGCCAGGCTCGGCGCAAAGGCGTTCTCGGCGTAGCCACCGGAGAACGGGTCGTCCATGTCGGTGGCGCCGGCGAAATTTCTCTTGCTGTGGCAGGCGCCGCAGTGGCCCGCGCCCTGGACGAGGTAGGCGCCGCGATTCCATTGCGCCGAGCGCTTCGGGTCGCTCCGGTAGGTGCCGTCCTGGAAATACATGCCGTCCCACGCTGCCATGACGCCGCGCTGGTCGAGTGGCCACGGCAGCTCGTTGTGCCGCTTGGCCTGGCGCACCGGCGCGAGCGTGTCGAGGTAGGCCTTGATCGCCCGCACGTCGTCGCGACTCAGGCGCGTGTACCAGGGATAGGGAAAGGCCGGGTACAGGTGATTGCCTTCGCGGTCGATGCCCTCGTGCATGGCGCGATAGAAGTCGGCGTCGTTCCAGTCACCGATGCCGGTTTCCATGTCGGGGGTGATGTTGCTGGAGTAGATCGTCCCGAACGGCGTGGGGATCGCACGATCGCCGGCGAACGGCGTGCCGCCGGGGGCGGTATGGCAGGCCGCGCAGTCGCCGATGCGCACCAGGTAGCGGCCGCGCGCGATGTCGCCGTAGGGGCCGGGGCTCATGCGCTCGCCAAGCTTGATGGCCGAGGGCGCCGCCAGATCGCGGTCATGGGTGCAGGCGGTGCAGAGCGCGGCGGCGAGCACCAGGCCCATGAGCGCCGCGGCCCTTCGCAAGGCCGCCCCTTGCGCACGCGCTCTCATGTCGCCACCAGCGGGCCGGGGTTCTTCAGGTAGCGCTTCATCGCCTCGGCCGACCAGTAGGTCAGCGCACCGACGGTGCCGGTGGGGTTGTAGCCGGCGTTCTGCGGAAACACGCTCGAGCCCATCACCCACAGGTTCGGCACGTCCCAGCTCTGCAGGAACCGGTTGACGACGCTGGTCTTGGGGTCGGTGCCCATCACCGCGCCGCCGGTGTTGTGAGTGGTCTGGTAGGGCACGATCGAGTAGGGACCCTGACGCTTCTTCACGTGCACGCTGGCGCCGGGGATCGCGCGGCCGATCGTGGCGGCCTGGTCGGTGAGGAAATCCGACATCTTGTGTTCGTTGGGCTGGAAATCGAAGGTCAGCCGCAACAGCGGGTTGCCGTACGCATCGCGCCAGGTGGGGTCCAGGTCCAGGTAGCTTCCGCGGTAGCTCATCACGCTGCCGTGGGTGGCGATCGAGCATGCGGTGAGGTAGTTCTCGTGCATCGCCTGCTTCCAGCCCGCGCCCCACTTGGCCGCATGCTCCGGCAGGTAGTGCTGCAGGATCGGCCGCCCGCCGGTATTCCACAGCGCGACGTAGCCGCCGCCGATGAAGCCGTGCGGGCCGTGGTCGAAATTGTCGCCGTTGAACTCGTCGATCGCCTGACCCAGCGCGCCGGCGCCCATGAAGGGGTTGAGGCGCTCTTTCTGGAACACGTCCACCGAGGAGGTGATCTGGTAGGCGTAGTTGCGCCCGACCACGCCGGTGTTGGCGACCGGGTCGTAGGGCTGGCCGATCTTGGAGAGCAGCAGCAGGTGCACGTTGTGCTGGGCGAAGGCGCACAGCACCACCATCTCGGCCGGCTGCTCGATCTCGTTGCCGTCGACGTCGACATAGGTGACGCCGGTGGCGCGCTTGCCGCTGCCGTCGGTGTTGACGCGGGTGACGTTGCAATGGGTACGGAAGTGGAAGTTCTCCTTCTTCAGCAGCACCGGCAGGATCGTCGTCTGCGGACTGGCCTTGGAGTAGTTGCCGCAGCCGAACCACTCGCAATAACCGCAATAGGTGCACTGGCCCATCTGCACGCCGAGCGGGTTGCGGTACGGCCGCGAGGCGTTGGCGGCAGGGCAGGGAAACGGCTTGAAGCCGGCCTCGCGCGCGGCCTTGTCGAACAGCACGGTGGAGGCGCTGCGCTCCAGCGGCGGCAGCGGATAGCCGCGTGTGCGCGGCCCCTCGAAGGGGTTGCCGCCGGCCACGAGCTGGCCCTTGACGTTGCCGGCCTGCCCGGAGACGCCGCACAGGTACTCGAAGCGGTCGTAGTAGGGCTCCAGCTCGTCGTAGCTGACGCCCCAGTCCTGCAGGTTCATGTCGGCCGGGACGAAGCCTTTGCCGTAGCGCTGCTCGGTGTGCGAGCGGATCACGAAGTCCTGCGGCAGGAAACGCCAGCACTGGCCGTTCCAGTGCACGCCCGCACCACCCACGCCCGACGCGGGCAGGAACGAGCCCAGGTGGCGCATCGGCAACGCGGTCTGGCTGGCGTTGTTGCGGAAGGTCAGCGACTCGCGCTCGGGCGCCTCGAAGATCTGCTTGCGCACCGCATAGCGCAGCTCGTCCTGGATGTGGTCGGTGGCGAAGTCCGGCACGGTGTCCCGCCAGGCGCCCCGCTCCAGCGCCAGGACCTGCACGCCGGCATCGGTGAGTTCCTGCGCGATGATCGAGGCGGTCCAGCCGAAGCCAACCAGCACTACGTCCACCGGTGGCATGCGCCTGGCCATCAGCCCACGTCTCCGGCATGGGCAAGCGCCGCGGTGGGCGCGCGGCCGATCAGGCTCACGAAGGGCTGCTGGTAGGGCTGGCCGAACTGGCCGATCTCGCGCACGTAGTTGTAGCGGGGGCCGGGGAAGCCGATCAGCTTCCAGCCGGCGAAGTCGCGGTTGCCGCCGTAGGCCGGGTCGGCCAGGTAGCCTTCCTGGGTGTTCTGCCAGAGCAGGTTGAAGAAGGTCTTCGACGGCAGGTCGCCAAGGTCCATCTTGCCGTCCTCCAACGCATGCAACACGGCGTCCTGCTGTCCGGCGCCGAGCTTGGCGAAGGGCTGCTGGTACTGCTTGCGGCAATATGCGTCGATGCCGGCGATGGCATGGCGGTATACCTGCGCGGGGGTGTAGCGCAGCTGGTAGCCCTGGCTGTCCACGCCGCTGGGCCAGGGGCCCTGCATGTACCAGCGCTCGGCGCGACCGTAGGGACCGGCCAGCTGCAGATCGATGAAGGTGGGTACGCCGGCCTGGTCGGCGCCGGGACCTAGCGCATCGGCAGGAATCAGCCGCGCCACGGCGGCACGTATGAAATCCATTTCCTCCGTGGCCAGGAAGGCGTTGGGCGAGGCGGCGTGCACGCCGCTTCCGCCGGGGCCGCCGCACGCGCAGAGCGTCATGCCTGCGGGAACCGCCACGCCCAAGAGTCTCAGGAATTCCCGGCGTGCCGGATCGTGCCCCACGTCTGCCTCCTCCCTTGCTTTGGACATAGGAGCCTAGGCAGGTCACAGTGAAGGAAGGGCGTCATCCCGGTGAAAGGAGGGTGGTAGCGCGTCGAAAACTCTTGCGTTCCACGCAGCCAATTGCGCTCTTGCCGCCGGGACCGCATCCCTTCGTCAACGCCCTTTCTCGGTTTCTTGCAAATGCACGCGGCCGGTGTGTTCGCGTGTAGTGCACGGGGACATCAACATTTGTAAACTGAAACCAGAAGATCGCATGCTTAACGCTTGACGCAGCAAGGCTTTAACCTGCACGCTTCCGTCACTTGTGTGTGGTCAGAATTCACGGTTCTGGCCGCGCGAGCGTGTGGAGGGGTCATGGCGAAGGACAACCTTGTGTTGTTAGTGGAGGACGACTCGGACACGCGCGAAGTCATGGCGCTGCTGCTCGATGCGGCCGGCTACCAGGTGTTGTCCGCGCGCGACGCCAAGAGCGGCATCCAGTTGATGGACGAGCAGCCCCAGATCGATGTGATCGTCACCGACGTCAACATCGGCGGCGGCCAGGACGGCATCAGCATGACCGAGGAACTGCGCCGGCGCGGATCGAACGCCGCCGTGGTGGTGATCTCGGGCGACCCGGAAGCGTCCAGCGACCGCCTGGGTCCCACCGCCACCTTCCTGCCCAAGCCGTACGACCGCAAGGCGCTGCTGGCCGCCATCGCCGATGCCCGTGCGAAGAACGCCCGCGCCTGCGCCGTCGCCGACGGCGGCCTGCCGCCGTATCCTGGTGCATCCCACTAGGCATTGAGGTAGGTTCGGTTGAGGTCGGCCAGGCGGAACGCGGTCGCCCAGAGGCGACCGCAATCCCCCTCTCCGGGGACGAGACACCGATGACATCGTCATGGACGGCCGTGGCGCGGTACCTGCTGTGCAAGGACGGTGGCATGCAAACGAGCGGGACCAACCCCTACCAGTTGCTGGTCCAGTCCATCCTGGACTACGCCATCTTCATGGTCGATCCGCAGGGCCGCGTCCGCAGCTGGAACGCGGGCGCGGAGCAGATCCACGGCTACCGCCCGGCCGATATCGTCGGTCGCCCGTTCGCCCTGCTGCACACCGAGCAGGAGCGCGCCGGTGGTCGCCCCGAGCTGATCCTGCATATGGCCGCCGCGCACGGACGCTTTCAGGAGGAGGCTGAGCGGCTGCGCCGCGACGGCAGCCGCTTCTGGGGACACATGGTCTGCGACGCGGTGCGCGACGAGCACGGACACCTGCTTGGCTTCGCAATGGTCACCCGCGACATCACCGAGCGTCGCCATACCGAGCAGCGGCTGCGCGAGGTGGAAAGGCGCTTCCGCCTGTTCGTCGACGGCGTCACCGACTGCGCGATCTGCATGCTCGACCCCAACGGCATCGTCACCGACTGGAACGCCGGCGCCGAGCGCATCAAGGGCTATGCCGCCGCCGAGATCATCGGCCGCCCGCTGGCGCGCTTCTTCGTCAACCCGCAGGTGGCGCAGACGGCCATGACGGTGGCCGCCGAAAGCGGACGCTACGACATGGTCGACTGGCAGGTGCGCAAGGACGGCTCGCGCTTCATGGCCGAGATCGCCATCGACGCCATCCGCGACAGCGACGGCCAGCTGCTGGGCTTCGCCAAGATCACCCGCGACATCACCGAGCGGATCGAGGCCGAGCGCCGCCTGGAGGACACCCGTGCGCAGCTGTTCCAGTCGCAGAAGATCGAGGCGCTGGGCCAGCTCACCGGCGGTATCGCGCACGATTTCAACAATCTGCTGCAGGGCATCATCGGCTCGCTCGAGGTGGTGCAGATGCGCCTGGCGAGCGGGCGCCAGGACGTGGATCGTTTCCTGGGTAATGCCATCGACTCGGCCAAGCGCGCAGCCACGCTGACGCATCGCCTGCTCGCCTTCGCGCGGCGCCAGCCGCTGGCGCCCAAGAGCGTGAGCCTCAACGACCTGGTCACGCAGATCGCCGAGTTGCTGCCGGCCACGCTGGGCGAACGGGTGGAGCTGAAGCTCGACCTGGCGCCCGCGTTGGTGCCGGTGTTGTGCGATCCGAACCTGCTGGAAAGCGCGTTGCTCAACCTGGCCATCAACGCGCGCGATGCGATGCCTGACGGTGGCCGCCTGACCATCCGTACCGGCTCGGTGCCGCCCGGCGAAGGGCCGCTGCGGCGTCCGCACAGCCTCAGCGATGCGCCCACCCTGCTGCTGCAGGTATCCGACACCGGCGTGGGCATGGCGCCCGAGGTGCGCGCGCGGGCGTTCGACCCTTTCTTCACCACCAAGCCCAAGGGCCGCGGCACCGGCCTGGGGCTGTCGATGATCCATGGCTTCGTCACCCAGTCGCGGGGCGCGATCGAGCTGGAGAGCGCACCGGGCCAGGGCACCACCGTATCGATCTACCTGCCCAGCGGCGAGCGGCGCAGCATGCGCTCCAATGACGCGCGCGAAACGGGCGCGCGCTGGGAGCCGGCCGCCGGTGAAACCGTCCTGCTGGTGGAAGACGAGGACGTGGTGCGCGAGCTGGTCGCCGGCAAGCTGCGCGAGCTGCACTACCGCGTGCTGGAAGCGCGCGACGGTCACAGCGGACTGGCGGCGATCGAGTCGGGCGAGCGCATCGATCTGATCGTTTCAGACATCGGCCTGCCCGGGCTGAGCGGTCTGCAGATGGTCGAGGTCGGGCGCCACCGCCGGCCCGGCCTCAAGGTGCTGTTCGTCACCGGCTATGCCGAGACGATGCCGGAGGACTGGACGCCCGATGCCGATACCGATCTGCTGACGAAGCCGTTCGAATTCGACATGCTGGTGCAGCGCATTCGCGCGTTGCTGCCCAGCCCGCTCGTCCGCGCTCAGAACCCCTGAAACCGCCGGCCGGCAGGGATCAGGCCCGGCCGTCACGCCGGACGGCCGGGCCCGCCTGAACCGCGGCAGGCGTCCAGCACGGCCTTGGCACGTGGCTTGTATGACCGGGAGTGCTCCTCCGCGAGGACTTCCCATGCAAATGTTCCTGCCCTGCCCGCCGCCCGTCGCGATCCGCATGCCGCGCATCGGCCCCATCGGCGGCATGACGCCGTCCAAGCCGGTGGGCGATCCCGAGTCGCTGCCGCCGGACCCCACACCGCCGCAACCCTACGAGCCGGGCGACCCGGTGCGTGCGCCCAGGCCGCGCGAACCCGACCAGCCGGCGATCGATCCGCACGATCCGGGCATGCCCATGCCGCGCATCGACGATCCGGCCGCGCCCGCTTTGTGCTGGTTCAACTGAAGCAAAAAGTCGGCATACGGCTGCAAATTTTTCGCGCATATCCTTAAGGAGCTCCCATGAGCCGACATGACCACGACGACCCGCAACGCGGCCCGCGCGTCCCCGACGAACGGCGCGACCCGTACGAGGCCCGGCGCCACGTGCGTACTTTCGGCGACGAGGACGAAATGGCCGCCGAACATCCATGGCGCGCCGCCCACCCACAGCAGGAGCGGGGCGGCACGCGCAGCCCGCGCTGGAGCGAGCAGCCCGCACGCTACGGCGGCGGCTACCGTGAGGACGAGTTGTGGAGCGGCCACCGCGGCGATGCACGCTATGGCCTGGACACCGACAACGAACGCGCCTACGGCCAGCGCCAGCACCAGGGTGGCCGCCACAGCCATGGCCAGTGGCAGCAGCCCCAGCGCGATTACGGCCGCGACATCCATGGCCAGGACAACAGCGGCTATGGCGCAGAACGTTCCTATGGCCAGGGCGGCTCGCAGGACGACGCGCGCGCCGACTACGCCCACGCCAGCTGGACGCAGGAACACGACTACCAGGGCCCGCGCTACGGTTCGGGCTCCCGCGCCGGACGCGATCCCAGCGGTGACCAGTACGCCCGCACCGACACCTATGGCGGCGCCGGCTTTCGCCAGGAAGGCAAGCGCTACTGGTTCGACGAAGGCGACCAGCGCGGCGCGTTCCGCGGCACTCGCCCGCGCGGCTACGAGCGCAGCGACGAACGGCTCCGCGAACTGGCGTGCGAACGCCTCACCGAGGCCGATTTGGATGCCAGCGACATCGAAGTGAAGGTGAGCCAGGGTACGGTCACGCTCGAAGGCAGCGTCCCCGCGCGCTGGATGAAGCACCAGGCGGAGGACATCGTCGACGACCTGGGCAGCGTCAAGGACATCCAGAACCACCTGCGCGTGAGCCAGCGCGACACCACGCGACCCGGCACGGCAAGTTCGGGTGGTTCGCCCGCGCCCGGCAGCACCGGCGCCGCCGGTGGCGGCCTCGCGCCAGGCAGCGACACCGGGGCCCGCAGCAGGCACTGACGCGCCGCGCCGCCTGCAAGGCACATCACGGCCGCACCGAACGCCTGCGCGCGCGGCGCACGCCAGCGAACGCGCCGCTCTCTCGAACAACTCTTC
The DNA here is from genome assembly GCF_035943815.1 of Frateuria sp. Lineage (GTDB taxonomy): Bacteria > Pseudomonadota > Gammaproteobacteria > Xanthomonadales > Rhodanobacteraceae > Frateuria_A. Next base: position 31,541 of record NZ_DASZBU010000005.1, read on the forward strand.
GACGCAGCTTGCACTTCGCTTGCGGCATCGTCGGTGTCGTCCACGCCGACATGCCAAGCGCTCCGCAGCCGCGGTTGCCGCCGTGGACGCATGGGTACGCCTCGGCGGCCTGCTTCTTTCAATGCGACAGCCTCCGGGTCATGCGACCCCTTCCGGTGAAATTGTGCCGACGACCGCTTCCATCCTGCTCGTTGACGACGATCCCAAATTCCTAGACGTGGTAACCGCCTTCGCCGAACCGAAAGACTGCTCCGTCTGCGGCGCAGCCAGCCTGGCGCACGCTCTGAAGCTCACCACCGAGGCGCACTTCGACCTGGTGCTGCTTGATCTTTCGCTGCCCGACGGCAACGGCCTGGAATTGATCGCCAAGCTCGACCCGCAACAGACCGGCCAGGTGGTCGTGATCACCGGGCATCCCTCGGTGGAAACCGCCGTGCAGGCCTTGCAGCTGCCGGTGCTGGACTACCTCATCAAGCCGGTCGAAGGCGACCAGCTCAATCGCCTGCTCGACCAGGCGGTCGCCGCGGCCAAGCTGCGCGCCGCCACTGCGCAGGCGAGCGAGCGCTGCGGCGAATTGATCGGCGCCAGCGCGGTGATGCAGCGATTGTTCGAGAAGATCCGTCGCGTCGCGCCGCTGGACGTCACCGTGCTCATCCATGGTGAGAGCGGTACCGGCAAGGAACTGGCCGCGCGTGCATTGCATCAGTACAGCGAGCGCAGCGGCCGCTTCGTTGCGGTCAACTGCGGCGCGATTGCGCCAGACCTGCTGACCAGCCAGCTGTTCGGCCATGAGCGCGGCAGCTTCACCGGCGCGATCAAGGACCACGCCGGCTTCTTCGAGCAGGCGCAGGGCGGCACGCTGTTCCTGGACGAATGCACCGAGATGCCGCTGCAGTTGCAGACCCACCTGCTGCGCGTGCTGGAAGAGCGCGACGTGACCCGCGTGGGCGCCAGCGCCAGCAAGCCCGTGGACGTGCGCGTGATCGCCGCGACCAATCGCGACCCCTTGCAGGCGGTGCGTGATGGCCTGCTGCGTGCGGACTTGTACTACCGGCTGATGGATTTCCCCTTGGCGATGCCGCCGCTGCGCGAGCACCCCAGCGACATCCCGTTGCTGGCGCAGCGCTTCCTGGACCGCCTCAACGAGCGCTACGGCACCAGCCGCCGCTTCGCGCCCGACGCCATGCGCCGTCTATTGGTCCACGACTGGCCCGGCAACGCGCGCGAGCTCAAGCACGCGGTGCAGCGCGCCTGGGTGATGTCCGGCGACGAGCTGGACATGCACATCGCCCAGCCGCCGCAGTATCCGTTGCACCAGGCGCACGACCACGGCAGCATGCCTTTCCGCGTGGGCATGACCATCGACGAGATGGAAAAGCAGATGCTGCTGCGCACCCTTGCGCATTTCGACAACGACAAAACGCGGACGGCCGAGGCGCTGGGGGTCAGCCTCAAGACCATCTACAACAAGCTGTCGCGCTACCAGCACGAAGACCGCGAATGATGAACGCACGCCCGGCCAGCCCCTCCATTACCCCCATTCCCCTGCCGCTGCCGACCACGCTGCAAGCGCTCGACGCATCCTCCGCGGAGCAGGCGATCACCCGCTTGTTGCAGCAGGTAAGCCTGCAATGGCACGCCGAGGTCTGCCTGCTGGTCGCGCCGCACCGACCCAGCGGACAGGGCCGCTACTGCTGGTCATTGCCGCCACCGCCGCCCTCGCGGCGCGAGGCGCGGGCGCTGGCTTCGCACCTGGCCGGGCAGTCGCTGCGCTCCTCGCTATGCGTGGAACGCAGCGATGCGCGCGAACGCGGCGGCAACGTCCGCCTGCGCGCGATCGCCTTGCCTTGTCGGCGCGCGCGCCGCCCAGCGGCGGCGCTCGGCCTGGCGCTGTACCGGCCGCGCACGCTCGACAGCGAGGATCGTGCCGCGCTTGCTCACGTCGGCGCGTGGCTGGCCGTACTGCTGCAGCGCGAGCGGCGCGAGGCCGACGCACAGGAGCAATGCGCCAACCCGGTCTCGGTCGTCGACGCGATCAACAACGCGCTCAACGTCATCCTGATGCGCACCGACCTGGCCGCGCTGATGCTCGAGCGCAAGGAGCACGCCGGCGTGCTCACCCTGCTCGATCAGATCGGCAATGGCTGCCTGCGCTGCGCCGAGCTCGCCCGCGGCCTGCTCGGCGAGCCGCGTCCGGTCCGCCGAAGCGATCTCCACTAGTCGATGCGAGCGGACTCGACGGGCATGTGCCGTCGAAACGTCTAGCCTTGCTGCACGCGGCCGTCACCGCGCCTAGCTGCGCGCCACGGCAACTTTTCCAAGCGGCTTTGTAGTTTTGCCGCGACCGCTTGCGAGCAGGCGCGACAGCATCTGGCCTGTCGGCGACGTTGCAGACCTAACGGCGGCGTTCGGCGCACTTTCGGGCTGGCATGGATGTTGCGACCACACGGCAGCCGCCGCGCAACGCGGTGCGCCGTCGGGTTCTACCCGACGTTCCCCCGAACGGAAGAAGAGAGCACCGACATGTCCAGCAAGAACCCAGGCAGCGGCACCAGCAAGCGCGGCTTCGCCAGCATGGACGAGGAGCGCCAGCGCGAGATCGCCAGCGAAGGCGGCCGTGCGGCGCACGCCAGCGGCCACGCCCACCAGTTCACGTCCGAGGAAGCACGTCGCGCCGGCCAGAAGGGCGGCGAAGCCGTGAGCTCCAACCGCGAGCACATGGCCGCGATCGGCCGCAAAGGTGGCGAAGCCAGCCACGGCCGCCGCAGCGGCGAGGAAAGCAACCGCGGCAACACTCAGCAGGCCAAGGCCGGCCGCGAGGGCTCCAAGAACGAGGAAGAAGATTGACCGCGCCGTGCAAAAACCCAGGGCGCGCAAACCAACCACGAGGAAACCGACATGATCATCCGACGCATCAGCATGATGCTCGGCACGCTGTTGCTGGCCGGCCTGGCCTGCGTGGCGTTCGCCCAGAGCAGCAGCAGTCCCGGCACCATGAGCAAGAGCAAGAGCGGCACCAGCAAGGACGCCATGTTCATGCGCCATGCGGCGGCCGACAGCCTGGCGGAGATCCAGATGGGCCGCATCGCGCTGGACAGGTCCTCCTCCGCTCGGGTGAAGGAGCTGGCCCAGCGCATCGTCGACGACCACACCAAGGCGAATGATCAGTTGATGAGCATCGCCCAGCGCCAGCAGGTCACCCTGCCGACCGAGCCGACGCCGGCGCAGAAGCATGAGGCCGACAAGCTCAAGGCGATGAGCGGCACCGCTTTCGACAAGGCCTACGCCAGGGCGATGGTGAAAGACCACCGCAAGGCGATCAAGATGTTCGGCATGGAAAGCCAGAAGGCGAGCGACGATGACGTCAAGCAGTTCGCCAGCACCACCTTGCCTGTGCTCAAGACGCACATGGAGATGGCCGAAAAGCTCGCCGGCAGCGAAGGCATGCACGGCGGCGCCCGCTCGAAGAGCCATACCGGCAAGCCGATGGACGGCAACGGCTCGATGAGCATGCCAGCCTCGGGCAGCACCACTCACTGATGCCATGAACGCTTCCGCCAGCCAGCGTTGCGCCCACCCGGCCTGCCGCTGCAGCGTGCCCATCGGCGACACCTATTGCTCGGATCACTGCCGCCAGGCGGTGGGCGAGCCCTCGTCGGGCCCCTGCGGCTGCGGCCATACGCCGTGCCAGCCCAAGCCCGCCGAGGGCAAACCGGCCGTTCCGTGAATCAGAGCCCTCCTCGCTAATGCGGGGAGGGCCTCATCGGAGAAGGGCGGGCTGCCCGTGCACCTTGAGCCATCGCGCGAGCAGTGCCAGCACTTCGCCACGCGCCGGCTCCGCCTCGTTGAAGAGCTCGTGGAACAGCGTGTCGAACAGATGCGTGGTCAGCACGCTGGCCGGCGCCGCCGCCGCGAACGCGCGGCTGCCGCCCGCATCTACCAGGCGATCGGCGCCAGCGACGAGCAGCAGGGTGGGCACGGATAGCCGCGGCGCCTCCGCGATGCAGTGCCGACCGCCCGCGAAGATGAAATGCGCCAGTCGAGGTGTGATGCTGCCCGAGCGCAGCGGATCGTCCCGGTAGGACGCCACCACCGCGGCGTCGTGCGAAAGCGCCTCGAACGGCAAGCCGCTGCGCAGCGGCAGGTTGGGCAGCCAGCCCGACAGCTGCCGGGCCAGGGCCTGTTCCCATGCAGGCGCCCAGGTGCGCAGCGCCGGCGAAGAAAGCACCATGGCTGGCGGCGCCACCCCACCATCGATGACCGTATGCAGAGCCACCAGGGCGCCCATGCTGTGCCCGAGCAGCAGCGGCGGCGTCCCCAGCTCCCGGGCGAAGCGCGCGTAGACCTCGACCAGGTCCTCGACCAGTTCCAGCGGTCGGTCAAGCGCGCCGCGCCGACCCGGCGAGCGGCCATGCCCGCGCTGGTCGTAGCCGCGCACTGTGTAGCCGCGCGCGTTGAACCAGCCGGCCAGGCGACCGTAGCGGCCCGCGTGCTCGCCCAGGCCGTGCACGAACAGCACGCCGGCGCTCGCATCCTCGCGCGGCCAGTCGTGCACGCACAGCCATCGGCCATCGGCCAGCGTCAGCCTGCCGAGCAAACCTTCGGTCGTGTGCCATGGTGCATCCACTCGCATGCCTCCGCGCCAGATCCTCCAACGTAGCCCGCCCGCCGTGTCCTGAACAGACATTCGAGGAGCAGGCACTCGAGAGCAGGCGCTCGAAGTATGAGACGCCCGCCCCTATATCATCAGGCGATGCCGCTCGGTCACTTCCATCCCGCCGTCGCGCGCTGGTTCCAGCGCAGCTTTCCCGCGCCCACCGCGGCGCAGGCCGGCGCCTGGCCGAACATCCATGCCGGAGCGCACACGCTGGTGGCCGCGCCGACCGGCTCGGGCAAGACGCTGACCGCTTTCCTCGCCGCGATCGATGCGCTGGTGCGCGAGGGTGTGGCCACCGGTGGCGTGCTGCCGGACGAAACGCGGGTGGTCTACGTCTCGCCGCTGAAGGCCCTCTCCAACGACATCCACATCAACCTGGAAGCGCCGCTGGAGGGTATCCGCGCCGAGCTCCAGGCCGAAGGCCTGCCCGATGTGGCGATCCGCACCGCCGTGCGCACCGGCGACACACCGCAGGCCGAGCGTGCGCTGATGCGCAAGCTCGCCCCGCACATTCTGGTGACCACGCCCGAATCGCTGTACGTGTTGCTGGGCTCGACCTCGGGGCGGGCCATGCTCAAGAGCACGCGTACGGTGATCGTCGACGAGATCCACGCGCTGGCCAATTCCAAGCGTGGCACGCACCTGGCCTTGTCGCTGGAGCGGTTGGAATCGCTGTGCCAGCGGCCGTTGCAGCGGATCGGCTTGTCCGCGACACAGAAGCCGATCGAGGAAGTGGCCCGGTTTCTGGTCGGCGCCCGGAACCAGGGTCCCTCTCCCCTTCAGGGAGAGGGCTGGGGTGAAGGGCGGCTCCTGCCTGAAACTTCCCGGCAAACTACCGGCAATCTCCCCGACCCTTCGGGCCACCTTGTCCTCCCGTCCCCATCCGGTACGGGGGAGAAGGATCTGTCGCGCTGCGCGATTGTTGATGTGGGCCACACCCGCGTGCGGGACCTCGCCATTGAGGTCCCGCCCGTCCCGCTCGAGGCGGTGATGTCCAACGACGCCTGGGACACCGTCTACGAGCGCCTGGCCCAGCTCGCCCGCGAGCACCGCACCACGCTTGTCTTCGTCAACACCCGCCGCATGGCCGAGCGCGCCGCACGCCATCTCGCCGAAAGGCTGGGCAAGGAGGCGGTCGCCGCGCACCACGGCAGCCTGGCCAAGGAGCTCAGGCTCGATGCCGAGCAGCGCCTGAAGCGAGGCGAGCTCAAGCTGCTGGTCGCGACCGCCTCGCTTGAGCTCGGCATCGACATCGGCGACGTCGACCTGGTATGCCAGCTCGCCTCGCCACGTTCGATCGCCGCCTTCCTGCAACGCGCCGGCCGTTCCGGCCACGCGGTGAGCGGCACGCCCAAGGCGCGCCTCTTTCCGACCAGCCGCGACGACCTGCTCGAATGCGCGGCGTTGCTCGATTGCGTGCGCCGTGGCGAGCTCGATGCGCTGGTGCAGCCCGTGCAGCCGCTCGACGTGCTGGCCCAGCAGATCGTCGCCGAGGTCGCCTGCCAGGAATGGGACGAGGATGCGCTGTACGCCCTGGTGCGCGGCGCGCACCCTTATCGTGCGCTGCCGCGCGAGCAGTTCGACGCCATCGTGCGCATGCTCGCCGAAGGCTTCAGCACCCGCCGCGGCGCACGCGCGGCGTACATCCATCGCGACGCGGTGCATCGCCAGCTGCGCGCCCGCCGCAATGCGCGGCTGACCGCGGTGACCTCCGGCGGCACGATACCCGACACCGCCGATTACCTGGTCGTGCTCGAACCCCAATCCACCATCGTCGGCTCGGTCAACGAGGATTTCGCAGTCGAGAGCCTGGCCGGCGACGTGTTCCAGCTGGGCAACACCAGCTACCGCATCCTGCGGGTGGAACGCGATCGCCTGCGCGTGGAGGATGCGCACGGCGCGCCGCCGAGCATCCCGTTCTGGCTGGGTGAGGCGCCCGGGCGCAGCGATGAACTCTCGTACGGCGTGGCCCGCCTGCGCGAGGAGGTGGGCGGGCTGCTCGACGCCGGTGGCGTCGCCGGAGCGGTCGCGTGGCTGCGCAGCACGCTTTCGATGAGCGAGCCGGCCGCGCAACAGCTGGCCGACTACCTCCATCGGGCCAAGGTGGCGCTGGGCGTGCTACCGACCCAGCACACGATCGTGTTCGAGCGCTTCTTCGACGAATCGGGCGGCACCCAGCTGGTGATCCACACCCCCTTCGGCAGCCGGATCAACCGCGCCTGGGGCCTGGCCCTGCGCAAGCGCTTCTGCCGCCAGTTCAATTTCGAGCTGCAGGCGGCGGCGACCGAGGACGCGATCGTGCTGTCGCTCTCGACCAGCCACAGCTTCCCGCTGGAGGAAGTGTCGCGCTACCTGCATTCGAACTCCGCCGAGCACGTGCTGGTGCAGGCGCTGCTGGACGCGCCGCTGTTCCCGGCGCGCTGGCGCTGGAATGCGGTGACCGCGCTGGCGCTGCCGCGCTACACCGGCGGCAAGAAGACCCCGCCGCAGATCCAGCGCATGAAGAGCGAGGACCTGCTCGCCACCGTGTTTCCCGACCAGGTCGCCTGCCTGGAAAACATCGTCGGCGAGCGGCAGATCCCCGACCATCCTCTGGTCAACCAGACCCTGCACGACTGCCTGCGCGAGGCGATGGACGTGGACGGCCTGCTTACCGTGCTGCGCGGCTTCGAAAGCGGCGCCATCAAGGTGGTCGCACGTGACCTCACCGGACCCAGCCCGCTCGCCGCCGAAGTGCTGACGGCCGCACCCTACGCCTACCTCGACGACGCGCCGCTGGAGGAACGCCGCACGCAGGCAGTGCAGAACCGCCGCTGGAACGCCGAGGACGCCGATGATCTGGGCCGGCTGGATCCGGAGGCGATCGCGGCCGTGCGCGAGGAAGCCTGGCCGCAGGTGCGCAGCGCCGACGAGATGCACGAGGCGCTGACCCTGCTGGGTTTCGTCACGGTCGCCGAGGTGGCCCACAACACCGGCTGGCAGGAACGGCTGGAGGCGCTTGCCCGGCATCACCGCGCGACGCGATCGACTCCCGGCCTCTCGGCCGCCCTGTCCGCCGAGGGGCGGGCGGTCGACGGCAGGTGGATCGCGGCGGAACTGCTGCCGCTATGGCAGGCCGTGCTTGCCGAAGCCACCCTGCACCCGCCCATCAGCGCGCCACCGGATTACGCCGCGCAGGCCTGGACCCGAGACGAAGCCTTGCTGGAACTGGTGCGCCGGCGTCTCGGCGGCTCGGGTCCGGTAACGGTCGCGGCGCTCGCCGCCTCGCTCGCCGTCGACTCGACCGACGTCGAGCCGGCCCTGTTGCGCCTGCAGTCCGAAGGCTACGTGATGCAGGGACGCTTCACCCCCGATGCGTCCGGCATCGAGTGGTGCGAGCGGCATCTGCTCGCGCGCATCCACCGCTACACCATCGGCCGGCTGCGCCGCGAGATCGAGCCGGTCAGCCGGCGCGACCTGCTGCGCTTCTACGCGGACTGGCAACACCTGACGCCGGACACCCGCATGGAGGGGCCGGATGGCCTGATCGGCGCCCTGCACCAGCTCGAAGGCTACGAAGCGGCGGCCGGCGCCTGGGAGAGCGAATTGTTGCCCGCGCGAGTAGGCGACTATGCCAGCCGCTGGCTGGACGAGCTGTGCCGTGCCGGCCGCTTCGGCTGGAACCGCCTGCGCACCGGCGGCGGCAGTGCGGGCCCGGTCCGCGCCACGCCGATCGTGCTGCTGCCGCGGCGGCAGATGGCCGTATGGACGTTCATGGCGTCGGACGGGCAGGCGCAGGACGCGCTGCTTTCCTCGCGCGCACAGGCCGTCGCCGACGCCTTGGCCGCGCATGGCGCGCTGTTCTTCGACGAACTGCTCGAGCTGACGCATTTGTTGCGCACCGAGCTGGAGAACGCGCTGGGCGAACTGGTCGCCGCCGGCCGCGTCACCGCCGACAGCTTCGCCGGCCTGCGCGCACTGCTGCTGCCGGCGGCCAAGCGCGAGTCGCGCCCGCACCGGCGCGCGCGGCGACACGCGTTGAGCGAGATCGAGGATGCGGGACGCTGGTCGTTGGCTCGCCCGGTCTTTCTTCCCTCTGGGGAGAAGTTGGCCCAGAACGGGTCGAATGATGGTCCAGGGTTCGCGCGTGGCTCTGTCGGGGGATCACCCCAAGAACGTCCGCTCACCTCAATCCTTTCCCCCATCCCTGATCAAAGCCGGGGGAGAGGAGGCGAACGGGGCGCTTTGCGCCGCATTGATTCCGACGAGGCAGAGCACGTCGCCCGCGTGCTGCTCCGTCGCTACGGCGTCGTCTTCTGGAAGCTGCTCGAGCGCGAAGCCCCGTGGCTGCCGTCCTGGCGCGAGCTGCTGCGCGTGTACCACCGGCTGGAAGCGCGCGGCGAGATCCGCGGCGGCCGCTTCGTCGAGGGCCTGGTCGGCGAGCAGTTCGCGCTGCCGGAGGCGATCGGCGCCCTGCGCGCGGTGCGCAACCGTGCCCCCACGCAGCAACTGGTGTGCGTCAGCGGCAGCGACCCGCTAAACCTGGTCGGCACGGTGCTGGCCGGCGACAAGCTGCCGGCGCTAGCCGGTACCCGCGTGCTGTACGAGGACGGCGTGCCGGTGGCTGCCCTGGTGGCCAACAAGCCGCAGTTCCTGCAGGACGCCGACGGCGCCACCCAGCAGCGATGGCGCAACGCGCTGCTGCGCCGGGCCGGTAGCGAGCCGCACGGCCTCGGCCTGGCCATCTAGCCGACCGAGGCCGTCAGTCGCTGATGTCGGCGATGTGGATCAGCAGCCCGTCATGCACGCGGAACTCGCTGCGGCCGTTCAGCGCGATCATCTGGCCGGCCCGCGCGCCGTTGGGCAGGTCCAGTGCGAACACGCCTTCGAAGGCGATACCCACCTGCGCCATGCCGTCCTTTTCCTCGTAGCGGGTCACCGTCTGCCGCCGGCGGGCGAACAGCGGCAGCGTGCTCTGGGCGAGGCGGCGGAACTCCTCGATGCCTTGCGTGCGCACCGTGGCGACGCCGGCGGTGATGTTCTCGAAAGCCACCTGCGGGTGCAGCGTGGCCAGCATGCCGTCCACGTCAAGGCGGTTGTAGGCGTCGAGATAGCGATCGATCAGGGTGCGCATGCAGGCTCACCGTTTTGGCTTTCGGCAGCATAGCAAGCTCGGGATGCCCGCCCTACCCCGTCGAAAAAGGGTGGGAGTGAGGGTCTGGCCGGGCGGGGACCCGGGCGGCTAGGCCAGCTCGCCACGCAGCTGGCGTACGCGCGCCTCCAGCGCATCCAGGCGCAGCGGTTGCGGTGGTACCGCCGCATCGACCACCAGCTCGACCCGTGCGCGGAAGCGTCGCGGCAGGCGCGCGCGGCCCAGGCGCGTATCGCGCCGGCTCCATACGCTGCCCCACAAACCCCGCAAGGCCATCGGCACCACCGGCACCGGCCGGCGCTCGAGGATGCGCAACATGCCGGGCCGGAACGGCGCGATCTCGCCGTCGCGGGTCAGGCCGCCTTCGGGAAAGATGCACACCAGCTCGCCGGCGGCGAGCGCCTGGTCGATCGCTTCGTAAGCTGCGGCCAGCACCGCCGGATCTTCCTTCTGGCCGGCGATGGGAATCGCCCTGGCAGTGCGGAAAATGAAGTTGAGTACCGGGATGTTGAAGATGCGGTAGTACATGACGAAGCGCGCCGGCCGGCGCAGGTTCGCCATCAGCAGCAGCGGGTCCATGAAGCTGACGTGGTTGCATACCAGCAGCGCCGGCCCTTCCTCCGGAACGTGGCGCATGCCATCGACGCGCACGCGGTAGAGCGCGTTGACCAGCACCCAGGTGATGAAGCGCATCGGGAACTCGGGCACCAGCGTGAAGATGTACGCCGCCACGGCCACGTTGAGCAGCGCCGCGGCCAGGAATATCTCCACCGCGTCCAGGCCCAGCGCACCGAGACCCAGGCCGAAGCCCGCGGCCAGCACGATCAGCAGTGCATTGACGATGTTGTTGCCGGCGATCACGCGCGAAAGCTGCTCGCGCGGCGCGCGCGCCTGCACGAAGGCGAACAGCGGCACGACGTAGAAGCCCGCGAACACGCCGATCAGGGTGAGGTCCAGCACGATGCGCCAGCTTCCCCCGCCGCGCAGGAAGGCCAGCCAGTCCAGCCCATGCGCAACCGCCGCGCCGTGCCGGGCGAAATAGAGGTCCACGCCGAACACGGTCAGGCCGAATGCGCCCAGCGGCACCAGGCCGATTTCCACCCGCCTGCCCGACATGCGTTCGCACAACAGCGCGCCCACGCCGGTGCCGATGGAAAAGAGCGTGAGCACCAGCGTGTTGACCGAACCGTCGCCGCCCAGCGTCTCGCGCGTGTAGTTGGGCAGCTGCGCGATCAGCACCGTGCCGAAGAACCAGAACCAGGAGATCCCCAGCACGGCGTTGAACACGGCGCCATCGCGCCGCACGATGCCGAGCACGCGCGCCGTTTCGCTCAAGGGGTTCCAGTTGAACCTGAGCTGTGGCGCGGTAGCCGGTGCCGCCGGGATGCGCCGGCTAGCCAGGTAGCCGGCCACCGCCACCGCGATGGTGGCGGCTGACGACAGCCACGGTCCGACGCCGGCGACCAACATCAGCGAATTGCCGGCGATCATGCCCACCAGCATCGCCAGCTGCGTGCCCGTCTCGACCAGGCCGTTGCCGCCCACCAGCTCCTCCGGCCTGAGCGCCTGCGGCAGGATTGCGTACTTGATCGGCCCGAACGTGGTCGAGTGCAGTCCCATCAGGAACAACACGGTCAGCAGCAGAGCCGTGTCGTGCGTGAGAAAGCCGACGGCGGCAAGCGCCATCGCGCCGATCTCGAAAAGCTTGACCCAGCGGATGATGCGCGCCTTCTCGTATTTCTCCGCCAGCTGCCCGGCGGTCGCCGAGAACAGGAAGAACGGCAGGATGAACAGCGCCGGCGCCAGATTGGTGTAGAGCGACACGCTCTTGTCGTCCAGACCCATCTGGAACGCCACCAGCATCACCAGCGCATTACGGAAGGCGTTGTCGTTGAACGCACCCAGCGCCTGGGTCCAGAAGAACGGCGCGAAGCGACGCTGGCCGAGCAGGGTGAACTGGCTCATGCGGGTCCTGGTCCGAAGGCTGGCGCTAGCCTAAAGCGCCAGGGCGTCTGCCGCCATCGCGCCAAAGGCGTTGCGGCGAGCATCGGATGGGCATACCTTGCGCCCCGGAAGCCGCGGTTGGGGCCGGCGCGCGCATGACCTCGCCTGCCAGCGGACCTTCCGCGGCGCTCATGGCGCCCGCCCACATGGCGCCTGTGTTTTCGAGGGGAAACACCATGGACTTCAGCCGCAGATACCTGGTTTTTGCCTTGTCCTATGCCGCCATCGGCATGGCGCTGGGCATCTACATGGCCGCCTCGCACGATCACGGGCAGCTGGTCACGCATGCCCACGTGCTGCTGGTGGGTTTCGTGCTCTCGCTGATCTACGGAATCATCCATCGCCTGTGGCTGGATGCGCCGCGCCGTACCCTCGCCAACATCCAGTTCGTGCTGCACCAGCTGGCGGCGGTCGCAATGTTCGTCGGCCTGTTCCTGCTCTACGGCGGCAAGGCCGCCGAAGCCACGCTCGAACCGCTGCTGGGCTTCGGTTCGTCCGGCGTGCTGGCCGGCATGCTGCTGATGCTCTACATGGTGCTGCGGCCAGGGGCCGTGCCCGCCGCCCAGGCGGACAAGGCGGCCGCCTGAGCTTCAGTCTCGCCGCAGTGCCCGGTGCGCGATGTCGCGCCGGCAGAACGCGCCGTTGAAGTGGATCCTGGCGACCGCTTCGTAGGCGTGCTCGCGCGCGGCGGCGAGGTCGTGGCCCAGGGCGCAGACGGTCAGCACGCGGCCGCCGGCGGTGGCCGCGCGGCCTTGCGCGTCCAGCTTGGTGCCGGCATGGAATACCTTCACGGTGGGATCGAACGGGCCTTCCAGACCGCCGATCGGATCGCCGCTGCGCACGCGGCCGGGGTAGCCCTCGGCCGCGACCACCACGCCGATCGAGGGGCGGCTGTCCCACTGTGCGCGGGTGTGCCGCAGCTCGCCGTCCAGCGCGGCCTCGATCAGCTCGACCAGGTCTGACTTCAGGCGCAGCATGATCGGCTGGGTTTCCGGGTCGCCGAAGCGCACGTTGAACTCGATCACCCTGGGCGCCCCGGATTTGTCGATCATCAGCCCGGCGTAAAGAAAGCCGATGAACGGCGCGCCTTCGGAGGCCATGCCGTGCAGGGTCGGCTCGATCACTTCCTTCAGGATGCGTTGCTCGACCGCGCCGGTGACCACCGGTGCCGGCGAGTAGGCGCCCATGCCGCCGGTGTTGGGTCCGAGGTCGCCCTCGTCGCGGCGCTTGTGGTCCTGGCTCGACGCCATCGGCAGCGCGTGGCTGCCGTCGCTCATCACGATGTAGCTGGCTTCCTCGCCCTCGAGGAATTCCTCGATCACCACCCGGGCGGAGGCATCGCCGAAGGCATGGCCGCCCAGCATGTCGTGCAGCGCCTGCTCGGCGTCGGCCAGCGTCAGCGCCACCACCACGCCCTTGCCGGCGGCCAGGCCATCGGCCTTGATCACGATGGGCGCGCCCTGCTCGCGCACGTAGGTCAGCGCGCGGGAGAGCTCGGTGAACACCGCATAGCGAGCAGTGGGAATGTTGTGGCGGAGCAGGAAATCCTTGGCGAAGGCCTTCGATCCCTCCAGCTGTGCCGCGATCGCGCGTGGCCCGAAGATGCGCAGGCCGGCGGCGCGGAAGCGGTCGACCACGCCGGCGACCAGCGGCACTTCCGGGCCGACCACGGTCAAGCCGACCTTCTCGGCCTTGGCCAGCGCTAGCAGACCGTCGAGGTCGTTCATGGCCACCTCGGCGTTGCGTACGCCGCGCTCGCGCGCGGTGCCGGCGTTGCCGGGCGCCACGATCACCTCGCTGACCCGCGGCGACTGCTTGAGCTTCCACGCCAGCGCGTGCTCGCGCCCGCCGCTGCCGATGACCAGGACCTTCATGCCGACTCCACGCGTGTGCGCCCCGCGGCGCAGGCGCGCATTGTAGCCGAGCGCATATGGCTTCCTTGCCCGGCTATGCGCGGGAGACGGAGGCGATTGCTCATGTGCCGCGGCGGGCTCTGGCGTACTTCATCAACCCTCCCGAGAGCCGAGGACTCCAGGCACGATCAGGCGTGGTGGCGGGCGGCCAGTTCCAGCAGCGCGGCGCGGGGCAGTTTGCCGGTCTCGTTGCGCGGCAGCGCTGCGACCCGCAGCAGTGGCCGCGGCAGGAAGACCGGATCGACCGCGCGGCGCAGCGCCTCCATGATGGCGTGCTCGTCCAGCTCCGGCGCCACCGCCAGCGCGGCGATGCGGTGCACGCCCAGCGCATCGCCGCCATCGAGCTGGAACACCACGCCGTCCTGAACGCCGGGGATGGCCAGCAGGCGCCGGGTGAGGTCGCCCAGCGAGGCGCGCTTGCCGGCGATTTCCAGCATGTCGGCCTGGCGTCCGCGCAGGCGGAAACCGCGGCCGTCGGCGGTCAGGGTGACGATGTCGGCCAGCAGACGCGGGGCATCCAGCAGTTGCGGCGCATCGACCTGGGTGCCGTCGGGCTGCGGGTGCAGGTGGACGCCGGCATAGAGCGTCCAGTCCTCTTCGGTCGTGGTGCGGCGGCTGGCGAACACGCAGGTTTCGGTGGAACCGAATACCTCCAGCAGCGGCGCGCCGAAGCGTTGCTCGGCCGCCTGCGCAAGCTCCACCGGCATCGGCGCGGTAGCCGAAACCATGGCCGCCAGTGCCGGCAGCGAAATGCCGGATTCCACCAGTGCGCGCAGGTGTACGGGGGTGGTCACCAGCACGCGTGGCGCCGGCACCTGGGCCAACGCAGCGGCCACGTCGGCGGGAAAGAACGGCCGTCCGGCATGCACGCCGACGCCGCCCAGCAACGGCAGCAGCACGCTCATCTCCATGCCGTACATGTGCTGCGGCGGCACGGTGGCGACCACCGCGAAGCGCTCGCCGACCGCCGCGTGCAGCATCGCCAGGTTGCCGGCGTTGCTGGCATGGAAGCTGTGCCAGGTCTTGGCGTTGGCGCTGGGCGTGCCGGTGGAGCCGGAGGTGTAGCCGATCGCCACCACCTGTTCGCCCGGAATCTGCGGCCAGCCGTCCGCCTCGTCGTCCACCGGCTGCGCCGACAACGCCGGCAACCGGTGGTAGCCGGCCGGCGCCGGATCCAGCGCCTGCTCGCCCAGCGCATAGCAACCCGGATGCGCGGCCATCACCTCGTCCACCGCCTGCGGGGCACGCGAGGAGGGCAGCAGGTTGGCCTGGCCACGCAGCGCGATTGCGCAGAAGGCGACCAGGAAGGCGTAGCGGTCCTCGCACAGGTTCACCGCGGCCCCGGCGCTCGGCAACACGGCGGCGACCTGGCGCACGTGGGCCAGGAACTGCGCGGCGCTGACCGGTTCGCCGTCGCGCCAGGCCAGCACGCGCCCAGGCGTATCTGCACGCAGCAGCACCAGACGCCGTGGCGCCTCGCGCTGGAAAGTGTCGTAAACGATGGCCAAGCCGCTTATCTCCCAGTCCGCCACGTGCCAGACGCACACAGCATGGCCGCCGATCGTCGCAAGTCGGCGTGAACCTTGCGTTTTTCGTTGTCCCGCCGCAGGCCGGGCAAAAGGCGCGCGGCGCCCCCATGGACGCTCAGGCGCGGATGATAGCGCCGGTGAGCGCGTCGCGGATCACCGTCGGGCGGTCCTGGCCGCCGAGCGGGGCATCGAGGACGCCGTCGAGTGCATCGCCGAAGTAGTCCAGTGCCTGCTGCGCGCTGCGCGCCGGCGGCGAGCCGTGCGGGTTGGCGCTGGTCGACACCAGCGCGCCGCCCCAGGCGCGGCACAGCGCGGCAGCGGGTTCGTGCGCGGTGACGCGCAGCGCGATGCCCGCGTGCGCCCCGGCAACCCAGGCCGGCACCGCCTCGGTGCGCGGGAAGATCCAGGTGTTCGGGCCGGGCCAGCTCGCCTGGACCTGCGCCAGTACCTCGGCGGGGACTCTGGCCAGATCGATGTAGCGCTCGATTTGGACGAAGTCGGCCGCGATCAGCAGCACGCCCTGGGTCGGCGGGCGCTGCTTGAGCGCGAACAGGCGCTCGAACGCGCCCTGGTCGCGCGGATCGCATCCAAGGCCATAGACCGCCTCGGTCGGGTAGGCCAGCACGCCTCCATCACGCACCAACGCGGCGGCGGCGCCGCATTCGGCCAAGTTGAAGCGTGCGGTCATCATCAGGTACCGGCGGTCTTTTTCGCGGTCGCCTTCTTCGTGGCGGCCTTCTTGGCAGCCGTCTTCTTGGCCGCGGCCTTCTTCGCTGGCGCCTTCTTGACCGCCGTTTTCTTGGGTGCGGCCTTCTTGGTGGCCGGCGCCTTCTTCGCGGCTGCCTGCTTGGCGGCGGTCTTGCGCGCGAAGCGCCCCTTCTTGGCCGGGGCGGCGGCCAGCAGCTCCAGACACTGCGCCTCGGTCAGGTCCTTCGGCTCGGTGTCCTTGGGGATGCGCGCGTTCTTCTGGCCGTCGGTGATGTACGCACCGTAGCGGCCGTTGAGCACCTGCACGCCATTGCCGAAGTCGGCGATGACACGGTTGGCGAGCATCTCGAGTTTCTCGCGCACGATCTGCAGGGCGCGCGGCAGTTCGATCGTGTAGGGGTCGTCCTCGGCCTTGAGCGAGGCGTAGGTGCTGCCCTGCTTGACGAACGGGCCGAAGCGGCCGATGCCGACGCTGACCTCCTCGCCGCCCTCGCTGGTGCCGAGCACGCGCGGCAGCTTGAACAGTTCCAACGCCTGTTCCAGCGTGATGGTGTGCATGCTCTGGCCGGGCCGCAAGGATGCGAACTGCAGCTTCTCGTCGGTGTCCTTGTCGCCGATCTGCGCATACGGCCCATAGCGGCCCAGGCGCACGGACACGGGCTTGCCGCTCTTGGGGTCGATGCCCAGCTCGCGCGCGCCGGTCGCTTCGCTGCGGTCGACCGACTCGGTCTTTTCCTCGACCTGGGTCTTGAACGGCTGCCAGAAGCGCTCCATCAGCGGCACCCAGGCTTCCTCGCCGCGGCTGACCGCGTCCAGTTCGTCTTCGAGCTTGGCTGTGAAGTCGTAGTCGACGTACTGGTTGAAGTGCTGGGTAAGGAACTTGCCGACCGCGCGGCCCACGTCGGTCGGCTTGAAGCGGCGGTTCTCGAGGAATACGTACTCCCGGTTCTGCAGCACCTGGATGATGCTCGCGTAGGTCGAAGGGCGGCCGATGCCGTATTCCTCCAGCGCCTTGACCAGGCTGGCTTCGGAATAGCGCGGCGGCGGCTCGGTGAAATGCTGGTCGGCAAGGATGTCGGCAAGCGCTACTTGTTCGCCCTTGGACAGGCGCGGCAGGCGGCGGCCTTCCTCGTCATCCTCGGCGGTGCGGGTGTCGCGACCTTCCTCGTACACGGCGAGGAAGCCCTGATCGACCACCGTGGTGCCGGTGGCGCGGAACGCGGCCGGGCCTCCGGCAGCGTTCGGCAGTTCGAAGTCCACCGACACGGTGTTGAGCGTGGCGTGGATCATCTGGCAGGCGACCGTGCGCTTCCAGATCAGCTCGTAGAGCTTGCGCTGCTCGTCGTTTAGGAAGGCCGCGACTTGGCGCGGCGTGCGCATGGCTGAAGTCGGGCGGATCGCCTCGTGTGCTTCCTGCGCGTTCTTGGACTTGGTGCGGTAGACCTGCACGCCGTCGGGCAACGCTTCGCGGCCGAAGTCGCGCGCGATCAGGTCGCGCAGCTCGTCCGTCGCCTCGGTCGAGAGCGCGGTGGAGTCGGTACGCATGTAGGTGATCAGGCCGACGTTACCCTCTTGCCCCAAGCTCACGCCCTCGTACAGGCCTTGCGCGATCTTCATCGTGCGGCTGGTGCCGAAACCGAGCTTGCGCGCGGCTTCCTGCTGCAGGGTGGAGGTGGTGAACGGCGGCGCCGGGCGGCGTTTGCGTTCCTTCGAAGTGACTTCGCTCACCGTCAGGCGGGCGTGCGCGGCGTCCTTGAGCGTGGCGCGCGCTGCCATCGCATCGCGTTCGTTGGTGAGGTCGAATTGTTCGAACTTCTTGCCGTTGAACCGGGTCAGACGCGCGCCGAAGTCGCCCTCGGCATGCTTGAGCCTCGCCTCGACCGTCCAGTACTCGCGGGCGACGAAGGCTTCGATTTCCTCCTCGCGCTCGACGATCATGCGCAGCGCTGGGCTCTGCACGCGGCCGGCCGACAGGCCGCGCTGCACCTTGCGCCACAGCACCGGCGAAAGATTGAAGCCGACCAGGTAGTCCAGCGCACGGCGGGCCTGCTGTGCGTCGACCATGTCGTGCGACAGCCCGCGCGGCTGCGCCACCGCGGCCTTGATCGCCTTGGGCGTGATCTCGGAGAACACCACTCGGTGCATGCGCTTGCCTTCGGTCAGTCCGCGCTCCTTGAGAATCTCGCTGATGTGCCAGGAAATGGCTTCGCCCTCGCGGTCCAAGTCGGTAGCCAGGTAGATGTCGTCGGCCTGCTTGGCTGCCTTGGCGATCGCATCGACGTGCTTCTCGTTGCGCTCGATCACCTCGTACTTCATGGCGAAATGGTTGTCCGGGTCGACCGCGCCCTCCTTGGGCTTGAGGTCGCGTACGTGGCCATAGGAGGCCAGGACCTGGAAGTCCTTGCCGAGGTATTTGTTGATCGTCTTGGCCTTGGCAGGCGATTCGACGATGAGGAGGTTCTTGGCCATCAGCTGGGGATTCCGGAAGCGGTCCGTGCCGCCGGCTGGCGGGCACACTCTTTATTAGTTGAGCCATGCGCTCGCGTGGGCTGTCAAGCCGGATCGCGTGAAAGCGCGACGTGACGCGGGTTGCGAGGACTGCAGCGGGCGTCGCTCATGCGCTGTGGCCGCGGATGGCACCTGGCGGCTAGCACGCACACTGGAACCGGTTGCCGGGCAGGCTCTCGACGCGCCCATCCAGTTCGAGCATCAGCAACATGGAGGACAGCACCGCCGGCGGCAAGCCGGTGCGCGCCGCCAGTTCGTCGAGCGTCGCCGGATCGTGGCCCATCGCCTGGTACAGCAGGCCGTACTCGGGATCCTGGTCCGCCGTGCCGGCGGGAGCGGGCCCGGCAGTGCCGACCCCGGCCGCCAGCCGCGCGGCCAGCTCCATGCCCAGCGCGCGCGCCGCCGGCGCCAGGGCCTCGACCAGCTCGTCCGGCTCCTCGACCAGCCGCACGCCTTCCCGGATCAGGCGGTGGCACCCGCGCGCCAGCGGGTTGTGCACCGAGCCGGGCAGGGCGAACACTTCGCGGCCCTGTTCGCCGGCCAGCCGCGCGGTGATCAGCGAACCGGACTTCAGGCCTGCCTCGACCACCAGCGTGCCCAGCGACAGCCCGGCAATGATGCGGTTGCGGCGGGGGAAATGATCCGCGCGCGGCGGCATGCCGGGCGGGAACTCGCTGACCAGCGCGCCGCGCGCCGCGATGGCGCGTGCCAGTGCCTGGTGCTTGCGCGGGTAGACGCGATCCGGGCCGGTGCCGACCACCGCGATGGTCGGCGCGCCTGCATCCAGCGCCGCGCCATGTGCCGCGCCGTCGACGCCTTCGGCCATGCCGCTGGTGATCACGAAGCCGGCCTGCGCCAGCACGCTGGCGAATCGGCGCGCATGCGCCAGGCCGCCCGAGGTGGCGCCACGCGCGCCGACGATGGCGACCTGCGGGCGCAGCAGCAGCCCGGAATCCCCGTCCACGAACAACGCTGCGGGCGGCTGTGCAATGTGTTCCAGCAGCGGTGGAAAGTCCGCGTCGGTGCAGCACAGCAGGCGATGGCCGGAGGCGTCGAGCCAGTCGAGATCGGCAGCCAGCCGCGCTTCGTCCGGCCGCGCCAGCCAGTCCCGGGCCGCCTCCTCCAGGGCTGCCGGCGCGCGCCGCAGTGTTTCGAGCACGGCACGGGTGTCGCCGCCCTCATCCGCCAACCGCTCGCGCAGCCAGGCGGGCCCGATGCCGGGTGTTCGCAGCAGGATCAGCCAGGCGCGCAGCGCGTCAGGGTCGTTCATCCGGGCCAGTGTAGGGAGCGCACCAGGAAAAACGGCGCGGCCAAGGCCGCGCCGTCCTGTCGGAGAATCCCGAAAATGGAAGCCTTACTGCGGAAGTTCCAGGCGGTCGCCGCGATGCACTGGCCGCAGGCCATCCATCACCAGGCCATAGCTGACCCGGTCGAAGGTGCGGAACACCATCACGTGGCCGACGAACTCCTCCGGCAAGGTTACCTTTTCACCGACGCCGCGATCCCAGCTGCTGCTGGCGACGTCGTCGTGCACCCGCTCGCCGGGCTGGAACAGGGCGTAGGTCTGGCCGTTGTCCACGCCGTCCTTCGCGCCGATCGACAGCGCCACCACCTGGCGGCGGCCGGCTGCGTCCATCGCGTCGGCGAAGGCGATCACCCGTGCATTGCGCGGCAGCGACTGCGGTGCGTGCGGGTAGTAGTACGGGTCGTAAGCGGGGCCATCCAGCGGTAGGACGCGGTCGCCGGTGCGGATCTCCTGGGTGGCATCGAGCAGCAGCAGGGTGGACGGGTCGCCATCGCGCAGCGTCTCGGCGGTGCCGATCACGCTGACTTCGACACCCAGGTCATCGCCGCGGCCGTAGTGGCCGTCGTCGCGGAAATCCTCCGACCACGGCGTGCGGACCATCGCCACATCGCTGTCCAGCTCGTGTCCGACGACGTCTTCGCCGCCGTCACCCTTGCCGCCCTGCGCGAAGCCGCGGAACACGTGGGTCGGGCGGACGATCGCCCAGCGCTGGCCCGGGCTGCTCTTCAGGCCGCGCACGTAGAGGTTCTGGCCGACCGCGCCGCGCAGCCGCGCCTCCTCGAAGCCGACCACGTAGGGCGCCGAGCTGACTGCCTTGGAGTCCATCACGCGCATGTCCCTGAGGAACATGCGCAGCTGGTCGAGCGGGATCGCCGGAACGGCCTCGCCTTCGCGGTGCGCGGACGGCTCCAGCTTCACCCGCGGGCCGTTGATGAAGGAAAGGTTGAGCACGTCGCCCGGATAGATCAGGTGCGGGTTGCGCACCTGCGGGTTGGCTTGCCAGATCTCCGGCCAGAGCCAGGGTTTGGAAAGGAACTTGGCCGAGATGTCCCACAACGTGTCGCTGCGGCGCACGGTGTAGGTATCGGGGTGGTCGGCGCGCAGCTGGGCGCCGGCGGCATACACGGCAACCGTGACCAGCATGCCGGCCAGCAGCCCGATGGACTTCTTGATCATATGCTCCGATTCCCCTACCCCCGAGGCTCGGGCGAGTGTAACCGAACCGTGAAGGCCCGCAACCGGGAGCAGTTGGCAAAATCGCCTGCCGCACGGGAGCTTGCCGCCGTACAATGAGGCCCATTCTAGTTTGCGCCGGGGCCTTTCGATCCGCCGATCCGCCCGCATCTGAAGGCGCCTAAAGGTGATTGAAATGTCCGTCCTGCCGATCCTCGAATTTCCCGATCCCCGGCTGCGCACGCAGGCCGCCCTGGTGACCGCGTTCGACGCCGAACTGAAGCAGCTCGTAGCCGACATGTTCCAGACCATGTACGAGGCCAACGGCGTGGGTCTGGCTGCGACCCAGGTCAACGTGCACAAGCGCGTGCTGGTGGCCGACATGAGCGAGGAGCGCAACCAGCCGCTCGCGCTGATCAATGCGCAGATCGTGGGCAAGGAAGGTTCGCAGGTGTACCAGGAGGGCTGCCTGTCCTTCCCCGGCATCTATGCCGACGTCACCCGCGCGCTGAAGGTCACGGTCAAGGCGCAGGACGTGGAGGGCAACGAGATCACGGTCGAGGCCGAGGGCCCGCTGGCGGTGTGCATCCAGCACGAGCTGGACCACCTGGCCGGCAAGGTGTTCGTCGACTACCTCTCGCCACTCAAGCGCAACCTGCTGCTCAAGCGCCTGGAGAAGCAGCGCAAGCAGGCGGCGAGCGCTTGATCCGCGTCGTTTTCGCGGGCACGCCGGAATTCTCCGTTCCCTGCCTGGAAGCCTGCCGCGCCAGCGGCGCGCAGGTCGTCGCCGTCTACACCCAGCCCGACCGCCCTGCCGGCCGCGGGCGCAAGCTTGCCCCCAGTCCGGTCAAGCAGGCCGCGCTCGCTGCCGGCCTGCCGGTGGAGCAGCCCGAGTCGCTTAAGCCGGCCCAGGCCCAGGCCACGCTGGCCGGCTACGCGCCGGACCTGATGGTGGTGGTCGCCTACGGGCTGATCCTGCCGCGCAAGATGCTCGCCATGCCGCGGCTCGGCTGCTGGAACGTGCATGCCAGCCTGCTGCCGCGCTGGCGCGGCGCGGCGCCGATCCAGCGCGCGGTTCTCGCCGGCGACGCGGAGACGGGGGTGGACCTGATGCGCATGGAGGCCGGCCTGGATACCGGCCCGGTGCTGTTGGAGAAGCGCACGCCGATCCTTCCGGGCGATACCGGCGGCACGCTGCACGACCGGCTCGCCGTGCTGGGTGCCGAGGCGCTTGCCGAAGGCCTGCGCCATGCGCTCGCTGGCGAGGTACTGGCCGCGGTGCCGCAGCCGGCCGAGGGCGCGACCTACGCGCACAAGCTGGACAAGGCCGAAGCGCGGCTGGATTTCGCCCGCCCGGCAGTCGAGCTGGAGCGTACCGTGCGCGCGTTCGACCCTTGGCCGGTGGCCGAGGGCGCCCTCGCCGGCGAGAACGTCCGGATCTGGGCCGCCCAGGCCATCGACGGACGGCACGGAGCCACGCCCGGCACCGTGCTGGCGGCCGGCCGCGACGGCATCGACCTGGCCTGCGGCGAGGGCGCCCTGCGCATCACCGCGCTGCAACGCGCGGGTGGCAAGCGCATCAGCGCCGCGGATTACCTCAACGCGCGCCCTGAACTGCGCGGAGCGTCCAGGTGAGGCACGCGATGCTCCCCTGCCCAAGAGGGAGATGCGGTGTCGATCGCGGCCCCGTGGCCCTCGCGAGCGCGTCCATCCTCGGTGGCAGTTGGCTCGATGGCGGTCGGCCTGCGGGCAGCGGGGCCAGGCCATGACCGACACCCGCGCCCTGGCCGCCACCGCGCTGGCCGACATCGCCTTGCGCGGCGCCTCGCTGCGCGAGGCGATGGAACGCCATGCGGGCAAACTGCCGGACCCGCGCGACCGCGCCCTGCTGATGGCGCTGTTGAGCGAGGGCGCACGTTGGTGGCTGCGCTTCGATCCGGCGCTGGATCGCCTGCTGGCACAGCCGCTGCGGCGCAAGGAGTCGCAGGTGCATGCGCTGCTGGTGCTCGGCCTGGTGCAGCTGGAAATCCTGCAGCTCAGCGACTACGCCGCGGTGGCGGCCACTGTCGAGGCGACCCGTGCGCTCAAGCGCCCGCGCCTGGCCGGGCTGGTCAACGCCGTGCTGCGCCGCTGGCAGCGCGAGCGCGGCGAGCTGCTGGCCCTCCTCGATGCCCACCCCTCCACCCGCCATGCCCATCCGGCCTGGCTGGCCGATGTGATCGCCCGCGACTGGCCTGGCCAGGCCGCGGAGGTGCTGGCTGCCGATAACCGCGAGCCCCCGCTGATGCTGCGCGCCAACCGCCGCCGCACCACGCGGGAGGCGCTGCTCGAACGCCTGCGCCTGCACGGCCAGGCGGCCGAACTGCACCCCTGGCTTGCCGACGCCGTCGTTTTGCCGCACAGCGGCGACGTCACCCGCCTGCCGGGCTTCGCCGAGGGTCTGTTCGCGGTGCAGGACGGCGCCGCCCAGACCGCCGCCGACCTGCTCGACGCCCACCCCGGCCAGCGCGTGCTCGATGCCTGCGCCGCTCCAGGTGGCAAGGCTTGCCACCTGCTCGAACGCCACGACCTCGACCTCACCGCCCTGGATTCGGACCCCGGCCGCCTGCGCCGGATCGCCCAGAACCTGGATCGTCTGGGCCTGCGTGCCGAGCTGCGCACAGGCGACGCCAGTGCGCCGCAAGCGTGGTGGGACGGCCAGCCCTACGACCGCATCCTGATCGATGCGCCTTGCTCGGCCACTGGCGTGCTGCGTCGCCGGCCGGACGTGCGCCTGCACCGGCGCGCGAGCGACATCGACGCGCTGGCTGCGCTGCAGCAGCGCATCCTGGCGGCGCTGTGGCCGCTGCTCAAGCCGGGCGGCCGGCTGGTGTACGCCACCTGTTCGCTGCTGCGCGCGGAGAACGAGGCGGCCGTCCAAGCCCTGCTCTTGCGTGCACCCGACGCGCGCGCGCTGTCGTTCACCCTGCCGGAGGGGCAGGCGGCCGCCGTGGGCTGGCAGATCCTGCCCGGCGATGGCGATCTGGACGGCATGTACTATGCCGTGCTGGAAAAGCGGTAACCGCGGCTCAGCGCCAGGTAAGCACGCCCAAGCTAAAACCCCTCGCTGCCTCGCACGGATCGCCCATGTCCTTTTCCCATGCCACGCCGCAGGACCGCCGCCGTTTCTGGCTGCTGATGCTGATCGCCCTGGTGGTGGTCGGTGCCGGCATCGGCCTGCGCGATCCCTGGCCATCGGACGAGCCTCGCTTCACGCTGGCGGCCAAGCAGATGGTCGAGGGCGGCGACTGGCTCTTCCCCCACCGCGGCAGCGAGCTCTACGCCGACAAGCCGCCGGTGTTGATGTGGACCGAGGCGGCCAGCTTCGAGCTGGTGCGCAACTGGCGCATTGCCTTCCTGCTTCCCTCGCTGCTGGCGGCCCTGGGCACGCTTGCGCTGGTCTACGACCTCGGCCGGCGGCTGTGGAACCGCCAGGTGGGCCTGTACGCAGCGGCCGGACTGCTGCTGGCGTTCCAGTTCGTCTACCAGACCAAACGCGCGCAGATCGATCCGCTGGTGATGTTCCTTATCACCGCGGGCAACTGGGGGCTGCTCAAGCACCTGCTCAAGGGGCCGGACTGGCGCGCGTACTGGCTGGGCTGCTTCTGCGCCGGCCTGGGCGTGATCACCAAGGGCGTGGGTTTCCTGCCGCTGCTGCTGTTGCTGCCGTACGCATTCGCGTTGCGGCGCGGCTGGAACGGCGTGGTGCGGATGGGGCGAGGTCAGGCGATGCGCTGGTGGCTGGGCCTGCTCGCCGTGCTCGCGGCGATCGCGCTGTGGCTGGTGCCGATGTTGCTGGCGGCCCGTGCGCATACCGGGAATCCGGCTTACGCCGCCTACGTGCGCGACATCCTGTTCCACCAGACTGCCGACCGTTACGCCAAGTCGTGGGGGCACATCCACTCGCCGCTCTACTACGTGCCGATCGTACTGTTCAGCTGGCTGCCGCTGTCGCTGACCTATCCGGGCACGCTGCCGCGCTGGTGGCGCGCGCTGAAGGCCAAGGATGCGCGGGTGCTGCTGCCGCTGGCCTGGATCGCGCTGGTGCTGGTGTTCTTCTCGATTCCGGCCGGCAAGCGCGATGTCTACATCCTGCCGGCCTTGCCGATGGTCGCGCTTGCCAGTGCGCCGTTCCTCGACGAACTGCTGCGCATGCGCTGGCTGCGCACGGCGGGGCTGGTGTTCGTCGGGCTGTTCGGCACGCTGCTGCTGGTGGCGGGCGCCTATGCGCTCCTGGCCACGCCCAAGGCCGCCACGCAATGGGCGCTCGAGCGGGGCTTCGCCGGCGCGCGCGCGCTGTGGTGGTGGCTGGCGTCCATCGGTGCGGCGCAGTTGCTGCTGGTGGCCGCGCTGCGGCTGCGCCGCGCGGCATGGGCGGTCGGCGGCGGCATGGTCGCGCTGTGGCTGGGCTGGAGCTTTGGCATCACGCCGCTGCTCAACGAGTCCAGTTCCGCGGCCGGGCTGATGGCCAGGGTGGCGGCGCGCATGCAGCCCGGCGACACGGTCGGCCTGGTCGCCTGGAAGGAGCAGAATCTGCTGATGCTCGACCGGCCTGCCGTGGATTTTGGCTTCACCCGCCCCTGGCAGCAGCAGTACGCGGCGGCGGTCGCGTGGCAGGCCGGTGATCCGACGCACCGCTGGCTGTTCGTGCAGGAGCCGGCGATGGGCCATTGCGTGCGCCGCGACCGCGCGATCGACCTGGGCCTGGCCAACCGCCGCGAGTGGTGGATGTTCAAGGCTGATGCCGTGATCGCCGGATGCCTGCCCGATCCGTCCGCCGAAGCGGCCGATGCGAGCGTGCCCGAATGAGCGCGCGCAGCCAGGACCTGCCAGTGTTGCAACGCGAGCCCGGCCACCCGGCCTCGCATGCATGGCTGACCTGGGCGCTGTCGGCGCTGCTGGCCGTGATGCCGTTGTCATTCTCGATCGAACCGGGGATCAAGGCCATGCCGGTGGCGCTCCTGTTCATCGGCGGCGTGGCCTCGCTGTGGCGCGCGCCGCTTCGCCGCAGCTATCGGGCGGCGGCGCCTGTGACAGCCGGCGCACTGGTGCTGGCCGCGCTCGATGTCGGCAACGTGCTATGGCACCGGCTGGGCGTGCGTCCGCTGGACCATGCAGCGCACGTGCTGTTGTACGTGGTGGTGGCGGCGGTGTTCGCCCGGCCGTTGCGCATGACGCTGGTGTGGGCGGGCTTCAGCTTCACCGCGATCGGCCTGGGGTCGGTCTGTCTGGTGCAGCACTATGGCCTGGGCATCGCGCGCGCCTATGGCCTCAACGGCGGTGATTCCAGTGCGATCGAGTGCGCCACTGTGTTGCTCGGGCTGGCGCTGCTGGCGCTGGTGCAGGTGCTGCACGCGCGCGCCGGCAGCAAACGCTGGTGGCTGCACGTCGCGGCGATGGTGTTCGGCATATACGGCGCGTTGCTCACGCAGAGCCGCGGGCCGCTGTTGGCGTTCGTGCCGGCGTTCCTGCTCGTATTGCTGGTGCACGCTCGGCGCAGCGGCCGCTGGCGGGGAGTCCTGGCCGTGGGCGCTGCGGTCTGCATGGGCGGCGCGCTCGCCGTCATGACGCTGCATGGCGCCATGCTCGGGCGGTTCGACAGCATCCACCAGGAGGTCGCCGGCTTCGATCGAGGTGATCCGGACGGCTCGGTCGGCCAGCGACTGGAGATGTGGCGCACGGCGCTGCGTGCGTTTGCCGAGCACCCGCTGGCCGGGATCGGCATCGGCCGGTTCGACAAGTACGTGCAGCAAGAGATCGCGGCCGGGCGCGCCGATCCGTCCATCGCCCGCTACAACCAGCCGCATAACGAGTACCTGCGCGCGCTGGCGACCGGAGGCGTGCCGCAGCTGCTCGCATTGCTGGCCGTGTTCGGGCTGCCGCTGGCCTGGTTCGGCAGGCGCCTGCGCGATCCGGACGCGACGGTGGCGGCCACTGCCAGCGCGGGGCTGGCGATCGTGGTGCTATACCTGCTGTGCGCCCTCGGCGAGAGCGTGTTCTACCGCGTGATGTCGCAATCGTTCTTCTTCTTCCTGGTGCTCGGCCTGGCCGTGCGCGTCGGCCAGCGCACGAGCTGTCGGCTGCGCGGCACGCAGCCGGCACCCTAGAATGCCCGCATGGCTACCTTGCCCCTGACCCTCGTCGTCATTACCCACAACGAGGCCGAAAACATCGCGCGCTGCCTGGACAGCGTGTCCTTCGCGGCGGAAAAGCTCGTCGTCGATTCAGGCAGCGACGACGCCACGGTGGCGGTCGCGCAGGCGCATGGCGCGCGGGTGGTCCACCAGGACTGGCTCGGCTTCGGGCCGCAACGCAACTTCGCCACCACCCAATGCGCGCACGACTGGATCCTGGCGCTGGACGCGGACGAATTCCTCTCGCCCGAACTTGCTGCCGAAATGGAACGCCGCCTGCCTGCGCTGATGGCGGGCGACGCGTCGGCCGCCTGGCTGCGCCGGCGCACCGTCTACATGGGCCGGCCGATGCGCTGGTACCGCCCGGCGGTGGGCGAGAAGATGGCCCGTCTGTACCACCGCGCCCGTGCGCGCTGGACCGATGCGCGCGTGCACGAATCGCTGCGCTTCGAGGGCAGCGCGCCCACCCTCGACGCGCCGTTCGACCACGTCAACAATCCCACCCTGGTGCACAAGCAGCTCAAGGTGCTGCGCTACGCCGAGCTCAAGTGCCGCGACTGGCTCGACAAGGGCAAGCCGGCGCGCATGTGGCAGGCGCCGTTCGTGTACGTGCTCGCCTTCGTGAAGGATTACCTGTTCCGGCTCGCCTTCCTCGACGGCTGGCGCGGCTTCATGATCGCGCAGACGGCGGCGAGCTACGCGCTGTACAAGCGCATGCGCTACTACGAGATGGTGCACAACCGCGCTTCGGTCGAGCGCGCCGGCGCGGCGCTCGCGCGGCACGGGCTGGGCCGCTGACCGCGCCGCAAGGCCCTCACCCGAGACTGCGATACCTCCATGCAAACGTCCTCCACGCGGCACTACCTGCTCTACGGTTCCGAACGCTACGCGCTGGCCATCCTGCGCCCGCTGCAGGCGGCGATCCGCGCGCGCGGCGACGAGGCGGCGTGGTTCTTCGACGGACCGGGCGCGGAGGACCTGGCCGCCGACGAGCGCCTGCTGAGCGTGCAGGAGGTGCGCCGCTGGAAGCCGGTGGCGGTGCTCACGCCCGGCAATCACCTGCCGCACTTCTTCCCCGGCGTGAAGGTGGAGGTCTTCCACGGCTTCGACGCGGGCAAGCCGCGGCACATCTACATCCGCGGCTTCTTCGACCTGTATTGCACCACCGGTCCGCGCGACACCGCGCAGTTCCAGGCGCTGGCCGACCGGCTGGGCCACTTCAGCGTGGCCGAGACCGGTTGGCCCAAGCTCGATCCGTTCCTCAAGCAGATCGCAGGTCCCGTGCCGCCGGTGCGCACGCCGCCGGTGATCCTCTACCACTCCACCTTCTCGCCTTCCTGGAGCGCGGCGGAGACTTTGTACGACGAGGTCAAGCGGCTTTCGCGCGACGGACGCTGGCGCTGGATCGTCACCTTCCACCCGAAGATGAATCCGGAGACCGTGGCCAAGTACAGGGCGCTCGAGAACGAGTACCTGAGCTTCGCGGAGAACGACAACATCCTCGAGCTGTTCCCGCAGGTGGACATGATGTGCTCGGACACCTCCTCGGCGCTCAATGAATTCCTGCTCACCGGCAAGCCGGTGGTCACGTTCAAGAACCGCCGCCCGGGGGCGCAACTGATCGACATCGACGACCCGGCGCAATTCGAACCGGCGATCGAGCGTGCGCTGGCGCGGCCGCCCGAGCTGATGGCGGCGATCCGCAACTATGCCGACGCGATCCATCCTTATCGCGACGGCCATGCGAGCGAGCGCGTACTCGCCGCCATCGACGCCTTCGTCGCCGCAGGCGGGCGCAACCGCCGCGCCAAGCCGCTCAACCTCTGGCGCAAGCTCAAGCTGCGCCGGCGCATCGGCTACTGGGGCCCGGCGTGGCTGCCGCGCTAGCGCCGGCTCCGTCGCACCGCTCGGGCTAGAATCGGGGTCTTCCCAGCCACGAGCCTCTCCGTGCAGCCCAACGCCTACCGTCGTTCCGAACACTTGCGCGCCCTGTGGCCGTGGCTGCCGCTGTGGGCGGCGGCGGCGTTGCTGGCGATCTTCTCGCACGGCCCGATGCCGCTGTATTCGACGCGCACGCTGGCGGTGGCCTGGGAGATGTGGGCGCACGGCCACTGGCTGGTGCCCTACAACAACGGTGTGCCGTACAGCGAGAAGGCGCCGCTGTTGTTCTGGATGATCCAGGCCGGCTGGTTCGCCTTCGGCGTGAACGACGTCTGGCCGCGCGTGCTGGAGGTGGTCTTCGGCGGCAGCCAGCTGGTGCTGCTGGCGGCGCTGGCGCGGCGGTTGTTCCCCGATCGGCCGTGGGTGGCCAGGGCGTCGCCGTGGATGCTGCTGGCGCTGTCCTACGCCTTCCTGTTCGGCCTGCAGGTGATGTACGACGTACTGCTGGCGGTGTGGGTGCTGGCGGCGCTGCTGTGCCTGACGCGCACGCCCTCGCGGGAGGAGCCGCGCTGGTGGCTGTTCGGCATCTGCCTGGGGCTGGGCCTGCTGACCAAGGGTCCGGTGATGGCCCTGCACGTGGTGTTCCCGTGGCTGCTCGGTCCGTTGTGGAACGATTGGGCGAACCGGAACCGCGCGCGCTGGTATGGCGGCGGCCTGCTCGCCTTCCTGCTCGGCTTCGCGATGTTGCTGGCCTGGGCGCTGCCGGCCGGCTTCAGTGGCGGCGAGGCCTACCGCCAGCGGCTGTTCTTCACCCAGACCGCCGGCCGCGTGGTGAACGCCTTCGACCATGCCCGCCCGGTGTGGTGGTACCTGGTGGCGCTGCCGCTGCTGCTGTTCCCCTTCAGCGGCTGGCCGCGAGCCTGGGTGGCGCTGGCGCTGCTGCGGCGGCCACTCGATGCGGGCGTGCGTTTCGCGCTGTGCTGGGTAATGCCGGTGTTCCTCACCTTCTCGTTGATCAGCGGCAAGCAGCTGTACTACCCGCTGCCGGAGTTCGCCGGCGCGGTGCTGCTGGTGGCCGGGGCGGTCGCATTGCTGCGCGAGCGGCGTCCGCCGCTGGCCTACAACGGCTGGCTGGGCACCTGGCCGCTGGCGCTGGGCGGCATCGCCTTCGCGGTGTTCCTGTTCGTGCTGCCCTGGCTGGTGCGCGCCGGGCGCCTGCACGGCGACTGGTTCGAGACCACCGCTCCCTACAGCCGCTTCTTCAGCGTGGTATTCCTGCTGCTGGGTGGCTTGCTGCTGCTGCGTGGCCGCGGCGAGATGCGCCGGCTGGCGTTCGCCGGACTGCTCGGCACGCTGGCGGTCAACACGCTGTTCACCCTGACGCTGTGGCCGCGCTACGACCTCACGCCGGCCACCCGCCTGCTGCACGCGGCCGACGCGCAGAACCGCGCGATCGGCTTCACGGGCGTGTACGAGGGCCAGTTCCACTTCGCCGGCCGGCTGGAGAATCCGATCACCGAGCTGCAGGGTGACGCGGCGGTCGAGGCCTTCGCCCGCACCCATCCGGACGGCCTGATCGTGACGCATCCGGGCAAGCTCGATGCCGACGCGCTGCGTTATCCGCTGCTGGTGCAGCCGTTCCGCTCCTCCTGGCTGGTGGTCTGGCCGGCTGCCACGCTGGCCGATCTGCGCATGGGCCAGCGCCCGCCGGAACCGGCCCAGCCCACGCGCATCTATCCCGGCACCGACGGCCGTTACCGGCCGCTGCCGTGAACGTCGCGCTGATCGCCGGCCTGCGCGCGCAATGCGGTGGGCCGCGCGACGGGGCGTTGCTCAGGTTCTCGCTCGGCAACGCCCTGCTCGGTGAAGGCCAGCCGGCCGAGGCCGCGGCCGAACTGCGCCGTGCGCTCGACTTCGACGCCGGCTACTCGGCGGCGTGGAAGCTGCTCGGCAAGGCCTGCCTGGCGATGGACGACCACGAGGCCGCGGCCGCGGCCTGGCGCCAGGGCATCGCGGTGGCCAGCCAGCGCGGGGACAAGCAGGCGGAGAAGGAGATGTCCGTGTTCCTGCGGCGGCTGGAGCGGGAATAGGGCGGGACGAACGGCCTCGGCTTTTCCCTCGGGATCCTTCCCCGCGGACGCCGGGGAAGGATCATCCGCGTCCGTCGTACGGATTGGGCAGGCCGTGGGCCGACCAGCGCCGGTAATGCCATTGGTATTGCGCGAACGCGACCTCGACGCAGGCCTCCACGCCACGGTTCAATGCCGCGCAGGCCTGCCGCGGATCGGCATCGTCCAGCCCCGCGGGCGCCGGCAGCAGGTGGATGCGGAAGCCCGCGCCGTGCGGCAACCGCTCGGCGAAGGCGAACAGCACGGCGGCTCCGGTGCGCGACGCCAGCCGCGGCAGCAGCACCATGGTCAGGGCGTCGCGGCCGAAGAACGGCGCGAACTCGCCTTCGCCGGCGCGCGGCTTCTGGTCGGGCAGAATGCCCACCGCGCCGCCGGCGGCGAGCCGCTTGTACAGCGCGCGCACGCCGGCGCCCTCGGCCCGCACCTGCTCCGGCGCCAGCGCGCCGCGCACCTTGCGCAGCAGCTGCTCCACCGCTGGGAACCGCGGCGGGCGGTAGAGGATCGCCATCGGCGTGCGGCTGCACAGCCAGTAGTTGAGCAGCTCCCAGCAGCCCAGGTGCGGCGCGGCGATGATCACGCCGCGGCCCTCGGCCAGCGCCGCATCCAGCAGGTCGCCGCCACGTACCTCGCGCACCAGCCCCAGCGCCCTTTCGGCGCCGGCGCCCCAGACCTTGACGATCTCCGCGCCCGACTTGCCGCCCTCGGCCATCACCTCGCGGAGCAGCGCCGCCCGGGCCGCAGGCGCAAGTCCCGGCCGCGCGATCGACAGGTTGACCGCGGTGACGTGCGCCGTGCGGCCCCGCCGCCATCGCAACAGACGGCCAAAAAGCGCACCCGCGCCCTGCAGCCACCGCAACGGCAGCAGGCCCAGCAGGCGTAGTGCGAGATAGAGCAAGTAGACGTCGGGGCGCATCGTCGGCGTGGGGTCCGGGCCGCTCTCTGCGGCGATCAAGGGAACGGCGGGCCTGCCGCTAAGGACGGACCATCCCGTATTCTTGCAGGGACGCCCTGCGGACGTTACCCCCGGCATGATCAGCCTCATCCAGCGCGTGCAGTCCGCCAGCGTGGTGGTCGAGGATCAGTGCGTGGGCGCGATCGGCCCGGGGCTGCTGGCGCTGGTGGCGGTGCAGCCCGCCGACGGCGAGGCGCAGGCCAGGCGGATGCTGGAACGCCTGCTCGGCTACCGTGTGTTCGCCGACGAAGCCGGGCGCATGAACCGCTCGCTGGCCGACACCGGCGGCGGCCTGCTGCTGGTCAGTCAGTTCACGCTGGCCGCCGATACCCGCTCGGGCATGCGGCCGAGCTTCACCTCCGCCGCCCCGCCAGAGCACGGACGGCGCTGGTTCGAGCGCCTGGTGGAACTGGCTCGGGCAACGCACGCCGGAGGGGTGGAAACCGGGCGCTTCGGCGCCCATATGGAAGTTCGGCTAGTCAACGACGGCCCCGTCACCTTCTGGCTCGACGTGCCATGAGCAGCACAAGCGCCCTCCACGAACAAGCTGGCCCACTGCGCAAACGCCCATCTGGCGCGATTTTTGCGTAGGCGGCCGATGAATTTTTTCACTCCCGAACTGGTCAAAAAAGCGCCACATCGCTATACTGATCGGTTCCTGCATCCCGGCGGTAGGTATGAACAACAAAGCTCCCGAGCAACAGTCTGAAATCAAGGCGCTCATCTCCAAGGGCCTGGAACAGGGTTACCTGACGTACGCCGAGATCAACGACCACTTGCCCGACGACATTGTCGATCCGGAGCAGATCGAAGACATCATGGCGGTGCTCAAGGGCGTCGGCATCGAGGTGCACGACGCCGCGCCGGACGCCGACCCGCTGGCCGACAACGCCCCCGGTTCGGGCACCGACGACGAGGCGGCCGCCGAGGAAGCGGTCGCGCTGCTCTCGGCCGTCGACGCCGAAGTGGGCCGCACCACCGATCCGGTGCGCATGTACATGCGCGAGATGGGTACGGTGGAGCTGCTCACCCGCGAAGGCGAGATCGCCATCGCCAAGCGCATCGAGGAGGGTCTGGCGCAGGTGCAGACCGCGCTGGCCAGCTTCCCGCTGACCATCGAGCTCTTGCTGGAGGAGTACGACCAGCACCTGGACGGCAAGCGCCGCCTGTCCGAGATCCTGGCCGGCTTCGCCGACCTGGAGCAGGCCGCCGACGCCGCCCTGGCCGAAGCCGAGGAAGCGGCGGCCAATGCGGTCGACAGCGAGGCCGACGAGGAAGAGGAAGAGGAAGTCGAGGCCGCCGAGGAAGAGGAGGCCGGCCCGACCGGTCCGGATCCGGAGGAGGTCAAGCGCCGCATGGAGCTCCTGCGCGACTACTACGCCAAGTTCCAGAAGGCCGCGCCCAAGGCCACCGGCATCACCGACAAGAAGATCGTCAAGCTGCGCGACCAGATGGCCGAGGAGTTCCTGAAGCTCAAGCTGCCGTCCGCGCTGATCGACAGCTTCGTACGCAAGCTGCGCGAAGTGGTGGGCGACATTCGCCACCACGAGCGTGTGCTGATGGACATCTTCGTCAAGCAGGTGAAGATGCCCAAGGCCGAGTTCCTGAAGACCTTCCCGAGCAACGAAGGCAATGCCGAGTGGGCCGCCGAGCTCTCGCGCAAGCGCCAGAAGTGGTCGCCCAACATCAAGACGCACCGCGAGTCGATCGACGCCGAGCAGGACAAGCTCGCCGCGATCGAGAAGAAGCTGTTCCTGCCGCTGACCGACATCAAGGAAATCAACCGCGCCATGTCGATCGGCGAGGCCAAGGCCCGCCGCGCCAAGAAGGAAATGGTCGAGGCGAACCTGCGCCTGGTGATCTCCATCGCCAAGAAGTACACCAACCGCGGGCTGCAGTTCCTGGACCTGATCCAGGAGGGCAACATTGGCCTGATGAAGGCGGTGGACAAGTTCGAATACCGCCGCGGCTACAAGTTCTCGACCTACGCCACCTGGTGGATCCGCCAGGCGATCACCCGCTCGATCGCCGACCAGGCGCGCACCATCCGCATCCCGGTGCACATGATCGAGACGATCAACAAGTTGAACCGCATCTCCCGCCAGATGCTCCAGCAGTTCGGCCGCGAGCCGACGCCGGAGGAGCTGGCCAAGGAGATGGAGATGCCCGAGGACAAGATCCGCAAGGTGCTCAAGATCGCCAAGGAGCCGATCTCCATGGAGACCCCGATCGGCGACGACGAGGACTCGCACCTGGGCGACTTCATCGAGGACACCAACGCCTCCTCGCCGATCGAGTCGGCGACCGAGACGGGCCTGATGGAGACCGTGCGGGACGTGCTGGCCGGCCTAACCCCGCGGGAAGCGAAGGTGCTGCGCATGCGCTTCGGCATCGACATGAACACCGACCACACCCTCGAGGAAGTAGGCAAGCAGTTCGACGTCACCCGCGAGCGCATCCGCCAGATCGAGGCCAAGGCGCTGCGCAAGCTGCGCCACCCGAGCCGCTCGGAGCAGCTGCGCTCGTTCCTCGACCTCGAGTAAGCGCGATCCTAAGCACCGCCACGACGCCCGCCCCGCGCGGGCGTCGTCGTTTGTTCCCTCGGAGAACGAAGGTTCCGGGCGAAGTTTTTCAGGCTTACCGCGAGCCGAACCGCCGTCCCCCGCCTACCCATCCCCACCCCACCCCAAGTACCATCGCCACCACGGGCCTATAGCTCAATGGTTAGAGCAGGGGACTCATCGAAAGGTGCCGCCGCGCCGTAATGCGCGGACGGGAACGGGATGAATTCAGGGAAACCTCAGCGGCATGGCCGGTGGCAACCCTGAGCCAAGCCGGCGGTACACCGCCGGAAGGTGCAGAGACTACCTGGGGGCTATGAAGTGCCCTTGATCACAGGCTAGAGCGTCCCGCGCCCCACCCGTCCATGCCACCGGCTGGACGGAGGGCGAAGAGATAGTCCGCGCCGGCGGGAAACCTCCGGGCCACGCGAATCCCTTGGTTCCAGGTTCGAGTCCTGGTGGGCCCACATTCCGAGAGCGTCCGATTCCGCGCATGCCGCGCACCGCTCTTGTCCGTTCCCGCCGGCCGCCTGGAGCGGCGCGGCTCCACGCCTGCGAGAGGTCCCGAAGTGTCCGATAGCCCGAAGATCATCTACACGCTGACCGACGAAGCGCCCTTCCTTGCGACCCAGTCGCTGCTGCCGATCGTGCAGGCGTTCGCGCATACGGCGGGCATCGAGGTTCAGACGCGCGACATCTCGCTGGCCGGGCGCATCCTGTCGCAGTTTCCCGAGTACCTGAGGGACGACCAGAAGATCGCCGACGACCTGGCCGAGCTCGGCCAGCTGGCCACCACGCCAGAGGCCAACATCATCAAGCTGCCCAACATCAGCGCTTCGGTGCCGCAGCTCAAGGCCGCGATCAAGGAGCTGCAGGCGCAGGGCTACGCGCTGCCGGACTACCCGGACGAGCCGCACGGCGACGTGGAGAAGTACAACGTCAAGGCGCGCTACGACAAGGTCAAGGGCAGCGCGGTCAACCCGGTGCTGCGCGAGGGCAATTCGGACCGCCGTGCGCCGGCCTCGGTGAAGAACTACGCGCGCAAGCACCCGCACAAGATGGGCCCGTGGAGCGCCGACTCGAAGACGCGCGTGGCGCACATGGACGGCGGCGACTTCTACGGCAGCGAGCAGTCCGCCACGATGGACAAGGCCGGCAGCCTGAAGATCGAGCTGCTCGCGAAGGACGGTACGGCCGCCGTGCTCAAGGAGAAGGTCGCCGTGCAGGCGGGCGAGATCGTCGACGCAGCGGTCATGAGCCGCGCCGCGCTGGCGCGTTTCATCGGCGCCGAGATCGCGCGCGCCAAGGCCGACGGCGTGCTGTTCTCGCTGCATCTGAAGGCCACCATGATGAAGGTCTCCGACCCGATCATGTTCGGCGTGGTGGTGGGCGAGTTCTACAAGGACGTGCTCGACAAGCACGCGGCCGAGCTCAAGCAGATCGGCTTCGACGCCAACAATGGCATCGGCGACCTCTACGCGCGCCTGGCCCAGCTGCCGGAAGACAAGCAGGCGGCGATCAAGGCCGACATCCAGGCCGAGTACGCAAAGCGCCCGGCCGTGGCGATGGTCAACTCGGACAAGGGCATCACCAACCTGCACGTCCCCTCCGACGTGATCGTCGACGCCTCGATGCCGGCGATGATCCGCGACTCGGGGAAAATGTGGAACGCGCAAGGCCAGCTGCAGGACACCGCGGCGCTGATCCCCGACCGCTGCTACGCCGGCATCTACCAGGCGGTGATCGAGGACTGCAAGGCGCACGGCGCGTTCGACCCGGCCACCATGGGCTCGGTGCCCAACGTGGGCCTGATGGCGCAGAAGGCCGAGGAGTACGGCTCGCACGACAAGACCTTCCAGGTCGCTGCCGCCGGCACGGTGCGCGTGACCGACCAGGACGGCCGCGCGCTGTTCGAGCACGCGGTCGAGGCCGGCGACATCTGGCGCATGTGCAATACCCGCGACGCGGCGATCCGCGACTGGGTCAAGCTCGCCGTCAGCCGCGCGCGCCTGAGCTCCACGCCCGCCGTGTTCTGGCTGGATCCCCAGCGCGCGCACGACGCGCAGCTGATCGCCAAGATCGAGCGCTACCTCAAGGAGCATGACACCGCGGGCCTGGACATCCGCATCCTGCCACCGGTCGAGGCGATGGCCTTTTCGCTTGAGCGCATCCGCAAGGGCCAGGACACCATCTCGGTGACCGGCAACGTGCTGCGCGACTACCTCACGGACCTGTTCCCGATCATGGAGCTGGGCACCAGCGCCAAGATGCTTTCGATCGTGCCGCTGATGGCCGGTGGCGGCCTGTTCGAGACCGGCGCCGGCGGCTCGGCGCCCAAGCACGTGCAGCAGTTCCTGGACGAGGACTACCTGCGCTGGGACTCGCTGGGCGAGTTCCTCGCACTGGCCGCCTCCTTCGAGCATCTGGCCGAGCGCTACGGCAACCGGCGCGCCGCCGTTCTGGCCAAGGCGCTGGACCAGGCCAACGGCAAGATCCTGGACAACAACAAGTCGCCCGCGCGCAAGGTCGGGGAGCTGGACAATCGCGGCAGCCATTTCTACCTGGCGCTGTACTGGGCGCAGGCGCTGGCCGCGCAGGACGAGGACACGCAGCTTGCGGCCACCTTCGCGCCGCTGGCGAAAGCGCTGGCCGACAACGAAGCAACCATCGTGGCCGAGTTGAACGGCGCGCAGGGCAAGCGCGTGGACATCGGCGGCTACTACCACCCGGACCTTGCGCGCACCGGCGCCGCGATGCGGCCCAGCGCGAGCTTCAACGCCGCGCTCGCCAAGCTGGACAAGTAGCGCATGCGGGGCCACTGGCTGGCGCTGGGGTTGATGCTGGCGCTGGCCGGCGGTGCGTCGTTGCACGCGCAGTCGGTGCCGGCCGCTGCGTCCACCGTGCATGCGGTGGACCTGCCGGCGGTCTCGGTCAGCGGCGTGCAGCCCGGGCCTGGCCTGTGGAAGGTCAGCCGTAACGGTCACGTGATGTGGGTGCTGGGCCTGGTGCCGGCGATGCCCGCCCAGGTGCAGTGGCGCTCGGACGAGGTAGCCGCGGCGATCGCCGGCTCGCAGGAGCTGCTCGAGCCGCCGCACGCCGATTTCGAGGTCAAGGCGGGTTTCTTCGCCAAGCTGTTCCTGCTGCCCTCCGCCTATGCGGCGCGCAAGAACGAGGATGGCCGGCGCCTGGAAGAGGTGCTGCCCGCGCCGCTGTACCAGCGCTGGCAGGCGCTCAAGGCGCGCTTCATCGGCCACGACAACGGCATCGAGCGCTGGCGGCCCATGTTCGCCGCGATGGAGCTGGAGAAGCGCGCCCGCAAGGCCTACGGCCTCACCGGCGATGCGGGCGTGCGCAACGCGGTCGATGCGCTGGCCGAACAACACGGCGTGCCGCGCATCCACGCCGACTACAAGGTGGTGATCGAGCATCCGCGCGACGCGCTCAAGGCCTTCCGCAAGGCCGGGCCGCAGGACGTGGAGTGCTTCGCGCGCACGCTCGACAGCGTCGAGCACGACCTGCCGACGATGAGCGCGCGCGCCGATGCCTGGGCCATCGGCGACATCGAGGCGCTGCGGGGCATGCCCGACAGCCAGGCGCGCGATGCCTGCGTGCAGGCGCTCTCGGCGGCCGGGTTCGCCCGCCAGCTGGGCGTGGCCGACGTGCCGGCGAAAGTCGTCGCCACCTGGGTCGCCGCCGCGCGTGAGGCGCTCGCTAACCACCAGCAGACCTTCGCCCTGCTGCCGATCGACGAGTTGCTGCGGCCGGGCCCCTACCTGCAGGCGCTGCGGGCGGACGGCGCCACGATCGAGGCGCCGGACGACGTAGGGCCGGATGCGGGCGAAGCGTCACCCGCCAAGCCCGCATCCGGCGGCTGAAGACTCAGGCTTCCGCGCTGGCCAGGTCCAGCTGCGCGATCTCATCCGGCGCCAGCGAGAGCCGCACCGCGCCCAGCAGCTCGTGCAACTGCGCCACGCTGGTGGCGCTGGCGATCGGCGCGGTGAGGCCGGGGCGGGCGATCAGCCAGGCCAGCGCCACCTGCGCGGGCGAGGCATGGTGCGCAGCGGCGACCCCGTCCAGCGCGGCGAGCCCGCGCAAGCCTTGCGGGTTGAGGAAGCGCTTGGCCGCGCCGCCGCGTGCGCTGCTCTTGGCCAGGTCCGCCTCGCTGCGGTACTTGCCGGAGAGGAAGCCGCTGGCCAGCGCGTAGTAGCTGATCACGCCGACCTGCTCGCGGCGCACCAACGGCTCCAGCTCGCGCTCGTAGCCGGCGCGCCGCAGCAGGTTGTACTCGGGCTGCAGCGACTCGTAGCGCGGCAGGCCGTGCTGGGCCGACATCCGCAGCGCCTCGGCGAAGCGGTCGGCGGTGTAGTTCGAGGCGCCGATCGCGCGCACCTTGCCCTGCTCGATCAGCCGCCCGAACGCGCCGAGTGTCTCGGCCAGTGGCACCGAGGCGTCGTCCTCGTGGGCCTGGTAGAGGTCGATGCAGTCGATCTGCAGGCGCCTGAGCGAGCCTTCCACCGCCTGCTGGATGTTGACCGGCGACAGGCCCGGCTGCTCGGCCCACTTGGCCACCTTGGTGGCGATCACCACCTTGTCGCGCTTGCCGCTGGCCTTGAGCCAACGGCCGATGATCGCCTCCGACTCGCCGCCCCGGTTGCCTGGCACCCAGGCCGGATAGACGTCCGCCGTATCGATGAGGTTGAAACCGGCATCGACGAAGGCGTCGAGCAGTTCGAAGGCGCGCGGTTGGTCCACGCTCCAGCCGAACACGTTGCCGCCGAAGGCGAGCGGGGCGATGGAGAGCGGCGAGCGGCCTAGCGGACGCAGTTGCATGGGGATTCCTGTCGCAGCGGGGATCCTTACGCAGATGGAGCGGCGCCGCAGGGAATCAAGCGTTGCCCTGGTGCGTGACTCACCAGGGCAACGTCCCGGACTGCGTGGGATTAGCCGATCAGCGCGGCGCGCACCACCGCGCGCCAGCGCAGCATCGGCGCTACCGGCTTGGCGGTGGGTGCACGGCGGCCGCGCGTTGCCGGCGCATCTTCGCGCCAGCGCAGTTCCGTGGCAGGGAGGGCGTGGCCGTGCAGGTACAGCAACTGCTTCCAGAGCGGTTTCATGGATGGACTCCGGTGGGGGTGTTGCCTTGGGGTGCGCTCAAGGTACGCCGTGGGCTAGCGGCCAAAAAGCGATATATTCGCAAGTCAGCCTTGACCGGAATTCAAGGGTAAGGGTGTTGAACCGAGCTGCCGCCGCGCTGTGGCAGGCCACCTACCTGGCGAGGAGGAGCACTGATGAAAGGCATCCGCTGGAGGGCGCCGCGCCGCGCCCCTTTCACCCCGAGCCGGTTTCTCTTGGGCCTGTTCACCCTCGGCCTGATGGCCACCGCCGCCGCCGCGGCATCGCCGGCCCCGACCGGCCCGTCCACCTCCCCCGACGCCGGTGCGCACGCCCTGCTCGGCCAGATGACGCAGGCGGAGAAATTCCAGCTCATCCGCAGCGCGTTCGGCGAGCCCGACCCGGCGCATGGCCTGGCCAAACCGGCCGGTGCCCTCGGCTCGGCCGGCTACGTCGCCGGCATCCCGCGGCTGGGTATCCCCGCGCAGCAGTTGAGCGATGCCGGCCTGGGCGTGGCCAACCCGATCAACGTGCGCCCGGGCGATGGCGCCACCTCGCTCCCCGCAGGATTGGCCACCGCGGCCAGCTGGGACCCGCAGGTGGCCTATGCCGGCGGCGCGATGATCGGCAACGAGGCCTGGCGCAAGGGCTTCAACGTGCTGCTGGCCGGCGGCATGGATCTGCAGCGCGATCCGCGCAACGGGCGCAACTTCGAGTACGCGGGCGAGGACCCGCTGCTGGCCGGCACGATGGTCGGCGCCGCGGTGCGAGGCATCCAGGACCAGCACGTGCTTGCCACCGTCAAGCACTTCGCGCTCAACGACCAGGAAACCGCGCGCAACACCATCGACGCGCGCATCGGCGAGCAGGCCATGCGCGAGTCGGACCTGCTCGCCTTCGAACTGGCCATCGAGCGGGGCAAGCCCGGCTCGGTGATGTGTTCCTACAACAAGGTCAACGGCGACTGGGCCTGCGAGAACCGCTTCCTGCTCGAACAGGTGCTCAAGCATGACTGGGCCTTTCCCGGCTACGTGATGTCCGACTGGGGCGCCGTGCACAGCGCGGCAAAGGCCGCCAATGCCGGGCTCGACCAGGAATCGGCCGCCGAGGCGTTCGACAAGGAGGTCTATTTCGGCAAGCCGCTCGAACAGGCAGTCGCGCGCGGCGAGGTGAGCCAGGCGCGGCTGGACGACATGGTCGAGCGCATCCTGCGCAGCATGTTCGCGGTAGGCCTGATGGACCATCCCCCGCAGCCGGGCCCGATCGACCGGCAGGCCCACCTGGCGGTGGCGCAGCACACGCTGGAGGCCGGCGCGGTGCTGCTGCGCAACCAGGATGCGTTGCTGCCGCTGGCAAGCGACCTGAAGTCCGTCGCCGTGATCGGCGGCCATGCCGACAAGGGCGTGATGGCCGGTGGCGGCTCCTCGATGGTGACGCCGTATGGCGGCAATGCGGTGCCGGGCCTGGAGCCGGCGACCTGGCCGGGGCCGGTGACGTTCGATCCGTCCGCACCGCTGGCCGCGATCCAGGCCCTCGCCGGCGGAGCGAAGGTGGACTTCGCCAGCGGCGACGACGTGGCCGCTGCAGCGGCACTGGCCGCGCACGCGCAGGTGGCGGTGGTGTTCGTCACGCAGTGGGCGGCCGAGTCCTTTGACGCGGCCGACCTCAGGCTGCCGGGGAACCAGGATGCGCTGGTGGATGCGGTCGCCCGGGCCAACCCGCATACGGTGGTGGTACTGGAGACCAACAGCCCGGTGGCGATGCCATGGCTCGATCGCGTGGGCGCCGTGCTGCAGGCCTGGTATCCGGGCAGCGCCGGCGGCGTGGCCATCGCGAACCTGCTGTTCGGCAAGGTCGACCCGTCCGGCCGGTTGCCGATCACCTGGCCGCGCGCACTGGACCAGTTGCCGCGGCCACAGTTGCCGGGCGCCACGGCAGGCACCTCCGCAGCGACCAGCGTCGACTACGGCATCGAAGGCGCCGACGTCGGTTACCGCTGGTTCCAGCGCACGCACCGCGAGCCGCTGTTCCCGTTCGGCTTCGGCCTTTCCTACACGCGCTTCGCCCATGGCGAGCCGGTGGTGGAGATGCATGACGGCCGGCCCCGCGCGCGCGTGACCGTGCGCAATACGGGCAAGCGCGACGGTGCGGACGTGGTGCAGATCTACGTGCAGGTGCCCGGCTCGCCGGTGCGGCGGCTGGCCGGCTTCGGCAAGGTGGTGCTGGCGCCGGGGCAGTCGCGTGAGGTAAGCGTCGAACTGGAGCCGCGTCTGCTGGCCGGGTTCGACACCGCGACGCAGCGCTGGGTGATCCACGCGGGCCGCTACGCGGTCTACGCCGGCCGCTCGGCAGCCGACCTTTCCGCGCCGCGTTACGTGCAGTTGCCGCAACGCCGCCTGTAGCGCCGGAGCGCCCGATGAGCCAGATCCCGCTGGGCCTGCTGCAGCAATTCGTGCGGGTCGCCCGCCTGGGCAACCTCTCTCGCGCGGCGGCGCAGGCCAACCTCACCGTCAGCGCGCTGAGCCACCAGATCCGCCAGTTGGAGGACCGCCTGGGCCGGCGCCTGTTCGAGCGCGGGCCTCGCGGCGTCACGCTGACGGTGGAAGGATGCAGCCTGCTCGAAGCGGTAGCCGGGCATTTCGACGGCATCGAGCATGCGCTTTCGCGCTACCGCGAGCGGCGGCACGACTCGCTCACGCTGAGCGCGAGCTCCGGGATCATGTCCAGTTGGCTGTTGCCGCGCCTGCCGCACCTGGTGGCGGCGCACCCGGAGCTCGAACTGAACCTGCAATCGAGTTCAACGCTGGTCGATTTCGATCGCGAGCCGGTGGACGTGGGCCTGCGCTACGGTCGCGGTCAGTGGGAGGGCCTGCGCTGCGAAAGGCTGTTCGGCGAATGGCTGGCGCCCGTGGCCACGCCCGAACTGGTCGCGCGCATGGCGGGCACCGACCCGAACGATCTGCTGGCCTGGCCGCTGCTGGGCGATCCCTCCAACCGCTGGCGCGACTGGTTTGCGTTCGTCGGTGGCGAGCTGCCCCGGCGCTATGTGGCGCAGTTCGACAGCACCGACGCGCTGCGCCATGCGGCACTGGAAGGGCTGGGCGTTGCGCTGGGCCGCATGGTCACCTCCAGCTCGCTGATCCACGCGGGGCGGCTGGTGGTGCTGGGCGAGCGTTTCATGCCGACCGAGGAAGCCTACTGGCTGGTCTATCCGCCGCGCTCGGAGGAGCACGGGGGACTGGCGGTGTTCCGCCAATGGGTGATGGCCGAAGCCGAACGCTACTGCAATGAAAACCTGGCCTGTGCGCAGCCGGGATGTCCGCCGGACCTTCCGTTGCGCGCACGCGAGGGCGCATCATCGCCGTTCCCCCGGCTGCCGGAATCCACATCATGAAGTCCCGCTCCGCCGTCGCCTGGGAGGCAGGCAAGCCGCTGTCGATCGAGGAAGTGGACGTGGCCGGTCCCAAGACCGGCGAAGTGCTGGTGCGCATCGTCGCCACCGGTGTCTGCCACACCGACGCATTCACCCTTTCCGGCGCCGATCCGGAAGGCCTGTTCCCGGCGATCCTGGGCCACGAGGGCGGCGGCATCGTCGAGGAGGTCGGCGAGGGCGTGACCACGCTGGCCGTGGGCGATCACGTCATTCCGCTGTACACGCCCGAGTGCGGCACCTGCGAATACTGCCGCTCGGGCAAGACCAATCTGTGCCAGCGCATCCGCGCCACCCAGGGCCAGGGCCTGATGCCCGACGGCACCTCGCGGTTTTCCAAGGACGGCCGGACGATCCGCCACTACATGGGCACCAGCACCTTCAGCGAGTACACCGTGCTGCCGGAGATCGCGCTGGCGAAGATCGACCGGGCCGCGCCGCTGGAGAAGGTCTGCCTGCTCGGCTGTGGCATCACTACCGGCATCGGCGCGGTGCTCAACACGGCGAAAGTCGAGCCGGGCGCCAGCGTGGCGGTGTTCGGGCTGGGCGGCATCGGCCTGTCGGTGGTGCAGGGCGCGGTGATGGCCAAGGCCGGGCGCATCGTGGTGGTGGACACCAATCCGTCCAAGTTCGAGATGGCGCGCATGCTCGGCGCGACCGACTTCGTCAACCCGAAGGACCATCCGGACACGCCCATCCAGCAGGTGATCGTCGAGCTCACCGGCGGCGGCGTGGACTATTCGTTCGAGTGCATCGGCAACGTGGAGGTGATGCGCTCGGCGCTGGAGTGCTGCCACAAGGGCTGGGGCGAGTCGATCATCATCGGCGTGGCCGGCGCGGGGCAGGAGATCCGCACGCGGCCGTTCCACCTGGTGACCGGGCGCGTGTGGCGCGGCTCGGCCTTCGGCGGCGTCAAGGGCCGCTCGCAGCTGCCCGGCTACGTGGATCGCTACCTGGCCGGCGAGATCCGCATCGACGAGATGGTCAGCCAGGAGCTGCCGCTGGAGCGCATCAACGAAGCGTTCGACGCGATGCATGCGGGCACGGTCATCCGCTCGGTGATCCGCTACTAGATCCTTCACCCGCGCTCGGAGGAAGGACCGGTACGCGGCGCTGCGGCCCTGATCCTTTCCCGCGTTCGCCGAAAGGATTCGGGCGCAAGCCGTCCGCTAGAATGCGCGCGCTTCGGCATCCTGAAGGAATTCCATGCAACGCACCGCCATCCTGGTCGACGGCGCCTTTTTCCTTGCCCGTTATCGCAAGGTATGGGGCGAGCGCGACGCCAGCGACGCGCGCACGGTGGCCAAGACCATGTTCGGCATGGCGCTGGAGCACCTGAAGGCGCTGGACCGCCCCCGCGAGGCGCTCTACCGCATCTTCTTCTACGACTGCCCGCCGCTGGAGAAGGTGCTGGTACGCCCGCTCAGCGGCGAGGCGGTCGACTTTTCGCGCACGGGCGCAGCGGCGTTCCGCCGCGAACTGCACGACCAGCTGCGCCGCCAGCGCAAGCTGGCCCTCAGGCTGGGCCGGCTGGCCGAGCGCGGCGAGTGGAAGCTCAGGTTCCATGCCTACCAGCAGCTGCGCGAGGGCACGCTGGCATGGGCCGACCTCGGCGACGAGCATTTCGAACCGGACATGCGCCAGACCCAGGTCGACATGAAGATCGGCATCGACATCGCCGCGCTCGCCTACAAGAGGCTGGTCGACCAGATCGTGCTGGTCGCCGGCGATGCCGATTTCATTCCCGCCGCCA
This sequence comes from Frateuria sp., assembly GCF_035943815.1. GTDB lineage: Bacteria > Pseudomonadota > Gammaproteobacteria > Xanthomonadales > Rhodanobacteraceae > Frateuria_A. The sequence continues at coordinate 76,461 of NZ_DASZBU010000005.1, forward strand.
AGCTCGCCCGCCACGAGGGAATCGACTTCATACTCGACCCGATGTGGCAGGGTATCGCCCCAGACCTGCACGAGCACATCGACGGCTTGCAGTCGGTCTGCCCGCGGCCTTTCTGAAATTCCAAGCGCTCCCACGCGCGGCCCACAAGGAGATCACCATGAAGACGCTGCTGCTTTCAGCCTTCTGCACCGCCGCGCTGCTGGCCGGCCCGGCACGCGCACAGGACCAGCCCGACGACGCCCTGGTGCCGCCGACCAGTGCCAGCGACTACACCGCGGCCCAGCTTGACCAGGTGATCGCCGGCGACTGGCGGCCGGCCGCCCACCGCGCGCGCGACGTTTACCGGCATCCGAAAGCCACGCTGGAATTCTTCGAGGTGCGCCCGGACCAGACGCTGATCGAGATCACTCCCGCCGGCGGCTGGTATGCGGAGATCCTCGCGCCGCTGCTGCGCGACAACGGCCGCTACATCGCGGCGGAAACCCGCCCGAGCGCCGATGCGGAGGCGCGCAACGACGACAACACGCTGCGCAAGCTCTTCGCCGCGCATTCCGCGCAGTTCGATCATGCCTCGATCGTCGCCTTCGATCCGAAGGCGCCGGTGCTCGGTCCGCCCGCCTCGGCCGACCGCGTGCTGACCTTCCGCAACGTGCACAACTGGGCGATGGCCGGCAACGCGCCGGCGATGTTCAATGCCTTCTTCACCGTGCTCAAGCCCGGCGGCGTGCTCGGCGTGGTCGACCATCGCGCCGATGAGGGCGCCACGCTGGAGCAGGTCAAGGGCAGCGGCTACCTGCCCGTGGATTACGTCGTCAAGCTGGCCACCGACGCGGGCTTCGTGCTGGACGGCAGCAGCGAGATCAATGCCAATCCCAAGGACGATCACGACCATCCCAAGGGCGTGTGGACACTGCCGCCCACGTTCGCGCTGGGGAGCCAGGACAAGGCCGACTACCAGGCGATCGGCGAGTCCGACCGCATGACCTTGCGCTTCGTCAAGCCGGCCGCGCCTGCGCACGCGGGATCGTCCCAGTAGGTCCGTGCTGATCGCGCTCAACAAGCCCTACGGGGTGCTCTGCCAGTTCTCCGGCGACGGCGGCCGTCCCACGCTGGCCGGCTACGTGCGCGAAAAGGACGTCTATCCGGCGGGACGGCTGGACCACGACAGCGAAGGTTTGTTGCTGCTCACCGACGAGGGCGCGCTGGCGCACCGGCTGACCGATCCGAAGCACAAGATGCCCAAGACCTATCTGGTGCAGGTGGACGGCGCGATCACCGACGAAGCGCTGGCCGCCCTGCGCCGAGGCGTCGTGCTCAGCGACGGGCCGACGCTGCCGGCGGGCGCCGAACATGCGGCCGAACCGGACTGGCTGTGGCCGCGCGATCCGCCGGTGCGGTTCCGCAAAGCGATTCCCACCAGTTGGGCCAGCGTCACCCTGCGCGAGGGACGCAACCGCCAGGTGCGGCGGATGACGGCGGCGGTCGGCTTTCCCACCCTGCGGCTGATCCGCGTGCGGGTGGGCGACTATGCCCTGGACGGCCTGCCGCCCGGCCAGACCCGTCGCCTGCTCTAGGTTGGGCAGGGGGTGTCCGGGCCTGCGCGATAATGCGTATCCCGCCCCCGACCCAATGCCCATGTCCATCTTCAAGGACCACTTTTCCGGCCACGCGGCGCTTTACCGCGATGCGCGCCCGCTGCCGCCCGACGACTGGTTCGCCTGGCTGGCCGGCCAGGCGCCGGATTGCGCGCTGGCCTGGGACGCCGGCTGCGGCAACGGCCAGGCCAGCCGGGGGCTGGCGGCGCATTTCGAGCGCGTGGTGGCGACCGACCCCAGCGCCACGCAGGTCGCGCAGGCGACGGCCCATCCGGCCATCGACTACCGCGTGGAGCCGGCCGAGCACAGCAGCCTGGCGACGGGCAGCGTGAGCCTGGTCAGCGTGTCGCAGGCGCTGCACTGGTTCGACCTGGACGCCTTCCACGCGGAGGTGCGCCGGGTCGCCCGGCCGGGTGCGCTGCTGGCGGTTTGCGGCTACGGCAACTGCAGCGTGGACCGTGCGGTGGATGCGGCGGAACGGGCGCTCTATGCCGATACGCTGGGCGGGGACTGGCCGCCCGAGCGCGCGCTGGTGGACAGCGGCTACCGCGAGCTGCCTTTTCCGTTCGAGCCGGTCGACACGCCCAGCTTCGGCATGCGCGCGGACTGGAACCTGGCCCAGTTCCTGGCCTATCTCGGTTCCTGGTCGGCCACGCAGCGCTACCTCGGGCGCACCGGCGTCGACCCGGTGGCCGCGGCGGCGCCGGCGCTGGCGCAAGCCTGGGGCGATCCAGACCGGCTGCGCACGGTGCGGTGGCCGTTCTTCACCCGCGTCGGCCGCATCGTCTGATCCTCCTTGAGCCGGCTCCCTCTCCCCTTCGGGGTTGGGATGAGGGGCCGGGGCCTTGCGGGGAGGTTGGCGAGCATTCTGCCGCTTTAGAGCTTCCGATCGCCTTCGGCGCTCGGGTCACTTTCTTTGCTGGCCCAAAGAAAGTAACCAAAGAAACGACCTGGCTCAGCCCGGGGAGGGATAAGAGCTTGGCGCCGTTTCGCCTTGTCGGGTGGGTCTCTTGCCCTTAGAGGAGCTGCAGCCGCTATACCGCGGTCGCTCGGGAGTTGAGGCTGGAGAGGCATGCGGTAGCTTGGAAGGCGTCGGCTTTAGCAACCTTTAGCAATCTCTTCGTTACGTGACGTAATTCGGCAACGCGGATGGAGAGAGGGCGTGCTAAAGCCCGAAGAACGTGGCGGCTGCCGCCGTGCTGTTCGCTGCGGTCACCTCTGGCGGTTCGCCGCGATCGCGCGCGACTTCTTCGCAGATGTGCTTCAGGTACATCGGCTCGTTGCGCCGGTGGCTCGGCTGCGGGCGCACGGTGCGCGGCAGCAGGTAGGGCGCGTCGGTTTCCAGCAGCAGGCGGTCGGCGGGGATCTCGCGCACGAACTGCTTGAGGTGGGTGCCGCGGCGCTCGTCGCAGATCCAGCCGGTGATGCCGATATGGCAATCCAGCGCGAGGTAGTCGTGCAGCGCCTCGCGGGTGTCGGTGAAGCAGTGCACCACCGCCGCCGGCACGCGGCCGCGGTAGCGCCTGAGCAGGGCGAGGAAATCCGCGTGCGCGTCGCGCTGGTGCAGGAACAGCGGCTTGCCCATCTGCGCGGCGATCGTGAGTTGCTGCTCGAATACGCGAAGCTGCACCTCGCGCGGGGAATAGTTGCGGTGGTAGTCCAGCCCGGTCTCGCCCACGGCGCGCACCTGCGGCAGCAGGGCCAGTTCGCGCAGGCGCGCGTCGGTGGCCTCGTCGTAGTCGATCGCGTGGTGCGGATGCACGCCCGCCGTGGCCCACAGCACGCCCGGGTGGCCCTGCGCCAGCGCCAACGCCTGCTCGCTGCCCTCGCGCGAGGCGCCGGTCACCACCATCCGCGTGACGCCCTGCTCCGCGGCACGCGCAAGGACTTGCGCGAAGTCGTGCCCGAAGGACTCGTGGGTGAGGTTGGCGCCGATGTCGATCAGCTGCATGGCCGGCCTGCAAAAGCAGGCATTGTTGCAAAGCGGTTTGGTTTGGCAAGCCACCGACTGCGTGGCGGACTCCGCCGCCATCAGCCGCCGGCACGACCACCGGTACGGTGGCGTTGGACCAGCATGCGACCGCCGCGGCCGGCGCTCCGCGGTGTACCCGCCGCTTCACATTTCGGTGAACTCGACGGCGGGATGGTAGTCCGACCTTCCGCGGCGTCCCGCCCCCGTGCTCGCGCCCGGGCCGCGGGATGTGCTACCAATGGGTTTTCTCGTCGACGCAGGGGGTGTTGACGGGTTGGCGTGACTGGCGGGAGACACTGCATGTCGGCAGTTCCAACGCCGGCGGCTACCTGGGCGCTCACCGTGGACGACCGCGAAGCGGCTGTCTGCGCACTCCTGGTGTCGCGCGGCAACCTCAAGGACAGCGACCTCCATCGCGCGCGCCGCCTCCACGAGGAGGCGCCGGAGGGCACCCTGACTGCGCTGATGGCGCGGCTGGGGCTGGTGTCCGAGCGCGACCTGGCCGAGGCCTGGTCCGAATTGCTGGGCGTGCCGCTGCTCGTCGCGCGCGATGCCCCGGAAATGCCGCCGGCCGAGCCGGAGCTGTCCCTGCGCTTCCTCAAGCAGCAGCACGTGGTGCCGGTGCGCGAGGGCGAGGACGACCTGGCGCTGGTGGTGGCCGATCCGGCCGATCCCTATCCTTTGCAGGCCGTCGAGCTGGCCGCCGGACGGCCGGTGGCGCTGCGCATCGGCCTGCGCTCGGAGATCGACGACCTGATCGAGCGCTACTACGGCACCGGCCGCTCGGCGATGGGCACGATCGTGGAGAACCTCGCCGGCGAGGCCAGCGAGGAGGACGACGTCGAGCACCTGCGCGACCTGGCCTCCGAGGCGCCGGTGATCCGCCTGGTCAACCTGATCCTGCAGCGCGCGGTGGAGCAGCGCGCCTCCGATGTGCACATCGAGCCGTTCGAGAACCGCCTCAAGGTGCGCTACCGCATCGACGGCGTGCTGCATGAGGTCGAGGCGCCGCCGTCCTCGTCCACGGCGGCGGTGATCAGCCGCGTCAAGATCATGGCCAAGCTCAACATCGCCGAGCGCCGGCTGCCGCAGGACGGACGCATCCAGCTGCGCGTGCAGGGCAAGGAGCTGGACCTGCGCGTGTCGACCGTGCCGACCGCCTACGGCGAGTCGGTGGTGATGCGCATCCTCGACCGCGAGTCGGTGGTGTTCGATTTCGCCTCGCTCGGCTTTACGCCCGAGTTCGAGAAACGCTTCGTCGAGGTGCTGGAGCGGCCCAACGGCATCCTGCTGGTGACCGGCCCGACCGGTTCGGGCAAGACCACCACGCTCTATACGGCGCTGTCGCGGATCAACACGCCGGACGTCAAGATCATCACCGTCGAAGACCCGGTCGAGTACCAGCTCGAAGGCATCAACCAGATCCAGGTCAAGCCGCAGATCGGGCTGGACTTCGCCAATGCGCTGCGCTCGATCATGCGCCAGGATCCGGACGTGATCATGATCGGCGAGATGCGCGACCTGGAGACCTGCCGCATCGCGATCCAGTCCGCGCTCACCGGCCACCTGGTGCTCTCCACCCTGCACACCAACTCGGCCGCTGGCGGCGTCACGCGCTTGCTGGACATGGGCGTGGAGGATTACCTGCTCGGCTCGACCGTCAACGCGATCCTGGCCCAGCGCCTGGTGCGCCGGCTGGACCCGGAAACGGCGATCCCCTACGAGCCCACGCCCGAGGTGATCGCCGAATTCGAGCTGGACAAGTACACCGACGAGCGCCCCATCCGCCTGTGGAAACCCGGCAGCAGCGCCGCCAACCCCACCGGTTACCGCGGCCGCCGCGCCATCGTCGAGTTCCTGGTGATGAGCGAGCCGCTGCGCCGGCTGGTGATGCGGCGCGCCGACGCCAGCGAGATCGAGCGGCAAGCCCGCGCCGAGGGCATGCGCACCATGTACGAGGATGGCATCGCCAAGGCCGTCGCCGGCGTCACCACCCTCGAGGAGGTGCTGCGTGTCACGCAGGAAGGCTGATGCCGCGCGAGCCGATGCCCTTGCGCCCTCCCCCCCGTGGAGGGATGGCTGGGATGAAGGGTGGGGGCTCGCCCGATCCCTTCACGGAGCCGCTCTTGCGCTGATGAACACAAGCATGGCCCGCTTCGCCTACGCCTTTCTGCAAGCCTTTGATCCTCACCCCAGCCCTCTGTCCGCAAGGGAGAGGGAGCAGCGCGCGCGGGGTCTTTGACATGGCGCAATTCCGCTACCGCGCCGTCAGTGCCGCCGGCGAGGCGCTCGAGGGGCAGATCGAGGCGCCGAGTTTGGAGGAGGCGATCGGTCGCCTGCAGGACCAGGGCCATACGCCGCTGGACGCGCGACCCGCCGACGCAATCGGCGAGGGCTCCGCACTTGCCGCGTTGCTCAAGCGCGGGCCCTTCACCGGGGACCAACTGGCGCAGTTCACCCATCAGTTGGCCACCCTGCTCGGTGCCGGCCAGCCGTTGGACCGCGCACTCGGCATCCTGATGGAGCTGCCCGAAGGCGAGCGTGCCAAGCGGCTGGTCGAACGCGTGCGCGACCGCGTGCGCGGTGGCACCACGCTGTCGCAGGCGCTGGACGAGGAGCACGGCGTCTTTCCCAAGTTGTACATATCGCTGGTGCGCGCGGGCGAGGCGGGCGGTTCGCTGGAGGACACGCTGCGACGCCTGGCCGAGTATCTGGAGCGCGCACAGCTGCTGCGCGGCTCGATCGTCAACGCGCTGATCTATCCGGCCTTCCTGCTGATCGGCGTGCTCGGCTCGCTGGTGCTGCTGCTGGCCTACGTGGTGCCCCAGTTCGTTCCGATCTTCGAAGACATGCAGGTGCCGATCCCGTGGATCACGCGGGCGGTGCTGTTCATCGGCAGTGTGCTGCAATCCTGGTGGTGGTTGATCCTGTTGGTACTGGTGGGCGGGACGCTGGTGTGGCGCGCTCGCCTGCGCGATCCGGCGCAGCGTATGGCCTGGCACGCGAGGCTGCTGACCCTGCGCGTGGTCGGTCCGCTGCTGCTGAAGGTCGAGACCGCGCGCATCGCGCGCACGCTGGGCACGCTGCTCAAGAACGGCGTGCCGCTGCTCGCCGCGCTGGGGATCGCCCGCCAGGTCACCGGCAACACCGCGCTGGACGATGCGCTGGCGCAGGCCGCCGAGCAGGTCAAGGGCGGCGGGGGCCTGAGCGCCGCGCTGGCGCGCTCGCAGCGCTTCCCACGGCTGGCCCTGCAGATGGTTCAGGTGGGCGAGGAGGCCGGGCAACTGGACGCCATGCTGCTTAAGGTCGCCGACACCTTCGACATCGAATCCAGGCGCGCGATCGACCGCCTGCTCGCCGCGCTGGTGCCGGCGCTGACCATCGTGATGACGGTGCTGGTGGCGATCATCATGGCGGCGATCCTGCTGCCGCTCCTGAGCCTGACCTCGAACATTCAGTAACACCTGGAGATGCGTATGACTTATCACAGTAGCGAACAGGCGATGGGCAACAGGAAACCGGCGGTATCGGCGCAAGCACGATTTCCCCGGTCCGCTTCCCGTTCCGCGCGCGCGCGGCGTGCCCGCGGTTTCACGCTGCTGGAAATGCTCGCCGTGATCGTGCTGATCGGCATCATCGGTGCGGTGGTGGTGACCCAGGTCGGCAAGAACGTGGACAAGGGCAAGTACGGTGCCGGCAAGGCGCAGCTGACCACACTCAGCCAGAAGATCGAGAACTACGCGCTGGACAATGGCTCGCCGCCCGCGCAGCTGAAGGACCTGGCGGTCAAGCCGGCCAACGCGCCGAACTGGCAGGGGCCGTATGCCAAGGCCTCCGACCTGGTCGACCCATGGGGTCATGCCTTCGGCTACAAGTATCCCGGTGAACACGGCAGCTTCGACCTGATCTTCTACGGCCAGGACGGCCAGCCCGGCGGCGACGGTTACAGCAAGGATGTCGGGAACTGGCAATGAAGCCGGGAATCGGCAATCGCGAATCGGGAATCGGCAGGGCGCGCGAGGGCCAACTGCGTGCTTCTGCGATGCGCGATGCGCGATTGCCGATCGACCGGCGCCCGCGGCGCACCCGCGGCTTCACCTTGCTGGAGATGCTGGCCGTGATCCTGTTGATCGGCATCGCCGCAGCGGCGGTGTCGGTTTCGGTGAGCCAGGGCCTGGCCAGCGCGCGTGTGCGTGCGGCCAGTATCGAGCTCGCCGCCGCGCTGCGCGCCACGCGCGCGCGGGCCATCGTCAAGGGCCAGGACCAGACCTTCGACGTGGACGCCAGGGCCGCCAGCTACCGCGCCGCCGGCGGCAAGCCGGTGGCGCTGCCCAAGGGCATGCGCCTGTCCATCACCAGCGCGCGCGAGGACCAGCCCGACGGCCACACCGGCCGCATCCGCTTCTTCCCCGACGGCAGTTCCACCGGCGGCCACATCCTCCTGCAGCGCGGCGCGCGCCGCTGGCAGGTCAACGTGGCGTGGCTCACCGGGGCGGTGAGCGTGGTGACGTCGTGAGGACTTCGCGCGCCCGCGGCTTCAGCCTGCTCGAAGTGGTCGCCGCGGTGCTTCTGCTGGCGATCACCTTCGCCTCGCTGATGCGCGTTGCCGGCAGCTCGCTCAACCTCACCGCGCGCTCGGCCGAACGCAGCCAGGCGGCGATGTGGGCGCACAGCCTGCTCGACAGCGCTTTCGTGCTGGAGCCGATTCGTGCCGGCCGCAGCAGCGGCCGCTTCGACCAGCGCTATCGCTGGCAACTCAACGTGCAGCCCTTCCAACCTGTAACGACAGCGCCCGTCGCCGGGCCGCGGCCGCAGTCGCCGGCCTCGCCGCTGAAGCTCTACCGGCTCGACCTGGACGTGCTGTGGACCAGCGCCGGCCACCACTACAGCGCGCGCTTCAGCACGCTGCGCGTGGGTGGCCCGCAGCCGGTGGCGGGGAGCGGGGCATGAGCGCATCGCGCATCCGCGGCTTCAGCCTGATGGAAGTGCTTGCCGCGCTGGTGCTGTTGGCGCTGCTGCTGGTCGGGGTGTATTCGGGCATCCGCACCGCCTCGCACAGCGTGCGCGCGGGCAGCGCGACGGTGGAACGGCTCGATGCGGTGCGCTCGGCGCAGGATTTCCTGCGCCGGGAGCTGGCCCAGGCGATGACCCAACAACTGGCCAAGAATCCCGACAACGACGAAGCGATCTTTTTCAAGGGCGACGCCCGCTCGATGAGCTTCGTGGCGCCGCTGCCGGGCTATCTCGGCAAGCTCGGTCCGCAGGCGCAGACACTCGAGCTGGTGGACAACGGCAAGGGCGGGCAGCGCCTGCAAATCCGTTTCGCGCTGCTGCCGCCGGGTGGGCAGCCGTTGCCGCCCGGCCCGCCGCAGGTGCTGCTGGAAGACGTGCGCGATGGCGGCTTCCAGTACCGAGGACTCGACGCGCAGGGACGCGTGGGTTCGTGGAGCGCCAGCTGGCCGCAGGGCGATCACCTGCCGCAGCTGGTACGCATCGACTTGCGCCTGGCCGGCACCGGCTACTGGCCGCAGCTGACCGTGCCGCTGCGCGTGGATGCCTCGGCCAACCAGCGTGCCTTCGCGATGCTCGGGCGCGACGGCCCGGTGTTCGCCTGGAGCCGGCCGTGAACGCGCGCAGCCTCCATACCCAGCGCGGCGTCGCCTTGCTGGTGGTTCTGTGGGCTTGCACGCTGCTGGCGATCATGCTCGGCGGCTACGCCATGCTGGCGCGCTCCGAAGGCCTGCAGGCGCGCTACCAGTTTGCCCAGACGCAGGCGCAGTACGACGCCGAGGCCGGCCTGGCGCGGGCCATCTACGGCCTGCAGGACACCCAGCTGCCGCAGCGCTGGCTGGCCGACGGGCGGCCGTACACCTTCCCGTTCGGTGGCGCCACGGTGCGGGTGAGCGTGGTCGACGAAGGCGGCAAGGTGGATTTGAACAGCGCCTCGCCGGCCGTGCTTCAAGGGCTGTTCCGCGCCGCCGGCATGAACCCGGACGCGGCGCAGAAGCTGGCCGCCGCGGTGGTCGACTGGCGCGGCGCCGATCTCGGGACGAAGGTGGGCCTGGACGTCTATACGGCCAACGGGTACAAGCCGCGCCATTCGCCCTTCCTCAGCATCGAGGAATTGCAGCAGGTGGCAGGCATGACCCCGGCGCTGTATCGCGCGGTGGCCGGCGCCATCACGATCTGGTCCGGTCGCGAGAGTCCCGATCCCAACACCGCCCAGTCGCTGGCGCTGGCGGCGATCCCCGGCATGACGCCCGCGCGCGTAGCGCAGGTGACCGCCGCGCGGCAGGCGACCCGCCCGGGCGTGGCGGGCCTGTTCGCCGGCAATGGGGTGACGCATAGTATCCGCTCGGAGGCCACGATGGCCGACGGCACGCGCGCCGTGCTGCATGCCACCGTTCGCCTGCAGGGCGTGCGTGCGGGTGCGCAGCCCTACGCGGTGCTGCACTGGCGGGAGGGTGACCGCGAATGACGACCGCAACGCAATCGCTGCGTCCGCAGCTGGACCGCCTGCGCCGTGGCTGGCGCGCCTCGCCGCTGCCGCGCTTCTTCGCTTGGTGGGGCGGCGAACTGGCGGCGCTGTTGCCGGCGTCCTGGCGCAGGCTGTTCGGCGGCGGCGCCCAGTGGTACTTGCTGCAGCGCACCGACGGCCGCTGGGAACTGCGCCGCGCAGGCGAGCCGGAGGTGCGCGCACAATGGCCGCGCGGCACCGAGGCGGCGATCGAACAGGCTGCGTTGTCGGCGGCCGTCCGCGAGGTCGATCGCGAGGACCTGCGGCTGGCGCTGCTGCTGCCGGCCGCCGCGGCGCTGCGCCGGCGCCTGCTGCTGCCGCGCGCGGCAGCGGACAACCTGCAGCAGGTGGGCGCCTTCGAGATGGACCGGCAGACGCCTTTCCGCGTCGAGCAGGTGTACTACGCGCTGATCGAGCTGGACACGCCGGCGCCCGCGGGCCGCTTCTTCGCCGAACTGGTGGCGGTGCCGCGCGACGCGCTCGACCCCCTGCTGGCCGAGCTGGAAGGTGCCGGCATCCGGGTCGACGCGGTGGACGTCGCGCAAGGCGCCGACCGGCTCGGCATCAACCTGTTGCCGCCGGCACGGGTGCCGCGCCGCGCCAACCCGCGCCAGCGGCTCAACCTGGCCCTCGGCGCAGCCGCCGTGTTGCTGCTGGTGCTGGTGCTGGCGCAGTGGCTGGGCAACCGCACCCAGGCGCTCGCCGCCATGCAGGCGCAGGTCGAGGACATGCAGGCCGAGGCGCAGCAGGTCGGTGCGCTGCGCCAGGAACTGCAGGACAACGCCGGCGCGGCCAGCTTCCTGGTTCGGCGCAAGCAGACCCGCGTCACCATGCTCGACCTGCTGCTCGACCTCACCCGCCGGCTGCCGCAGAACGCCTGGCTGGAGCGGCTAAGTGTCGACCCCAGCGGCCAGGTCGGCTTCCAGGGGCAGGCGCCGCAGGCGGCGGCGCTGATCGACGCGTTGAAGGATTCGACGACCATGCGCGACCCCAATTTCCAGGGCAGCATCCAGCCCGACCCGCAGACCGGCAAGGAGCGCTTCTACATGGTCGCGCAACTGCGCCAGGCCGGCACGACCGCCAAGGCCGCGCCGGCCCGGACCGCCTCGGAGGCGCAGCCATGAGGCAGCTCGTGCTCAAGCCGCGCGACAGCCGCATCGCCGCCGTGCTGCTGCTCCTGCTGGCGCTGGCGCTGGTGTACTTCCTGTTCATCCACTGGTGGTTCGTGGCGCCGCTGCGCCAGGTCGACGCGCAGATGGCGGAGTTGCGCGACACGCAAAGCCGCTATGCAGCGGCGATCGCCGAGAAGCCGCAATTGCAGCGGCGCATCGCCGAGCTCGGCGCCGGCCAGGCGGCCAGCGCCGCGTTCCTGCCGGAGGCCGACCCCAGCGCCGCATCGGCCGGCTTGATGCAGCGCGTGGTCGACGCGGTAGGCACGCATACCGCCGGCGGCGGCTGCGAGGTCACCCAGAAGATGCCGCTGCCCAATCCGCCGGAGGACGACAACAGCCCCTACCGCAAGGCGGCGGTGAGCATCAGCCTGCGCTGCGACATGGAACCGCTGGTGGCGGTGCTCAATGCGCTGGAGCAGGGCACGCCATACCTGTTCGTCGACGACTTGAGCCTCTACCGCAACCCGGTCGCCGCGCAGCAGGGCAACCAGCCGTCGCTGGAGGTGCAGTTCACGCTCTCCGGCTACGTGCGCCCGGCGCGCACCCCGGTGGCCGCACCGCCGGCGCCGGACAACGGCGCCGACAACGGGGAGGCGCCATGAACGCCGCCGCGCAACGCCGCCTCACCGCACCGCTGGCGGCGGCGGTGCTGCTGCTGGGCATGCTGTTCCTGGCCCTGCTCGCAGGCATCGGCCGCGGCGTGCACTGGGCGCCGCCGCGCGCGAGCGCGCCGCTGCCGGCACAGCACGCCGCCACGCTGCCCCCGCCGGTGCCGCTGGAGCACTATGCGCCGGTGTGGCAACAGCCGCTGTTCAATCCGGACCGCAAGCCGGTGGCGCACGCCGCCAGCGGCGGCGGCCAGCTGGGCGACATGCAGCTGACCGGCATCATCGTGACGCCCACACTGCGCATGGCCCTGTTGCACAACAAGCGAGAGGGCGACAACGGCCAGGAACTGCGGGTGCGCGAAGGCACCCGCCTGCCCGACGGCAGCTGGACCCTGGTCGAGGTACGTCCGCGTTCGGCGGTGTTCGACTCCGCCAGCGGCCGCGTCGAGTTGCAACTGCCGGTCGGCGCGCCAATCGAACAGCTGCACGGCGGCCAGGAACCGGCCGGGCGTCCGGCCGAGGCCTCATCGGTGCCTAACGAATTGCCCGAGGGCCCCGGCCAGCGACCTGCGCTCGAGCCCGAGCCGGCCAAGACCGAAGATCAGCCCGGCGCCATTCCGGCCGCCCCGCAAAGCAGCGGCGGGGACCAAGGCGGAGCGCCCTCCGGCGGCGCCACCCTCTCCGCCCTGCGCGGCGGTCCAGCCAACGTGGACGTGAGCAGCGACGAGCGCCAGGCCGCGCGCGTGCGCCAGCTCAAGGCCGCCATCGAAAAGCGCCGCGCCGAACAGGCCGCCGCGCGAGCAAATCAAGGAGAACGCTGAATCATGTCCACCCTAGCCCTGCACCGTCTGTTCCGGATCGGCGCGATCGCGCTGATGGTCTGGCTTGCCGGCTGCTCCAGCATGCCGCAGCCGCGCGATGACTATGCCCTGCAGCGGGAGGCCGTGGCCGGCACCGAGAAGCCCGCGCCGGCGCCGCTGCCGCTCAACAACGCCGCCAATCCCGCCGAGGAAGGCAACCCGGCGCCGCAGGTCAACAATGGCACCGGCCAGTTCATACGTCCGCAAGCACTGGCCCGGCCGCGCCCGCCGGCGCACGGCGAAAACGCGGTGACCTTCAACTTCGAGAACCAGCCGGTGCAGGCGGTGGTCAAGGCGATCCTGGGCGACTTCCTGAAGAAGAACTACACCATCGTGCCCGGCGTGCAGGGCAACATCTCCTTCTCCACCTCCGAGCCGATCGACGCCAGCCAGGCGCTGCCGGTGCTGGAGACGCTCTTGTCCTGGACCGGCAACGCGCTGGTGCGGCAGAACGGCAGCTACGTGGTGCTGCCGGCCAAGAACGCGGTGGCCGGGAGCCTGGTGCCGAGCCTGGGCGCGGTGGCGCCACAGGGCGGCATGCAGGCGCGGCTGTTTCCGCTGCACTACATCTCCGCCTCGCAGATGCAGAAGCTGATCAAGCCGTTCGCGCGGCCCGACGCGATCCTGCTGGTCGACCCGTCACGCAACCTGCTGGTGCTGGCGGGCACGCCCTCCGAGCTGGACAACTACGCACGCACCGTGCGCACCTTCGACGTGGACTGGTTGAAGGGCATGTCGGTGGGCGTGTTCAGCCTGCAGCGCGCCAACGTCACCGACCTGATGCCCAAGCTCGATGCGATGTTCGGCAAACAGGGCGACACCCCGCTTGCCGGCATGCTGCGCTTCATCCCGATCGAGCGCACCAACGCGCTGGTGGTGATCAGCGCGCAGCCGGACTACCTGCAGGAAGTGGGTGACTGGATCGCGCGGATCGACCGCGGCGGTGGCAACGAGCCGCAGCTCTATGTCTACGACGTGCGCAACATCAAGGCGTCGGACCTGGCCAAGTACCTGGCGCAGATCTACGCCAACGCGGCTGCCGGCGGCAGCGGCGGCGGGCAGGTCGGGCCCGGCCTTTCCTCCGGCACGCTGGGTAGCGCCGAGAACGCCAACGGCACCGGGATGGGCAGCACCGCCGGCAGCTTCGGCAGCAGCGGCGGGCTCGCCGGCGGCGAAGGCGCCTTAAAGGGCGGCATCGGCGGCCTTGGCGGCACGGGCGGCCTGACGGGCAACGGCGCCTACGGCAGCAACAGCGGCCCGGGCGGTATCGGCAGCGGCGGCTTCGGCAACAACAGCGGCCTGGCCAATGCGAGCAGCAGCGCCAACGATCAGCAGTACAGCTCCGCCGACGGCTCGATCAAGATCAGCTCGGTGGACGCGAACAACCAGTTGCTGGTGCGTGCGCGCCCATCGCAGTGGTCGGAGATCGAGGCGGCGATCAAGCGGCTGGATGCCGTGCCGCTGCAGGTGCAGATCGAGACGCGCATCCTGGAAGTGCAGCTCACCGGCGCGCTGCAGTTCGGCGTGCAGTGGTACCTGGAAGGCCTGATCGGCGGCACGCCCAACAGCAGCGGCGGCATCACGCCGGGCCAGCCCGGCAACCAGCAGCAGTGGGCGCTGGGCAAGGGCGGCATGATCTACAACCCCACCGGTGACTCGTTCTTCTACTCCTTCCTCAACCACGACCTGCAGGTCGCGCTGCACGCGCAGGAAACCAACGGCAACGTCAAGACCCTCTCCGCGCCCTCGCTGGTGGTGCTGAACAACCAGGTCGCGCACATCCAGGCCGGCGACCAGATCCCGGTCAACCAGACCTACTTCACCACCGGCCTGGGCACGGTCGACACCAGCGGCAACCCCACCACCATCGGCCAGGTGCAATACATCAGCACCGGCGTGATCCTGGACGTGCAACCTCGCATCAATCCCGGTGGCCTGGTCTACCTCAACATCAAGCAGCAGGTGAGCGTGCCCTCGACCAAGGACACCAACGGCAACTACACCATCCAGCAGCGCGAGATCGCCACCCAGGTCGGCGTGCAGAGTGGGCAGACCGTGCTGCTTGGCGGCCTGATCCGCCAGGACGAGGGCAACACCGACACCGGCATTCCGGGCCTCAACCGCGTGCCGATCGTGGGTCGGCTGTTCGGCTCCACCGACCGCCATCGCAACCGCTCGGAACTGATCGTGCTCATCACCCCGCGCGTGATCGGCTCCAGCGACGATGCCAGGCGTATCACCGACGAATACCAGGCCAAGTTCGAATCGCTCGCTCCATTGCGTGCCGAGCGCGCCAAGGAGCCGCCGCCGCCCGCCGCCTCGCCGGCCGACGTGCCACTGCCCACGCCGCCGGCCACGCCCGAGCAGCTGAACCAGCAGGCCGAGGACGCGCTCAGGCAGACCGACTACGGCGCCGCGCAGCGCCTGGCGCTGGAGTCCTGGCGCAACGGCCCGCAGCACGGCGAGCTGTGCGCGCGCAACTGGCAGGTCATTGCCAGCGTGCGCACGCACCTGGGGGACACCGCGGGCGTCGCGACCGCGCGCAAGTGGATGGCACAGTGCATGGCGGGGAAGTAGGGCGAAGGCGGTTGGCCTCTGCCGCATCCGCCAGGGAGGGCTGCTGCGGCTCTTGAGCCTCCGCTCGCATTCGCGGGGAAGGACTCCCGAGCGGATGCCGCGTTCTGATCCCCCGTGTTGAAGGGGAAGGTGCCCGCGGCGGATGGGGGAGCCTTTCCCCAGCCCTTATCATCCGCGCCAATGAAGCAAGCCGATTTCCCCATCACGCCGCTGCTACCCGAGCTGCGTGCTTCGCTCGACGCCCATCCGCGCCTGGTCCTCGAGGCCCCGCCCGGTGCCGGCAAGACCACCCAGGTGCCGCCGGCGCTGCTCGACGCTCCGTGGCTGGCCGGCCGCCGCATCGTGATGCTGGAGCCGCGCCGCATCGCCGCGCGCGCCGCGGCGCAGTTCATGGCCGCGCAGCGCGGCGAGGAGGTCGGCCAGACGGTCGGCTACCGCATCCGCTTCGAATCGAAAGTGAGCCAGGCCACCCGCATCGAGGTGGTCACCGAGGGCATCCTCACGCGGCTGATCCAGGACGACCCCGAGCTCGAAGGCATCGGCGCGATCCTGTTCGACGAGTTCCACGAACGCCACCTGGCCGGCGACCTGGGCCTCGCGCTCGCGCTCGAGGTGCAGGCCACCTTGCGTCCTGACCTGCGCCTGCTGGTGATGTCCGCCACGCTCGATGGCGAGCGCATCGCGCGCTGGCTCGACGCGCCGCGGCTGTCCAGCCCGGGCCGCAGCTTTCCCGTGCGCATCGAGCATCCGCCCTCGCGCGCGCAGGAAACCCCCGAGCACCAGCTCGCCCGCGTCGTGCGCCTGGCGCTGGAGGAGAACGAGGGCGACGTGCTGGTGTTCCTGCCCGGCCGCCGCGAGATCGGTCGCGCGCAGGCGTTGCTGGACAAGGCGCTTCCCGCATCCATCGGGAAGGGTGCGACCGGCGCGGCCGACCGCGCTGCGCCCACGGGTCACGAGAGAGGCGGATTCGAGCTCGAGATCGTCGCGCTGCACGGCGAGCTGTCGCTCGCCGAACAGCAAGCCGCGCTGGCGCCGGCCGAGCCCGGCACGCGCCGCGTGGTGCTGGCCACCAACGTGGCAGAGTCGAGCGTGACCCTGCCGGGCATCCGCGCGGTGGTCGATTCGGGCCTGGCGCGCGAGCCGCGCTTCGATCCCAACTCCGGCTTCTCCCGGCTGGACACGGTAGCCATCTCGCAGGCCTCGGCCGACCAGCGCGCCGGCCGCGCCGGCCGCGTGGCCGAAGGCACGGCCTATCGCCTGTGGCCGCAGAGCCGCCGGCTGGAGGCCGCGCGCACACCGGAGATCGCCCAGGCGGAACTCTCCGGCCTCGCGCTGGAGCTGGCCGCCTGGGGCGTCGCCGGCGACGAAGGCCTGCGCTGGCTCGACCCGCCGCCGCCCGGCGCACTGGCGCAGGCGCGCGAGCTGCTCGCCACGCTGGGCGCGCTCGATGCCCGCGGGCGCATCACGCCGCTGGGCCGGCGCATGCTCGAATTGGGCGCCACGCCGCGGCTGGCCGCCGCGGCGCTGCGCGCGCCGGCCGAATGGGGCCCCCTGGCGGCCGATCTGCTGGCGCTGGTGGAAGCTCGCTCGCCGCTGCGCGGCGAGCAGGCGCGAAGCGACGATTTCCGTGCGCGCGTGGACGCCCTGCACGCCTGGCGCGACCGCCGCGCTGCGGCGCCTTCGTCGGCGGCGCGGGCCGGCGTCGACCACGGCGCGCTGGCTGCCATCGAGCAGGCGGCCAAAGGCTGGCGACGACGGCTGGACACGCGCACCGCCGCCAGCGGCGTGCCCGACAGCCACGCCGTGGGCGACCTGCTGATGCACGCCTGGCCCGACCGCATCGCCCGCCAGGACGCCGCCAACCCACGCCGCTACACGCTGGCCAACGGCCGCGGCGCGGTATTGCACGAAACCACCGCGCTGCTCGGCGAGCCGTGGCTGGTGGTGCTCGACCTCAAGCGCGAGGCGCGCGACAGCCAGATCCTCGCCGCCGCGCCGTTCGACCCGCGCCGGCTGGAGCAGGAGTTCCCGCAGCGTTTCCAGCGCGAGCGCACGCTGGGCTGGAACGAATCGCGCGGCGCCGTGGAGGCGTTCGAGGAACAGCGCTTCGGTGCCATCGTGCTCGAGCGGCGCAGCGTACCGGTCCAGCCCGGGGACGCGCTGCCCGCCCTGCTCGCCGCGGTGCGCAGCCGCGGTCTGGATGCCTTGCCCTGGAGCGAGCCTGCGCGCCGCCTGCGCGCCCGCATGCAGGCGCTGGCCGGCTGGATGCCCGAGCTCGGGTTGCCGGACGTGTCCGACCCGGCGCTGCTCGCTACGTTGGAGGACTGGCTGGCGCCCTACCTCGCCGGCAAGCGCAAGCTCGATGCGCTGGGCGCCGACGAGCTCTCGCAGGCGCTCGCCGCACAACTGGACTACGAGCAACGCCGCCAGCTCGACGCGCACGCGCCCGATAGCCTGGCCGTGCCCAGCGGCCAGACGCGCAAGCTCGACTACGCGGACGGTCCGCCCGTGCTCGCGGTGAAGCTGCAGGAACTGTTCGGCCTGGCCGACACGCCTCGCATCGCCGGCGGACGCGTCCCGGTGACCCTGCACCTGCTCTCGCCGGCCGGGCGCCCGATCCAGGTGACGCAGGACCTCAAGGGTTTCTGGGAGCGCACCTACCCGGAAGTGAAGAAGGAACTGAAGGGTCGTTATCCCCGCCACCCCTGGCCGGACGATCCGTGGTCGGCCACGCCCACGCATCGGGCCAAGCCGCGGGGGACGTGACTTCGTCGCAAGGCCACCCCCCATCCGCCTGTCGGCACCCTCCGTAAACGGAGGAAGGCTCGCTTAGGAGGGGGTGACAACGTTCCTTCCACGCGAAGCCGGGAAGTGCCCGAACGGCGGATAGGGGCAACCTTGCCTAAAACCGGACGCTTCGCCAACCAGCGAACCGTCCCCGCCACCGCCGGCACTAGACTCCCGCCATGACCCAGGCCTCGCTCACCCCGCACCAGTTGGCCGAGTTCGGCAGCCTGCTCGCCGAGCCGGCGCGCGCGGCGATGCTGCTCGCGCTGGTCGACGGCACCGCGCGGCCGGCCGGCGAACTCGCGCAGGCCGCAGGCATCGGCGCGCCCACCGCCAGCGCGCACCTGAAGCGCCTGCTCGAGGGCGGCCTGCTCGCTGTGCAGGCCCAGGGGCGCCACCGCTACTACCGACTGGCGAGCGACGAGGTAGCCGGCTGGCTGGAGGCACTGGCGCTGCCGCGCCGAAACGTGGCGCTGCCGACCGGCGATGCAGCCTTGCGTCGCGCACGCAGCTGCTATCGCCATCTCGCCGGCCAGCTCGGCGTGGCCCTCTGCGCCGGGCTGCTCGAACGCGGCCACCTGACTACGACCAGCGATGGGCTGGTGCTGGCTCCCGCCGCTGCCGATGCGCTTGCGGCGGCCGGCCTGGACCCGGCCGCCACGCGCCGCCTGCCGGACCTGCGCGGCCGAGGTTGCCTGGACTGGACCGAACGCCGCCTGCACCTGGGCGGCCCGCTGGGCGTGGCGCTCACCGGCGCCCTGCTCGAGGCAGGCTGGCTGCGCCGTGCGTCGCACGGCCGCGCGTTGCTGCCGAGCGCAGAGGGACTGCGCCGCTTCAGCCTGCTTGGCGTGCGATTGCCCGGCTGAATCCGTCGGTGCCGCTCGCTCTTCTCCAGATGCGAGCGCGTACTGCGAGGGGGCGTCCGCTCCGGCACGTTTGAGCGATGCGCGCACGCACCATGCTCCTTCCCTTGCCTCAACTCCCGAGCGCCCGCGGCAAAGCGGCTGCAGCTCCTCTAAGAGCAAGAGACCCACCCGACAAGGCGAAACGGCGCCAAGCTCTTATCCCTCCCCGGGCTGAGCCAGGCCGTTTCTTTGGTTACTTTCTTTGGGCCAGCAAAGAAAGTGACCCGAGCGCCGACAGGCGATCGGAAGCCCGCCGCAGGCGAGCCAAATCGCGGGAGAGCCCTCACAAGCGCGACAGCAAAGCGATGCTCATGCAGGAGCACCCCCGCGAGTCCCGACCCCCTCACCCCAGCCCTCTCTCCGGAGGGGAGGGGAGCAAGGGCGGGCGCTACCGCCCCAGCACGAAGCCGGTCAGCACCTGCGCGGTGGCCTCGGGCTTCTCCATCATCGGCATGTGATTGCAGCCGCTGAGCAGGCTGGAGCTGATCGAGGCGGCCTGAGTGAGGCCGTCGCGCAGGCTGTCCAGCGCGGAGGGGTCGACGATGCGGTCCTCGCGGCACCACAGGCCCAGCACCGGCATGGTCAGCCGGCCGAGGTCGTTCTGCAGCGAGAGGTAGTTTGCGGGCTGGCGCAGCTCGGCCAGGGTACGATCGATGAACGCACGGTCCTGGCGGTTGCGCGCGACGAACACGTCCTCGATGCGGCCGGGCATCTCGGGCGGCTGCAGAAACGCCAGCTTCATCGAGGCCTCGAAGCCGGCGCGGTCGTCGTAGACGAACGGATCCTGGCCGGCCAGCACCTTGCGGTCGAAGTCGTTAAGGCGGGACTTCAGGCCGTAGGAATCCATCAGCGCGAGCGCGGCCACGCCTTGCGGATGGTCGGCTGCATACACGCCGGCGATCGCGCCGCCCATCGAGTGGCCGACCAGCACCACGCGCTGCAGGTTCAATGCCGCCAGGAAAGCCTGCAGGCGCCGCGCCTGCGCCTGCACGCCGTAGCTCGCGCCCGCGTTGCGCGAGGATTCGCCCCAGCCCGGCAGGTCGGGAATCACCACGTGGAAGTGCGCGGTGAGCTGCTCGGCCAGCGGCAGCCAGATCGTCTTGTCCGCCGCGAAGCCGTGCAGCAGCACCAGGGTGGGGCCGTTGCCGCCTTCGTAGTAGCTCCATGTGGTGTCGCCGGCCCGCAGCGCGTGCTTCTCCACGTGCGCGGCCATCGCCTCGCGCGTCTGCTGCGCGCGCAGCAGCCACTGCGGCGCGAAGAGGTAGCTGCCGCCGAGCACCACCACGACCAGTGCCGCCAGCACACCCAGGAACTTCAGGCGACGCACCAGCATGCGCTTCCACAGCGGCCGAGCGTCCGGGGTTCGATTCATCGGTGGCGTCCTGCTACTTCGACGATGCCTTGGCCAGGATCGACTCGATCGCGCCCTGGGTCATCGGGTGGTAGCCATCCTTCGCCCGCGCGTAGGCGGCCTTGGCAAAGGCCAGGCCCTCCGGCGTGGCGGCGAAGGCCTTGTACACCGGCAGGGTGAGGTACATGCGGCCGATCCGCGTCATGTGCTCCCGCGCGTCCTCCCACACCGCCTTGTCGCCGGCGGCGATGGCGTGGCTGTACCAGCGCATGCCGATCTCCGCGTTGGGCGTGCCGGTGAGGTGCCAGGCAGCATCGAGCTGCCTCAGCTTGGAAAGCGGCGGCGCGTCGGGCAGTCGGTCGAGGAAGTACATCCATTCCTGCGTGTTCCAGCCCTTGGCATCCAGTTCACTGGCATCCAGCGTGCCGGCGAGGAAGGCCGCGCGTTCCCGGTCGATGGCGTCGAAGCGCGCCGAGGTCGGCAGCGGGGCGTCGGCGGGGATGCCGCCCTGGTAGACCCAGGCCTTGGCCTGCTCCCAATCCATCTTGCCCGGATGGGCATCGAACAGGTTGGCCTTCATGTCGTCGAGCATCTGCTCGGTGGTGATGGAGGTGAAGGCGTGGCGATGGAAGTAGGCCTTCAGCCAGGTATCGAACGTCTCGCGGCCGAAGCGCAGCTCCAGCGTGCGAAGGAACCAGGAACCCTTGTCGTAGGCCACGTCCGAAAGCGAGTCGTCGGCACCCACGCCGCGCGGGTCGGGCGCGAGCTTCTGCGAGTTGGTGGGCATCTGCCCGATCGACTTCTGCAGCGCGCGTGCCGAAAGCAGCGCCTCCTCGTCGGCCAGCACCTTGCCGTAGACCGCCTCGGTGATGCGGCCCTGCACGTAAGTGGTGAAGCCCTCGTTGAGCCAGATGTCACGCCAGCTCGCGGCGGTCACCAGGTTGCCGGACCAGGAGTGCGCCAGTTCGTGCGAGACCAGCGAGACCAGGCTCTTGTCGCCGACCAGCACGGTCGGCGTGGCGAAGGTCATGTTCGGATTTTCCATGCCGCCGTAGGGGAACGAGGGCGGCAGCACCAGGATGTCGTAGCGGCCCCAGGCGTAGGGCCCGTAGAGCTTCTCGGTGGCCTCGATCAGCTTCTCGGTGTCCTCGAACTCGTGTGCCGCCTTGCCGGCCACCGAAGGTTCGGCGTAGACGGCCGAGCGCGGGCCGGTCTCCTTCACCGCGATGTCACCGGCGGCGATCGCCAGCAGGTAGGAGGGAATCGGGTGCGGCTGGTCGAAGCGGAAGTCGCCATCGAGCGGGTGCCTGGCGTCATTGAGCGCGCTCATCACCACGCGCACGTCCTTCGGCGCGGTCACGTGCGCGCTGTAGGTGAAGCGGATCGCCGGCGAATCCTGCAGCGGCACCCACGAGCGGGCGTGGATGGATTCGGACTGCGAGAACATGAAGGGCAGCTTCTTGTCCGCCGTCTGTGCCGGCGTGAGCCACTGCAGGCCGGAGGCGGTCGGCACGGTCGCGTAGGCGATGCGCACCTTCGCCGGGTGCCTGGGCGCTTCGATGGTGAGCTTGCTGCCCAGTTCCTTGTCGCGCGGCGCTAGCGCGAACTTCAGCGCAGTGGCGCGGCCGGCGGCGTCCAGGCCTTCGACCTTGGCGATCTTCAGGTCGCGCGTATCCAGCACCAGCGACGGCGCCTTGGGGTTCTTCCAGTCCAGCGTGAGCGTGGCTCGGCCCTCGAGCGCCTTGTGCGGGAAATCGACCGCCAGTTCCAGGTCCAGGTGGGTCACGCGTACCTGGCCCGGCTGCGCATAGGAGTGCGGGTCGGCGGCCAGGGCGGACAGCGGCAGCACGAGCGCGCCGAGGGCGAGGGCTGGAATCACACGCATGCGAGGTTCTCGGTTGGGGAAGCGTCGAGTATGCCATCGGGCCGTCCGCGGGCGCCCGTGACACAAGGCCTGCTTCGTGCGCGCTCCCCGGCCTGGCGCGGCAGGAGCGGCGCGCCTCCGGTTTCCTTGCATCCACGCCCGTCGATCCGTTAACGCCCGCTGCATGCCGGCATAGAGGACGAGCGGTTGCGGATTTTATTTCATAAATGTAATATAGCCAAAGCAGTAAACATCCCATGAGCAGCTTCCTACCCACCGAACAGCGTCTCGCCCTCACCCGTCGGCGCCATCCGGCTTTTCCGCGCGGCCCGGCCGTGCTGGTGCGCCTGGTCAAGCACCTGCACAAGCGCATCCACGACGATGCCAACACCGCGCTCAAGGCGTTCGGCCTGAACCATCCGCAGTACAACCTGCTGATGATGCTGTACGGCACCGCGGACCATGCGCTCCATCCCTCGCAGCTGGCCGAGGCCGCGGGCGAGAAGGCGGCCAACATCACGCGGCTTACCAATGAGCTGTGCGAGAAGGGCCTCATCGCGCGTGCCGCCAGCGAGGGCGACCGCCGCAAGCTGGTGCTGACCCTGACGCCCGCCGGGCTCGAACTGATCGGGCAACTGTTGCCCTCGATCTGCGACCTGCTGGAGGAGCAGACCCGGGGCATGAGCGCGCGCGAGCAGGCCGAGCTGGAGCGCCTGCTGAAGAAGTTCCTCGACGGCTTCGACCGCCGCGGCTGAAGGTTTTCCCGAGATGTCCGTCCCCACAACCGCGAACTTGCCGCGCTGGCCCTGGCTGGGCGCGTTCGTCGCCGAGGAAGCGGGCGCCTGGCTGTTCGTCGCCAAGTCGCTGCTGGCGATGTACACGGCTGCCTGGCTGGCGATGTGGCTGCAGCTGGAGCAGCCCTCGACCACGATGATCACGGTTTCCATCGTGATGCATCCGCACAGCGGCATGGTGCTGGCCAAGAGTTTCTACCGGGCGCTCGGTACGCTGGCCGGCAGCCTGTTCGGGCTGGCGCTGATGGCGCTGTTTCCCCAGCAGCGGGAGCTGTTCTTCCTCACCCTTTCGCTGTGGCTGGCGCTGTGCGCCGGCGGCGCGACGCTGTACCGCAACTTCATGGCCTACGGCTTCGTGCTGGCCGGCTACACCGCGGCCATCGTCACGTTGCCGGCATTGGGCAATCCCTTGAACAGCTTCGACTCGGCGGTGATGCGCGTGAGCGAGGTGCTGCTGGGCGTCCTGGTCGCCGCGCTGTTCAGCGACCTGCTGCTGCCTCAGCGGCTGCGCGTGGTGCTGCGCCAGAGCGCGCGCACACAGTTCGCGCACTTCGTCGACTTCGTGCGCGAGAGCACCGGCGGCGCACTGCCGCGCGCGAAGATGGAACAGGCGCACCTGGAATTCGTTCGCGCCGCCGTCCACCTGGAAGACCTGCGCGCCTCGGTGATCTTCGAGGACCCGGAGGTGCGCACGCGCAGCGCGCGCATGCGCCTGCTCAATCAGCGCTACATGGCCGCGGCGACCAGCTTCCAGTCGCTGCACCACCTGATCAACCGGCTCACGCGACGCGGTCGCGATACGGTGGCGCAAGCCTTGATCGCGTCGTACCGGCCGATCGGCGAGGCGCTGTCCACGCCGCCGGGCGAGCGCCATGACCCGGCCGTGCTGACCCGGCGCCTGCGTGCCTGCCTGGCGGCACTGCCGGCACGGGTCGCCGCATTGCGCTCGCCGTTGGAGGAACCGGCGGCGCGGCTGGAGTTCGATACCGGTGCGGCGCTGGTGCTGCGCTTCGCCGAAGAGCTGGCCGACTTCACCGCGGTGGAGGCCGCGCTGCGCGCGGGCAAGCTTCGCGGCAGCGTGGAACGCGTGCATTTCCGCCGCGGCAACGACCTGGCCGGCGCGGCGGTGGCGGTGCTGCGCACCTTCCTCACCATGCTGGTGCTCGCCGCCTTCTGGCTGGCCAGCGGCTGGGCCTTCGGCGGCAGCGCGATGCTGCTGGCGACGATCTTCGCAGGGCTCCTGGCCGCCTCGCCCAACCCGATCGCCTCGGCCGCGCACACGCTGTACGGCTACGCCGCCGGCATGGCGGCGGGTTTCGTCGCGGTGTTCGTGCTGCTGCCAGGCAGCGACGGCTTCGCCATGCTGGTCTGCGCCACCGCCGGGCTGCTGCTGATCGGTCCCTACCTGAGCACCCGCGACACGCTGCCGGGCGTCGGCGCCGGCTACACGCTCGGCTTCGTCTACATCCTGGCGCTGAAGAACCCGATGGTCTACGACCCCTCGCACTTCCTCAACGACGCCATCGCGCAGGTCGCCGGGCTGGGGCTCTCCGGCGTCGCCTTCATGGTGCTGCCCGGCGTCACCGGCACGCGGTGGCAGCGCCGTCGCCAGCTGCGGTTGTTGCGCGAGCAGGTCGCGCTGGCGGCCAACGCGCCGCTGGAAGGCCTGGCATGGCGCTTCGAAAGCGTCGTCCGCGATCTGCTGCAGCAGGTGGTGGCGCACACGCGGCCGGACAGCGAGGAATCGCGCCACCTGCTGGGCTGGTCCATCGCGGTGCAGGAGAGCGGCCGCGCCGTGATCGAACTGCGCCAGGACCTGTCCGGCAAGGAGCTGCCCGCTGTTGCCAGCGATGCCGCGCTGCGCGCGCTGGACGCGGTGGCGCGGCTCTACCGCGCGCCCGATGCCGCGCGCTGGCAGGCGGCCGATGCGGCGGTGCTGGAGGCCATCCATGCCGCGCCGCGCGGGGCGGCCGTGTGCCGCCACCTGTACCAACTGCGCAGCGCGCTGCGCGACGAGGAATCGCCGCTGGCCCCCTACCTGAGCGCGCCGGAGGTGGCCGATGCCGCCTGAAATCGAATTCTACGGCGTGCTGCTGCCGGGCCTGCTGCCGGTGTTCCTGCTGAGCCTCGTGCTGATGGTGCTGCTGGACCTGGCGATCGGCCGGCTCGGCCTGTACCGGCGGTTCTGGCATCCCTCGCTGCTGCGCTTCGCCCTGTTCGTCTGCCTGTTCGGCGCTGCCGGACTGCTTTTGATCCACTGACCTCCATGCCCATGAAAGCCGCTTCGTCGTTGAGATTCCTGATTACTGCCACCGTGGTGGTGCTGGCTGTGCTGCTCGGCCATGCGCTGTGGAAGCGCTACCTGTACGCGCCGTGGACGCGCGACGGCCGCGTGCGCGCCGAGGTGGTGCGGGTGGCGCCGGACGTGTCCGGGCTGGTCGACCGCGTGGCGGTGCTCGACAACCAGTTCGTGCACAAGGGCGATGTGCTGTTCGTGATCGACCAGGCGCGCTTCCGCAATGCGCAGGCACAGGCGCAGGCCAACCTGGCCGCCGCCGAGGCCAGCGCGCGCGCCGCCGGCGCCAGCATCAGCGCGGCGCTGGCCAGCGCCCAGGCCCGGCAGGCGGAGTACCAGATGTATGCCGAGCAGGCCGCGCGGCGCCAGCAGATCGGCAACGTGATCTCGCAGGAGGCGCGCAACGACGCCGCCGCCACCGCCAGCGCCGCGCGCGCCAGCTGGCAGCAGGCGCAGGCCGGCGGCCACCAGGCCAGCGCCGCGCGCGAGCAGGCCGCGGCGGCGGTGGCGCAGGCGCAGGTGGCGCTGGACCGCGCCAGTCTCGACCTGGCCCGTACCGAGGTACGCGCCCCGGTCGACGGCTATGTCACCAACCTGGACGTGCGCGTGGGCGACTACGCCGCCACGGGCGCGGCGCGGCTGGCGCTGATCGACGCGCACGGCTACTACCTCTACGGCTACTTCGAGGAAACCAAGCTGCCGCAGCTGCGCGTGGGCGACCCGGTCGACGTGCGGCTGATGGCCGGCGGCGTGCGGCTGAAGGGCACCATCACCGGCATCGCCCATGGCATCACCGACCGCGACAACCCGGCGGGCGCGGACCTGCTGGCCGACGTAAACCCCACCTTCAACTGGGTGCGGCTGGCGCAGCGCGTGCCGGTGCGTATCGCGATCGACCCGGCCTCGGTGCCGCAGGGGATGGTGCTGGCGGCGGGGATGACGGCGACCATCGAGGTGCACCCGCGCTAGCGCGGGTAACGTCCCGGAACGCCCACCGAGGTCGTTCAGCCGGCCAGCCGCGCCAGCCGCAGCTCCAGCCAGCGCGACACGTCCGGCCACTCCCGCTGGAGCACCGAATAGCACACCGTATCGCGCAGGCTGCCGTCGGGTCGGCGCTTGTGCGCGCGCAACACGCCTTCGCGCGTGGCGCCCAGCCGCTCGATGGCGCGCTGCGAATCGAGGTTGCGCCCGTCGGTGTGCAGCTCCACCGCCACGCAGCCGAGCCGCTCGAACGCATGCGCCAGCAGCAGCCGCTTGCAGGCGGTATTGACGTGGCTCTTCTGCCAGCGCCGGGCGTACCAGGTGTAGCCGATCGCCACGCGCGGCGGATCGCTGACAATGTCGTAGTAGCGCGTGCTGCCGACCAGCTCGCCGGTGCGCTTCTCGCGGATCGCGAACGGCAGCATGCGGCCCTCGCGCTGGCCGGCCAGCGCCTTCTCCACGTAGGTCGTCATCTGCCCCGGCGCGGGCACCGAGGTGAACCACAGCTTCCACAGCTCGCCGTCGGCCGCGGCCGCTTCCAGCGCGGGGACGTGTTCGGGGTGCAGCGGCTCGAGGGCGACATAGGCGTCCTCCAGCGTCGGTGGCATGGGCATCGGTTCAGGCGTCCAGGTCGGGGATCAGCTTGCTTTCGAGCCGGGCGATGGCGTCCTTGAGCAGCAGCTTGCGCTTCTTCAGCCGGGTCAGCTGCAGCTCGTCGCGCGCCGGGTGCGTAGCCATGTGGCCGATCGCTGCGTCCAGGTCGCGGTGTTCCTGGCGCAGTTCGGCCAGGCGGCGGGCGATCTGGATGGGGTCCTGTACCTGCATGGCGGACGAGGGCGGACGGAACGGGCGGCCAGTGTACGCCGCGGGGCTGCGCTAGTGGGCAAGGTACAATGTCGCAATGTCCTCCCCCGTTCGTCCCGAACCCCGCGTCGACCGCAAGCGGGCCCATGAGGCCGCGCGGCTGGCCAAGCGGTTGCGCCACCAGGTTGGCCAGGCGATCGCCGACTACCAGATGATCGAAGAGGGTGACCGCGTGATGGTCTGCCTCTCCGGCGGCAAGGATTCCTACACCCTGCTGGACATCCTGCTCTCGCTGCAGGCCAAGGCGCCGGTGCGCTTCGAGCTGATCGCGGTGAACCTGGACCAGAAGCAGCCGGGCTTCCCGGAACACGTGCTGCCCGATTACCTCGGCGCGCGCGGCGTGCCGTTCCACGTCATCGAGCAGGACACCTATTCCACCGTCGTGCGGGTGGTGCCCGAAGGCAGGACGATGTGCAGCCTGTGCTCGCGGCTGCGCCGTGGCGCGCTGTACCGCTGGGCGGCGGAAAACGGCATCACGCGCATCGCGCTGGGTCATCATCGTGACGACATCCTGGCGACGTTCTTCCTCAACCTGTTCCACGGCGCGAACCTCAAGGCGATGCCGCCCAAGCTGCTTTCTGACGACGGCCGCCACGTGGTGATACGGCCGCTGGCCTATTGCCGCGAGAGCGACATCGCCGCCTATGCGCAGGAACGGGCCTTCCCGATCATCCCGTGCAACCTCTGCGGTTCGCAGGAGAACCTGCAGCGCAAGGCGATCGGCCGTATGCTTGCCGACTGGGATGCGCAGCATCCGGGTCGTTGCGAGAGCATCTTCCGTGCACTGGGCAACGTGGCGCCCTCGCAGCTGGCCGACCGCAAGCTGTTCGACTTCGCCGCGCTGGGTGCGCGCACCGGTGCGGCGCGCGCCGACGCCCGCGGTTGGCTCGCCGGCGAGCCGGCAAGCGATGTCGGCCCCTAGACGTCCATCCTTCACTTTCATCTCCAGAGCGAGCCCAAGTCGTGTCCCACTTCGCTTCCGTTGAAATGGCCCCGGGTGATCCGATCCTCGGACTGACCGAGGCCTACCTGGCCGATCCGCGTCCGCACAAGGTGAACCTGGGCGTGGGCATCTATGTCGACGAGCAGGGCCGCATCCCGCTGCTCAAGGCGGTGCGCCAGGTCGAGCAGGCGCTGGCCGCCGAGGCCAAGCCGCGCGGCTACCTGCCCATCGACGGGCTGCCGGCGTACGACACGCTTTCGCAGCAGTTGCTGTTCGGCGTCGATTCCCCGCTGCTGGCCGCCGGCCGCGTGGCCACGGCGCAGACCATCGGCGGCAGCGGTGCGCTGCGCGTGGGCGCAGACCTGCTGAAGAAGGTGCTGCCTGCATCGCGCATCGCGATCAGCAGCCCGAGCTGGGAAAACCACCGCGTCGTGTTCGGCAATGCCGGCTTCGAGATCATCGACTATCGCTATTACGACCCGGCCACGCACGGCCTGGACTTCGCGGGCATGCTGGAAGACCTCGGCAGGCTCGAGCCCGGCACCGTGGTGCTGCTGCACGCCTGCTGCCACAACCCCACCGGCGTCGACCTGGACGCCCAGCAGTGGCAGCAGGTGGTGGACCTGGTGCGCGAGCGCAGGCTGCTGCCCTTCATCGACATCGCCTACCAGGGCTTCGACGAGGGCATCGACGCCGACGCGACGGCGATCCGGCTGTTCGGCGCCTCCGGCATCGAGGCTTTCGTGGTGGCGAGTTCGTACTCGAAGTCGTTCTCGCTATACGGCGAGCGCGTGGGCGCACTGTCGCTGGTCGGCGCCGACCGCGACGAGGCCGCGCGTTTGCGCTCGAAGGTCAAGCAGACCATCCGCGCCAACTATTCCAGCCCTGCCACGCATGGCGGCGCGCTGGTCGCCGGCGTGCTCGGCAGTGCCGAGTTGCGCGCGCTGTGGGAGGCCGAGCTGGCCGAGATGCGCGAGCGCATCCATGCGATGCGCGCCGGGCTGGTCGAGAAGCTGGCCGCGCACGGCGCGCCGGGGTTCGGCTTCGTGCAGCAGCAGGCCGGCATGTTTTCCTATTCCGGCCTGTCGCGTGCCCAGGTCGAGCGGCTGCGCCAGGAGTACGGCATCTACGCGCTTTCCACTGGCCGCATCTGCGTGGCCGCGCTCAACCGCGGGAACCTCGAAACCGTGGCCGCGGCCGTGGCTGCGGTGAGCCGTTAATTACCCACATCTCGCGAGCGCTTCGACTTCGCTGCGCTTCGGCCCCGCGCCAACGGCTATCGGATAACCTCGACCGCTCGAACCGAGCGCAGGCCCGCGGGGCCGACGTCGAAGGGTCGCTCGATCGAAGCGCAAGCCCCCAATCGGATCTTTCATGTTCTTCCGCAACCTCACGCTGTTCCGTTTCTCTCCCGCCGTCGCCGCCGACCTCGAACGCCTGGACGATGCCCTCGGCGAGCATCGCCTGCGCCCCTGCGGCCCGCTGGAGCTGTTCACCAAGGGCTTCGTGCCGCCGATCGGCCGCGGCGAGGACGCCGCGCTCACCCACGCGGTCAAGCACTGCACCTGGGTCTCCGTGGGCGGTGAGGACAAGCTGCTGCCGGCCGCCGTGGTCAATGACGAGCTGCACCGCCGCGTGCAGAAGATCGCCGAGGAAGAGGGCCGCAAGGTCGGCGGGCGCGAACGCAAGCGGATGAAAGAGGACCTGCTCAACGAACTGCTGCCGCGCGCTTTCGTGCGCAGTTCGCGCATGTCCGCCTACGTCGACCGCCAGCACGGCTGGCTGGTGCTGGACACCGCCAGCCGCAAGTCGGCCGAGAACGCGCTGACGCAGATCCGCGAGGCGCTGGGCAGTTTTCCCGCCGTGCCGCTGGCGCCGGAGGAAGGCCCGCGCGTGCTGATGACCGACTGGCTCGCCAACGGCACCCTGCCGGCCGGCCTCGCCCTCGGCGACGAGGTCGAGCTGCGCGACCCAGGCAGCAATACGGGCGCGATCGCCCGCTGCCGCCGGCAGGATTTGGAAAGCGAAGAGATCAAGGAACACCTGCGCAACGGCAAGCAGGTGTTCCAGCTGGGCCTCGTGTTCGACGACCGCCTGAGCTTCGTGTTGGGCGAGGACCTGGTGCTGCGCAAGCTCAAGCTGCTGGACGTGGTGCTGGACGAGCTTTCCGACAGCGCCCCCGACGCCGCCGCCGAGCTCGACGCCCGCTTCGCCCTGTTCACGCTGGAAGTCGAGCGACTGCTGGGCAAGCTGGAGGAATGGTTCGGCCTGCCGCGGCCCAAGGACGCCTGATCCGGCGGGATGCGAGTTCCCCTTGTTCGCGGAGCAAGGACCCGGCCAAAGGTGCGTCTCATGCGGCGTGAAACCAGCCGCGCCGGGGCCTGAGCCCGCCTCCAACCCTTTCCTCACACCCCCCGTTGCAAGGTTATGCTCTACCCACGGGCGCGGATCATGGCAGCACAACTCCAAGGCGACTGGCTGGAACTGGCAACGGCGAGCGGCAGCACCATTCGGGTGCTCAAGGCCGCCCACCCACGTGCACGGCGGCTGCGCCTGACGGTCACGCCCAAGGGCGCCCGGGTTTCCTATCCCGACGGCACCCATCCCTCGCAGGTCAGTGCCTTCCTGCGCAGCCACGCCGACTGGCTGGAAAAGAAGCTCGACGAGCTCAACCTCATCGTCAAGCCGCTGCCGCCGCTGCGAGTGGGGCATGCCACCGAGATCCCGCTGCGCGGCGATACCACGCTGCTGGACTGGGCCGAGGGTCCGTATCCGCGGGTGGAATCGTTCGACGGTGGGCTCACGCTGGTGATTCCGCGGCCGCACACGCGCGCCCTGCCGGTGGCGCGTGGTCTGCTGGCTTCGCATTTCGAGGCGCAGATGCGCCGCGACGTCTCGCGCTGGATGGCCGGGTACGTGCCGCAGCTGGGTCTGGCGCCGACTTCGTTGCGCATCCGCCCCATGAAGAGCCTGTGGGGCAGCCTGGATACGCGCGACCGCATCAACCTCGATCTCGCCCTGGCCCTGGCGCCGCCGGCCGCGCTGCGATACGTGCTGGCGCACGAGCTGTGCCACCTGAAGGTGCGCAGCCATGCCCCACGCTTCTGGGCGCTGGTCGCCACGCTGTTCCCCAACTGGCGCGAGCAGCGTGACTGGCTGCGCGTCAACGGCGCCTCGCTCAAGGCCGAGCTGGACCGCCTGGTGGCCGACGTCGCCGACTGAGAGGCGGCAGCGCCGTTCCGCTATCGGGCCGATCGGCCGATAATGCCGGCCTTGCGCCACTCCCCCGCACCGGCCAGCGTGCGGCGGGGCCCTGAGGAGACGGCATGATTCCGGTAATTCTTTCTGGCGGCTCGGGCACGCGCCTGTGGCCGCTCTCGCGCGAGGCCTATCCGAAGCAGTTCCTGCCGCTGGTGGGCAAGGACACGATGCTGCAGGCGACCTGGCAGCGCATCGCGCCGCTGGCCTCCTCCGCACCGATGGTGGTGGCCAACGAGGAGCATCGCTTCATGGTGGCCGAGCAACTGCGCCAGGTCGGCTGCGTGCCCTCGGCGATCCTGCTCGAGCCGGTCGGGCGCAACACCGCGCCGGCGATCGCGGTGGCCGCGCTGCAGTCGATGCGCGCGGGGGCCGATCCCTTGCTGCTGGTGCTGCCCTCGGATCACGTGATCACCGACGCGCCGGCGTTCCAGGCCGCGGTGCGGCAGGCCGAACCGGCGGCGAGCCGGGGCCGGCTGGTCACCTTCGGCATCGTCCCGTCCGGGCCGGAAACCGGCTACGGCTATATCCGCGCCGGGGCGGCGCTGGCCGATGGTGTGCGCGCGGTGGCAGAGTTCGTGGAAAAACCCGACGAGGCTACCGCCAAAGGCTACGTGGATTCGGGCGAATACTTCTGGAACAGCGGCATGTTCCTGTTCCGCGCCTCGGTGTTCCTGGCCGAGCTGGAACGCCAGCAGAGCGCGATGCTGGCCGCCTGCCGCGCCGCGCTCGAGGGTGCCTCGCGCGATGCCGACTTCGTTCGGCTGGACAAGGCGGCCTTCGCCGCCTGTCCGTCCGACTCGATCGACTATGCGGTGATGGAGCACACCGACGCAGCCGCCGTGCTGCCCATCGAGGTGGGCTGGAACGACCTCGGCAGCTGGTCCGCACTATGGGAAGTGGCAGAGCAG
The DNA here is from genome assembly GCF_035943815.1 of Frateuria sp. Lineage (GTDB taxonomy): Bacteria > Pseudomonadota > Gammaproteobacteria > Xanthomonadales > Rhodanobacteraceae > Frateuria_A. The sequence goes on from NZ_DASZBU010000005.1 coordinate 108,716, forward strand.
GACGGCAATGGCAACGCCCACCACGGCGACGTGCTGGCGCAGGACTGCCGCAACACGCTCGCCTGGGGCGACGGCCGGCTGCTCGCCTTGCTGGGGCTGGAAAACGTGGTGGTGGTCGATACCGCCGACGCCGTGCTGGTCGCGCACAAGGACCGCGTGCAGGACGTCAAGGGCATCGTCGGGCGGCTCAAGGCGGAGGGGCGCAGCGAGCCGACCAGCCATCGCAAGGTCTACCGGCCGTGGGGCAGCTACGATTCGATCGACGTCGGCGGGCGCTTCCAGGTCAAGCGCATCACGGTCAAGCCGGGGGCTTCGCTGAGCCTGCAGATGCACCATCACCGCGCCGAGCACTGGATCATCGTCTCGGGTACCGGGCGCATCACCCGCGGCGAGGAGGTATTCACCCTCGCCGAGAACCAGAGCACCTACATCCCGCTGGGCGTCAAGCACCGGCTGGAGAACCCCGGCCGGCTGCCGCTGGAGCTGATCGAGGTGCAGTCGGGCAGCTATCTGGGCGAAGACGACATCGTGCGCTTCGAGGACGTCTACGGGCGTGGTTGAAGTGCTTGCTTCCTTCCCGCGATGCGGGAGGAAGTGCCCGCAGGGCGGATGGGGCGCTCCTCGTGCAACCCGTCAGTGCGCCTCTGGCGAACGCTCGAAACTCCCCGCGTCGCCCGGAAACACCACCGGGCTTTCGTAGCCGTCTGCCGATACCGACGATACGCCGAAGAACCAGTCGTCGATCACCACGTCCTGCAGCACCGTGTGGTCTACGTCGCCGACCGCGCGCGCGTGCTGCCACTGCGGCGCTGTGGTGTCGCGCCAGTGCACGCGGTACCCGGCGGCGCCTGGCACCTTGTGCCACATCACCGTGGTGTCGGTAGCCAGCGCGCCCTTGACGTCCACACCGGTGGGCGGCGCGGGCGCGCGGCTCAAGCTCGCCAGGGTGATGGCGTTGAGCGCGGTGACCCGGGCGAGGTAGCGGAAATCGATGCCGTCGACGGTGTCGCCGTAGCCCGGGCGCAGGTCCTGGTGCTGGCGGGTGTAGTCCTCGTGGCCTTCGGTGACGCGCACCGCGGGAAAACCGGCCCTCAGGAAGGGCACCTGGTCGCCGCCGCGGCCGTAGCGGTCGGTGCGGTAGATCATCCGTACGCGAAAGTCGGGCAGGTAGCGGTCGGCCAGGTGCTCCATGAAACGGGCCAGGTTGCGCGAGGGCGAGTCCACCTCGCCGCCGTGGTAGCGGCGGTAGCTGGCCTGCTCGAGCGTCTCGTTGCTCTTGGTGCCTTCGGAGAACACGCGCACCACGGTGTTGTCACGCACGCCGTTCTGGCCACGGCTGTTGCCGACGATGTCGTTGTTGAGCTGGGCCTCCACGCGCCAGCCGTGCGCCACCGCGTAGTCGGCCAGCACCTTGCCGCCGTACAGGCCCTGCTCCTCGCCCGAGAGCGCGGCGAAGACCAGGGTGGCGCGGTTGTCCTGCTTCGAGAGCAGGCGCGCCGCCTCGATCAACGCGGCCACGCCGGAGGCGTCGTCGTTGGCGCCGGGCGCATCGTGGGTGGCGTCCTGGACGTCGCTGGCACGCGAATCCAGGTGTCCGGTGATCACGATCACCCGGTCCGGATCGCCGTTGCCGCGCTTGATCGCGACCACGTCCATGACCTCGACGGGCTTGGGAGCACGCTCGCCGGTGAACGTCTGCGAGGGTGTGACGATTTCCAGGCAGCCGCCGCAGTCGCGCCCGATCCGCTCGAAGCGTGACTTGACCCAGCGGCGCGCGGCACCGATTCCGCGTTTGTCCGAGCGGGTGTCCGAGAGCGTGTGGCGGGTGCCGAAGCCGACCAGCGCGGTGATCGTGCCGCGCAGTTCCTGTTCGCTGGGCGCACTGGCCAACGCGTGCAATTCGGGATGCTCGGCGGGCTGGACGGGCACTTCGGCGGCCAGGGCCGCACCGCTGGAGGCAAGCAGGACGAGCGCAGTCAGGAGGCGGCAGAACGGCATGGGCGGATGTCCGGTGGAGAAGCCTCTACCTTAGCGCGCCTGCCAGCCACGCAAGGCGCAACCACTCGAAAGGGCCTCCCCCCATTCACCCAGCGGACCCTTCCCCCATAAGCGGGGGAGCATCCACGCCCGAGCGCTCGGACCCGAGTCCTTCCTGCCGCGAACGCGGGCGATGGTAACGAAGGCGGATGGGCGCCTTCGATCGAGGCGTCAGACTGGCCATAGCAGGCTTTACACATACATCCATTGCGCGTAAACGGAAGCCTCCCAGACTGGCACGGGTCGCAGCCGCGACGCCCTCTGGAGACCCGCCATGAAGACATCCACCTGCCTGCTCGCCCTGGTCCTCGCCTGCGCCTTCACCGGCGTGGCGCCTGCCATGCAGATGCCATCCACTGCCCAGCTATCCTCGGCGGCCTCCGCCGTGCCGGCCGCACCCAAACTTGATTCCGCCCTGCGTTCGCTGTGGCATGGCCACGTCGTGCACACGCGCGACTACGCGCTGGCCGTGCACGCCCACGACGCGGCCCAGGCCAAGGCTGCGGCCGAGGCGGTGGTCACCAATGCCAAGCAGATCGCCGACGCGGTCGGCGGCTTCTACGGCAAGGCCGCCGGCGCACGCATGCTCGACCTGCTCGCCGGCCACTGGGGTGGCGTCAAGGCGCTGACGGACGCGCGCGCCGCGAACGACAAGGCGGCCGAAAACAAGGCAATGGCCACGCTGCAATCCAACGCCAGCGAGATCGCCAAGTTCCTCGCCGGCGCCAACCCGAATCTGCCCGAGGGCGCCCTGCAGGGCCTGCTGGCCACCCACGTGGCGCACCATGCCACGCAGATCCAGCAGATCATGGCGGGCGACATGAAGGGGGAGGCGGCCACCTGGCAGGCCATGCAGGCGCACATGGACACGATTTCCGACGCGCTGGCGGCCGGCATCGCAAAGCAGTTCCCGGCCAAGGCCAGCTGAGCATGGGAGCGCTCGCCCGGCTCGGTTCCACCCAGCAGCGCCTGCTGCGCCAGTTGCTGATGGCGCCGGAGGGCTGCTCGGTGGAGGAGCTGTGCGAGCGTTTGCGCATCAGCCACAACGCGGTGCGCCAGCACCTCAGCGCCTTGCTCGCGCGCGGCCACGTCGAGCGCGGGCAGGCGCGGCCAAGCGGCGGTCGGCCGCAGGCGCGCTTCCGCCTCACCGAAGGTGGGCGGGCGTTGTTCCCCCGCAACTACGGCCTGCTCAGCACCGCCCTGTTGTCCCAGCTGCGCGAGCGCTACGGCACCGCCGAGCTGGAGACGCTGCTGCAGGAGCTGGGGCGCACGCTGGGCAGCCACGAGGTGGCGCTGCCACCCGAGGCCAGCGCCGACGAGGTGGCGCAGCAGCTGGCCGGCCAGCTCGACGCGCTGGGCTACGAGGCGGTGGTGGCGCGGCATGGCCAGGAGCAGCACGTGGAGGCCTTCAACTGCGTCTTCCACGCGCTGGCACGCAGCGTGCCGCAGGTATGCAAGTTCGACCTGGCCTACATGGAAGCGGCCAGCGGACGGCGCATCCACCACATGGAATGCATCATCCGCGGCGGCCACGTGTGCCGCTTCCGCGTGGGCGAACCGCGGCACGAGGCGTCGGCCGCGGAAGCCAAGGACTGTTCGTCGGCCTAGCCGGGTGCTCAGCCCAGCGGACGTACGCGGAAGTTGCGCCCCTTGATGCGCCCGGCGCGCAGGCGCTCCAGCGCCTTGTTCGCCTGCGCGCGGCTGATCGCGACGTAGGCGCGCGTGGCGAACACGTCGATCTTGCCGATCTCGCTGGCGGCGAGCCCGGCCTCGCCGGTGAGCGCGCCGAGGATGTCGCCCGGGCGCAGCTTGTCCTGCCGGCCGGCGTCGATCACCAGGGTCTTCATCGGCGCCAGCTTCAGCGTCTTGCCGCGCGAAGGCGCGAGTTTGAGCGGCTGCCACGGCAGCGGCGTACCGCTGGCCTGCCCGATGTTCTCCGCCTTGGGCCGCTCGCGCGGCGTGCACAGCGTGATCGCCAGGCCGTTCTGGCCCGCGCGCCCGGTGCGGCCGATACGGTGCGTGTGCGTGTCCGGGTCGTGCGCGACGTCGTAGCTGACTACCAGCGGCAGCGCGGCGATGTCCAGCCCGCGCGCGGCCACGTCGGTGGCCACCAGCACGGTGCAGCTACGGTTGGCGAAGCGCACAAGCACCTCGTCGCGGTCGCGCTGCTCCATGTCGCCATGCAGCGCGAGGGCGGAGAAGCCGCGGCGGTCGAGCTCCTGCGCCACCGCGTCCACGTCCTTGCGCATGTTGCAGAACACCAGCGCGCCTTCGTGACTTTCGCCAACAGCCGGGCGACGCGCGTCGCCCAGCACCTGGGCCAGTGCGTCGAGCTTGTGGGCCGGTTCGACTTCGTGGAAGCGCTGCTCGATCGCTGCCGGCGCGTGGGCGGCGGCTTCCACCGTCACGTTGACGGGGTCGCGCTGCAGCCGTCCGCTGACCGCGCGGATCTCTTCCGGAAAAGTTGCCGACAGCAGCAGCGTCTGGTGATGCTTGGCGATGCGCTTGACGATGTCGTCGATCGCCTCGGCGAAGCCCATGTCGAGCATGCGGTCGGCCTCGTCCAGCACCAGCACCTTGATGCCGCCGCCGTGCAGGCTGCCGCGCTTCAGATGCTCCTGGACGCGTCCGGGCGTGCCGACCACGATGTGCGGATCATGCGTGAGCGAGGCCAGCTGCGGCCCCAGCGGCATGCCGCCGCACAGGGTCAGCAGCTTGACGTTGGGAATGGCCGCGGCCAGCTTGCGGAGCACCTTGCTGACCTGGTCGGCCAGTTCGCGCGTGGGACAGAGCACCAGCGCCTGCAGCCGGATCGTCTCCACCTCGATCGCCTGCAGCAGCGCCAGCCCGAACGCGGCGGTCTTGCCGCTGCCGGTCTGCGCCTGCACCGTCACGTCGCGCCCTTCGAGCATCGGCGGCAGGCTTTGCGCCTGCACCGGCGTCATCGTGGCGTAGCCGAGTGTGTCGACGCTGGCGAGCAGGGCGGGCTTGAGCGGGAGCGTATTGAACGAGGTCATGCGGCATGATCGCACGCGCACGGGCCCGCCCGGCGCCTGCTCGTGCGCGGATCACCACTGCGTGCGGCCGGGCAGCAGGCCCTTGAGTTCGGCGTCGGTGAGGTTGCGCCACTGGCCGGGCTTCAGATGCCCGAGCCTGACGTTGACGATGCGCACGCGGCGCAACTGGGTGACGCGGTAGCCGAAGGCGGCCGCCATCAGTCGGATCTGCCGGTTGAGTCCTTGCGTGAGCACGATGGCGAAGCCGAACCTGGCGATCCGGCGCACCTTGCAGGGCAGGGTCATCTGGCCGTGGATGCGCACGCCGCGCGCCATGCCGGCGAGGAACTCCTCGGTCACCGGCTTGTTCACCGCCACCAGGTATTCCTTCTCGTGGCGGTTCTCCGCGCGCAGGATCTCGTTGACGATGTCGCCGTTGCTGGTGAGCAGGATCAGCCCTTCGGAGTCCTTGTCCAGTCGGCCGATCGGAAAGATCCGCTGCGCGTGGTCGACGAAGTCGACGATGTTTCCCGCGACCCCTTGGTCGGTCGTACAGGTGACGCCGACCGGCTTGTTCAGCGCGATGTAGGTGGCTCGCTTGGCCGCCGGCGTGGCAGCCAGGATGCGCGCCTTGACGATCTCGCCGTCGACGCGCACTTCGTCGCCCTCCAGCGCCTTGGCGCCCGTGCCCACCACCTCGCCGTTGATGGTCACGCGCCCGGCCACCAGCAGCTCGTCCGCCTCGCGGCGCGAGCACAGACCGGCTTCGCTGATGTACTTGTTGACGCGCATCGGCTCGCCTCAGGAACGCAGGCCGATTCCGCGCTTGAGCAACTGCAGCGCCACGATGGAGAGCCCCGCGACGAACGCCAGCATCACCAGGAAGGCCACGCCCACGTTGACGTCGCTGATGCCCAGCACGCCGAAGCGGAAGGCGTTGACCATGTACAGGATCGGATTGGCGCGCGAGATCGCCTGCCACGGTTCGGCGAGCATGTTGACCGAGTAGAACACGCCGCCCAGGTAGGTCAGCGGCGTGAGCACGAAGGTCGGCACCAGCGCGATGTCGTCGAACTTTTTGGCGTAGACCGCGTTGACGAAGCCGGCCAGCGAGAAGATCGCCGAGCCCAGCAGCACCGAGCCCAGGGTCACCAGCGGGTGCGCCACGTGCAGCGAGGTGAAGAACAGCGCGATCAGCAGCACCAGCACACCCACCACCAGGCCGCGGGTCACCGCACCCGTGACATAGCCGAGCAGGATCACCCAGTTGGGCATGGGCGAGACCAGCATTTCCTCCACCGCGCGGCTGAACTTGGCGCCGAAGAAGGAGCTGGAGATGTTGCCGTAGCTGTTGGTGATGATGCTCATCATCACCAGTCCCGGCACGATGTACTGCATATAGGTGAAGCCGCCCTGGATCGTGCCGATGCGGCTGCCGATCAGCTTGCCGAAGATGACGAAGTAGAGCGTCATGGTGATCGCCGGCGGGATCAGCGTCTGCGTCCAGATGCGCATGATGCGCACGATCTCGCGGCGCACGATGGTGTGGAGGGCGACCAGGTTGGTGGTGGTGTTGCTCATGCTTTTTTTGCCCTTGTTTCTTCTTCCTGGCGATGCCGGGAGAGAGAATTTGTTTTGTCCTCTGCCCCAGGCGGCGCGGAGGGGAAAGGGAGCTTTCAGGCTGCGTGCGCGCGCCCGCCCTCGACCAGCCGCACGAACAGCTCCTCCAGCCGGTTGGTCTTGTTGCGCATCGACTTGACGGTGATGCCGTGCGTGGAGAGCGCGGCGAACAGCGAGTTGAGGTCGTGCTCGCGCGACATCTCCGCTTCCAGCGTGTAGTCGTCCACGCGGCGCAGGCCCACGCCCGGCATCGCAGGCAGCGTGCCAGGCACGCCGGCCACGTCGAACACGAAGGTCTCCACGTCCAGCGTCGCCAGCAGCCGCTTCATGGTGGTGTTCTCCACGATGGTGCCGTGGTCGATGATGGCGATGTTGCGGCACAGCTGCTCGGCTTCCTCCAGGTAATGCGTGGTGAGGATCACCGTGGTGCCGGCCGCGTTGATGGCGCTGACGAACTGCCACATCGAGCGACGGATCTCGATGTCCACGCCGGCGGTGGGCTCGTCCAGGATCAAGAGCTTGGGCTCGTTCATCATCGCGCGGGCGATCATCAGGCGGCGCTTCATGCCGCCGGAAAGCATGCGTGCCTGGTGCTGCGCCTTGTCCCACAGACGCAGCTCCTTCAGGTACTTCTCCGCACGCCGCGCCGCGATCTTGCGCGGTATGCCGTAGAAGCCCGCCTCGTTGACGCAGATGTCGAAAGGTTTCTCGAACTGGTTGAAGTTGATCTCCTGCGGCACCAGACCGATCAGCTTCATCGCCTCGTTGCGCTGATGGTTGACCGACACGCCGAAGATGCGCGCGTCGCCGCCGGTGGAATTGACCAGCGAGGAGAGGATGCCGATGAGCGTGGACTTTCCGGCACCGTTGGGACCGAGTAGCGCGAAGAAGTCGCCTTGCTGCACGGTCAGCGAGATGCCCTTCAGGGCTTCGACGCCGTTGCCGTAGGTCTTGCGCAGGTTGTCGACGACGAGGGCGGGAACAGGGGACATGGGCGGCCTTGGCAAGGGAGGGGCGGCACGAAGCCCGCTATGTGCGGGCGCGACGGCGGGGGATCAAGCGCCCAAGCGGTGCGACACCGCGGGCGGCCCGTCGTTGCTCAACGCTTCGGCCAGCCCATTATTATATGGGGCCGTTTCATGCCGCCCGCGCACACCGGGCGTGCGCCTCCCTCCGGAATCCTCATGGCCGACCACTTCACGCTCCGTCTCGTCGACAGCTTCATGCTCGCGCCCTCGGTGCGCCACCTGGTGTTCGAGCGCGTCGACGGCCAGCCTCTCGCGTTCCAGCCCGGCCAGTTCCTGCAGGTGCACTTCCACTACGACGACGGCACCGCGACCAAGCGCAGCTATTCGGTGGCCACCGTCGGCGACGGCAGTTCGCCGACCATGCGCATCGAGATCGCGGTGAGCTACGTCGAGGGCGGCGCCGCCACCAAGCTGCTGGGCAACCTGCAACCGGGCGAAACCATCGAGGCGAGCGGTCCGTACGGGCGCTTCTGCCTGAACCCGGGCGACACCCACCCGCGCTACCTGCTGCTCGCCACCGGCACGGGCGTCACCCCCTATCGCGCCATGCTGCCGCAGATCCGCCAGCTGCTCGCCCAGGGCGGGCGCGAAGTGGTCCTGCTCTATGGCGCACGCAGCGAGGCGGAACTGCTCTACGGCGAGGAGTTCGAAGCCTTCGCCCGCGAAAACCCCGGCTTCACTTTCCACGGCTGCCTGAGCCGCCAGCCCCGCGCCGAACCCCGCCCGCACGACCGCCAGGGGCACGTGCAAACCGTCCTGGCCGAGCTTGGCCCCCATCCCGACCGCGACATCGCCTACCTGTGCGGCAACCCCAACATGGTCGATGCCGCTTTTACCGCACTGAAGGACTACGGCCTGCCGGTGGCGCAGATCCGTCGGGAGAAGTACATCAGCTCGCGCTGATACCTTTCGCGGCCGAACAAAGGTCGCAAGCGCGCCTCCGAGGCCGCTGCGCGCCCATGACCGGTCCCGGCGGCCCGGCTTCAAGTTTGTTTCCACCACGTCGATAAGTACCCGGGCAGCGCACGCACGCTGCTCACCGACCATGCGCTAAACCGTCTCCGAAAGCGGAACCCGTCAAAAGTGTGACGGTGTTCGCGTTTTCGGACGGAAGTCCGTCGCACGCCATTAAGACCACGCGGACGCCGCCGAAAGCACCTTCAGGCAGGCGCGTTTTCGTGTGCCGAGAGGATTGGCTATGCATGGTGGGCAGCGTTGGTTGGCTTGCGCCCTTAGCATCCTGGCGATGCTCGGCGCCCAGGGGGCGCGCGCCGGCAGTGGCCGGATAACCTTCAGCGGCGCCATCGTGATGCCAACCTGCACCGCACCGGTCGATGTGGCGCAAGCCGATGGCGAAGCCATCGCCAACCGTCCGTATGCGTGTGGCGGCCGATCGCAAGCGACAGGCCATTCCGATGTCTCGATGTACCAGCTTTCGGTGGTGCGTCTTGACGAGGCTACGGCTGCCGGCAGCCCGCTGTTGCGATACTTCGTTGGCTATCGCGCCTCCATGTCCGCAGCCGATGCGCGCATGGTGACGCAGACGTACGAATAGCTACTGGTAGTTCAGTGTGTAGGTGGCGATGCCCTTCACCGTGCCGGCCGATACGGTCGCGCCCGTCTGGTAGTAGCGGGCGTACAGGTTGATGACGTAGCTGCCGGACGAGGTGGTGCCCGTGCCGAAGGGGGTGTCGAAGGTGACGGCCGTGGTTCCGTCGGCCTTGAGGATCTGCACACCGACGCCGCCCGCATAGCCCGACCCCGTTGTGGGCGCAATCACGCCGGTAGCGCTGGGCTGCGGATTGGCGGTGCTGAGCGTGACGAAGACGCCCAGGTTGGTGGGGCAGTTGGTCAATTGCAGGCTGAAGGGCGTGCTGCCTGCGGTCGTGCCCTGCCCGGAGAGCTGCACGGCGTTGATACTGGGCAGGGCGACTACCTTGTTCACCGAGCCCGGATCGACGTTGCAGGTGGGAACCTGGATGACAATGTTGGCGTTGATGTTGAAGGTTTCCACTGCCTGGGGCGACACGGAACCGTTACAGCCGAAATAGTAATACCCGAAAATAAGTGGACTGCTGCAGACGTCGATCTTCCACTGCGACAGCTGCCCGGTCAGGGTGGCGTTGCTGGGCGGCAGGTAAGGTCCGGTGTAGACCAGCTGCAGGTTGGACGACACGTTGAAGGTGCCGCTGCTGGTCGGGTAGTTGGGATACAGCGCCAGCAAGGTGCTGGCATCCGGATGCAGCAGGCGGTAGGAAATGCCTGGGATGCCGGTGGGAATCAGCGTGTTGTCCCCATTGACCGGGGTCGATGCGGCAATGGTGTTGACGATGCCACCATTGGTATTTCCATCGCACGCCAGCACCGGTGGATTGGCGGGAGCGGCCGTATTCGACGTCCATAGAACCGTGTTGAGCTGAGTGCTGGGCGTGAGCGTGATGGTGCCGGCGTTGAAGGTGACGGTAGTCGCGGCCCCGCTGGCAAACCCGCACGTTGCGTGCGCCATTCCCGGCACGATGGCCATGCCGAACAACAGGCATGCGAAGACCAAGTCGAACAGCCGACGCATGGTTGCCCATGACTCGCGCTGCGACGCAAATGGGACGGTCAGGTGCATGTCGTGAGCTCGCGAATCGTGGCGCAGTGGGGCGGTTGCCTGCACGCCGGCCGCCCGGCATGTGGTGCGAAGGAACCGGTCACGGCGCGCTCCCGCTGCGTTTTGAGATAGATGGCTCGTTGGTGTCGCAGGTGGCATTGATCACGGCCTGGCCATGTGCAGACCGGTTCGATGCGTTGACCGCGTAGGCGAACGAGCAGGCCTGCGCAGCGCCTTCAGCCTCCTGCCACTGTGCGACGAGCCGCCCGGATTTGCTGCCCACACGCAACAGGGTCAGCCCGCCCTGCCCCACCGTGCCGATGACTTGGCCCTTGGCGTCCCGAACCTCGGTGCCGAACGGCAGCGCCTTGCGGTCCGCCGTGTGGATGCGTGCGATCAGCGCGCGGCCGTAGCGGCTCTTGAAATCGACCCTCACCACGGCACCGGCATAAGGAGCGACGGTTGCGCTGGTAGCATCCAGCTGCACGTCCAGCGGCAAGCCCTGCGGGTCGATCTGAATGGTGTCTAGCTGATAGGGCGCGAGATAGGGCAGCAAGGCATAGCCGGAACGCCCCACGCGAAGTCCCGGGGTATTGACGACGTGCGCGCCGGCCGCGCCGGGCACATGCACGATGGCCACGGTATCGCCTGTCGGCTGGCCGAAGGTGATGCCGCCCTGATGCGCAACGACCGCGCCGCCGGCGCTGAAAGAAGCCTGCGAATAACCGCTGCCGTGGCCGACGCTGGCGTTGAGCGTGGCATATGGACCGTTGTAGCCGGCATTCACGCTGACGGCATTGCCAATGCCCTCGTCAGCGTGCGAGGCGGACGCGCCATAGGTGTACTGGTTCCACTGGCCCAGCGTGCCGTTGAGCGTGGCTTGCTCCTGCGAACCGGTGTTGTCGCCGTGGGTGAGGTTGAACGAGAGGCTCGGGGCGTGCGAGCCGTCGCCCAGCGGCAGGCTGGCGTTGAAGAACACCTGGTTGTCGTAGCCGCCGAACTGCGTGCGCCCACGGCTGACGGACACGCCCCAAGCCAGCCTGCGGTAGTGACTGTTGTAGCCCAACTGGAACTGGGTGTCGCGCCCTCTGTGGTTCCAGTAGTCGCTGGCCGCGGCGTTGGCGTACAGCGAGCTTCCGCTTCGTCCCAATTGCTGGCTGAGCGTCAGGGTGAAGCGGTTGCGCTGCTGCAGCAGGCCGCGCGAGGTGTAGAGTCTGTTGGCGCCGTTGGCTGCCCCGGTCAAGGTCGCGATCTGGGCCGGCGTGAGCAGGCTTTGCATGGGCACGCCATCGATCGTCGGCACGCCGGACGGCAGGTATTGCAGTGCATCGAGGCCGCGGCGTGCGTAGTCGCGCGCGTACGCCGCGTCGTTGAGGCTCAGGAAGCCGCTGGTCGAATAGCGGTAGGCCGCTACGCTGAGCGAGGTGTCCGTCTCGGGGACGATCTTGCTGTAGGTGATGCGATAGCTTCGGCCGTTGTAGCTGCCGTTGCCCGGAATGGACGCATGGGACTGGGTGACGTCCAGCGCCAACGCGCCCAGGCGAGTGTTGAGTGCGCCGCCGACCAGCGCCGCAGCATAGCCCGCCGAGCCCTGCACGCCGGCGTAGCCGGTGAAGCGGTTGCTGAAACCGTGCTGCAACGCGACCTGGACCACGCCTGGCTTGTCATGCATGGCGGTATCGCGCAGCTGGCCCGCGGCGACGTCGAAGCGGGTGATGCCGGGGCGCATGAGTTGCGACACCGAGGCATAGGGCACCTTGAAGCTGTGCGCGCGGCCGTCGGCTTCGGTCACCGTGACGACCAGGTCGCCGCCGTAGCCGGTGGGGTACAGGTCGTCGATGACGAACGAGCCCGGCGCCACGGTGGTCTGGTAGATCTGCATGCCGTTCTGGCTCACCGTGACCTTGGCGCTGGTGTCGGCCACGCCGCGCACCACCGGCGCGTAGCCGCGCAATGACTGCGGCAGCATGCGATCGTCCGTGCCCAGCCGGACGCCGCGCAGGCCGTAGCTGTCGAATACGGCTCCGTCGGTGAAGGTGTCGCCCAGGCTCAGCGCCGCGCGCCACCGGGGCAGCGCGCGTTGCGCATAGGTGTCGATGTTCTGCCAGCGGCGCTGGGTGCGCTGGCCGGCGCTTCCCGATTGCCAGGTGACGGTGCTGTCCTGCCGCAGTTGCCAAAGGCCGACATTCAGGCCCGCACGAAGTCCCAGATAAGTGCTGGTCAGGCCCTGGCCGTGGCTGGTGGAGCGGTAACTGTTGAGGTTGTAGTTGAGCAGGAACGCCGGCATGCCGGCGTTCCACGAGGCCGGGTTGACCCAGCCGCGCGGCATCTGGTTCATGTAGGCCTGCGGCACGCTGGCATCCAGGCGCAGGTTGGGCATGTCCACGATCAGCCGGGCGCCTGGAATCAGTTCGGCCAGGTCCACGCAGGCGCCAGCCGACTGCAGCCGCGCAGCGGCCGCGGCGGCGGACTTGACCGGCGCCAGCCCCATACGGTCGAGCAGTTCGGCACTGACGCAGGGCACGGCACTGGCATCGGGCGAGGGCGCCGCGAAGCGCACGTCCATCCGGCCTACCCAGTTGCCGTCGAGATAGACGTCCAGGTTGTAGGTGCCGGGAAATACCAGGTTGCCGCGCTCGAAGCGCGTGAGGTCCGTACTGCCGCCCGCGCCGGCCAGCAGGCTGCGGTCGAAGTCGGCCACGCCGCCCGCTGCGGTGGCTCCGTCGGGGGTCGCACTTGCGGCGGCGGCAAAGGCCGCGCCGGATGCGCCCAGGCCAGCGGCCAGCGCCACGCCACAGGCCACCGCGAGCGCGGTGAGGCGCGCCGGTGGGTAGCTCGAGCGGGCGCGCCGCGGACCCATTACGGCACCACGGCGCCCTTGTGGGTATCTGCCGCGCCGAAGTCGTTGATGGTGACGAACGCGACCGGCATACCGACGCCAGGCGATCGAGCCGAGCCTTTCAGGAGCAGTCGCAGGTCGCCGAAGGGCGCGACCATGCCATTGACGTCGGCGGCAGGCTTGCTGTCGACGCCGACGGACAGGCTGCTGATCGTGACGTAATAGGGCGTGGGGTTGTGCACTTCCAGTGCCGGCTCGTGGCCGGCAGCGGCCTTGAAGACCAGCTTGTCAGGCGCCTTCAGCGCATCACCCGGCAGATCGGCCGGGCGATAGAACAGCTTCAGCCGCGAGCGGATCGCGAACTGCAGATAGTTGCGATCGGCTTTCTGGGGGCCAGTGGGCTTGGGTGGAATTTCCAGCACGTTCAACCAGAAAACCGACTCGCGGTCTGCCGGCAATGGCTGGGCGCCCTGCGTGGCGAGGATGCGCAGGCTCTGGTCCTTGTGCGGTTCCATGCGGAACAGCGGGGGCGTGATCAGGAACGGGGTGCTGACGCTGTCCGGCGTGGAGTCCTGGTTGCCGGTGTCGATCCAGGCCTCGACCAACGCCGGCTGCTCGCCTTCGTTGGACAGGCGCACGGTGACCTCGCCCTGCTGGGCGGGGAACACCACGCGGGTGCCGCCGACGACGATGCCGGCGTGGGCCACCGGCATCCACAGGCACACAGCAACTATCGCCGCGCCAAGTGCACGGGTCAGGGTGTTCATGGGCGCCTCTTGCGGTGTGGCCGGTTGCAGCCGGCTGCCGCATCCTGGCGAATGCGGCAGCCGGATGTTCGCTTAGTTGTAGGTAAGCGTGTAGGTGACCGACGCGGTCACCGTGCCGGCGGTTACCGCCGTGGACGTCGGCTGGTAGTACTGGGCCTGGTAGGCCAACGTGGCCGTGCCGCCGGCCGAAATGGTGGCATTGACCGGGTTGGGGTTGGTGTTCAGGTTGAAAGGCGTGGTGCCGGCCGCGTTGGTCAGCTGCACCTCCACGTTGGAGTTGCCAGCGCCGGTCGCGTTCTTGATGGCGCCGGTCGTCGTATCGATGCTGGAACCAGAGAACGCGGCACCGACGACCACGCCCGACGGCGTGGTCGGGCAGCCGGTCAGGTTCAGCGAGAACGGCGTAATGCCCGCGACCGAGCCCAGCGCGGAAAAGCTGCTGACGGGTACGGCGGGGAGGGTGACCGCCACGTTGCCGCCGGAAGCGTTGCTCACGGTGCAGGTGGACGAAAGGATCTTGCCGTTGAAGGTAACGGTGCCGTCCGCAGCGAGAGCAGCCTGCGGAGCAAACGCGGCGAGGCCGAGAACGGCAGCCAGTGCGGTGGAAAGAAGACGCTTGGACATCGCAGATTTCCTCTGAAGTTTTTGTGGTGCGGCTGACTACAAGTGTTCCCTGATGCGGTGCAGGCACTGCAGAAGCTTTCGGGCTGCCGTCCGCGCATGGCTGGCAGACCCGAGTGGATTCAGGCCTTGCCTGTGATCCGGTTCGCAAATCCTGTGCCAATGGGTGCGCAGCTCCGCCAAAAGATTGGCAGGCAAGGGGTTGCGTCAAAAAACGCGCCTGGAGCAGGCGGCGTGGCTTCCTTTCCCCGTGGACACCCCTGTCACGGGCTGGCCCCTGTGCGTCACTTGTTTCACATTGTGATCACAATCACAGTTTGCGCACTTCAGACGATCAAGGCAAGGCCGATATTCGCCGGTTTGTAAAGGATGCTTGACAGGTGTGCAAGTCGCGCCTAATCTGGGTGTCAAGCACACTTGACACGGACGGGAGTAGATCATGCGCAACAAGCTCAACCGCTTCATCATCACGGCCTGCAGCCTGGCTCTGGTGGGCCTGGCGACGCAGCCGGCCCGGGCCGCCGAGGCGGGCACCCTGCAGGTCGGCACTCTTTCGGCGCAGAAGCACGGCAGCCATGGGCAGCCGGTGATCCTGATCCCCGGCCTGAGCAGCGGCGCGTGGGCCTGGGCGCAGACTGTCCCCGGCCTGGCGAAGAACCACGTGGTCTACACGGTCACCCTGGCCGGCTTCGACGGCACCCCGGCGCCCGGTGGCGGCGATTACCTTGCGCAGGCCGAACGCTCGCTCGTCCGCCTGATCGGCGAGCAGCACTTGGTCAAGCCCGTGCTGGTCGGCCACAGCCTCGGCGGCACGCTGGCGCTCAAGCTGGCGAGCGAGCAGCCGCAGCTGCTCGGTGCGGTGGTCGCGGTCGACGGCCTGCCGGTGCTGCCGATGACCGAGAACCTGCCCGCCGCCCAACGCGTCGCGATGGCGCAGGCGATGAAGGCGCAGCTCGCCGCGGCCACGCCCGCGGCGTTCCAGGCGCAGCAGCTGGGCTACATGCGTTCGATCGGCACCATCGATCCGGCGCGCGCCGCGCAATACGCCGCGCTCAGCAGCCGCAGTGACCCCAAGGCGGTGGCCGAGTACGCAGCCGAGGATCTCGCGCTCGACTTCCGCGCGCAGATGAAGAACGCCACCGTGCCGATCCTGGAGATCTCGCCTTACTACGCCGCCGACGGCAAGGCCGCTGCGCAGCCCTATACCGAGGCGCAGAAGACGGCCTACTGGAAAAGCCTGCTCGGCGCGGCGC
Organism: Frateuria sp.; assembly: GCF_035943815.1. Taxonomy (GTDB): domain Bacteria; phylum Pseudomonadota; class Gammaproteobacteria; order Xanthomonadales; family Rhodanobacteraceae; genus Frateuria_A. The sequence continues at coordinate 124,473 of NZ_DASZBU010000005.1, forward strand.
CGCATGCCGCGGTGGCCTCGATCAGTCCCTCGCGCCACTTCGCCATGCTCGACCAGCCGGCACAATTCCAGCAGACGCTGGATGGCTTCCTCAACTCGCTCTGAGCCCCCAGTCATGGCCCGCCTCAATCCGCGGCAATACCAGCGCCGGGTCGCCGTCGCGATGGTGCTTTATGTCGGCTTGATGCTGCTGGCCTGGCCGACCGTGCGCACCGCCGTCGACATGCCGCTGAAGGTGCTGCTGGCGCTGGCACCGCTGGGTCCCATGTTCTACATGATCGGCCTGATGGCGCGGCGCATCTTCCAGAGCGACGAACTGGAGCAGCGCACGCACTTGGTCGCGCTGGGCGTGGCGACAGCCGTGGTGGGTGCCCTGAGCCTGGCGGGTGGGTTCCTCGCCGCGGCCAAGGTGCTCCAGACCGACGGCTCGATCCTGATCTGGGTGTTTCCCGTGATGACCATTTGCTACGGCATCACCCGGTGGTGGGTCGGACGGCGCTATGGCATGACCGTAACCTGCGAGGACAGCCGCGGCACGTCGCCACTGCGCTTCCTGCTGGGCGCCATGACGTCGGCGGCAGTGGCCTGGTTAGGCCGCGGCTCTCTGAGCGAGCTGCAACTGGGCGTGCTGTGCGGCATGAGTGGCGGCTTCCTGCTGGTTGGCCTCGGCTTCTTCGTCGCCCGCCGGCTCGACCGGCGCGCGCCGCCGCGGGAGGACTGAGCGATGCGGCCCGTGCACAAGCGCTACCTGCGCCGGTTCCTGCCGGCGATGGGCGGCTACGTCGCATTGATCGGGCTGTACGGCTGGCTGGTACCGCGCACCGAAAGCGTGGCCCTGCGCGCCCTGCTGGCGATGTTGCCGATGCTGCCCGTGTTGCTGGCGATTCGTGCGGTCGCGCTGGTGATCCGCGAGCAGGACGAGCTGGAACGCCAGACCGACCTGCAGGCGCTCGCTATGGCGGCGGTGCTGATCTCGTGTGGTTTCCTCAGCTTCGGGTTGCTGCTCAGTGCCGGCGTGGTGCGGGGAGTGCCGGCCGAATGGGTCGCGCTGCTGGTGCTGCCGTGCTTTTTCTGGGTGTTCGGGCTGACCAAGCTCGTGCTGGTCCTGCGGCTGCGCGTCCGATGAAGAACCAGGTGCGCGACTTGCGCGGCGAGCACGGCTGGTCGCAGGCCGACCTGGCCGAGCGGTTGGACGTATCGCGCCAGACGGTCAACGCGATCGAGACTGGCAAGTACGACCCCAGCCTGCCGCTGGCGTTCAAGATCGCGCGGCTGTTTGGGCGGTCGATCGAGGTGATCTTCGAGCCGGACTGACGCACGAACCAAGGAGTGAAGGTATGGCCAAGTTGCTCGACCGCTACGCCCGCCACAGGGCCGCCGACCACGGTGATGGCGATTTCCGCGCCGCTGGTCGCCCTGTCGCCAATACAGGGAAGGGTCGCGGTGGTGCCCATCGCGACGCCGCCGCGGGTATGGGTGGGTTGCTGCGTGGCGGCGCAGCCGTGGGCGTCGCTGGAATATCGCTGCTGGTCGCTTTGGGAGCTGGGCCATGGAGCCGTCGAACCGTGTTCATCGCTGCAGCGCTGCTTGTGCTGGTCGGTGCGCGGATGCCCGCCTGGCGCGATGCCGCCATCGCGGACGCAGCGACGATGCATGCACCGTCCCTAGGGGGAGGCGCGCAGGAATGGAGCGGCGCACGCGCCGCATGGCAATGGGCGCCGGCGCTGCGGCGACGGCTGGGACTGGTCCTCACTTGGGAAGGGAGTTGAAGACATGGCTTTGAAACCGCGCACCGTGTTGCGCATCATGCTGGTAGCGCTCGCGTTGGGGCTGCTGGCGTGGAACCAGTTCCGCCCGCCCGCGCCGGCCACGGCCGCTACTACGGAGGCCACCGCGCCGAGCACGCCCCAGGCTGCGGTCAAGCCGCGTAGCTGGAGGGTCGGCCAGCTCACCCTGACCGCCTGCGAACTGGGCCGACCGGACAGCGGCCTGACCACGGCCGCCTGGTGCGCACCGTTCGAGGTGCCGGAGAACCGCGCCGACCCGCATAGCCGAAAGATCACCCTGAAGCTGGCGGTGATCCGCTCCGAGGCGCAGGTGCCGGCCAAGGACATGCTGGTCTTCCTGGCCGGCGGCCCCGGCCAGGCGGCCACCGAAACCTGGCCGATGGTCGCGCCGGCGCTCGCGCCGCTGCTGGCGCATCGCGACGTGTTGCTGATCGACCAGCGCGGCACCGGCGGCTCCAACCCGCTGGATTGCAAGGCGACCGAGAAGGCCGCGGCGGACGCCGAGTCGGCGGGGTTCGACGCGCAACGGCTGCGCACGCAGACCGCCCAATGCCTCTCGGAGATCCAGGCCAAGGCCGATCCGCGCTTCTACACCACCACGGTCGCGGTGCAGGACCTTGAGGACGCGCGCCGAGCGCTCGGCTCGCCCAGCTTCGACCTGGTCGGTGTGTCCTACGGCACCCGCGTGGCGCAGCAGTACGCCATGCACCATGCGGACGCCGTGCGCAGCGTGCTGCTCGACGGCGTGGTGCCCAACGAGCTGGTGCTGGGCGAGGACTTCGCCCGCAACCTGGACGATGCGCTCAAGGCGCAGTTCGCGCGCTGCACCGCCGAGCCCGAATGCAAGGCGCGCTTCGGCAACCCGTACCAGACGCTCTACCAGCTGCGCGACGCGCTGCGCGCCAACCCGCACAAGGTGAGCTTCCGCGATCCGCAGAGCTTCCAGAGCGTCGAGCGCACGCTCAGCGATGACGCGCTGGTCAGCGTGGTGCGCCTGTTCGCCTATTCGCCGGTGACCGCCGCCTTGCTGCCGCTGTCCATCGACGAGGCCGCCCACGGCGACGTCGGCCCCCTGCTGGGTCAGGCCAAGCTGATCAGTGGCGACCTGGGCGACAGCATGAACGGCGGCATGCAGTCCTCGGTGATCTGCAGCGAGGACGCCGATCTGCTCGCGCCACGCCCGCAGGACGCCAACACGATGCTGGGCACGCGCATGATCGACTCGCTGCAGGCGGTTTGCGCGGTGTGGCCGCGCGGCACGCGTCCGGCCGATTTCCACCAGCCGTTTCGCAGCGCCATCCCCACGCTGCTGCTGTCGGGACAGTACGACCCGGTGACGCCGCCGCGCTACGGCGAGGAGGTGCTCGCGGGCCTGTCCAATGCGCGGCATCTCGTGCTCCCGGGGCAGGGCCACAACGTGATCGGCGCCGGCTGTGCGCCCAAGCTGGTGCAGCACTTCATCGAGAACCTCGACCCCAAGACGCTCGACGCCCGTTGCCTGGAGCGGCTGCAGCCGACCCCGCTGTTCATTGATTTCAATGGAGCCACGCCATGACACGGCAGCAGCAAATCCTCGTCCAAGCCACCCTGTGGGCCGCCGCGATCATCGCGGCAGCCGCCTTGGCCGCCCCGGCCTTCCTCTCGCTGATCCTGCTTCCGTCGCTGGCGGCCGCATCGCTGCCGACCCAGCCGGACGCCTGCCTCAACCGGAGCACCAACCCATGATCGAGGTAAGGGATCTGCACAAGGCGTTCGGCGCGGTCAAGGCCGTCGACGGCGTCAGCTTCGCCGCCCGCGACGGCCAGATCACCGGCCTGCTCGGCCCCAACGGCGCCGGCAAGACCACCACGCTGCGCATGCTCTACACGCTGATGACGCCCGATAGCGGGCAGGTGCTGGTCGACGGCATCGACGCGGCCACCGACGCGGTGGCCGTGCGCCGCCGGCTCGGCGTGCTGCCCGATGCGCGCGGGCTCTACAAGCGCCTGACCGCGCGCGAGAACATCGACTACTTCGCGCGCCTGCAGGGGCTGCCCGAGGAGGAGCTGCGCACGCGCCGCGAGGCGCTGATCGACGCGCTGGAGATGGGCGACATCGCCGAGCGCCGGACCGAAGGCTTCTCGCAGGGCCAGCGAGTGAAGACCGCGATCGCGCGCGCGCTCATCCACGACCCGCGCAATGTGATCCTGGACGAGCCCACCAACGGGCTGGACGTGATGGCCACCCGCGCGCTGCGCCAGTTCATGTTGAAGCTCAAGGCGGAGGGCCGCTGCGTGCTGTTCTCCAGCCACATCATGCAGGAGGTGGCTGCGCTGTGCGACCGCATCGTGGTGATCGCGCACGGGCGCGTGGTCGCCGACGAGACGCCCGATGCGCTGCGCGCGCAGACCGGCGAGGCGAACCTGGAGGAAGCCTTCGTGAAACTGATCGGCAGCGAAGAGGGACTGGCCGCATGAACAGGATGGACAATCAACCGCTGCGCCGCAGCCGAGCCTTCATCACCGTCTTCCTCAAGGAGGTGCGCGAGAACCTGCGCGACCGTCGCACGCTTACCAGTGCGTTCCTGACCGGACCGCTGATGACGCCCCTGCTGTTCATGATGCTGATCAGCTTCACCGTCAACCGCGAGCTGGACAAGGCCGAGCAACCGCTCAAGGTGCCGGTGATCGGCGCGCAGTACGCGCCCAACCTGGTCGGCGCGCTGAAGGCCGGCGGCGTGGTGCCGCAGCCTGCGCTCGCCAACCCCGAGCAGGCCGTGCGCGATCAGGAGGCCGACCTGGTCCTGCGCATCGCGCCGGGCTATGCCAAGGCATGGCGCAAGGGCGAACCGGTGCAGGTGGAGCTGATCTACGATTCCTCCCAGCGCGATGCCAACACGCCCGTGGAGCGGGTCACCAAGCTGGTGGAGGACTACGCGCGCCAGCAGGGCGCGATGCGCCTGGTCTCGCGCGGCCTGGCGCCGGGCGTTGCGGTGCCGGTGGTGGTGGCCAAGCGCGACCAGGCCACGGCGCAGTCGCGTGCGGTGCTGATGTTCAACATGCTGCCCTACCTGTTCGTGCTGACCATCTTCATCGGTGGCATGTACCTGGCGATCGACCTGACCGCCGGCGAGCGCGAGCGGCAGTCGCTGGAACCGCTGTTCGCCAACCCGGTGCCGCGCTGGAAGGTGTTCCTGGGCAAGCTGGCGGCGATCTGCGCCTTTTCCACCGCCAGCCTGGTGATCTGCCTGATCGCCTTCGCCGTGGTCGGCCGCTTCATTCCGACCGCGAAGCTGGGCATGGAGATCAACCTGGGACCGGCCTTCGCGCTGCACGTGCTGCTGCTGCAGTTGCCGCTGATCGTGCTGCTGGCCGGGCTGCAGTCGCTGGTGGCCGCCTTCGCCAAGAGCTACCGCGAGGCGCAGACCTACCTCTCGCTGCTGATGCTGTTGCCGATCCTGCCGAGCATCGCGCTGATGGTGATGCCGATCAAACCGCAGCACTGGATGTACGCCGTGCCGCTCTTGGGTCAGCACCTGGGCATCCTGGACCTGGTCCGCGGCGAGGGCATCGGTGCTGTGCCGCTGGCGCTGTGCCTGGGCGGCAGCGCGGCGGCGGCGCTGGTGGTGGCGCTGGTCACCATGCAGTTGTACCGCTCGGAGCGGTTGGCCATTTCAGGCTGAGGAGCGGGCCCGAGAGCGCCACTGTCCGTCCTCCGGGCCTTCCCCGCGTTCGCGGGGGAAGGCCCGACGAATGAAGCCTCACTCCGATCTTCACCCGCTTGCGGGGCAGGCCTCGCCAGGGCTCGCCCTCAGTGCGCCGCCGCACTCCCTGCCACCGCCGGCTGCACCGGCGTGCTGTCTTCCGGTCGCCGGACCAGCTTGCCTTCCTTGAACAGCTCCGCCGCCACCTGGTAGTACGCCGTGGCGTCGTCGGCATCGGCCGCGTTGCGCTCCCTCGCCGGCACGGCGTCGCCGCTGGCGAAGTCCGGGTGGAACTGCTCGACCTTCTTCTGCGGCTCCAGGATCGTCAGCAGATCTCCGCGGAGGTAGCCGAGCTTCTCGTAGGTGGCCGGGAAGGCGCGCTCGCGCCCGGACTGGAGCTGGAAAATGTCGTAGCCGAAGAAGCGACTGCGATAACTGAAGTTGAGCAGACCGAGCAAAGTGGGCGGAATATCGATCTGGCTCATGAAGCGGTCCACTCGCCGCGGCGCTATGTGCTTGGGTGCGTAGATCCACAGCGGGATATGGTAGCGGTTGATCGGGATGCGGGCCTTGCCGGCGCTGGACGCGTCGTGGTCGGCGGTGATCACGAACACGGTGTCGTCGAAGTAGGGCTTGCCGCGGGCGCGCTTGATGAAGTCCGCGATCGACCAGTCGGTATAGGCCACCGCGCCAGCTCGCGAGCCTTGCGGGAAATCGACGCGGCCGGCCGGGAAGGTGTAGGGCCGGTGGTTGGAGGTCGTCATGATGTGCAGGAAGAACGGCTTGCCCTCACCGTGGATCTTGTCCATCTGGCCCAGCGCCAGCGTGTAGAGATCCTCGTCCGCCACGCCCCAGACGTTCTCGTGGTGGATGGTCGCGTCCTTGGGGATGTCCTTGCGGTCCACCGCGACATAGCCGTTGTGGCCGAAGAAGTAATTCATGTTGTCGAAGTAGCCGTAGCCGCCGTAGACGAACTCCGACACGTAGCCGCGATCGTTGAAGATGTCCGCCAGAGAGAACAGGTTCTCGTTGTGCTTCATCTTGAGCACCGAGTCGCCGGGCGTGGGCGGGATCGACAGCGACAGCGCTTCCAGCCCACGCACGGTGCGCGTGCCGTTGGCGTAGAGCTTGTCGAAGAACAGGCTCTGGTCGGCCAGCGCATCCAGGTTCGGAGTGAGCTTCTGGGTGTTGCCGAAACGGCCCAGGTAGTCGGCCGACAGGCTCTCCACGCTGATCAGCACCACGTTGAGATGTTTCTCCGGCCCGGCGTGCACGATGGCGCGGGTGAGGTCGGTAGGATCGTCGCTCAGGTAGTGCGCCTCGGGCGTGGCCAGGTCCGCCCGCACGCGCGCGAAGGCATCCGCATCGGGCAGCGTGCGGTAGAAGCGCGCGTAGTCCAGGTGGTTGCTGCGGAACGCGGCAAAGAACTGGTAGACGCCGTTGCCAGCCAGCTCGTTGACGTAGGTGTTGCCGGTGCGGTCCTTCAGCGCACCGTTGACGCCGATCACCGAGGCCACGGTCAGCACCAGCCAGCCCAGCGCCACCGCGCTGCGGCCGCCGAAGCGGCTGCCGCTGTCGCGCGCGCGCAGGCCGCGTACGCTCAGCCACAGGATAGCCAGCGCCAGTGCGCCGATCAGCGCTATCCACAGGCCCACCGGATAAGACTCGCGGATATTGCCGATCACCTCGGTGGTGTAGACCAGGTAATCCACTGCGATGAAGTTGAAGCGCACGCCGAATTCGTTCCAGAACACCAGCTCCGAGGCGGCCACGAACAGCAGGCCGAAGATCGTCGCCAGGTACAGCACGTACAACGCGACGCGCCCGCTGGCGCGGTTGTAGGCGAGCGCGGGCAGCGGCAGCAGGTAGAGGAACAGGAGCGCCAGCGGCCGGATGTCCGAAGCGCTCACGCGCCACAGCGCATGCAGCCCCAGCCAGCACAGGCCATAGGCCGCCACCAGCATCAGCAGCCAGCCCAGCCAGCGCAGCGGCGTGCGGACCCAGGCCCGGTCGGTCGGCGCAATCCACAGGAACAGCAGCAGCGGCCAGGCGACGTAGAGCAGGGTCACCAGGTCGTAGCAGGCGCCGATGCCGAACGCATAAAGCCAGTACAGCGGGTTGAGCGGCACGCCGCTGCCGCTCATCGCCAGCAGCACGATGCGCGTGGCCACGCCGAGCAGCAGGTAGGTCGCGCCCAGCCACCACAGCGGTCGGAAGCGCTGGCGCAGCGGTCGGTCGGGCGTGGCGGACAAGAACATGGCAACCCTTTGGAAAGACAAGATGCAGCCTGCCTTTATACATGGCGGCGCTTGGCCGCGGCTTAGAAACCTGGCGCCCCGCGCGGCGGAGTTCAGCCCCGCGCCGGTCGTGGCAATGCGGCGATCGCCGCGGTGCGCGCTTTCTCCATCGCCGCTCCGATGGCCGGGCCGGTCAGGCCGCGTGCCAGGAACTCGGCGGCACCCACGCGTGCCGCGACGTCCCGCGCTGCGCGCAGGAAGGCGGCCTGCGGATACGCCGCTTCGGCGCATCCCAGGCGGCCGCGCTTGTCCGCCTCGCACACGGCCAGGAACGAATCCAGGCGCCGCGGACGGCGCAGCGCGTCCAGCGTCGTCAGCAGCCGCAGGACGGTGGCCGGCCGCAGCTCGAGCGCGCGGTGCGCATTGAGGTGTTCGCGGCAAGCCAGTTCGGCCAGCGCCGCATGCTCGGCCGGCACCTTCAGGCGCGTGGCGAGCGCACGCAGCGGCGCCACGCCGGCATGCTCGTGGCCGATATGGCCGGGCAGCACGTCGGTCGGGGTGAGCGCCTTGCCCAGGTCGTGGCAGAGCGCACCGAAGCCGACCAGGTCGTCGCCGGGGGCCAGCCGGGCGGCCATGTCCAGCACCAGCTCGAGGTGCGTGCCGGTATCGATCTCCGGATGGAATTCGGCGCGCTGCGGCACGCCGTAAAGTGCGTCGATCTCGGGGAACAGCACCGCCAACGCACCGGCCTCGCGCAGCACGCGCAGGAACGCCGAGGGCTGTGCCTCGCCCAGCGCGCGGCGGGTCTCGGCCCACACGCGCTCGGGCACAAGGTGGTCGACCTCGCCGTTGGCGACCATGGCGCGCATCAGCGCCATGGTTTCATCGGCCACGGCGAAACCCAGCGGCTCGAAGCGCGCGGCGAAGCGCGCCACCCGCAGCAGACGTACCGGGTCCTCGACGAAGGCGGGCGAGACGTGCCGCAGCGCGCGGCGCTCGATGTCGCGCTGGCCGTGGAACGGATCGACCAGCGCGCCGTGTTCGTCCTGCGCGATGGCGTTGATGGTGAGGTCGCGCCGGGCCAGGTCTTCTTCCAGCGTCACGCCCGGATCGGCGTGGAAGGCGAAGCCGTGGTAGCCGTGGCCGGTCTTGCGCTCGGTGCGCGCCAGCGCGTATTCCTCGCCGCTGTCTGGGTGCAGGAACACCGGGAAATCCTTGCCTACCGGCCGGAAGCCCCGCGCCAGCATTTCCTGCGGCGTGGCGCCCACCACCACGTGGTCGTGGTCCACCACTGGCCGGCCCAGCAACCGGTCGCGCACCGCGCCGCCCACCAGGTAGCTGCGCATGTTCAGCGCACCGTGCCCGTGCCGGCGACCGCGCTGGACGCTGCGGCGGGTGCCGGCGTGGCGGGGCAGGCCACGTCCTTGCGTGGCGTATGGATGTCCGGAAGGCTGTACGGCTGGCCGATCGGCGGCATCCGCGAGGCCAGCGGCAAGGCCTTGCCGGACAGACGCCAGTCGTAGATCACCGAGAAGGCCATCACGCGCGCCACGTAGTCGCGGGTCTCGCGGTAAGGGATGGTCGCCACGAACAGGTCCGGCGGCAGCGTGCCGCGCGCGTCCAGCCACTGGTCGACCTTGTTTGGCCCGGCGTTGTAGGCGGCGCTGGCAAGCCACGGCGCGCCGTTGAAGCGAGCGGCCATCTGCGCCAGGTAGCGGGTGCCGAGCATGATGTTGACCACCGGGTCATACAGCGAATCGCCGCCGCTCCAGCCGAGCCCGTACTGCTTGGCCACCCGTGCGGCGGTGGCCGGGACCAGCTGCATCAGGCCGCGCGCGTCGGCGCCCGAGCGCGCGTCGCTCACCCACGCGCTCTCGGCGCGGGCGATGGCGTAGGCCCAGGACGGGTCGATGCCGGCCTGCTGGGCTTGCGGCACCACGCCGTCGGGGCTGGCCAGCGGGAAGCGCTGGTCGTAGTAGCGCAGCGCGATGCCGCTGGAGAAGGTGAATACGGCGCGGTCGTACCAGCCTTGTGCATAGGCCAGTCTCGCGGCGGCGCGCAGGGTCGCCGCGTCCGCGCCGTCCAGCGCGCGCGACCACTCGCGGCGCGCCAGCCTGGGCAGGTCGACTGCGTACAGTTCGAACGCGCGCTGCAGGCCTGGATCGGCCTGCAGCACCTGCTCGCGCTGCGTATCGTCGGGCGGGCTGGCCGCGCAGATCGCATAGTCGCCCTGTGTGCGGTCGGCGGCGAGGAAACCGTAGTAGGTTGGTTCGCGCGCGAGCTCGGCATACAGCGCTTCCGCGGCGGCATCCTGGCCTGTCGCCGCCATTGCGCGGGCGCGGAAATAGCGCCACTCGTCCTGGCCCTGCTGGCTCGCGGGCATCGCGTCGATGGCGGCCAGCACGGCGCTCCAGTCCTGCCGGGCCAGCGCCACGCGGGCGCGCCATTCACGGCTGGCCTCGGTCTGCGCGGCGGCAGGCAGGGCGGCCAGGCGATCGAGTGCGTGCTCGTCGAAATCGGTGGCGTGATAGAGCGCCAGCGCGTACATCACCCCGTCGCGCTGCGACGGCATGAAGGCGAAACGCGCCTGCAACCGCTGCCATGCGGTATCGGCTGCGGAGGTATCACGGCGCGCAAGGCGCTGCAGCGCAAGCGCTGCAGCCTGGCGCTGGCGGGGCGTATCGGGCCAGTTCACCGCATCGGCCACCGCCGCGGCCGGATCGCGCAGCGCCTGCGCCAGGCGCGCGGCGGCCTTGCCTTCCTCCGCCGGCAGCCATGCGGCCAGCGCCGCGACGGTGCCGCCCTGGCCGGCATCGACCGCACGGTCGATGCGCGTCCACAGGCGCGCATCGGTGAGCAGGCCGGCCGCGTGCGCGGCGTCGATCACCGGGTCGCAGGCGTCGGGCAGGCTGGGCTTGGCCCACAGCGTGGCGAGGTCGCGCTGGAAGTCGAGCGTGCCGCCCTGCGCCAGCTTCGCCTGCAGCGCGTCGCAGGCGAGCGTGTCGCCCAGGCCGCTCTGGTAGAGCGCCAGGAAGTCGTCCCAGTGCTGCTGGCGCGCCTGTTCCAGCAGCCAGGCGCGGCGCAGGTCGGCGGCCGGCAGCAGGTCGGGGTAGCGCTTGAGGAAGGCGGCGACGGTTGCGCGGTCGAGCGTGGCCGCGTCGTGCTCGAGCGCGGCTTCTTCCAGATAGGGATACAGCGGATAGCCGGCCAGCTTGCCGGCCCATGCGCGCCAGCCGTCGCCACCCTGCTGGGCGACCGCCCAGGCCTGCTTGAAGGCGATGCGCTGTTCGGCCAGCGAGGGCGCGGCGCTCGCCGTCGCCGCGAGGCCGAGCCAGGCGGTGAGCAGGGCAAACAGGAGATACGGCAACGGACGCCGCGCGCGCGCGGCCTGAAAGGTGTTCGAGATCATTGCGGCAAGTGTAGTAAGCGCGACCCGGACGTGCGTTAACCGGCGCTGCTGCTAAGCTCGCCGGTTTCGCTGCCGCGCCAGGAAGGGCATGTCGATCACGCCGTCGCTCCGCTCCCGTCCGCATTGGCCCGTTTGGGCCGTGCTCGCGCTGGCGGCAATCGCCGGGCTGGCGGGCTGGTGGTGGATGGGCCGGCCGGTGGCCTTGCCGGATGCGCCCTCCTCGCGGATCGCCTGCGTGTCCTATGCACCGTACCGCCGGCCGGGCGAGACGCCCTACGACGCAGCCACCTTCATCAGCCCCGAGCGTATCGACGCCGATCTGGGCGCGCTGTCGCAGCGCTTCGATTGCGTGCGGACCTACGCGCAAGGACAGGGCTTGGCTGCCGTGCCGGCCATCGCACAGCGCCATGGCATGCAGGTGCTGATGGGCATCTGGCTCGGCCGCGACCTCGAGGCCAACGCGCGCGAGGTCGCGATGGGCATCGCCACGGCGAAGGCGCATCCGCAGGCGCTGCGCGGGGTGATCGTGGGCAACGAGGTGCTGCTGCGCGGAGAGCTTTCGCCGCAGGCACTGGCCAGCTACGTGCGGCAGGTGCGCGCGGCGGTCCCGGCGTCGGTGCCGGTGAGCTATGCGGACGTGTGGGAGTTCTGGCTGCGCTACCCGCAGATGGCCGAAGCGGTCGATTACCTGACCATCCACATCCTGCCCTACTGGGAGGACGAGCCGGTGCCGCCGGAGCACGCCGTGCGTCACGTGGCCGAGGTCTATGCGCGCATGCAGCAGGCGTTTCCCGGCAAGCGGGTGATGGTCGGCGAGACCGGCTGGCCCAGTGCCGGCCGCCCGCGCCGCGCGGCGCGGGCCACGCTGGTGAACGAGGCGCGCTACCTGCGCCAGTTCCTGGCCTACGCCGTAACCGTGCAGATGCCCTACAACGTGATCGAGGCCTTCGACCAGCCATGGAAGCGCATGCAGGAAGGCACCGTGGGGGGCTACTGGGGCATCTTTGACGTGGGCGCGCGGCCGAAATTTCCGATGACCGGCCCGGTGGTGGAGGAACCCCGCTGGTGGTGGGGCTGGCTGGCCGGAGCGCTGGGCGCGGTGGCGTTCGCCATGGCCGCGCGCGAGCGCGGACGCGGCCTGTATGCGTCGCTGCTGGCCGGCTTCGCCACGGGCGCGGCGCTGGCCTGGCAGGGACGGCAGATGGCCTACGCCTGCCGCGACCTGTTCGAATGGAGCGTTTCGGTTGCCGCCTGCCTGGCCGCGCTCGCCACCGCGGCGTGGCTGGCGCGCGGCATCGCGCGCCGCCTGGCCGGCATGGACGAGGGCGTCTCGCCGCCGGCGTGGTTGCGGTTGGGCTGGCTGTTCGGGCTGGCCTGGTACGGCCTGCTGATGGTGTTCGATGGGCGCTACCGCGACTTCCCGCTGGGCTTGTTCGCGCTGCCCTGCGTGGGCTACGCGCTGTCCGGCTGGTTGTCCGCGGCGCCGGCGATGCCGCCGGCGGAGCACCGCCTGCTGGCCTGCACCCTGCCCGTGCTCGGCACGCTGGTGGTGGTGCAGGAGGCGGGGCTGAACCTCACCGCCTGGTTATGGCTGGGGTTGAACCTCGCCCTCGCCCTGCCGGTGCTGCTCGCCTGGCGTGAAGTCGCCGGCCTGCGCACGCAGCAGGCGTAATGCGCCGACCAGCAGCGCGAACGCGCCGGCCTCGAAGCAGTACAGCACCAGCGCGGCGAAGCCCAGCGCGGCGGCCAGCCAGGCCGCCAGCGGATGGCGCGCGACCAGCGCGACGAAGGCTGCAGTGAGCGCCGCGTAGCCGTAGCCGTAGCTCAGGAAACCCAGCACCGCCCACTGCCGCCAGGCGCACCAGCCCGGGCCGCCGTCGGCGCCGCACAGGTGCGCCACCGATGCCGGCTCGATCACTCCGTAGCGCAGCGTGGCGGCCGCCAGCGCGACCAGCGCGATGGCGAACCAGGGCAGGGTCAGACGCAGCGTGCGGCTCATCGGCGCAACCGTTGGGCGCGTGGCGCCAGTGTGGCCGGCAGGCGGATCTCGGCCGCCAGCGGCAAGTGGTCGGAGAACGCCTGCGGCAGCGCCCACACGCGTTCGAGCTGCAGCGATTCGGAAAGCAGGATGTGGTCCAGCGCCCGGCGCGGCTTCCAGCTGGGAAAGGTCGGCGTGGGCTGCGTCGGCGGCTGCAGCGCGCAGCGCGCGAACAGGTGGCGCATCTCGGCGCTGCTCGCCTCGGTGTTGAGGTCGCCCATCAGCACCACGTTGGGGTATTCGTGCAGCACTTCGGCGATGAAGGCGAGCTGGCGCGCGCGCGCCTGCGCCGAGAGCGAGAGGTGGGCGATCATCACGGTCAGAGCCTCGGCTTCGGCGCCGTAGCGCACCAGCAGCGCGCCGCGGCCGGGAATGCGGCTGGGCAGCGGGTAGTCGTAGACGCTGTGCGGTTCCATCCGGCTGATAAGGCCGTTGGCCGAGTGCGCCAGGCGCGCCATCGGCCGGTTCGGCTGGTGGCTCCAGAACGGCAGGCCGGAGGCCTCAGCCAGATAGCGGGTCTGGTTGAGGAAGCCCGAGCGCAGGCTGCCGGCATCGGCTTCCTGCAGGCCGATCACGTCGAACTGGGGCAGTACCTCGGCCAGGCGGTCGAGGTTGTCCAGCTTGCTGCGTCCGGGCAGCACCGCGTTGATGCTGCGGGTGACGTATTCGCTGTAGCGCTGCACGCTGGCGCCGGCCAGGATGTTGCAGCTGAGCAGGCGCAGGCGGCGTTCGGAGGCGGCTGGGTCGGTGGCGGCTCGGGTCATCGAGGTGCGGCGGTCGGAACCTTGGGCGGCGATGCGCGGAGCATCGCCTGCCGTGCGTGAACGCGAGGCTGCGAGGCCGTGGCCTACTTGCCCGCCAGCTCGCGCTTGGCCAGCCACTGGGTGAGGTCCACCAGTTCCTGCAGGGACTTCACGTGCGAGGTCGTGCGGTACTTGCCGTCGACCACCAAGGTCGGGGTGCCGTCGATCTGCCATTTCTGCAGCAGCGCGAAATCCTTCTTCAGCTGCTCGGTGGCCTCGGGCGAGGTGGCGATGCGCATGAACTGGGCGCGGTCCACGCCGTGACTGGCGTAGAAGTCGGCCAACTCGTCCAGCGTGTTGATCGGGTAGTGCTGGTCGAACTTGGCCTGGAACAGCTGCAGGTGCGTACGCTCGACCACGCCCAGCTTGTCGGCGGCGTAGTAGGCGCGCGCGTACGGCAGCCATTCCTCGTTGAAGGGCGCCGGCATCAGCTTGAACACCACGCCCTTGGGCAGCGACTTGCGCAGCTGCTCGGCCAGCGGCGCGAAGTGCGCGCAGTGGATGCAGCCGTAGGAGAACACCTCGACCACCTCGACCTTGCCCTCGGGGCTGTAGCGCTCGTGCGGCGCGGGCAGGGTCACGTACTGGTCGCCCTCGGTGAACGGCGCCGGCGTCCCGGGCGCGGCGGTGCAGGCGCTGGCCAGCAGCAGGCCGCCGAGCACGGACAGCAGGCGCAGGCGGGCAAAGGGCTTGATCATGGGATTCTCCCTGAGGTGGATGTCGCCGGGCGGGGAGCGCGCCGCCCGTGTGCATGGCGTACCGGTGCCGCCATTGAACCACCAGCGGTCATGCGCCGTGATGCACGGGTCCCGGAAATCGCGCGTTGGACCACGCGAAGAAAGCCAAGTTTCCCAACGCCCGCCGCGTACTGCGAGCGGCTTGCCGGACTACTTGCCCGCCGCTTCCTTGGCCACCAGCCAGTTGGCCAGTTCGATCGCCTGCGGGTAGCCGCCGGCGCTGCTGACGTCGAAGCGGTACTTGCCGTCGACCACGATGGTCGGCGTGCCGGTGACGCCGTAGGCCTTGATCAGGTCGTCGGCGCGCTTCATCTGCGTGTTGATGCTGAAGGAGTTGGCGACCGCGACGAATTCCTTGGGGTCGGCGCCGTACTTGGCGTAGACCTTGGCGGCGTCCTCGATCGTGGGCAGCGCCTCGTGCGGCTTGAGGCCCGTGCCGGTGGGGTTCATCGCCGACAGTTCGCCGCTCTTCCACACCGCGTCGTACATCGCATCGTTGCCCTTGTCGGCCACGCCCAGGGCCTTGGCCGCGAAGTAGGCGCGCTGCAGCATCGGCCAGTTCTCCTGCGGGATGAACGAGGCCGGCAGGTAGGCCATCACCGCGTTGGCAGGGAGGCTCGCGGCGAGCTTCGCCACGATCGGGTGGAACTGGTTGCAGGCCGGGCAGCCGTAGGAGAACACCTCGGTCACCTCGATCTTGTCGGTGGAGGTGGCCTTGGGCTGGGCCGGCTCGATGCGGAAGTAGTTCTTGCCTTCCACCCACTTGCCGTCGTCGACGAATGGCTGTGCCGGCGGCGCGGCCGGTGCCGGCGACGCGGCAGCCGAGCTGCCGGCGCTGGCCGGCGCGCTGGCCGCGCCAGCCGGAGCCGCGCTGCCCGCGGCGCTGGCCGTGGGTGCCGGGGTGGTGGCGGGCGCCGTCGCGGCCGTGCTGCTGGCGGTCGGCGCCGTCGGCGCGCTGCCGTTGTCGCTGCCGTGGCTGCAGGCGGCTAGCGCGAGCAGGGCGGCACACAGGATCGGCAGGCGCTTGAACATGGCGGACCTCGGGCTGGGCAGTGGCTTCAAGACGGACACGCCGGCTTGTGGGCCGGCGTGTGGGGAGCGATCAGGGCGTGGCCGGCTTGGCGGCCGCGTCGTCGGCCGTGTGCAGGCCCTCGACGTAGCTGGCCAGCGCGGCGATGTCCTTGTCGTCCAGCTTCTTGGCGATCGACGGCATGATCTTGGCCTGCGCGTCGTCGCCCCAGGTGGTGCCGTCGTGCCAGGACTTGAGCGTCTTCTCGACGTACTGCGCGTGCTGGCTGGTCAGCTGCGGATAGGCCGCGCCCGGATTGCCGCGGCCGTCGATGCTGTGGCACGCCATGCAGGCGGGGATGCCGCGGTCGGTGTCACCCTGCCGGAACAGCTTCTCGCCCTGCTCGACCAGCGCGGCGTCGGCCACGCCCGGCAGCGACCGCTTGCTGGCGAAATAGGCGCCCAGGTCGTGCATGTCCTGCTCCGAGAGCGGCGCGGCCATGCCCATCATGATCGGGTTCTGCCGCTGGGCCGCCTTGAAGTGGGTCAGCTGGCGGACGATGTAGGCCTCGTTCTGGCCGGCCAGCTTGGGGTACTGCGCGTCGGAGGAGTTGCCGTCCATGCCGTGGCAGGCGCCGCAGGCGGCGGCCTTGCCCTGGCCGGCGGCGGCGTCACCGGCCTTCACCGCGGCGGTGGCTTCGGCCGGCGCGGCCGGCTGCGCGGCGGAGGCGGCCGCGGTCGGCGTGGCGGCGGCCTGCTGGCCGTTGTTGGCCGGCGCCGGTGCGGTGCTGCTGACGGCCGGCGTGCCGGCGGGGCTGCTCTGCTTGGCACCGGCCGCGGTGGCGGGCGCGCGCGTCGCAGGCTTGGCCTCCTGCGCCACGACCACGCTCACCGAAAGCGCGAACACGAGGGCGACCATGCCCTTCAAGGCAGCAGGCCGGAAACCGGCGGACCGAAAACTCATACACTTGTCTCCCGAAAGACCGCTCACATCCGCCGCGAACCGCTGCCAACATGGCCCGCGGCAGGCAGAAACCGCGGGATTATCCCCGCGCCCACGCATCCGGGTCAAACCGTTCCATGTCCAATCCCCTCAACGGCGCACAGTTCTTGCTGGCCGCCCATCGCATCAGCCAGCTGCCGGCCGACCGCGGCGCGGAGGTGGCCTTCGCCGGCCGCTCCAACGCCGGCAAGTCCAGCGCGCTCAATACGCTGACCGGGCACAAGGGGCTGGCGCGCACCTCCAAGACGCCGGGCCGCACCCAGCAGATGGTCGCCTTTTCGCTGCCGCCGCTGGCGCAGGGCGAGGACGAGGCGCCGCTGGAAGCACGGCTGATCGACCTGCCCGGCTACGGCTACGCCAAGGTGCCCGAGGAACTGCGCGAACACTGGAAACAGGAGATCGACGCCTACCTGCACCGCCGCCAGAGCCTGCGCGGCGTGGTGCTGATCGCCGACATCCGCCACGAGCTGAAGGAATTCGACCGCCTGATGCTCCGCTTCTGCTTCGAGACCGGATTGCCCTGCCATCTGTTGATGACCAAGGCGGACAAGCTCTCGCGCAGCCAGGCGATGCAGGCGCTCACCGCGGTGCGCAAAGGTTTCGCCGACGGCATGCAGGCGACCGCGCAGGTGTTTTCCTCGGCCGACGGCACCGGCGTGGAGCCGGCGCGCGAAGCGGTGCTCAGGCTGCTGCGCACACCGCGCGGCTGACCTTCCGCCCGCGGCAATGGCCGGGACGCGGGCGGTTCAACCCAGCGATGCCATGAACACCGCGCACAGGGCCGCCATGCCGGCACGATCGTCTTCGTCGAAGCGGCCCACGCGCGGGCTGTCCACGTCCCACACGCCCAGCAGCGAGCCGTCGGCCTTCACCAGCGGCACCACGATTTCCGACTGTGAATCCGCATCGCAGGCGATGTGGCCATCGAATGCGTTGACGTCGTACACCAACTGGATCTGGCGCGTCTGCGCCGCGGTGCCGCACACGCCGCGGCCCAGCGCGATGCGCACGCAGGCCGGCTTGCCCTGGAACGGTCCCACGACCAACTCGGTGCCATCGAACAGGTAGAAGCCGGCCCAGTTGAGATCGGGCAGGCTGTGGAACACCAGCGCGCTGAAGTTGGCCGCGTTGGCGATCAGGTCGCACTCGCCCGCGAGCAGGCCGCGCGCCTGGCTGGCGAGCTCCGCGTAGTGTTCGCGCTTGCTGGCGAAGGTGCTCGTAGGCAGATGGAACATGGCACGGCTTCCGGCGGCAAAGCCCTTATTATGCGCCGCAATAACAAGGGGGCGGAGAGGAAGCATGAGCCTGACCGAACAGCGCGAAGGGAGCGAAGCCGGCCGGCTGGACATGCTGGGGACGCGTGGGGCCTGCCGGGCATGCTCTACAGCCTTATGTTCCTGATCGGGCCGCTTACCGCGCGCTTTCGCCGGCGCCAGGCACGCGCATGAGCAGGGGACTGTTTGTCGCCGGCACCGATACCGGCATCGGCAAGACCCACGCGGCCTGCACGCTGATCCACGCACTGCGCGCGCACTATCCGCGCGTGTGCGGCATGAAGCCGGTGGCGAGCGGCTGCCTGCAGACGCCCGAGGGCCTGCGCAACGAGGACGCACTCGCGCTGCAGGCGGCCGGCAGCAGCGCGCTGCCGTACGCGGCGATCAACCCGGTGGCGCTGCGCGAGCCGCTCTCGCCGCACCTGGCGGCGCGACTGGAGGGTGTCACCATCGAACTGGCGCCGTTGCGCGCGGCGTTCGATGCGCTGCGCGCGAGCCACGACGCCGTGGTGGTCGAAGGCGTCGGCGGCTGGATGGTGCCGCTTTCACCGGGCCTGCTGGCCTCGGCCATTCCGCAGCAATGGGACCTGCCGGTGGTGCTGGTGGTGGGCCTGCGACTGGGCTGCCTAAACCACGCCCTGCTGAGCGCGCGGGCGATCCTGGCCGACGGCTGCCGCCTGGCCGGCTGGATCGGCAACCGCATCGATCCGGCGATGGCGGCGGTGCAGGACAACCTGGAAACCCTGCGCGAGTCGTTGCCGGCGCCCTGCCTGGGTGTGCTGCCGCATGGCGCGGATCCGGCGCAGGCGGCCGCGCGGCTCGATCTGACGCCGCTGTTCCAGCATTCTTCCGGCTGAGCGGCTCTGGCATGGCGAGGCCGTCCGCATGGCAGCGGCTTCACGCGCCGCATGCTTCGATCCACCATTGGGTCACTCCAGGACTACGCATGAGCAACCGCAACCACTACTACCTGTCCATCGACGACATCCGGCATGCGCGCGGTGCCGACCCGGCCCTCGCCTGGCAGGGTGCCAACCCTGCCGATCTGGCCGCTGCGCTGCAGGAGGCCCTGCGTGGCACCGGCCTGTTCGAGCGCTGGCGCGCGCAGCAGCCGGATCCGGACGCGGTCGACATGAGCCAGGCCGCCACCGATCCGCAGGCGCATGCCAGCGCCAAGGTGTCCGATCTGCACGTCGACCTGGACCTGGTCACCGACCTGCCTATGCGCGTGGTGCGCCAGCGGCTGGAATGGCTGATCGGCTCGGGCTGGAAGCTGCGCGACATGCGTGCGGCCTGAGCAGGCGTGGGTGTGGTTCGACTTCCAGCCCTTGGAAGTCCCGCCCCAGTGTGGTTAGAGTCGATCGCTTGACTCATCCGTTCCGCACCGCGGACCACTCTTGGGAAACCCGATGCCCCGTCTTCGCTTGCTCGTGATCGCCACTTCGATCGCCATGGCCGCCTGTTCGCATTCGTCCAACCAAGCCAACCCGTCCACGCCCGCCCCCGCCGCGAGTACGCCGGCCGCCGGCGCCAGCACCGCCGAGGCGAACACCGCCAACCCGTTCTTCGCCGTCAGCACGCTGCCGTTCCAGGCGCCGCCGTTTGACAAGATCAAGGAAGGCGACTACCAGCCGGCGATCGAGGAGGGCATGCGCCAGCACCTGGCCGAGATCGAGAAGATCGCCGACAACCCCGAGGCGCCGACCTTCGAGAACACCTTCGTTGCGATGGAGAAGGCCGGCGCGCTGCTCAAGCGCGCGATGCTCGCCTTCGATGCGGTGACCGGCGCCAACACCTCCGACGCACTGCAGAAGGTGCAGGAAGAGGAGGCGCCCAAGCTCGCCGCGCACCAGGACGCGATCTACCTCAATCCCAAGCTGTTCCAGCGCATCCAGGCGATCTACGACCAGCGCGACAAGCTGGGCCTGGATGCCGAATCGCTGCGCCTGGTCGAGGTCACCTACAAGGACTTCGTGCACAACGGCGCCAAGCTGTCCGATGCGGACAAGGCCAAGCTGAAGGACCTCAACAAGGAAGAGTCCACCCTCAGCACGCAGTTCACCAACAAGCTGCTGGCCGCGACCAAGAACGGCGCGCTGGTGGTCGATGACAAGGCCAAGCTCGCCGGCCTTTCCGATGGCGCACTCGCCGCCGCGGCCAAGGATGCCCAGGGCCGCCATCTCGACGGCAAGTGGCTCGTGCCGCTGCAGAACACCACCCAGCAGCCGGCGCTGCAGGACCTCAGCGATCGCGGCACCCGCGAGGCGCTGTTCAAGGCCTCGTGGGACCGCGCCGAAAAGGGCGACGCCAACGACACCCGCGCCACCATCGAGCGCCTCGCGCAGATCCGCGCGACCCAGGCCAAGCTGCTGGGCTACCCGACCTACGCGGCCTGGAAGCTCGAGGACCAGATGGCCAAGACGCCGGACACGGCGATCTCCTTCATGCAGGACCTGGTGCCCGCCGCCACCGGCCGCGCCCAGCGCGAGGCCAAGGACATCCAGGACGTGATCGACGCCCAGCACGGCGGCTTCAAGCTCGCCGCGTGGGACTGGCAGCACTACGCCGAGCAGGTGCGCAAGGCCAAGTACGACCTGGACGAAAACCAGATCAAGCCCTATTTCGAGCTGGACAACGTGCTGCAGAACGGCGTGTTCTATGCGGCCAACCGGCTCTACGGGCTGACCTTCAAGGAGCGCCACGACATCCCGGTCTACCAGCCGGACGTGCGCGTGTTCGAGGTGTTCGACAAGGACGGCACCTCGATGGCGCTGTTCTACTGCGACTACTTCAAGCGCGACAACAAGAACGGCGGCGCCTGGATGAGCAACCTGGTCGAGCAGTCCACGCTGCTGGGCACCAAGCCGGTGGTCTACAACGTGGCCAACTTCACCAAGCCGGCGCCGGGGCAGCCCGCGCTGCTGTCCTTCGACGACGTGACCACGATGTTCCACGAGTTCGGCCACGCGCTGCACGGCATGTTCGCGGACACCAAGTACCCCTCGCTGTCCGGCGCCAACACCGCGCGCGACTTCGTCGAGTTCCCCTCGCAGTTCAACGAGCACTGGGCGACCGATCCGAAGGTGTTCGCGCACTACGCGATCAACTACAAGACGCACGAGCCCATGCCGCAGGCGCTGGTCGACAAGATCAAGCAGGCGCGCAACTTCAACAAGGGCTACGACATGACCGAGCTGGTCGCCGCCGCGCTCCTGGACATGGGTTGGCACACCCTGCCGGCCGATGCCCCCAAGCAGGACGCCGACCAGTTCGAGAAGGACACGCTGACCAGGGACAAGATCAACCTGCCCTACGTGCCGCCGCGCTACCGCTCCAGCTACTTCCAGCACATCTGGGGCAACGGCTACGCCGCCGGCTACTACGCCTACCTGTGGACGCAGATGCTGGCCGACGACGGCTTCGAGTGGTTCAAGGAGCACGGTGGCCTGACCCGCGCCAACGGCGACCGCTTCCGCCAGATGGTGCTCTCGCGTGGCAACACCGAGGACCTGGCCAGGATGTACAAGGACTGGCGCGGCAAGGATCCGAGCGTCGAGCCGATGCTGATCGACCGCGGGCTCAAGGAAGCGCCCAAGGGCAACGAGAAGTGAGCGAAAGGGCCGGCGCAAGCCGGCCCTCTTGTTTTGGGCTCCCTCCGAGGAGGAGGGAGCAGAGCCTCAGTACGCGAACTCGCGGAACAGCGGATCCACGCTGCCGTTCCAGGGACCATGGAACAATTCCAGCTTGCGTTCGGCCGGAGTCTGGTTGGCTTCGACGATCTCGATCATCGGTTCGAGGAAGATGCCTTCGTCGGCACCGTTCTTGTTGAGCCGTGCGCGGCGCTTGAGCCCGTGGGAGGCGATCTTCAAGGTTTCGCGGGCCAGGTCGCGTACCGACCCGCGGCGGAACGGCAGCTTCAGCGCCTGCCTGGGCACGCCATCGCGCAATGCGTGGCGCTCCTGCATCGAGAAGTCCTTGACCAGGTCCCAGGCCGCATCCAGCGCCTCGTCGTCGTAGAGCAGACCGACCCACAGCGCGGGCAGGGCGCACAGGCGGTTCCACGGGCCGCCGTCGGCGCCGCGCATTTCCAGGTACTGCTTTAGGCGCACCTCGGGGAAGGCGGTGGTCAGGTGGTCGGCCCAATCCTTCATCGTGGCGCGGGTGCCGGGTACGGCTTCCAGCCGGCCGTCCAGGAAGCGCCGGAAATCCTGGCCGGACAGGTCGATGTAGCGCCCGCCCTGGTAGCTGAAGTACATCGGCACGCCGAGGATGTAGTCGACGTAGCGCTCGTAGCCGAAGCCCTCGTCGAACACGAAGTCGAGCATGCCGGTACGGTGCGGATCGGTGTCCGTCCACACCTGCGAGCGGTAGGAGAGGAAGCCGTTGGGCTGCCCTTCGGTGAACGGCGAATCGGCGAACAGCGCGGTGGCGATCGGCTGCAAGGCGAGGCTCGCGCGGAACTTCTTGACCATGTCGGCTTCACTGGAGAAATCCAGATTCACCTGCACGGTGCAGGTGCGCGTCATCATGTCCAGGCCCAGGTTGCCGACCTTGGGCATGTACTCGCGCATGATCTTGTAGCGGCCCTTGGGCATCCATGGCATCTCGTCGCGGCGCCATTTGGGCTGGAAGCCCATGCCGAGGAAGCCCAGGCCCAGGCCGTCGGCGATCGAGCGGACCTCCTCCAGATGCGCGTTCACCTCGCAACAGGTCTGGTGGATGGTCTCCAGCGGCGCGCCGGAAAGCTCCAGTTGCCCGGCCGGCTCCAGCGTGATGTTGGCCTTGCCGCGGGTCAGCGCCACCGGCGTCTCGCCCTCGCGGGCGATCTCCCAGCCGTAACGCGCCGCAATCCCTTCCAGCAGCGCGCGGATGCCGCGCTCGCCTTCGTATGTGGGCGGCCGAAGGTCATCCGTGCGGAAGCCGAATTTCTCGTGCTCGGTGCCGATGCGCCAGGCCTCGCGCGGCTTTTCGCCGGCGGCGAGATAGTCGACCAGTTGCTGGCGGCTTTCGATCGGCGTGCTCTTTACGGCACTGGGTATGGACACAGGTGGTGCCTTGCTGGGAGGGGAGCGGCCACTATGGGGTCGCACAGGGCCACGAAAAGGGGGCCGGCCGAAATAGTGTACGCCGGGGTTCTGGATGGCGTCCGTGAAATGTCGAGTCCGCTGTGGCGGACACGCTGCTGGACGGCCCCGCTACTCAGCGGGACAGCGCAAGCGCACCGCCAGCCGGTCAGGCAGCCCGGCGCGCTTGCCCAGCACGGCCAGCGATCGAGCCTGACCGTGGAGGTGGGCGCGCTGGTCGAAGTGGCACGAGGTCGCGCCGTGATCCAGTAGCAGCGCCACCATAGCGGCGTTGCCTTGAAGGGTGGCGTCGGTCAGCAGGTCGACCACGTTTGGCGCTGTCGGTTGCATGAGTGCGTCGGCGCCCTGCCTGAGGAGCATGCCGACCATGGCCTGATCGCCGCAGCTCACCGCGGCCACCAGCGCCGGGCCGGAGGTTTGCGCATGCTCGCCCGGGTCATGTTGCTGGTGGGCGAGGGCCTGCAACTGCGGCGACAGCGCATCCGTGAGGAAGGCGCTCCGGTAGGCGGGGAGCCAGGCGGTCTGATTGATGGCCGCACCATCGCGCAGCAGCGCTGAAGCTTCGGCTTGCCGACCGGCATACACTGCGGTAAGCATCGCCGCCTGTCGCCATCGCGGCTGGTCGGCCGCGGGCAGCCGGCGCAGGCTCGACCGTACCCTGGACAAGCGGCCATCGATGGCGTCGACCAGCAGTTGTGCGATCTGCGGCGATACATCCATTGCGCCGTGCAGATACGCCTGGCGTCCCGCCTGGGTTGCCTCGCGGCAAGGCTCGGGTGCCACGGGCAGGTCGGCTGCATGCAGCAGGGGAGCAGCCAGCAATCCCAGGACCAGCAAGACGGCGCGACCGGGCATCCGTGCGTCTCCGTTGAGAGAGGTCGATTCCAACGGAAGTTCGATCGAGCCGCAAGCGCCCATGAAAAAAGCCGGCACAGGGCCGGCCTTTTTCACGGGCGTCGCGCATTCAGCGCTTCATCGAGTTGAAGAACTCGTCGTTGGTCTTGGTGTTCTTCATCTTGTCGAGCATGAACTCCATCGCCGCCAGCTCGTCCATCGGGTGCAGCAGCTTGCGCAGGATCCAGATTTTCGCGAGGAGATCAGGATCGATCAGCAGGTCTTCGCGGCGGGTGCCGGAACGGTTGATGTCGATCGCCGGGTAGACGCGCTTCTCGGAGATGCGGCGGGACAGGTGCACTTCCATGTTGCCGGTGCCCTTGAACTCCTCGTAGATCACCTCGTCCATCTTGCTGCCGGTGTCGGTCAGCGCGGTGGCGATGATGGTCAGCGAGCCGCCTTCCTCGACGTTGCGCGCGGCGCCGAAGAAGCGCTTGGGCCGCTGCAGCGCGTTGGCGTCGACGCCGCCGGTCAGGACCTTGCCGGAGCTCGGCACCACCGTGTTGTAGGCGCGCGCCAGGCGGGTGATCGAGTCGAGCAGGATCACCACGTCGCGCTTGTGCTCGACCAGGCGCTTGGCCCGCTCGATCACCATCTCGGCGACTTGCACGTGGCGGACAGCGGGCTCGTCGAACGTGGAGCTGATGACCTCGGCGCGCACCGTGCGGGCGATCTCGGTCACCTCCTCCGGGCGCTCGTCGATCAGCAGCATGATCAGGTGCACGTCGGGGTGGTTGTACTGGATCGACTGGGCGATGTTCTGCAGCATCATCGTCTTGCCGGACTTGGGCTGCGAGACGATCAGGCCGCGCTGGCCGCGGCCGATCGGCGCGACCAGGTCCAGGATGCGGCCGGTGATGTCCTCGGTCGAACCGTTGCCGCGCTCGAGATGGAACGCCTTGCGCGGGAACAGCGGCGTCAGGTTCTCGAACAGCATCTTGTTCTTCGACGCCTCCGGCGGGTCGCCGTTGATGTCGTCGACCTTGAGCATCGCGAAGTAGCGCTCGCCTTCCTTCGGATGGCGCACGCGCCCGGTGATGTAGTCACCGGTGCGCAGGTTGAAGCGGCGGATCTGGCTGGGACTTACGTAGATGTCGTCCGGGCCGGCCAGGTAGGACTCGTCCGCCGAACGCAGGAAACCGAAACCGTCCTGCAGGATCTCCAGCACGCCCTCGGCCCAGATGCCGCCGCCTGAGCGGGCGTGGGCCTTGAGGATGTTGAAGACCACGTCCTGCTTGCGGGCGCGCGCCACGCCTTCCTGCACGCCCAGCGATTCGGCGAACTCCAGCAACTGGATCGCGTTCTTGCGCTTGAGCTCGGTGAGGTTGATCAGGCGGTCGCTGCTGCCGGCGTCGGCGTTCTCGTCGTCCTCGGGCAGGCCGCGCGGGTTGTTGCGGTTGGGCTGCCCCTGGTTGCCGCCGCCCTGGCCACCGCCTTGTCCCCCTTGGGGGCGCTGGCCACGCTCGTGGCGGCGCCGGCGGCCACGGCCGTCGCGCTCGTTGCGGTCATTGCGGCGCTCGTTGCCGGCATTGCCTTGCTGGCCGTTGCCGCCCTGGCCGCCCTCGCGCGATTCCTGCCCGGCCCGCTGGCCATGGTCGCCCGGTTCGATCGGCAGGTTGGCCTGCGCGGGTGCGGCGGACGGCGATGGAGCAGGGGCCGGAGCGGACGCCGCGGGCGGGGCCACTGGAGCGGGTGCGGGCGCAGGTGGTGCGGCAGCGACCGGCGCCGGGCTGGGTCCCGTGGCGGCGGCCTTGTCGGCGGCGGTTTTGCGCGGCGCGCGTGCGCGCGGCGCATCCGCGCTCTTGGGCTCGGCGCGCTTGGCGTCGGACGGGTCTTGGGTTTCGATATCGGACACGGGCAAACCTCGTTGGGGGCGCCGTTGAGGAAACAGGAGGGAGGACGAGCGTCGCGCGGTACGCGCGGGAGGGGCGAAGCGGACCGCCCCTTTCGGTCGTTCGGGGAATCTAGCACCCGCCGCGCGGCGCCGTAAAGCGCGCGCGGCAGGGGGAGGGAAGCTTCAGAGCGCCTTGTCGATCATCTGGGCGAGCTGGCCCTTGCTGACGGCGCCGATCTGGGTCGCCTCGACCTTGCCGTGCTTGAACACCATCAGCGTGGGAATGCCGCGCACGCCGTAGGTGCGGGGGGTCTTCTGGTTTTCGTCGATGTTCAGCTTGACGATGCGCAGCTTGCCCTCGTACTGCTTGGCCAGTTCGTCCAGCATGGGCGCGATGGCCTTGCACGGGCCGCACCACTCGGCCCAGAAATCGAGCAGGACAGGGGTGTCGGACTCGAGCACTTCCTTCTGGAAGGCATCGTCGTTGACGTGGGTGATCAGGTCGCTCACCAGGAACTCCGTGGGTTGCGTGGAAGGGGGCCGGGACCGTGCAACCGGCATCGGCTACGTGCATCGGCTACACTGAGGCGCCCATGTTGCGCGGGCTCCAACCGGAAGACTGCGGGGAATTGCCGTTGCGGCAGGCCTCCATTCCAGCGTAACTCGGGTCGCGATTCAAGCGATTCAAGGGCGGCGACGGAGGGTTCCGTTGTCATAGGCGAGCGGATCGGCCGCGCCGGCCCGTTCGCCTATGCCAGCGGGACCGTCGGTCGCGAGCCTTCACCGGCGGAGTTGAGCGACGGTGCGCGCGCCGGACCGGTCCCCATGAAGGATCGGCAGGGCGCACGCGCGGTCGGCCGCCCCGCAACCTTCAACCGTTCCGCGCCTGCCTGGCCGCGGAGCCGGGCCCGCTTCGTGGTCCGCACCCCACTTCGATGACTCCATGTCCCAAACCGTACTGACCGACACCTTCTTCACCAACTTCGACCTCCACCCGCTGCTGCAGCAAGGCCTCGCCGAGGCGGGCTTCACCCGCTGCACGCCGATCCAGGCGCTGACCCTGCCGGTGGCGCTGACCGGCCGCGACGTCGCCGGCCAGGCGCAGACCGGCACCGGCAAGACCTGCGCCTTCCTGGTCTCGCTGATGAACCGTCTGCTGACCCAGCCGGCGGTGGCCGAGCGCAAGGACTCCGACCCGCGCGCGCTGATCATCGCGCCCACCCGCGAGCTGGCCATCCAGATCGACAAGGACGCTCGCAACATCGGCCGCTACACGGGCCTGAAGACCGCCCTGATCTACGGCGGCGTCGACTACGACAAGCAGCGCCAGCAGCTCAAGGACGGCTGCGACATCATCATCGCCACGCCCGGCCGCCTGCTCGACTACTACAAGCAGCAGGTTTTCGGTTTCAACGGCGTCGAAGTGATGGTGGTCGACGAGGCCGACCGCATGTTCGACTTAGGCTTCATCAAGGACGTGCGCTTCATCTTCCGCCGCCTGCCGGCGCGCGAGCAGCGCCAGGTGCTGCTGTACTCGGCCACGCTCAGCCACCGCGTGCTGGAGCTCGCCTACGAGCACATGCACGAGGCCGAGAAGCTGGTGGTGGAAACCGACAACGTCACCGCCGACAAGGTGCGCCAGGTCGTCTACTTCCCGGCCAAGGAAGAGAAGATGCCGCTGCTGCTCAACCTGCTCGAGCGCGAAAAGCCCAGCCGAAGCATCGTCTTCGTCAACACCAAGGCCGCCGCCGAGCGCATCACCGAGCGGGTCAAGCGCCAGGGCTACCGCGTCGGCGCGCTGTCCGGCGACGTGCCGCAGCTCAAGCGCCAGAAGCTGCTGCAGCGTTTCCAGGACGGCCAGCTCGACATGCTGGTCTGCACCGACGTCGCCGCGCGCGGCCTGCACATCCCGGCGGTCAGCCACGTCTTCAACTACGACTTGCCGCAGGACGCCGAGGACTACGTCCACCGCATCGGCCGCACCGCGCGCCTGGGCGCCGAGGGCGACGCGGTGAGCTTCGCCTGCGACCTGTACGCGATGAGCCTGCCGGAGATCGAGGCCTACATCGGGCAGAAGATCCCGGTTGCGACGGTCGAGCCGGACATGCTGATCATGCCCAAGCCGCGCGAGGTCGACCCGCAATTCGCGGCGCAGGCGGCCGCCGACAGCGAGCAGTTCGGCGACAAGGTCGAGCCGCGCGGTGATGAGCGCAAGGGCCCACGCAGCGGTTCACGCCGGGGTGGGCGTGATGGCGAACGTGGTTCGCGCGAAGGCCGCGCGCCACGCCCGCCGCGTGCGGAGGGCGAAATCGCCGTGGCCGTGGCGATCGAGACGCAACCGGACGCGGTGGCCGCCGGTGCCGCCGCGCCGGCCGCTGGATCGGCGCGGGAAGGTGGCGAAGGCACGAACAAGCGTCGCCGTCGCCGTGGCGGCCGCGGTCGTCGCCGCGAGGGCGGCGAGAATGCAACGCCGCAGGTACAGGCCCCGACGGAAAACCGCACGCCGCACGGTGAGCGCAAGCCGCCGCGCGAACGCGCCGCGGTCGCACCGTCGCGGCCCTCGCGCCAGGTGGCGGTGCAGTCGGGCGTGAACGAACCGGCCAAGAAGCCGGGCTTTTTCCGCCGCCTCACGCGCCTGTTCACCGGCCGCTGAGCGCCTGGGTCCTGCTCCTTGGCCGGAGCGAAGGTGTCTCCGAAGGGCGCCTGAGGCAGTCGCGGTGAGCTCGATCCGAGCCACGCCTGGATGCGGCTTTGTCGCCAGAGCGGCCCTCATCCCACCCGATAGGGGTGAGGGCGCTTGCGCTATTCCGTGCAGGCGGAATCCGCTGTTCTTGGCCGCAAGCGCACAACCACCGCGGGCATCCCGTATCCTTACCGCTGGTGCGGGATAAGGGGCCAGATGCGGTGATCCGCTTCGACCAGGTGAGCAAACGCTACGAGGGCGGCCACGAGGCGCTCTCGCAATTGTCCTTCGAGGTGGCGGCCGGCGAGATGGCCTTCGTCACCGGCCACTCCGGCGCCGGCAAGAGCACCCTGCTCAAGCTGATTGCCCTGATCGAGCGGCCCTCGCATGGACAGATCGTGGTCGACGGGCAGGCCTTGGCCAAGGTCGGGCGCGGCGGCATCCCGAAGCTGCGCCGCCGCCTGGGCATGGTGTTCCAGGACCATCGCCTGCTTATGGACCGCACGGTATTCGCCAATGTCGAGCTGCCGCTGATGATCGGCGGGATCGCGCCGGCCGAGCGCAGCCGCCGCGTGCGCGCGGCGCTGGAGAAGGTCGATCTGTTGTCTTACGAGCGCCAGTTGCCCGGATCGCTCTCCACCGGCGAGCAGCAGCGCGTGGGCATCGCGCGCGCCATCGTGGCGCGCCCGGCGGTGCTGATCGCCGACGAACCGACCGGCAACCTCGATCCACAGCTGGCGGTCGAGATCATGGGGCTGTTCGCCGAGTTCCAGGAACTGGGTACCACCGTGCTGGTGGCCAGCCACGATCTGCCGCTGATCAAGCGCATGCACAAGCGCGTGGTGGTGCTCGACCACGGCCGGCTGGTCGCCGACATCGCGGCCGAGGAGGTGCTGTGAACGCGCCGGCCGTGACGGACAAGACCGCGCCGCGCAGCGAGCGCAGCCAGGCGCGCCGTTTCGGCGGCTGGCGCGAACACCACGGCTGGAGCGCGGTGGCGAGCCTGCGCCGGCTCGGTGCCCGCCCGCTCGGGACGCTGATGACCGTGGCCGTGCTGGGCCTTGCGCTGGCCTTGCCGCTGGCCTTCTACCTGCTGCTGGCCAATGTGCAGTCGATGGGCAACGCGCTGGGCCGCAATCCGGCGATCAGTGTATTCCTCAAGGCCGACCAGGCGGGCGCGCAGGCCAATCTGCTCGCCGGCGAGCTGCGCGGTCGCAGCGGTGTGGCCGCGGTGACCATCAAGACGCCGCAACAGGGTCTGGACGAGCTGGCCGCTCTGCAGGGCTTCTCCGGCGCGGTGCACGCGCTGGACGACGCCAATCCGTTGCCCTGGGTGCTGGTGGTGCAGCCCCAGGCCGGGCTGGATGCGGCGGCGGTCGACACGCTGGTCGAATCGCTGCGCAGCGAACATGCGGTCGACCAGGTGCAGGACAGCAGCCAGTGGCGGCAGCGGCTCGATGCGCTGCTGGGCGTGGGCCACCGCGTGGTGCTGGTGCTCGCCGGCCTGCTCGCGCTGGCGGCCTTGCTGGTGGTGGGCAACACCGTGCGTACCGACATCGCCAGCCGCAGCGAGGAGGTCGGAGTGCTGCTGCTGGTCGGCGCCAGCCGCGCCTTCGTGCGGCGACCCTATCTCTATGCCGGCATCTGGTACGGCCTGATCGGCGGCGTGCTGGCCTCGTTGCTGGCTTTGGCGATCGAACTGGTGCTGGCAGGCCCCGCCGCCGAGCTCGATCGTGCCTACGGCGGCGCGTTGAGGCTGGGCGCGCTGCCCTGGTGGCTGCTGCTGGCCGCGCCGCTGGCGGCGGCCGCGCTCGGCTGGCTCGGCGCCCGGCTGGTAAGTGCCTGGCAGCTACGCCAAGCGGCCTGATGGATCGTTGCGCGGGTGACCGCCTTCGCAACCGGCGCCGGCACGATGATGCAAGATAGCGCCGGCGTGCGCGCGGGGCGCACGATGGGGTATTCGATGTGGATGGGTGGGGCATGAATGCAGGCATCGGCGGCCGCAGCGCCGGCACCGCTCCGCGGGTGCTGGTGGTCGATGGCTCCAAGGTGGTGCGCCAGTTGATCGCCCGCGTGCTGCAGGCCGAATTGCCGGAAGCCGAACTGGTCGGTTGCGGCAGCGGCGCCGAGGCGCGCGAGCTGCTCGGCCAGGGCCCGTTCGACTTCATCACCATCGCTCTGCGCCTGCCCGACATGGACGGACTCGAGCTGGCCTGTCACGTGCGCGAGTCCGCGCAGGCCTACGTGCCCATCGTGGTCGTTTCCGGTGATGTCGATACCCGCCTGCACAAGCGTACCCTGGGCGAGCACGTCACCGACTATTTCGACAAGGCGCTGGGCTTCCAGGCCCTGGCCGACTTCATTCGCGGCTACGTGCAGCCGGAGGCCACCGCCGAGGGCACCGTGCTGTACGTGGAAGACAGCCGCGTGGTCGCGCTGGCCACGCGCCGCATGCTGGAGAAGATCGGTCTGACCGTGCGCCACGTGGTCAGCGTGGAGGACGCCCTGGCCATGCTGGAAACCGACCGCGCGCAGGGCCGGATCGGCGCCGACGTTGTGCTCACCGATGTCAGCCTGAAGGGCGAGCTCACCGGCGGCGACCTGCTTGAGCGCATCCGCACCCAGTTCGGCTACGGCAAGGGCCAGCTGCCGGTGCTGGTGATGACCGGTGACGAGAATCCGGCCAACCAGGCTGCGCTGCTGCGCGCCGGGGCGAACGACCTGGTCGAGAAGCCGGTGGAGGAGAAGCTGCTGGTGACCAAGCTGCTGTTCCAGCTGCGCGTGGCCAAGCACCTGCGCACGCGCAACCAGGACGCATCGTGAGCGAACTTGCCGAGGCCGAGAGGATCCGCCTTGAGCCCTCGTGGAAGGAGCGCCTGGGTGGATATCTGGAACGGCCCCAGATGCGCGCGCTGGCGGAATTCCTGCGCAACGAAAAACGTGCCGGCAAGGTGATCTATCCGCCCGGGCCCGAAATCTTCAACGCCTTCGAACACACGCCGTTCGACAAGGTTCGCGTGGTGATCCTGGGCCAGGATCCCTACCACGGCCCCGGCCAGGCGCACGGCCTGTGTTTCTCGGTGCGACCGGGCGTGCCGGTGCCGCCGTCGCTGCAGAACATCTTTGCCGAGATCGAGCGCGACCTGGGCCTTCCACGCCCCGACCACGGCTGCCTGACGTCCTGGGCCGACCAGGGCGTCCTGCTGCTCAACAGCGTCATGACGGTCGAGCAGGGCCGTGCCGGTGCACACCAGAACAAGGGCTGGGAGGGCTTTACCGACGCCGCCATCGAGGCGCTCAACCGCGAGCGCGAGGGGCTGGTCTTCATGCTCTGGGGCGCCTATGCGCAGCGCAAGGGCAAGCTGGTCGACCCGCACCGCCACCTCGTGCTGAGTTCGGTTCATCCATCGCCGTTGTCGGCGCACCGCGGCTTCATCGGCAATGGGCATTTTTCCGCCGCCAACCGCTACCTGGAAAGCCGCGGGCAGCCGCCGATCGACTGGTCCCTGCCGCCGCGCGCAACGTTGCAGGGCTGATGCGCCCCGGGCGCTAGATCTCCGTCCACATGCGCAGCAGGTTCGCATGGGACTTGCTGATGGCATCGAAGGTGGCGCTCTTGCCCTCGCGGCCGAAGACGTGCCGCTTGGCGTTGTCCAGGTCCCACAGCACTTCGCGCCGGGCGGGGTCGCGTACCTGGCTTTGCACCCAGATGATCGCGGCATGCCGCGTTCCCTGGGTGACCGGTGCCACGTGATGCAGGGTATTGGCCGGGTAGGCGATGGCGGCGCCCGCTTCGAGCTTGAACTCGCCGCCCATGCCCAAGGTGTGCACCACGAGCTCGCCGCCGGTGTACGAGCGCGGGTCGGAAAGGAAAACGGTGATCGCCACGTCGCTGCGTACGGCGTTTCCCATGCCGCCCATGACCGGGGCATCGACATGGGGACCGTATTGCATGCCCACGTCGTACCGGTTGAACAGCACCTGCGACATCGCCGCCGGCAACAGTGCCGTCTGCAGCATGCCGTTACGCAGGAAGGCATTGCGCACGATGTCCTGTATCGCGGGCAGCCTGTTGCTGTCGAGGTTGACCTGTAGGTTCTTCTTCACCTCGCGCGCCGACCAACCGGCCGTCGTGGCGCCATCGACGAACGCAGCGCCCTTGAGCTCGGCTTGCAGCGTCTGCAGCTCATCCGCGGCCAGGACGTTCGGAATACACAAAATCAAGGCGATGTCCCCTGGGGGTCGGAAGGTCGTGTGGCTGAAAAGCGGCCGTGCATTCCGCTGAGTATAGTGAGCGGCATGGGCCCATACGCATGATTGGCGTTGCCGCGGGGCCCAGCTGTCCGGGCGGCTGCAGGCGTCGCAAGCCTGCTCGACAGGTGTGGCCCGCCCGGTTCACGGTCGATAGATCGCCGATATGAACAATGGGCGCATGGCCGAACAGCGGGGCTGGCAATGCCGCCCATATTGCTGTACGATTCGGTACAATAAATCCCGCGGCTGAACTTCTCGCCCCTTTAGCACTCTCAACAGGGGAGTGCTAAGCTGCGATTTACTTACCGGAGGTTCCACATGTCCCAAGCCCTGGTGACCGCCAACCTGCCGATCCCGAGCGTCGTCGGCAGCCTGGATGCCTACATCTCCGCGGTGCACCGCATTCCGGTGCTGAGCCACGACGAGGAGCAGGCGCTGGCGCGCCGCTTCAACGAAGAAAACGATCTCAACTCGGCCAAGAAGCTGGTGATGTCGCACCTGCGTTTCGTGGTGCACGTGGCCCGCGGCTATTCGGGCTACGGCCTGCAACTGGGCGACCTCATCCAGGAAGGCAACATCGGCCTGATGAAGGCGGTCAAGCGCTTCGATCCCGACCAGGGCGTTCGCCTGGTCAGTTTCGCGGTGCACTGGATCCGCGCCGAGATGCACGAATTCATCTTGCGCAACTGGCGCATCGTGAAGGTCGCCACCACCAAGGCGCAGCGCAAGCTGTTCTTCAACCTGCGCAAGAGCAAGAAGCGCCTGGGCTGGATGAATGCCGAGGAAGTGCGCGTGGTGGCCAAGGACCTCGGCGTGCCGGAGGCGACCGTGCGCGAGATGGAATCGCGCCTGTCCGGCCGCGACATCGGCTTCGAGGCGCCTGCCGACGCCGATGACGACGCCAAGCCCGCAC
Organism: Frateuria sp.; assembly: GCF_035943815.1. GTDB lineage: Bacteria > Pseudomonadota > Gammaproteobacteria > Xanthomonadales > Rhodanobacteraceae > Frateuria_A. The sequence goes on from NZ_DASZBU010000005.1 coordinate 158,112, forward strand.
CCGAGGCGTTCCTGGTCGACGATGGCGCCGATCCGTACGAGAACGTGGCCGATGCCGACCAGGCCGACAACCAGATGGACACACTCTCCACGGCGCTGGCCAGGCTTGACGAACGCTCGCGCGACATCATCCAGCGGCGTTGGCTCAACGAGAACAAGGCTACGCTGCAGGACCTGGCCGACGAGTACGGCGTATCGGCCGAACGCATCCGCCAGGTCGAGGCCAACGCGATGAAAAAGATGCGCGCCCTGTTCTAGAGCGCACACGCGTCATGTAACGAACAGCGGCCCCCTCGTGGGGCCGCTTGCTTTCCACCTCCGCTCCCTTTCCCCTCGGAGCAACGCTCAGAGCCGCTCGGCCAGCAGCTTCTCCAGCTGCCGCTGGTCGGCGGCGAACTTGCGGATGCCCTCGGACAGCTTGTCGCTGGCCATCGCGTCCTCGTTCATGCCCCAGCGGAAACGCGCCTCGTCCATCGCCGGGGGGCGTTCGGTGCGGGTGCCGTCCGCCGCAAGGCGGCGTGGCAGGTCCTCGCTGGAGGCTTCCAGTTCCTTGAGCAGGTCGGGGCTGATGGTCAGCCGATCGCAACCGGCCAGGGCCTGGATCTGGCCCACGTTGCGGAAGCTCGCACCCATCACCACGGTCTTGTAGCCGTGGGTCTTGTAGTACTGGTAGATCCGGCGCACCGACTGCACGCCCGGGTCCTCGTCGGGCGCGTACTGCTTCACGCCGGTGTTGGCGACGTACCAATCCATGATGCGGCCGACGAAGGGAGAAATCAGGAACACGCCAGCCTCGGCGCTGGCGACCGCCTGCTCGAAGGCGAACAGCAGGGTCATGTTGCACTGGATGCCGCGCCGTTCCAGCTCGCGCGCGGCGCGCACGCCCTCCCACGTGGTGGCCAGCTTGATCAGCACGCGGTCGCGCTTGACGCCGGCATCCTCGTACAGGCCGATGAGCCGCTCGGCCTTGGCGATGCTGGCGTCGGTGTCGAACGACAGCCGCGCGTCCACCTCGGTGGAGACCCGCCCGGGGACCAATTCCAGGATCTTGCGCCCGACCGCTACCGCCAGATGGTCGCCGGCGTCCACCAGCTGCTGTTCGCGCGAACGGCTGCGCGAGCGCGCCCAGTCGAGCGTTTCCTCGAGCAGCGGCGCGTACGCGCTCTGCGTGACGACCTTGAGCAGCAGCGAGGGGTTGGTGGTGGCGTCGACCGGCTTGTAGCGGGCGATCGCCTCGATGTCGCCGGTATCGGCGACCACGGTGGTGTACTGACGCAGTTGTTCGAGTTGGGAAGGCACGATTGGTTCCGGCAGCTTGGGGAATGTCAGGGTGATCGTCCGTGGGCGGCGCCAACGGCATCGGTGCCGGTGACGATGCGGGCGTGGCGCTGGCAGGTCCAGTAGGCCAGGCCCAGTCCAGCAGCACTACCAGCCGGTTGCGGAAGCCGATCAGGAAGTAGATGTGGGCGACCAGCCATACCCACCACGCGGGCGGGCCGGACAGCCGTATCTGGCCGAATTGTGCCACCGCGGCCATGCGGCCGATGGTGGCGAGCGCGCCCTGGTCGCGGTAGTGGAACGGAGCGGGCGTCGAATCGGCGTCGATGCGTGCGCGGATACGCCCGGCGGCATGGCGTCCCATCTGCTTGGCGGCCGGCGCGACGCCCGGCACCAGCATGCTGTCGGCGCGCTCGACGCAGGCGAGGTCGTCGATCACGAACACTTCCGGGTGTGCCGGCAAGCTGAGGTCGGCGCGCCACGCGTACGCGCCCGGCCCGGTCCTGGGGAAGCGCCGGTCCAGCATCCATGGGCTGCCTCGTGTGGGAAGGAGCGCCACGCATTGGCCCACTAGTAGAGGTCGATCGGGTCGACGTCCAGCGACCAGCGCACCCGGCGTGCCGAGGGCAGATCGGCCAGCGCCTGCTGCCATGGACGGAGCGCCGCGTGCAGCGGACCGCGCGCGTCCGCCTCCAGCAGCAGCTGGCCGCGATGGCGGCCGGCGCGCAGCGGCATCGGCGCCGGCATCGGGCCGGCCACGCGCAGCGCGGGATCGGCCGGCAGCGCGGCATGCGCCTCGGCGAGGAAGGCATCCACCGCGGCGTGCTGGTGGGCTTCCACGCGCAGCAGCGCCTGGTGGCTGTAGGGCGGCAGCATGGCCTGGCGGCGCTCGGCCAGCAGGCCCCTCGCCGCGGCGGCATAGCCGTGCGCGAGCAGGCCGCGCAGCAAGGGATGGTCCGGGTGATGGGTCTGCAGCAGCACGCGGCCGGGCTTGCGCGCGCGGCCGGCGCGGCCGGCCACCTGCACGACCAGCTGCGCCAGCCGTTCGCCGGCGCGGAACTCCACGCTGAGCAGGCCCTCGTCCACGCCCACGATGGCCACCAGGGTGAGGTTGGGCAGGTCGTGCCCCTTGGCCAGCATCTGCGTGCCGACCAGGATCGCAGGCTGCCCATCGTCGAGGCCGCCGAGCAGCTGCTCGAAGGCGTCGCGGCGGCGCGTGGTTTCGCGATCGATGCGCAGCACCGGCACGTTCGGGACATGCGCGGCGAGGGCCTCTTCCAACCTTTCGGTGCCCTGGCCCTGCGGTTTGAGGTCGGCGGCGGCGCAGGCCGGGCACGCCGGAGGAACGGCGGCGTGCCGGTCGCAGTGGTGGCAGACCAGGACGCGGCGTCGCGCGTGCAGCGTGAGGGGACGCTCGCAGCGCGGGCATTCGGCATGCCAGCCGCAGGCGTGGCACAGCAGCACCGGCGCGTAGCCACGGCGATTCTTGAACACCAGCGCCTGCTCGCCGCGCCCGACCGTTTCGGCCACCGCCGCGAGCAGGGCCGGCGAGAGGCCGTGGTCGAGCCGCTGCGCGCGCATGTCGATGATCTGTACCTGTGGCGGATGGGCCGCGGCGGGCCGCGCCCGCAGGTGTAATGGCCGGTAGCGGCCGGCTTCGACGTTGGCCAGCGTCTCCAGCGACGGCGTCGCCGAGCCCAGCAGCACCGGCACGCCGAGGGTGCGGCCGCGCACCAGCGCCAGGTCGCGGGCGTGGTAGCGGAAACCTTCCTGCTGCTTGTAGGCGCCGTCGTGCTCCTCGTCGACGACGATCAGGCCGGCCTGGGGCAGCGGCGTGAACACCGCCGAGCGGGTGCCCAGTACCACGCGTGCCTCGCCGCTGCGTGCGCGCAGCCAGGCCCGCGCTCGCTCGCCTTCGGCGAGGTTGGAGTGGATCACCTCCACCGGCACGCCCAGGCGCTCGCGCAGGCGGCGGACGGTCTGCGGCGCCAGCCCGATCTCCGGCACCAGCAGCAGGCTCTGCCGACCCGCGGCGAGCGCCTGGGCAATCAGCGCCAGATAGACCTCGGTCTTGCCGCTGCCGGTGACGCCATTGAGCAGGAACGGCTGGAAGCGGCCGAAAGCGTCCGCCACGGCAGCGACCGCCGCGGCCTGTTCGCCGCCCAGCACCGGCGCGGGCAGCACCGGCGTTACGTCCGCGGCGGCCGCGCGGCGTTCGATCAGTGCCGCCTCCCGCAGCCGGCGCGCGGCGGCGCGCCAACCGGGCAGGACGAGGTCGAGCTGGCCGCCGTCCCGTGGCGCCACGGCTAGGACCTGGAGCAGCGCCCGGCTGGTGCCGCGCCGGCTGCCGGCGTCAAGCGCGCTCTGCCCGGCTGCGGTGAGCCCATAGAGGGGCTCGGTCGTCTCCGGCAGCGGCCGTGGCTCGCGCAATGCCAGTGGCAGGGCGTTGGCGTAGGCCTCGCCGGGTGCGGCCAGCCAGTAGTCGGCGGCCCAGGCCAGGGTGTGCATCAGCTCGCCGTCGAGCAGGGGGCCTTCGTCCAGCGCGCGCAGCACGCTGCGCAGGCGCGTGCCTGCCACGGTAGCTTCGACCCCGGCGGCCACCACCACCCCGACCATCTTCTTGCGTCCGAACGGCACCAGCACACGGCTGCCGACGCCCAAGCCGCCTGCGGGCGGCAGGTAATCGAACAGGCGGGGGAGCGGAACCGGCAGGGCGACGCGGACGACGGCGGGCATGGCGACCTCGGGGGCGGGTCAGTGTAGCGGGTCATGCACTGTGCCTCGTGGGATGGCGCGCGCCTGCTTCCCTGCCATCTAGGAATCGAGCCTAAGTGGCTCTGGCCCGGCGGAAATTTCCTTTATCCACAAATGCTGTGGATAAGTCTGTGGACGGGCCGGGGAGAGCACGGTCAAAGCCCCGTCATGATGGCCTCGGGCACGCGCTGGGCAAAAAATAGCCAGCAAATTTAGGATCTGGAAATCAAGGACTTGCATGACTGCGCGTGATGACGTTCACGTCACGGTCATGCGCCACTGGACGGCCTTGACAGGCTCATGACGCTGTGCACAACCGCCGCGACAGCCATGCCGGACCCCCATCGTTCAGTGGCCTGCACCCATGACCGCGGCCACGGTCAGTACGACGACCAGAAGCCAGAAGTAGCACCAGCCCACGCACCAGTACTTGAGCAGGGTCATCGCCCAACCCTGGCGGTAAACGCGCTTCTGCATCACCAGCAGATAGGCGGGCATCCACAACACTACGGCCGCCTGCAGGAAACCCAAGCCGTGGCCGGCCCAGGCCGCGTGCGGGCGCAGCCAGGTCGACAGCATGCCGAGCAGGGTGACCAGCAGGAGGGCGAGGAAAAGGAACGCATGGCTGTGCAGGGCGACGATCAGGTGCTCCATGTAGAGCCGGCGCTTGAACAGGTAGAACAGCTTCAGCAGCAATGCGAAGATCGGGATCATCACGACCATGGCTTGCGGCAGTACCGAAAAGACGCCGGTGACCAGGTGATCGCGTGCGGCTTGCCTTGCTGCCGGGTCAGGATTCTTGAGGCCGCGGACGTTCGCCAGCATGCGCTGGAGATAGGTGTTCACGCGCTCGTTCATGAATTGCGGCAGCCAGTCCGATTCGAACTTCTTGCCATCCAGCTTGCTGCTGCCATGACCTGGGCCCTCCGCCTCGGTGCCAATGCCCTGCGGGGTCGGGGCGCTCGCTCCGGTCGCCGGTATCGCGCCCGGCGCGAGCGGGGGCGCTCCCAATGCGGCCAGCCGCTTGTCCGCGAGAACGCGGAGCTGGCGCTCGCTCGCATCGAGTGCGGGGTGGGCCACGGCCGGAGTGGTGCCCCGGGCGATTGCCAACCCGCGCAACTGGTCGGCCAGCTCTTTGCGGACCTCCTGCGGCGTGTCGGCGTCGGCGAACGTGTCCTTGTCCACGTGCTGCCCCGTGGTCAGGTCGATGCCGCGGCCCTCCAACTGCACATCCACCGCGATGTGCATGGCGAAGAACGCCAGCAGGCAGAGCACGAACATCAGCCGGAACGGGGCGACATAGCGTTGCCGCCGCCCGGAGAAGTACTCCATGGTGAGGAACCCGGGCTTGGTCAGCAGCGGCGGGACCGAGTGGAAGATGCGCCCGTCCACGTGCAGGAACATGTCCATGCCGTCTTCCAGCATGTGGTGCACGGGCTTGAGCACGCTGTGCACGGACTGGCCGCAGTGGTGGCAGAACTCGCCTTCCAGCGACGTGGCGCAATTGGCGCAGTACAGTTTCTCGGCGTCGGTCAGCTCGTTCATCGGAAGGCCGCCCCCTGTGAAAGCGTGCGATCTTGGCACAGCAGGCCGCGCGGGGCAGCCCTGCCGACTCGGCTAGAATGGCGCGCCCTCCCGGATGCAAGAGCTCATGAAGACGATCGACCGCGCGCGTGTCGTGCACGAGGTCGGCGCCACCGTGCGCCTGGCCCTGCCGTTGGTGCTCGCGCAGCTGGCGGCGGTCGGCACCAACGTGGTCGACGCACTGCTGTCCGGCCACTTCAGCGCACACGTGCTCGGCGCGGTGGCGGTGGGCACCAGCGTATGGTCGCTGGCGATCGTCAGCGGCATCGGCGTGATGATGGCGGTGCCCCCTTCGGTGGCGCAGCTGGACGGCGCGGGGCGCCGGGCGGAGGTGGGCGCGGTGTTCCGCCAGGCGTTGTGGCTGGGGGCCGTGCTGGGCACGCTGCTGTGGTTCGGGGTGCGCCATGCCGAGCCGCTGGTCAACCTGATCGGCGTGACGCCGAGCCTGCGCCAGGACGTCAACGAATTCCTGCACGCGATCAGTTGGGGCGCCCCGGCGCTGGCGTGCTACTTCGCGCTGCGCGGGCTGTCCGAAGGGCTTTCGCTGACCCGGCCGTCGATGATCTTCAGTCTCGGCGGGCTGGCCGTGCTGGCGCCGCTGGGCTACGTCTTCATGTTCGGCAAGCTGGGCCTGCCGCCGCAGGGCGCGCGTGGTTGCGGCATCGCCACCGCCACGGTGCTGTGGCTGGAAATGACGGGCCTGCTGATCTACATCCTGAGCCACCGCAACTACCGCGGGCTGAACCTGTTCGAGCGCTTCGAGTGGCCGCACTGGAGGCGCATCGCCGCGCTGCTGCACATCGGCTTGCCGATGGCGGTGACGCTGCTGGCCGAAGCGGGGCTGTTCGTCGCCACGGCGCTCTTGATCGGCACCATGGGCGAGGACATCGTGGCCAGCCACCAGGTGGCGATCAACGTCGCTTCGCTGTTCTTCATGATTCCGCTGGGGCTGGCGATGGCGATCACCGTGCGGGTCGGCAACGCGGTCGGCCGCAATGACGCGCGGGGCGTGCGCTACGCGGGCTTCTGCGGCATCGGCCTGGCGCTACTCACCCAGCTGCTCTCAGCCGGGATGATGCTGGGCCTGCCGCGTGCGATCGCCTCGCTCTACACCCACAACGCCAGCGTGATCGCCCTGGCGGCCCAGCTGCTCGTGCTGGCCGGATTGTTCCAGTTCTCCGACGGCATCCAGGTCGCCTCCAACGGCGCGCTCCGGGGCCTGAAGGACACCCGCGTGCCGATGGCGATCACCCTGTTCGCCTACTGGGGCGTGGGCATGCCGGTGGGCTGGTGGCTGGCGTTCCATCGCGGCCTTGGCGCGCGCGGCATGTGGATGGGTTTGATTGCGGGCCTGAGCGTGGCCGCGGTGCTGCTGTTCACCCGGTTCTGGCGCAGCGCCTGGCGCCATCGCTGGGTGGCCGTACCCCCGGCGGACGACATGACGGTGCGTTCGCAAGCGGTTACGCTGAACGATCACCTGTGAGGAACGACCGATGAGCACCCCGCCGCCGCTGCGCCGCCCGAACGGGTTCTGGGCCTTCCTGCGCGTGCTCGGCCGCGGCTTCAACGTGGTGCGGCTGGTCATCCTCAACCTGGTCTTCTTCTTGCTGTTGTCCATCGTGCTGCTGCTGATCATCGGCGGCGTGGCCACCAACCGGGTGGCGCACACGGTCAAGGACGGCAGCGTGCTGGTGATCCAGCCCAAGGGTGAGCTGGTCGAGCAGTACAGCATCGAGCCGCTGCAGCGCGCGCTGCACAGCCTCTCGGGCGAACCGCCCAGGCAGGTGCAGCTGCGCGACCTGACCGGCGCCATCAATGCCGCCGCGCACGATGCGCGGATCAGCCGCATCCTGTTGCTTCCGGACCAGTTGCAAGGCGGCGGCTTTGCGGCCCTGCGCGAGGCCGGCGCCGCGCTGGACCGCTTCCGCGCTGCCGGCAAGCCGGTGATCGCGTGGGGCGTGAACTTCGACCAGGGCCAGTATTACCTGGCCGCACACGCCGACCGCATCCTGCTCGACCCGCAGGGCGGCGTGATGATCACCGGGCTGGCCAACTACCGGCTGTTCTACAAGGACCTGCTCGACAAGCTCGGCGTGGACGTGCACCTGTTCCGCGTCGGCCGCTACAAGAGCGCCGCCGAGCCCTACATCCTCGACCACGCCTCGGACGACTCCAAGGCGGCCGACAGCTACTGGATGGACGGGCTGTGGGGAGAGTACATCGACGAGGTCGCCGGGCTGCGCAGGCTCGATCCGGCCGCCGTACGCGCAGACATCGACCAGTTGCCGCAAGCCATCGACCGCACCGGCGGCGACCTGGCGAAGCTGGCCCAGGACGAGCGCCTGGTCGACGGCCTCGCCACGCGCGAGCAACTGGACGCGATGCTGCGCAAGGCCGGCGTGCCGGCCGGCGACAAGCCGCAGGAGGGTTTCCGCCAGATCGGCCTGGAGCGCTACGTCGCCAACCTCGACAGGGATGAGGCCTTCGGCCCGGGCGTTGCCGTGGTCGTGGCCGAAGGCGAAATCGTCGGCGGCAAGCAACCGCAGGGCAGCGTGGGCGGCGAGTCCACTGCCGCGCTGATCCGCGCAGCACGCCACGATCGCCGGACCAAGGCGCTGGTGCTGCGGATCGACTCGCCCGGCGGCGAGGTCTACGCCGCCGAGCAGATCCGCCGCGAGGTGGAGCTCACCCGCAAGGCCGGCATTCCGGTGGTCGTTTCGATGGGCAACGTGGCCGCCAGCGGCGGCTACTGGATCGCCATGAACGCCGACCGCATCTACGCCGACCCCAACACGATCACCGGCTCGATCGGCATCTTCGGCATGTATTACGCGGTGCCGGGCGCGCTGGACAGGATCGGCATCCACAGCGACGGTGTCGGTACCGGTCCGATGGCCGGCGCCTTCGACATCACCCGACCGCTCGACCCGAAGGCAGGGCAGGTGATCCAGGCGATCATCAACAAGGGCTACCGCGATTTCGTCGGAAAGGTGGCGCAGGCGCGCGGCAAGAGCTTCGAGGCGATCGACGCGATCGCGCAGGGGCGCGTGTGGACCGGACGGCAGGCGCTCGAGCGTGGCCTGGTCGACCAGCTGGGTGGCCTGGACGCCGCCCTCGACCAGGCCGCCGCGCTGGCCCGGCTCGGCAAGGGCTATCGGGTGCGCTACGTCGAGGAACCGCTCGGCGGCCTGCAACAGTTCCTGCTCGGCGTGAACCAGAGCGCGATGGTGCAGGCGGTGCAGGGCTATGGCCTGCGCCTGCCGGACTGGCTGGCGGAGCTGCCGCGCCTGGCGCCGGAACTCAAGCTGCTGCGCACCGCGCAGGCCGGCCGGCCCAACGTCTACGCCTACTGCTTCTGCGCACCGCGCTGAAGCACGTTCGATTCTCGGGCCACCTCCCCGCGTGCTCGGGGAGGTGGCCTAAAGGCAGATGGGAGGCCTTGCGAAGCCTGGAATACCTATGCCTGCCGGCGCTATTGCTCGGCCTGCTCCAGCGCCTTCTGCTGCTGCTTGGCCTGGTCGTCGACCAGCTTTTGCACGTCCTTGGCGCGCTGCTCGTCCTTCTTCATGTCGTCCCACGGCGTGGCGGTCCGCTGGGGCGTGGCAGCGGCCTGCGGCGCGGGCGCCTTGTGGGAGCAGCCGGCCAGTGCCAGCAGCAAGGCGATGGGCAAGATGGCTTTCATGTGGTTCCCCTCCGTCGGCATGGCCGCAGTCTCCCGCCGCGGCGCGGTTGCGGCAAGCCGCATCGGCTAAGCTTCCTGCCCCATGAGCCTACGCACCGACGCCTGGCAGCTCCACGGCCACACCGCGCTGATCACCGGCGCCAGCAAGGGCATCGGCCTGGCCTGCGCACGCGAACTCGGCGGGCTGGGCGCCGACCTGCTGCTGGTGGCGCGCGATGAGGTTCACCTGGAGCAGGTGCGCGCGGATCTGGCCGAGGAGCTGCCCGGGCGCGAAGTGCTCGCCTTCGGCGCGGATCTGGCCGAGCAGGAGGAGCGCCTGGCGGTCTTCGACTGGGTGGCCGACCTCGACGCGCCGGTGTCGCTGCTCATCAACAACGCCGGCGGCAACCGGCCGGCCCCCACGCTTGCCTATGACGGCGAAGGCTACCGGGCGATCTTCGAGCAGAACCTGTTCAGCGCCTTCGAGATGTGCCGGCTGGCGCATCCGCGCCTGGCCGAGCACGGCAATGCCGCGATCGTGAACGTCGGTTCGGTGTCCGGTTCCGTGCACGTGCGAACCGGCTCGCCCTACGGCATGACCAAGGCGGCGCTGCATCAGCTCACCCGCAACCTGGCGGTGGAATGGGCGGTCGACGGCATCCGCGTGAATGCGGTGGCGCCCTGGTACATCCGCACGCAACGCTCGGAGGCCGCGTTGGCCGATCCGGACTATCTGGAGGAGGTGCTCGAGCGTACGCCACTCAAGCGCATCGGCGAACCGGAGGAGGTCGCCGCCGCGGTGGCTTTCCTGTGCCTGCCGGCGGCCGGCTACATCACCGGCCAGGTGCTGGCGGTGGACGGCGGTTTCCTCGCCCTGGGTTTTTGACGCCGGCGTCAGTCGCCGCAACTGGCCAGTTGCGCGCGCAGCTCGGCGTCGCGCCGTACCAGCGGTGGACGCTGGCTCTGGAACGCATTGCGCAGCTTGTGCGCGTTGTCCGCGTAGGCGTGCTGCAGCGCCTGGCAGGTCTCGTCCGGATCGAGCCGGCGGCACTGGTCCTGCACCCACACGTAGTTGCCCGCCACCAGGCCGCGAGTGACCCGCCCGCGGTTGGATTCGGGCGCGGAGTTGCCGGCCGCGCCGCGGTCCGGCGCATACACGTCCGACAGCGGCTGCTGCTCGGCGCCGAGCATGCCGTAGGGCGCCTGGTACGGCGCGGGGTCGCCGTTGGCGCTCAGGTAGGTCTTGCCGTCGGTGGCGCGCACGCAGGCATACATCACCGGCAGCGGCGCGGCTGGCGCGGGCTGCGCCGCCGGTGGTGGGCTCTCCGCCGGGGCTGCGGGTGCGGGCACCGTGGCCGCCGAGGGCCGGATCGAAGGCACATCGTGCACCTGCAGCGACTGCTGTCGCTGGCCCGGGCGGCAGGGCGTGTCCTGGTACACCTTGCGACCGTCCGCACCCACGCATTCGTAGATCCGGGTGGCCGCGGCAGAGCGCCAGGCCAGCCCGGCGGCCAGCAACAGGCAGCTTGACAGTAACAGGAAGGAGGACCGGCGCATGCGCTCGATTTTAGGTGCGCACGGGTGAACGCGCGACGCTCAGAACTCGGCTTCGTGTTCCTCGGCGGCGAAGCCGAGCGTGACTGCGCCTTCGCCCACGTTGACCATGCCGGTGATGCTCATCGGCGCCTCGAGCAGGGTCACACCGGCCTCCTCGCAAGCCTGGCGCAAGCCTTCGTACCCGGGCAGCCGGGCCAGTTCGGCCAGGTCGCCGCCGTAGCTGACGCACACCACCGGCACCAGCAAGCCGGCGCGTACACGGCGGGTGGCATAGCCGAACAGGGTTTCGGCGCCGTGCTCGAACCCGCGCACCTTGCCCACCGGACCGGTTTCTCCGCGGAAGCAGCGCAGCAGCGGCTTGATGTCCAGCGCTGTGCCGACCACCGCGCTGAACAGGCTGACGCTGCGGTCGCCCTTCTTCTTGGTGCGGTTGCGCAGATGGTGCAGGTCGCGCGGCAGCATGTAGGCGTAGGTCTGGTTGGCCACCGCGCCCAGCCGTTCGCGGATGATGGGCGGCGCCTCGCCGGCCTGGATCAGCCTTGCCGCCTCGAATACCGCCGGTCCTTCGCCGGCGAACACGTTGCGCGTGTCGACCACCCGCATGAGGAACGGACCGACGATGCCGGCCCGTTCGCGCACGTCGCGATACTGCTTGAGGATGGCGAAGCTGGCCTTAACCACGTGGTCGTGGATCGGGCTGCGCGTGGCGGTGATGGTCAGGCAGAACACGCAATCGCGTTCCAGCACCAGCCGGTCCAGGAACAGCCGCTGCACGTCTTCCACCGAGCAGGGCTCGGTCTCCGCGGCGTGGGTGCCGGCCAGCTTCATGGCCAGGAAGCGCTCGATTTCCTGCGGGTCACGCTGGTCCTTGAAGACCGTGCCGTCCAGCTTCACGGCGATCGGCATTACCGCGATGCCGTGCTCCTCGAGGAACGCCTGCGGCAGATCGCAGGACGCGTCGATCGCCAACCCCATCCGCATGTTGTCATCCCCCTGGCCAATGACGTGTCGACCATATCACGCGCGTCGATGTCGTGAGCCACGTCTTGCCTGGAGCTTCCCGTGACGCTGTCCTGCGTGACGGCCGCGGGCCGGCGCACGTAGAATGACGTCGGCTCGAGAATGGTTCCTGCCGGCGTGGCGTCGCCGGCGCTGCGCGCCGCGACCGTGGCGCGTTCCCGAGATACCTCCATGAAAGACAAGCGAGAGATCGTCTCCAACTGGCTGCCGCGCTATACCGGCACGCCGCTGGAGCAGTTCGGCCAGCACGTGTTGCTGACCAATTTCGGCCTTTACGTAGACCTGTTCGCGCAATGGCACGGCGTGGAGGTCCGCGGCCGCGACCGGCCCATGCCCAACGCCACTGCCGACGGCATCACGCTGATCAATTTCGGCATGGGCAGCCCCAACGCCGCCACGGTGATGGACCTGCTGAGCGCGGTGCAGCCCAACGCGGCGCTGTTCCTGGGCAAGTGCGGAGGGCTCAAGAAGAAGAACCAGCTTGGCGACCTGGTGCTGCCGATCGCGGCTATCCGTGGCGAAGGTACTTCCAGTGACTACCTGTTGCCGGAGGTGCCGGCGCTGCCGGCATTCCAGCTGCAGCGCGCGGTATCCACCATGATCCGCGACCTCGGCCACGACTACTGGACCGGCACTGTCTACACCACCAACCGGCGCGTGTGGGAGCACGACGAGGCGTTCAAGGACTACCTGCGCCGCACCCGCTGCATGGCGGTGGACATGGAGACGGCGACGATCTTCGCCGCGGGTTTCGCCAACAAGATCCCGTGCGGCGCGCTGTTGCTGGTGTCCGACCAGCCGATGGTCCCCGAAGGCGTCAAGACCGAGGCAAGTGACCGCAGCGTGACCGAGCGCTATGTGGAGGCGCACATCCGCATCGGCATCGAGGCGCTCAAGCTGGTGCGTCGCAACGGGCGCAGCGTGAAGCACCTGCGCTTCGAGGACGAGTTGGAAGGCGAGTGAGCGTGCATGCCCTCCCCGCGATGAAGGGGCGTCGGGGTCGCAGAAACATGCGTCGGGCATTGCGTCCGCATCGCATCGCTTTCACCCGGGCATGACCGCGGGCACGGCAAGGTAACGGGGTCCGATCCCCAGCGCGTGTCGGCCCGGCGACCCCGCCGCATTGCCGATCCTTGCCAGATCCCGCAGCTCTGACAGGCACGCGCGTCCAGCGCGAGGCGAGCCCTTGCGCCCCGTCCGCGCCCGCCTGCCAGGAGCCAAGAACCCATGAGTGAAACCGTCGGCGATTTCATACTGCAGCGCCTCACCGACTGGGGCATCCGGCGCATCTTCGGTTTCCCGGGCGACGGCATCAACGGGATCATGGGCGCGATGGGCCGCGCCTCCGACCGCTTCGACTACGTACGCGTGCGCCATGAGGAAATGGCCGCCTTCATGGCCGGTGGGCATGCCAAGTTCACCGGCGAGATCGGCGTGTGCATGGCCACCTCCGGACCGGGTGCCATCCACCTGCTGAACGGCCTGTACGACGCGCAGATGGACCACATGCCGGTGCTGGCGATCGTCGGCCAGTCCGCGCGGAGCGCCATCGGCAGCGACTTCCAGCAGGAGGTCGACCTGCAGGTGCTGTTCCAGGACGTCTGCGGCTATGTCCAGACCATTCTCTCGCCGGTGCAGGTGCGCCAGGTGGTCGACCGCGCGATCCGCATCGCCGCGGCGCGCCGCACTGTCGCCTGCGTCATCGTGCCGAACGACATCCAGGAACTGCCGGCGGTGAGGCATCCGCCGCGCAAGCACAACGACGTCTACACCGGCGTCGGCTACGCCAATCCATGCCCGGCGCCCAGCGACGAGGACATCAAGCGCGCCGCCGACGTGCTCAACGACGGCCGCAAGGTGGCGATCCTGATCGGCGCCGGTGCCATGCAGGCCGGCGACCAGGTGGTGGCGGTCGCCGACAGGCTCGATGCGGGCATCGCCAAGGCGCTGCTCGGCAAGGCCGCGCTGCCGGACGACCTGCCGTTCGTCACCGGCTCGATCGGCCTGCTCGGCACCAAGCCGAGCTGGGACATGATGAATGACTGCGACACTCTGCTGATGGTCGGCACCACGTTCCCGTACTCGGAGTTCCTGCCCGAGGAAGGGCAGGCACGCGCGGTGCAGATCGACATCGATCCGCGCAACGTGTCGATGCGCTACGCGACCGAGGTCAACCTGATCGGCGACAGCGCGCAGGTGCTCGAGCGCCTGCTGCCGCACCTGCGCCCGAAGGACAACCCGGACTGGCGCGAGCGCATCGAATTGAACGTGCGCAAGTGGTGGCGCGAGCTGGAGGCCAAGGCCATGGAGCCGGCCAACCCGATCAATCCACAGCGCATTTTCTGGGAGCTTTCCCCGCGCCTGCCGGACAACACCATTATCTGCGGGGACTGCGGCTCCCACACCAATTGGTATGCGCGCGACGTAAAGATCCGCAAAGGCATGATGGCCTCGCTCTCGGGCAAGCTCGCCACCATGGGTAGCGGCATGCCTTACGCCATCGCAGCCAAGTTCGCCCATCCCGGGCGGCCGGTGCTGGCGATTGTTGGCGACGGCGCCATGCAGATGAACGGCAACGCCGAGCTGATCACGGTCAAGCAGTACTGGAAGCAATGGTCCAATCCCTGCTTCGTGGTGATGGTGCTGCACAACGACGACCTCAACCAGGTGACCTGGGAGCAGCGCGCGCTGGGCGGCGATCCGAAGTTCACCCAGGCTCAGTACGTCGAGGAGTTCTCCTACGCCAGGTACGCCGAGATGCTCGGCTTCAAGGCCATCCGCGTCGACCGCCCGGAGGACCTGGGCAGCGCCTGGGAGCAGGCCTTTGCCGCGGATCGCCCGGTGCTGCTGGACATCATCGCCGACCCCGACGTGCCGCCGTTGCCGCCGCACATCACCTGGAAACAGGCCAAGGACTACATGACCGCGCTGGCCAAGGGCGACCCGGACGAGGGCGGCATCATCAAGCAAAGCCTGCGCCAGGTGCTCGCCGGCATCCTGCCGCACAGCCAGCGATGAACACCGCGCGGCCCCCGCACGCCGCGACCGTTCCTGCAACGCGCCGCATAGCCCGCATCGAGGTGGAGGCCTACCGCATCCCCACCGACGCGCCGGAAGCCGATGGCACCATCGCCTGGGACGCCACCACCATGGTTCTGGCGCGGGTCTGTGCCGGAGGCCACAGCGGCCTGGGCTGGACATACGCCCATGCCGCCGCAGGTGCGGTGATCGCCGACCCGCTTCGCGACGTGCTGCTCGGCCATGACGTGGACGACATCCCCGGCGCCTGGCACGCGATGAACCGCAGCCTGCGCAACATCGGCCGGCCCGGTGTCGGGCTGATGGCCATCGGCGCGCTCGACGTCGCGTTGTGGGATCTGAAGGCACGCCTGCACGGCACCTCGGTGGTACGCCTGATGGGCCGCGCGCGCGAAGTGGTGCCGGTGTACGGCAGCGGCGGTTTCACTTCCTATCCGGTCGGGCGCCTGCAGCGGCAGCTGGCCGGCTGGGTGGAGCAGGGCATGGCGCGGGTGAAGATGAAGGTGGGTACGCACCCGCTCGAGGACCCGGCGCGCGTGCG
Source organism: Frateuria sp. (assembly GCF_035943815.1). Classification (GTDB taxonomy): domain Bacteria; phylum Pseudomonadota; class Gammaproteobacteria; order Xanthomonadales; family Rhodanobacteraceae; genus Frateuria_A. The sequence goes on from NZ_DASZBU010000005.1 coordinate 173,545, forward strand.
TGCGGCGCGCGAGGCGATCGGCGCGGCGCCCGAGTTGATGGTCGACGCCAACGGCGCCTATACCGCCAAGCAGGCGCTGGCACTGGCCGGCTGCTACGCGCAGGAGGGCGTGGGCTGGTTCGAGGAGCCGGTGTCCTCCGACGACCTGGAAGGGCTGCGCCTGCTGCGCGACCGCGCGCCGGCGGGCATGGACATCGCCGCCGGCGAGTACGGCTGGGACAGCTGGTACTTCCGCCGCATGCTCGAGGCCGAAGCGGTCGACGTGCTGCAGATCGACGGCACCCGCTGCGGCGGCTTCAGCGGCTTCCTGCAGGCGGCCGCGCTCGCGCACGGCTTCGGCATCCCGGTCTCGGCGCACTGCGCGCCGCACCTGCACGCGCACGTGTGCAGTGCGGTGGGGCACCTCGAACACGTGGAGTACTTCCACGACCACGCGCGCATCGAATCGATGTTCTTCGACGGCCTGCCCGAGCTGCGCGACGGCGCGCTGATCGTCGACGCGGACGCGGCGGGACTGGGACTCACCCTCAAGGCATCCGACGCGGAGCGTTACCGCGTCGAGGAAGGTTGGCAGGCATGACCAAGCAGAGAGAGCACGGCTCCGTCCCCTCATTCCCCCGCACGCCTCGGTCCCAGGGTGCCGAGGCCGCGGCCTCCTCCACCGACGGCCGCGACCGCCAGGAACACTACCGCGACGCCGCGGTGCTGCCGCTGGCGCCGCCGCGCGTGCGCCATTCGCACAGCAACCGCTTCGCCTTCTCCAGCGCGGCCGCGACCGTACTGGCGCAGGACCTGGCCGCGGCGCTGGAGGGCGAGGTCTGCTTCGACGACGGCAGTCGCGCGCTGTACGCCACCGACGGCTCGATCTATCGCCAGGTGCCGATCGGCGTGGTCAAGCCGCGCCATGCGAAGGACGTCATCGAAATTCTGCGCATCTGCCGCGAACACGACGCCCCGGTGCTCTCGCGCGGCGGCGGCACCAGCCTGGCCGGGCAGTGCTGCAACACCGCGGTGGTGATGGACTTTTCCTATCACCTGAACCAGATCATCGGGATCGACGTGCAGAGCCGCCGCGCGCGCATCGAGCCTGGCTGCGTGTTGGACGATCTGCGCGATGCGGCGGAGAAGCACCACCTTACCTTCGGTCCCGACCCTTCCACCCACGCGCACAACACGCTGGGCGGCATGATCGGCAACAACTCCTGCGGCGTGCACTCGGTGATGGCAGGACGCACCGCCGACAACGTGCATGCGCTGGAGATCGTCACCTACGACGGCCTGCGCATGCGCGTAGGCCCCACCAGCGAGCAGGAGCTGGAAGCGATCATCCGCGAGGGCGGCCGCCGCGGGGAAATCTACGCTGGACTCAAGTCCATCCGCGACCGCTACGCCGATCTCATTCGCCGGCGTTATCCAAAAATTCCGCGCCGCGTATCCGGCTACAACCTGGACGAGCTGCTGCCCGAGAACGGCTTCAACGTGGCGCGTGCCCTGGTCGGAACCGAAGGCACCTGCGTGACCATCCTGGAAGCCGAGGTGCGCCTGGTACCCAGCCCGCCGGTGCGCTCGCTGCTGGTGCTGGGCTACCCCGACGTGTTCCAGGCGGGCGACCACGTGCCGCAGATCCTTTCGTTCGGCCCGGTCGGCCTGGAAGGCATCGACGATGCGCTCATCGCCGACATGAAGCGCAAGGACATGCATCCGAAGGACCGTGCCCTGCTGCCCCCGGGCGGCGGCTGGCTGATGGTCGAGTTCGGCGGCGACACCAAGGAGGACGCCGACGGCAAGGCGCGCAAGCTGATGGCCGCGCTCAAGCAGGGCGACAACCCGCCGAGCATGAAGCTGTTCGACGACAAGGCCGAGGAGGGCATGCTTTGGACCATCCGCGAGTCGGGTCTGGGCGCCACGGCGCGCGTGCCCGGCCAGCCGGACGGCCATCCTGGTTGGGAGGATGCCGCCGTGCCGCCGGACCAGGTCGGTCCGTACCTGCGCGACTTCCGCAAGCTGCTGGCCAAGTACGCCTACACCTGCGCGCTGTACGGCCACTTCGGCGACGGCTGCATTCACTGCCGCATCGACTTCGACCTGTCCACGCCCGAAGCGGTGGCGCAGTGGCGCGCCTTCATGGACGAGGCGTCCGACCTGGTGCTGTCCTACGGCGGCTCGCTGTCCGGCGAGCACGGCGACGGCCAGGTACGCGCTTCGTTCCTGCCCAAGATGTTCGGCGACGAACTGGTCCAGGCGTTCGGCGAGTTCAAGGCGCTATGGGACCCCCGCGGCCGGATGAACCCAGGCAAGGTCGTCGACCCCAACCCGATGGATGCCGACCTGCGCGACGGCCCAGGTTACCAGCCGCCGAAGCTCAAAACCGCGTTCGCCTATCCGGCTGACGGCATGAGCTTCGCCCAGGCCGCGCGCCGCTGCGTCGGCGTTGGCAACTGCCGCAACAAGCACAAGAACGTGATGTGCCCCAGCTACCGCGCCACCCACGAGGAGAAGTGGAGCACGCGCGGTCGCTCGCACCTGTTGTTCGAGATGCTCGAGGGCGACCCGCTCAAGGACGGCTGGCGTAGCGAGGCGGTGCGCGATGCGCTGGACATGTGCCTGGCCTGCAAGGGCTGCAAGAGCGATTGCCCGGTCAACGTGGACATGGCCACCTATAAGGCCGAGTTCATGTACCACCATTACAAGGGCCGCCTGCGCCCGCGCGCGGCGTATGCGATGGGGCGCATCTTCGACGTGGCGCGCGTGGCCTCGCACGTACCGTGGCTGGCCAACGCGATCCTGCAGCTGCCCGGCCTGTCGCGGCTCGCCAAGGCGATCGGCGGCATCGCGCAGCGGCGCGCCATGCCGCGCTTCGCCGGCGAGACCTTCCGCGACTGGTTTTCGGCGCGCGCGCGGTCGGACGCGCGCGGGCCGGAGGTGCTGCTGTGGCCCGATACCTTCAACAACTACCTGCATCCGCAGCCGCTCAAGGATGCCGTCGGGGTGCTGGAAGCGGCCGGCTACCGCGTGGTGGTGCCGCAGGCGGCGCTGTGCTGCGGACGCCCGCTGTACGCCGAGGGCATGCTGGACAAGGCGCGTGCCCAGCTGGGCGACATCCTGGACACGCTCGCGCCGCACATCGACCGCAATGTGCCGGTAGTAGGCCTGGAGCCGTCCTGCGTGGCCGCCTTCCGCGACGAGCTGCCCAATCTCTTTCCCGGGGACGAGCGTGCGCATTGGCTTTCGCGCAACACCTTCATGTTAAGCGAGTACCTGGACCGCGTCGGCTACGCGCCGCCGCAGTTGAGGCGCAAGGCGCTGGTGCACGCGCACTGCCACCACCACGCGGTGATCGGCACCGATGCGGAAAAGCGGCTGCTCGCCAAGGCCGGGCTGGACTTCCGGTTCCTCGACGCCGGCTGCTGCGGCATGGCCGGCTCGTTCGGCTTCGACGCCAAGAAGGTCGATGTGTCCGTGGCCATTGGCGAGCTGGAACTGCTGCCGGCGATCCGCGCGGCCGATCCGGACACGCTGATCATCACCAACGGCTTTTCCTGCCGCCAGCAGATCGAGCAGTGCACCGGGCGCACGGCGCTGGACGTCTCGCAGGTGCTGGCCATGGCGCTGGCGCAGGGCCCGTCCAACCTCGACGGAATCCCTTCGCGCGAGCGCAAAGCGTCGTTGCCGTCGGCACGGCCGGAACCCGGCCGTGGCGGCGAAGCCTGGGGCGGGACACGGCAATGAACGCGATCGCCGCCACCATTGCAATCATCCCTCCAAGTCTCTCTTCCCATGGGAGAGGGAAACCCGGCAGGAGCATCCCCCGCCCATGCACTACCAATTGATCGATCAGCGCGAGAACAGGACCTGGGCCGTCGTGCTCGACACCAGCGACGAGGCCAATGCGTGCTTGCTCGCCTTCGCTAAAGCCCAGCGGCTCTCGGCGGCGCATTTCACCGCCATCGGCGCCTTCGAACGCGCGGTACTGGGCTACTTCGACTGGAGCACCAAGGACTACAAGCGCAACGCCGTCGACGAGCAAGTCGAGGTCGTCTCGCTGATCGGCGACGTGGCGCTCGATGGCGAGGAGCCCAGGCTGCACATGCACGCGGTGCTCGGCCAGTCCGACGGCCGCGCACTGGGCGGCCACCTGCTCGAAGGCCATGTGCGGCCCACGCTGGAGGTGATCGTCACGCAATCGCCTGTGCGCCTGCGCCGTCGTAGCGATCCGGTGTCCGGGCTCGCGCTGATCCACCTCGACAAGGAGCTGCCATGAGTACGCCAGAACCGATCGGCGAGTGTCGCTGGGCCATCGCCGAGGGCTACATCCCGCCCGGCGGCACGCATGCCGACGACCCACGCTTCGAGAGCCACGAGACCGCCTGCCTGCTCAACACCAACCCGCAGGACGCGCACGTGACCCTCACCATCTACTTCAAGGACCGCGAGCCGGCGGGGCCCTACCGCATCACCGTGCCGGCCCGGCGCACGCTGCACCTTCGCTTCAACGACCTGGAAGATCCCGAATCGATTCCGCGCGACACCGACTATTCCAGCGTGTTCGAGTCGGACCTTCCCATCGTGGTCCAGCACACGCGCCTGGACTCGCGCCAGGCCGCGCTCGCGCTGCTCAGCACCATCGCCTACAGCGCCTGAGCCTAGGCCCCCTCTCCCGGGCTCCGTCGGGGGGTGGGGAAAGGGGGCCTGTCTTTTTTCTCTTGCCCCGAGGAGTCCGCCACATGAACAACAAGAAACCCGAAGTCGTCGTCATTACCGGCGCTTCCGCCGGCGTCGGTCGCGCCACCGCGCACCGCTTCGCCCGCGACGGTGCGCGCATCGCGCTGCTGGCGCGCGGCAGTGAGCAACTGGAGGCCGCGGCCGAGGAAGTGCGCAAGCTCGGCGGGGAGGCGCTGACCCTCTCCGTCGACGTCGCCGATGCCGACGCGGTGGAGGCGGCCGCCGAACGCGTGGAGCAGGAACTGGGGCCTATCGACATCTGGATCAACGACGCCATGGCGACGATCTTCGCACCCGTCCACGAAATCAGCCCGGAGGAGTTTCGCCGTTCCACCGAAGTGACCTACCTGGGCACCGTGTATGGCACGATGGCGGCGCTCAAGCGCATGCGTGAGCGCAACCGCGGCACCATCGTGCAGGTGGGCTCGGCGCTCGCCTACCGGGCGATCCCGCTGCAGGCGCCCTACTGCGGCGCGAAGTTCGCCATCCGCGGCTTCACCGATGCGTTGCGCGTGGAGCTGATGCACGACAGGAGCGACATCCACGTCACGATGGTGCAGCTGTCGGCCTTCAATACGCCGCAGTTCCAGTGGGGGCGCGCCAAGCTGCCGCGCCGGCCGCAGCCTGTGCCGCCGATCTTCCAGCCGGAGGTGGCCGCCAAGGGCATCCACTGGGCCGCGCACCATCGCCGGCGCGAGCTCAACGTGGGCTTCCCGGCGGTCAAGGCGATCATCGGCAACAAGCTGTTCCCGAAGCTCGCCGACCGCAAGCTGGTCAAGCTCGGCTACGCCGGCCAGATGGGCAAGCGTCCGCTGCCGGCGGATCGGCCGGACAATCTGTATGAGGCGGTGCCGGAGGACTACGGCACGCACGGGCGCTTCGATGCGCGTTCGAAGGGCTACAGCCTGCAGCTATGGGTGACCACGCATCGCGGCCTGGTGGCGGCGGGGGCGCTTGCGGCGGGTGCCTTGCTGTGGGCGGGCAGTCGCGGAATGCGCCGCTTCTAGGCTCCCTCTCCCCCGGGCTGCGCCCGGGGGAGAGGGAGCCTAGAAGCTCAGTAACGCGGCACCGTCGGATCGACCTCGCGCGCCCACGCGTCCATGCCGCCCTCGACGTTGAAGACGTTGGTGAAGCCGTGCCCCGCGAAGCGCTCGGCCATGGCGCGGCTGGAATTGCCGTGGTGGCAGATGAAGGCGATCGCGGTGTCCTTCGGCAGCGCCGCGAGCGTGTCGTAGCCTTCCTCCTCCAGCACGCGGGCCAGCGCCAGCGGCGCGGCCTGGGCGCGGCCGGCGGCCGGCCGCACGTCGACCAGCATGACGCTGCCGTCGGCCAGGCGGGCCTTCAGTTCCTGCACGCCGAGCGACTTGATTTCCTGCGCGCCGGGAAACTTCAGGCTCAGCCCTTCGCCCTGCACCGTGGAGACCCAGTCGATCACGATGCCGCGGGCACGCTGCGCGCTGCCCGGGTCGAAGTGCACCTCGATGCCGTTGGCGCTCACCACGATGTCGTGGTCGCCCGCCGGCGCGAGCTGGAAACCGGCGCTGTGGTCCGGACCGATCTCCAGGTGCAGCGCCAGGCCTTGCGCATTGGCGATGCCGTTGCGGATGGCTTCGGCGGCCTTGTCGGTAATCGTGATCTCCGGCGGCGTGCGGTCCGGCGGCGACGCGCCGAACAACGCGTGCAGCTCGCCGCTGGCGTACATCTGCCGGATGATGTCGGCGCCGCCGACCAGCTCGCCCTCGACGTACAGCTGCGGGATGGTCGGCCAGTCGCCGAACACCTTGATGCCCTCGCGGATCTCCGGGTCCTCCAGCACGTTGACCGTGTGGTACTCGGGCACCAGCTCGTTGAGCGTGTTGGTGGCCGCGGCGGAGAAGCCGCACATCGGCTGGCGGCGGTCGCCCTTCATGAACAGCACCACGCGGTGCTCCTTGAGCAGGGTTTCGATGCGTTCGCGGGTGGCAGGGTCGAGGGACATGGGAAAGCTCCGGCAAAGAGGATCGATGATACGCCTGGCAGGTTGGGGCGGCACGGGCGAACCCAAGCGGCGCGCTATTTCACCGCAGCGGCGGCCACCGGCAGGATCGCTTCGGTCCACAGCGCGTACTGCTGCGCGCTCGGGTGCAGCCCGTCCTCGGCGACCAGCTCTGGGTGTCGCCGCGAGATGGGCGTGATGTCCACCCAACGCGCGCCGGCGCGGCCGGCCTCGTCGCGTGCGATGGCGTTGTAGGCGTCCAGCGCCTCGGCGATCTGCGCGCCGTCGCGGGCCTGCTCGTGGGCGAAACGGGTGACGCCCCAGTCAGGGATCGAAACGACCACCACGCGCGATGCGTGGCCGGCCAGGCCGATCGCGCGCCGGAGCAGCCGGGCGAAGTCGTCGCGGTATTCGCCTGCATCGCGGCCGCGGTACTGGTTGTTCACGCCGATCAGCAGGGTGACCAGGCCGTAGGGCGGGTCGAAGCTCGCCGCGTCCATGGCCGACGACAGCTCGTCGGTGGTCCAGCCGGTGACGGCGACGATCTGCGGGTCGTCGACGGCCACGCCACCCTCGCGCAGCCGTGCGACCAGTTGCGCCGGCCAGCGACCGGCGGCAGGGACTGCTTCGCCGATAGTGTAGGAATCGCCGAGGGCGAGGTAGTGCAGGGACATGACCGACTCCGCGTGGATGAGATCCTGCGACTCCGGCGCTGCGCGCCTGCCCTCAGGACGAACGGACGTGTGGAATCCCTTCGCGCTGAGCGTGGCTGCACGTGAAGTCGAAGCGTTGCCTCAACTGCCATGCCCGAACCCCGTTGCTCGGGAAAAGGGTGCCGACAGGTGGTTGATGGCCTGGGCTGAGCCAGCGATCGCGCTGGCCGAACCCTCACCCCGGCGGGCGAGGGACTCTTCATCAGGCCACGGCCGATTGGCGCGCCTGCTCCTGCGCCATCCGCGAAAGCACGCGCTCGACCCGTGAGAAGACCTCTGCCAGCTGCGCCGGCGGCGGCAGCAGGGTCAGGCGCAGGTGGCGGCTGTGCGGCACGTTGAAGCTGGAGCCGGGCACCAGCAGCACCGCCTCCTCCTCGAGCAGGCGCAGCGCGAAGGCGTTGTCGTCGAAACGCGGCAGGCGCTCGGCGCGCACCTGCGGGAAGGCATACAGAGCGCCGGCGGGCGCGACCAGATCGAGATAATCGCTTGCCGCCACGCCTTCCAGCACCGCGCGGCGCGCCTCGTGCAGGCGACCGCCCGGTGCGGTGAGCGTGCCGATGGTCGGCCGCTCGACCAGCGCCGGAACCACCGCCCACTGCGCAGGCGCATTGGCGCACAGGCGCAACGCTGCGAGCAGCTGCAGCGCGTCGCGGTAGGCGGCGGTGCGCGCCGGATCGCCGGAGAGGCTCAGCCAGCCCACGCGGTAGCCGCAGGCCCGGTGCACCTTGGACAGCCCGCCGAAGCTGAGGCAGGGATGCATGTCGGCTACCTCGGCCAGCGGCTGGAACGGCGCCTGGTCGAAGAGGATCTCGTCGTAGATCTCGTCGGCCAGCAGCAACAAGCCGTGGCGGGCGGCGATCGCCACCAGCCGTTCGAGCAGGGCGCGCGGGTAGACCGCGCCGGTGGGGTTGTTCGGGTTGATCAGCACCAGCGCGCGCGTGCGCGGCGTGACCAGCGCCTCGACCTCGTCCGGATCGGGCAGGTGGCCATGCTGCGCCAGGCATCGGTAGTAGCGCGGCCGGCCGCCGTTCAAGATGGTGGCGGCGCTCCACAGCGGGTAGTCAGGGCTGGGCAGCAATACCTCGTCACCGGGCTGCAGCAGCGCACGCAGCGACAGGTCGATCAGCTCGCTGACCCCGTTGCCGATGAAGATGCGCTCGACCGCGACATCCGCCGCGCCCCGTGCGCGCTGCTGCGCAGCGATCGCCTCGCGGGCCTCTTCCAGCCCCTGCTCGTGGCCGTAGCCCTCGCTGTCGGCCAGGTGCTCGGCGATCGCCCGGCGAAGGTGCGCGGGTGTCTCGAAACCGTAGCGCGCCGGGTTGCCGATGTTGAGCTTGATGATCCGGTGCCCGGCCGCTTCCAGTTCGCGCGCGCGGCGTGTGAGCGCGCCGCGGATCTCGTAGCGCACGCCGGCCAGGTGCGCACTGGGCAAGATGGGAACCGGCACGGGCGTCCTCGGGGCAGGTGAAAGCGCCGATGCTAGCAGCGCTCGGCCCATGCAGTTCCGGCTGCCGTCGGGCGCGCGGGGGTGCGTGCGACGGGCGCGGTGCGGGAAACGGGCATAATCGTCGGCCATGAGCGACGAGGCCACCCTCCAACGCCTGCGCCACATCGGCTGGCGCGGCGAGCTGCCGTCCGGTGGCCGGCGCATCGCGCGCGTGGTCGCGCAGCACCGGGCCGGCTACGAGTTGCACGATGGTGAAGCCGTGTTCGGCGCGCAGCCGGCGGGGCATTTCCTCAAGCGCGCGCTGGATCCGTCCCAGCGGCCGGCGGTGGGCGACTTCGTCGAAGTGGAGCAGGGCCGTCCACCGCACATCCTGAACGTGCTGCCGCGCCGCAGCGTGCTCTCTCGCGCCGCCGCGGGCGAACGCTACGAGCGCCAGCTGATCGCCACGAACATCGATTACGTCCTGGTCCTCACCGGGCTGGACAACGATTTCAGCCCGGCACGCATCGAGCGCTATCTCTCGCTGATCGAGGACTCCGGCGCGCAGCCGGTCGTGCTGCTGAGCAAGCTCGACCTGCACGCGGACGGCGAAGCGCGCCTTGCCGCCCTGCGCGAACGCCTGCCGGCGCCCACGCCGGTCCACGCCGTCAACGGCAAAGACCCGGCCAGCGCGCAACTGCTGGCCCGCTACCTGCAGCCCGGCGACAGCGCGGTGCTGGTGGGCTCCTCCGGCGCCGGCAAGTCCACCCTCACCAACACCTTGCTGGGCGATGAGCGCATGGCCACCGGCGCGGTGCGCGCGCACGACAGCCGCGGGCGCCACACCACCACGCACCGCGCGCTGCTGATGCTGCCCTCGGGCGGCTGCCTGATCGACACCCCCGGCATGCGCGAACTCAAGCTCACCGGTGAGGAAAACCTCGATCTGTTCGCCGACATCGAGGGGCTGGCCGAAACCTGCCGCTTCGCCGACTGCGGTCACGGCAGCGAGCCTGGATGTGCGGTGCAATCGGCGCTGGATTCGGGCGAGCTGGCCGGCGAGCGCTGGCGCAACTACCTCAAGCTGCGCGACGAGCGCGAGGAACAGGCCGCCACGCTGGAGGCACGGCTGCGCCGGCAGCGCGGCGGTCGTCCGGCGGAGCGGCCGCACGGACACCGCGGGCGGCGCGAGCGGGAATGAACCATCTGAATTCGGGATAGCGGCATGCATCGAGCCCTTGCATTTGCGATTCACCGGCGCGGCGCGCCGCTTCGGCGGCCCGCGTGATGAGCGCGGTCCCGACCGATCAGCAGCACTACGCCGAGCTGGATCGGCGCATGCTCGCCGCCGCCCGGTCGATCAACATCCTGCCTACGGTGGCGTGGCCGGCGTCGCTGGAGCAGCGCATGATCGCGGCCTACGACCAGGGCCGCTACGCGCTGCCGGAAGTGCAGTACGTGCGGCCGGACCTCGGCCTGGTGCGCGCCGAGCTGGTGGCGGTCGAGCACGAGGCCCAGGCCTCGCTGGGCGGCGATCCGATCGGCGACTACCTCTGCCGCACCGCCGCCTCCTGGCGTATCGCCGCGGAGATGCTGGAGGCGGTCGGCAGCAGCGGCTTCACGGCGCCGTCCATCGCGCTCTACGGTCGGCCGGGCGATGCGATCCCTGGCAGCCAGAAAAGCAACTTGGACGCGGCGCGCTATTTCGTCGAGCTGTCCGACGAGCTGGGTGCCGACCTGCTCGCCGACGACGTGTGCATGGACATCTCCGCCGAAACGCTGCGCGTGGATCTGGGCCGGACGCTGGACGAATTCTTCGGGCCGGGCCGCATCGTGGTCGAGGTGGACCCGGAACTGACCGCCAAGGCCGCCGCCGGCGCCACCCGCATCCGTCTGCGCGGCGGCGCCAGCTTCAGCGAGTACGACCGCCACCAGTTGCTAGCGCACGAGGCCTTCGTGCACTCGCTGACCGCGCTCAACGGCCGCGAGCAGCCGCTGCTGGCCTCGTTGGCGCGCACCTCGCCGCGGGTCACGGCTACGCAGGAGGGCCTGGCCGTGTTCGCCGAGCTGATGTCCGGCGCCATCGACATCGCGCGCCTGAAGCGCATCAGTCTGCGCATCCTGGCCATCGACATGGCGCTCAACGGCGCCGACTTCGTCGAGGTCTACAAATACTTCCGTCACTGCGGGCAGGGCTCGGCGGACAGCTTCCACTCGGCACAGCGGGTGTTCCGCGGCGTGCCGCTGACCGGCGGCGCGGCCTTCGCCAAGGACAACGTCTACCTGTCCGGCCTGCTCACCGTGCACACGTTCTTCCGCTGGGCGTTCAAGCAGCAGCGCATGGACCTGCTGCGCCACCTGTTCGCCGGCAAGCTCGCGCTGCACGACGTGGTCACCCTGCAGCCGCACTTCGAGGCCGGCACGCTGAAGCCGCCGCGCTGGCTGCCGCCGTGGATGCAGCACGTGCACGGGTTGGCCGGCAAGCTGGCCTTCTCGTTGTTCGTCAACGGCATCCATATGGGGCAGGTGCAGGCGGACGAACTGAGCTTGCGGCTGTAGCTGCGCGGCGCGGGGTACACCCGGCCCCTGCGAGGGATCGCACTGCTACCATGTAAGGCCGCTTCCCCTCGCACAAGCCGCCACCCATGGCCCATTCCGACGACCTGCGCCACGCCGCGCTCGAGTACCACCGCCATCCTCGCCCCGGCAAGATCAAGGTCACCGCGACCAAGGCGATGGTGACCCAGCGCGAGCTGTCGCTGGCCTACTCGCCGGGCGTGGCCTACGCCTGCGAGGCGATCGTGGAGAACCCGCAGGCGGCCAGCGAGATGACCGCGCGCGGCAATCTGGTGGCGGTGATCACTAACGGCACTGCGGTGCTGGGCCTGGGCGATATCGGCCCGCTCGCCGGCAAGCCGGTGATGGAAGGCAAGGGTGTGCTGTTCCAGAAGTTCGCCGGCATCGACGTGTTCGACATCGAGTTGAACGAGCGCGACCCGGACAAGCTGGTGGACATCATCGCCGCGATGGAGCCCACCTTCGGCGGCATCAATCTGGAAGACATCAAGGCGCCGGAGTGCTTCATCGTCGAGCGCAAGCTGCGCGAGCGCATGAACATCCCGGTGTTCCACGACGACCAGCACGGCACCGCGATCATCGTCGGCGCTGCGGTGCTGAACGCGCTGGAAGTGGTCGGCAAGAAGATCGGGGACATCAGGCTCGCCACCACCGGCGCCGGTGCCGCCGGCATCGCCTGCCTGGACATGCTGGTGGCGCTCGGCGTCAGGCCCGAGAACATCCTGGCGTTCGACCGCGAGGGCGTGATCCACACCGGCCGCGAGGGGCTGGACCCCGACAAGGCGCGCTACGCCCGCGACACCGACAAGCGTTCGCTGGCCGACATCGTGGCCGGGGCCGACGTGTTCCTGGGCCTTTCCGCCGGCGGCATCCTCAAGCCCGAGATGGTCGCCACCATGGCCGACAGGCCGATCATCCTGGCGCTGGCCAATCCCAATCCCGAGATCCTGCCGGAGGACGCCAAGCGCGTGCGGCCGGATTGCATCGTCGCCACCGGCCGTTCGGACTACCCGAACCAGGTCAACAACGCGCTGTGCTTCCCGTACATTTTCCGCGGCGCGCTGGACGTTGGCGCGACGGGCATCAACGAGGCGATGAAGCTGGCCTGCGTGCGCGCCATCGCGGCGCTGGCCCGCATGGAGGCCTCGGACCTGGCCGGCGCCTACGGCGGCGAGGTGCCTTCGTTCGGCGCCGACTACCTGATCCCGCGGCCGTTTGACCCGCGCCTGCTGGTGATGCTGGCGCCGGCGGTGGCGCAGGCGGCGATGGATTCGGGCGTGGCCAGCCGGCCGATCGAGGACATGGACGCCTATCGCGAGAAGCTCGCCCAGTTCATCTACCGCACCAGCCTGCTGATGAAGCCGGTGTACGAGCGCGCCCGCGCCGACTTGAAGCGGGTGGTCTACGCCGAGGGCGAAGAGGAGAACGTGCTGCGCGCCGTGCAGACGGTGATCGACGAGAAGCTCGCCTTCCCGATCCTGATCGGCCGCCCGGACGTGATCGCCACGCGCATCGAGCGCCTGGGCCTGCGCATGCGCGAGGGCGTGGATTTCGAGCTGACAAACATCAACGACGATCCGCGCTTCAACGATTACTGGCAGCAGTACCACGCGTTGACCGAGCGCCGCGGCGTCACCCCGGCGGCGGCCAAGAATCTCATGCGCTCACGCCCGACGCTGATCGCCGCCATCATGGTCGAGCGCGGCGAGGCCGATGCGATGATCTGCGGCCTGGTCGGGCGCTACCACAAGAAGCTCGGCTACCTGCGATCGGTGTTCGGGCTGGACCCGGGCGTGCAGTGCACCTCGGCCATGACCGGCGTGATCAACGACCTGGGCGCCTGGTTCTTCGTCGACACCCACGTGCAGGTCGACCCCACTGCCGAGCAGATCGCCGAGGCCACGCTGCAGGCGAGCTACCGGCTCAAGCTCTTCGGCATCGAGCCCAAGGTGGCGCTGCTCTCGCACTCCAACTTCGGCAGCCACGACAATGCCAGCGCGGCCAAGATGCGCCGCGCCTACCAGCTGATCCGCGAGCGCGCGCCCAAGCTGGAAGTGGACGGCGAGATGCAGGCCGATACCGCCTGGGACGGCGTGCTGCGCCAGCGCATCTTCCCCAACACCACGCTGTCCGGCCGTGCCAACCTGTTCGTGCTGCCCAACCTGGACGCGGCCAACATCGTCTACAACATGGTGCGCGTGATGACCAGCGGCGTGGCGATCGGCCCGATCCTGATGGGCGTGGACAAGAGCGCGCACATCCTCACGCCGGCCTCGACCGTGCGGCGGGTCGTCAACATGACGGCGATCGCGGCGGTGGATGCGCAGATCCGGGTCGCCGCGCGGGAGGCCGGCGCCGGTGTGCTGCGCAGCATGCGTTGAGTGCGATACCGGCGTATGCTGGGTGTGAAAACCGGGGGGGTTCACCATGGCTGAGCCAAGGGATGCCCGCACAAGGATGAGCAGGCTTCCATCCTGTACCGTGCTGCTGATCGCGTACCGCATGCAGCACACCATCGCCGAATCCTTGCGCTCCGTGCTTGCGCAGGATGTGCCGTGCGAGATCATCGTCTCGGACGATTGTTCAGGCGACGAGTCGCTCTCCGTCGCGCGCGACGTCATGCAGGGCTACTCCGGACCGCACCGGGTCACCATCCGCAGTACGGCGCAGAACCTAGGTCTGTGCGCACACCTGAACGAACTGGCCGGGATCGCCACGGGCGAGATGCTGGTGTTCCAGGCCGGCGACGACGTGGCCCGTCCGGACCGGGTGGCGCGCCTGCTGGAAGAATTCGCGGCGCACCCGCAAGCGCAGGTGGTCGGTTCGGCCGTCGACGACATCGACGAGCGCGGCCGCCTGCTCGCCGAATCCGTGCGCGGGATGCCCCGGCGGCTGGATCAGCGCGCCTTCCTGCGCCGCGGCCGGATGCAGACGGTGCTGGGCGCCTCCATGGCGGTGCGCCGCGAACTGATCACCGAGCTGCCCCCGCTGCACGGCTTCGTGGAAGACAACATGCTCAGCCTGCGCGCGGCGCTGGTTGGCGAATGCCGTTGCCTGCCGCAGGCGCTGTTGGGTTACCGCCGCCACGGCGGCAACCTCAACGACTGGATGTTCGACCGCAGCGACCACGACTATTCGACCTACGAGCGGCGCAACCGTCGCGTGCTGACCATGTACCGGCAGATCGCCGCCGACCAGGAGCGATGCGCGGAGGCCCGTCCCGATCTGCCGGCCGAACGGCGCCGGCTGGCGCTGGCGCTGGCGGCGATGTATCGGCTGGAGGCGGACATGCGCGAGGCGCTGCTCGACCGCCCGCGCCACCAATGGGTGCGGTTGCTGTGGCGCGGGCTGCGCCATCCCGGCCTGCACCGCAAGAGTGCCGAGCGCGGTCTCAAGCTGCTGCTGCCGCGCCGCTGGTTCGGCCGCGGTGCGCAAATACGCGGCTACCTGGGTTCCTAGCCCGCAGCCTCGCGGCGCGCGCGCGCCAACTTGCGCAGCATTCGCATCTGCAGGCGCACCGCCGTCTGCCACGCCGGCCGGCCCGGTTCGGCCAATGCCATGCGCTCGCGCCAGATCGCCCGCAGCAGCGGTGCGTGGGAGCGCTTGTCGATGGCCAGTTCCAGCGCCTCGGACATGCGCCGCGCGCGGCCGGCTGCGTCGAAACGGCTGCCGGCCAGCGCCCGTAGCAGGGCGACCCGATCCGTTATCCAGCCGCGGTAGCGGTCCGGCTTGCGGGCAACGCCTTCGCGGCCCAGCGAGGAATAAGCCTGGGTGTGCCGGCGGAACTGCACCAGCGGCCGATGGACGTACACCACGCCGCCGCGCGCCGCCGCGAACATGGCCAGCACCCAGTCGTAGAACAACTCCGGTGGCAGCGGGCGTGCGCTTTCGAACAGGTCCCGCCGCACCAGCAGCGCATGGCCGGACACGGAATTGGCGAAAGCGAACCGCAACGGCTCGCATCCGGCCAGCATCTGCGTGTCGTCCGAGATCCGGCGCCCGCTGGGCTGCCCTTCGGGGTCGATATAGGCGGAGTCGCAGTAGGCGAGGTCCGCCTGGCCGATGGCGGCGAGCAGGGTGGCGAGCTTGTTCGGCGCCCACAGGTCGTCCTGGTCGCTGGGGGCGATGAACTCGCCCCGGCACAACGACATCGCCCGCTCGAAGCTGCGCGTGGGGCCGAGATTGGCCGGGTTCGGGTGCACGCGTACGCGCTCGTCGCGGCGAGCGTAGTCCTGCAGCAGGGCCACGCTGGCGTCGCGGGAGCCGTCGTCCACCGCGATGATTTCCAGCTGCACGTCGCGCTGCGCCAGGATCGAATCCAGTTGCGCCCTAAGGAAACGCTCGCCGTTGTACGCGCTAAGGGCGACCGAGATCAGCGGCGAAGGCGTGGTGGGCGTGGGCATGGTCGGGTCGGCAGAGGTGCTGGCGCATGGTAAGCGATGCCCACCGTGTGGCGGCACACCCCCCGCAAAGCTAGAATCGGGGGCTCCCCACACGTCAAATACAAGAGGCGCCAGGTGCGCCGCGGAGAATTTCCATGGATCAGCTCGATGACATCCTGGATCAGGATCTCGACCCCGCCGAAACCCGCGAGTGGGTCGAATCGCTCGATGCGGTCATCCAGCACGACGGCACCGAGCGCGCGCACTTCCTGCTCGAGCGCATGGTCGATTCCACCCGGCGCTCCGGCGGCTACCTGCCCTTCGACCCGACCACCGAGTACGTCAACACCATCGCGCCGGCGAACGAGGCCAAGAGCCCAGGCGACGCGGCGATGGAGTGGCGCATCCGCTCGATCATCCGCTGGAACGCCATGGCGATGGTGGTGCGCGCCAACCGCAAGCCGGGTGAGCTCGGCGGGCACATCGCCAGTTTCGCTTCCTCGGCGACGCTCTACGACGTCGGCTTCAACCATTTCTGGCGCGCGCCCAGCGCCGAGCATCCGGGCGACCTGGTGTTCCACCAGGGCCACTCCAGCCCCGGCGTTTACGCCCGCTCGTTCCTCGAGGGGCGCATCAGCGAGGAGCAGCTGGATCTGTTCCGCATGGAGGTGGTCGGCAAGGGCCGCGCGCTGTCCTCCTACCCGCACCCCTGGCTGATGCCCGACTACTGGCAGGTGCCGACCGTATCGATGGGCTTGGGTCCCATCCAGGCGATCTACCAGGCGCAGTTCTGGAAGTACCTCGAGCACCGCGGGCTGATCCCCAAGACCGACCGCAAGGTGTGGTGCTTCATGGGCGACGGCGAGTGCGACGAGCCCGAATCGCTGGGCGCGATCTCGCTGGCCGGCCGCGAAGGGCTGGACAACCTCGTCTTCGTGATCAACTGCAACCTGCAGCGGCTGGACGGCCCGGTGCGCGGCAACGGCAAGATCATCCAGGAGCTGGAGGGCGTCTTCCGCGGCGCTGGCTGGAACGCGATCAAGGTGATCTGGGGTTCCTACTGGGATCCGCTTCTGGCGCGCGACAAGGACGGCGTGCTGCGCAAGCTCATGATGGAAACGCTCGACGGCGAGTACCAGGCCTGCAAGGCCTTCGGGGGCGCCTACACGCGCGAGCATTTCTTCGGCAAATACCCGCAGACCCGCGAGATGGTCGCCAACCTCTCCGACGACGACATCTGGCGTCTGAACCGCGGCGGACATGACCCTCACAAGGTCTACGCCGCCTATCACGCGGCGGTTAACACCAAGGGCATGCCCACCGTGATCCTGGCCAAGACGGTCAAGGGCTACGGCATGGGCTTAGGATCGGGCGAATCGCAGAATCCGACCCACCAGCAGAAGAAGCTCGACACCGACTCGGTGCGCGCCTTCCGCGACCGCTTCAATATCCCGGTGGCGGACGACAAGCTGGCCGAGGTGCCGTACTACCACCCGGGCAAGGAATCGCCGGAAGTCGAATACATGCTCGAGCGCCGCCGCGCGCTCGGCGGCTTCCTGCCGCAGCGCCGGCGCAAGACCGACGTGCAGCTGAAGGCGCCGGACCTGTCCGCCTTCGCGCAGATCACCGCCGGCACCGGCGAGCGCGAGATCTCCACCACCATGGCGCTGGTGCGCGGCATGAACCTCTTGCTGCGCGACAAGGCGATCGGCCCGCGCGTGGTGCCGATCGTCGCCGACGAGGCGCGCACCTTCGGCATGGAGGGCATGTTCCGCCAGATTGGCATCTACGCCCCGTTCGGGCAGAAGTACCGCCCGCAGGACTCGGACCAGCTGCTCTACTACCGCGAGGACCAGAAGGGCCAGGTGCTGCAGCAGGGCATCAGCGAGGCCGGCGGCATGGCCTCGTGGATGGCGGCGGCCAGCAGCTACTCGATCAGCAACCAGCCGATGCTGCCGTTCTTCATCTACTACTCGATGTTCGGCTTCCAGCGCATCGGCGACCTGGCCTGGGCCGCCGGCGACATGCGCGCGCGCGGCTTCCTGGTCGGCGGCACCTCCGGCCGCACCACCTTGAACGGCGAGGGCCTGCAGCACGAGGACGGCCAGTCGCACCTGATGGCCGGCGTGATCCCTAACGTGAAGGCCTACGACCCGACCTTCTCCTACGAGGTCGGCGTGATCCTGCAGGACGGTACGCGCCGCATGCTGCAGGAACAGGAGGACGTGTACTACTACGTCACCGTGATGAACGAGAACTACGAGCACCCGGAACTGCCGAAGGGTTGCGAGGAGGGCGTCATCAAGGGGATGTACCTGTTCCGGGATTCGGGAGTCGGCCAGGGCAACGGCAAGGGCAAGTCCAAGGCCAAGGCGCCATGCGTGCAATTGCTGGGCTCGGGCACCATCCTGCGCGAGGTGATCGCCGCGGCCGAGCTGCTGGAAAAGGATTTCGGCGTCGCTGCCGACATCTGGTCCTGCCCCAGCTTCAGCGAGCTGCGCCGGGACGGTTTCGATGCCGAGCGCTGGAATCGCCTGCATCCGGAGGGCGAGCAGCGCGTGCCGTACGTCACCGGGCTGCTGCAGGGCCGATCCGGGCCTGCCATCGCCGCGACCGACTACGTGCGCGAGTATGCCGACCAGATCCGTGCCTTCATGCCCGAGGGCATGCGCTACACCGTGCTGGGCACCGACGGCTACGGCCGTTCGGACACCCGCGCGCACCTGCGCGATTTCTTCGAGGTCGACCGCTACTGGATCGCGCATGCCGCACTCGCGGCGCTGGCGAAGGACGGCCTGGTCAATGCCAAGGACGTGGCGCGCGCGATCAAGGAATACAAGCTCGACCCCGACAAGCCCAATCCGCTGACGGTCTGATCGCCCGTTGGCGCCCTCTCCCCTCCGGGGAGAGGGCTGGGGTGAAGGTCAGGGCTCGCGGGAACGGTTGTTGTGCTGGCGCTGCCTTTGTGTGTCGTTCTTGCGGGGTACTTCCGCGATTTGGCGGGTTTGCGATCGGAAGCTCTTACCGCACAAGCGCGGATAGGCGTGCAACCGCGGCAAAGCATCCCTACGCCGGTTCGCACTGCGTCAACGCTCGGTAGCGCGAACGAACAAACCACTCGCCACCGAACGCGGCTGTGGAGCGACGGATGTTGCCGTAATCCTATTCGGACAACGCCTGCTGGATCGCCTCCAGCCCGTGGCCGCGCGTCTCGATCCCGCGCCGCGCCAGCATCCATGCCGCCAGCCCCATCGGCAGCGCGATCAGCAATGCCGACAGCATGAAGTGCTCGAACAGTCCGAGTACGCCCAGCAGCGCACCCAGGATTCCGCCCAGCTTGGAACCGCCGGCGATCAGCCCGGAGCCCGTGCTGCGCAAGTGCACAGGATAGATCTCTGCCGCATACGGGATCAGCGTGGCGATCACGCCGCTGATGCTGAGCAGCAGCGCGACCGTCGCCGTGGTGGTCAGCGCTTCGGAACGCAATCCCATCCAGCCGATAGCGAGGAACAGCAGCAGCGATGCCGCCGTCGACGCGATGAACAGCACCAGCGTGCGGATGCTGCTCCAGCGCTGGTAGCACGCCACCACGACGGCGATGCCCGGCAACGCGAGCACCGCCGAACGTGCCAGTAGCGCGGCACTGGCGTGCGCGTCTATGCCGAGCTGGACCAGGTTGGCCGGCAGCCACAGCAGGAAGCCGAAATTCGCCAGACCCCAGGCCACTGCGCAGACCATCAGGCCCCAGGTGATCGCCGCATGGCGCCCGCGCAACAGCTCGCGCATGCCGATCTGGGCGTGCGTCAGCGCGGCGGGTGCCGCCTCGTACGCCGGCAGCGTGTTGCCGGAGAATTTCAGCAGCACCGCGCGTGCCTGTTCCTCCAGTCCGGCCAGCGCCAGGAAGCGCGGCGACTCGGGAATGTAGCGGTTGAGCAGTACGATCAGCGCGCCCGTGGGCAGGTTGAGCAGCCACAGCGAGCGCCAGCTGTAGGCCGGCTCGAACAGCGTGGCCGCACCCGAGGCCAGCAGGTATCCGGCCGAGGTACCGACGCCGCCCAGCGCCACCAGCAGCCAGCCGCGGTGCGCGGTGGGAATGGTCTCGGCCATCAGCGTGAAGGTGATCGGCAGCATGCCGCCGGCCGCCGCGCCCATCATGAAACACATCACCAGGTTCCAGCCGAACGAAGGCATCGCACCGCAGATCGAGGTGCCCATGAACATCAGCGCCGAGAGCAGAATGGTGGCGCGTCGCCCGAACAGGTCGCCCAGGCGCCCCCACACCACCGAGCCCACCGTCGTGCCGATCAACGCCGACAGCGCCAACAGGCCGCCGGTGGTCGCGCTGATGCCGTACTCGGCCGACAGGCCCGGCATCACGAAGCCGATCGTGGCCGGCTTCATCACATCCACCGCCAGCGCCAAGGTCAGTACTGCGACCAGCTTCCAGTGCTCGCGGTTGAGCGGCACGTGGTCGGCGGAATGGAACGGCAGCGGAGTACGCTCGGGATGCAGGGTGCGGCGCATCTGCGCCAGGCGCGGCATCAGCCCATAGGCGGACAGCAGCACGCCGGCCGGCACCAGGGCCATGCCGATGAGCATCAGCCGGTCCATCGGCATGCCGGCCAGGCGGTAGTGCATGGGTGCGGCCATCGCCAGCATGGGCAGGTGCGCCAGCACGCCCGCGACCACGCAGGCGCAGCCGAGCCAGAACGCGACGGGGTGATGGTAGGTGATGCTCTTGGCTGGCATGCGGAAGGCCGTCGAGGGACGGCCAAGCTTACCTTGCCCTTTGCCACCTCTCGCCTGCGGGAAGACGGGGCAGCGTTCCGCGGGTTCGTTGTCTCCCTCGAGGGGATCGTCCAGCGATCACGGCGGGTGCCTTGCGTGGTGTGAACGGCTCCTTCGCGCGCCGCGCACGGCGGGCTGCCGATACTTCGATGCATCGGCAGCCGATACGAGGATATCCATGAGTCCGACGATTCTGGGCATGCCCACTCCGGAACCCGGCGGTCACCCGGAGTTGTGGCGCTACGGCCCGCCCGGCGAGCCGGAACATCCCCAGCAGGATCCGCCGCCGCCGCCGCCGCGCGATCCTATCGATCCGGGCCGCCCGCAGCAGCCGGAGCTGCCGCCCATCGATCCGCATACGCCGACGGTGCCGGAGCCGCGCATCCGCGGATGAACGGATCTCCCCGCAAGCGTGGCCTCCGCCCCGGCCCTCTCACGCTAAGAGAGGGCCGAGGCGCACGCGAGTTCTAGTCCTCGTCGCTGCGCAGCAGCTTGCGCAGCAGCAGGAACGCGCCGACCGTGCCGGCGACGAGGGCGACCGCCGCCACCGGGTGCCGGCTGGCGTGGCGGCGCACGCGGCGGTACTGGTAGCTGGCCTCGTCCGCCAGGTCCTCGGCCATGTGCGAGAGCTGCTTGCCGTAGCCTGCGCTGCGGCGGCCGAGGCGGCCGCTCAGGCGGCGGCCGCGCTCGATCAGGTCGGTGGCGGTGTCGGCCGTGCCGTTGGCGTACTGGCGCATGCGATCACGCACGCGTTCGCTGGCGCCGTCGAAGCGATCTTCGATATCGCGGTGTCTCATCACGGGAGCCTCCTTTGCGACGAAGCCCCAGCCTGACCGCGGCATCGTGAGCGAAGCGTCGAAACAGGTCACGTGGTTCAGGCTGGCCTCACCAGCGCCGCCTGGCGCGCGGCAGCCATCCGCCCGGCCACCAGCGTCGGCGGCGAGGTCGGGTCGTAATGGACCGTCACCGGCTTGCCGTAGAGGTTGCCGGGCGAACGCTTGGAATCCTGGCCTTCCCGCTGACCCCTCTGCAGCCAACGGCGTGCCGTCGGCGCGAATGAACTCGGCATGGACGCTAAAAGGGTTGCGTCCGGTAGCCGCCTGGGAGCGGCATGCTCAGCCAGCTAAACCGTGCCGGCGGATGCGCCCTCGGCCGACTCGATCGCTTCCGGCTCCACGTGCAGCCGCTGGCGCCGGCGCAGGGTCGGGAACATCGCCATCCACAGCCCCACCACAACCAGCGTGCCGATGCCGCCCAGCACCGTGGCGCCGACCGCGCCAAACCAGGCTGCGGCCAGGCCCGACTCGAACTCGCCCAGCTGGTTGGATGTGTTGATGAAGATCGAGTTGACCGCGTTGACCCGCCCGCGCATGGCGTCGGGGGTGTCCAGCTGCACCATGGAGCCGCGGATCACCATGCTCACCATGTCGAACGCGCCGGCGGCGAACAGCGCCGCCAGCGAAAGCCACATCCACGGCGATAGCGCGAACACCAGCGTGGCCAGGCCGAACCCGGCCACCGACCCGAACATGAGCATGCCCACGCGGCGGGTGAGGTCATGTCGTGCCAGCCAGAACGACATCAGCAGCGCGCCCACCGCCGGCGCCGCGCGCAGCAGGCCCAGACCCCACGGCCCGGTGTGCAGGATGTCCCTGGCGAACATCGGCAGCAGCGCGGTGGCGCCGCCGAACAGCACCGCGAACAGGTCCAGCGAGATCACGCCCAGCACGTCCTTGCGCTCGCGGATGAAATGCACGCCGGCGAACAGCGATTTCAGCGTGGCGGGCTCGCGCCTCGGCGGCGCCTGCTCGTAGCGCAGCAGCGCCATCAGGGTGGCCGCAACGAGATACAGCCCGGCAGCCACGGCATACACCACGCCAGGGCCTGCCACGTAGAGGAGGCCGCCGACGGCCGGCCCCAGCACCATCGCCATCTGGAAGGCCGAGCCGCTCACCGCTACCGCACGCGGCAGGATCGTCGGCGGCACCAACGCCGGCAGCAGCGAGGACATCGAGGGCGACTCGAATGCCTTGGCCGTGCTGATCACGAACACCAGCGCGAGGATGCCCAGTTCGTGCACGCGGTGGGTGAAGCTCAGGCCCGCCAGCAGCACGATCGCGCACCATTCCACCACCTGTCCGATCAGCACCACGCGGCGGCGCTCGAACTGGTCGGCCACGTGCCCGGCCGGCAGGGCAAGCATCACCGAAGGAAAGAACTGCACCAGCCCGATCAGGCCCAGGTCCAGCGCGCGGCCGGTGATCGCGTAGATCTGCCAGGCCACCGCCACCGAGAGCATCTGGAAACCGAAGCCCGAAGCGATGCGGGCGAACCAGAACTGCACGAAGGCGCGGTGCTTGAGCAGCGAATCGGCGGGCATGGGGATTCCGGGGGGAAGGGGGCCGGATTATCGCCGCAGGCGTCCCGCGCCGGAAACTTCACGACCACTTGCCCGCCACAGCCCTAGCCTCGCCCCATTGCCGAAGCAGGAGACCGGCCATGGGCCGCCAGGCCGAACACGTCTACACCGACCAGCCCACCATCGCCCGCTTCAACGGCCTGGTCGAGCACCTGCAGAACGGCGCCCGCGTGCGCCTGTACCTGGCCGACGGGAGCACCTGCGAGGGCGTGGTGGCCGCGCGCCCGACCGTGCAGGAGTATTACGATGGGGAGGGCAACGAGGGCAGCAACGGCGTGGCGCACCTGGAGCGCCCGGGCATCTCCGAGTGGAAACGCTACGTGTGGTTCGACCAGATCGTGCGCATCGAGCACCTCGATGCGGATGCGCCCTCGTGGTCATAGGCCGCGGTCCGGCGGACTAACGGCTTGCGATGCGGGTGAAGCCGTCTTCGCTCCAGCCTTCGCTGCCCACGCCGTGGTGCACGAAGAACAGGCCATCGGGGTCGTACATGCGCTTGGCCTTGGCCAGCCTCGGGTAGTTTTCGCCCCAGAAACCCTGCTGCCAGTCGCGCAGGAAGTAGTCGCTTTCCGAAACATAAGAGCCGGCTCCCGGTGCCACGGCGCGCAGCGCATCCATCGTCCGCTCGATGGCGGCCGCCGTGTGCCGCGCCATGGCTGGGTCGGGCTTCGCGCCCGGCATGCCCGGGTAAGCGGGGTCGCCGCCCGCGGCGCTGATGGCGAGGGCGAAGGCGTCCAGCACCTGCGGATGCGTGGCGGTGTCGCGGACGCGGGCGAGCGCATCGGCCGGCGCGCCGGCCAGCCCCTTGTTGAAATGCAGCGAGACGCCCCGGTGTTGCGCGGCGTTGAACAGTGCATCGACCAGACGTGCCTGTTGCCCCGGTTGCAGCAGCGTGGCCGGCAGCCAGGCCGACTGGTAGCCGTGGATGAACCAGCCGGCCTGATCATGATCGCCGGCCCAAAGGAAGTGGTGGCGGGGCGCACCCGGCCGGGCGTCCGACACGATGGCGCTCGGCAGGTATTTGCGGAGGAATTCGGCGTCCCAGAGGTGTCGGGCCGGCGCCGCCAGCGCCTGGAATGGCCTGGTGATGCGGCAGTCCTTGCGGGCCTGCACCCAACCGAGGAAGGGGGCCCAGGTCTGTTCGGCCTGCTGCCGGGTGAGGCCCTGGAACATCATGGAAACTTCGAAGGTATCGCCACCGTAGAACTTCATCTGTTCCCCCCAGTGCGGGTTGAACAGCGCGCGCTGGTAGAAATCCACTGCCTCGGCGATCAGGGCGCGATAGGCTGCGTCCGAGTCGGCCTTGATGGTGAGGTTCACCCCGCCGAAGAACTCGGGCAGCTCGAAGGTACGCAGGGTCAGCCGCGTGACCACGCCGAGGCTGCCGCCACCGCCGCCCTTGAGGCCCCAGAACAGCTCCGGATTCGTGCGGGCGTTGGCGATGCGCACGCGGCCGTCGGCGGTGACGACCTCCGCCTCCAGCAGGTTGGACGCCGCCGTGCCCCAGCGCTTGGAGAGGCTACCGAAGCCGCCGCTCTGCACCAGCCCGGCCACACCCACCGTGGTACAGCCGCCGCCCTGCACGTAACGGCCGCCTTGAGTGGTTACGGCGTTGTAGGCGTCGATCCACATGGCGCCTGCTTGCACGCTTACCGCCGCCTGCGGCGCCAGATGACCGGCGCAGCCTTGCGGCACGAAGGCATCGTGCAGGTCCACTCGGTTCATGTGGCGGGTCCACACCAGCAGCGAATCCGGCGCGTCCGAGGTGCCCTGGTAGCTGTGGCCGCCGCCTTTCACCACCAGCCGCAGGTGGTGCTTGCGCGCGAAGTTGATGGCTGCGACCACGTCGGCGGTGCATTTCGCCGCGACTGCGTAGGCGCTGGGTTGCGAGGTCCAGGCACCGGCCCAGCCGCTGGTCTGCGTCAACGCCGGGTCGTCGCCGACCGCAAAGGGGTTTGACAGCTGCTTGAGCGCCCGGCCGCGGGCGTCGGCACTCGCCTCGTGCGCGAATGGCGACACCGGTCGCAGCAGGCGTCCGCCGACCGCGAGGCGCAGCGCATCCCACTCGGCCGGCGCCGGCCAGCCCGGCTGCCCGGGCCGCAGCCGCGAACGCACTGCGCCGGACGCGGCGTTGGGCAGCGCCTGCGCAGCGCGCCCAGCCAGCGGTAGCAGGGGGAGGGTGAGGGCGGCTTTCAGCAGATCGCGTCGTTTCATGACAGTTGCCTCGAGAGGGGCGGCCACCGTAATCCGTGCGAGGCCCGCCGGGGCGTGCACGGTGACCGGCCGGGGCCGGGACGGGACGAACCGTGAGCTGGCCGGGACGAGTTGTTTGCGCCGCAACCGGCCATCGAACCAGAATGGCCGGATGTCTCCGTCCACCAGCCTCGAATATCGCGATTTCCATCGCTGGCGTCGGCCCGCCGAGATCGCCTTCTGGGTCCTGCTGGCCATCCTCAACACCGTGTTCAACAGCATGGTGGCGCAGATCGATAATGCGCGGACCGCCGCATGGGAGCCGTGGGTGTGGGAGTGGACCAGTTCGCTGGTGATGCTGGTGCTGGTGCCGGTGGTACTGGCGGTGGAGCGGCGCTGGCCGTTCGGCTTCGACACTTGGCGGCGCAGCCTGCCCTGGCACCTGCTGGCCACCGTGCCCTTCAGCCTGGTGCACGTGGGCGGCATGGTGGCGCTGCGCACGCTGGCCTACGACCTGGCCGGCAGGCGCTACGACTTCGGGCCGTGGTGGTCCGGCTTCGGCTATGAATACCTCAAGGACGCGCGCACCTACTTCCTGATCATCGCGCTGGTCTGCCTCTCGCGGCTGTGGTTGGTGCGCTGGCAGGGCGAGGCACGGCTGCTGCAGGCTCCCGACGAAGGACCGCCGGTGGAGCCGGTGGAGCGCCCCGAGCGCTTTCTGGTGCGCAAGCTGGGCAAGGAATTCCTGGTCAACGCGCGTGAGATCGAGTGGCTGCAGGCAGCGGGCAACTACGTCAATCTGCACGTGCGCGGGCGTGACTATCCGTTGCGCACGACCATGGCCGCGATCGAGGAGCGGCTGGACCCGGCGCGGTTCGTGCGCGTGCACCGCAGCTACTTCGTCAACCTGGACTGCCTGGCCGAGATCGAGCCGCTGGATACCGGCGACGCGCGGCTTAAGCTGCGCGACGGCGCGGCCGTTCCGTGCAGCCGGCGCTACCGCGCGCAGTTGCGCGAACGCTTCGGCGAGGCGGCGGTGTCCTGAGCCGGGGCACGCGGGCCGCAGGGCGCTTGCGCCCTCCGCCCGCCCGTTCCACGCTAAGGCCCTTTCCTCGCCAAGGAGCGTGCCGATGAAGCTGCCTTTCCGTCCTGCCGCGATCGTGCTGTGCGGCGCACTGGCCCTGGCCGGCTGCAGCTCGCAGGACCAGGGGGCGGCCAACGCCCCGGCCGCGGCGCAGACCGATGACTCGGCGCGCAAGCTCGACACCTACCGGCAGTTGCTGCGTATCCACAATGACGAAATGGCGGTGGCCATGGGCCATGACATCCTCGACCATTACCCCGGCAGCGCCGCGGCGAAAGAGGTCCAGCAGACCCTGCCCGACATCGAGAAGCGCTGGAAGGAAAACAGCGAGAAGAACCGCCTGGCCGCGCTGTGGCTGTATCAGGTGTCGCCCATGGAAGGCGGCACGCAGTCGACCGCGACGATCTACTCCAGCCAGCCTTCCGGCAACGATCGCGTGCGGCTGGTGCTGCGCCGGCACACCGCATGGGGCCAGAACGCGTTCCTGTTCGGCAGCGGCCATGGTTTCGTCTGCCGCGGCAATTGCACGATTGCCGCCTCGTTCGATGGCAAGGCGCATGGCATCAAGGCGTTTGCCCCCTCCACCGGCGAGCCGGCGCTGATGATCCGCGACGACAAGGATTTCATCTCCAGGTTGGAGAAGGCGAAGAAGATCACCATGGACGTTACCTTGGTCGACGGTGAGAAGAAGCAGACCTTGGTCTACGAGGTCGGGGGCTTCGACCCGGCCAAGTGGCAGGCGCTGCCGAAAAGGAAGAAGTAGGACGGTGCACCGGCGCGTCACCTGCGCGTTGATTGCATTGGCTGCCTGGCAGAGGAGGCATACCCATGTCGTTCAAGCGCGTGATGTTCGCCAGCACCGCCGCCGCGGTGCTGGCCGCCTGTTCCAGCGTCCCTTATGCGCAGCGTGAGGCCCAGCGCACGGCCGCCTACGAGGCTGCCGCCGGCGCGCCGGTCAGCAGCTTCCACTTCTTCACGCCGCTGTGGTCGTGGGAGCCGCTGGGCACCGATGAGGTGGCGATCTATACCCGGCCCAGGGAGGCGTGGCTGCTGGACGTGCCCGGGTGCAACCAGCTGCCCTTCGCCAGCGCGATCGGCCTGACCTCGAACATGAACCAGGTGTCCGTCAACTTCGACAAGGTGCTAACCGGGCACGGCCAGTTCCCCTGCACCATCACCCGGATCCGCCCGATCGACGTGGCCAGGCTCAAGGCCCTGCAGCAGGAGCAGCGGCAGATCCAGGCGCAGCCGCGGGAGCCGGCCAGGGACTAGTTGAGGAACAGCTTCTCGGCCAGCTTGGCCAGCGGCTTTTCCAGCGCGCCCTGCAGCCGCGGCGGGAAATCCAGCGGTTTGAGCAGCATCTTCACCGTCATCTCCGCCGGGATGTGCCGCCGCAGCAGGTCCTGCGCCTTGCCGGCGACCCGTCGGAACGCCTCGCGGTCGCCCTTGTGCTGCGGGTAGCACTGCTCGAAGACGTGGCGCAGCGCGATGTCGCTGTCCTCGCTGCGGATCTCGTTGACCCTTTTGAGCACCGCGCGGAACACCTTGTATCGGCCCAGCCCCTCGTTCTCGCGGTAGCGGCGGAAGTGCTGGTAGAAGTACTTGTAGTGGCGCACCTCGTCGCTCTTGATGTAGCCGGTGAGCTGCTTTAGGACCGGCTCGTCGGTGATGTCGTTGAGCGCGCGGTACAGGCTCGCGGTGCCGGTCTCGACCACGCAGCGCGCGGCCAGTTCCAGTCCGCGGCTGTCTTCCAGCTGCTCGGCGGTGCACACCGCGCCATACTCGGCCCAGAACGCGGCGAAGCCGGTGTCCCAGTCGAATTCCGGCCACACCGCGCGCACGTAGGCGGCCAGCGCGCGGCCGTGCTGCAGTTCCTCGTGTTCCCAGTGCTGGCTCAGCCACGTCTGCAGTTCCTGGTCGCCATCGAAGTGCGCGACCAGGTTGTGCGTGTACAGGTCCGAGCCGCTCTCCACGAAGGAAGAGCTGCAGAGGAGGAAGAACAGTTCCTCGTTGTGGCGCACCTGGGAGCGGTCGATCTGTGCGAGGTCGAGGCTTTGCAGCGTCCAGGGCAGCGAAGGGGTGTAGCTCACGCGGGCATCCTGTGGGGGCGCGGCGTCAAGCGCGCATGTGACGAGAGGATGACGGACAGCATAAGGCCTCGCGACCAAGGCGGATTAACCCCACCCGACCTACGAGCCTAACGCACCACGGTCACCGGCACGTGCGCGCGGGCCAGCACATCGCCGGAAACCGAGCCGAGCAGCCAGCGCGCCAGGTTTCCCCGCTCGGTATGGCCGATCACGATGTGGTCGATGCCGTGCTGCTGCACCTGGCTGAGCAGCACGTCGCCCGGGCTGCCGTGGGTGACTTCCACGTCGATCAGGTCCCCGGCCTCGGGCTCCATCTCGACCAGCTCGTCCAGCAGTTCCTGCGCGCGCTGCGCGCTGGAGTCGGCCATCATCAAGGCGCACGCGTCGGCGCCACCTTCGGTCACCTGCAGCACGGAAACCACCCGCACCCGCCCGCGGCAGGCGCGCGCCAGGGCGACGGCGAGCTGGAACGCCCGCTGCGAGGTGGGCGAGCCGTCGTAGCCGACCAGTGAGTAGCTGAACATGGCGCCTCTCCGTTGCGCGTGATGGCTGAAGGATCGGGCTGACCGATTATGCCTCGCCGCTCAGCGGTCGCACGGCCCGACCAGCTGTGCGTGCACGTTGGGCCGGATAGGCACGCCGCGCACCTCGGCCACGTTCTGCGTGAGTTCGGCGCCGAGCAGCAGGATCACCACCGAGTAGTACACCCACACCAGCAGTACCACTACGCTGCCGGCTGGGCCGTAGGCGCCGCCGACGTTGCTGTGGGAGAGGTACAGGCTGATGCCGAACTTGCCGATGGCGAAGAGCACCGCGGTGAATACGCCGCCGAGCAACGTGTCGCGCCAGTCGATGCGGGCGTCCGGCAGCACCTTGTAGATCGAGGCGAACACCAATCCGAACAGAACCAGCGAAACCAGCGCCTCGATCACCTGCCAGGCCAGGGTGTCGCTGTGAACGAATACCGCGATCGCCGCACTGGCCACCAGCGAGACGATCAGCAGGAAGGCCAGCGTCAGCAGCAAGCCAAGCGCATGCATGCGCGTGAGCAGCCAGCTGAAAACCGCGTTGCGCGGCGCCGCCTTCAGGTTCCACACGCGATTGATCGCCAGCTGCAACTGGGCGAACACGGTCGATGCGCCGATCAGCGTCACGGCCAGGCCGATGATGCCGGCCCAGTGGCCCAGCTGGGGCCGCTGCTTGGCGTTGCTGATCACCAGCTTCACCGCATCGGAGGCCCGCGTGCCGACCAGGTTGTTGATCGAGCCGACCAGCTCCTGCTGCCACGCCGGCTGCAGCGAGGCGACCAGCCACAAGAGAAGCACCAGCATCGGCGCGAACGAAAGGGCCGAATAGAACGCGACGGCGGCGGCGTGCGTCATCAGGTCGTCCTCGGCCGCGCCGCTGGCGGTGCGCTTGACGACTTCGACGCTGGATTGCCATATCGACCGCATGCACGCCCTCCGGAGCTTTGCGCTGAGCATGGAGCGCCCGCTGCGCGATGATCGTGAACGGCTGTGGCCCTGTTTGCTGGCGCTTTCTTCACCGGCTCCGGGCCAGACTCGACCGCGGGACACAAGCAACCGTTGGGAAGAGGAGAGCTGCCATGAACATGCGTACCGCCGCTTTGGCGAGCCTGGTCCTGGCCGGCGCTACGGCGCTGTCCGCGTTGCCGGTGGAGCGCGCCCGCGCCGCCGAGCCGATGGTCAAGTGCGAGCTGAGCTACAACCTGCATGGCTGGTCGATCATCTACAAGCAGGCTGAAGGTACCGGCATGGTCACCTGCAACAATGGCCAGAGCGCGCCGGTGAAGATCAGCGTGGTCGGCGGCGGCCTGACGGCCGGCAAGTACCGCATCGACAACGGCAAGGGCGAGATCTCCAGGGTGCATGGCATCGCCGAGGTGTTCGGCGACTACGTGCAGGCCGGCGCCGAGGCCGGCGTGGTCAAGAGCGCGCATGCGCAGGTGCTGACCAAGGGCACCACCTCGCTGGCCCTGTCCGGCACCGGCCAGGGCATCGACCTGGGCGTCTCGGTTGGCAAGTTCACCATCGCGCGCCGGTAGGCGGGGCCGAAGGCTGCCTTTCGCCATAGGCAGGGGCGATCCACGCGCGCATCCGTTGCGTCGTACACTCGCGCGTCTTTCGTCTCCGGAGCCGCCATGCGCCGCTTGCTGCCGTCGATCGCCATCGTCCCATCCGGTCTGCCGATGACGAGGGCGGTCTCGTGATGTCGCAGGTCGCCGTCGCCATGCTGCCGCGTTTCGCCGCCTGGCGCGTGGCCACCTGGATGCTGCTGCTGCTCGCCGCTTTCGGTGGCGTGCAGTATCTGCGTTACGGCGACTGGCCCTACCTGGCCGGGACCCTGGTTGTCGTCGTGGCCTGCGCCGGCGGCATCCTGCGCCAGCCCTGGGCACGCCAGGCACTGCGCGTGGTGGCGTTGCTGCTGGTGTTGTGGGTGCTGGCCAGCGGCGGCCTGTTGTTCGCGCAATGGGACCAGTTCGCCCAGGCCCGCGCCCACGCACTGGCCCAGCCGCGGCCGGAGATCCTGCTGCTGGTGATCGAGCAGGCTCGCCGCAGCTATCTGCTCGGCTTGCTGCTCAAGGCCCTGCTGGTGCCGCTGTTGCTGTGGCTGGCCTGGCAGCTGGGGCGGCCGGAAGTGCGTGCGCAGTTCGTTGTACGCAGGTAGCCATCCGGCCGACCGCCTAGGGCGTACAACCTTCGATCCGAACTAGACTGCGCGCACTGCCACTTGGGGAGGTGGATCGATGAAACGGCTGCTGGCGGGGATCGTGGGGCTGATGCTGGCGGGCACTGTGCTGGCCGGCGGGCTGCGTGCCGTTCGGGAACGTGTCGAAGGCAGCATGGTGGTGACGGGCACCATTGACATCACGCCGGAAGGCACCGTGCTGGGCTTCGCGCTGGACCACCCCGAGAAACTGCCGCCGGTCGTGGTCGATGTCATCGGCAAGACCCTGCCGACGTGGACCTTCCAGCCGGTACTGCAGGATGGCAAGCCGGTGGCCGCCAAGGCCCGGATGAACCTGCGCATCTTGGCCAAGCCGATCGGCGGGGGCAATTTCCAGGTCGCCGTGCGCAGCGCCTACTTCGGTGACCATCGCGCCGGCATGAAGACGGTGGGCCCCCAGGAGAAGCCGCACTATCCGCGTGAGGCAATGCAAGACCGGGCGAGCGGAACGGCCTACGTGGTCTTGCGCGTGGACCGCTCGGGCCGTGTTGCGGACGCGTTCGCCAGGCAGGTCGACTTGCGCGTGCTCGCCGACGACCGCGAGCTGGGCCGCCTGCGCGGATTGTTCGCGCAGGCGAGCGTGAAGGCGCTGCGGCAGTGGGCCTTCGAGCCGGCTGCGACATCCGACCGCGAGCCGTACCGCATCGCTCTGGTGCCGGTGAGCTACGCCATCGGCGAGCGCGGCCACCTCGTCGGGCATGACGCCTATGGTCAGTGGCAGGGCTATGTGCCGGGGCCGGTGGAGCCGGCACCCTGGTTCGACAAGGACAAGATGCTCAGCGGCGCAACCGACGCGCTTTCCGGTGACGGGGTCTTCGGGCCCCCGAGTCTCTCGCTCCTCACTCCGCTCGATCAGGGCTGAGCCGCCGGCGCCGGTTGGTTCAGCCCGGGTTGACGCAGGGGCAGGTATCGCTTGGGTCCCCGCCTCCACGGAAAGCTCGCGATGCGCCCGCGGCACCTGATCGCCTGTCTCCTGCTGTCCACCGCACAGCCGCTCCTGCATGCACAGGACCTGGCGGCCACCTGCCACGCCAGCAGCAGCTACGACCTCACGGTCAAGCCCGACAGTCTGGTATTCGACCGCCCGCAGCCGGCGCCCTTCCAGGTGCAGCTCGCCGCAGGCAGCCTGCGCACCGATGGCCACCCGGTGCAGCTGGATGCCGAGAGCCAGGACCGGCTGGCCCTGTTCGAGCGCGCGCTGCGTGCGCTGGTGCCGCGCGTGCGCGCGGTGGCCGATGCCGGCGTCGACCTGGCCGCGCGCGCCATGCACGACGAAGCGGCCGACATGCATCTGGCGCCCGCCACCATGGATGAACTAAACCGTCGCCTCGCCGCGCAGGCTGCCGAGCTCAGGCGGCGCATCGCGCAGAGCAACAGCACGCACGATTGGCAAGGCGACCTCGCCCAGCAGTACGCCAACCGCATCGCCGGCGAGCTGGTGCCGCTGGTCGCCGCCGACCTGGGCCAGCAGGCGCTCGCCGCCGCCATGAGCGGCGACCTGGATGCGGCAGCGCGCCTGCGCGACGAGGCGACGGACCTGGCCACGCAGATGCAGCCGCGGCTGCAGCGGCGCATGCAGGCGCTGCGGCCGCAGGTGCAGGCCCTGTGCCCCTCGATCCGCCGCCTGGCGGACCTGCAGCAAGGCGTGCGTGATGCCGACGGCCGAC
Organism: Frateuria sp.; assembly: GCF_035943815.1. Lineage (GTDB taxonomy): Bacteria > Pseudomonadota > Gammaproteobacteria > Xanthomonadales > Rhodanobacteraceae > Frateuria_A. The sequence continues at coordinate 206,329 of NZ_DASZBU010000005.1, forward strand.
CGCTGGACCTGGTGCAGGTCGGGGGCTGAGGCCGGTCAGGTCCAAGGCGTATGCCACTCTTTGCCGAGCGCGTCAGCGCCGTGGTTGGCCATGTGAATGGCCGACCAACCCAAACGGTGCCTGAGGACGAGGGCGGGTCGCGCCCTGCGCGTCCCGCAAGTTAATCCGCGGCTAAGTGGCGGGGGCCGACCATGTCCGCTCCCCTACGACCCGCAGGAACGAGCCACGTGGCGCCGCGCCCGCAAACGATCTTCAACGCGCTGATCCGCCGCGGCATCGACCTGCGTGCGCTGTACCGCGACGCTTCCACGCAGGCCAGCGAGCCCGGGCTGCGCGTGGTGCTGGGGGAAAACGCCAGTGCGCTGGACCAGGTGATCGCCGACCTGCAGCTGCAGGTGAGGCAGCTCGGCGGCACTCCGGCGCGCCGCGGCCGCTTCGGCGGTGCCGCGCGGCGCCAGATGATCGAATGGCTGCTGCCCGACACGCCGCGCCGCGACGTCGCCTGGATCGCCCGCCTGGCGCATGGCGAAGCGGCCCTGGTGCACGCCTTCGAGCGGGGCATGCAGCACGCCCCGCCGGAAGCCGCGCTGGTGCTTCGCCGCCAGCTGCCGCGGCTGCAGGGCATCCACCTGGACATGCATAGCCTGGCGCGCGCCGGGCGCTGCTAAGCTGCGCCCGCCAAGGGGGTGGTATGAACACGAGCGCGCGCGAAGTGCTGGATTTCTGGTTCGCGGACGAGAACACCGTGCGCTGGTTCCTGCGCGACGTCGGCTTCGACCAGGCCATCCGTGAACGGTTCACCGGCACGCTCGAAGCGGCCGCCATCGGCGAGCTGGACAGCTGGGCGCTGACGCCGCATGGCTGGCTGGCTCTGCTGATCGTGCTCGACCAGTTCAGCCGCAACATCCATCGCGGCGACGCGCGCGCCTTCGCCCTGGACGGCAAGGCGCAGGCGCTGGCCCTGGCCGGTCTCGAGCGCCGTGACGACGAGGCGCTGGAACCGCTGGAGCGCGTGTTCGCCTACCTGCCGCTGGAGCATGCCGAGGACCTCGCGCTGCAGTGGCGTTCGGTGACGCTGTTTCGCGCGCTGGCCCTACAGGCGTCGCCCACCTCGCGCGGGCAATATGAGAACTTTCTGGACTACGCCCGCCGTCATTGCGAGGTGATCACGCGTTACGGCCGGTTCCCTCATCGCAATGCGGCGCTGGACCGGGCCAGCACGCCGGACGAGCTGGCCTATCTGGCCGAGGGCGGCGGGTTCTAGGGCCATTCCCGCGTGGTAGGGTCGGCCACGGAAGAAGCACGAGAGCGCGGGCTCGTCGTCGGACGGTCATGGCGACAGCGCGCCGGCAAGATCGGCGATAGCCCGAGCCCGCCGAGAAACGGGCATCCACCGCCCAGGCACCGGTCGGGGCACGAACCAGGGAAGGAGTACGACATGCGCATCATTCTTGTCGGCAGCCTCTGGCTGCTGTCCACCGTTGCGGCCGCGGACACGCTGCGCGTGGGCAGTCATTTGCTGGTGTCGGGCGACAGCGCCGCGCAGGTCCGCGAAGCGCTCGGCCGTCCCTCGCGCGTGACGCACCATCGCGATCGCGATCGCGCTGGTTCAGCGCGCCACCGCCGCGGCGCGGCCGCCGCCAAACCCGCCAGCGAAAGCTGGATCTACCGCCGCGACGGCCGCGAAATCACGGTGACGCTCGTCGACGGTGCGGTCACGACCATCCAGCAGCGGCCCTGACCGCGGACACCGCCGCGGGCGTGACCGATGGCACGGCATGACGCCTGGCCCATGACCGTGCGGGCGGCGCGATGGAAGCTCGTTCCGTACCGCCGACAGGAGCGCCGCGATGCGTCCGCTGATCACCACCCTCGCGCTCGCCGCCAGCCTGGCGCTCGGCCTGCCCGCCCAGGCCGACGGCGTGCACCTGCACGACCACAAATGCAGCTTCGGTACCGACTACGACGTGCAGGTGCAACCCGGCGGCATCACCTTCGATCGCGATGACGGCACGCCCGGGCGCGTGTTCATGCACGACGGCACGCTGCGCGTGGATGGCCGCGCGGTGGCGGTTTCGGCCGGCGACGCCGCGCGTCTGCGCGAGTATGAAGGTCAGGTGCGCCGTCTGCTGCCGGAAGTGGCGGCGATCGCCCGCGAAGGCGTGGGCATCGGCTTCGACGCGCTCACCACGGTGGTCGCCACGTTCGCCGACGAGCCGGCCGAGCGCAGCCGACTGACCGCGGAGCTCAACGCGCAGCATCGTCAGGCACTGGCCAGCGTCGACAACGGCCTGGGCCAGGGCGTGTGGCGCAAGCACAGCGTCGAGGACCTGATGGATCACCAGGTCGGTGACGCCATTTCCACCCTGGTGGGCACGGTCACCGCCAAGGCGGTCAAGGCGGCGCTGAGCGGCGACCAGAGCCAGGTGGCCGCGCTCGAGGCGCGCGCGGATTCGCTGGACAAGGCCATCGACAAGGAAGTCGATGCCCGGGCCGACAAGCTCGGCGAGCGCGCCGACGCCCTGTGCCCGCAGCTGGCGCGGCTGGACCAGCTGCAGCAGCAGTTCGAATTCCGGCTCAAGGACGGCTCGCGCCTGGCGCTGGTCGACCGCCAGGAACACGACAACGAGGCTTCCGCCAAGACGAAGCCCGGGACCCGCTAGCCGACTACCCCACGGCTGGGCGGGCCGGCCGCTCTCCTGCATCGACCATTCAGGCGGCCATCGGCCGCGCCGGGTTCCCCCAGCCGGCGCGGCTTTTTTTTGCGCCAGGCACAGGTCTGCGTGCCAGGCCCTCACGCGCGCCCTGCTAGGCTCGGGCACTTCGCCCGCGGAGTGGACCGATGCTCGACCTGCTCGCCCGAATCCATTTCTCCGAGGAAGCCGTTCGAATCGGCATCAAGCTGCTCATCGCGCTGCTGATCCTGCTGGTGGGCATGTGGCTGGCCGCGCGCGTGGCCAACCTGGTCCAGCGCGCCATGCACCGGGCGGAGGTCGACGCCACGCTGGTGGGCTTCCTGCGCAACCTGATCTATGGCGTGCTGATCGCGGTGCTGGTGGTCAGCGCGCTGATCACCGCCGGCGTGCCCTCCGCGCCTTTGGTCGCGGCGCTCGGTGCCAGTGGCCTGGCGCTGGGTCTGGCCCTGCAGGGCTCGCTCAGCAACCTGGCCTGGGGCGTGCTGCTGATCATATTCCGGCCCTTCCACGCCGGCGATTTCATCCATGCCGGCGGTGTCGACGGCACCGTGGAAACAGTCAATCTGATGTACACGCTGCTGGTGCTGCCGGACAACCGCGAAGCGATCGTGCCCAACGCCAAGATCGGCGCCGACGCGATCATCAACGCCAATCGACGCGGCACGCGCCGCTTCGAGCTGAACATTCCGATCGGCATGCAGGACGACATCGGCCATGCGATGGCGCTGATCGAAAAGCTGTTCGATGCCGACCCGCGCATCTTCAAGCAACCACCGCCTACGGTGGTTACCGGCAACGTGGGCGAGGGCACGGTGAACCTGATCGTGCGCGCCTGGACGCGCTGCGATGACCTGTGGGGCACGCAGACCGACCTGCTTCGCGCGATCAAGGAAACCTTTGCCAAGGAGAACATCCGCATCGCGGTGCCGCAACGGCAGATGACGATGGTGCAGGCCGAGGCAGCCAAGGCAGGCTGAGAGGGCGATCCTGCAGCGAGCGCCAAGCGAGGATGCTCCCCGACCACGCGGGGAAGGCTCGGCATCGGGACGGGCCGCGGAGCTACTGCACCGTCACTGCCCGCCGGTTGTCGCCCGATACGCGGTCGATCAACTCGTTGTACGGATCGATGCCCGCCTCGGCCGGTACGCCCGCGACGGTAAGCGTGATGGTGCTGTCGCCCGCCGGCAGCAGGCGCTTTTCCAGGTACAGCGGCTTGCCGTCAAGGCCCTTGCCCGTGGGTGCGGCGAACACGCCGATGTCCACCGGCACGTCCGGCTCGGCCGGGGTTTCCTTGCCCCTGCCGTCGACGTACACCTTGCCCGCATGCACCTTGAGCGTCACCCGGTAGCGCCCGTCCGGCAGCTTCACCGCGCTGGCCTCGCTGATGCGGTTGTCGAACAGCGTGATCTTCCAGAACAGATCGTCCAGCAGACCCTTCCACTTCGAGTCCAGGCTGCGGGCGAGCACGTCCATGAAGTCCTGCGAGTCGGGATAGGGCGGGCCGCGGAACTGCCAATCGAGCAGAAAACGCCTGAGCACCGCATCGAATGCGTCTTCGCCGACGTAGTCCTGCAGCGCATAGAAGACCAGCGAGCCCTTGTTGTAGTGGATGTACTGCTGGTTCTCCACCCTGGCCAGCGGCTCTTCGGCAACGGTTTCGGTGGCGCGGCTCATCAGGTACTTGTCCAGCTCGTACTTGAGGAACTTGCGCATCTGGTCGGGGCCGTACCTGTGCTTCATCACCATCAGCGCCGAGTACTGCGCGAGCGACTCGCTCAGCATGGTCGAGCCCTGCATGTCCGCGCCGATCACCTGGTGAGCCCACCACTGGTGCGCCACCTCGTGCGCGGTCACGTAGTAGACGTAGTCGATCTTGGCCGGGTCGTGCAGGTCGGCGATGAAGCCCAGCGATTCGGAGTAGGGAATCGTGTTGGCGAAGGACTGCGCGAACTGCCGGTAGTTGGGGAACTCCAGGATGCGCAGCTGGCGGTACTGGTAGGGCGTGAAGTGCGCCTGGTAGTAGGCCAGCGCGTCCTTGGCCGCCTGGATCATGCGGTCGACGTTCCAGGCATGGTCCGGGTCGTAGTAGACCTCGATGGCGATGCCTTCGTAGCTGTCCTTCTTCACCGCGTAGCGCGCCGACAGCCACGAGTAGAAGTCGAGCATCGGCCGGTCCATCACGTAGGTGAAGTAGCGCCGGCCGTTCGCCGTCCACGTCCGGGTGAGGTAGCCCGGCGCCAGCGCGATCTGGTCGGGGGCGGTGGAGACGGTGGTCTGGAAGTCGATCCAGTCGGCGTCGTTGCTCACGTAGCTGTCGTTGCGCGCCTTCGCGTCCCCCAGCCTGGGCATGCGCGGCACGTCCGGCGGCAGGCCGTACTTGCGCCGGTCGCCGCGGTCGGTCAGCTGCATCGCGGTCTGGTAGCCGAAGTGGGGCAGCACCCGGCTGTCGAAGAACGAACCGTTGGCCACCAGGAATTGCCCGGAAGGCTCGTTGGTGAAGCCGCGCGGCGCGTACTCGATGTCGAAGTCAAAGGCCATCGAGGCGCCGGGTGCGAGCGGTGCCTTCAGTCGGTAGATGGCATAGCCCAGCCGCGCGTCGTCGCTCACCGTTTCGTGCGGCGCGAAATCGAGCGACTTGAGGGTGAAGTCGGTATCGAAGTTGACGTGCAGCGTGTCGATCGGTCGGTCGTGCCGGTTGACCAGCACGTAGTGGCCGCGGATCCCGAGCCGTCGGCCGTAGGGGTCGATGTCCACCTGCGTGCGCACCACGCTGATGCGCGGCTGCGGCAGGCCCTTGTACTTGCCGTAGGCCTTCTCGTAGTCGGCGCGCTTGCGCGTGGCCTCGGCGCTGCTCTCGTAATGGTTGAGCACGTTGGTGTTGTAGAAGATCCAGGCGCCGGTCAGCGCGAAGCCGGCCAGCGCCAGGCCCAGCGCGACCACCGCCGGCCGGCGCAGCCGGGCGCGCGCCTCGCGCACGCGTTCGCGCCAGGTCTGGCCGGTGCCGCGCACGTGGAACAGCGCCGCCGCCACCAGCAGCGCGGCCGCCGCGAAGCCCCAGTACAGGTCGAACCACAGCGCGCCGGCCAGGAAATGCCCGAAGCCGTTCATGTCCGAATACGGCACCGACGAAGCGTGGCCGTAGATCGCCAGGTTGTGGTCGAAGTGCAGCAGCGGGAAGCCGATCAGGGAGGCCACCAGCCACACGATGGCCAGCAGGTAGCCAAGGAACTTGCTGCCCGCGAGCGTCTGGAAGAACAGCATCAGCGCGGCCAGCAGCACGAATGGCGTGGCATCGAGCGCCAGCGTGGCCAGGTACAGGCCGATCTGAAGGCGCGTGTAGCCGTGGCCGAGTTGCCAGGCGATGCCCACCAGGTCGCCGATGGCCAGGTAGGCCAGTACCACCGTCACCAGCGCCAGCAGCCGCGCCATGAGTGCCAGCCCATCCGGCAGTGGGAAGGCGTCGACCACCTCGGCGGTGTGGCGGTCGCGCTCGCGCCAGGTCAGTTCGCCGGCATAGAACGCCAGGATGATCGGCAGCAGCCACTGGAAGCTGCCCTGCACGGTCTCCAGCACCGCATGCGTGACTGGATAGGTCGGGGTGCCGTAGATCTCCCCGGACAAGGCCAGCGCGAAGACGAGGTTCACCAGGCCGAATACCAGCATTACCAGGAACGGCACGCCGCGCAGCACCTGGCCCAGGTCGAAGGCCAGCAGCGTGCGCAGCTGCACCAGGCGCGCGCGATGGTCGTGGGCCAGCCGCGCGGCGGGCAGGGTGATGCGCGAGGCGCTCGTGGCGGGGGCCAGCAGCGGCGGCTCGGCGCGTGCCCGGCGATGCGGCAGCCGCAAACCTTCGCGGTCGGTACGGAAGAGCGCGAACGCCATGGCAGCCAGGACCACCGACACGCCCAGCCACAGTACCCGGTTCCACAGCAGCAGGCCTTCCACTGCCGGCAGCCGATGGTTGAGCTCGTCGGCCGCCCAGTAGCGCGTGACGATGCCCAACGTGCGGCCGCCGAACGGGTCGAGCATGGCCGCGACCAAGTGATGATTGATGTCGCGGGTGAGCAGGCCCGAGAGCGACAGCAGCACCACGAAGGCGATGATCCCGATGTACGTGGCAAGCAGCGAGCGCGTCACGGTGGCGAGCAGGAACAAAAGCGCCGCCACGAACAGCATGTCCGGAAGCACGATCACGCCATAGGCCCAGGCATAGCCGCGCCAGTCGACCGGGCCGATGCGCGCCGGGTCGATCCACGGCATCGCGCCGCCCAGCGCCACGCCCAGCGCGACCGCCAGCATGATCGCCACCGCCGCCGCGTAGCCGGCCGCCAGCCGCCCGCCCAGGTAGGCGCCGCGGCGCACCGGCGTGGAGAACATCAGCTCGGCAGTGTCGTGGTCGAAGTCGCGCAGCGCCGCACCGGCGACGAACACCCCGCACGCCAGCATGCCGAGCACGGTGAAGGCGCTGACCAGCCGCACGATCACCATCGGCGCATTGCGCAGCACGTTGCCGCTGGCGCCGCCGATCGCCACCGCGTCGGTACCGGCCACCGCGAAGGCCAGCGCGCCGAAGGCCAGCGCCATGATCCAGAACAGGGGTGCGCGCCATTGCTGGCGCCATTCGAAGCGGAAGATCTCCAGCAGCGTGCGCATGGTCACCTTCAGGCCGCGCGCGCCGTGGCCTGCGCGCGCAGGCGGCCGAAGTAGACGTCCTCCAGGTCCGGCACCACCGGCTCGAAGCCCGGCTCCGGCGCCGCGTCGGCCAGCACATGCAGCAGCGTGCGCCCGCCGGCCAGGCGGGTGGAGAGGATGGTCATGCGGGCGCGGTAGTGGTCCAGCTCCGCCTTGTCGATCGTGCGGCGCCACACGCGCCCTTCCAGGCTGCGGATCGCCTCGCGCGGTTCGCCGGTCAGGAGCACCTGGCCCTGGCCGATGATCGCCATGCGCTGGCACAGGTCGGTCACGTCGGCCACGATGTGGGTGGACAGGATCACCACCACCTTCTCGCCGATCTCCGCCAGCAGGTTCAGGAAGCGGTTGCGCTCCTCCGGATCCAGGCCGGCGGTCGGCTCGTCCACGATCACCAGCTTCGGGCTGCCGATCAGCGCCTGGGCGATGCCGAAACGCTGGCGCATGCCGCCCGAATAGGTGCCCAGCTTGCGCTTGCGCACGTCCCACAGGTTGACCTGGCGCAGCAGCGCCTCGGTGAGCTCGCGCCGTTCGCCGCGGGCGGTGACGCCCTTGAGCACGGCGAAGTGGTCCAGCGTGGCATCGGCCGATTCCTTCGGGTAGACGCCAAACTCCTGCGGCAGGTAGCCCAGCAGCCGGCGGGTGGCGTTCTTGTCGGCCAGCAGGTCCACGCCATCCAGTTCGATCGAGCCCTGGTCGGGATCCTGCAGCGTCGCGATCGTGCGCATCAGCGAGGACTTGCCCGCCCCGTTGGGCCCGAGCAGGCCGAACATGCCCTGCGGGATGTCCAGGTCGATGCCGCGCAGCGCGTGCACGCCGTTGGCGTAGGTCTTGGACAGGTGGCGGATGGTCAGCACGCGTGTTCCTCACTGCGCCGCCCCGCGCAGCGCGCATGGGAGCAGCATAGGCCCCGCCCCGGGGCGGGCACATCGGCACAAGGTCATGCATGCCCGATGGGATGGCCATGCCCGGAAAATGCGCCGAAGGGGACGACGAAGCGGACGGCCGTTCGCTATCATGGGTAGCCTTGCGGCCGCCATCCCCGGGCGGTGCGCCCCCCAATCCGCAGGAGATCCCATGGCCGACCTCAAAGAAGCACGCGTCCCCGACATCGGCGGCCACGACAACGTGCCGGTGATCGAAGTGCTGGTGAAGCCCGGTGACCGCGTGGAGAAGGAACAGAGCCTGATCACGCTCGAATCGGACAAGGCCACCATGGAGGTGCCTTCACCCTTCGCCGGCGTGGTCAAGGAGGTCAGGCTCAAGGTCGGCGACGAGGTGTCCGAGGGCGCGGTGATCGCTAGCATCGAGGCCGCAGGCGCCCCGGCGGCGCCGGCCAGGCAGGCTGCGCCGGTTCCGCAGGCCGTCCCGCCGCCCGCGCCGTCGGGCCAGCGCGGGCGCGATGCCGCAGTCGAGGAGTCGGCCCCCGTGGTGGCGCCCGCCGCGGCGCCCTCCGCCGGCGGCGGCGTGCGCGAGGCGCGCGTGCCCGACATCGGCGGCCACGGCAACGTGCCGGTGATCGAGGTGCTGGTGAAGGTCGGCGACACGGTCGCCAAGGACCAGAGCCTGATCACCCTGGAATCGGACAAGGCCACGATGGAAGTACCCGCGCCGTTCGCCGGCGTGGTCAAGGAGCTCAAGCTCAAGGTCGGCGATGAGGTTTCCGAGGGCAGCCTGATCGCCCTGGTGGAAGCCGCCGGTGGCGCCGCCCCGGCGCCTGCCGCGCCCCGCCGGGACGCGGCGGCGTCCTCGCCCGATGCCCAGTCCGCCACCGGTCTGCCGATCAGCCAGGGTGGTCCCAAGGCGCCCGAGCCCGGCAGCCGCATCGTGCAGCCGGGCAACCCGCCCGAAGGAGACGTGCGCCCGCAGGCGCGCCCGCCGTTCGACGGCAAGCTGGTGATGCCGGGCGACGCGCCCTACGCCAGCCCGGCGGTCCGCGCCTTCGCGCGCGAGCTGGGCGTGGACATCCACCAGGTCAAGGGCTCCGGCCGCGGCGGGCGCATCCAGCGCGAGGACGTCAGCACCTACGTCAAGCACGCGCTCGCCTCGGGCGCGCGTCCGGTGCAGGGTGCGCCGGTAGCCGCCGGCGGCGGGCTCAACCTGCTGCCGTGGCCGAAGGTGGATTTCGCCAAGTTCGGCCCGGTCGAGGAGAAGCCGCTCTCGCGCATCCAGAAGATTTCCGGCGCCAACCTGGCGCGCAACTGGGCGATGATCCCGCACGTCACCCAGCACGAAGACGCGGACATCACCGAGCTGGAAGCCTTCCGCAAGAAGCTCGGCGAAGAGAACAAGGACCTCAAGGTCACCCCGCTGGTGTTCCAGATCAAGGCGGTGGTGGCGGCGCTCAAGCAGTTCCCGCAGTTCAACGCCTCGCTGGACGAGAGCGGCGAGAGGCTGATCCTCAAGAAGTACTTCCACATCGGCATCGCGGTGGACACGCCCGATGGCCTGGTCGTACCGGTGATCCGCGACTGCGACCAGAAGGGCCTGCTGGACCTGGCCCGCGAGCTGGGCGAGATCTCCAAGAAGGCGCGCGAGAAGAAGCTCGGCCCCAGCGAGATGTCCGGCGGCTGCTTCTCGATCTCTTCGCTGGGCGGCATCGGCGGCACGGCGTTCACGCCGATCGTCAACGCGCCGGAGGTGGCGATCCTGGGCGTCTCCAAGGCCTCCATCAAGCCGGTGTGGAACGGCAAGGAATTCGCGCCGCGGCTGATGCTGCCGCTGTCGCTCTCCTACGACCACCGCGTGATCGACGGCGCGCTCGCCGCGCGCTTCGCCGCCTTCCTCGCCAACCAGCTCGGCGACATCCGTCGCCTGCTGCTCTGACGGGGGCCAGGCCATGGCGAACACGATCGAAGTGAAGGTTCCCGACATCGGCGGCCACGACAACGTGCCGGTGATCGAGGTGCTGGTGAAGTCGGGCGACCGCGTGGAGAAGGAGCAGAGCCTGATCACGCTGGAATCGGACAAAGCCACGATGGAGGTGCCTTCCAGCGCCGCCGGCGTGGTCAAGGACGTGAAGGTGAAGGTGGGCGACGAGGTATCCGAGGGCGCGGTGATCCTGACCCTCGAAGCCGAGGGGGCGGCCTCTCCTGCCGCCGGAAAGCAGGGGCAGGACCAGGGCAAGGCACAGGCTCCCGCTCCGGCAGCAGCCGCTGCCGCCCCGGCACCGCAACCTCGCCCGGCAGCAGAGGTCAAGGCGCCACAGGCAGCCGGCGCGTCCGGCCGCCAGCCCGACCTCGAGTGCAAGCTGGTGGTCCTGGGCTCCGGCCCCGGCGGCTACACCGCGGCCTTCCGCGCTGCGGATCTGGGCGTGGATACCGTGCTGGTCGAGCGCTACGCGAGCCTTGGCGGCGTCTGCCTCAACGTCGGCTGCATTCCGTCCAAGGCGCTGTTGCACGCCGCCGCCGTGATCGACGAGGCCGAGGCCATGGCGGCGCACGGCGTCAGCTTCGGCAAGCCCACGATCGAGCTGGACAAGCTGCGCAAGTTCAAGGAGCAGGTGGTCGGCAAGCTCACCGGCGGCCTGGCCGGCATGGCCAAGCAACGCAAGGTACGCACGGTGCAGGGCGTCGGTACGTTCGTCTCGCCGCACGAGCTGGAAGTAAAAACGGCCGAAGGCACCAAGCTGATCCGCTTCGAGCAAGCGATCATCGCCGCCGGCTCGCAGGCCGTGCGCCTGCCGATGTTCCCCTGGGACGACGAGCGCGTGATGGACTCCACCGGCGCGCTGGAGCTGACGGACATCCCGAACAAGCTGCTGGTCGTCGGCGGCGGCATCATCGGCCTGGAGATGGCCACGGTGTACGCGGGCCTGGGCAGCGAAGTGACCGTGGTCGAGTTCATGGACCAGATCATCCCGGGCGCCGATGCCGACCTGGTCAAGCCGCTGGCCAAGCGCCTGGGCGGCAAGCTCAGGGGCGTGCACCTGAAGACCAAGGTCGTCGAGGCCAAAGCCACCAAGAAGGGCATCGAGGTCCGCTACGAGGGCGAGAGCATCCCCGAGACCACCGTGTTCGATCGCGTGCTGGTGGCGGTCGGCCGTTCGCCCAACGGCAGCAAGATCGGCGCCGACAAGGCCGGTGTCGCGGTGACCGAGCGCGGCTTCATCAACGTCGATACGCAGATGCGCACCAATGTGCCGCACATCTTCGCCATCGGCGATCTGGTCGGCCAGCCGATGCTGGCGCACAAGGCTACCCACGAGGCGCGCGTGGCGGCCGAGGTGGTGGCCGGCATGAAGAGCCACTTCGACGCGCGCGTGATCCCGTCGGTGGCCTACACCGATCCGGAGATCGCCTGGGTCGGCGTGACCGAGCGCGAGGCGAGGGAAAAGGGCCTGAAGGTGGGCGTCGGCAAGTTCCCTTGGGCCGCCTCCGGTCGCGCCATCGGCATCGACCGCACCGAGGGTTTCACCAAGCTGCTGTTCGACGAGGAAAGCCACCGCGTGGTCGGCGCCGGCATCGTCGGTCCGCATGCGGGCGACCTGATCTCCGAACTGGCGCTGGCCATCGAGATGGGCGCCGAAGCCGCCGACATCGCGTTGACCATCCACCCGCACCCGACCCTGAGCGAGTCGGTGGCGATGGCCGCCGAGGTCTACGAAGGCACCATCACCGACCTGTACCTTCCGAAGAAGAAGTGAGTTCCATGCGCAGTGGAAGAGGCTCGGATCGCCCGGGCCTTTTCTTTTGCGTGATCGATCAAGCGGGCGCCAGCGGCGGCGGGGAACCATCCTGCTGCAGGTAGGCCAGCTTGCGCCTGCGTGGCAGCCGCTTGATCGCCGCCTCGGCCCGCAGGGCGCTCGGCCGGTCGACACAGCCGCGCCAGCCGACCAGGCGCCGGGGCGGATTGGCCCGCGTGTAGCGCGCGCCGCGTCCACTTTCGTGGGCTTCGTAGCGGCGCCGCAGGTCGTTGGTGATGCCGGCGTACCAGGCGCCGTTCGCGCACTCGATCAGGTACAGGCACCACTGCCCGGGCCCTGGCCAGGCGGTGGCGCGCGGGTCGTCCATCGCGGACGAAAGCTGACGGGGCGCGTTCAGGCCGAACCGGCTCCGGCCGCGCCCGCGACATGCACCGCCGGTGCGATCCTGCGGGCCGTGCTCTGCAGATGGGAGATTTCCGATGCGAGCATCATTTCCATCTGCCGCAACGAAAGCAGGAAGCCGTAGGGATCGAGGGGATGGCCGGTTTGCAGGCTGGTCAGGGTATCGACCAGGTGCGGCGCATCGAGCACGAGCGTCGAGTCGTGCTGCAGCCAGGTGCCCAGTTCGCGCTCGGCCGTATAGGCCTCCGAATAGCGCTGCAGGGCGCCGGCATCGATCCAGCCGGCCGACTGGTCGGCGACCGCCACGTCCCAGGCGACGGTCGACAGCGTCGGCCAGTTGGCATTGAGCTGATAGTCGGTGCTGCGGGCGTGGATCCGCCGGTTGATTTCGGAGCCGTCGACGCCGGCGGCCAGCGCCGAGGTGACCATGGCGTCGAGCGAGCGAAGCGTGACCAGCTCGTTCTGGTTGATCGCGGTGGACCGGCCGATGGCGTCGATCACCTGAGCCAGCTCCTCGTCCATGCGCCGGCTGGCTTCGCCCGCCGCGTGGCTGTGGTGCGCATGCTCGATCCATGCCTCCAGGCCCAGTGCCGTCAGGATGCTGAGCACGATCATCAGATAATGCTTGGCGAAGTCCTTGAAGGACTCCAACCGTACCTTCGGCAGTTCCAGGTGCATGGGGTGTCCTTGTGCGGGTGGTCAGTCGCGCGGCGCGACAGTGTCGAACAAGTCGCGCTGGCCGACAAAGCCGTCGCGCTCGACGAAGCCGGCCAGTCCCACCCCGACCAACCGGTAGCGCGTGCCGGCCGGGCGGTCCACGCGCGCGCGCAGCGCGCAGGCCAGCTCGGCCAGTTCGTGCGCCGAGTCGGGCAGGGTGGACGGCGAGAAGCTGCGGGTTAGCGTGCGGAAGTCGGCGGTCTTGAGCTTGAGCACCACCGTGCGCGCGATGCGGCCTTCCTCGCGCTGGTGGCCGGCCCAGGTCTTCTCGGCGAGGCGGCGGATGTGCGGCTCCAGCTCATCCAGTGTGAGGTCGTGCTCGAAGGTGTCCTCGGAAGACACCTGCAGGGTGGGCCGGTCCGGCTGCACCGGATGCTCGTCGATGCCCCAGGACAGCTCGTGCAGACGCCGGCCCCAGCGGCCGAAGCGCCGCTCCATCTCGGCCAGGCCCAGCGCGCGCAGGTCGGCCGCGGTGGCCACGCCCATCGCCGTTAGCTTGCCCTCCATCACCTTGCCCACGCCGGGCAGGCGGCCGACCGGCAGCGGCGCGAGAAAGGCTTCGACCTGGTGCGGTCGGATCACGAACAGTCCGTCGGGCTTGCGCCAGTCCGAGGCGATCTTGGCCAGGAACTTGTTGGGCGCGACGCCGGCCGAGGCGGTCAGGCGGGTTTCCTCGCGGATCGCGGCGCGGATCGCCTCGGCCACGGCCGTGGCCGAGGACAGCCCGCTGCGGCGCTCCGTGACGTCGAGGTAGGCCTCGTCCAGCGACAGCGGCTCGATCAGCTCGGTATACCGCGCGAAGATCGCCCGCACCTGCCGCGATACCGCCTTGTAGCGCACGAAGTCCGGCGGCACGAACACCGCCTGCGGGCACAGCCGCTCCGCGCGCACCGCCGGCATTGCCGAGCGCACGCCGAACACGCGCGCCTCGTAGCTCGCCGCGCACACCACCGAGCGCGCCCCGCGCCAGGCCACCACCACCGGCCTGCCGCGCAGCGAGGGGTCGTCGCGCTGCTCGACCGACGCGTAGAACGCGTCCATGTCGATGTGCAGGATCTTGCGCGGGGTGGGGGGCACGAGGGGAAACCGGCGAGGCCTGCGGACGATTCTAGGCGACCGAGCGCCGCCGCGCGGCAGCAGACGCTACCGCTGCACGGATTGACGCGTGGTTGATAAGGCCAGGACTAGCCTCGGCAGGCGCCTCCAGAGGTGATCGCCATGGTCGATTTCGCCCAGCAACGCCAGCGCATGGTCGAGCGCCAGCTGGCCGGGCGCGGCATCACCGATGCGCGCGTGCTCGAGGCGATGGGGCGGATCCCGCGCGAGGCCTTCGTGGCCGGCAGCATGCACGAGTTCGCATACGAGGATTCGCCACTGCCGATCGAGGCCGGGCAGACCATCTCGCAGCCGTTCATCGTCGCGCGGATGCTGCAGGCGGCCGAGCTGCACGAGAACGACAGCGTGTTGGAGATCGGCGCAGGCTCGGGCTACGCCGCGGCGGTGATGGGAGCGCTCGCGGCCCATGTTCATGCGATCGAGCGCCACGCGGAACTGGCCGACCTCGCGCAGCAACGCTTCGACTCGCTGGGCTATCGCAACATCCGCCTGCGCGTGGGCGACGGCAGCGGCGGCTGGCCGGAGGCGGCGCCGTTCGACGCGATCATCGCCGCTGCCGGCGGACCGGCCGTGCCGGACGTGCTGCGACGGCAGCTGGCCATCGGTGGGCGGCTGGTGATGCCGGTGGGCGAGACCCTGTACCGCCAGCGGCTGGTCAAGGTCACCCGCGTGGCCGAGGACCGCTTCCGGGAGGAGCCATTGGACGAAGTACGCTTCGTGCCGCTGGTCGGCAGCTACGGCTGGAGCGAGCGGGAGGCTTCGCCACCGCCCCGGATCGAGCCGGTGGCGGCACGGGCGCCGGCCGACGGCCACGGTCTGCCCGACCTGATCCGCGCGGCTGCCGAGCCGCTGCCGGGCCCCGACGACCCGGCGTTCGGACGGCTGTTCGACCGCTACGGCGATGCGCGCGTGGTGCTGCTGGGCGAGGCCAGCCACGGCACCAGCGAGTTCTACCGCGCCCGGGCCGCGATCACCCGTCGGCTGATCGAGACGCACGGCTTCACCATAGTCGCGGTGGAGGCCGACTGGCCCGACGCCGCCGCCCTCAACCGCTACGTGCGCGGCCGCCCGGCCGCGCACGGGGAGCCGATCTTCCAGCGCTTTCCCACCTGGATGTGGCGCAATCGCGACGTCGCCCGCTTCATCGACTGGCTGCGCGACTACAACGCGGACAAGCCGCCGACCAGGCAGGCCGGCTTCTACGGGCTGGACCTGTACAGCCTGGACAGCTCGATCCGCGCGGTGATCGATTACCTGGACAAGGTCGACCCGGAGGCGGCCCAGGTCGCCCGGCGCCGCTACGGTTGCCTGATGCCCTGGAGCAAGGAGCCGGCGCAGTACGGCCGGATGGCGCTGAATGCCGGCTACGCGTTGTGCGAGAAGGCGGTGGTACAGATGCTGCGCGAGTTGCTCGCGCGTCGCATCGACTACGTGCGCGCCGACGGCGAGTATTTCCTGGATGCGGCGCAGAACGCGCGCCTGGTGAGCAACGCCGAGGCGTACTACCGCGCGATGTACTACGGCTCGGCCGAATCGTGGAACCTGCGTGACAGCCACATGTTCGAGACGCTGGAGCATCTCCTGGACGCGGCCGGCCCGCAGTCGAAGGCGGTGGTATGGGCGCACAACTCGCACATCGGCGACGCGCGCCACACCGAGATGGGCCAGGTGCGCGAGGAGCTCAACCTGGGCCAGTTGTGCCGCCAGCGGTTCGGCCGCCACGCGGCATTGATCGGCTTCGGCACGCACACCGGCACGGTCGCCGCCGCCGATGACTGGGACGAGCCGATGAAGGTGATGGACGTGGTGCCCTCGCGCAAGGACAGCTACGAGCGCCTGTTCCACGACGCCGGCCAGCCGCGTTGCCTGCTCGACCTGCGCGAGGGCGCCAATCGCGAGTTGTGCGGCCGGCTGGCCAGCGCCCGGCTGGAACGCTTCATCGGCGTGATCTACCGGCCCGACACCGAGCGCTGGAGCCACTACGTGGAATGCTCGATGCCGCGCCAGTTCGACGGCTACGCCTGGTTCGACCAGACACACGCGGTCGAGCCGCTCGGCGAGGAACCGCGCACCGGCGCCGCCGAGACTTGGCCGTTCGGTCTCTAGCGGCGTCCTTGCGCCAACATGCGCACGGCGAGTGCGGCGAGCACGGTGCCCATCAGCCAGCGCTGCAGTGCCCGCCACAGCAGGCGGCCGCCCAGGAACCTCGCGATGGTGCCGGCGGCGAGCACGATCATCGCGTTGACCGTCAGGCTGATCGCGATCTGGGTGAAGCCCAGCGCGAGCGACTGCCCGAGCACGCTGCCCCGGCCGGGCACGATGAACTGCGGCAGCAGCGACAGGTAGAGCATCGCCGCCTTGGGATTGAGCAGGTTGGTCAGCAGGCCCATCGCGAACAGCCGCTGCGGGCGGTCCGGCGCCAGCTTGCGCAGTTCGAACGGCGAGCGCCCGCCCGGCCTGAGTGCCTGCCAGGCGAGGTGCAGCAGATAGAGCGCACCGGCGATGCGCAGCGCGTCATAGGCGTACGGCACCGCTAACACCAGCGCGGTGATGCCGAAGGCCGCGCACAGCATGTAGGCGATGAAGCCAAGCCCCACGCCGGCCAGCGACACCAGGCCCGCCGCGCGGCCCTGGGTGATCGACCGCGAGACCAGGTAGACCATGTTCGGCCCGGGCGTCAGCGCCAGTCCCAGGGCGATCAGGGCGAAGGCTAACAGGTGGCTGGCGTCCGGCATGGGCGGCATCGCTGGGGGAAACGCCGAGCATACGGCCGTGCCGTGGCCGCGGCATGTGCCGTCATGACGGATGGGCCGCCTGTGCGGCGAGGACACGGCGCCGACGGGCCTCGAACAGGCCCAGGCCCAGCGCGGCAAGACCGAACGGCAAGAGGTTGTAGACCAGCCGGTAGCACAGCAGGCCGGCGAGTACGTCCGCGCGAGCTTGGGCTGGGAATGCGCCGAGCAGGATCGCCTCGAATACGCCCAGCCCGCCGGGCGCATGGCTGATGATGCCGGCCAGCAGCGCGGTCAGGTACACCGGCACGAAATCGGCGACGGGCGGTGCGATCGCCGGCGGCAGCAGCAGGTACATCGCGCCGATGGCGGCGCTCATCTCCATGCCGCCGATCAGCATCTGCAGCGCCGCGCCGCCGCTGCCGGGCAGGGCCACCGACCAGCGGTGCAGGCGCAGCGTGCGTGGCTCCGCCAGCCACAGCAACAGGCCGGCCAGCAAGGCGACGATGAACACCCCGGCGGGGCGGCCCCAGCCGGCGGCGACTGGCGGTTCCGCCAGCAAACCGGCGGCGCCCAGCACCGCGTAGCCCAGCCCCACGCCCAGGCTGGCCAGGCCGACCACGCGTGCGATGTCGCCGGCGCCCAGCCCTGCCGTGGCGTAGACGCGGTAGCGCACCGCGCCGCCGGTCATCGCGTGGAAACCCAGCGTGTTCGACAACGCGTGCGCCGCGAAGCCGGCGAAGGCCGCCAGTCCCGGCGCCGCGCGCGCCGGCGCCACGCTGCGCGCGGCCAGCACGTCGAAGGCCGCCAGCATGGCGAAGCTGGTGGCGGTCGCCGCCACCGCGCCGGCCACGTGCGCGCGCGGCAGGGCCCACAGCGCCGCCCACACGTCGCGCCAGCGCATGGCGCCCAGGTAGCGGTGCAGCAGCCAGGCGGCCAGCGCCAGCAGCAAGGCCGAGACGAGCCAGGACAGCCCGCGCAGGGCCCGGCGCAGGCGCGGGCTGTCGGCGTCGCCGGCGAACGGGGAGGGCGGGACGGGCATCCGCGTGACCTTACTTTGGAGAGGCGGGGGGACGCGAGTGCCGGGTCGCATCGCCCGTCCCCGTTTCGCGGGGAAGGACGCCTGAAGGGGAGGCCTCGCGAAACATCACTCCAGGATCCGCAGAGCGCCCCATCCACCTGTCCACACCTTCCTCCGCGTTCGCGGAGAAGGGCCGAGCAGATGGACCACGTCAGTGTTCCAGTTTCGCCGCGGCGAAAACGCTGTGCCCGGGCCCGACTCACGCTATCGTTGCCCTTCCGCCGCCGATGCCCGCCCGCAATGAGCCAAGCACCGACCACCTACCTGCGCCGCCTGGGCACCTGGGACGCGGCGATGATCGTCATCGGCGGCGTGATCGGCGCGGGCATCTTCCGCACCCCGGCCACGCTGGCCCAGCGCACTGGATCGGGCTGGGAGCTGCTCGCGCTGTGGGCCGTCGGCGGCCTGCTAACGCTGGCCGGCGTGCTTTGCTATGCGGAGCTCGGCGCGCGGCGGCCGCAGGCCGGCGGCAGCTACATCTACCTGCGCGAGGCCTTCGGCAAGCTGCCGGCGTTCCTGTTCGGCTGGACGATGGCGTTGATCAACTACCCCGGCAGCGTAGCGGCGGTGGCCACCGCGTTCGCCGACTACTTCTGTGCGGCTTTGGGCCTGTCGGCGCTGTACATCAAGCCGGTGGCCGCCGGCGCCATCGCCTTCATTGTCGGCGTGAACCTGTTCGGCATCCGCGCCGGCGCCTGGGTGCAGAACATCTTCACCGTGCTCAAGCTGGCCGCGATCGCGCTGCTGGTCGGCGTGGGCGTGGTGCTGTCCAACGGCCACCTGGGCGTGGCTCTGGCCGCCGACCCGGCGCACAAGGCGGCGCCCGGCGCGTTCTTCGGCGCGCTGCTGCCGGTGCTGTTCACCTACGGCGGCTTCCATTACCTCAACGACCTGGCCGGCGAGGTGCGCAACCCCCAGCGCACGTTGCCGCGCGCACTGGGGCTGGGCCTGGCCGGCGTGATGGTGGCCTACGTGCTGGCCAACTTCGCCTACCTTGCCGGCCTGGGCCATGCGGGCCTGGCGGCCAGCCACGCGCCGGCCGCGGACCTGATGCGCCGCCTGTTCGGCGAGCGCGGCGCCACGCTGATCGCGCTGGGCATCGCCTGCTCCACCTTCGGCTATTGCAACATCGCCATCGCCGGCGGTGCGCGCGTGCTGCAGACGATGGGCGCCGACGGGATGTTCTTCTCCGCGGTGGGCAAGATCGACCCGCAGAGCCGTGCGCCGCAGGTCGCGCTGGCCACGCTGGGCGCGTGGGCGATCGTGCTGGCGGTGTCGGGCAGCTTCAACCAGCTGCTGGACTACACCACGGTGGGCGAGTGGCTGGCGCACGCGTGCAGCATCGCCACGCTGTTCTGGTATCGCCGCTACCTCAGTGAGCCTTCGCCTTATCGCGTGCCGTTCTATCCGTGGCTGCCGATGATCTTCGTCGTCACGGTGCTGGGCGTGATCGGCGCAACCGCGATCCACAATCCCGGCGATGCGGGCATGAGCCTGGTCATCATCGCCTGCGGCATCCCGGCGTACTACGGCTGGCGTTGGCTGGAACGCAACGCGGCCTGAGCGATCATGCGCCGCGCCTGAGTGATGGCGCGTGCGCGAGGTGAGGCCATGAAGCGTGCCGTTTACCCGATCCTGCTGCTGGTCCTGGGCGGCAGTGCCGCGGCGATGCCGGCGATCGGCCTGTCGGCGGATACGCCCGCCGTCCGCCTCGATCACGTGCAGCCTGGAGCCGCGCAACGCCTGCCCGATGGCGAAACGCTGCGTCGCTACACCTTCGAGCCGGCCGCACGGCCGCAGGTGACCCTGACACCTTCGGCCGGCGCGCTCGGCCCCGCGGGCGAACTGCGCCTGCGCGTGCAGAACGCGATGCCGTGGGCGGTGACGCTGGAGGTAGATGTCGAGGGCAGCGGTGGCGCGCACCTGCATGCGACCGTGGGTCTGCCGGCCGGGCCGCCGCAGACACTGGTGCTGCCGCTGCACGCGACCTCGCCGCGCGCCTTCGGCATGCAGGCCGGTCCGCCGATGCCCTTCGAAGCCCATGGCGAACGCGTACTCGTGGCGACCACGGTGGAGGGCGCGTCCGCGCTGCACGCGGTGCGCACGCTGCGGCTGTCCGTTCCCGCACCGCAGGCGGCGCAGACGGTGTTGCTCGGCAAGCTGTCTGCCGCGGCCGATACCACGCTGCATGCGGCTTACGCGGACATCGTGGATCGCTACGGCCAGTACACGCGCGCCGCCTGGCCGGAGAAGATCGCCAACGACGCGGCATTGCGCGCGGCGCAGGCGGGTGCATCGGCGCCGCCCGCTCGCAAGGGCCTGGACCACTACGGCGGACGTATCGACGTCCGCGGCCAGGCCACCGGCTGGTTCCACGCGCAGAAGCTGGACGGGCGCTGGCAACTGGTCACGCCCCAGGGGCATGCGTTCTTCTCGCTCGGCGTCAACGCGGTGGCGGTCGATGGCGGCCGCAGCGTCATCGGGGGGCGCGGCTGGATGTTCGACGGCCTGCCGCCCGCGCAGGGCCCCTGGGCCGCATTCCACGGCCATGGCGGGGAGGGTGGGCAGATCGGCGCGGCTGCCGGCCTGGCCTACCACCAGGGCGAGTGGTTCGATTTCTACGCAGCCAACCTCTACCGCATCGATGGCAAGGACTGGCGCGCGGCCTGGCGCCGGCGTGCGCGCGAGCGGCTGCGCGCCTGGGGCTTCAACACGCTGGGCAACTGGAGCGATGACGCGGTGGTGCGCGGCCAGGGGCTGGCCTACACGCGCTCGATCGACATCGTCGGGGACTACGGCAACGTCGCCACCGGCTACGACTACTGGGGCCGCATGCCGGACCCGTTCGACCCGCGCTTTGCTCAAGCGGCCGAGCGCGCGGTGATGCGGGCCACCGCCGGCGTGCGCGACGATCCCTGGCTGCTCGGCTATTTCGCCGACAACGAACTGGCCTGGGCCGCGCCCGGTCCGCAGGGTCGCTGGGCGCTGGCCATCGGCACGCTGAGCGGCGAGCCCGGCAGCCCGGCCAAGCAGGCCTTCCTCGCCATGCTCCGGCACAAGTACGGCGACGCGCTCAAGCTCGGCGTCGCCTGGGGCATCGGCGTGACACGCTGGGACGCGCTGGAGCAGACCGGTTTCCAGGCGCCCGCGCCCGACGAAGCGCACCCGGCCGTCGCGGAGGACTACGCCGCGTGGCTGCGCGCGTATGCCGACCAGTACTTCCGCACCGTGGCGCAGGCGCTGCGCCGGCACGATCCGCACCATCTGTTCCTGGGCGGGCGTTTCGCCGTGCGCACGCCCGAGGCGATGGCCGCCTGTGCCAGGTGGTGCGACGTGCTGAGTATCAACGTCTACGCCGACCTGCCGCAGCACGGCATGGACTCGGACCGGCTGCGCACGCTCGACCGGCCGGTGCTCGTCAGCGAGTTCTCCTTCGGCTCGACCGACCGCGGCCCGTTCGGCACCGGCCCGGTGGCGGTGTGGAACGAAGCGCAGCGCGGCGAGGCCTACGCGCGCTTCCTCGCGGCCGCGGCGGCCGATCCGGTCATCGTCGGCGCGCACTGGTTCGACTACGCCGACCAGCCCGCCACCGGCCGCGTGCTCGACGGCGAGAACGCGCACTTCGGTCTGGTCGGCATCACCGACGTTCCGTTCGGCAGCTTCGTGGACGCCGTGAAGGCCGGCAACGCGGCGGCGCAGCGCGCCCGGTAGGGCGCGCCGGCCGATCGTCAGCGCCCGATCTCGCGCAGCCGCTTGCCGGCCATCAGGTTGCGCTCGATCTGCTCCAGCGTCACGCCCTTGGTCTCCGGCACCAGCCACAGGGTCAGCCCCAGGAACACCAGGTTGAGCGCGGCGTAGAGCCAGAACGTGGCCGCATTGCCGATGCCGTTGAGCAGGCTGAGGAAAGTGAAGCCCACGATCATGTTGCCGACCCAGTTGGTGACGGTGGAGCAGCCGATGCCGAAGTCGCGGCCCTTGAGCGGCTGGATCTCCGAGCACAGCGTCCACACCAGCGGCCCGGCGGACATGGCGAAGCCGACGATGAACACCAGCAGCATCACCACGGTGAAGATCTGCGCCGCGTGGCTGGCGATGCCGCCGTGCATCATCGTGCCGACCACGCCCAGGCCGATCGCCATCACGGCGAAGCCCGCGTAGAGGATCGGCTTGCGGCCCAGGCGGTCGATCAGGGCGATGGCGATGAAGGTGGCCAGCACGTTGGTCAGCCCGACCAGCGCGGTGAACCACATCTGCGCGGCGGTGTCGTAGCCCATCGTCTGGAAGATGCGCGGCGCGTAGTACATCACCACGTTCATGCCGGTGAACTGCTGCATCAGCTGCAACAGCACGCCCAGACCCACCGAGCGGCGGAAGTTGCGGTTCTCCAGGAACATGTGCCAACCCCGCTGCGGGCTCTTCAGCTGTTCCTCGATGTCGGCGGCCTCGCGCGCCACCACGTTCGCGTCGGCGCGCAGGCGGTGCAGCACGTCCAGCGCTTCCTCGCGGCGGCCGCGCATCATCAGCCAGCGCGGGCTGTCCGGCAGCATCAGCACGCCGAGCAGGAACAGCGCGCCGGGTATCGCGATCACACCCAGCATCCAGCGCCACGAGCCGGTGTAGCTCAAGGCGGTGTCGGAGAGGAACGCGACCAGGATGCCGATGGTGATCATCAGCTGGTAGGTCGAGATCATCGCGCCGCGGATGCGCTCCGGTGCCACCTCGGCCAGGTACAACGGTGCGGCGAACGTGGCCAGGCCGATCGCCAGGCCCAGCACCACGCGTGCGGCGATCAGCGTAGCCGGCGACCAGGCCAGCCCCGACAGCAGCGAGCCGACCACGAACAGCACGGCGCCCAGGATCAGCGAGCGCTTGCGCCCCAGGTGCAGCGACATCCAGCCGGCGCCCAGCGCGCCGACCGCGGCGCCGAGCATCATCGCGCTGACGATCCATTCGAGCGTGCGGTCGCTGATCGCGAACTCGTGCTGGATGAATTGCTGCGCGCCGGAGATCACGCCGATGTCCAGCCCGAACATCAGCCCCGCCAGCGCGGCGAGCATGCAGGTGAAGACGACCGTGGCCTTGGCGTGCGCGACGGGTGGTGCGATGGCATTGCTGTTCATGCGGTGTGCTTCCCCGGGAGCGAGTGGTCGGGCGCCGGTCGTGGCGGCGCTGTAGCGGTGATTCGTGGCGGCGTGCCGGCAAAGCGCGGCTCCGGCAGGCCGGTGGTACCCGCCGGTGCGGCGAACAGCGCGCCGGCGAAGGGTTGCCCGGCGAGCGCGGCGGCATCCAGGCCGTCGCGCGCGCTGGTGACGTAGAGCATCGACAGGTCCGGACCACCGAACGCCGGCCGGGTGGGTTGCGAGGCGGGCACTTCGATGCAGTGGTCCAGGCGGCCGGACGGCGTGTAGCACGCGACGCGGCCCAGGCCCCACTGCGCATTCCACAGGTTGCCCGCGCAGTCCACCGCCGAGCCGTCCGGCTCGCCGCGCGGATCATCCAGGCGGGCGAAGGTGCTCGGCGTGCCGCAGCGCGTGCCGTAGTCGCAGCACTGGATCGTGCGTGCCAGCGAATCGCAGTAGTAGAGCGTGCGACCGTCCGGGCTGAAGGCGAGGCTGTTGCTGATGGCGACGCCGGGCAGGTCCAGGCGCTCGAGCGAGAGATCCGCGTTCAGTCGGTAGAAGCTGCCGATCGCCTGGCGCACGCCGCCGGTGGGCGGCTCGTGCAGGGTGCCGAACACGAAACGACCCTGGCGGTCGCAGGCGCCATCGTTGAGGCGCGTGGGCAGGCCGGTTTCCACCTCGGCGATCGGCACCAGGGCGGCGCTGGCCGGATGGAAGAACGCCAGCCGCGACGCGAGTCCCAGCAGCAGCCAGCCATCGGCCTCGCACAGCGCGATGCAGGCCAGCCGCTCGGGCATCGCCCAGCGGTCGGCCCGGGCATCGCGCGGGCGGAAGCGCCACAGCGTGGCGGCATGGATGTCGGTCCAGTACAGCGCCTGCTCGCGGTCGCACCAGACGATGCCCTCGCCCAGCGTGTTTCCGGCCTGGAAGGCGACCGCGGCGGGCGTGTTCATACCCAGCCGCCGTCCACGATGAAGTCCTGACCGGTGCACATGCGGCTGTCGTCGGCGGCCAGGAACAGCGCGGCGCGGGCGAGGTCGTCGGCCATCAGGTAACCGGGCAGGCACTGCACGCGGGCGATTTCGGCTTCGCCCTCGGCATCGAGCCAGAGCCGGCGCTGCTTCTCGGTGATCACCCAGCCGGGCACCAGTGCGTTGATGCGGATGCGGTCGTGGCCGAGCTCGCGCGCCAGGCCGTTGACCAGCCCGCGCACGGCGGCCTTGGCCATCGCGTACATGGGATAGCCGGCGTTCTTCTTCATCCAGCCGGTCGAGCCCAGGCAGATCACCGAACCGCCGCCCAGGTGCCGCATGTCCTCGCGCACCGCCTGCGTGGCGAAGTACTGGTGGCGCAGGTTCACCGCCATGTTGCGGTCGAAGTCGGTGGCGGTGGTGTCCTCGAACGCATGGCGCACGTCGTTGGCGGCGTTGTTCACCAGCACGCCGATCGGGCCGTTCGCCGCGCGAGCCTGCGCGATCGCCGCGGCGAGCGCATCCAGGTCGGTGACGTCGCAAGGCAGGAACAGCGGCCGGTGGCGGGCGTCGGCCAGCTCCGCGCACAGCGACTCGCCGTGCGCACGGTCGAGGTCGATGAAGGCCACGCGGCTGCCCTGGCGCGCGAAGTGCTCGACGAACGCCGCGCCGATGCCGGTGGCGCCGCCGCTGACGAACACCGTGCGGTCGACCAGGCTGGGGTAGGTGGCGAAGGCCATGCTCACCATTCCGCCACGCTGCCGTCGGCATGCCGCCAGACCGGGTTGCGCCAGCGATGCCCGGCCGAGGCGCGCTCGGCCACGTAGTCCTCGTTCACGCCGATGCCGAGGCCCGGGCCGCCAGGGATGGCGACGAAGCCGTCCTGGTAGGCGAACACGCTGCGGTCGCTGACGTAGTCGAGCAGGTCGTTGGAGGCGTTGTAGTGGATGCCCAGGCTCTGCTCCTGGATGAAGGCGTTGTGGCAAACCGCATCCAACTGCAGGTTGGCGGCCAACGCGATGGGGCCAAGCGGACAGTGCAGCGCGATCGCCACGTCGTAGGCCTCGGCCATCGAGGCGATCTTGCGCGTCTCGGTGATGCCGCCTGCGTGCGAGGGGTCGGGCTGCAGGATGTCCACGCCACCGATCGATAGTACGCGCTTGAAGTCATAGCGCGAGTACAGGCGCTCGCCCAGCGCGATCGGCGCCGGCGAGATCGAGGCCAGCTCGGGCAAGGCCTCGAGATGCTCGGACAGCACCGGTTCCTCGATGAACATCAGCTTGTACGGGGCGAGCTCGCGCATCAGCACCTTGGCCATCGGCTTGTGCACGCGGCCGTGGAAATCCAGACCCAGGCCGACGTGCGGGCCCACCGCATCGCGCACCGCCTGCACGTTGGCGAGCACCTGCTCGACCTTTTCGTAGGTATCGACGTACTGCATCTCCTCGGTGGCGTTCATCTTGACCGCGGTGAAGCCGCGCGCGACCGCCTCCTTGGCCGCACGCGCGGTGTCGGCCGGCCGGTCGCCGCCGATCCACGAGTAGACGCGGATGCGCTCGCGCACCCGGCCGCCGAGCAGGTCATGCACCGGACGGCCCAGGTCCTTGCCCTTGATGTCCCACAGCGCCTGGTCGATGCCGGCGATCGCGCTCATCAGCACCGGGCCGCCGCGGTAGAAGCCGCCGCGGTACATCACGCTCCACAGGTCTTCGATGCGGCGCGGGTCCTTGCCGACGAGGTAGTCGGACAGCTCGTCCACCGCCGCGGCGATGGTGTGCGCACGGCCTTCGACGATCGGCTCCCCCCAGCCGCAGATCCCCGCATCGGTATCGATGCGCAGGAACAGCCAGCGTGGCGGCACGACGAAGGTGGTGAGGCGGGTGATCTTCATGCGCGAATTCCTAGAGCGTTGGACGCTTGCGAATCGAGATGGCGCCGCCAGGCCTGGGCGAAGGCCCGCGCGCGCGTGCCGACGTCGTCGGCCGCACGACCGGGCGCATAGAGCGAGGAGCCGATGCCGAAGCCGGCGGCACCGGCGGCGAGCCATGGGCCCATGGTGTCGGGCGCGACGCCGCCGACAGGCAGCACCGCGGTGGCCGCCGGCAGCACCGCGCGCCAGGCCTTGAGCACGGCCGGCGAGGCCTGCTCGGCGGGAAAGAGTTTCAACGCGTCGGCGCCCGCGGCGAGCGCGGCGAAGGCCTCGGTTGGCGTGGCCACGCCAGGCACGCAGTAGAGCCCGGCCTGCTTGGCGGCGCGGATCACCGCCACGTCGGCGTGCGGCATCACCACGATGCGCCCGCCCGCGTCGGCGATGCCGCGCACCGCTGCCGGATCGAGCACGGTGCCCGCGCCGACCAGCCGCTCGGCGCCGTAGCGCTCGGCCATGCGACGGATGCTCTGCAGCGGTTGCGGCGAGTTGAGCGGCACCTCCAGGATGCGGAAGCCGGCCTCGACCAGCGCATCGCCCACCGTCGGTACCTCGTCGGGGCGAAGGCCGCGCAGGATGGCGACCAGAGGAAGCGGTTCGAGCCAGGTCTTGAATTCGTTCATGCGTGCGAATGTCCGTGGAGCAGGCCCGCGGAGGCGGCGACCTGCCAGAGGCCCGACGCGGCGGGCGCGCCGGAGGTGCGTTGCAGCGTCAGGCCGAAGGCCGGCGCGGCCAGCAGGTAACGGGCGCAGAGCGCGTCTTCTCCGACGACCTGCACCGGTACCCCGGGCCTGGCCCAATCGGCGGCCAGCGCCATGCGCAGTTCGTCGCCGATCAGCAGGCCGGAAAGGAAGTCAGCCACCGAGGCCGGTGCCAGCACGCCTTCGAGCATCAATGCCCGCGTGGAGAACAGGCGCGACAGGCCGCCGGCCGCGCCCGAGGCCTGCGCCGCGGCCACGCCGCGCGCGAAAGCGGCGTGGTCGTCGCTGCCATCGGGCAGGCCTGCGCCGAGTACGGAGTGCCCGCGCACCAGCGCGAACAGCTCGCCGGTCATCACCGTGGTGAAACCCGCGACCGCGCCGTCGCGCACGCGCACCCACTTGCTGTGCGTGCCGGGCATCAGCAGCCGCACCTCGCCAGCGAGGGTTGGAGCCTGCGCGAGCACCCCGGCGACCTGGGTTTCCTCGCCGCGCATCACGTCGGGGCCGGCCGGATCGCGCAGCCCGGGCACGATGTGCACGGTGCGTCCGTCCGGCGCATCGACCACGGCCAGAGCGCCAGCCAGCGCGTCCAGCCGGCACGGTGCATCGAGATAGGGCGCCTCGCGCCAGCCGCCGCGACTGCCGACCATGCCGCAGGCCAACACCGGCGCGCGCGGCCAGCCCTCGACCGCTTGCGCGAACGCCTCGGGAAAGCCGCCTGCCGGCAGTTGCCGGCTGCCCCAGGGCAGCGCGCGCATGTCCATGACGCCGCCGGCCTCATCGAAGCGGTACGCGCGCAGCCGCGTGCTGCCCCAGTCCAGGCCAAGCAGCGACGTGTTCACGCCGTGGCCTTCCTGCGGCCGCGGCCGCGGCTGTGCTGCAGGTTCGCCTGCGAGTCGACGATCATCGAATGCATTGCCTTGCGCGCCACTTCCGGCTGCTTGCGGCGGATCGCCTCGAGCACCTTCTGGTGGTGCGGCAGCGAATACTTGAAGTTGCTGGCGGTGCGCGCGGACAGGGTGAAGAAGGTGCCCAGCGCGGTTTCGATCACCGAGAACAGCGACTGCAGCAGTTCGTTGCCGGTGGCGTGCAGCACCGCGTCGTGGAATTGCAGGTCGGCGGCGGTCCACTCGTCCAGCGTCTGCGCTTCGTCCATTGCGCGAAAGGCGACGTCGATCGCCGCGAGCTGCTCGGCAGTGCGCCGGCGTGCGGCGCTGGCGGCGGCGGCCGGCTCGATCACCTCGCGCATCTCCACCAGCTTGTCGACGAAATCGTCGGTCGGCATCGAGGCGCAGCGCCAGGCCAGCACGTCGGCGTCGAGCTGGTTCCAGTGGCGCTTGTCCAGCACGCGCGCACCCACGCCGGTGCGCGACTCGATCAGGCCCTTGGCCGACAGCACCTTGAGCGCTTCGCGCAGCGCGGTGCGGCTGACCTGCAGGCTTTCGGCGAGCGTCTCCTCGCGCGGCAGCACGTCGCCGGGCTTGACCTTGCCGCCCACGATGCGCTGACCGAGCTCGTGCATCACATGCCCGTAGAGGCTGCGAACTGCGCTCGTTTTCCTCATGAAGTGCGGCTCCCGGGTGACGTAGGTCGATCCGTGCGGAAGGCGCAGCCAGCGCCCGGTGGTTTGTCATACAAATCGACTATAAGCATTCGACGCGCGTCCTGCCAAGGTGCGGTGGCGCATTTTTTTCGACCTGTCGATCCGGGCCACGAAAGCGTCGATGACGCAGCGCAGAAAATTTGCGCCTCCGTGGTCCGGCTTGGGCGGATCGATGCCGATCGTGCGTGCGGCGATGTCATGCGGAATCGGCGGGTCCGGACCGGTCGTGCACGTGCAATGGCGCGTCGCACCAAGAAAATTTTCCTGCGCCGGAACGCTTGCACGATAATCATACAATGTGCTTGCATGCCCTCACTTCGACAGCCGCGCTAGGGGCACTGGTGACATGCGACGTGCAGGGTGGATGGGTTCGATGCTCGGCCTGGCGGCACTGTCGATGACGGTGCACGCGGCCACGATGGCCAAGCGCGAGGCGTTCGGGGCGATGCCAGACGGCAAGCCCGTGGAGGCGGTCGTGCTGAGCAACTCGCATGGCCTCTCGGCGCGGGTGATCGCGTACGGCGCGAGTCTGCAGTCGCTCAGCGTGCCGGACCGCCAGGGCCGTTTCGCCGACATCGTGCTCGGCTATGCCTCGCTCGCGGATTACCTGGACAAGCCGCAGTACTTCGGCGCCACGGTCGGCCGCTATGCCAACCGCATCGCCAAGGGCCGCTTCGTGCTCGACGGCCACAGCTACCAGGTACCGGTCAACAACGGTCCCAACTCGTTGCACGGCGGCACGCGCGGCTTCGACAAGGTGCTGTGGACCATCGGCCCGGTGAGCCACGACGCGGACAAGGCCAGCGTCACCTTGACCTACGTAAGTCCCGACGGCGACATGGGCTATCCGGGCAAGCTGTCGGTGACGGCGGTCTACACGCTGGACGATCAGGACCAGCTCTCGATCGAGTACCGCGCGACCACCGACAAGCCCACCATCGTCAACCTCAGCAATCACGCCTACTGGAATCTTTCCGGCGAGGGCTCCGGCAGCGTGATGGAGCAGCGCCTGACCATCGCGGGCGATACGTATCTGCCGGTCGATGCCGGCTCCATTCCCACCGGCGAGGTCCGCCAGGTCGCCGGCACGCCGTTCGACTTCCGCGAGCCCAAGGCGATCGGCCGCGACATCCGCATCGCCGATCCGCAGTTGCTCAACGGCCACGGCTACGACCACAACTGGGTGATCAGCCGCAAACCAGCGGTGGCGCCACGCATGGTCGCGCGCGTGGAAGACCCGCACTCCGGCCGCGTGTTGACGCTGAGTTCGGCGCAGCCGGGGCTGCAGTTCTACTCGGGCAATTTCCTGGACGGCGCCACGGTCGGCACGGGCGGGCACGTTTACCGCCAGGGCGACGCCTTCGTGCTGGAGCCGCAGCTGTATCCGGATACGCCCAACCAGCCGGCCTTCGGCTCGGCCCGGCTGGCGCCGGGGCAGGTCTACCGCAATTTGATCGTCTACCGCTTCACCACCGAGCCGGCGCACGGCGAGCGCTGACCGGACAGACCGAACCGCAAGGGCGTTCCTGGCGGGACGCCCAGGGGAGCGTTTGCCGCGCGCAAGCGCAGCGCATCACGAGGGAGATGGCATGAAACACGCACTGTTGGCCCTGGCATTCGCAACGGCGGCGCTGTTCGCCCCGCGTGCGCCGGCCGCCGATGCGCCGGCACGCTGGACCAGCGCGCAGGCGCACGCCTGGTACGAGCATCAGTCCTGGCCGCTGGGCAGCAACTATGTGCCCGCCGACGCGATCAACGAGCTGGAGATGTGGCAGGCGGCCACCTTCGACCCGGCGCGCATCGACAAGGAACTGGGCTGGGCTCAGCAGCTGGGCATGAACACCATGCGCGTGTTCCTGCACGACCTGCTGTGGAAGCAGGACCCGGACGGCTTCAAGCGGCGCATCGACCAGTTCCTCGCCATCGCGCACAGGCACGGCATCAAGCCGATCTTCGTGCTGTTCGACTCGTGCTGGGATCCGGAACCCAAGCTCGGGCCCCAGCATCCACCGATCCCCGGCGTGCACAACTCCGGCTGGGTGCAGAGCCCCGGCGTGGCGATGGCCGATCCCAGCCAGTATCCGCGGCTGGAGCAGTATGTGAAGGACGTCGTCGGGCGCTTCGCCAAGGACGACCGCGTGCTCGCCTGGGACGTGTGGAACGAACCTGACAACCCCGGCGGCGGCAATTACGACGCCCGCGAGCCGAAGGACAAGGTCGCCCTGGTGGCGAAGTTGCTGCCGCAAGTGTTCGCCTGGGCGCGCAGCGCTGCGCCGACGCAGCCGCTCACCAGCGGCGTGTGGCACGACGCGGACTGGTCGGACCTGGACAAGCTCAATGCGGTCGAGCGCACCCAGCTCGAGCAGTCCGACGTGATCAGCTTCCACAACTACGGCTGGCCGGAGGAGTTCGCCGCGCGCGTGAAGCAGCTGGCGCGCTACGGCCGTCCGCTGATCTGCACCGAATACATGGCGCGCGGCGCCGGCTCGACCATCGACGGCGTGCTCCCGCTGGCCAAGAAGCTGGACGTGGGCATGGTCAACTGGGGCTTCGTCGAAGGGCGCACGCAGACCACGCTGCCGTGGGACTCGTGGCAGCGCCCGTACACCCTGCAGCCGCCGACGATCTGGTTCCACGACCTGCTGCATGGCGACGGGACGCCGTACCGCGAGCGCGAGGCCGAGATCCTGCGCGCGCTTTCCCACACGCCGCGCGGTGTGGTGCCGGAGGCGGCGGCGAGCTACCCCGCGCCGGCGGCCAAGACGAAGTAGCAGCCGAAGGTTCCACTTTTTTTCGCTGCGCGGCGGCAACCGCGCAGCGCCCAGACCAAGCATGTCGCCGGACGCTCCGGCGGCCACGATTTCCTGACGGGAGGTTTCCACTCATGTACCGCAACCGTATTCCGGTGACGATCCTCGCGGCGGCCATCGCCGCAGCCTTCGGCTCGGCGCATGCGCAAGACGCGCAGGCGCAGGCCGGCAACGACACCCAGTCCGCCGCCAGCACCACCACGCAGGACGCGCAGGCCAAGCCGCACAAGAGCGCTACGGCCAAGCGCGATGACAAGCAGAGCGCGGTCAACCTCTCGCAGGTGACCGTCACGCCGCTGCGTCAGAGCCTTTCGAGCGCGCAGACGCTCAAGCAGGACGCGCGCATGGTGGTCGATTCGATCGTCGCCGAGGACATCGGCAAGCTGCCGGACAACAGCGTGGCCGACGCCATGCAGCGCATCACCGGCGTGCAGATCGCGCAAGGCTTCCAGGGCGAGACCGGCTCGGTCGTGGTGCGCGGCCTGCCCAACGTGATCACCACGCTCAACGGCCGCGAGATCTTCAGCGGCGTGGGCCGCGGCTTCGCCTTCCAGAACCTGCCGGCCACTGCGGTCAAGACGGTGCAGGTCTACAAGAGCAGCGAGGCGAGCCTGCCCGACGGCGGCATCGCCGGCGTGGTCGACATGCAGCTCTACCGCCCGTTCGACTTCGACGGCGCCAAGGTCGCGGCGACCTACACCGCCACGCACAGCAAGTACGGCGGTCGCACCGACCCCAACTTCAGCGTGCTGATGAGCGACCGCTGGCAGACCGGCATCGGCGAGATCGGCGCGCTGGCCAACGCCAGCTTCATGGCGCAGCACTACCAGTACGACGCGGTGTGGGGCGACTTTCCCAAGGTGCTGCGGGACGGCACCGGCACACCGATGCGCACCGCTTCGGGCAACCTGATCGCCGCGCCCAACGGTTTCGGCGCGGACTACAACATCGGCTACCGCCAGCGCCCCGAGCTGAACTACGCGCTGCAGTGGAAACCCAACGACAGCACCGAGGTCTACGCCGAGGGCCTGTACGACTGGGATTCGGACCAATACAACCAGCCGTTCTATTTCTCCTTCCCGGTCGGCGCGGTGACGCCGAGCAACCTGACCGTCGGCAACAACTGCTACGCCGACCAGCTCACCGGCTCGCCGTTCGCCGGCCAGACCATCTGCGACGCCTCCAGCGGCAGCTGGACCGGCAACACCTATGCGGCGACCAGCACCCAGGCGCACCTGCAGCACGGCCGCGACATGCAGCACGCGGTCGGCGTGAAGTGGCATGGTGACCGTCTGCGCCTGAGTTCGGACCTGTCCTATGGCTCGACCTCGTTCGACACCAACACCTTCATCGTCGACACCTTCCTCAAGGGGCCGGTGACCACGGTGTGGAACGGCACCGCCGGCAACCAGCAGAACTGGTCGCTGGGCAACAACGCACAGCTCGACCCGAACAACTATTATCTGAACGGCCTGTTCCAGACCTGGAACACCCAGCGCGGCAAGCAGTGGGCCTGGCGCGGCGACGGCAACCTCGACCTCAACGGCAGCTTCTTCAGCTACCTCGACTTCGGCCTGCGCTACGCCGACCACAAGGCCCAGTACACCGGCAGCGTGGAGATCTCCACGCCGCCGCCGGGCGGCGCCGGCACCGGCAACATCGTCGCCACGCCGAACCCGGCCAACCAGGTCACCGCGCGCTTCCCGAGCAGCTACTTCTGCTCGATGCCGACCACCTCGGCCATCCCGGTCTCGTGGCTGACCGGCTGCTTCAACTACCTCACCGGCAACGCCGACGCGATCCGTGGCCTGTACGGCCTGCCCGGCGGCCGTCCGCCGGTGAACCCCGGCCGCTACTACAACATCGACGAGAAGACCCTCGCCGGCTACCTGCAGGCGGCCTACGACACCACGCTGTTCGGCCTGCCGGCGGACGGCCTGCTGGGCATGCGCGTCGAGCGCGTCAGGCGCAACCTCGATGCGTTCTCCTTCAACGCGGCCACCAGCATCTATTCGCCGCTGTCGGTGAACACCAGCGAGCCGGTGTACCTGCCCAACCTCAGCTTCAACCTGCACTTCACCGACGCCCTGCAGCTGCGCCTGGTGGCCGCCAAGACGGTGACCTACCCCGACTTCGGCCAGCTCAACCCGTCGATCTCGCTCAACCCCGGCACGATCAACCGCGCGGGCGCCGCGGCCAGCGGCAACCCGGACCTCAAGCCGATCAAGTCGAACAACTACGACGCCTCGCTGGAGTGGTATTTCGCGCCGGCCGGCTACGTCAGCGGCGGCGTGTTCTACCGCGACATCAACGGCTACATCCAGAACTACGTGACTGACGTGACGATCGGCGGCCAGGCCTACCAGCTGTCCTCGCCGCAGAGCGCCGGCAGCGGCCATCTGGACGGCGCCGAGGTGGCCTACCAGCAGTTCTTCGACTTCCTGCCCGGCGCGTTGAGCGGGCTGGGCGTGCAGTTGAACTACACCTACATCGACGGCTCCACCCGCTCGCCGCAGTTCATCGGCGGCCCGGTCGTGGCCTCGCCGCTGCAGAACGTGTCCAAGCGCAACGGCAACGCCGTGCTGATGTACGAGAAGTACGGCTTCTCCGCACGCCTTGCCTACAACTACCGCAGCCGCTTCATCGACTTCTTCACGCAGCCGACGGTGGCCGGCAACCACGACGAGATCGAGCCGGCCAACCAGCTCGACCTGTCGATCGGCTACGACGTCAACCCGCACACCACCGTGGTGTTCTCGGCCACCAACCTGACCGGCCAGGACCTGCACCAGTACTGGGGCGACGGCACCTCGCGGCCGCGCGACATCCGCTACCAGGACCGCACCGTGGGTGTGGGCGTGCGCTTCAAGCTGTGAGCGGGACGGCGATGGCGGTACTCCTCCCCGGCCGCCATCGCCGCCTCCGCTTCCTTGCAAGGGAGGCGTGCGCATGACTGCTGCGGGTAGCCGGACAAGCCGGGTCGGCCTGCTGCTGGCCTTGGCCGGCGTGCTTGGCGCGCCGGCCCACGCCGGGCCATCCCTCGCCGGGGCTCCTCATTGGGTGGCGGCGTGGGCCGCTGCCCCGTTGCGCGCGCCGATGATCGCCAATCCGGTGCTGCGCGTGCCGCCGCGCAACCCGGAGGTGGATGGGCGCACGCTGCGGATGGTGGTGCGCCTGGACGCTTCGGGCGCACGCCTGCGGCTGCATCTGGACAACCGCTACGGTGACCGGCCGCTGCATTTGGGCGCGGTCACGGTGGCCCGGCCTGCGGCAGGAGCGCCTTTGGCCGTGGTCAGCAGTTCCTTGGCTTCCGTCGCCTTCGCGGGCGCGCGCGAGGTGACGATCCCCGCCGGGGGAGCGATCGACAGCGACCCGCTGGCCATGCGCGTACGTGCCGGTGAAGCGATCGCGGTCAGCCTGTTCGTGCCCGCCGCCGCGGTCGCCTCCACTTGGCATCCGGATGCGCGCTATGGCCAGGCGTTATCGGCCGTCGGGGATTTCTCGCAGGTCGCCCGGATCCCGCATCCGACGATCGCTCCCGGCTCCGACTGGCTGACGCGCGTCGATGTCCAGGCCCCGGGAGCCACTGGGGCGATCGTCACGCTGGGCGATTCCATCACCAACGGCTTCCGCGCCAGCCCGGGCGGCAGCTATCCTGAACGCCTGGCCGGGCGCCTGCGGGCGGCACGTTGCGGGCAGGCGGTCGTCAACGCCGGCATCGACGGCAACCAGGTGGCTGCGGCACGGGGCGATTTCAGTCAGGGCGCGAGCATGGTGTCGCGGCTGGCGTCCGACGTGCTCGACGTGCCTGGCGCGCGCTACCTGATGCTGTTGGGCGGCATCAACGACATCGGCGAGCCGACCATGGCCGCGCGGGCCACCGGGCAGCCGCTGCCCGAGGCGCGGGCGCTCGCGGCACCGGTCGTGGCGGGCCTCGAGCGCATCGCGCGCTCCGCACATCAGTGCGGGCTGCGCGTCTATGGCGCCACGCTGCCGCCTTTCGGCGGCACCGACCGGGCCTATTCGGAGCAGGGCGAGGCGGCGCGCAAGACAGTCAATGCCTGGATCCGCACGCGGGCGCCGTTCGACGCGGTGATCGATTTCGACGCGGTGCTGCGCGATCCGGCGCAGCCCTCGCGACTGCGCCCGTCGCTGGAGAGCGGCGACCACATCCATCCCAACGACGCCGGCTACCGTGCGATGGCGCAGTCGGTGCCGCTGGCGCTGTTCGGCTGTTCCGCCGGCACGCCGGCGGCCGCCGTGCGCCGGCCGTTTTCTTCTTCCGGAGTGCGCCCATGAAGCGAGTCCTTTCCCTGGCCCTGGGCTGCGTGCTCGCGGGCGCCGGCGTTGCGTCCCTCGCGGCGTCCGCACCGCCTTCCACGCGCGGCCAGGTGCTGGCCGACGGTACCGGCTACGTCTCGGCGGTGCGCCTGGCGCACCAGCCGCAGGCGGCGTCCAACGGCCGCATGCTGATGGTGTTCGAGCGCGACGGCATGGGCGGCATCCCGTTGTACGAGAGCGTCGACGATGGCGTGCACTGGCGCTTCCTTTCCAATGTCACCGACCAGGCCCACGGCGACGCCACCCGCTGGCAATTGCGCTGGCAGCCGCACCTGTCCGAGCTGGCGCGTCCCAGCGCCGACCTGCCGGCAGGCACGCTGCTGCTGGCCGCCAATGCCACCGGCAACGACGCCGAGGGGCGGCTGGTGGCCGAGGACCTGCAGCTCTACGCCTCCACCGACGGCGGCCGCAGCTGGCGTTACCGCGGCTCGATCGTGAAGGGCGGCGGCAATCCGAGCGACAAGGACAACCACGGCGTGTGGGAGCCCAACGTCCACCGCCTGGACGACGGGCGGCTGGTCGCCTACTACTCCAGCGAGGCGCACAAGGAGGCCGGCTTCAACCAGCTGCTCGCGCACAAGCTTTCCACCGAC
Organism: Frateuria sp.; assembly: GCF_035943815.1. GTDB lineage: Bacteria > Pseudomonadota > Gammaproteobacteria > Xanthomonadales > Rhodanobacteraceae > Frateuria_A. The sequence goes on from NZ_DASZBU010000005.1 coordinate 242,473, forward strand.
GGTGGACGTACGTGGGGCGAGGAGAAGGTGGACGTGGCCATCCCCGGCGGCGTCGAGCGCCCGGGCATGGCGGTGGTCGACCGCCTGCCGGACGGCCGCTACGTGATGACCTACGAAGACATCGACGGCCCGCGCAACGGGCAGGTCTATCTCAAGACCAGCGCCGACGGCCTGGACTGGGGCGATCCGTCCGACCGCGGCACGCAGGTGCGCACGGCCGCCGGTGCCTGGCCGGCCGCTTCGCCGATCGTGCGCTGGCTGCCATGGCACAAGGGTCCCGGCGTGATCGCGGTGCTGGCAGAACGCGCGGGCGGTGACGGCGATCCCGCCGGGCACAGCATCTACTGGAACAACGACGGCGGCCGCGGTCCCTGGTGGGAAGCCGAGGCGCCGGTGCAGAAGCTCACCGGCAACATCCACGCCGGCTGGACGCAGGCGCTCTTGTCCATGCCCGGCGGAAAGCTGTGGCACGCGACCACCTCGTCCACCGCCGGCGATCCGGCGGACGCGCGCAGGAACATCGTCATGTATGCCGACGCGCCCGCGCGCTTCGATCGCTATGAAGCCGAGGACGCGATACGGCGCTGGTCGGTGCGCATCGGCGATGCGACGGCCTCCAACGGCGCCAAGGCGCGCATCGCCTCCTCGCCCGGCGGGCAGCTCACCTTCCCGGTACACGTGCCGGTAGGCGGCATCTACCGCGCCACGATCCGCTGGCAGGACCTCGGCTTCGAGCCAGCGCTACCCGTGCTGCGCGTCAATGGCGCGGTCTGGAAGACGAGCGACCGCGCCGAGCGTGACGGTTGGCACCTGGCCACCGCCAGCGGCCCTCTGCGCGAGGGCGACAACACCGTAGTGCTCGAGGGCGCGGGGCGCCCGGCCGACGTCGACTACGTGCAACTGGACCCGGCCACTGCCGGCGACTGACGCGGCTGGCGAATCGACAGGGGAGCGCACGCCGGCGCTACCGGCGCTATCGGGAACGTCGGGGTGCTTTTTCGTAACGTCATTCCCGCTCCAATGGGAATGACGCCGCAGAAAGGCTTCGCCGTTCCTTTCGCGGCCGCGGACGCGGCCTGGGAGGAGACATGCGGACGATCTTCGGCAAGCCCTGGGTGCAGTGGACCATGCTGTTGTTTGCGATGGTCCTCGCGCCCGGCGCGCGGGCGGCCAGCGGCACGGTGCTGCAGGGGAGCACGCTGTACCCGCGCGTGGTACGCCTCGCGCACGCGCCGGCCTATGCCAATGGGCGGCTCATCGCCAGCACCAACGGCATCATCTTCCAGAGCACCGACGATGGCGCCAGCTGGAGCACGCTCGGTCCCGTGCCTGTGATCGGCGGCAGCAGCGAGCGTTGCTGCGCGACGCTGTACGAACTGCCGCGCGCGGTCGGCAGCCTGCCCGCTGGCACGCTGTTGTCCGCAGCCTCGTATTTCTCCGGCGGCGTGCCGGCGATCGAGGTCTACACCAGCACCGACCAGGGCGCGCACTGGAGCTATCACAGCACCCCGGTGCGGGCGGGCGACGCGAACCATGGGCTATGGGAACCGGAGTTCGAGGTGGCCAACGACGGCGCGCTGGTGATGTTCTGGTCCGACGAGACCGACCCCTGCTGCAGCCAGAAGCTGGCGCAGATCCGCAGCTACGACGGCGTCAACTGGCAGGACCGCACCGATACCGTGCGCAGCACGCTCGCGAACGACCGGCCCGGCATGATCACGGTCAGCCCGCTGCCCAACGGCCACTTCTTCATGAGCTACGAACTGTGCGGCCCGGCGGCATGCACGGTGTTCTCGCGCCTGTCGGTGGATGGCTGGTACTTCGGCGATCCCACCAACATGGGAACGAAGGTGCAGACGGCCACCGGCCAGTATCTGGAGCACGCGCCGCTCAACCACTGGTCGCCCTCGGTGCTGTCCGCCGCCAACGGCGCGATCCTGCTGGTGGGGCAGGTGATGTACGAGTCCAACGGCAGCGTCTCGCCGTCCAACGGCAAGGTGCTGTTTGCCAACACGCACGCCGATGGCACGGGCAACTGGTTCACCATCGATGCGCCGGTGCAGGTGCCAGGGGCGTACGACAACTACTGTCCCAACTATTCCTCGGCCTTGCTGCCGGAGGCGGACGGCTCGGGCATCCTCGAACTGGCCTCCGACTACCTCAATGGCGGCTGCATCACCTACTTCGGTCACATGCCCTGGAACCGGCTGCCGGCCGACGGCTCGACCTGGGCCCTGCAGAACGTGTACGCCCCCGGCCTGTGCCTGGACAACACCGGCTGGTCGACCGCGAACAACACCGCGGCCGAGCTGTGGACCTGCAATGGCCTGAGCGTGCAGCGCTGGACCTTCCACGCGCAGGGCGACGGCTACTTCAGCCTGCAGAACCAGGCCACCGGCCTGTGCCTGGACAACACCGGGGGGAGCACGACCCGCGGCAACCCGGTCACGCTGTGGGGTTGCGTGGGCAACGCCAACCAGAGCTGGCAGGTGGTCGACGTCGGCCACGGCAGCTACAAGCTGATCACCCGCGCCTCGGGCGATCTTGCGCTGGACGATCCGGCCGGCTCGACCACGGCCGGCACGCAATTGCAGACCTATACCGACAACGGCCTGGGCACCCAGCAGTGGGTGCTGCAGTAATCGACAGCGGAGCGGCGGGCAGGCACCGCCGCTCCCCACCGGCCGTGCAGTACGGCCTTCGGCCTGGAGACTTCCGCCCGTGATGCGCTACCGCTCGATCCTCGCAAGCCTGGCCCTGCTGTTCGCCGGCGTCCAGGCGCACGCAGCCGGCGTGCACGACTACGCCGCGCCGCTGCTGCCCTCGGGTCCCGATCCGTGGGTGATCCAGCGCGGCGGCGTCTACTACTACACCAGCACCTCGCGCGACCACATCGAGCTGCGCCGCACCACCGATCTGTGGCGGCTGGCCGACGCCCCGCCGGTGGTCGTATGGCGTGCGCCGGCCCGCGGCGCGGCGTCGACTTCGGTGTGGGCGCCGGAGCTGCACTACATCCGGGGCAAGTGGTACCTGTACTTCACCGCAGCGGACAAGCAGCACGACGACGATGCGCACCGCCATGTATTCGTGCTGGAGAATGCCTCGCCCGATCCCACCCGCGGCCGCTGGATCGAGCGGGGCATGCTCAAGACGGCGCATACCGGCATCGACGGCACCGTGTTCGAGCATGCCGGCCGCTGGTACTTCGTCTATTCGGCCTACGTCGGCGACCACAGCGACCTGGTGATCGCGCCGATGGCCGACCCCTGGACGCTCGCCTCGCCGCAGGTGGACATCGCCGCGCCCACCTACACGTGGGAGATGCAGGGCGGACGCAAGATCCTGGAGGCGCCGGAGTTCCTGCAGGGGCCGGACGGCAAGCTGTTCCTGAGCTACTCGGCCAGCGCCTGCTGGTCGGACGATTACGCGCTGGGGCTGCTGCAGGCGGACGGCAGTGCCGATCTGCTCGATCCGAAGTCGTGGAAGAAATCGCCGCGACCGGTGTTCGCCAGCTCGGTGCGCAATGGCGTCTATGCGCCCGGCCACAACGGTTTCTTCAAGGATACGGACGGCCGCGACTGGATCATCTACCACGCCAACGGCGGCCCCGGCTGGAAGTGCACGCCGCGCCGCGCCCCGCGCATCCAGCCGATCGGCTGGACGCCAGGGGGCATGCCCGATTTCGGCGAACCTGGTACGCCGCCGCGCGAACCTTAGAGTGATCTTCGGCCCACCGAACGCGTGGAAGCGGTGGGCTCGACGATGCCTATGCCAGGCTGGTGGCGATGCCGAAGGCCACCGCGATCACCGCGGCCACCGCCATGCAGGCGCTGGTCGGGCGGATCCGCCGCGCATCCACGCGCGGGATCAGCCGCCAGAGCAGCAGCGCGCCGACGGCCATGTCGACCACCAGCGCGAGGCGCAGCGGCAACGAGGCGAGCAGCGGCCCGTAAGGGGGCTTGAGGTGGCCCTCATGCGCGGCCACCAGCACCACCAGCAGCAGCCCGAACAGGCACCACAGCAGGCAGGCCAGGTACACGCGGTTGAACACCACCTCGGTACGCTCGCTCCAGCGCAGGACCGGCCAGGCGATCAGGCTGGCGGCCAGCGCCGCGATCGAGCCGTAGAGCACCCACCAGAGCAGGGTGCTGAGCAGGGTGAGCAGGGTCTGCATCAGGACTGCGCCTTGAAGCCGAGCTTGCGCAGCAGCTTTTCCATAAGCCAGGCGGGGCCGACCAGCAGGTAGGAAAGGTCGGTGAGGAAGCTGGGCCGGTGGCCTTCGTAATGGTGGCCGATGAACTGGCCGATCCATGCGACGACGAACACCACGATCGCCGTCCAGCGCAGGCGTACCGGACCGAGCACATCGAACAGCCAGGCGGTGAACAGGGCCAACAGCACGAAGGCCACCAGCAGCGCGCCGCCCAGGCGGTGCGAATGCTTCCAGTACCAGGCGAACGCCGCGACCATGGCGAACACCGCCCAGGCACCGGGCTTGAGCCAGGCAGCCGGCACCGGCACGGTCCACAGCAGCGCGACCACGGTCCACACGATCGGCGGCACGCAGATCCAGTGCAAGGCCTGATTGATCGGGTTGCGGTGGTCGGCGCTGTAGCCGTCGAGCCAGTTCTGCATGCTGCGCATGGTTGCCCCTTTCGTCGGCGGATCAGTCGAGCCGGATGCCGGCCAGCCGCTCAAGCGCCTCGGCGTACTTGGCGCGGGTGCGTTCGATCACCTCGCCGGGGATGTGCGGGCCCGGCGCCTTCTTGTTCCAGTCCAGCGTCTCCAGGTAATCACGCACGAACTGCTTGTCGTAGCTGGGCGGGCTGATGCCGGTGCGGTATTCGTCGGCCGGCCAGAAGCGCGAGGAGTCAGGCGTGAGCATCTCGTCCATCACGTAGAGCTTGCCGTCGGCGTCGGTGCCGAACTCGAACTTGGTGTCGGCGATGATGATGCCGCGCTCGGCGGCATAGTCGGCAGCCCAGCGGTAGATCGCCAGCGTGGCCTCGCGCACCTTTTGCGCCAGTTCGCGGCCTACGGCATCGACGACCGCATCGAAGCTCACGTTCTGGTCGTGGTCGCCCACCGCGGCCTTGGTCGAGGGCGTGAAGATCGGTTCGGGCAGCTGTTGCGCCTGCTTCAGGCCCGCCGGCAGCGTGATGCCGCAGAGCTTGCCGCTGGCCTGGTAGTCCTTCCAACCCGAGCCGATCAGGTAGCCGCGCGCGATCGCCTCCACAGGCACCGGCTTGAGCCTCCGCGTCACCACCGCGCGGCCGGCATAGAGCGACAGGTCGGTGCCCTTGGGCAGCACCTCGCCCAGCGGTACCTCGAGCAGGTGGTTGGGGATGATGTGTGCGGTCTTGTCGAACCAGAAGTTGGAGATCTGCGTGAGCATCTCGCCCTTGCCGGGGATCGGGTCGGGCAGAACCACGTCGAAGGCGGACAGGCGGTCGGTGGCCACGATCAGCAGCCGGTCGCCGGAAAGCGCGTAGACGTCGCGCACCTTGCCGCGGTGGATCAGGTCCAGGCCGGGCAGGTTCGATTGCAGCAGGGTGGTGGGCACGGGCTTGGGTCCGCAGGCTCAGGGGAATGCCTATTCTAGCGGCGCCGCGCGCGGGCAGGCGCCGGGGCGCTGCTAGAATCGCGCGTTCCGGGAATCCATCTCGCTCCAAGCCTTGCCGATGCGACTCGTTCTGCTCGCGGCGCTGCTGGCCGCCGCCCTGCCCGCCTTTGCCGCCGCGCCCGCCCGTCCGGCCCGTCTGGGCCTGTGCGCCGCCTGCCACGGCGAGACCGGCATCGCGCAGATGCCCGGTGCGCCGAACCTGGCCGGGCAGCGCCTGGACTACCTGCGCAATGCGCTGGCGCAGTACCGCGACGGCCGCCGCGACGTGGCCGTGATGCGCGCGGCGATCGGGCCGGTGAGCGACGCCGAGCTGGACGCCCTGGCGCGCTGGTACAGCGCGCAGGAGCCTGCTGCGCAGGCGCATCCATGAGTCTGTCCACCACGCTGGTCCTGGCCTTCGTAGGGCTGATCCTCGGCCACGGCATTCCCGGCGCCCTGGTCGGTGCGGCGATCGGCTTCGTCATCGACAGCCTGCGCCAGAGCCAGCGCTACCGCGCCACGCCGCAGGCGGGCGGCTTCGTCACGCCGCTGTTCGCGCTGCTGGGCGCGGTGGCAAAGTCCGACGGGCGCGTGTCCGAGGCGGAGATCGCCATCGCCGAACGGCTGATGACGCGCATGGGCCTCTCCGGTGAACAGCGCAAGGAAGCCATCGCCGCCTTCAACCAGGGCAAGCAGCCGGAGTTCGACGTGCGCCCGCCGATCGAGGGCCTGCGCCAGTGGGTCGGCCTGCGCCGTGACCACGCATTTCCCGTGCTGGACGTGGTGATCGAGACGGTGCTGGCCGAAGGCAACCCGCCGCCGGAAAAGATGGCGATCCTGCGCCAGCTCGCTTTCGCGCTGCGCATCAGCGACATGGAGCTGATGGCGCTGATGGCGATGAAGGGCTACGCCTGGAACGCGGCCGCCGGCGATCGCCGGCGCGGCTACGGTGGCTACGTGCCGCCGCACCGCGCCGCCCATGGCCCGGACCCGTATGCCGTGCTCGGCATCGAGCGCGGCGCCGACGAGCGCGCCATCAAGCGCGCCTACCGCAAGCTGATCTCCGAACACCATCCCGACCGCCTGGGCGACTTGCCCGAGGCGATGCGCAAGCAGGCCGAGGCCCGCGCCAGCGAGATCAACGCGGCCTACGAGCGGATCAAGGCGGAAAAGGGCTTCAAGTAACGCAAACCGCTACCGATCCTTCGGCTCCGCCGCGGCTACGCTCGGGGCGAACGGCTGGAAACCCACCCACGCAGGCCCCGACATGAGCAAGCAGACCCCCGTCATCGCTCCCTCCATCCTCTCCGCCGACTTTGCCCGGCTGGGCGAGGACACCGCCAAGGTGCTGGCCGCGGGCGGCGACTGGGTGCACTTCGACGTGATGGACAACCACTACGTACCCAACCTCACCATGGGCCCGATGGTGCTCAAGGCCCTGCGCGACTACGGCATCGGCGCTCCGATCGACGTGCACCTGATGGTCAAGCCGGTCGACCGCATCGCGCCGGATTTCGCCAAGGCCGGGGCGAGTCTGGTCAGCTTCCATCCGGAAGCCAGCGAGCACGTGGACCGCACCATCGGCGTGATCAAGGATGCCGGCTGCCAGGTGGGCCTGGTGTTCAATCCGGCCACGCCGCTCAACTGGCTGGACCACGTGCTGGACAAGCTCGACCTGGTGCTGATCATGTCGGTCAATCCCGGCTTCGGCGGGCAGAAGTTCATCCCCGAGGCGCTCAACAAAGTGCGCGAAGTGCGCCGGCGCATCGACGAAAGCGGCCTCGCGATCCGGCTGGAGATCGACGGCGGCGTAAGCGCGGCGAACATCGGCGAAATCGCTGCGGCAGGCGCCGATACCTTCGTCGCCGGTTCGGCGATCTTCGGTGCGCCCGACTACGCGCAAGTCATCGACGCGATGCGCCGTGCCATCGGCTGAAGCGGCAAAGAAAAATCCCGGTGCAGGGACTGCACCGGGATAAAGCGTCGTCGGATTGGGACGCATGAGGAGTCCACCAGAGCGGGCGTCTTGGCGCCGCCGCCAAGCGGCAGCGGTGATCCACGGCAATGGATGACGCCCGCCGGGAGGTCTGACAGGGCTCCTGCGGTTTGGTTCCCGGCGCCAACGGTTCAGTCCGCCAGGAAAAAAAAGTCCCCTCGCGAGGAGGGGAGAAGGAACGGCTTGGCTGTACGGAGTTGCGATGAAGCGTGCTTCAGAGCGGCTGCCAGTCGGGATCGGGCTCCTCGCCCGCACCCGCCGCGCCTCCATGCACGGCGGGTGCCTGAACGCCTTCCACGGCAAACGGGTCGAACGTATCGGCAGACATGGCTTTCACCTCTAGTGGATGCCCATCACCAGGCCCAGCAACAAGGCGCCCAGCGCCAGCACCACACGCAAGGGCTCGAAATGGCGCAGCTCGGCGTTGGGATCTTGGGTCGGGGCGCTGGGCATGGTGTCGTCTCCTGAACTGCGCTCCATGGAACCGTCCCCGCGGGCGTACATGGCGTCGGCGCAGGGGCAAAGCGAAGGCCGGATCGGGCAAAACGCGGGCTTGCGCACGATGCGGCTTGCACCAATGCGATGCGCATAGCACGCTGCGCGCCACCACAGGGAGACCAGCATGGGCCGCAGCATTGCCATCGTCGAGGACGAACCGCTCATCCGTGCCAACTACGTCGAGGCGCTCAACCGCTTCGGCTACGACACGCGCGGCTATGGCTCGCGGCAGGACGCCTCCGCCGCCTTCGCGATGAAGCTGCCGGAGCTGGTGATCATCGACATCGGCCTGGGCGACGAGCCCGAAGGCGGCTTTGACCTATGCCGCGAGCTGCGCGCCAAGTCGGCGACGCTGCCGATCATCTTTCTGACTGCGCGCGACTCCGACTTCGATGTGATCTCCGGCTTGCGCCTGGGCGCGGACGACTATCTTTCCAAGGACACCAGCCTGCATCAGCTTGCCGCCCGCATCGCGGCGCTGTTCCGGCGCATCGAGTCGCTCAAGGTGCCGGCGTCCAACGAGACGGTGATCGCGCACGGCCCGCTCAAGCTCGAGTCCGAGCGCATGCGCGTGACCTGGAACGACGCCGAGATCCCGCTCACCGTCACCGAGTTCTGGATGGTGCACACGCTGGTGCGCTTCCCCGGCCACGTCAAGAACCGCGACCAGCTGATGCGCGAGGCGGAATTGGTGGTGGACGACGCCACCATCACCTCGCACATCAAGCGCATCCGCAAGAAATTCGTCGCGGTGGCGCCCGATTTCGACGCGATCGAAACCGTGCACGGCGTGGGCTACCGGTGGAAGCCGTGAGGCGCGGGCTTGCTGCGCTGGTGTGGCTGCTGTCGGCGTCCGTCATCCACGCGGCTGGGCGCCCGGCCGATGAGGTCACCGCGCAGGGCAAGCCCGACGGCAAGGTACCCGGCTGGACCATCCACGCCAGGGCGCCGGCCGGCTGGACGGCCGACTGCTGTACCTATGCCCGCGGGATCGGCGTGGACCTGGTCATCTACCAGGGCGAATGGACGGGCGAGCCGGTCGGCGTGATGGTGCTCAACGTGTGGCCGCGCAAGCTGCCCAGCCTGGAAGCCGAGCTGGATGCCGACCGCAAGCACTACCTTCAGCTGGACCCGCTGGCCAAGGCGAGCCGGTTCCCGGTGCGTCATCGCAGCATGGCCTGCGAGGCGCTGGTGTTCCTGGGCAGCGACCGCGTCGATGACGCGGTGGTGTTCTGTGATCCGGGCCAGGCTTCGGGCATCCGCCTGAGCTGGTCGCTGAGCTTCCCCGACAACGACCCGAGGCGCGCCGAACTGCTGGACGAATTCATGCGCGTGGTGGTCGGCAGCACCTACCAGCGCGGGGCCGCCGCGCGCCGCTAGCCGGCGGCGCGGCCTTGCGCCAAGCTCACGCGATGAATCTGCGCCGCAAGCTGCTGCTGGTTGCTCTGTGCACGTTGGCGCTGCCGGTCGCCGGCTGGCTGTACGTGCGCCAGATGGAAACCCTGCTTCGCGAGGGCCAGGCGCAGGCGCTCGTCGCCTCGGCGCGGGCGGTCGCGCGCAGCCTGGTGGCGACCGGCGCCGCATTGCCGCAATCGAGCCGCGGCTGGTACGTGCAGCAGGCCGCCAACCCGATCACTGTCGACGGCTACGGTGACGATTGGGCCCCGCTCACGCCCTGGAGCCAACCGCTGGGCCCGCGCGGCAGCGTGCTGCTGGCCGAGGACGCGGGCGGGCTCTACCTGTACGTGCAGCAGCGCGGCACCCAGCGCAGCCGGGCCGATGCCGGGGATGCCGGCGCGTTGCGCGCCGACCATGTGGTGCTCGAACTGGACCGGGGCGACATCCGCCTGCGCTACCTGCTCGCCAGCGCCGCGCCGGGACCCTTCGACGCGCGCCTGCTCGACCCGCCGGTGCCCGGCTGGCCCGATCGGCTCTCCGGCCAGTGGCAGGAAGATGGCGGTGGCTGGCGGGTGGAGCTGCGGCTGCCCAACGCGCTCGCCGTCGACCGCCTCGCACTTGGGATCTACGACGCGGCAGCGGGCGGAGATCCGCTGGCGGTGGACGCGCGCCCGCTGTGGCGCTACTCCTCCGTGCTGTCCCAGGAGCTGGCGCGGCTGGCGCCCGAGGACACCCGCGTGCGCGTGCTCGCGGCGCCCGGCTGGGTGCTGGCGCAGAGCGGCCGCCTGCAATCGGGCGGTCCGCAGCCGGGCTGGTTTGCCGCGCTGGTCTACCGCGCGCTGCTCGCCAATCGCGTGGAGGACGCCGCGCCCTGGACCCAGGACGCCCCACGCCTGGACCTGCCCGAGGTCGCCCGGGCGCGCGAGGGCAGGCCGGCCACGGTGTGGCGCGAAGGCGAAACCCGCGCCAGCGTGGTGCTCGCTGCGGCGGTGCCGATCGGCGCGCCCGGCCGCGTGCGCGGTGTGTTGTTGCTCGAACAGGCCAGCACCACCGTGCCGTTGCTGGCCAACCGCGCGCTGCTGATGCTGCTGCTGACCAGTTTCGGCGTGCTGCTGGTGGCCGGCGGCATCCTGTTGTGGTTCGCCACGCGGCTGAGCCTGCGCCTGGGCCGCCTGCGCGATGCGGCCGAGCGTGCGCAACTGGCCGACGGCCGCATGGACGACCTGTTCGCCAGGGGCCGCTTCCCGATGACGGCCGCCGAGGACGAGATCGGCGACCTGGCGCGCAGCTTCGAGCGCCTGTTCGTGGCCATCGGCGGCTATACCGACTACCTGCGCACGCTCGCCTCCAAACTCTCGCACGAACTCAATACGCCGCTGGCGATCGTCAAGAGCTCGCTGGACAACCTGGAGCACGCGCTGCAGGCCAACGACGCGTTGCCGCCCGAGGCCCAGCCCTACCTTGCCCGCGCCCGCGACGGCGTGGCACGGCTGGGCATGCTGGTGCGCGCCATGAGCGAGGCCAGCCGCATGGAGCGCGCGATCGCCGCCGCGGAGGCCGAGGACGTCGATCTGCGCGAAGTGGTGCGCGGCTGCGCCGAGGCCTATCGCCCGCTGGTCGGCACCCGCACGCTCGCCTGCGAGCTGCCGGACGCGCCGCTGCCCATGCATTGCGCGCCCGAACTGATCGCCCAGGCGCTGGACAAGCTGCTCGACAACGCGCTCTCGTTCACCCCGGCCGACGGCTGGCTGCGCCTTGGCCTTGCCGCCCGCGAGGACGGCGCCGAGATCACCCTCGCCAACCAGGGGCCGCCGCTGCCCGCCGCCATGCAGGGCCGCCTGTTCGACTCGCTGGTCAGCCTGCGCGACAAGGCCACGCCGGGCGACGCGCCGCACCTGGGCCTGGGCCTCTACGTGGTGCGCCTGGTCGCCGAGCGCCACGGCGGCAGCGCCAGCGCGCGCAACCTGGAGGACGGCGGCGGCGTGGCGTTCGCGCTGCGCCTGCGCAACATGCCGCGCCAGCGGCTCTGAGGTCCTACCCATAGCCGAAGGGGGCGCCTTGGCAGCGCACCGGTGCCGCCTGCTATCGTGCGCGTTCCGTTTGGACGTCCGGATCCCCTGCAGTGATCTCCCGAGACCAATTCGACGCGCTGGCCTCCCAAGGCTATACGCGCATCCCGCTGGTGCGCGAGGTGTTTTCCGACCTCGACACGCCGCTGTCGGTGTACCTGAAGCTCGCCGACGGGCCGTACACCTTCCTGTTCGAGTCGGTCGAGGGCGGCGCCACCTGGGGACGCTATTCGATCATCGGCCTGCCAGCGAAGCGCGTGTACCGCCTGCGTGGGCACGAGCTGGAGGTGGAGGACGCCGGCGAAGTCGTCGAGCGCCGCCACCTCGACGATCCGCTCGGCGAGGTGGAGAAGCTGCGCGCGCAGTACACCGTGCCGCGCCTGCCCGAGCTGCCCGCCTTCAGCGGCGGCCTGGTCGGCTACTTCGGCTTCGAGACGATCGGCTACATCGAGCCGCGGCTGGCGCAGTGGGACCGCCACGACGAACTGGGCACGCCGGACGTGCTGCTGATGCTGGCCGAGGAAGTGGCGGTCTTCGACAACCTCAAGGGCCGCCTGTACCTGATCGTGCACGCCGACCCGTCGCAGCCGCAGTCCTACGCGCAGGCGCAGCGCCGGCTCGATGCGCTGGTCTACCGCTTGCGCCAGGGCGGGGCGTCGTACCCGCAGCTCAACCAGTCGGTGGCGCTGGACGAAGGCGACTTCAAGTCCTCCTTCACCAAGCCCGAGTTCGAGGCGATGGTGGAGAAGGCCAAGGAGTACATCCGCGCCGGCGACATCTTCCAGGTGGTGCCTTCGCAGCGCCTGAGCGTGGGCTTCAACGCGCGGCCGGTGGACGTGTACCGCGCGCTGCGTGCGCTCAATCCCTCGCCGTACATGTACTTCGTCGATCTGGGCGGCACGCAGATCGTCGGTTCCTCGCCGGAGATCCTGGCGCGCCTGAAGGACGGCAAGGTAGTGGTGCGCCCGCTCGCCGGTACGCGCAAGCGCGGTGCGACGGAGGAGGAAGACCGCGCGCTGGAGGCCGAACTGCTGGCCGATCCGAAGGAGCGCGCCGAGCACGTCATGCTGATCGACCTGGGCCGCAACGACATCGGCCGCATCAGCGAGACCGGGACGGTCCAGGTGAGCGAATCGTTCGTTATCGAACGCTATTCGCACGTCATGCACATCGTCTCGCAGGTGCAGGGCATGGCGCGGCCTGGGCTGTCCTACATGGACGTGCTCAAGGCCACGTTCCCCGCAGGCACGCTCTCCGGCGCGCCGAAGATCCGCGCACTGGAGATCATCCAGGAGCTCGAGCCCTACAAGCGCAACATCTATGCCGGCGCGATCGGCTGGATCGGCTGGTGGGGCGACGCCGACACCGCCATCGCGATCCGCACCGCGGTGATCCAGGACGGCCGCCTGCACGTGCAGGCCGGCGCCGGCATCGTCTACGACTCCGACCCGGCGGCCGAGTGGGAGGAGACGATGAACAAAGGCCGTGCGCTGTTCCGCGCAGTGGCCCAGGCAGCCAAGGGACTTTAAGAGGTCTCCTTCCACAGGAGCCGGCCACGGCACCAGCCGGGCGCTACAGCAAACAGGCGGCTTCCGCAAGAACTTTCGCCCGGATCCATGACTTTCGGCAGGGCTGGAACGGATTGCAACATTATATCGTTCCGGCCCTTCTCCTCCGCGGAACCACGCACGGCATGAACAAGGGTTGGGCTGTCGTACTTGCCTTGTTGCTGCTGTGCGGCTGTGCGGTGGGGCCGGATTTCAAGCGCCCCGCGGCGCCGTCGGTCGGCAGTTACACGGCCGAGCCGGTGACCACGACGGTCGCTGCCGCCGGCGGCGCGGGGGGGCAAGCGCAGCGCTTCGTCCGGGGCGCCGACATCCCGGCGCAGTGGTGGCGGCTGTTCCATTCCGCGCCGCTCGATGCGCTGGTCACGCAGGCGCTGGCTCACAACCCGGACCTGAAGGCGTCGCAGGCGGCGCTGGCGGCGGCACGGGAGACCGCACTGGCCGGCCGTGGCGCCTACTACCCGAGCATTTCGGCGGGCCTCTCCGCCAACCGCCAGCAGGATCCCTCCGGCGCACTCGCGCCGGTACCCAGCTCCAACGCCTCGCTGTACAACCTGATGAGCGCGCAGGTCAGCGTGTCCTACGTGCCCGACGTGTTCGGCCTGAACCGGCGTACCGTCGAGTCGCTCCAGGCGCAGGCGCAGGCCGTGCGCTACGAGATGATCGCCAGCGACATCGCGCTGAGCGCCAACGTGGCGGTGACGGCGATCCAGATCGCCTCGCTGCGCGAACAGGTGCAGGCCACGCAGGAGCTCGCCGGCGTCGATGCGCACATGCTCTCGATCATGAGCTACCAGCTGGCCAGGGGTTACGTCGGCCGGCTGCAGGTGGCCGCGCAGGAGACCCAGCTCGCACAGGTGAATGCCTCGCTGGCGCCGCTGCGCACGCAGCTTGCGCAGCAGCGCCATCGGCTGGCCGTGCTGGCAGGGCAATTCCCCAGCCAGGCGCCGGCCGATGATTTCACGCTCGCCAGCCTGCAACTGCCACAGGACCTGCCGCTCAGCCTCCCCTCGGCGCTGGTCGCGCAACGGCCCGACGTGCTGCAGGCGCAGGCCAATCTGCATGCGGCCAGTGCGCAGGTCGGCGTAGCCATCGCCAACCGCCTGCCCAACATCACGCTGAGCGCGGACGCGGGCAGCACGGCCCTGGCGCTCAACCAGCTGTTCAAATCGGGCTCCGGCTTCTGGGGCGTGGGCGCCGCATTGACGGCGCCGGTGTTCCAGGGCGGTGCGCTGATGCACCAGGAGCGCGCCGCCAAGGCGGCCTATACGCAGGCGGCCGAGCAGTACCGCAGCACCGTGCTGACGGCCTTCGAGAACGTCGCCGACACGCTGGTCGCCTTGCAGCAGGATGCGCAGGCCCTCAAGGCCTCCACCACCGCAAACGACGCGGCCCAAGTCACGCTCGATCTTTCGCAGCGCCAATGGAAGGACGGCTACGCCGGCTACCTCGCCGTGCTGAGCGCCGAACAGGCCGCGTTGCAGGCACGCATCAGCCTGGCGCAGGCGCAGGCCAGCCGCTATGCCGATTCGGTCGCGCTGTTCCAGGCGCTGGGCGGCGGCTGGTGGCACCGCAGCGACCTGGCCACCGGCGAAGACTCACCTGTAACGACCACCCCGACGCCCAGCCAGGGCGCCGGCGAGCAGGAACACTGATGAACACTGAGAGCGCACGCCGCGCGACGCATCCGGCCCGTCTACTGCTCGTCGCCGCGGCACTGACGCTGGCCGGGCTGGCCGCCTGCTCGAGGCGGGCCGACGACCATGCGGCAACGCCCGATACCGGCGTCCCGCACAACGCGACGCTGACCGCCGCGCAGCGCCAGCACATCCGGCTCTACACGGTCGCGCCGGCGCGCTTCGAGGAATCGGTCCAGACCACGGGCGTGGTCGACTTCGACAACGACCAGGCCACGAGCGTGCTGGCGCCGTTCTCCGGCCCGGTCGCGCGGCTGCTGGTGGAGGCCGGCCAGCACGTGGCCAAGGGCCAGCCGCTGGCGTTGGTGGACTCGCCCGACTTCGCCGCCGCGGTCGGCGCCTACAGCAAGGCGCTGGTCGCGGCCCGCAACGCGCGCCGGCTGGCCGATGCGGACCTCGACCTCAGCCAGCACGAAGGCCTGCCGCGGCGCGAACTGGAGCAGGCGCAGACCGACGCGGCCAGCGCCGAGGCGGACCGCGACGCCGCGCTGCAGTCGCTGCTCGCGCTCGACATCGACCCGCAGACGCTCAAGGCGATCCAGGCCGGCCACGCGCCGGCGCGCATCCAGGGCGTGATCCGCGCGCCGGTGGCCGGCACCGTCGCGCAGAAGCTGATCACGCCCGGCCAGTTGCTGCAGGCCGGAACCACCGCATGTTTCACGGTGGCCGATCTGTCGCGCATGTGGGTGATCGCGCAGGTGGCGCCCGCCGAGTTGGGCATGGTGCGCACGGGCGATCCGGCCCTGGTCGAGGCGGCCGGCATAGGCGTCTTGCGCGGCACGGTCGACAACCTGGGTGCGCTGGTTGACCCCGACACGCGCGCGGTGCCGGTGCGCGTAGTGGTGGACAACGCCTCGGGCGTGCTGAAGAAGCAGATGTACGTGCGGGTACGCATCCAGTCGCGCCAGCCGCAGAGCGGGCTGCTGCTTCCGGTGTCGGCGGTGCTGCACGACGACGAGAACCTGCCGTTCGTCTACGTGGCGCAGCGCGACGGCAGCTTCGCGCGTCGCCACGTCACCCTGGGCGAGCGCACCGGCGACCGCTACCCGATTGCGCAAGGGCTCACGACCGGCGACCAGGTGGTGGTCGACGGCGGCCTGTTCATGCAATTCATGCAGAGCCAATGAGCGCGCACCTGCCCCCGATGCCGCCGCGTTCGGCGTCGCTGATGAACCGGCTGGTCGGCGCCTCGCTGGGCCAGCGCCTGCTCGTGCTGTTGCTGATGCTGGCGTTGATCGGCGCGGGCGTGCGCGCCTGGCACCGCCTGCCGGTGGATGCCTATCCGGACCTCTCGCCGCCGGTCGTCGATATCGTCACCCAGTGGCCCGGGCACACCGCCGAAGAGGTGGAGCGGCTGATCACCGTGCCCGTCGAGCGCGGCATGACCGGGATACCCAAGACCGCCAACGCGCGCTCGGTCTCGCTGTACGGGCTCTCTAAGGTCACGCTTACGTTCGAGGGCGGCAGTGACCTCCTGCGTGACCGCCAAGAGGTGTTCAACCGGCTGGGCGAACTCGGCCTGCCCAGTGGCGTCACGCCGTCGGTCTCGCCGATGTCCTCGCCGTCGGGGCTGATCTACCGCTACGTGCTGCAAAGCTCCGACCGCTCGCCGACCGAGCTCAAGACATTCGAGGACTGGGTCGTCGAGCCGCAGTACCGCGCCGTGCCCGGCGTGGCGGACGACTCCGGCTTCGGCGGCGGCACCATGCAGTACCAGGTACTGCTCGACCCGGTGAAGCTGGCCGGCGCAGGCCTCAGCGCGACGCAGGTGCAGGCGGCGCTCGCCGCCAACAACGCCAACGCCGGTGGCGGCTTCTACTCGCAGGGCGGCCAGTTCTACTACGTGCGCGGCGTCGGCCGCCTGGTCTCGCTCGAGGACATCGGCAACGTGGTGCTGGCCGTGCACGACGGCAAGCCGGTGCTGGTCAAGGACGTCGGCCGCGTGGCCACCGGCATTGCGCCGCGGCTGGGCGAGTTCGGTTACGAGAAGCAGGACGACGCGGTCGAGGGCGTGATATCGCTGCGCACCGGCGAGAAGACCCAGGAGGTGCTGAAGCGCGTCGAAGCCAAGACGCGCGAGCTCAACGAGCACGTCCTGCCCGGCGACATCAAGATCCATCCGTTCTACGACCGCAGCGACCTGGTCGCGCTGACCACCGACGTGGTGCGGCAGAACCTGCTGCGCGGCATGCTGCTGGTGGTCGTGGTGCTGATCTTCTTCCTGTACGACCTGCGGGCCGGCCTGATCGTCGCCGCTACCATCCCGCTGGCGCTGCTGTTCGCCTTCACCTGCCTGGACCTGCAGGGTGCCTCGGCCAACCTGCTGTCGATCGGCGCGATCGACTTCGGCATCCTGGTCGACGCGGCGGTGGTGATGGTGGAGAACATCTACCGGCAGATCGCCGATCGGCAAGGCGACGCGGACGGCGGCAGGCTCGACGTGCTCGAGATCATCCGTGACGCGGCGGCGGAAGTGGACCGGCCGCTGTTCTACGCGGTAGCGGTGATCGTGGTCAGCTTCCTGCCGATCTACGTGCTGTCCGGGCCCTCCGGCACGCTGTTCAAACCGATGGCCGACACCATGGTGTTCGCGCTGGTCGGCTCGCTCGTCGTAACGCTGACGCTGCTGCCGGTACTGTGCTCGTGGTTCATGCGCAAGGGCGTGCGCGAGCGCCACAACGCGGTCTTCGAGTTGATCAAGTCCGCCTACGCCAGGGGCCTGGATTTCTGCCTGGCCCACGCGCGCGGCACCATCGTGGCCTCGGCCCTGCTGCTGGCCGCCTCGCTGCTGCTGATCCCGGGCATCGGCGCGGAGTTCATGCCGCACCTGGACGAGGGCGCGCTGTGGATGCGCGCGACGATGCCCTACACCATCTCGTTCGACGAGTCGGCGAAGATCACGCCGCAGATCCGCGACATCCTGCGCTCGTTCCCCGAGGTCACCACGGTGGCCTCGGAACTCGGCCGGCCCGACGACGGCACCGACGCCACCGGCTTCTTCAACGTCGAGTTCTACGTGGCGCTCAAGCCTTACGCGCAGTGGCACGGCGACTACCGCACCAAGCCCGAACTGATCGCCGCGATCAACAAGAAGCTGCAGGCCTTCCCCGGCATCATCTTCAACTACACGCAGCCGGCGGAGGACGCGGTAGACGAGGCCGAGACGGGTCTCAAGAGCGCGCTGGCGGTCAAGGTGTTCGGCCCCGACCTGGACACGCTCGAGAAGAAGGGCAAGGCGATCAAGCACGTGCTCGAACACGTGCGTGGCATCCACGACGTGACGCTGGTACAGGAACTGGGTCAGCCTAGCCTGAGCATCGTGATCGACCGCGCGGCGATCGCCCGCCTCGGACTCAACGTGGACGACATCAACGGGCTGATCACCACGGCGATCGGCGGCGACGTCGCCACGCAGGTGATCCAGGGCGAGAAGCAGTTCGACCTGGTGGTGCGCCTGGACAAGCCCTATCGTGCCGACCCGCGGGCCATCGGCAACATTCTGGTCGCCACGCCCGGCGGCCAACAGGTGCCGCTCAGGACGCTGGCGCATATCCACGTGACCAACGGCGCCTCCTTCATCTATCGCGAGAACGCCTCGCGCTATATCGGCGTGCAGTTCTCGGTGGAAGGGCGCGACCTGGCCGGCGCGGTGGAGGACGCGATGGCGCAGGTGAAGAGGCAGGTCGCTCTGCCGCAGGGCTACAGCACCGACTGGGGCGGCGAGTATTCCGAATACACCGCCTCGCGCGCGCAATTGAACGTGATCGTGCCGCTGACCCTGGCGCTGATCTTCCTGCTGCTGTTCACCCTCTACAGCAACTTCAAGTTCCCGTTCATCACCGTGGCCGGCGTGCTGCTGTCCGCGCCGGTCGGCGGGCTGGTGGCGTTGTGGCTCACCGGCACGCCGTTCTCGGTGTCCTCGGGGATCGGCTTCCTGGCGCTGTTCGGCGTCTCGGTGCAGACCGCGGTGGTGTACATCTCCTACGTCAACGAACTGCGCCGCGGCGGCATGCCGCTGGACGAGGCGATTCGCGAGGGCGCGATCCTGCGCCTGCGCCCGATCATGATGACCGCGCTGGTCGCCGCGCTGGGCCTGCTGCCGGCGGCGCTGGCCACCGGCGTGGGCACCGATACGCAGCGGCCGTTCGCGCTGGTGATCGTCAGCGGCCTGTTCACGCGACTGCTGATCAGCGTGTTTTTGATGCCGGCGCTGTATGCGGTGGTCGCGCGGCCACAGGATCGGTTGGAGGTGTAGGCCTCGCTACACTTCCGGTCCGCCCACTCCACGGAAGACCCCATGCGGCACGATCGCGCGCCAAGGCCAAGCGCCACCCGGGCGCCGAACATGCAGCGCCTTCTTGCATCGGTGCTCGGCTTGCTGGCGCCGCTTACCGCCGCCGCCGGCAGCTGGCCGGACACGCCGCTGGCCCGCACCGAGGCGCTGGCGCTGCTGCAGACGCTCAACGCCGACCTGCTGAGCCACGACAGCGCCACGCTCACGCTGGAGCGCTGGTGTGGATCGCACCGGCTGGCGACGACGCCCGTGGTGGTCGCCCGGCGCGACCGCGAGGCGAGCAAGCCGCTGCCCGAGGACCTGCGCCGCGCACTCGGCATCGACGCCGGCACGCCGGTGCGCTACCGCCGCGTGCAGCTCGCCTGCGGCGACCATGTGCTTTCCGAAGCCGACAACTGGTACCTGCCCGGGCGCCTCACGGCGGCGATGAACCAGGCGCTGGACCGCGGCGACACACCCTTCGGCAAGGTGGTCGCGCCGCTGCACTTCCGCCGCCACACGCTCTCCGCGCGACTGCTGTGGTCTCCGTTGCCGGAAGGTTGGGAAATGCACCGACTGCCGGTCGCCGGCAGGCAGCCGCTCGTCCTGCCGCACCGGCTCCTGCAACACCGCGCCCTGTTGGAGGACGCCCAAGGTCGTCCTTTCAGTGCGTTGGTGGAGACCTATACCGAGCAGGTGCTGGCGTTCCCGCCACCCGCCGCCCGTCCGTAAGCCAGCGTCGCGGGTTCTGCGACCGCCCACGGCTATCATGCCCGGCATGGCTGCCTTCCCCTCCGACGACCTGACCCGCGGGCTGTCCGTGATCCGCGCCAGCCGTCTGGAGGCGCTGCTGGACCCGCTGGTGGCGCTGCTCGACGCGGCGCCGCCGGCCAACGTGCTGGCGCCGCAGACGGTGATCGCGGCGCATCCGGGCATGCGCCACTGGCTGGCCGGGGCGCTGGCGCGCAAGCGCGGCCGCGGCGGCATCGTCGCCAACCTGCGCATCACCCTGCCCAGCAGCTGGCTGGACGAACTGGCGCTCGCCGTGCTCGGCAGTTCCGCGGTGGCGCTGGCACCGTACCGGCGCGACGCTTTGCGCTGGCGCGTCCACGAACTGCTGCCCGACATCGA
The DNA here is from genome assembly GCF_035943815.1 of Frateuria sp. Lineage (GTDB taxonomy): Bacteria > Pseudomonadota > Gammaproteobacteria > Xanthomonadales > Rhodanobacteraceae > Frateuria_A. The sequence continues at coordinate 262,702 of NZ_DASZBU010000005.1, forward strand.
CGATCCGCAGGTGCGCGCCTACCTGGCCAGCGGCGACGCCGCGCGGCGCCGCTACCAGTTGGCCGACCGGCTGGCGCGGCTGTACACCCAGTACCTGACCTATCGGCCGGACTGGCTGCAGGCGTGGGAGCGCGGCCGCGACGAGGTGCCCGAGCCCTCCTTCATGGCGCCGCTGTGGCGCCAGTTGCACGCGGAAATCCGCACGCCGCACCGCGGCGAGCGCGTCGAGGCGCTGGTGCGCGAACTGGCGCGCCATCCGCAGAAGCAGCCCACGCTCGAACCGCTGCACCTGTTCGGCGTGAGCCACCTGGCGCCCGCCGAGCTGGCCCTGCTGCGCGCGGTGGCGCGCGTGCGCCCGGTCGTGCTGTACGTGCCCGACCCCTGCCGCGAATACTGGGCCGGCCTGCGCGGCGAGCGCGCGCAGCTGCGCGCGCTGGCCCGGCGTACCGATTTCACCGAAGAGTCCGAGCAGTTCTTCCAGCAGCTCGGTCATCCGTTGCTCGCCAGCTGGGGCCGCATGGGCCAGCACTTCATGCTGAACCTGCAGGAGGGCGACGACGCCGTCCGCATGGACGTGCGCCACTGGCAGGACGAACGGTCCGACCCAGGCGGCGGCCTGCTGCAGCGCCTGCAGGAAAGCCTGCGCCAGCTCGACCCCGCGCGTGCCACGCCGCTTGCCGGCGGCTTTGACGCGGCCATGGCCGACCGCTCCCTGCGCGTGCACCTGTGCCACACGCGGCTGCGCGAGCTGGAGGTGCTGCGCGAGGTGCTGCTGCACGAACTGGCCGAACGGCCGGAGCTGAAACCCTCCGATATCGTGGTGATGGCGCCGGACATCCAGGCCTACTTGCCGCTGCTGCCGGCCGTGTTCGGCGAGCCGGGCCGCACGCACGGCCCGTTGCCCTACCACCTGGCCGACGTGGCGGTGGCGCGCACGCATCCGCTGCTGGAGGCCTTCAGCCGCCTGCTCGACCTGCCCGACGCCCGCCTGGGCGCGCCCGAATTGATCGACCTGCTGGAGGTGCCGGAGATCGCCCGTGCACTGGCATTGGCCGAGGACGAGCGCGAAACGCTGTCGCGCTGGCTGCGCCAGAGCCGCGTCGCCTGGGCGCTGGATGGCGAGCACCGCGCGCGCTTCGGCGTGCCGGCGATCGAGGAGACCACTTTCGCCTGGGGCGTGGACCGGCTGCTGGCCGGGTATGCGATGGGCGACGATGCGGCGGGGCAGGGCGAGGCCTGGGCGCTGCCCGATGGCGAGCTGTGGCCGGTCGAAGGCGTGCATGGCCCGCAGGCGCAGGTGCTCGGCGCGCTCGACCGCCTGCTGCTGGAGCTGGCTGCCCTGCAGCGCGATGCGCTGCAACCGCGCACCGCCTCGGTCTGGGCCGCGCGACTGGAGCAATTGCTCGATACGCTGTTTCGCATCGACCCGCGCGATGGCCCGGCGGTCGAGGCGCAATCGCTACTGCGCCGTTTCATCCAGGCCACCGCTGCGGAAGCCGCCGATTGCGGGCTCGATCCCACGCTCGATTTCGCCGTGGTGCGCGACGTGCTGCGCGAGCGCCTGGCCGCGGCGCCGGAGCGCCAGCGCTTCCTGCTCGGCGGCGTCACCTTCTGCGGCATGGTTCCGCAGCGCGCGATCCCGTTCGAAGTAGTCGCCGTGCTTGGCCTCAACGACGGCGAGTTCCCACGCAACGCCAGCGAGGCCGGCCTGGACCTGATGGCGCGCCACCGTCGCCTGGGCGACCGCGACGTGCGCAGCGACGACCGCTACCTGTTCCTGGAAACGGTGATGGCCGCGCGCGAGGTACTGCACCTGTCCTATCTCGCCGAGGGTGTGCGCGACGGCAAGCCACGCAACCCGGCCGCGCCACTGGCCGAGCTTATGCAGTTTCTCGACGAGCAGGCCGGCCTGCGCACGGTGGCGGCGGACGCCGACGAGCAGCCGCTGCCGCCGGGCGCGGTGCGCCGGTTCCAGCGGCCGTGGCGCGTGCGCCATCCGCTGCAGCCGTTCGATGCGCGCTACTTCGACGGCAGCGATCCGCGGCTGTGCTGCTACGACCCGGGGCTGGCCGCGATGCGCGCGGGCACCGACGTTCCGCGGCCCTTCCTCGACGGCGCGCCGCCGCAGGAAGCCGCCGCCGATCTGGCGCCGATCCCGCTGCGCGAAGTGCAGGCGTGGTTCCGCGATCCCTCACGGCAGGTGCTGGCCGGCCAGCTGCACGTGCGCCTGGATGCGCTGGAGGAGGATCGCCTGCAAGGACGTGAGGCTCTGAGCGACAACATTCCTGCGCTGGAGCGGGTGTCGCAGCAGCTTTTCTTCGAGGCGCAGAAAAACAACTTCGAACTGCCCGAGCAGGCGCCCGCGTGGTTGCGACTGAGCGGTGTGCTGCCGCCGGGGCGCCTCGGGATCGACGCATGGACGAAGGAACGCGCCAAGGTGCAGACCCTGCTCGCGCGTGCCGCCGACCACCCGCTGTTCGCCGGCGCGCTGCCGCAACGCACGCCGATGCCGGTGCTGGAGACCGTGGCAGGACTGCCGATCGAAGGCACGCTCGAACGCGTGTGGAGCACCGGCGAGGCGCGCTGGCAGTTCGAGGTCTACCCAGGCAAGGCCGAGGGCGAGCTCGGCTTCCGCGAGCGGGTGCCGTTCTTCATCGAATGGGCGCTGCTGCGTCTGCTTGCCGCGCCGTCCACGTCCGTGCGCGCCTGCCTGCTCACCGACGGCCCAGAGCACGCCTGGGAGGATACGTTCAATCGTTGGGACGATACCTATCGTGCGGCCGACGCCGACCAGGCACAGGCCATGCGCGAGGACCTGGTCGTGCGCGTGGGCGCGCTGCTGGATCTCTGGCGCCAGGCGCAGCGCTACCCGCTGCCGTATTTCCCCAGGACCAGCTGGGCCGCGCTGGACGAGCGCCTGGACAAGGCGCAGCAGACCTGGGCGGGCAGCTTCGGCCATCCCGGTGAGCGCGACTACGCGCCGGGCTACGCCTGGCTGCTTGCCGGCGAGACGGATTTCTCGCCCGAGCAGCCGGCGTTCGCCCAATTGCAGGCCTTCGCTGCGCGGTTGCTGCGCCTGATCAACCTCGGTGCGGAGCCGATGGCATGAACACCGTCGCCCGCGACTGGACCACGCTGGACCTGGCCCACCCTGGTCGCACGCTGATCGAGGCGAGCGCCGGCACCGGCAAGACCTGGACCATCTCGGTGTTGTACCTGCGCCTGCTGCTGGAGCAGGGCCTGTCGCCCGCGCAGATCGTGGTGACCACCTTCACCGACGCGACCGCACAGGAGCTGCGCGAGCGCCTGCGCGGGCGGTTGGCCTGGGCCGAAGACCAGGCGCTCGCGTGGCCGGCCGATGCGCCGGCCGACGCGTCGACCGACCTCGCCTGGCTGCACGCACGCTGGCGCGCCGATCCGTCGCAGGCGGGCCGCGACCGCCTGCGTCTGCGCCTGGCGCTGGCCGACCTAGACCGCGCACCGGTCACCACGCTGCACGGCCTGTGCAAGCGCATCCTCGACGACTACCCGTTCGAAAGCGGCGCCAGCCTGCAGGCCGGCGAGATGGTCCCGGCCGACGCCTTGCTGGACGAATGGGCCGAGGACCTCTGGCGCCAGTTGCAGCAGGGCGAGGCGCCGCCGCCTCCGGCCGCGCCGGCCTCGCTGGCTGAACTGCGCCGGCTGCTCAAGGCCTACCTGCAGCCGGGCGTGGCCTTGTGGACACCGGACGAGGACGAGCTGGCTCAGCTGACAACGGTATCAAAGGCAGCCGAGTTGGAAGCTTTCGCGGATCGGCCGGGCATTTGGGCGAAGACACCAAAGAAGGGAGATGACGTAACCAGCTTGAAGAATGCTTTGCGGGCGCTGGCAAGTTGGATGCGGGACCGCGACAAGCTGCCTTCCCAGACTCACCTGGAGTACGTGGCTAAGCCCGAGAAGTTTCTTGATCCCGCACAAGCAAGCGCGCTGTTGGCCGATCCTGCGCTGACCCTCGCCGCCCAGGCCTGCCGTGCGCTCGGTTGCTACGCCGCATCCGATCACGTGCATGCGTGGCAATGCTGGCTCGCCCAGGTCAATGCCTGGCGCGCCGAACGCCTGGCCGCCCGCGGCCAGCTCACCTTCGACGAACTGATTGCGCGCGTGGGCGCGGCGCTCGCGCGGCCGGACCGGCATCTGGCCGAGCGCCTGTTCGCGCAATGGCCGGTCGCGCTGGTGGACGAGTTCCAGGACACCGACGCGCAGCAGTACGCCATCCTCGATGCGATCTACCGCGGTCAAGACGGCGACCCACGCGGCCGTCTGGTGATGATCGGCGACCCCAAGCAGGCGATCTACCGCTTCCGCGGAGGCGACATCCGGGCCTATCTCGCCGCCGCTAAAGGGGCGGATGAAGTGCTGCGGCTTAGCGTGAACCAGCGTTCCGCCAGCGGCCTGGTCGAGGCGACCAACCAGTTCTATGCGCTGGTCGGCGAGGCGCTGGGGCATGCGCCCGATGCGCCGATCCGCTACGAAGCGGTGCGCGCCGCGGGCCGTCGCGACCATGCACCGCTGACCGTCGACGGCATGCCGCTGGCGCAGCCGCTGCAACTGCACTTCAACCCCGATGTACACGAGAGCGCACCGGCCCGTCGCCGTGCCGCGCTGGAAGCCTGCGCCGCGCAGATCGCCGGCATGCTGGGCGACGGCCGCCACCGCATCGGGGACACGCCGCTGGCGCCCGGCGACATCGCCGTGCTGCTGCCCGGCAACGCCGACGTCACCGCACTGCGCGCGTTGCTTCAGCGCTACCGCGTGCCCTGTGTCGGCGCCGGCCGCAGCAGCGTGTTCGACGTGCCGGTGGCGCGCGAGCTGCACGTGCTGCTGCATGCCGTCGAACACGCCAGCGACGAAGGCGCGGTGCGCGCCGCGCTCGCCACGCGGCTGTACGGCCTTGGCTACGCCGCGCTCAAGGCGTTGCGCGAGCAGCCCGACGCATGGCTGGCCTACGAGCAGCAGTTCGCGGCGTGGCGTACGCGCTGGCAGCGCGAGGGCGTGCTCGCCGTGGTGCGCGCGCTGATCGAGCGCGCCGCGCCCCGGCTGCTCGCCGGCGACGACGGCGAGCGCGCGCTCACCGACCTGCGCCATCTGGGCGAGCTCCTGCAGGCGCAGGCCGAGACCACGCCCGGCCCTTCGCAGCTGCTGGACTGGCTGGCCCGCCAGCGCGACGGCGAGGAGGCCGGCGGCGATGCGGCGGAGGAGCGCCAGCTGCGCATCGAATCCGACGCGCGCCGGGTGCGCCTGATGACCCTGCACGCCAGCAAGGGCCTGGAGTTCCCGGTGGTGTTCCTGCCGCTGATGTGGAACCACTGCCGCAACGACAAGGACACCGACGTGGTCATCCACGAGCCGCTGTGCGGACGGCGGGTGGTCGGTTTCGGCAAGGCGGCCAAGGCGCAGTACGACGCCGAGGGTCAGGACGAGCGCTTCCGCGTGCTGTACGTGGCGCTGACCCGCGCCATCCACGCCTGCCATGTCTACGCGTTGCCGCCCGACCGCCCGGCCGACGGCAAGCGGCACAAGGACGGCAGCCCCAGCGCGCCGCGCAAGGATCCCGAGCGCGCGCCGCTGGACGCCTCGATTGAACATCTGCTGCACCGGATGGCGGCAGGCGAGGAACTGGCTACGGTCGCGCCGCGGCTGGCGTGGTCGACCGTCGGTTGGTCCTGGCAGGCCACGCCGCTGGCGCTGGCGCAGGCGCAGGACGAGGCGCCGATCCGCCAGGCGCGCCCGCTGCCGACGGTCCGGCCGATGGCCCAGGTCTACAGCTTCTCCAATCTCACCCGCGGCGCGCACGCCGGCGCGCTGGAGGACCAGGCGGCCAGCGACGAGGCCGCGCCGGCGCTGGCCGCCGATCCGTTGGCCCCGCCTCTGGCACGTTCGGCGCCGCATCCGGAACTCCTCGCGCTGGCCGGCGTGCGCGGCGCGGACATCGGCAACGCCATGCACGCCATGTTCGAACTGCGCAGCATCGGCCAGCCGATGGAGGCGCAGCACGCGTTGATCGACCGCTGCCTGCGCGACTTCGGCGTACGGCTGGAGGACGCCCACCGCGGCGCCTTCATCGCGCGGCTGGCGCGCCGGCTGCAGGCCAACCTCGATACGCCGCTCCTGCCGGGCCTGCGCCTGGGCGCACTGCCGGCCGAGCGGCAGCTGGCCGAGATGGAGTTCCACTACGCACTGGACGAGACCTCGATGGCCGCCCTGCGCGAGGCCTGCACCGCGCTGGGCGAACCGGCGCTGGTGCCGTTCGCGAGCGCCGGGCACCTGCGCGGGCGGATGACCGGCAAGATCGACCTGATCCTCGAACACGAGGGCCGCTACCTGGTGCTCGACTACAAGAGCAACTACCTGGGCGACCACGTCGAGGACTACCGGCCCGCGGCGCTGGTGGTGGCGATGGATGCGCACCACTATCGCTTCCAGGCGCTGCTCTACACCGTGGCGCTCGACCGCATGCTGCGCCAGCGCTTGCCGGGCTACGTGCGCGAGCGGCATCTGGGCGAGGCGATCTACCTGTTCGTGCGTGCGGTGGGCCTGGGTCCCGATGCCGGCGTGTGGCGCCACCGCTTCGACGATGCCCTGATCGAAGCCGTCGACAACGTGCTGTCGGGGCGCGAACTGGAGCTCGTGGCATGAGTGCCTACCGGTTCCAGCGCTCGCCCGCGGAGCTCGCCGACACGCCCTGGCGACCGCTCGATCGCGCGCTGCTGCGCTGGGCGCTCGCGCACGGCGGCTCGCCGCTGGTCGCGCGACTGGCGGCCTGGGCCAGCTTTGCCGACGGCGAGGGCGACACGGCCTTGCCGCTCGTCGGCGAGCAGGCTGGCCGTCACGGTGCGCCGGTGCTCTCGCCCGACGAACGAGCCGCCGTGCGCGCCGATCCGCTGGTCAGCGACGGCAGCGCGCCAGCGCCCTTCGTGCTCGATGCGCATGGCCGCTTCTACCTGTGGCGCAACCACGCCGACGAATTCGCGGTGGCGCGGCAACTGCGTGCACGCCGCACGGCGGGCAGCAGCGCGGCCATGGACGAGGCGACGCTGGATGAATTGTTCGGCGGCATCCGCAGCGAAGCCGTCGCGCGCCAGCGCCAGGCGGTGGCGCAGGTCGGCGGCCGGCGGCTGTTCGTGCTCACCGGCGGCCCGGGGACCGGCAAGACCACCACCGTGCTGCGCATGTTGCTGAGGCTGCAGCAGCTGGACCCCGGCAAGGCGTTGACGATCCAGGTCGGCGCTCCCACCGGCAAGGCGGCGCAGCGGCTGGTGCAGTCGCTGCGGCAGGGCAAGCAGGCCCTGCAGGCCACGCTGCCCGAGGCGTGGCGGCCGCTGCTGGAGCGCATCCCTGCCAACGAGGCGCTCACGCTGCACCGCATGCTCGCCTACGACCCGCGCCGCAACCGCTTCACCCGCGACGCCGCGCATCCGATTGCGGCGGACATCGTGGTGGTGGACGAGGCCTCGATGATCGACCTGGCGCTGCTGCGGGCGCTGCTTGCGGCGGTGCGCCCGAACGCGACCCTGGTGCTGGTCGGCGATGCCGACCAGCTCACCTCGGTGGCGGCCGGTTCCGTGCTGATGGACATAGTGGCGGTGATGGAGGCCGAGCGCGCGCCGGATATCGTGCGGCTGGAACACAGCTTCCGCGCAGGCCAGCAGCTGGTGCCGATCAACCGCGCGGTGCGCATCGGCGATGCGGGCGCGTTCCGCGAGGCCGTGGCACATGCCGGCGGGCATGCACATTGGGCCGCGGTCGACGAGGCGGCGCGGCACCGCGAGCTCGGCCAGTGGACCGAGGAACTGGCGCGCCTGCCGATCCGCCCCGTCCTGCCCGGGCACCGTGCCGAGCTGGGAGAGGCCGGCCCCGAACGCGGCACGCTGGCGCTGCAGGCACTGCAAGCGCTGGCCCGGCGCCAGCTGCTGTGCGCGCTGCGCGAGGACGGTTTCGGCGCGCTCGCGCTCAACGACTGGATCGAGCAGCGCCTCAAGCAGGCGTGGGAGGTGCCGGAGGATCGCGTCTGGTATCCGGGCCGGGCCGTGCTGATCACGCGCAACGACTACGCCACGCGCCTGTACAACGGCGACGTCGGACTGTGTCTGGCCGACGCCAGCGGTGCCCTGCGGGTGTGGTTCGAGACCACCGATGCCGATGGCCAGCCGGCTGCGCGCAGCTTCGCGCCCGGTACGCTGCCAGCGCACGAGGGCGCCTTCGCCATCACTATCCACAAGAGCCAGGGTTCCGAATACGACACGGTCGCCGTACTGCTGCCGCCGGATTCCGAAAGCCGCATTCTCTCGCGCCAGTTGCTCTATACCGGCCTCTCGAGGGCGCGGCGGACGGCGCTGCTATGGTCTTCTGAAGCCGCGCTGGAAGCGGCATTGGCGCGGCCAGTCAGGCGCGCGGGCGGATTGTCCGATCGGCTGGCGGACGGCACGTCCGCCGGAGAGCCGCAGCAGTTGTCGCTGCTTTAGGCGTCGCCGCGAGCGCGCCTGCCGAGCGCGGCTATTTCTGAAGGAACGGCCGCGCGATCTCGAGCACCGCCTGGTACGGCTCGGGGTCGTTGCGGTTGCTGAGCAGGATCACGGTCAGGTGCTGGTCGGGCCAACGCACGATCACGTTGCGGAAGCCGATGCTCTCGCCCGAATGCCACAACGTGTCGCCGGTGATGCGCCAGCCGTAGCCGTAGCTCGCCTCGTAGGGCTCGCCGGTGACCTTGGCGTGCGGGCTGAAGGCGGCCTTGCGCGAGGCGTCGCTGAGCAGGCGGTCGTCGTAGAGCGCCGCGTCCCACTTGGCCAGGTCCTCGATGTTCGAATAGATGCCGCCGTCGCCGCGGGTGGCCGAGGTGAGGTCCTGGTCGGTGCGCAGCCAGCGGCCGCCGGTTTTGCTGTAGCCGTAGGCGCGGTTCGGCACGCTCTTGCTGTCGTGCACGTAGAGCAGGGTGTGGTCCATGTGCAGTGGCTTGAAGATGCGCTGCGCGAGGAAATCCTGCAGCGTCCGGCCCGAGGCTTTCTCCACCACCAGCCCGAGCAGCACGTAGCCGGAATTGCTGTAGCGGTAGGCGCTGCCCGGCGCGAAGTAGCTGCGCGGCGTGGCCGAGAGCATGCGCAGCACGTCCTGGTCGTCGAGCTGGGTGGTCCGGTTCGGCGGGATCAGGTCCTCGTAGTCGATCAGGCCGCCGGTATGGCTGAGCAGCTGGCGCAGGGTGACCTTGTCGGTGGTGGCGGGCAGGCTGGGCAGCCAGTGGCGGATGGAATCGTCGAGCGCGAGCTTGCCGTCCTGGGCCAATAGCAGGATGGCTGCGGCGGTGAACTGCTTGCTCACCGAGGCAAGGCGGAAGTCGGTGGCCGGCGTGACCTTGGCGTGCTGCTCCAGATCCGCCAGGCCGTAGCCCTTGCGCAGCAGCGGCTTGCCGTCCTTGAGCACGAGCACGGCGGCGCCGGGCTCGTCGCCCTGGTATCTCTGCATCAGGCGATCGGCGTTCTGTACGCCGTCGCTGGCGTGGACCGAGGCGGCGAAAAGGATCGAGGCGAAAAGCAGAGCAGCGCGCATGCGTTTCTCCGTGGGTTGAACTCGAGCACCGCTCCCATCGGGAGTGGGATTGGGGCGAGGGTTCGGTAGGCGCGGCGCTTGCTCCGCCCGAACCCTCACCCGCCTGTCGGCACCCTCTCCCGGAGGGAGAGGGCCCGGTCGCGTGGCATGAGGCCGGTCCTCATTCCACCGGCACGTCGTAGATGGTGTGCGGTGTGGGCTCGGAAGCCCAGGTGTAGTGCCACCACTCCAACGTGTAGTTCTTGAAGCCTTCGCGCTCCATCGCCTCGCGCAGCAGCAGCCGGTTGGCGTGCTGCGCGGGCGTCACGTCCGGCGCGTCGGTATGCGCGCGCACGTCGAAGTAGTCGAACGGCGTGCCCATGTCCAGCGGCTGGCAGTGGCGGCCCAAGCCGTCGCATCGCTGCAGCGTCAGGTCCATCGTGCCGCCGCGGCTGTGCCCGGAAACCGGGGCGATGTAGTCGCCCAGCAACACGCTCTTGTCCAGCCGCGGATAGTGCACCGCCTTGGTGCGCTGGTCGCCGAGGTCGTGTCCCCAGCGCACGAAGTGCGCCACCGCGCGGGCGGGCCGGTAGCAGTCCCATATTTTCAGGCGCATGTGCCGGGCGCGCAGCTCGTGTTCCACGCGCGCCAGCGCCTCGGCCACCGGGCGCTTGAGCAGGCATTTCGGGGCGAGGTAGCCGTCGATCTGCGTGCCCACGAAGTTGTCGCTGCCGGCGTACTTGATGTCCTCGGCCATGTCGGGGACAAGCGTGCGGATGTCGACCAGGTCGGCTGCGGCGGCGGTGCGGGCCGGCGAGAGCGTGACCGGCTGGTCGGCCTGTGCCGCCATGCACGTGGCCAACAGGCACGCCGCGGCGCAGAGCCACATCGCGAGCCTTCCCCCGCAAGCGAAGCCCGCGGCGCTCCCATCCGCCCTGCGGGCGGCTTCGCCCGCAGGCGATCGAATGATCGGCTCGTAGCTCATGGGCAGTCTCCGATGCGCTCGAAATGCAGGTCCTCGAAGTCCGAACTGAAATCGCCCTTCGGATCGAGCTTGGCCATGGTCAGGGTGGGCGGCGAGCCCGGATGCGGGTCGAGCCAGGCATCCATGTCCACGGAATCGTCGTCCCAGCGCACCAGGTAGCGCTTGTCCAACTGCCTGACCGTGCCGCCCATGCGCGGCGACTTGCGCGAGGCCCACTGCACGGCATCGCCGCGCGGGCACAGCGTGATCTCGCCGAACCACGGGTCGCGGTAGCGGCCCGCCCAGGCGAAGGCGGCCGGCGCCACTGAAACGGCGCCCGAGGCATCCGGCGGCCGCGCGGCGGCCGGGCGCTTGGCGGCCTCGCGCCCGATCGCATCGGCATACCAGGCGACGCCGCGGCCTTCATCGGGCGCGGTGAAGCGCTTGATCAGCACCTCGCCCAGCACGGTGCGCGCATCCTCGGCGTCGCCGTTGATCATGAACACGAAACCGCTCTTGCGATCCGGCAGCAGCGCCAGCATGGAGTACATGCCGCCCAGCGTGCCGGTGTGCCAGACTACCCACTGCCCATCCACGTCCGTCATGCGCCAGCCATAGCCGTAGGCCATCACGTGCGAGTGGTCCCAGGCGCGGCGCCGGGCGGAGACCGCAATAAGCATGTGCGGCGACTGCAGCACCTGCCGCTGCCGCGGCGAAAGCCACTTGAGCTGCGCCGCCGTGGGCACCAGCCAGTTCCTTCCCCAGGCCAGCATGTCCTCCAGGTCGCAGCGGATCCCGCCCGCGGCGGCGGAAGTGATCGCCGGGACCTCTCGCCCGTCCAGGGCCATCGGCACATTGCGGCCGTCCTTGCGATAGTGCGGCTGGGCCACGTCGCCGACCTGGTCGCGGTTCCACGCGCCGACCTGGCAGCGGGAAAGCCCGAGCGGCTCGAACACCTTGCGGTGCATCAGCGCCTCGTAGGGTGCGCCGCCCGCGGCCGCAGCCACTTCGCCGGCGACCACGTAGAGCAGGTTGTCGTACTGGTATTGCGAGCGGAAGCTGTAGCCCGGTTTGATGTGGCCCAGCCCGTGGATGATGTCGGTGCGGTCGAAGTCGTTGGGCTCGGGCCAGAGCATCAGGTCGCCGCCGCCCTCGGGCAGGCCGCTGGAGTGCGTGAGCAGGTCGGCCACGCGCATGTTCTTGGTGACCCAAGGGTCGACCATGCGGAAATCAGGCAGGTACTTGGTGACCGGGTCGTCCCAGGCCAGCTTGCCCTCGTCCACCAGCCGGCCGAGCAGCGCGGTGGTCATCGCCTTGCTATTGGAGGCGATCTTGAAGAGCGTGCGAGGAGTGACCCTCTTGCCGGAACCGGCGACGGTTTCGCCGCGGGTGGCGCTATAGACGACCTGGCCGTTCTCGATCACGCCCACCGCGATGCCGGGGAGGTGGTAGCGCGCGACCACGGCGTCGACGATCGGGTCGTAGGCCGAGTTGGACTGCGCGCAAGCGAGGGCGGAGAAGAGCGCGAGCGCGAGGCCGAAGCAAAGGCCTCCCCCTCTCCCCGGCCCTCTCCCCCGGAGGGGCCGGGGGAGAGGGGGCAGGCCCGGCTGCGGCGATGCGCTCCCACTCCCCCGAGCTTGCCCGAGGGAGAGGGATGGGGAGAGGGTTGGGGAGCGGGGGAGGCCCTTCGCCGCGTAACCCTCAATGCCGCGCATCGCGTTCCACCTCGCGCCACACGCGCAGCAGGTTGCCGCCCCAGATCTTGGCGATGTCCGCGTCGCTGAAGCCGGCGCGGCGCAGCGCGGCAGCGACGTGGCGGGTCTTGCCCGCATCCTCCCAGCCGGTGATGCCGCCGCCGCCGTCGAAGTCCGAGGCGATGCCGACGTGATCGATGCCGACCACGTCCACCATGTGGCGGATCTGCCTGACGTAGTCGTCCAGCGTGGGCAGCGGGAACCGTTGCTGGATCTTCGCCATGCCGGCAGCCATCGCCGGCAGGTAGTCGTGCTTGTCGCTGTCGTATTTCTGGTCGCCGGCCGCCCTGGCCACCTCGTCCTGCAGCTTCTTCTCCGCCGCCTCGCGGCCCGGGTCCTTCTTCAGGAACTCCTTGTAGGCGACCGCCTGGATCACGCCGCCCTTGGCGGCGATGGCGCGCAGCAGGTCGTCGGGCAGGTTGCGCGGGTGGTCGAGCACGGCGCGTGCGCCGGAATGCGAGGCGATGAGCGGTGCACGGGATACGGCCAGCGCATCGCGCACGCAGGCGTCGGAAGCGTGCGAGATGTCGACCATGATGCCGAGTGCGTTGGCGCGCGCGACCACCTGGCGGCCGAAATCGGTCATGCCGTGGTCGCCCTTGCTGTTCATCGCCGCCTCGCCGTGCTCGGTGTCCGGCAGCGAACTGGTGCATAGATCGTTGTTGCCCACGTGCACCAGGCCGACGTAGCGCGCGCCGCGGTCGTAGGCCGCGTCGAGGCGGTGCAGGTCGTGGCCCAGCGAATAGGCGTTCTCGATGCCGATCATCGCCGACAGCAGACCGGCCTTGCGGTTGGCCATGGCCTGATCCGGCGAGGTGGCCAGGCGGATGCGGTCCGGATAGGTCATCAGCATGCGGCCGATCGCCTCGTACTTGCCCTCGGCCTGCTCGATCGCCTTGGCGTAGCCGGCGGCGTCGAGCTTGTGCTGCGGCACCCAGATCACGAAGAACGCGGCGTTGAGTCTGCCGCGCTCCATTTTCCCCAGGTCCACCAGCAGCGGGGTGTCCTTGCCGGCGTCGAAGTGCGGCTCGCGCATGTAGGTGAAGGGGATATCGACGTGGGTGTCGATGGTGATCGGTGGATCGGGCGGCGCCGTCTGCGCCATTGCGGGCGCGGCGGCGAGCAGGGAGAGAACGGCGATGCGGTGTAGTGCGGTCATGCTTGCTCCTGCGGTCGCACGGCTTGCCAATCCCGCGCCGACTTCTCGCCGGCGACCATCTCCTCCAGCGTCTGCCGGCGACGGATGACCGCGTAGCGGCCCGCGTCCAGCATGACCTCTGCCGCGAGCGGGCGCGAGTTGTAGGTGGATGACATGGAAGCGCCATAGGCGCCGGCGCCCTGGATGGCGAGCAGATCGCCGGGGGCGCATTCGGGCAGCGCACGCTCACGGGCGAAGGTGTCGCCGGTCTCGCAGACCGGGCCGACCACGTCGTAGGTGGTGGTGGGGCGCAGGCCGGGCGCGACCGGCAGGATGTCGTGCCAGGCGTCGTAGAGGCTGGGTCGCTGCAGGTCGTTCATCGCCGCGTCCAGCACCAGGAAGCGCCGCTCGGTGCCCTCCTTGATGCGCAGCACGCGGGTCAGCAGCACGCCGGCCTCGGCCACCAGCCAGCGGCCGGGCTCGAGCAGCAGGCGGCCGTCGAAGTCCGCCAGCGCTTCGCGAATCGCCTGGGCGTAGTCCGCCGCTGCCACTGGCTGGTCGTGGCCGGTGCGGTAGCGCACGCCGAGGCCGCCGCCCACGTCGATGCTGACGATGGGATGGCCGGCTTTCACGAGCTCGCGCCAGAACGCCGCGATGCGATGCAGGGCCAGGCGGAAAGGCTCGACGTCCATGATCTGCGAACCGATGTGCACGTGCAGGCCGTCCAGCCGCACGTGGGCGAGCTGCCGCCGCTCGGCGAACCAGCGGCGTGCTTCGGCGATGCTCACGCCGAACTTGTTCTCGGCGCGACCGGTTGAGATCTTGGCGTGGGTCAGGGCATCCACGTCCGGATTGATGCGAACCGCGGCGCAGGCGATCGCCTGGCGTGCCTGCGCCACGCGCTCGATGGCGTGCAGCTCGTCCAGCGATTCGACGTTGAAACGGTCAATGCCTGCCTCCAGCGCCATGTCGATCTCGCTGTCGGTCTTGCCCACGCCGGAAAACACGATGCGTTCGGCAGGAATGCCCGCGGCCAGCGCGCGCTGGAGTTCGCCGGCGGAAACGATGTCCGCGCCCAGCCCGCCGGCCGCCATCAGCTCGAGGACCGCGCGGTTGCTGTTGGCCTTGACCGCATAGCAGATGGTCGTGTCGAGCCCGTGCAGGGCGGCCTGCAGCTCGCCGATGCGCCGGCGGATCGCGGTGGCCGAGTAGGCGTAGAGCGGGGTGCCCAGGCGGGCGGCGAGCGCGTCCAGGTCGACGCCGTCGAAGCTGGGCTGGGATGGGATCGTATCGTGCCGTGGAGAATTCGTCGGGGCCATGCGGCAGCCTGAAAAAGGACGGCCCGCGAGACCGCGGGCCGCCAGGCGGGAGGTATCAGAAGTTAACGCTTACCGTCAGCTGCGTGAACCGCGGCGACTGGAAGCCGGTCGGCAGCCGGAAGGTGGGATTCATCAGCGGCTGGTGGGTGACCGGGTCCTCGCCGATGCCGGTCTGCAGGTCCTGGTCCACCTGCACCGTGCGCTGCTGGTTGAGCAGGTTGTAGACCGCCAGCTTCACGCGCAGGTCGCCGCCGCCCTGGAACGGCAGGATGTAGCTCAGGCTCGCATCGAGGGTGTAGGTCCAGGGCATGCGGCCGTAGGCGCCGCGAGGGGAGCGCGCGTAGACGCGGTCTTCGGAGACGTTCGATCCGCAGTTCTGCACGCAGATGAAATAGCTGTGGTAGATGGTCGCGTCGTAGGGGTTGCCCACGCCGAAGCCGGTGATCGGGCCGCCGGAGTGGACGTCCGCATTGGCGCCGATCTGCCAGTGCGGGGCGAGCGCGTAGGTGCCGCGCAGCTTGAACTGGTGGCGTCGGTCGTTGGGCAGGTAGCCGTCGCCGCCGAAGTTCACCCACGGATCGTCGAAGTTCTCGGTGCGGCCGGTGTCGTCGAAATTCGTGTCGGAGTTGACCGGGCCCTCGGCATTGCCGCGGTTCCACGCGAGCACGTAGGAGGCGTTGAGCGACCACTTCTCGTCCCATGCGCGGTCGAGCTGGAACTCCAGCGCCGTGTAGGTGCGCTTGGGCTTCACCCAGCCCCGCTGGCCAAGGTAGTTGCCGTCGGCGTCGTACATCGCCCAGCCTTCCTTGGAAGTGTCCACCGTGAGGTAGCCGTCGGGCGTGCCGTCGCAGTTGGTGTCGCCCCAGACGGTGACCTTCTTGCCGGGGTTGGCCATCACGTAGCCGATGTAGCCGGCGCCGCCGCACTGCGCGGTGGCGCTGATCTCCATGTCGTCGATGGCGTTGTGCAGGCGCCGGTAGGTGCCGCTCACGCCCCAGGACCAGTTGTTGTCGATCATTTGCTGGAAGCCCAGGATCGCCTCGTCCTGGTAGACCGGCTCCATGTTCTTGTCCACTTCCGCGCGCAGGTCGCCGACCGTGCCGTTACCCTGCGAGGTGTCGGTATGGCTGCCGGGCAGCGGGTCGCCGACGATCGGCATGGCGTACTGCGTGCCGTTGATCTCGCGGGTCTCCCAGCCGAGGAAGCGGTGCGCCGAGCGCTCGTCGAGCAAGCCGCCGGCCTGCTTGATGTTGATCACGTTGGCCACCGGCAGGTAGTAGCGCCCCAGGTTGCCGAACAGCTTGGTGCTGCCGTCGCCCTTCATGTCCCAGGAGAAGCCCAGGCGCGGCGCGATCTGGCGGCTGATCTTGATGTAGCTGCGGCCCTGCGCGTCCTGGTTGTCGAAGCTGTCGTTGCGCAGGCCGGCGTTCAAGATCAGGTTGGGGGTGAGGTGCCAGTTGTCCTCGACGTAGAAGGCCGAATTCTTGGTGTCGAAGGTGCCGGCGATCTCGTAGCGGCGCACGCGCACCCAGGCCAGGTCGCCGGCCGGCACCTGGCCGCCGCCGTCGGTGGAGGCCGGGTTTCCGGTGTTCGCGTAGACGTTGTAGTAGTAGCCGCCGGGACCGGGATAGCGGCGCTTGTAGTTGGAGGTGTCGACCTCGTGGTCGTAGCCGAAGCGCAGCAGATGGTCGCCCAAGGTCCACTCGAAGTCGGCGCGGCCCTGCTTGCGGGTATCCACGCGGGAGGCCACGTTGGAGCTGGTGGTGCAACCGGCCACCAGGCCGCCGGGCGGCTGCGGCGCGGCCGTGCTCACGGCCACGCGGTTGCAGTCCTCGTCGCGCTGCGAGCTGACGTCGGCCTGGCGCTGGTTGCGGCCGTACATCAGCTTCATCGACAGGTCGTTGGTGAGGTAGCTGGTCCAGGCCAGCGCCCAGTTCTTGCCGCCGGTGTCGGTGTAGACCTCATTGGTCTTGTTGCCGCGGGTGCTGGTGCCGTAGTCGTAGTTGTAGACGTCGCCGACGTCGTGGTTCTTGTCGGAGAAGGCCATCAGCGACAAGGTGTTGTTGTCGGTGATGTTCCAGTCGATGGTGCCGCCCCAGAAGCCCTGGTTGGCACTGTGGTCGGTCATCGTGGTGCCGACGTCGTTGGTGTTGTGCGGGCTGGCGCCGCGCTGCTCGTACATCGCGAAGAAGAACAGCTTGTCTTTTACGATCGGACCGGACGCCCAGACGTTGGTCTTGATCAGCGAATCCTGGTCGCGGCTGGAGGTGTAGTAGCGGTCGCCGTCGAAATAGTAGTCGTGGCCACGCGAGTGCCAGTTGCCCGGCTCCATGGTGATCTCGGTGCCGCCCTTGAACTCGTTGGTGCCGGTGCGCGCCACCGCGTTGACCACGCCGCCGGTGGTGCGGCCGAACTCGACCGAGTAGCCGCCGGTCTTGACCTGGAACTGGTCGTAGAAGGCGAACGGCGCCTCGGAGAAGCCGTTGCGGTTGTAGAAGTCGGTGACGTTGAGGCCGTTGACGTAGAAGGCGTTCTCGGCGATCGAGGAGCCGCCGAAGGAAATGCCGCCGAAACCGGCGTTGCCCTTGACCACGCCCGGTGCGAGCAGCGCCACCGAGGTCACGTTCTGGTCCACCGGCAGACGCACCAGATCAGCGCGCGAGACGATCGTGGCCGACTCGGTGGAGCTGACGTCGATGACCGGCAACACCGAGCTGGAGACGTTCATAGCGGAAAGGTTGGTCGCGCTCACCGCGCCCAGGTCGAGCGTCGTGGTGGTGCCCAGCGCCACGGTGACGTTGCGCGTGGCGCCGATCGGCTGGCCGTCCTTGCTCGCGCTGATGGTATAGGTGCCCACCGGCAAAAACGGGAAGCGGTAGCTGCCGTCGTCGCTGGCGGTGATCGTGCGAGTCAGGCCGGTATCGGGGTTGGTCAACGTCAACACGGCGCCGGCCTGGGTGTGGCCGGCCACCGAACCGTCGTTGTTGGCCGCGTGCGCCTGTGGTGCGCCGAAGGCGGCGAGCGCGAATCCGAGTGCCGTGCCGAGCACGGTCCTGCGCATGTTCCAAACCTTGCTGCTCATTCCCTTTGCTCCCCATCGACTTCAGGTCGATATCAGATGAACTGCGGTTTATTTGCCTTTGCGTCCCTGCAGGAATTGCCAATCGAAGTGGTAGTCCCACTGGTCGAAATAGAGATTGCCGCCGCGCCACTCGACCTCGCCGCGCTGGGAGTCCACCGTTTCGGAGCGCGGGAATCGCTTGGCCGGCACGAACGGGCGGCTGTAGTCGTCGTTGAAGGCGATGCGGTAGGCGTCCAGGCCGCCCAGGTAGAACCATCGCAGGCGCGGGTCATCGCCCGGGCCGGGCTCAAGCTGGCCGAAGGTCACGTCCACCGGCACCCAGCCGTAGGGTGCGAGGTAGAGCAGGCCCCAGTCGTGGATGTTGTCGTAGGTGCCGGTGGAGAACATCCAGCCGGACTGCCAGCGCGCGGGAATGCCGTTCATGCGCAGCAGGGTCAGCAGCAGCAGGGTCTGCTCGCCGCAGTCGCCGTGGCCGGCATGCAGGGTGTAATCGCCGATGTTGGAGATCGTCGAGTATTCGCGCGCGCCGGCCCAGGGAATGCGGTCGACCGCGGCGAAGAGCTTCTGCGCGATGCGATAGGGATTCTTCTCCCCGCCCACCACCTTGCGCGAGAACGCGCGCAGGTCGTCGGTGAACACGATGTGCGGCGCGCGCTCCTGCACGAACGGCGCGAGTTCCGGCGTGATCGCCGCCGGCACCACCTTGGCCGCGTCGATCGGGTGGTACTGCGCGCGCAGGGTGAGCTCGTAGGTGAGCTTGAAGACGGTCGGCTGGCCGGCCCTGGCGGGCTCTTCGAAGTAGGCGGTGCGCTGCAGCGTGCCGGCCGGCGCGACGCGGGCACCGGCCGGCTGGCTGGCGACCAGTGCGATGTCGTCCTGCTGCCCGGGGATCGCGCGCGGGTAGGGGATCCACGCGCGCACCGTCTCGCCGGCCGGTACCGCGTCCGCTTTCACCGTCACCGTCTGGGTCACCCGCACGCGCATCGGCAGCACGCCGGTCTTGCCGCTGGCGAGCGCCTCGTGGAAGGCGGCGCGGTGGTGGTCGTTGAGCGTTTCGTTGGGACCGTCGGTGATCGGCGTCTGCACGGCGCGGCGCGCGCGTGCCTCGGCGCTGAGCCGGTAGAGGTTGGACGGGGCGCGGTTGAAATAGAGCGTGCGCCCGTCGATGACCATGTGCTCGAGCAGGCCGGCCTGATCCCAGCGCGTGAATTCCGCGTCGGTGAGGTTGGGGATCTGCTTGCGGATACGCGCCTTGGCGTCGTCGGCAGTGAGCGTGAAATCCAGCAGGATGCGGCGCATGCGCTCGCGCTGGAACTCGATCCCCTCGCGCGCCGCGGGCGTGAGGCCGGGCTGGGCCAGGGCCCGATCGATCGCGTGGCGGGCGGCATCGAAGTGCCCCGTGTCGATCTGCGCCACGATGGCCGGCGGTCCGGGCGGCGGCAGGCTGGCCAGCGCCGGCAGGGCGCAGCAGAGCAGGCCGGCCAGCAGGGCGCGCGCCAGCCGTGGCCCACGGCGCGGTTCGTATGCGTCTTGATTTGCTGGCACCCTCTTCATTGCACAACGCCCCCGCCAGTCGGCATGAAGGCCTTGTGTAACACGCTTGCAAAAGGTGGTCAATAATTTATGCTTCAAGTTGACATATGAAGAATGACCTATTCGCGATGATGGCTGTCGTGTCCTTCCCAGGGCGCCGACGGCCCGCCTGCCGATCGCCGCGAACAGCATTTCGTACGGACCGGGGTGCGACGAGGCAGGGCTCGCTTGGCCCGGCCTGACCGACAATCGAGGGGGGGCGCGTGATCCATACGGTATGGCCGTACCTGGCCGTGATGCTGCTGGTCGCAGGGCTGTTTCCGGCGATGGAGCGGCGCTTCGGCTGGCGCGTTTTCAACGTGCTGCCGCCGATCGTTCTCACTTATCTCCTGGTGACGGCGCTGGCCGTCGTCGGGCTGTGGCAGATCAACGACGAGATCCGCGCCACGCAGTCGATGCTGGTGTCGCACATGGTGCCGGCGCTCTTGTTCCTGCTGATGATCAATTGCGACCTGCGCGCGATCTTCGCGCTCGGTCCGCGCGTGCTGGGCGTGTTCGCCTGCACCTCGGTTAGCCTGTTCATCGCCTTTATCGCCACCTATCTGCTCTACAAGCGCTGGCTGCCGGGCGATGCATGGCATCCGCTCGCGGCGCTTTCGGGCAGTTGGGTGGGCGGCACCGCCAACATGATCGCGGTGAAGCAGGGCATCGGAATGTCCGACCAGCATCTGGCGATGAGCCTGCTCACCGATGCGCTGTGCTATTCGATGTGGGTGGTGGTGCTGTTCGCGGTGGCGCGGCTGGCGCCGGCGTTCAACCGCTTCACGCGGGCCGAGTCCAGCGGCGATCTGCAGGTGGCCGAGCGGGCGGCGACCGGACCGACAACGTCCGATGCCGTGCTGCTGTGGCTGGGCATGGCGCTGCTGGTCTCGGCGCTGGCCGCCTGGGTGTCCGGCTACCTGCCGACCTCGGCGATGGTCAGCGCGACCACCTGGACCATCCTGCTGGCCACCGGCGCCGGGCTGGTGGTGGCGCATACGCCGCTGGCGCGGTTCCCGGGCGCCGGCACGATCTCCGGTGCGCTGCTGATCAGCGTGGTGGCGGTGCTCGCCTCGCAGAGCAACTTCCACGGCATCGGCGCGGCGCCGCTCTACCTCCTATGCGGCGTGACCATCATCGCGCTGCACGCGATCCTGCTGGTGGGCTTTGCCAGGCTGTTCCGCTTCGACCTGTACCTGTGCGGGATCTCCTCGCTGGCGCACATCGGCGGCGTGGCCGCCACGCCGATCCTGGCGGCGAGCTATTCGCGCGCGCTGGTGCCGGTCGGCATCCTGCTCGCCCTGCTGGGCTACATACTGGGCACCGGCTTCGGCCTGCTGGTGGCCTCGGTGATGTCGGCCCTGGCCGGGTCCTGAGCGCCATGAGGAACAAGATCATGCGAACCACCGTTACCGCTGCGCTGCTGGCCCTGTTGCTGGCCGTGCCGTTGCTGCACGCGCGCGAGGCATCCACGCTGCCGGTGCCGCCTTCGGGCGTGCTCGGCGTCGGCGACGCGCAGCTGACGCCGGCGTTCTGGATCGGCCTGCAGCCGCAGCCGGACAAGGTCATCCTGGACCGCAGCCAGATCCGGGCACAGAACGACGCGCTGTTCGCCCGCGACGGATCGATGCACGATCTGCGCAAGCTGCCGGCTACGCTGTCGGCAGCTCAGGTACGCGGATGGATCGAAGGCCTGGCCCAGCCGCCGACGCGGCCGCTCTACGACGTCGAGGGCAAGCCGGTGCCGGCGGCCACGCTCGAGGCCATCGTCGATGCGCGCGCACTCGATGCGGTGCCGGCCAGCCAGAAGACGCGCTTCGGCATGGTGGTGCGCCGCGCGGCGCTGCGCAGCTTTCCGACCACGCTGCGCGTGTTCGGCGAGGCGGGCGATACCGACATCGACCGCTTCCAGGAAACTGCCGAATTCCCCGGCACGCCGGTGGTGATCGCCCACGCCAGCCGCGACGGCCGCTGGCTGTTCGTGGTGAGTCCTCGCTACGCCGCCTGGACGGAAGCGACCAACATCGCCGAGGGCAGCCGCGCCGACGTGCTGGCCTACGTCGACAAGACGCCCTACCGCGTCGTCACCGGCGCCAAGGTGTACACCGTGTTCACCCGCGAGGCGCCGGCCGTCTCGCAGGTGGAGCTGGACATGGGTACGCGCGTGCCGGTGCTCACCGACTTGGCCGCGGACCAGCCGGTCAACGGGCAGACGCCCTACGCCGCGCACGTGATCGAGCTGCCGGTGCGCAAGGCCGACGGCTCGCTCGCCTTCGGCCCCGCGCTGATCCAGAAGAACGCCGACACCGCCGCCGACTACCTGCCGCTGACGCCGCGCAACCTGATCACCCAGGCGTTCAAGTTCCTCGGCGAGCGCTACGGCTGGGGCCATGCCTACGACGGGCGCGACTGCTCCGGCTTCGTCTCGGACGTCTATCGCTCGATGGGCGTGCAGATGCCGCGCAACACCTCCAGCCAGGGCGTGAGCCCGGCCTTCGCGAAGCAGGCCTTCGCCAAAGGCAGCGCGCACGAAGGGCGTCTGCAGGCCGCGCAAGCGCTCGAGCTTGGCGATCTGATCTACATACCCGGCCACGTGATGCTGTCGCTGGGGCAGTGGCAGGGCCAGCCGTGGGTGATCCACGACGTGCTGGGCATGAGCTACCGCACCGCCGATGGCTCGACCAGGCACGTCAAGCTCAACGCCGTGTCGGTGACCCCCTTGCTGCCGATGCTCGCCGGCAAGGACTCCACCTTCATCGACCAGATGACCGGCATCGTGCGCATGCGGCCATGAAAACCCACGCTCGCCTCTGCGTCATTCCCGCGGAAGCGGGCTGCTTTGCCTTCCGGACCGGAAGCAAGATGGATCCCCGCTTTCGCGGAAATCACGTCCGGCCGGGTTGCCGGTGCGCGGACCACACCAGACAGGAACAAGCCGAAGCCAACCCATGAAGATCACAGACATCCAGTTCGGCATGCTGCGGGTGCCGCTGAAGACACCCTTCAAGACCGCCTTGCGCACCGTCAACGAGGTCGAGGACATCGTGGTGATGGTGCACACCGATACCGGCCAGGTCGGCTACGGCGAGGCGCCGGCCACCGCGGTGATCACCGGCGACACGCACGGCTCCATCGTCGACGCCATCCGCCACTACATCTCGCCGCGGCTGATCGGGCAGGAGATCGCCAACCTCAACCGCCTCACCCATCTGATCCAGGGCTCGATGGAGAAGAATTCCAGCGCCAAGGCGGCGGTGGAGATCGCCATCTACGACCTGTGGGGCCAGCTCTACGGCGCGCCGCTGTACAAGCTGCTGGGCGGCGGGGATCCGGTGATCACCACCGACATCACCATCAGCGTGGACTATATCGACAAGATGGTGGCCGACTCGGTCGCCGCGGTCGAGCGCGGCTTCGAGTCGCTGAAGATCAAGGTCGGCAAGGACATCGGCGTCGACATCGAGCGGGTCAAGGCGATCTACGCGGCGGTCGAAGGCCGCGCGCTGCTGCGCCTGGACGCCAACCAGGGCTGGAGCGCCAAGCAGGCGGTCTACGCGCTGCAGACGCTGGAGGATGCCGGCATCAAGCTGGAGCTGGTCGAGCAGCCGGTCAAGGCGCGTGACCTGGAAGGCATGCGCTATGTCACCGAGCGCGTGCACACGCCGGTGATGGCCGACGAGAGCGTGTTCGGTCCGATGGAAGTGATCGAGCTGATCCGCATGCGAGCGGCGGACATCATCAACATCAAGCTGATGAAGACCGGCGGCATCTCCAACGCCATCAAGATCGCCGACATCGCCGGCCTGCACGGCATCGACTGCATGATCGGCTGCATGCTGGAGTCCTCGATCAGCGTCGCCGCGGCGGTGCACGTGGCGGTGGCGCGGGCCGACGTGATCACCAAGATCGACCTGGACGGGCCTTCGCTGGCGCAGTTCAACCCGGTCGATGGTGGGGTAATCTTCAACGAATCGGAGATCTCCGTGACCGACGCCGCAGGGTTGGGCATTCGCGAGATCAGGGGCCTGGAGAGGATCGACGACTGATGTCGCCGCTGGTCAAAATCCGTTCGGAACGCGACCAGATGTCGGCGGTGGAGCGGCGCATCGCCGACTTCATCCTGGAAAACGCGCACCTGCTGCGCGACTACTCCTCCCAGCAGCTGGCCAACGCGCTGGGCATCAGCCAGTCCAGCGTGGTCAAGTTCACCCAGAAGCTGGGCTTCAAGGGCTACCCGGACCTCAAGTACTCGGTGGGCGAGGCGATCGCGCGCGCCGACAACGGCGATGCGCCGGCCATGGCGGCGGCGGGCGAGGGCGAGGAAGAGGGGCCTGGCGCGCTATGGCGGCACAAGTCCGAGGCGGAGGAGGCCACCCGGCTGATCAATCCGCCGCAGATCATCCAGGCGATCGCCACGGCGATCGAGCAGGCCGGGCGCGCGGGCAAGGTCTTCATCATCGGCCTGGGCGAGGATGACATCTACGCGCGCAACTTCGCGCTGCGCCTGTCGCTCCTCGGCATCCTCACCGTGCACAACTTCGACACCGCGCGGATGACCGCCAACGTGTCGGCGGCAGGGGCAGGCGACGTGTTGCTGGTGTTCTCCGAGCACGGCAACCATCCGGCGCTGTGCAAGATCGCGCGCTACTTCCGCGAGAAGCGCGGGCAGGTGATCACCGTCACGCGGCATAACGCCAATCCGCTGCGCACGCTGGCCGATATCGCGCTGCTGGTAAGCGCGCACGACGAGCGGCCCTACATCCAGCCGCTGCTCTACCAGTCGGCCCTGCAGCACCTGCTCGACCGCGTGTTCGTGCTGCTGTGCGAAAGCCATGACGACCGCCGTGCGCAACTGCTGGCCAACCTCGACCGCATCCAGCTGATGCTGGAGCCGTGATTGGCCGCGCGGACGTCCCCAGGGCTGCCGCTTCTGAGTGCCTCTCCCTCCCGGGGAGGGGCTGAAAGGGTGCGGCCGGTGCGCACGCTCCGCCTCGCGCGAATTCTCACCCGCCCCGTCCTTATCCGAGGACGGGGCGCCCTCTCCCGGGAGGAGAGGAGTTCCATTGCGCGAGGTCGCTCCATGTCCAGATCCTTCCTGCTCGTCCTCGCCCTGGCCTTCGCCGGAACGGCCGCCGCCAAGGACGAGGCCGCCGCCTGGTCCGACGCCCGCCAGATGGTCGTGGTCACCACGCCCGGCTGGAACGTCGACCACGGCACCCTGCGCACCTACACACGCACCGCCGGCGGCTGGAAGGAAATCGGCCCGCCCGCCCCGGTCACCATCGGCAAGGCCGGCGCCGGCTGGGGGCTGGGGCTCAACGCGCCGCGCCACGATGGCCCGGTCAAGCGCGAGGGCGACCTGCGCAGCCCCGCCGGCGTGTTCGGGATCGGCGAGGCGTTCGGTTATGCGGCCAAGGCCGACACCGCCATGTCCTACCGCGCGCTCAGCGCCACCGACTACTGCGTCGACGTCAGCGGCTCGCCGCAATACAACCGCATCGTCGATGCCAGGGTCGTAGGAGAGAAAGCGGTCGAGGGTTCGACCGAGCCGATGCGCCGCGACATCCACGTCAACGGTGACCAGCGCTACCGGCAGGGCTTCGTGATCGAGCACAACCGGCAGCAACGAGCAAAGGGCGGCAGCTGCATCTTCGGCCATCTGTGGAAGTCGCCGGCCGATGCCACCACCGGCTGCACCGCCATGGCGCCGTCGCTGATGCACCGCCTGCTGGCCTGGCTTCGTCCGGAGCAGCACCCGGTGTTCGTGTTGCTGCCCAGGCAGGCCTACGAGGAACTCCAGGGCGAATGGCACCTGCCGGCGCTGGACGGGGCCGCTCGATGAGTCCCACCGCACGCGTGCTGGGCGGCCTGGCCGCCGGCGCCACCCTCGGACTGGTGCTGGCGGCCTGGAATCCGCTCGCCGCCGCGCGGGTGGCCGACGTGGTGCAGCCGATCGGCAAGCTATGGTTGAACGCGCTGCAGATGACCGTCGTGCCGCTCGTGCTGGCCTTGGTCGTCGTCGGCGTCAACACCGCCAGCGACGCGGCCGCCTCGGGCCGTATCGCGCGGCGGGCGATCGTGGTGTTCATCCTGTTGCTGCTGCTCGGCGCGCTGTTCACCGCGGCGGCCGCGCCGGCACTGTTCTCGCTGTTCCCGCACAACCCGGCGCTGCGCAGTGCGCTGGATCACGCGGTGGTGAGCGGCGCCCAGCAGGCCGGACCGGTGAGCTGGTCGACCTCGTTGATTGCGATGATTCCAAGCAACGCCATCATGGCCGCCGCGCAGAGCGCCATGGTGCCGCTGGTGGTGTTCGCGCTGTTCCTCGGCTTCGCGCTGACGCGCATCGCGCCGGCGCGGCGCGCCATGCTGGTGGAGTTCTTCCAGGCGATCGCGGACGCGATGATCGTGATCGTGCGCTGGGTGCTGTGGGTGGCGCCGCTGGGCGTGTTCGCCTTGATCCTGGGCGTGTGCGCGCGCTCGGGCTTGAGCATGCTGAGCGCGCTGGGCGTGTACGTACTGGCCGAGATCCTGCTCTACCTGGCGGTCACCGCGATGATGTACGGCGTCGCCGTGTTCTGGGGCGGCGAGAAGTTTGCCCGCTTCGTCGCGGCCCTGTTGCCCCCGCAGGCGGTCGCGATCAGTACGCAGTCCTCGCTCGCCTCGCTGCCTGCGATGCTGGAAAGCGCCGAGCGGCGGCTGGGTTACCCCAAACAGGTCAACGCCCTGGTGCTGCCGATGGCGGTGACGCTTTGCCGCCTGACCAGCCCGGTGCAGTACCTGACCTCCGCCGCGTTCATCGCCTGGGCCTACGGCGTCGACCTGTCCGCCGCCCAGCTGGTGGCCGGCGCGGTGCTGGCGGTGGTGATCAGCCTGGGCTCGGTGGGTCTGCCGGGCGCGGTGACCTTCATCGCCACCAACCTGCCGGTGGCGCAGTCCATGGGCCTGCCGGTGGGGCCGCTCGGCCTGATGCTGGCGGTGGACACGCTGCCCGATGCCTTCGCCACCCTCGGCAACGTTACTGCCGACGTCACCGCCGCCAGCGTGGTGGCGCGCCAGTCGCGCGCCGACACCGCCGCCTCCGCCAACACCGACCCCCAAGCATGAGCCGCCTCGACTTCGACGTGATCGTGATCGGCGCCGGCATGGCCGGCGCTTCGGTCGCCTATTTCCTGGCCCCGCACGCCCGCGTGCTCGTGCTCGAGCGCGAAGCCTACGCCGGCATGCATTCCACCGGCCGCTCGGCGGCGCTGTTCAGCGAGACCTACGGCTCGCCGCAGGTGCGCGCACTGACCCGCGCGACGCGGCCGTTCCTGGCCCATCCGCCGGAGGGGTTTGCCGGCGCGCCGATCCTGACCCCGCGCGGCGCCACGGTGATCGGCACGGCCGCGGATGCCGACCACGTGCGCGCCGAGTACGAGGCGATCCGGCCGCACACGCGCGACCTGGAACTGCACGATGCCGCCCGCCTGCGCGCGAGCGTGCCGGTGCTGCGGCCCGAAGCGGCAGTGATCGGGATGCATGAGCCGGGCGCGGCGGACATCGACGTGAACGAGCTGCACCAGGGCTTCCTGCGTGGCCTGCGCACGCGCGGCGGGCAACTTCGCGTGAACGTGGCGGTCCGCGCGATCGAGCGCACCGCCGCCGGCTGGGAGGTCGATACCGGCGATGCGGTCGTCCGCGCGCCGCTGCTGCTCGACGCCGCCGGCGCCTGGGCCGACCAGGTGGCCGCGCTGGCCGGCGTGGCGCCGCTGGGCCTGCAGCCGAAGCGCCGTTCGGCCTTCGTGTTCGAACCGCCGGCCGGCGTGGACGTGCATCGCTGGCCGTTCGTCTGCGACATCGCCGAGACCTTCTACTTCAAGCCCGACGCCGGCCTGTTGCTCGGTTCGCCGGCCAACGCCGACCCGGTGGCGCCGCACGACGTGCAGCCGGAGGAGTACGACATCGCGCTGGGCATCCACCACATCGAGCAGGCGACCACGATGGAGATCCGCCGCCCGATCCGCACCTGGGCCGGCCTGCGCTCCTTCGTCGCCGACGGCGACCTGGTCGGCGGCTTCGCGCCGGCTGCGCCAGGCTTCTTCTGGGTGGCGGCGCAGGGCGGCTACGGCATCCAGACCAGCGCGGCGATGGGCGAGACCTGCGCGCACCTGGTGCTGGGGCGGCCGCTGCCGGCCCACCTGCAGGACGCCGGCCTGTCGGCGGCGATGCTCGACCCGACGCGGCTGCGCCGTTGAGGCACGCTAGCCGGCGACCGGCCGCGGGCGGCGCACGGTCCGGAGCTTGCCGCTGTGGCCGCCGCCGCAGAAGAACCGCTCGCCATCGGAATCCAGCCCCGAGACAACCATGCCTTCGGGCATGGCCATGCTTTCCAGGACCTCGCCCGTCCTGGGGTCGATATGCCGCAGTTCGCTCTCATCGCCTTCCCAGGTGGCGTGCCAGAGCTCGCCGTCTACCCAGGTGACGCCGGTGACGAAGCGGTTCGACGGGATCGTGCGCAGGATCGCGCCCGTATGCGGGTCGAGCTGATGGATCTTGCGCTCGCGGTACTGGCCTACCCAGAGCGAGCCCTCGGCCCAGGCCAGCCCCGAATCGCTGCCGCCGGGTGCTGGAAGGGTGGCCAGCACGTGGCCGCTCTGCGGGTCGATCTTCTGGATGAGGTTCTCGGCGATCTGGTACAGGAACCGGCCGTCGAACGCGGTGCCGGCGTGGGCTGGCACGTCGATCGAGCGCAGCGGCTCGCCGCTTTCCGGGTCCACCGCCATCAGCTGTCCGCCGGTGGCCAGCCACGCCTGTCGTCCGTCGTACGTCACCCCGCCGATGCTGTCGACACCCGGGTAGGGTCCATGCTCGCTGATGACGTCGGCGCGGGAGGATTTCATGCGCGCATCCTAGCTGCCCGGCAAGGGGGCAGGGAGTAACAAGGCCGTCGCGAAGCCGGGCATGGGCGGGGTCATCCAGCGGCGCGCCCGCCCATGGCCGAGCGGCTGCACCTTGCCGGCGGCCGCCAGGGCGTCGAGCGCGCGCTGCACGCTGCGCTGGCTGCTTGCCAACGCAAGCGCAAGCGCCGAGCTGGACCATGATTCGCCGTCTGCCAGCAGGGCCAGCACGGCCGCGTGTGCCTCCTCGACAGGCCGCGCCAGCATGGCGACCTCGCGCGAACCGTGCGGGATCAGCGCGAAGCCCCGCCGCGTGGCGCGCACTTGCGCCAGCGGCCGGAGCATGGCGCGCAGCCGGCCCAGCTCGACGCGCAGCCGCGCCCGGTGCGATTCATCGGGGAATTTCGTACGGAAGGCGCGCAGGATCAGCGCGTCGCGCGGCGCGTCCCCGGGCCAGGCCTCGCCCAACGCGCGGGCCAACGCGAACAGCACGGGCCGCCGCGCGAGCCCGACCGTGGCGCCGCCCGCGTGCACGGCATGGCGGCAGGCGTCGAGCACGAGCGTGTCCGACGCCAGCAAGGTTTCCACCTCGGCCAGCCGCAGCGGCCGCTCCGAATCCGGCCCGACCAGCCGCGCCGCAGGGGCGTCCAGGGCCAGCAGCGCGCCTTCCACCTCCGCCGCGAGCGCGGGAATGCCCGCCTCGCGCACGGCCTGGCTCGCGCGGGCGAGCGCCGCGAGCGCCGCCGTGGCCTGCAGGCGACGCATCGCGATGCCTGCCACGGCGAGCTCGTGCGTGGCCCTGAGGGCGGGTGGAAGCGATGCGGAGTCGACCTGATCGAGCTCGCGCCCGGCTTCGTCCAGGCGTCCGATCAGGATCGCGTGGCGCACGGCGAGGCAATGCGCGTGCGCGGCATTGGCCCGGTCGCCGTGCGCCGCGAGCGTAGTCCGCGCGGCATCCAGCGCCTTGGCCGGCCAGGCCAGGTCACGCGAGACCAACGCGATCTCGGCTTCGGCCACGGCGCATCGCGCGCGCGCGACCGCCTCCTTCGCACCGAACGCGCGCGCCGCCCGGCGCACGAGCGACCTGGCCCGGGCCAGATCGCCCAGTTGCGCCATGGCGATGCCGCGCAGCGCGAGCGCCGGCGCATCCTCGCGCAACGCCACCCGGTTCAGCGCGCCGAACGGGTCACCTGCCGCGAGCGCACGCGCCGCCGCGGTGATCAGGGCATCCATCGCAATCCCGCCACACTTGTCACTCCCGCATTCGTCTCGTCGCCGCCCAATCTATCCCAGCAACGGCACGTCGCATCGGGCGACGCGCGAAACGGGAGAACGAGCATGACAACCCACGCCACCGCAACACGCGAAGACTGGCTGGCCGCACGGCTGGACCTGCTGCAGGCGGAGAAGGAACACACGCGCCGCGGCGACGAACTGGCACGGCAGCGCCAGGCGCTGCCGTGGGTATGGGTCGACAAGCCGTACCGATTCGATACCGAGGCGGGCGAAGCCACGCTGGCCGATCTCTTCCAGGGCCGGTCGCAACTGCTGGTCTACCACTTCATGTTCGGGCCTGACTACGGCGCCGGCTGCCCATCCTGTTCGTCCATCGCGGACGGCTTCGACGGCTTCGCCGTCCACCTGGCCAACCACGACGTGACGCTGGCAGCGGTGTCGCGCGCGCCGCTGGCCAAATTGCTGGCCTACAAGCGACGGATGGGATGGTCCTTCCCGTGGGCGTCCTCGCATGGCGGCGATTTCAACCACGACTTCAACGTCTCGTTCTCCGAGCAGGAGCAGCGCGGTGGAACGATCGAGTACAACTACCGGCGCGGCAGCCACGCGATGGATGCGGTGCCGGCCCCGGCCCCCGTCGTGGAGTTCGCCGCCGCCTGCGGCACCGACGCGCCGACCTATGCGCGCGACCGTCCCGGGCTGAGCGCGTTCGTGCGGGAAGACGACGCCGTCTACCACACCTATTCGGCCTATGCGCGCGGGCTCGATGGCCTGTGGGGCATGTACCAATGGCTGGACCGGGCGCCCCTCGGACGCAACGAGACCGGCATCTGGTGGCGCCGCCACGACGAGTACGGCGGGCGCTGAGCATGGCCGGCGTGATCGTCGGCGCGAGGCGGCGCGGGCAGGGCGAGTGGGGCCTGCTTGGCGTCTGCACGGTGCTGTTCGCCGCGGCCGTGGCGGCGACCCTCGGCAGCTGCGCATCCATGGCCGCCATGGGGGGTATGGCGATGCCGGGGGCTGGACGCTCTCGATGGCGTGGATGCGCCTGCCGGGGCAGGGCTGGACGGACCTGGTCGCCTCGTTCCTCGGCATGTGGGCGGCGATGACGGCGGCGATGATGCTGCCGTCGCTGGTCCCCGTGCTACGGCGCTACCGGCGGAGCGTCGGGGCGGCTGCGCCATCGCGCCTCGGCGGGCTGATCGCGCGCGTCGGTGCGGGCTACTTTCTCGTGTGGGTGGCACTGGGCGTGGCCATCCTGCCGCTGGGCCTCGCACTGGCGCAGGCCGGATTCCACATGCCGGCCTGGGCGCGTGCGGTGCCACTGCTGGCCGGCGTCGCCGTGCTGCTCGCCGGTGGCCTGCAACTCACCGCATGGAAAGCCCGCCGCCTCGCCTGTTGCCGGACGGTGCCGGTGCACGATCAGGAGCTGTCCGCCACGGCTGCCGCGGCCTGGCGGCTGGGCCTGCGGCTGGGATCGCACTGCATCGCCTGCTGCGCCCCCTTGATGGGTGCCCTGCTCGTGGCGGGCGTCATGGACCTGCGCGCGATGGCTGCGGCGACCCTGGCCATCACGGCCGAACGCCTGGCTCCGGCGGCCGAGGCTGTGGCGCGCGCCATCGGCGTGCTCATGGTCGCAGCGGGCATGCTGCTGCTCGTGCGGGCGGCCCGCCTGCCATGATCCGTCGGCTCCCAGGTGGCCGTTTCCCGGTCCAGAGCGTCAGCCCGCGGCGAAGTCGAACTGCAGCGGCCGCTGTTCGTAACGACGCGCCGCCAGGTTCTGGGCTGCAGCGGTCGCCCATCGGCGCGCGATGTCGTTGCCGTGACGAACAGGACCGGCTTTCGCCGTTTCGACGGCGCCGGCCCGCCCGGCTACACTTGGACGTCCAATTGGCCCGCGGGCCGTGCTGCGACGTTCAACCGCCAGAGGCCCACGCCTGTGCTCCTGATGATCGACAACTATGACAGCTTCACCTTCAACCTCGTGCAGTACCTGGGTGAGCTGGGGCAGGAGGTGCGCGTGGTGCGCAACGACGCGCTGGACGTGGCCGGCATCCGTGCGCTCAGGCCCTCGCACATCATGATCTCGCCCGGTCCGGGCACGCCGGACGATGCGGGCGTGTCGCTGGCGGTGCTGCGCGAGCTGTCCGGCGAGATCCCCGTGTTCGGCGTGTGCCTGGGCCACCAGGCGATCGGCCAGGCATTCGGCGGCAAGGTGATCCGCGCCAAGCAGATCATGCACGGCAAGACCTCGCCGGTGCGCCACCGCGGGCAGGGCGTGTTCGCCGGCCTGCCCGACCCGTTCGAGGCCACCCGCTACCACTCGCTGGTGGTCGAGCAGGCGTCCCTGCCCGATTGCCTGGAGGTGACCGCCTGGACCGAACATGCGGACGGCTCGCTGGACGAGATCATGGGCTTGCGCCACAAGACGCTGGCAGTGGAGGGCGTGCAGTTCCACCCCGAGTCGATCCTGACCCAGCACGGCCACGACCTGCTGCGCAACTTCCTCGGCCTGCCGCTGAAGCTGGCGGCATGACGGCGCGCGCCATGGCGATCACGCCCCAGGAAGCCTTGCAGCGCACGATCGAGCACCGCGAGATCTTCCACGACGAGATGATCGCGCTGATGCGCCAGATCATGGGCGGCCAGGTCAGCCCGCTGATGACCGCGGCGATCATCACCGGCCTGCGTGTGAAGAAGGAAACCGTGGGCGAGATCACCGGCGCGGCGCGCGTGATGCGCGAGCTGTCGGCGAAGGTCGAGGCCACGCCGCATCCGCACTTCGTCGACATCGTCGGGACCGGCGGCGACGGCGCTTCGAGCTTCAACATTTCCACCGCATCGATGTTCGTCGCCGCGGCGGCCGGTGCGCGGGTGGCCAAGCACGGCGGGCGCAGCGTGTCGTCCAAGTCCGGCAGCGCCGACGTGCTGGAGGCGCTGGGTGCGGTGATCGACCTCAAGCCCGCGCAGGTTTCCCGATGCATGGATGAAACCGGCATCGGCTTCATGTTCGCGCCCAACCACCACCCGGCGATGAAGGTGGTCGCCCCGGTGCGCAAGGAAATGGGCGTGCGCACGCTGTTCAACATCCTGGGTCCGCTGACCAACCCGGCCGGCGCGCCGAACATCCTGATGGGGGTGTTCCACCCGGATCTGGTCGGCATCCAGGTGCGCGTGCTGCAGGCGCTGGGCGCGCGTCACGCGATGGTGGTGTGGGGGCGCGACGGCATGGACGAGATCTCGCTCGGCGCCGCCACCCTGGTTGGCGAACTGCGCGGCGGCGAGGTACGCGAGTACGAGATCGAGCCGGAGGATTTCGGCCTGGCGATGGCCTCCAGCCGCAACCTCAGGGTGGAGAGCGTGGAGGAATCGAAGGCCATGCTGCTCGACGCGCTGGGCGGCCGCCACGGCGTGGCGCACGACATCGTCTGCCTCAACGCCGGGGCAGCGCTCTATACCGCTGGCGTGGCCGGCGACATCGGCGAGGGCATCGCACGGGCGCGCCAGATGATCGCCAGCGGCGCTGCACATGCGAAAATGACCGAGTTCGTCGCCGCCACCCGGCGCCTGGCTGCCTAGCCCACGTCTGCCTGCAAGCCCACATGACCGACATCCTGCAACGCATCCTCGAGCGCAAGGCCGAGGAGATCGCCGAGCGCAGCGCCGCGCTGCCGCTGGCCGAACTGTCCGCCCGCATCGTCGACGCGCCGCCGGTGCGCGGCTTCGCCGCTGCCATCGAGGACAAGCTCGCCGCCGGCCTGCCGGCGGTGATCGCCGAGGTGAAGAAGGCCAGCCCCAGCAAGGGCGTGATTCGCGCCGATTTCGATCCGGCCGCGATCGCGCGCAGCTACGCCGCCGCAGGCGCCGCCTGCCTGTCGGTGCTGACCGACCGCGATTTCTTCCAGGGCAGCGAGGCGTACCTCGAGCAGGCGCGCGCCGCGTGCGTGCTGCCGGTGCTGCGCAAGGATTTCGTGATCGATCCCTACCAGGTGTACGAGGCCCGCGCGATCGGCGCCGACTGCATCCTGCTGATCGTCGCCGCGCTCGACGACGCGGCGCTGCTGGAGCTTTCACTGCTGGCCGCCGAGCTCGACCTGGACGTGCTCTGCGAAGTGCACGACGCACGGGAGTTGGAGCGCGCGCTCGCGCTGCCGGTCCCGCTGATCGGCGTGAACAACCGCGACCTGCGCACGTTCCAGACCTCGCTGGACACCTCGCTCGCGCTGAAGTCACGCATGGGTGACGACGACCGCGTGCTGGTGGCCGAGTCGGGCATCCACACGCGCGAGGACGTGGCGCGACTGCGTGCGGCCGACATCCACGCCTTCCTGGTCGGCGAGGCGTTCATGCGTGCCGACGACCCGGGCCACGCTCTCGAGCGGCTGTTCGCGGTCTGAAGCGATGGAAGGTCAGGAAACGCAAGCGGCCCCCGTACCGGCGGTCGTGCTGTTCGACTTCGACGGCGTGCTGACGCACGCCGACACCTTCGAGCTGTTCGTGCGCGAGCGCTACGACCGGGCGCCCTGGCGCAAGCTGCTCGCCTTGCTGGCGCTGCCCTTGCTGCTGCTGTCGTGGCCATTCACGCGCCGCCTGCGGCTGCCGCTGGTGCACATCGCGCTGCTGGGCGTCGGGCAGGCGCGCTACCGCGCCGCCGTGGACGACTTCGCGGCACGGCTGGTGCGCCGCCCGGGCCATTTCTGCCGCGACGGCATCCGCGCGCTGCGCCGCCACCAGGCGGCCGGCGAACGGGTGATCGTCGTGACCGGCTGCGAGCACACGTTGGTGGAAAGCCTGCTCGGCCAGCTCGGGCTTGGCGGCGTGGAGCTGGTCGCATCGCAGCTCAAGCCCGGCCCGCTCGGCCTGCGCGTGGCCCGTCACACCATCGGCGCTGGCAAGCTCAAGGCGCTCGGCGCGCATGGGGTACCGGCCTGGCGGCGGGCCTACGGCGATTCGCTGCACGACCTGCACATGCTCAAGGCCGCGGCCGAGCCGGTGCTGGTCAACGGCAACCCGAAGCTGTGCAAGCGCGTGGAACAGGCGCTGGGGCGGCCGGTCGAGCGCGTGGCCTGGCACTGAGAAGGCCGGCTCCCTCGCCCAGGCGGCGCCTGGCGAGGGAGGCAAAGGGGTCAGCGCGTGCCCTTGACCACGATGGTCTTGCCCGAGACGTCGATCATGCCCTGTTCCTCGAGCTGCTTGAGCACGCGGCCGACCATCTCGCGCGAGCAACCGACGATGCGGCTGACTTCCTGGCGCGAGATGCGGATCTGCGTGCCGTCGGGGTGGGTCATGGCATCCGGCTCCTGGCACAGGTCCAGGAGCGTGCGCGAGATGCGGTTGGTCACGTCCATGAAGGCCATGCGGCTGACCTGGCGCGAGGTGCGCAGCAGGCGGTTGGTCAGCTGCGAGCCGATCGCGAAGAGGATCTTGGGGCATTCCTCGCGCAGCGGGCCTTCCATCAGCTGGAACAAGCGCTCGTAGCTGATCTCGGCCATCTCGCACGGGGTACGGCTGCGCACGATGGACTCGCGCTGCGCCTGCTCCACGAACAGGCCCATCTCGCCGATGAACTGGCCGCGGCTCAGGTAGGCCAGGATCAGCTCGCGTCCCTGCTCGTCCTCGGTGCAGACGGCCAGCGAGCCCTCGATGATGTAGTAGAGCGTGTTGGCCGGATCGCCGGGGCGGATGATCGCGGTCTTGCCGGGGTAGCGGCGGCGATGGCACAGCGCGAGGAAACGTTCCATCGACGCGGGATCCGGCGCAAAGCTAAGCGGCGCCTGGGACCGTTCGAACGCTTGCTGGAGTTGGTATTTGAGTAGCGCCACGTTGGGTTTCCATTGAGCCGGAGCCGTCGCCGGAGCGTTACCATGCATCACGCATCTCGCCCGATCAAGAGATGGGCGCACGCACGACCCTGCCGAGTTCTGTTTTCTGCGGTTTTGCCGCATACTTCGCAGTCTTTCGTCCAGGTTGCACGCGCTGGGCGGATCGGGGTCGCGCAGGATGAGGGTCCTGGCGCGTCTTTTCTCTTCGCGGGGACCCTTAGCTGCTAACCCGCCTCATCTGCTGGCCGCACCCCGGCCATGGAGAGTCGCCGTGGTGAAACCGCTCCCGCGCCTGCGCCTGCAGGGCTTCAACAACCTGACCAAGGCCCTGAGCTTCAACATCTACGACATCTGCTATGCGGTGTCCGAAGAACAGCGCCAACGCTACATCGAATATATCGACGAGCAGTACGACGCCGACCGCCTCACCCAGATCCTCACCGATGTGGCGGAGATCATCGGCGCCAACATCCTGAACATCGCCCGCCAGGACTATGATCCGCAGGGCGCCTCGGTCACCATCCTGATCTCCGAGGAACCGGTGGTGGAGAAGCTCGGCCGAGACACCATCTCCGGTGCCGTGGTGGCGCACATGGACAAGAGCCACATCACCGTCCATACCTATCCGGAAACGCATCCGCACAACGGCATCGCGACCTTCCGCGCGGATATCGACGTGGCCACCTGCGGCGTGATCTCGCCGTTGAAGGCACTGAACTACCTGATCGACAGCTTCGAGTCGGACATTGTGATCGCCGACTACCGCGTGCGCGGCTTCACCCGCGACATCAAGGGCAAGAAGCACTTCATCGACCACAAGATCAACTCGGTGCAGGACTACCTGGCGCGCCACATCCGCCAGAAGTACGAGATGTTCGACGTCAACGTGTACCAGGAAAACATGTTCCACACGAAGATGCACATCAAGGACTTCGACCTGGACACCTACCTGTTCGAGGCGCACGCCGACGACCTGTCCTTCAAGGAGCGCCAGCGCATCGAGTCGCTGCTGCGGCGGGAGATCGAGGAGCTGTTCCACGGCCGCAACCTGATGTGATCGCCACGCCCGCTTGAAACCGCCCCGCCGCTCGGCGGGGCTTTTCGTTGCGCGGGGCCGTGTGTGCTCCTGCCCGTGATGCCTCTTCCTCCGGAGATGATGCCCACGGGCACTGAGGCGCCGTCAGATGCGGTAGGCGATGCCTTTCATGAGTAGCGAGCTCAAGTGCATCAGGCCGGGAATCGGAAAGGGCAGGTCGATACCGCCGCGCGTCCGGGCGTTGTCGGCATGGCGCATCTCGTCGGCCTGCATCTGCGCAAGGACCGCGCGCGAGCGCTCGTCCTGCGGCGGCAAGCGCTGGAGATGGTCTTCCAGATGCGCTTCGACCTGGCGCTCGGTCTCCACCACGAAGCCCAGGCTCACCTTGTCGCCGACCAGCGCCGCAGCGGCGCCGATCAGGTAGCTGCCGGCGTACCACAGCGGGTTGAGCAGGCTCGGGCGGCTGTCCAGTTCGCGCAGGCGCTGCGCGCACCAGGCGAGGTGGTCGGTCTCTTCGTCGGCCGCGCGCTGCAGGTGCTCGCGGGTGGCCTTGTCGCGGGCCAGTGCAGCCTGCCCGTCATACAGCGCCTGCGCGCAAACCTCGCCGGTGTGGTTGACCCGCATCAGGCCGGCGACGTGGCGGCGCTCCTGCTCGTCGAGCGCGGGATCTTCCAGTGCGGCCGCGGGTGACGGCCGGATCGCTTCCGGCGATCCGGCGACCGTTTCCAGGGCGTGCTCGATAGCGACCAGCAGGCGATCGAGCGGAGAAAGTGTGCGGGCGTTCATCGGGAATTTCCTTCGATCAGCTGCTGCGCCAGCAATGCCAGCGGGTGCATCGTCGGCACGGCCCGGCCGAGTTCGGCCATGCCGGCGGCCAGGTGCAGCCGGCACCCGATATTGGACGACAGCACCCATTGGGGCGCCAGTGTTTCGATCGACTCCAGCGCAGGGGCGCGCAGCCGGGCCGCACGTTCGGGGAACTCGAGCAGGTGGCTGCCGGCTGCACCACAGCAACGCGGCGGCAGCGGCACCACCTCCAGCTCGGGCACGCGATGGAGCAGCGCGAGCAACGCCTCGCTGCTGCGGGCGAGGTTGAGCTGGGTGCAGGGCAGGTGCAGCGCCACGCGCATGGGCAAGGGTCGGAAACGCAGGGCCGCCCCTGCCGCGTCGAGGAGGTGGTACGGATCGCTGACCTGCGCGCCGGGCAGGGCAGCGCGCAGCTGGCCCAGGCAGCCGGGCGTCACGGTGACCAGTCCGTCGGCGCCGCTACCTTGCCATGCCTCGCGCACGCGCTGCATGCTCTGTGCGCTGGCGCGCACCTCGCCGCCGTGGGCATCCAGCGCGCCACAGCAAAAAGAGGGGAGCACCGTCACCGCATGTCCCGCCGCGGCGAGCAGACGAATCGCCGCCTGCTGCGCATCCGAGTCCTCGATGCTGGCTACGCAGCCGGGAAACAACGCCAGGCCAGCCCCTGTCGCTGAGGCGACGGTGGGCGTGGGCGCCGGTCCTGCCGTCGCCACCGAGGCGATGCCCAGCGCCGCACGCAGGGCGGACCGGCCAGGCAACTGCCGCGCAAGCTGCCGATGCCAGCGGGACAGTCCAAGCCGGCGGGCGAGGCGCTGGGCCAGCCGCAGCCAGGACGGTCGCCCGGCCATGGCCAGCAGCAGGCGCGGCCGGCGCGGCGCCGGGCCGAGCAAGGCACGCGTTTCCACCAGCAGCTCGCCGAAGCGCACCTGGGCGGGACAGGCGCGTTCGCAACTCAGGCAGCCCAGGCAATGATCGAGCGGTTCGCGCAGCTCCGCCGTGACCGGGGCAAGCCCGCGAGCCAGCGCCGCGGCGATCGCGATGCGCCCGCGCGGCGATTCCGCCTCGTTGCCGTCCAGCGCGTAAGTCGGGCACACCGGAAGGCACAGGCCGCATTGCACGCACTGATCGGCCAGCGCGGCGAGGCGCTCGGACTTGTTCTCGGGCATGGTGGGCATGCTATCATCGCCAGCTCGCAGCCGGGCCGACTGGCAGGCTTGCGCGATCGATGACGGCTCCGCTATCATCTCGCGCCTTTGTTCCACCGATTCCGCTTACCGCCCTCGTGGCGGCAGACAGGTATTCTTCAAATGAAAACGTTCAGCGCCAAGCCGGAAAGCGTCAAGCGCGACTGGTACGTGGTCGACGCCACGGGCAAGACGCTCGGCCGTCTCTCCACCGAGATCGCCCGTCGCCTGCGCGGCAAGCACAAGCCGGAATTCACTCCGCACGTCGACACCGGCGACTACATCGTCGTGGTCAACGCCGAGAAGGTCGCGGTCACCGGCGCCAAGCTGGACGACAAGATGTACCACCGCTTCACCGGCTACGTCGGCAACCTCAAGAGCATGAACCTCAAGGACATGCTGGCCACGCACCCGGAGCGGGTGATCGAGATCGCCGTCAAGGGCATGCTGCCGAAGAATCCGCTGGGCCGCGCGATGTACCGCAAGCTCAAGGTGTACGGCGGCGCCGAACATCCGCATACCGCCCAGCAGCCGCAGGCGCTGGAGCTGTAATACGCGGTCCCTGCGTGCAAAAGCGGCCATCCGTGGCCGCACTTTCGAATAAGACCCGGAAACTTATGGCAATCCAGCAGAATTACGGCACCGGCCGCCGCAAGACCTCCGCCGCCCGCGTGTTCCTGCGCAAGGGCAGCGGCGCGATCGAAGTCAACGGCAAGCCGCTCGACCAGTTCTTCGGCCGCGAGACTTCGCGCATGATCGTGCGCCAGCCGCTCGAGCTGACCCAGAGCGCCGACAAGTTCGACATCAAGGTCACCGTCGCCGGCGGCGGCATCACCGGCCAGGCCGGCGCGATCCGTCTGGGCATCGCCCGCGCGCTGATCGAGTACGACGAAACGCTGAAGTCGCCGCTGCGCAAGGCCGGCTTCGTGACCCGCGATGCTCGCGAGGTCGAGCGCAAGAAGGTCGGTCTGCACAAGGCCCGCCGCGCCACCCAGTTCTCGAAGCGCTAATCCCGCTTCTTAGGGACGATGCATCCGGTCAGAGCGCATCGGTCCCAGGAGTTCTTGGGAGATCGTCTAACGGTAGGACAACGGACTCTGACTCCGTTTATCTAGGTTCGAATCCTAGTCTCCCAGCCAACGCAAAGAGGCCCACCACCGGTGGGCCTTTTTTTTGCGTATGCGATCCTCAGGCAGGAAGCGGCGGGATCCCGGGGCGACCTTCCGGATATGCGAATCCTGCGACGCAAGCCACACAGGGGCTGCATTGTCTGGTACGGGACCGGGCTTGAGTTGAGTTACGATGCGGCGCCGGGCGTCATCGATAGGCTATTGGTTTCACTCGAATTTCACTTATAGGTGGATGGGCTCGGTAGGGCATGCCGGTGTGCGGCATCGCGGGTCGGGCGGCTTGGTCACCCGTGCAAGGGGTAAGGAGATGTTCAAGAGGATTCGATCAAGCGTCTGGCTGCGGCAACTAGCCGCCGCCGGTGCGTACGCGCTCGTGTTCGAACTCCTGCGGCAGGTGTCGTTCTCCCACTGGTTCCTCTTTGCCGGGCTGCGCTTCAGTGCGTTGCTGCTGGTTCCCTATCGCTACTGGCCTGCGTTGCTGCTCGGAGAGGCCGGCCCCCTGGCTTACACCGCCGTCCAGTGCGCCGACCAGTACGGCTGGCTCTGGGGCACATTCTTCATGGTGCCGCCGGTGCTGTTCATGATGCCGCTGGCCCGCTGGTGCAGGGAGCGGCACCGCATCTTCCCGACCAGAGCCACCACTAACATCAACCTGTTCTTGCTGTACACGCTGGCCGCTTCCGCCATCTGGACGTCGGTCAACATGGCCACTCTTTCGCTGATGCGCCTGCCTCCGGGGGAGACGCTCCCATACAAGGGCGAGGTCGCGGGCTGGTACTTCATCGGTTTCTTCCTGGGCATCCTCACGCTGGTTCCCTCGGTGCTCATGGTGCGCGAGGAGTTGCTGGGTGGCGGCACCCAACGGCTGTGGGCCAGGTTCGTCGAAAGCCGGCTGGCGATGGATGCCATGTGCCTGCTGCTGCCATCGCTGGCGTTGCTGGTGTGGCTGGCCTCGGACACGGCGGGGGCGGTGGGCCAGGATGCCCGAGTGGCCATGTTCCTGCCCGTCGTGTGGCTCGCTCTGCGGCATGGCTGGCGTGGGGCGGCCGTGGGCGGCACTGCGGCCAGCATTGCGGTGGTGCTCACCATGCCGCGGCTCTACGACACCGACACCTTGCATGCGCAGGTGTTCATCGCATTCACCATTACCACCATGATGCTGCTCGGTGGCCGGATCGCGGATCTCAACGAGCGCGAAAGACATGAGAAGGCCGAGGCCCGCCTTGCGCTGGCATTGGCCCAGCGCAACGTCTACCTGGGCGAAATGCAACTGCGCCAGACGTCCTATGCGCTCGAGCAGATGAGCGCAGCCATCCAGGCCTCCTATACGCAACTGCTCGGCCGACTTCGCAGCCTCACACCGGGGGTCGACGAGCGCAGCTACTATCGCCAGGCGGCAGTGACCCAGCACCAGATGTATCGATTGGCCGACTCGCTCTATCCGCTGTCCTGGCGGGAACGCGGGTTGCCTGCCGCCTTGCGCGAGGGGTCGATACCCCGGGCGCTGGACGAAGCCGGCATCACGTACTGGTGCGATATCCAGGGTATGGGTCTGGGCGAATTGTCAACCAGCATTCATATGGCGCTCTATCGCCTGGCCAGCGAGGCGATCGCGCTGGCGTGCGCCAAGCGCAACATCAGCAGTGTCCGGTTGCTGTTGCGGAGCGGCGCCTTCGGCGGGCGTCGCTGGGCCGTGCTCTGCATAGACAGCCGCGTCGACTACGAGCGCCTGAGCCGGGTGCGCTGGGACGAACTGCTGCCGACCCTGGGTGGGAGCGGCTTGGGTCTGGGTGCCCTCAAGGATCGGGCGATGGTTTTCGGCGGCACGGTCCGCATTCGCTCGCTGGCGCAAGGGAGCCGGATCAGCCTCATACTGTTCGACCCGCAAATCAATTGATCGAAAAACCGCCCGTCGGCGGCTTTTGCATCGGCTCAGTTCACGTGGCCGTTGCACTCCACCGGGTTGCTGCATGGGCTGGCGACCTCTGCCGGCGCAGTTGCGGGCGCCGTCGTGGCCATGAACATCGTGCTGCCGTCGCTGAGCGGAACCGCCTTCAACTGAACGGCGTCGTCCCGATAGATGGTTTGGGCATACGAAGACAGCGCGACCACGCCACGGCGGATCGCCGGCGGCTGATGTGGAGTCCAGATGCGCCTGGCATCGCGCCCCATCGGCAGGACCAGGAACTGGCCATTGGCGGCGGCGAACGCCCCGCGGACGTTGCCATTGAGGTCGTTGACCTGTACGTACCGGATGCCGTTGGCTCTGAACACATAGACGTGCCAGTGCGAACTGGTACTGACATCCGGGGCGTTCGGCCAGGCTTGGCCCAGACCCGTGCCCGACGGCCCGGCCGCGAGAGCGGGGGCGGCGAGGCCTATGACGAGCAGGCCGGCGAAGAGGGCGCGGCACACGGAGGTTTTGATCATGGCCAGGTCCCTCGCTTTCGATGAGCGGAGCTTCGGCACTCTAGCAGCCAAAAGTGATTTTTGAGAAGGTGATCTTCGCCGGCAGGAAGGGGCTATGCGGCCCAAACCCTTGACTGGCAACGCGCCGAGGGGATCGTCGCCGTCGGCGCTCGTCCGCCGCCGGGCCATTCCGGGCACGGGTTACGGCGCGCCGTGACCGATGGATGTGCGTCGCTGTGGATGCTCGCCGATACTCCTTGGCAGTGCCGCTCTTCGGTTCCTGCAGCCGCAAGCGTAAAATCCCCGTTTTCCATCGCGGTTTTCCCATGACACCTCCCACCGAGAATCCAGTGCACCCCGGTGTGCGCCTGGAAGGCAGCACCGATGCCTTGCCTTTGTCCCCTGCGCTGGGGGTCAGCCTCGACGCGACCCGCATGCCGCGGCGCTCGACCTTGGTCGACCGCCGGGTGTTGCGCATCACCGCGGTGGCGATCGTGCTCGGCGTGGCGGCCGCCTTCATCGCCCAGGTGCTGACCGGCCTGATCGGGCTGGTCACCAACCTGGCGTTCTACGGCCGCTGGTCGAGCGCTTTCTCTTCCCCGGCCGGCCATCATCTGGGTGCCTGGGTAATCGCGGTGCCGGTGGTCGGCGGCCTGATCGTCGGGGCGATGGCGCGCTGGGGGTCGCGCGCCATCCGCGGGCACGGCATTCCCGAGGCGATGGAGCAGGTGCTGCTCAACGAATCGAAGATCCCGCCGCGCATCACCTTCCTCAAGCCCGTGTCCTCGGCGATCGCGATCGGCACCGGCGGCCCGTTCGGCGCCGAAGGCCCAATCATCGCCACCGGCGGCGCGCTGGGATCGTTCATCGGCCAGTTGCTGCGGGTGACCGGCGGCGAACGCAAGGTGCTGCTGGCCGCCGGCGCCGCCGCGGGCATGGCGGCGGTGTTCGCCTCGCCGGTGGCGGCAGTGGTGCTGGCGGTGGAGCTGTTGCTGTTCGAACTGCGCCCGCGCTCGCTGATCCCCGTAGCGTTGGCAACCGTGGCCGCCACTTCGGTGCGCTATGCCTTCCAGGGCACCTCCCCGGTGTTCGCAATGCCTGACCTGGCCGAGCCGGGCGCCGTAGCGCTGGCCTGCTACGTGGGCGTGGGCGCGCTGCTCGGCCTGGTCAGCGTGGGCGTCACGCGCATCGTCTATGGCATCGAGGACGCATTCGAGCGGCTGCCGATCCACTGGATGTGGTGGCCCGCGCTCGGCGGCGTTGCAGTGGGTGTGGTCGGCTATTTCGCTCCGCTGACCCTGGGCGTGGGCTACACCAACATCGAGGGCATCGTCAGCGGCCGGTTCACCCTGCACACGCTGTTCTTCCTGTGTCTGATGAAGTTCATCTCCTGGTCGATCTCGCTGGGCAGCGGCACCTCCGGAGGA
Source organism: Frateuria sp. (assembly GCF_035943815.1). GTDB lineage: Bacteria > Pseudomonadota > Gammaproteobacteria > Xanthomonadales > Rhodanobacteraceae > Frateuria_A. The sequence goes on from NZ_DASZBU010000005.1 coordinate 306,016, forward strand.
ACGCTGGCGCCGCTGTTCACCATCGGCGGCGCGCTCGGCGCGCTGATCGGCCTGGGCCTGGCCGCGCTGCTGCCGCACTTCGGCATCGACCCGCGCATCGCCGCGCTGGTGGGCATGGCGGCGATCTTCGCCGGCGCCTCGCGGGCGCTGCTCACGGCGGTGGTATTCGCCTTCGAGACCACTGGCCAGCCGGCCGGGCTGTTGCCGCTGCTGGGCGGTTGCACCGCGGCCTACCTGATCTCGGCGCTGCTGATGCGCAATACCATCATGACCGAGAAGATCGCCCGTCGCGGCGTGCGCGTGCCGTCCGAATACGCGGCCGACTATCTCGACCAGGTGGCGGTGGGCGATGCCTGTTCCCGCCAGGTGGTGACCCTGCGCGCGAGCCAGACGCTGGGCGAGGTGCGCCACTGGCTGGGTGAAGGCTCGCCCGAGGCGCAGCACCAGGGTTATCCGGTGATCGACGAGCACAACCAGGTTCAGGGGGTGCTGACGCGGCGCAGCCTGCTCGATCCGCAGTGGTCCTATACGCTGACGCTGGGCGAGCTGGTCATCCGTCCGCCGATCATGGTCAAGGAGGACCATTCGTTGCGCGAAGCCGCCGACCACATGGTGGCCGAACAGGTCGGCCGGCTGATCGTGGTGAGCAGAGACTCGCCGCACCGGCTGGTGGGCATCATCACCCGCGGCGACCTGCTGAGCGCGCACAAGCGCCGGCTGCAGGAGGCTCGCAATGCGAGCCGCCACCTGCGTTTCGGCAGGAACGGCGTGCGTACCGCCTGAAGCGGCGCTCCCGCAGGCGGGCTCGGGCCCGCCTGCGGGTTCCGGCGCTACATTTCGCGGTCGCCGACCAGCACCACGTCGGCCGCCCGGCGGGCGAACAGGCCGACCGTGACCACGCCCGGAATCTGGTTGAGCTCGGTCTCCATCGCGACCGGGTCGGTGATCTGCCAGCCGTGTACGTCGATCACCCAGTTGCCGTTGTCGGTCACCACGCCGTCGCGCCAGACCGGGTGGCCGCCGCGCTTGACGATCTCGCGACCGACCAGGCTTCGCGCCATCGGGATCACCTCGATCGGCAGCGGGAAGCGGCCGAGCAGTTCCACCCGCTTGCTCGAATCGATGATGCAGACGAACTGCGCGCTCGCCTCGGCGATGATCTTCTCGCGCGTGAGCGCCGCGCCGCCGCCCTTGATCAGCCGCTTGTGCGGGTCGCACTCGTCCGCGCCATCGACGTAGAGCGACAGCGGTCCGGTCGCGTTGAGGTCGAGCACCGGGATGCCGTGCTTCTCGAGTTGCGCGGTGGATTGCTCCGAGCTCGACACCGCGCCGTGGATGCGGTGCTTGATGCCCGCCAGCGCATCGATGAAGTAGGCGACGGTCGATCCGGTGCCGACGCCGACGATGGCGCCGTCCTCGACGTAGCGGATGGCGGTTTCGCCGGCGAGGCGCTTTTCGTTGGTGCTCATGGAAAGGTTCCGCAGGTTCGTAGTCGGTTCAGGCCAGGCTGCCGGGTAGGGGCAGGCCGGTTCATTCCAGCGCGAGGATGAAATCCCAGTCCCGCGTATCAACGGGCATCACCGAAAGCCGATTGCCCTTGCGTACCAGCGCCATGTCGGCGAGCGCGGGCTGGCCCTTGAGCTCGTCCAGCGTGATCACGCGCTTGAGCTTGCGCACGAACTTGACATCCACCAAAAACCAGCGTGGGTTGTCGCGCGAGCTGGCGGGGTCGAAGTACTTGCTCTTCGGATCGAACTGGCTCGGGTCCGGATAGGCTTCGCTGGCTACCGCAGCGAGGCCGGCGATGCCCGGCTCGGCGCAGTTGGAGTGGTAAAAGAACACCTTGTCTCCCTGGCGCATGCCGTCGCGCATGAAGTTGCGCGCCTGGTAGTTGCGCACGCCGTCCCATGGTTCGCGCTTGCGCTGCTTCAGGTCGTCGATGGAGAAGGTGTCCGGCTCGGACTTCATCAGCCAGTGGGTGTAGGGCCGCGCGTTCATCCATGAGCCTCCGGGTGGCAGTCGATCAGCTCGCGGTCGGTGGCGACGAAGTCGAGCGGCACGTCCCAGGTCTCCGGCTTGATCGCGGGCAGCTCCTGGAAATCGTAGGCGATGCCGACCAGCAGGGGCTCGGTCGGTCGCGCCTGTTCGGCGAGAAAGGCGAAACTGCGGTCGTACCAGCCGCCGCCGTAGCCGAGCCGGTGGCCGTGGCGGTCGAAGCCCAGCAGCGGCACCAGCACCAGGTCGAGCTGGAACGGCGCGAACCACTCGTGTGGCGCCGCCGGTTCGGGAATGCCGAAGCGGTTGGGCTGCACCGCCTCGCCGGCGGCCCACGGCGCGAAGCGCAGCTGGCGGTCTTCGCCGAGCATGGGCAGCAGGAACCGTTGCCCGCGTGCGGCCAGGGGAGGAATCACGAGGTTGAGCGGCAGTTCTCCGTCGCAGGCCCAGTAGCCGGCCACGCGCGCGTCGGTGCGGTACTCGGGAAGCTGTTCGAGGCTGCGCCGCAGGCCTTGCGCCGCCGCGATGCGCTGGGCTGGCGTGAGCGCGCGCCGCTGGGCGGCCAGATGCTGGCGAAGTTCACGGCGTTGGGCAGTGACGTCCACGTTCGCGCATCTCCCGGACGGCTGGCGCGGCGGGGCCGCTCGCACCACCGGCCGGCGTTGGGATCAACGTCGGCCGGCGGCGGGGAATGGGGTGGCGTCAACCGCGATGCCGCTGCACACCAAACGACCTTGATCCCTTTGGATCAGGTGGGAGGGCACCATGGCCTTCGAGGCTTTCCGCTCGCGGCGGACATGCACAACAGCCATGTGAAACCGACCCGGGGTCGTATGTAGGAACAAGGCAAATGTAAGAGTGTGCTGGCGCACACCGCAGAAAACGCCGGGACCTATCTTACTTGCGCGTCCAGCACGGCATCAAGCTTTCGGCGTAATGCAGCGAGCCCGTCAGCCACGCTGCGATCGGTGCCGTCGTGCTGTTTGCGCAGGGCGAGGAATTCATGGGTGATGCTGATCGCCGCAAGCACCGCTAGGCGGTCGAAGCCGGGCGTCCTGGCGTTGGCGCGCAGCTCGCGCATCTTGCGGTCGAGGAAGGAAGCCGCTTCCAGCAGGCCATCGCGCTCTTCGGGCGCACAGGCGATCAGGAATTCGCGGTCGAGCAGGCGCAGCGCGACGGGTTCGGCGGCGGGAGGGGGCGTGGAACTCATGTCAGCCGTTGTTCTCGAGGGCTTTGAGGCGTTGGATCATCGCCTCGACGCGGCTGCGGGCCTGGTCGTTGCGCGCCATCAGGCCCGCCCGTTCGCTGGCCAGTTGTTCCTGGCTGTGGCGCAGGCTGCGGTTTTCCTCCTGCAGCCGGCGGACCAGCTCCAGCAAGCGGTCCAGCTGCTGGTTCAGGGTGGCCAATTCCTGCTGGGCGGGGTCGGGCGTGCTCATGGCGTGAAACTATAGCAAGGGACAGGTTCAGGGAAGCGGCGCGCGTCGCGACCGTCGTCGCAGGCTGAGCATGGTCCCGTGCCGTGGCGCGGCCTGCATTAAACTTCGCGATCATCATCGCCGGACCCATCCCATGACCCCACACGACCTGGTCGGCTACGACGAACTGGATGCCGCCATCATGCGGTTGAAGCTGGGATCCGACGCCAGCGAGCTGCACGGTTCCCTGTGCGGCTTTCTGGCGGGCGGCGGCGCGCTGGGCCGGCAATCCCTGCTGGCGGCGCTCGAACTGGAGGGCGAGGGCGCGACGCCGTCGACGCAGGACCAGGTGCTGCTCGATCGCCTGGCCAGCCAGACCCGTGGCGAGCTGGCCGATCCGGAGCTGGGTTTCGAGCCCTTGCTGCCCGCCGACGACCGTCCGCTTTCCGAGCGCGCCGAGGCGCTGGTGGAATGGTGCCGCGGCTTCCTCGGCGGCTTCGGCCTGGCCGGCGCCGGCGCGCATGCGCAGCTGTCCGACGAGGCGCAGGAGATCCTGCGCGACCTCACCACCATCGCCAGCTCCGCTTTCGACTTCGGCGAAGAGAGCGAAGACGAGGACGCGCTGATCGAGGTGCACGAATTCGTTCGCATGGGCGCCATGCTGCTGTTCACCGAATGCCAGGGCGCCCGGCGCCAGGCGGGCGATACGCTGCATTGAGCATCGCGACGGCCGAGTTCGCGCGCCGCCGGCGCCAGCTGATGCGCATGGCCGGCGCCGATGCGGCGCTGCTCGTCGCCGCCGCGCCCGAACGCATGCGCAATGCCGATGCGGCCTGGCCATACCGGCAGGATTCGGACTTCCATTACCTCACCGGCTTCCAGGAGCCGGACGCCGTGCTCGCGCTGTTGCCCGGACGCGCGCACGGCGAGGCGGTGCTGTTCTGCCGCGAGCGCGATCCCGCGCACGAGCGCTGGCATGGCGAGGTGACCGGCACCGAGCGCGCGGTGAGCGTTCACGGCGTGGACGACGCCTTTCCCATCGAGGATATCGACGACATCCTGCCCGGCATGATCGAGGGCCGTGCACGGGTGTACTGCCACTTCGGCCGCGAGCCGGACTTCGACGCGCGGCTGCTCGGCTGGATGCGCCGGCTTCGCCAACTGCGCGGCGGCGGCGTGGTGCCGAAGGAGTTCGTGGCGTTGGGCCATCTGTTGCACGACCTGAGGCTCTACAAGTCGCGCGGCGAGCTCAAGCTGATGCGCGAGGCGGCCGCGATCGCTGCCGAGGCGCACCTGGCGGCGATGGCCGCCGCGAAGCCGGGCCGGCTCGAGTACGAGGTGGAGGCCGAGCTGCTGCGGGTGATGCGCAGCCGCGGCGCGGTGGCGGCATTCCCTCCCATCGTGGCCGGCGGCGCCAATGCCTGCACCATGCATTACCTGGCCAACCGTGCGCCGCTGAAGGACGGCGACCTGCTGCTGATCGACGCTGGCGCCGAGGTCGACTGCTATGCCTCGGACATCACCCGCACCTATCCGGTCAACGGCCGCTGGACGCGCGAGCAGCGCTCGCTGTACGAGGTGGCGCTGGCCGCGCAGCAGGCGGCGATCGACGAAGTGCGGCCCGGCCGTCCGTTCGACGCTGCGCACCATGCTGCGGTGCGGGTGATCTCGGAAGGGCTGTGTGCGCTGGGATTGCTCAAGGGCCGCGCGGATGCGGTCATCGAAAGCGGTGCCTACAAGGCGTTCTTTCCTTCCAAGACCGGCCACTGGCTCGGCCTGGATGTGCACGACGTGGGCGACTACCGGGTCGACGGCCAGGCGCGCCTGCTCGAGCCGGGCATGGTGGTGACGGTGGAGCCTGGCATCTACGTGCCGCCCGACCTGCGTGGCGTAGCCGAGCGCTGGCGGGGGATCGGCATCCGCATCGAGGACGACGTGGCGGTGACCGCGGAGGGCAACATGGTGCTTACCGCGGCGGTGCCCAAGGAGCCGGAAGAACTGGAGCGGGTGTTGCTCGCGAGGTAGGCCCCGCTCCGGTTGCCCTCATCCGCCTGTCGGCACCTTTCCCCCTCGGGACTAGAGGTTCGGCAGCGGGATGACGGCGCGGCACGATGCCGCGCTGTCGCAGCCGTCACGCCCAACGCGCCTATAGTCGCCGACGCCCTTCCCAGCGGAGTGATGCATGACTGCGGAGTTCCTGTCCCGCCTGCAGTTCGCGTGGGTGATGTCCTTCCACATCCTGTTTCCCGCCTTCACCATCGGGACCGCGGCGTGGCTCGCTTTCATCGAGGGCGTGTGGCTGGTCAGGCGCACCGACCTGTGGCGCGACCTGTACTTCTTCTGGCTGAAGATCTTCGCGGTCGCCTTCGGCATGGGCGTGGTGTCCGGCATCGTGATGAGCTTCCAGTTCGGCACCAACTGGGCCGGTTTCTCGATCGTGGCCGGCAACGTGGTGGGGCCGCTGCTCAACTACGAGGTGCTGACTGCGTTCTTCCTGGAGGCCACCTTCCTGGGCGTGATGCTGTTCGGCTGGAAGAAGGTCAGCGATCGCATGCACTTCCTGGCCACCTGCATGGTCTCGCTGGGCACGCTGTTGTCCTCCTTCTGGATCATGTCGGCCAACAGCTGGATGCAGACGCCGGCGGGCTACGTCATCCGCGGCGGCGTGTTCGAGCCGGCCGACTGGTGGCGGGTGATCTTCAATCCCTCGTTCCTGGTGCGCCTGCCGCACATGGTGCTGGCGGCGTTCATATCCACCGCGATGGTGATCGGCGGTGTATCGGCCATCTATCTGTTGAAGGGCCGCTTCGTCGACCGCGCGGGGGCGATGCTCAAGCTGGCGCTCGCCTTCCTCGCCGTCGTGATCCCCATCCAGATCGTGATCGGCGACATGGCGGGCCTGAAGGTACGCGAGTACCAGCCGGCCAAGCTCGCCGCGATCGAGGCGCGCTGGACCACCGAGCGCAGCGTGCCGCTGACCTTGTTCGCCTGGCCGGACGAGCAGGCGGAGGCCAACCGCTATGCGGTCGAGCTGCCGCACCTGGGCAGCCTGATCCTCACCCATTCCTGGGACGGCGAGGTCAGGGGCCTGAAGGATTTCCCGCGCGACGAGCGGCCGCCGGTGGCGATCCCTTTCTACTCGTTCCGCGTGATGGTCGGACTGGGCGTCCTGATGCTGGCGCTGGCGCTGGTCGGCCTGTGGCGCTGGAGGCGCGGCACGCTGTTCTCCGGCCGCGGCTACCTCATTGCCTGGGTGGCCATGATCCCCTCCGGCTTCATCGCCCTGCTGACCGGCTGGTGGGTGGCCGAGGTGGGGCGTCAACCCTGGGTGGTACAGGGGCTGATGCGCACCACGCAGGCGGCGAGCACGCTGCCGGTGGGCAGCGTGCTCGCTTCGCTGCTCACCTTCGTGGTGGTCTATATCGGCATCTTCGGCGCGGGCCTGTGGTACCTGTTCAAGCTGTTCCGCGACGGCCCCCTGCCGGCACCGCAGCGCGAAGCGCCGGCCACGCCGGTGCACGGCAGCCACCACCGCACGCCGGCGCGGCCGCTGTCGGCGCCTGACGACCCGATGGGAGACTGACGTGGACTGGGCAACCGTGCTTCCCGTGGTCTGGTACTTCATCATCGGCTTCGCGGTGATGATGTACGTGTTGCTGGACGGCTTCGTGCTGGGCCTGGGGATACTGCTGCCGTTCGCCGACGATGAGCACCAGCGCGATCACATGATGAACACCGCCGCACCGATCTGGGACGGCAACGAGACCTGGCTCGTGCTCGGCGGCGCCGGGCTGATGGCGACCTTCCCGAAGGCCTATGCCGCGGTGCTGTCGGCGCTGTACCTGCCGATCCTGGTGATGCTGATCGCGCTGATCTTTCGCGGCGTGGCGTTCGAGTTCCGCTTCAAGGCGCACACCTCGCGCTGGCTGTGGGGCGTGGCTTTCAGCGTGGGCTCGCTGCTCACCGCCTTCGCACAGGGCCTGATCCTGGGCGCGCTGGTCGAGGGCATGCCGTTGACCGGCGGCAAGTACGTGCACGGCGCATTCGGCTGGTTCAGCCCGTTCGCGGTGATGACCGGCGTCGCGGTGGTGTTCGGCTATGCGCTGCTGGGAGCGGCCTGGCTGATCCTCAAGACCCAAGGGCGGCTGCAGCGCATCGCCTTCGATCTCACCCGCCCGCTGATGCTGGCGGTGATCGCCTTCATGCTGATGGTCAGCGCCTGGCTGCCGTTCCTGGACTCGAAGCTGATGGAGCGCTGGTTCACCGGAGCCCACCTGCTCTACCTCTCGCCGGTGCCGATCCTGACCGCGCTCAATGCGGTACTGCTGTGGCGCGCGGTACTGAAGAACCGCGAAGTGCAGCCGTTCGTGCTCGCGCTGTGCTTCTTCGCGCTGGGCTTCATCGGCCTGGTGGTGGGCATGTGGCCGAACATCGTGCCGCCGGACATGACCATCTGGGAGGCCGCCTCGCCGCCTTCCTCGCAAGGTTTCGTGCTGGTCGGTGCGGCTGTGCTTATCCCGGCGGTGCTGGCCTACACGGTCTATTCGTACCGCGTGTTCCGCGGCAAGGTGCTGGCCGGCGAGGGCTATCACTAGCTCTTGGCTGTCTCGCACTCCCCCGGCGTTGTCCGAGGGAGAGTGAGTAGAAACCTCAGGCCAGCTGTGCGAAGGCGTCGCGGGTGAGATTCTCCGGCGCACCATCGGTGCAGGCCACATCGTCCTCGATGCGAATGCCGCCGTAGGGGCGGAAGGCATCGACGCGCGCCCAGTCGACGTCCTTCGCTGCCGGGTTGGCCCGAAGCTCGTCCAGCAGCATGTCGATGAAATACAGGCCCGGCTCGATGGTGACCACCATGCCCGGCTCCAGCACGCGGGTCATGCGCAGGTAGGGGTGGCCTTCGGGACGGGCGATGATGCCGCCGCGCTCGCTCTGCTGGAAGCCGGCCACGTCGTGCACCTGCACGCCGATGGGGTGGCCCAGGCCGTGCGGGAAGAACGCGGAGGTCACGCCGCTGGCGACGGCATCCTCGGCGTTCATGCGGATGAAACCGTGCTCGCGCAGCACGTCGGCGAGCACGTGGTGGGCGTGGATGTGCAGCTCCGGGTAGCTCTGGCCGGCGCGCACCATGTCAGCGAAGCCGCGCTGGGCGGCATCGACGCTGTCGATCAGCGCCTGGAACTCGCTTTCGCCGGCGCCCGCGTAGGTGCGGGTGATGTCGCTGGCGTAACCGGCGCAGCTGGCGCCCGCGTCGATAAGGAGCGAACGATGCGCCGTCGGCGGTTGGCGGTCGAAGTTCGTGTAGTGCAACACCGCGCCGTGCTCGTTGAGGCCCACGATGCTGGCGTAGGGGAGTTCCGCGTCGATCTGACGCGCGGCTGCGAGGTAGGCCAGATGTATGCCGAACTCGCTGTGCCCGCCGCGAAAGGCCCGCTCGGCGGCGCGGTGCGCGCGGGCGCCGACGCGGCTGGCCTCGCGCATCAGCGCCAGTTCGTAGGATGTCTTGTAGGAGCGGTGCCAGTGCAGATAGTCCAGCACCGCCTGCGGGTTGTTCGCCTCGACACCCTCGATGGACGGGCAGGCCGAGCCGATCACCGCATTGCGGCCGCCTTTGGGAAGTGCCGCGATCGCCTCGGCGGCACTGCGCACGATCTGGATGTCGAACTGGTCGACCCAGTAGCCGCTGGGTGCGGCCGGCACCACGTGCCAGTAGTCGCGCGGCTGCACGAACAGCAGGGTGGGCTTGGCGCCCGGCGCGTAGACGATCCAGCTGCCCGGCGCGTCGGTCAGCGGAAGCCAGTGGCGGAAGTGCGGGTTGGCGACGAAGGGGAAGTCCTGGTCGTCGAGAAACTTGTTGAGCGGTGCGCCTGCGGCGATCAGCAGCCGGTCGAAGCCGTCCAGGGCGAGCGCCTCGTCGGTGCGCTTGCGCACGGTAGCCAGGTGTCGGGCGTAGAGCGGGGCGAGCTGGGCGGTCATGCGGCTTCCTTCATTGGGCGGCAGGCGCGGGCGCCTGCCGGTGGGGAGTCCTTCATGATCGCGCGGCGACGGGCGCAGGGCTACCCGCGTGGGCCGCTTCAGCCGTGCGTGTCCAGCCAGCGCTGCAACTGGGCCGTTGCCTCCTCGCCGATCGCGATGATGCGGTATCCGGCCCAGACCTGGCCGGGCGTGGCGGCCTCTTCGTGCCATTGCTCCTGTACGCCCACCTCGATCGTCGGTGGCGGCACGCCCAGGCCGGGCAGCGGCAGGTGCAGCTGGTAGATCGCCTCGCTGCGCGGTGCCTCGTGGCCGATCAGCAACATGCCGCTGGCCGACAGGTTGCCCAGCTGGCCCATGCTCCGGCCGCTGATCGCATCGATCACTTCGGCGGCGATGTTGACCGGCTTGCGCTGGGCGCGGCGGCTTTCCTGCGGGTCGGGCATCACGAACGGACTCCGGGTATCGGGACGGGCTGGCGCAGGCTGTCGGCCAGCGTGCGCCAGGCGCGGTCCAGGTCACTCTCGTTAACGGCCGGAATCTCGCGGACTTTACCGGTGGCTATCGCCTGGGCCAGTTCGGCCAGGCCGATCTCCTCGATGCGCTGGCCCTGGCGGGTGACCAGCAGCCCACGCGCCGCGCGGGCGGAATACCAGGCCAACTTGCGGCGCACCCGCCGCCCGTCGGATTCGGTGAACTCGAACCACGCGCCGGCGTGCTGGCCAAGGCGCTGGTGCAGGCGCAAGGCCTCTGCCGGGAACACGGCCGGAGCGGCCGACGCCGTTTCGATGGGCCCGCCGGGCGCGCCGCGCTGCCTGAGGCGCATGGCCGGATCCGTTACGCCCGGCTCATCGGCATCGTGCAGCACCGCGCCAGCACCGATCAAACGCTGCGCGACGTGGGTTGCCTCTTCGCCGTGCATGCCGATCTGCTGCAGCCCGGCCTCGACCTCCGCCTGCAGGGTGCCCAGGTTGCCGGGCGGCAGGCGGCCGAGCAGTTGGTCGGTGATCACCAGGCGGCGCGCGAAGGTTTCGCTCTGTTCGCCATGGCGCAGCAGGGTGAGCGCCAGCACGTCCGACCAGGCGTGTTCGAGCAGGGCGCGCAGGGCGGCGCCGGGTGGCGCCTTGGCGATCAGCCCGGCGAGCAGTTCGCTGGCCCGCTGGCGCGCCTGTTCCAGTCGTTCGCGGCCCTGCATGGCCTCGACGTGGCGGCGCTCGGCGGCCTGTGCCTTGCGCTGCCATTGCGCCAGCAGGCGTTCCAGTTCGGTGCCGAGTTCCGAGTACAGGTTTGGCGTGGGCTGCTCGCGCTCGAGGCGCTCGAGCAGGGGCTCGAGCGCGGCCAGCTGACCGACGTCGCCCTCGTCCAGCCAGTCGCGGGCGGCGGCGAGCAACTGGTCCAGCAGCAGGCGCGCAGGATGTTCGCGGCGGTCGAAGAAGCCTTCGTCGGCGACCGCGGCGCGCAGGAGCGGCAGTTGCGTGCGGTCGAGCAACGCATGCGCCACCGCCGGCGGCAGCGGCCGCTGCAGGATGTCGAACAGGCGCACGACCAACACCAGCGCGTCGTCGGCCTGCGGCCCGGGCAGGATCGGCACGGCGTCGATGGGCCGCCCGGCGTTGAGCTGGTCCACCAGCCTTTCGCGCAGGCGCTGGGCATGCCGAAGCACGCCCGGATCCGCGTGGCGGGAGGTTTGCAGGGTGGCCAGCGCGGCCTGCAGTTCCTCCGCGCCGGCGAAGCGGGCATGCGCGTCCACCGGGCGCGGCCCGCGCTGGCGCGCCAGCAGTTCGCGCAGGTCGGTGCCTGACGGCGCGGCCTCGGGAGCTGGCGACGCCGGCAGTGGACGCTGGCGTCGTGGCTGCCGCGGCGTACGCGGCAGCGGGAAGGGCCGCAGCCGCGGCAGGATGCCGGCAGCCGCGAGGTGGTTGTTGACCACTTCGTGCAATGGCGTCAAGCCCTGGATCAGCTTGCCCTCCACCGCCTGCAACAACAGCAGGTGATGCTCGGCCGGCAGCCCCAGCGCCGTGCTGGAATCGCGGAAGGCCTTGACCATCGCCTGTGGCCCCAGCGGCATCGCCTCGCCCTCCAGCGGCGGGATGCCGACGAGCACCGCCAGCCGGTAGCCCAGCTCCACCAGCAGCGGGCCGCCGCGTGCGGCGCTGCGGGCGACCAGCTGGTCCAGTGCGGCGGTCATCTCGTGTTCGAGCGGATCGAGCAGGCTCAGGGTCAGGCGCGCGGCGGGCGCCTTGGCGGCTGCCGGGGCGCCCATCCGCATCAGGCCCTGATCGATACAGTCGATGAAGCGTTCCTCGAAGGCCTGGCGATCCTGCACCAGGCGTTGCCGCGTGGCCTGATAGCGTTGCTGGTCCAGGTGGTTGCGTGCGCGGGCCGATTGCTCGTGCAGCGCGCGATCGAAATCGGCCAGGCATTGTCGCAGCGGCCCGGGCAACCAGTCGCGGCAGAGCCGTCGGGTTTCGTCGATCAGCCGGCGAGTCTTGGCCGGCCAGTTTGCCGGTGGGGCGTCCGTGATCGAGCGATGCCGCCCCGGTTGTTCGACATCCATGGGAAGCCTTGCCAATCCGCGATGCCGGGAAGTCTATGCCGATGACGCAGGCGCGTCACGGTGGACGGTTCAGGCGCGCTGCAGCCACTGCACGAGGGTGAGCGCATCCTGCGGTGCGATCGCGATGATGCGGTAGCCGACCCAGACCTGGTCGGCGTTGGCCGCCTGGTGCCACTGTTCCTGCAGGCCCAGTTCGATGGCCGTGGTGCCTCCAGGTCCGCCAGCCAGCGGCAGGCGGACCTGGAATACCGCTTCGCTGCGCGGGCGGTCCGGGCCGACCAGCAGGACGCCGCTGGCGGAGAGATTGCAGAGGTGGCCCAGCGGCCGCGCGTTGATCGCGTCGGTGACCAGCGGCGAGGCGGCCGCGCGCTTGCGTGGCGCGCGGCGTTGTTCCAGCGAGATGACCTGGGCGGTCATGCGCGCGCTGGCGGACGCAGCAGGCTGCCCGTCAGGGCGCGCCAGGCTCGGTCGAACAAGCCATCCTTCGGCTCAGCCCGCTCGCGCACATGGCCGGCGGCGATCGCTGCCGCCAGCTCGCGCAGGTTCATCTCCGCCACGCGCTGGCCGCGCCGGTTGACGAACAGGGTGTTGCCGGTCAGCGGCGAGAACCAGGCGAGCTTGCGTCGCGAGGTGGCGCCGGTTTGCGGGTCGACGAATTCGAACCAGCTGCCGAAGGGCAGTTGCCGCAGGCGGTTGTGGATGCGCGCCTCCTGCGGACCGAGCGGCGGTTCGGGCGCTGGCGGGGCTGCGGCCGGCTGCGGCTCCTGTCCGCGCTGCTCGCCCAGCCGCTGGCGCTGCTTCAGGCGCAGGGCCAGGTCGGTGGCGCTGGGGGGTTCGGCGGCGAGCGCGTAGGCGGCCAGCGCGGGCATGTCCGCGCTGGCACTGGCGGGCGCAGCGTCCGGGGCGGGCTCGGGCGCTCGCACCGGGCCTGGCTCGCCGCCGATCAGCCGCTGCGCCACCTGCTCGGCCTCCTCGGCCTGCATGCCGATCTGCTGCAGGTGGTCTTCCACGGCCAGACGCAGGCCAGGCGGATCGTCCACCGGCAGGCGGCCGAGCAGCTGGTCGGTCAGGCGCAGCCGTTCGGCGAACGCCTCGCTTTCCTCGCCGTGGCGCAACAGCGCCAGCGCCAGCACGTCCGACCAGGCGCGGTCGAGCAGGGCGCGCAGCAGGCCGCGCGGCGTGGTTTCGGCGAAGCGCGCCGCCAGCACTTCGGTGGCCCGTTGGCGTGCCTGGTGCAGGCGCTCGCGGCCCTGCATCGCTTCCACCTGGCGCCGCTCGGTGACCTGCGCCTTGCGGCTGAGCTGGGCCAGGTGGTGGCGAATGTCCGCCAGCAGGCTGGTATACAGACCGGCGCTGGGCGGCTCGCGCTGCGCACGGGCGACCAGGCGGTTCAATTGCGAGGCCAGGTCCGGGTCGATGTCGGCGCCGTCGCCCCAATCGTTGCTGGCCTCGGCCAGCGTGCCCAGCAGGTGGCGTGCGGGATGCTCGGCCTGCTCGAAGAAGGCGCGGTCAGCCATCGCCATGCGCAGGATCGGCACCTGCAATTCGCCGAATACGGCGCCGGCGCTCGGCCCGTGCTGGAGCTGCTGGCCGAGCTGCTCGAACAGGCGGGCGACCAGTTCCACCGTATCGTCCTGCTCCGGGGTGAGTGCGGTGCGCGGGGCACCCGCAGGCTTGCCGACGTTCAGCTGGGCCAGCAGTTCCTCGCGAAGACGCTGCGCGCTGCGCAACTCGCGGCTGGCGCGGCCGGTGACCTGGACCAGGTGTCGCTGCAGTGCGCCCAGTGCGATTTCCAGCTCGGCTGGCGACGCGGCCGGCCCGCTGGCGGCGTGCACCTCGCCCGAGCGCTGGCGCGCCAGCAGATCGCGTAGTGTTTCCAGCACCGCGATCGGCTCGTGGCTGGCGATGGGCGATGCGGCAGCCGTCTCGGCGGCCGGCGCGGGGGCCTTGATCGAGGGAGGTGCGGGTGGCGCGTGGGCTGGCCGCGCACCGGCGAAGGCGCGCAGGTGGGGCAGGATGCCGCCAGCCAGCAGGTGGGCATTGATCGCCTCGTACAGCGGGGCCAGTACGGGCGTCAGTTTGCGCTCGAGCGCCTGCACCAGCAGCAGCTGGTGCTCAGATGGTATTTCCAGCGACGGCAGTGCGCGGCGCACGGCCGCGGCCAGATTCTGCGGCGAAGCCGGCAAGGCGTCGCCCTCCAGCGGCGGCGCGCCGACCAGCACGGCCATGCGGTAGGAAAGTTCGGCCAGCACAGGGCCGGTGTGCGCTTCACCGCGGGAGGTCAGCTGCTCCAGCGCTGCGTTGAGTTCGTGCTCCTCGCGGCCCAGCAGGCTCAGCGAAGGGGCAGGCGCAAAGGGATCTGCCGCTTCACGCTCGTCGCCCAGCCGCGCGAAGCTCTCGGCGATGTGGTCGGAGACCTTCCGCAGGAAGCTTGCCCGCTGCAGCCGGACCATCGCGCGACTGTCGAAGCAGCGCTGCTGATCGAGGTGGCTGCGGGAGCGCTCTGCCTGCTGGTAGAGGGCCTGGTCCAGTGCGTCCAGTGCATCCAGCACCGCCGGTTCGAGGCGTTTGCTGCACAGCCCGCGCAGGTCGGCCACCAGGCGCTGGACGCGCATGGGCAAGGAGTGCAAGGTGGTCCGGTCGTCCGATCCGGGCCTGGCCGCCTGGTACTGCCTTTGCTCGACATCCATGACGCAGTTCTCGGATTTTTGACGATCGGTAGTGTAGGCGGCCATGGACCGGTCCGCCATAGGCCGATCTTCAGTCCAGGAACAGCCCGATCAGGTCATTGAGAAACCGCTGGCCCAGCGGGGTCGGCTGCAGCCGGTCCGGGTCCGGTCGCAGCCAGTCTCGAGCGCAGGCCTGGGCGAGGGCGGGCGCGATGCGCTCCGGCGGCAGGCCGGTCCGCTCGGCAAAGGCCGCCAGCGGCACGCCGTCGTGCAGGCGCAGCGCATTGAGCATGTATTCGAACGGCAGGTCGGCCGGCGCCACCGGGCCTTCACCGCCGATGCGCGCGGTGCCGCCGGCCGCCTCCAGGTAGCTGCGCGGGTGGCGGCTCTTCCAGCGTCGGCGCACGGTGCCGCCTGCCGCATCGGTGAGCTTGCCGTGGGCGCCGGCGCCGATGCCCAGGTAGTCCCCGAATTCCCAGTAATTGAGGTTGTGCCGGCAGCGTCGCTGCGGCCGGGCGTAGGCGGAGATCTCGTACTGGCCGTAGCCGGCCTCGGCCAGGCGGGCCTCGCAGGCCTCCTGCATCGCCCAGGCATGGTCGTCGTCCGGCAGCGGCGGCGGGTTGGCGGCGAAGGCGGTGTTGGGCTCCAGGGTGAGCTGGTAGTGCGAGATATGGGTGGGGGCGAGCGCGATGGCGCGCTCCACGTCGGCCAGGGCGCCTGCGAGCGTCTGCTGTGGCAGCGCGTACATCAGGTCGAGGTTGAGGTTGGCATAGCCGGCGTCCTGCGCCGATTTCACCGCCGCCTCGGCCTCGGCGGCCGAGTGGATGCGCCCCAGCCGCTTGAGCTTGTCGTCCTCGAAGCTCTGGATGCCGAAGGAAAGCCGGTTGACGCCTGCGGCGAGATAGCCGTCGAAACGGCCGTGCTCGACCGTGCCCGGGTTGGTTTCCAGCGTGATTTCGCAGTCCTCGGCGAACGGCAGCCGCATGCGGGCGCCCTCGAGGAAGCGCGCGACGTGTTCGGGTGCGAACAGGCTGGGCGTGCCGCCGCCGAAGAACACGCTGACGATCGGCCGAGCGTGCGCCGCGCCGCCGAAATCGGCCAGGTCGGCGTCGAGATCGGCCAGCAGCGTGTCGATGTACGTGGCATAGGGCGGCTCCCCCCGCAGGCCGTGCGAGTTGAAGTCGCAGTAGGGGCACTTCTTCACGCACCAGGGCATGTGCACGTACAGCGCCAGCGGTGGTGCGATCAACGACATGGTGGCGCTAGGACTCGAGCTGGGTGTGCAGTCGCGCCAGCGCCTGGCCGCG
Organism: Frateuria sp.; assembly: GCF_035943815.1. Taxonomy (GTDB): domain Bacteria; phylum Pseudomonadota; class Gammaproteobacteria; order Xanthomonadales; family Rhodanobacteraceae; genus Frateuria_A. The sequence goes on from NZ_DASZBU010000005.1 coordinate 321,929, forward strand.
GTGGCTGAGGCGGTTCTTGAGCTCGGGATCGAGCTCGGCCGCCGACAGCGACTGGCCATCGGGCAGGAACAACGGGTCGTAGCCGAAGCCGCCATCGCCACGCTCGGCCGCCAGCACGCGGCCGTGCCAGCGGCCTTCGGCGATCAGTGGCGCCGGGTCGTCGGCATGACGCAGCAGCACCAGTACGCAGATGAAGAAGGCGCCCCGCTTCTCGGCGGGCACGCCTTCGAGCGCGCGCAGCAGCTTGGCGCGATTGGCCGCGGCGTCGCCGTGGGCGCCCGCGTAGCGCGCCGAATAGAGGCCCGGCGCGCCGTCGAGCTGCTCCACGCACAGGCCCGAGTCGTCGGCCAGCGCCGGCAGGCGAGCGATCCGCGCGGCGTGGCGGGCCTTGAGCAGCGCGTTCTCCACGAACGTGGTGCCGGTCTCCTCGATGTCGAGCACACCCAGGCTGCCCTGGGTCACCACTTCGAAGCCGCTGTCGGCAAGCAGATGCTCGAACTCGGCGAGCTTGCCGCGGTTGCCGCTGGCCAATACCAGGCGCCGCATGCTCAGCCCTCCGCCAGCGCCGCACGCTGCGCGGCGACCAGTTCGGCGATGCCCTTCTCCGCCAGCACCAGCATGGCGTCCATCTCGATACGGCGGAACGCATGACCTTCGGCGGTGCCCTGCACCTCGATGAAGCCGCCGCCGTCGTTCATCACCACGTTCATGTCGGTGTCGCAGGCCGAATCCTCGGCGTAGTCCAGGTCCAGCACCGGCTCGCCCTGGTAGATGCCCACCGACACGGCCGCGACCGCGCCGATGATCGGGCTGCGCTTCAGGTTCTCGCGCTTCATCAGGAAGTGCACCGCGTCGACCAGCGCCACGTAGGCGCCGGTGATCGCCGCGGTGCGGGTGCCGCCGTCGGCCTGGATCACGTCGCAGTCCAGCGTGATGACGCGCTCGCCCAGCGCCTGGCGGTTGATGCAGGCGCGCAGCGAGCGGCCGATCAACCGCTGGATCTCCAGCGTGCGGCCGCCCTGCGCGCCGCGCGCGGCCTCGCGCTGGGTGCGCGTGCCGGTGGCGCGCGGCAGCATGCCGTACTCGGCGGTGACCCAGCCCTCACCCTTGCCGCGCAGCCACGGCGGCACGCGGTCCTCGATGCTGGCGGTGCACAGTACGCGGGTGTCGCCGAAGCTCACCAGCACCGAGCCCTCGGCATGGCGGGTGTAGTGACGCTGTAGCGTCACCGGGCGAAGCTGGTCGCTGGCGCGGCCGCTCGGTCGGGTCATGGCGGTTCTCGGTTGGGCAAGGCGGGGCGCGAGAGTTTACCATTGCGGCCTTTGCCGCCCGACCGCCGAGGCTCCACGCATGATCCGCAGCATGACGGCCTACGCCAGCGCCGAAACCCAGGGCCCCGCCGGCACGCTCGGCTGCGAGTTGCGCACGGTCAACCACCGGTACCTGGAACTGAGCCCACGCCTGCCCGAGGAGCTGCGCGGCTTCGAGTCGGCGCTGCGTGAACGCATCGCCGCGCGCCTCTCGCGCGGCAAGGTGGACCTGACCGTGCGCCTGCGCGGCACCGAGACGCGCGGCGAGGCGCTGGAGATCGACGAAGTGACGCTCGCACGCCTGGCGAGCCTGAACCGGGACCTCGCTGGCCGCTTTCCGGGCATGCAGGTGCAACTCACCGAACTGCTGCGCTTTCCCGGCGTGCTGCGCCAGGCCGACTCCGATCCGGAGGCGCAGCAGGCCGCCTTGTTCGACGTGCTGGAGCGCGCGCTCGATGCGCTCACGGCAACTCGCGAGCGCGAAGGCGCCCAGCTCGCGGCCATTCTGCGCGACAAGCTGGACGCCATCGAGCGCATCGTCGGGCAGGTGCGCGGCTGGATGCCCGAGATCCGCGCTGCGCTGCGCACGCGCCTGGAAGCACGGCTGGCCGACCTCAAACAGCCGGCCGATCCCGGGCGGCTGGAACAGGAACTGGTGCTGCAGGTCACCCGCAGCGACGTCGACGAGGAGCTCGACCGGCTGACCACACACGTTGCGGAAACACGCCGCGTGCTGGGCTTGAAGGAACCCGTCGGCCGCCGCCTGGACTTCCTGATGCAGGAGTTCAATCGCGAAGCCAACACGCTCGGCTCCAAATCGGTCGATTCGCGCAGCACGAATGCGGCGGTGGAGCTGAAGGTGCTGATCGAGCAGATGCGCGAGCAGGTACAGAACATCGAGTGAGGCCCCGCGTTTTTCGCGGACCAAAACGACCAATGCCGAGGACCATCGTTCCCTGACGATGGAGGCAACGGCCATCCGCGGGACGATGAGGAATACCGAAAGTGCGAGCGGCACCTGTCGCGATCCGCAGTTGCGCGCACTGGCGGTGAAAAAACGGGCTGGCGAGGCTTGCCAGCCAGTGCCAGCCCGAACCACTGCAACGCATGGCGAAGGCCTGACCGGCCGCGACGATCAAGCTTGGCCAGCGGCCGGAAATCTTGCCGCGGGCGGGGCCGCCCCCCATCGGACAGCCAGGCGACCACCGACATCGCCCACGCCAGCAAGGCGACCAGATATTTCAAGGGCAAGCCCGGGCAAAGGACTGGCTGCCGGCCCCTGTTTCGGGCCAACGTTGCGGCGCCTTGGTGATCCTGGCCACGTCGTAGCCCATCGTCGCTGCGTGATCGAGCATCGCCTGGTAGTCCGCTTCGTCGACCTGCGGCGTGCGCGCCATGTACCAGAGGTAGTCGCGTGCATCGCGCACGACCAGCACCTGGCTGTAGTCCGGCTTCAGCCAGCCGACCAGGTACTGCGCGCTCAGGAATGCGAACAGGTGCACGCGCCATTGCCCGTTGCCCGTGCCGGGCACCACGCTGGCGCTGGAATGAAGCAGTTTCACCGGCGCGTCGAACTCCTCTGGCCGCATGCGGAACCACGTGCAGATCGTGCCGTCCGGATCGAGGCTGTAGGTTTCCACCGGATTGTGTCCGCCGCGCTCGTAGCGGGTCGGAATGGACGCGATCACGTACCAGCGCCCCATGAAGCGTGACAGGTCAGGTACCGGCACCGGTGGGATCGGCGCTCGGGCCCTGGCGCAACCGGCGGCGAGCAGCATGGCCAGGCACAGCGAAACGAAACGGCCCGTGGTCATGGCAGGCTCCTTCAGGCGCCACGCGCGAAGCGGTAATGGGCGACCAGCCATTCGCGGCCGCCGGCATGGCCGAACAGTTCCGCGCAGGCCATCCAGAACATCCGCCAGCGCTGGAACCACAGCCGCGCGTGCGGGCCATAGGCGGTCGTCAGTTCGGCAAGGACCGCCTCGCGCGCGGCGTCCTGGCGCGCCAGCCATTGATCGGCGGTGCGCTGGTAATGGCGGCCGTCGACCAGCCAGCGCTGCTCGATCGCCAGGTCGCGCTGGAACCACAAGAGCGTATCGGCCGCGGGCATCAACCCGCCGGTGAAGAAGTGCCGCCCCAGCCAGTTGTCCTGGCCCTGCGTTTCGAACGGGTACATGAGCGTGCGGTGCGCGAATACGTGCACGAACAGCTTTCCGCCGGGGCGCAGCCAGTGCGCGATGCGCCCGAGCAGCGTGTCGTAGTTGCGCATGTGCTCGAACATCTCGACCGAGACGCAGCGGTCGAAACGACTGGCTTCGAGCGCGAGCGTGTTGGCGTCGGCGGTCATCACGCGCACGTTGGCCAGGCCGCGGGCGCGGCATTGAGCTTCGATGTGCCGGCGCTGGCCGTTCGAGTTGGAGACGGCCAGAATGTTGGCGCGCGGGTAATGCTCGGCCATCCACAGCGTGAGCGAGCCCCAGCCGCAGCCGAGCTCGAGGATGTCCTGGCCATCGGCCAGTTCCGCCCGCTCGCCGTACAGCGCGAGCATCGCCTCCTCGGCCTCGGCCAAGGTCTCGTCGCCGCGCGGGTAATAGCAGCACGAGTACTTCAGGCGCGGCCCCAGGCAATGTTCGAAGAACGCGGCCGGCAGCTCGTAGTGCTGGGCGTTGGCCGTGTCGGTGTGCAGCGCGACCGGGCTCTGGCGCAGTGTCTCGAGGCGGCGGGCGTAGCGCCCGGCAATCTGCTCCGGTCCGCCGGCGCGTTCCTCGGCCAGCCGCTGCGCGCAGAGCCGGCGGATGCCCAGGCGCAACAGCGCGTCGGGGAGCAGGCCGCGTTCGGCCAGACCGAGCAGCCCGGGGGCGGGTCGGTCGGCCGACAGCTCGGCGGAATCCAGCGTGATGGTCGTCATGGACCACTCCTCGTAGGTTGCCTGGGGAACCAGGGGAAGAACATGGGCGTGCTTCGTTGATAGGCGAGGTAGTCCTCGCCCCGGTTGCGCAGGGCCTGGGCCTCGGTCCAGGGGATGCCGCTCAGCCAGCGCAGGAAGGCGAACATCAATACCGGGCCGAGCCAGGCCAGCCATGCGTGTGGCGCGCCGCGGGCAAGCGCCACATAGGCGAACCAGTGCAGCCACTCGAAGAAGTAGTTGGGATGGCGCGAATAGCGCCATAGGCCATCGCGGCAGGTTCTCCCGAGGTTCGCCGGGTCGGCGCGAAAGAGCGCCAGTTGCGCGTCGGCGAGCGCCTCACCGCCGACCCCGAGCAGCCAGATCAGCACGCCGCCCAGCAGCCAGCCCGGCCGCGTGTCCGGGTTCCCGGCCACGGCGAGGAACGGTAGCGCGAACAGGACGACCAGCGCTGCCTGCGCCTGGAAGAACAGCCACCAGCGCAGCGCTCCGTCGCCCCAGTGCGCCCGCAGTTGCCGATAGCGGCCGTCCTCGTCCCCGCCGCGCACGCGACGCCACAGGTGCCAGGCCAGGCGCGCGCCCCACGCGCCGCCGAGCACGGCCAGGCATAGCCGCGGAACCGCCGCGCCGCGGCCCAGTGCGGCAAGCAGCAAGGCGCTGCAGGCCAGCCCCGCTGACCACAGCACGTCCACGATGCCGGCATTGCGCCTGCGCTGCTGCCACCACCAGCCGGCGGCCATCAGTATTGCTGCAAGCAGCCACGCGAGCAGCAGGGCCAGCCACGGGCTCATGCGTGGGCCTGCCGGGGCAGCTGCAGCAGCCAGTGCCGCGCCAGCGACGTGAGTACCGGCGTGGCCACCGCCCAGCCCAGCGCCAGCGCCAGCAGCGGACGCCACGCTGGCGTCGCCAGTGCCAGGGCATGCCAGCCGCGCGCCGCGCCAAGGTAGGCCAGTGGCCCGCCGATCGCGCCCAGCGAGGCGGCCAGCCACGGCCGCGCGTGCAGGTAGCGGAACAGCGGCACGATGGTCAGGGCGAAGGCCACCCACAGTGCCAGCAGCCACGCCGGTGCCGTCGCGCCGGGCCAGGGCGCGGCGTAGCGCAGCAAACCGCTGCCGGTCCAGAGCGCTTCCAGTGCGAAGCCGAGAACCAGCGCCGTTGTGGCCAGGCGCAGATCCACCGGGCGCGTGCGCGAGGTGGCGAGGCGCCACGCGGCGAATAGCGCAACCGCGAGCACGCCGGGCCAGGCATGGCCGCGACCGGCCCCTTCGACCGCCGCCAGCCAGGCCAGCTCGTAGGCGGCCAGAGTGATCCAGGGAGTCACGCAGCCACCGCGCCGCGCCAGCCGGGCTTGGCCAGCAGCAGGTGCGCCACGCCGATCGAGCGCTCGCGGAAACCGCCTTCGCAATAGGCCAGGTAAAAGGTCCACATCCGGATGAAGCGCTCGTCGAAGCCTTGCGCACGAACGGCCGGCAATCGAGCAATGAAGCGCTCGCGCCAGGCTTCCAAAGTTCGCGCGTAGGAGTCGCCGAAATCGCGCAGCGCGACCAGGCCCAGGTCGCTGGCGCGCGTCTTGGCTGCAAGCAGCGCGTGGATCGACGGGATGAAGCTGCCCGGAAAGACGTGACGCTTGATGAAGTCCACCGAAGCCAGCGCCTGGGCGTAGCGGTGGTCCTCGATGGTGATCGCCTGCACCAGCGCGAGCCCCTCCGGCTTGAGCAGCCGGCCCAGCTGCCCGAAGTAGGCTTCCAGGTACGGTGCGCCCACCGCCTCGACCATCTCGATGGAGACGAGCTTGTCGTACTGGCCGCGCAGCTCGCGGTAGTCGGCAAGCTGCACGTCGATGCGATCGTCCAGGCCCGCCGCCGCCACGCGTGCCTTGGCCAGCGTGTACTGCTCGCGCGAGATGGTGGCGGTGGTGACGTGGCAGCCGTGGTGTCGCGCCGCGTGCAGTGCGAAGCCGCCCCAGCCGGTGCCGATCTCGATCACGCGGTCGCCGGGTTGCAGCGCCAGCTGCCGGCAGATCGCCTCGAGCTTGCGGGTCGAGGCCGCCTCCAGCGTGTCGGCAGGACCGTCCCACAGCGCCGAGGAGTACATCAGATCGTCGGACAGGAACAGGCTGAAAAAGTCGTTGCCCAGGTCGTAGTGCGCGGCGATGTTGCGCCGGCTGCCGCCACGGGTGTTGCGGCGCAGCGCGTGCCACGCGCGCATCGCGGCGCTCCCCAGGCGCGCCAGGCCGGTTTCCATGCCATCGAGCAGGTCGCGGTTGCGCACCAGCAGGCGCACCAGCAGCACCAGCGCGTCCGCCTCGTCCAGGCCTGTGGCACGGCAGCGCCATAGTCCCGCCATGAATGCCTCCCCTGCGCCGACGCTGCCCCGCCGGGCCAGTGCGCGGTAGAAGCCCGGGTCGAGCACCTCCATGTCGATCGTGGGCAGCGGGCCCCCGGCCGGACCCAGCTCGGTCGTCCCCAGCGCGTCATGAACGCGCAGGCGGCCGTGGCGAAGGCCGGCCAGGCGGGCGAGCAGGCGATTGCGCAGCAGGCGGTCGAGGGCGCCCGGGAAGGGAACCGATGTGTCGCGCGGGACAGCACTCATGGTGTACCTCGGGAAGCGGCAGGATGGTCGTGGACGGGGTTGCGCTTGAGCCACAGGCGCAGTGCTTGCCAGTGGATCGCGCCGATCACCTGGGCGGTCATCAGCGGGTAGCGCCACAGCACCCGCGCCAGCGTGGCGCCGGTCAGCGGAAGCCGCCGCAGCGCCAGCGAGGCATCGAACTCGCGTTTGTCCCCGCGCAGCACATCCATGTGCACCAGCAGGTCATCGCCGGGCGTGGTGAAGCGCCAATCGTAGTTGCGCGCCAACGCCATGAACGGCGAGACGTGGAAGGTCTTGGGGAACGACCAGGCAAGCACGCGGCCGCGCCGCTGCGCGCTGACCACCGGCAGCACGTAGGCGTGGCGCTCCTTCCATGGCGTGTTGGTGATCTCGGCCAGGATGGACTCGAGCGTTTGGCCGTCGGCTGCGAAGCAGTAGTAGAAGCTGACGGGATTGAACGCGTAGCCGGCGTAGCGCAGGTGGGTGAGCAGGCGGATCGGCCCGGACGGCCGCTGGCCGGTTGCCTCGGCGACACGTGCGCGTACCGCGTCGGCCAGTGGCAATGCCGCAGGCGCGAGGTAGTCGCCGCGGTGGAACTGGGCCAGATTGCGCCGGCCCACCGACCACAGCCAGCGCCCGGCGAACACGCGGTCGAGCTCGTCCAGGTCCAGGTAGAGCTGGGCCATGCGGTACCGGAAAGCATGCGCATGCGGCACCAGCCGGCGGTGGCGCACGGTTCCCTCGTATACGGCGCTGGCGAGCGGCGCGCTCATGCGGCGTAGCCGGCGACCAGCCGCAGCGGCTGGCGTGTGGTGCCTCGCTGCCAGTCGATGCCGAAGGCGGCCGCCACCTCGACCGCGCTGCGCAGGCCGTCCTCGTGGAAGCCCCAGCCCCAGTAGGCACCCGCGAACCAGGTTCGGTTCACACCCTGGATCTCGGCTTTGCGCCGCTGTGCGACCACCGCGTCGCGCGTGTACACCGGATGGTGGTACTGCAATTGGCGCAGCACCCGTGCCGGGTCGATCGCATGCGTGCGGTTGAGCGTGACCACCAGCGGCTCGGGGGAATCGATGCCCTGCAGCAGATTCATGCAATAGCTGACCGTGCAGGGCGCTTCCGGCGCACGTGGCACGAATGCGTTCCAGGCGGCCCACGCCTTGGGATGGCGCGGCAGCAGCCGGCGGTCGGTGTGCAGCACCACCTCGTTGGCCTGGTAGGGCATCGCGCCCAGGATAGCGCGCTCGCGCGCGCTGGCGTCGGCGAGCAGCGCGAGCGCCTGGTCGCTGTGGCAGGCCAGCACGACCTGGTCGAAGCGTTCGCTGCCGGCCATACTGTGTACGCTCACGCCCAGCGCGTCGCGGACGATGGAAAAGACCGGGCAGGCCAGCCGCTCCTGCACGCGCCAGCGACGGCGCAGGGCCTCGACGTAGCTGGCCGAGCCGCCGCTGACCACGCGCCATTGCGGCCGGTCGGCCACCTGCAGCATCTGGTGGTTGGCCATGAACTGCACCAGGTAGCGCGCCGGGAAGGCAAGGATCTGCCCTGGGGGCGAGGACCACAGCGCCGAGGCCATCGGCACCAGGTGTTCGTCGCGGAAAGCGGCACAGTAACCGTGCGCCTCGAGGTATTCGCCCAGGGTGAGGTCGTCACCGCGCGCATCGAGCAACGCCGGCGCCTCCCGGTAGAAACGCATGATGTCGCGCACCATCCCCAGGAAGCGCGGCGAAAACAGGTTGCGCCGCTGACAAAAAAGGGCGTCGAGCGTGGCGGCGTTGTATTCGCGCCCGCTCGCCTCGTGTTGCACCGAGAAGCTCATCGTGGACGGCTGTGACGCGACGCCCAGCTCGCCTAACAGCATCGTCAGGAGCGGGTAGTGCCGCGGGTTATGAACGATGAAGCCGGTGTCCACGGCATAGCGCTGCCCGCGCAACTGCACCTCGTGCGTGTGGGTGTGTCCGCCAAGGTAGGCGTTGGCCTCGAACAGCACCACCTCGTGGTGGCGGGACAGCAGCCAGGCCGAGCCCAACCCCGCGATGCCCGAGCCGATCACTGCGATGCGCACGTCAGCGCTCCGCCCGCGCCAGCACCCGTGCGGGCACCGGCCTGAGGTCGTGGACCAGCCCCAGCAGCGCCATCAGCTTCAGGCCGTACCAGGTAAGGTCGATTTCCCACCAGCGGAAACCCTGCCGCGCGCTGCCGGGGAAGAAGTGGTGGTTGTTGTGCCAGCCCTCGCCGAAGGTCAGCAGCGCAAGCCACAGGTTGTTGCGGCTCTGGTCCCGTGTGGGGAACCGGCGCGAGCCGAAGCGGTGGGCGAGCGAATTGATCGTCACCGTGGCGTGGAACAGCACGACGGTGGAGACAAAGAAGCCCCACGCCACCATCTGCATGCCGCTGGTGTGCAGTTGCGGCGCGGAGTGCCCGAGCCATGCGCCGAAGCCGTAGAGCGCCAGCACCAGCACCGCCGGTACCAGCGTGTCGAAGCGGTCCAGCAGCCTCAACTCGGGGAAGCGCGCCAGATCCGGCACCCGCTTCAGGTCGGTGGCGAACGCGCGTGGGGTGAGGAACCAGCCCATATGGCTCCACAGGAAACCGCGCACGCTGGGCGAATGCGGATCGAGCGCCGTGTCCGCATGGCGGTGGTGGTGCCGATGATGGGCCGACCACCAGAGCGGCCCACGCTGCACGCAGGCCGCGCCGATCAGGGCGAAGGCGAACTGCACGCCGCGCGACGTGCGGAAGGTGCGATGCGAGAAGTAGCGGTGATAAAACCCGGTGAGCGCGAACATGCGCACGGCGTACAGTGCGCTGGCGGTAAGCAGGGCCGTCAGCGAGACGCCGGTCCAGATCGTGGCAAGGCAACCGAGGTGGATCAGCGCGAACGGCACCGCGCGCAACCAGTCGATACGGTCCGCCGTCGACTCTTCCGCCGGCGCGGGTGCACCGGCGTCGAACCATAGGCGCAGGCTGGCGCCGAGCCGACTCGGCTGGCGGGCGGCAGTAAGGGAACGGGTCGGCATGAAGGTGATCCAGGGGTGGCTCTGACGTCATTACGTGTCGAGCCCGCAAACGGATGCACCGTCGGCACGTCGTTGCCATGCATCCAACCGGGCTGCTCGCGCGTAATCGTGTCGAGTGGCCGTATGGGGCCACGGGAATTGGCTTACGATGAAACCTGAATCCACCGGCGGAACCTATTCGCCTTTCGAGGCGATACGCATCGTGTCGACTTCCAAGCTTCCAGCGAACGATGGACACGACTGGTCGACCGAGATGGTCGCGGTCGCGCAGCGACGCGACCGCGCAAGCTTCATGCGCATCTATGACCACTTCATGCCGCGCGTGTGCCTCTATCTGAGGGGCATGGGCTCGACCGCGGCGATCGCCGAGGAACTGGCGCAGGAGACCCTGCTCAGGTTGTGGCAACGGGCGGCCTCCTACGATCCCTCGCTCAGCCGCGTATCGACCTGGCTGTTCCGCATCGCCCGCAACCTGCATATCGACAAGGTGCGCAAGGAAAGCGGCTGGATGCTGGTGCAGGATGCGCTGGAAGCCGAGGAGGCCGACCACGACGGGCGCGCCGCATCCTCGGCCGAGGCCTACGTCGAGCACACCCGGATCAAGGCCTGCATCGACAGGCTTCCCGCCACCCAGGCCCGGCTCGTCCGCATGTCCTACTTCGAAGCCAAATCCCACCACGAGATCGCCCAGGAGCTAGGTATGCCGCTGGGCACAGTCAAATCCAGCCTGCGCCGGGCCTTCCTGAAGTTGCAGGCCGACGTGCGAGGTGCGGCATGACTCCCGCGCACCATCTGGATCCGGCCACTGTGATGGCCTATGCCGCCGGCGCCCTGTCCGAAGCGATGGCGGTGGTGGTCGCGGCCCACCTGACGGGTTGCGACCACTGCCGTGCGCAGGTGCGAGATGCCGAACGGATCGGTGGCGTGCTGGTCGAACAGCAACAGCCGGACGAAGTCGGTGCCGGGCGCCGGGAGCAGCTGCGGGCGGAGATGATCGAGCGGCTGGACCAGAGCCCCGTGTTCCCCGCGCAGGCAGCGCAGGCGCCAGCTCCCACCGTGTCGGACCCGGACCCGTTGCCCGCGCCGCTGCATCCATATTTCGGACGTTCCTTCGGCACGCTCAAGTGGCGCTGGATGGCGCCGGGCGTGCATTGCATCCGCAGCCCGGTCGCCGGTGGCGGCCAGCTCTTCATGCTCAGGATCGCACCGGGCAAGAGCATGCCGCTGCACGGCCACGGCCGCAGCGAACTGACCCAGGTCCTGCGCGGCGCCTATAACGACGTGCTGGGCCATTTCGGCCCGGGCGACGTCGCCGACCTGGACAGCGAGGTGATGCACCAGCCGGTGACTGCCGTCGGCTCGCCATGCATCTGCGTTGCGGCATTGGATGCGCCGTTGCGTTTCCCCGGCTGGTTCGCGCGCAGGCTGCAGCCGCTGGTCGGTTTGTAATGGCGCTTCTGGCGTTGCGTCAGGTCCGCGCGATTCCCTTCCAGGCGGCGAGCGCCGCCTCGCGCGAGGTTGCGAGGTCGACCATCGGTGCCGGATAGCCGCGGGTTGCCAGTGCGGACGGGTCATGCCACGGTTCGTGCAGCAGTCGCGCAGGCAGGTCGGCCAGTTCCGGTAGCCAGCGCTTCAGGTACGTCGCCTGCGGATCGAATCGGGCCGCCTGGGCGCTGGGATTGAACACGCGGAAGAACGGCGCTGCATCGGCTCCGCAGCCGGCGGTCCACTGCCAGCCGAGCGTGTTGTTTGCCAGGTCCGCGTCCACGAGCGTATCCCAGAACCAGCGTGCGCCGTGGAGCCAGTGCTGGCGCAGGTTCTTGGTGAGGAAGCTGGCGACCACCATGCGCACCCGGTTGTGCATCCAGCCCGTGTGCCACAGCTCGCGCATGCCGGCGTCGACCAGCGGCACGCCGGTGCGGCCTTGCTGCCAGAGTGCGAGGGCGGCCGGATCCTCGCGCCAGTCGAATCGGTCGAAGCGCCGATCGAACGGCGCCTCGGGGGTGTGCGGGAAGTGGTAGAGCAGGTGATGCGCGAACTCGCGCCAACCGAGTTCGCGCAGGTACGGCTCCAGGCCTGGCGCATCCCGGTCTGCGCCCGTTGTGGCGGCGCGCCGGTGCAATGCGTCGTGGATCTGCCGGGGCGTGATCTCTCCGAAGTGCAGGTGCGGCGACAACCTCGAGGTACCGTGGCGCGCAGGCAGGTCGCGGCCGTGCGCATAATCGGCCAGCGCGTCATCGACGAACAATTCCAGTTGCTCCAGCGCGCCGGGTTCGCCGGGACGCCACGCCTCCGCCAGGCCGGTGGCCCAGGGAAGGGTCGGCAGCAGGCCCAGTTCCTCCAGCGGCACGCTGCCGGGAAGCGAAACCCATGCACGCGCGCGTGCTGCGGGCAGGGGCGCCTCCGGCAGCAGTTGTTGCCGCAGCTTGCGCCAGTATGGGGTGAATACCCGATAGGGCGAGTTCTGTGCCGTGGCCACTTGCCAGGGCTCGCGCCACAGGTTGCCGGGATGGCTTTCCACCGCCAGGCCTTCGGCGCGAAGTGCGGCCTTCATTCGGCTGTCTTGCGCGATGGCCGCAGGCTCATAGCGGCGGCTCCAGTAGATCGTGCCCGCACCGCATACGGTGGCCAGCCGGCGCAGCGTGGTCAGGGTGTCGCCCCTGGCCACATAAAGCTGTCCGCCCTGAGCGTCGAGCCCACCCTGCAGTGCCTGGAGGCTGTGGTGCAGCCACCAGCGGCTGGCCGCGCCCGGGGCCCACCGCGTGTCCTCTGCCGGGTTGTGCACGTACACCGGCAGCACTTCTGCGTGTGCCGCGCAGGCGGCCACGAGCGCGGGCTGGTCGGCCAAGCGCAGGTCCCGTCGAAAAAGTACCAGGGCAGTGCTCATGCGAGGTGGTCGGCAGCCGGTAGCCAGCTTATACGTTGCCGCACGACATTCGGATTCCGCAGGGGCTCGCCGATATACCGCGCCCGGAGCGGCATTCGCCGGGCAGGACGAACGGGGGAGTGCCGCGCATTGGCTATACTTCGGCGATGAACGACGCGCCCTTGGTTGTGCCCCATTCCACTCCCCTGAGGTGCCAGGCCAGGCGGGGGCTCGTCGCACCCGCCGGAGGCGCGCGCCGTGGGCATCTCCGCGTCCGGGGCCGGCGCGCATGAGCATGGAGCGGGGAACGCTGTTCATCGTTGCGGCTCCGTCCGGAGCGGGCAAGTCCACCCTGGTCAACGCCCTGCTCGAACGCGAGCCGTCGATCTCGCTGTCCATCTCGCACACTACGCGGCCGCCGCGAGTGGGCGAGGCGTATGGGCGCCACTACTACTTCGTCGAGCGTGAGGAGTTCGAGCGGCAGATCGCGGCCGGCGCCTTCCTCGAGCATGCCGAGGTGCACGGTAATCTCTACGGCACTTCGCTGGCGACGGTGCAGGCCTTGCTGGACCAAGGCCGCGACGTGCTGCTGGAAATCGACTGGCAGGGCGCCGCGCAGATCCGCCACGCCAAGCCCGACTGCGTGAGCGTGTTCATCCTGCCGCCCTCGCGAGCCGAGCTGGAGCGGCGCCTGCGCGGCCGCGGCTCGGACGCGCCGGAGGTGATCGAGCGCCGCCTGCACAACTCGCGCGAGGAAATCAGCCACGCGCACGAGTTCGACTACATCGTCGTCAACGACGGGTTCGGGGATGCGCTGGCCGACCTGCAGGCGATCGTGCGGGCGGTGCGCCATCGCAGTTCGCTGCAGTGGAATCGGCACGAGGCGTTGATCGCCGAGTTGCTCGCCTGATCCGCTCCAGTCCCCTAGCACCGGCTAAACGCGTGGAAGGGGACGCAAGGGCTGCAGCTTGGCCTGCCTTCACCGCTCGGCTACCTTAGTCCGCTTATGACCGCCCCCTCCGCCTCCTCCGAACCGCTGGTGCGCATCCGTGGCCTGACCACGGTGCTGAACGGCAAAACCATCTTCGACGCGCTGGACCTGGACATCCCGCGCGGCAAGGTGACGGCCATCATGGGTCCCAGCGGCACCGGCAAGACCACGCTGCTCAAGCACATCACCGGGCAGATGCGCGGCGATGCGGGCCAGGTGCTGGTGGACGGCAGGAACGTGCCTGAGCTTTCGCGCGAGAAACTGTTCGCGCTGCGCGAGAAGATCGGCTACCTATTCCAGAACTCGGCGCTGCTGACCGACTTCGACGTATTCGAGAACGTCGCTTTCCCGCTGCGCCAGCACACGCAGCTGCCCGAGGTGCTGATCCGCAACATCGTGCTGACCAAGCTGCAGGCAGTCGGCCTGCGCGGCGCCGCCGGGCTGATGCCGGCCGAGCTTTCCGGCGGCATGGCGCGGCGCGTGGCGCTGGCGCGGGCGATCGTGTTCGACCCCATGCTGATCCTCTACGACGAGCCGTTCGTGGGCCTGGACCCGATTGCGCTCAGTCAGGTGCTCAAGCTGATCCGTACGCTCAACGAGACACTGGGCATCACCAGCGTGCTGGTGGCGCACGAGCTGGAGGCGATCAAGCAGGTGGCCAACATGGTCTATCTGATCGCCAACGGCAAGGTGGTGGCGCAGGGCGACCCCAAGACCATCGCCGACGACGGCTCGCCCTGGACGCGGCAGTTCTTCGGCGGCGCGATCGACGGCCCGGTGCCGTTCCAATACCCCGCCGGCGACTACGCGCAGGCGCTGGGCCTTGCCGGAGCAGCGCGATGAGCGCCCAGCCGCAACGCAACGTGATCGTCAACGCGCTGGCGCAGATCGGCGAGGCGGGCCTGTTCCTGCTGACCTTGCTGGCGGCGGTGCCGCGAAGCATGAGGTACGCGCGCGAGACCGTGCGCCAGCTGTGGTTCGTCGGCGCGATGAGCCTGACCATCATCATGGTCTGCGGCCTGTTCGTGGGCATGGTGCTGGGGCTGCAGCTCTACTACGTGCTGTCGATCTTCGGCGGCACGGCGGCCAGCGGCACGGTGGTGGCGATCGCGATCTACCGCGAACTCGGTCCGGTGGTCACCGCGCTGCTGTTCGCCGGCCGCGCCGGCACCTCGGTCACCGCCGAGATCGGCCTGATGCGCGCCACCGACCAGTTGGCCGCGATGGAAATGATGGCGGTCGATCCGATCGCCTACGTCGCCGTGCCGCGCTACCTCGCCGGCCTGATCGCGATGCCGCTGCTGTGCGCGGTCTTCTGCGCGCTGGGCATCTTCGGCGGGCACCTGGTCGGGGTGACCTGGCTGGGCATCGACAACGGCACCTTCTGGTCGAACATGACCGCCTCTGTCGACGTCCACAAGGACGTGATCAACGGCATCCTGATCAAGAGCCTCGTCTTCGGCGCGGTGGTCTCGCTGATCGCCGTCTACCAGGGCTACACCACGCCGCCGACCAGCGAAGGCGTGGCCTACGCCACCACCCGCACCGTGGTCGCCTCGTCCATCGCGATCCTCGCGCTGGACTTCGTGCTGACCGCGTTCCTGATGTGATTTCGTTGAGGACTGAGCCGTGAGCCAGAGACAATCCTATGCCGTGGGCACCGGCCTGTTCATCGTGCTCGGCTTTGCCGCGCTGGCCTACCTGGCGACGCAGACCACCTCGGTGGCCAACACCCACCAGGGCGCGAGCTATACGGTGCAGGCGCACTTCGCCAACATCGGCCAGCTCAAGGAGCGCGCGCCGGTGAAGATCGCCGGCGTGCGCGTCGGCCAGGTGCGCTCCATCGCGCTGGATCCCAAGCGCGAGGCGGCCGATGTCACGCTCGCCATCGACGAGCGCTACAGCCACATCCCTGACGATTCGATCGCCACCATCTTCACCAGCGGCCTGCTGGGCGACCAGTACGTGGGCATCGAATACGGCAGCTCCAGGAAGGACCTGGCCGAGGGCGGCACGCTGGCGCGCACCAAACCGGCGCAGCAACTGGAGGAAATGCTCGGCAAGTTCTTCGGGGCCGGTGGCGTGGCCGACAACCTGGGCGGCAGCTACGTGCTCAAGGCCCGCTTCAGCAACGTCGGCGCGCTTTCGGTCGGCGCCCCCGTGAAGATGGCGGGCGTGCCGATCGGCAGCGTCATGGCGGTGCACGCCGATCCGACCAAGCTCGATGCCGAGGTGGAGCTGGCGATCGACAAGAAGTACGACCAGATCCCGGACGATTCGGCCGCCGCGGTGTTCACCAGCGGTTTGATCGGAACCCAGTACGTTGCGATCCAGCCCGGTGGCTCGCCGGAGTTCCTCAAGAACGGTGACGAGATGGTGTTGACCCAGTCGGCGATGCAGCTGGAGGACCTGATCGGCAAGTTCCTGGTCAACGGCTCGCCCGCCGAGAAGAAAGACACCCCCGCCGAACCTCCCGCCGGCAAGCACTGAGCTGCCGGCCACCCCCAAGGAGTTTTCCCATGTTGCGCACTCTGGCTTTCGCCGTGGCCATCGCGTTCGGCGCCGTGGCCGCCTCCCCCGTGCTGGCCCAGGATGCCGCCGCGCAGGCGCCGGCTGCCCAGTCCACCCCGGAGCAGGTGGTCAAGGAGATCGCCCACCAGCTCGACGTCACCATCGCGGGCCACCGCGAGGAGCTGAAGAACGACAAGGAAAAGTTGATCTCGGTGATCGACGACGATTTCCTGCCGCACTTCGACATCGACTACGCCTCGATCCTGGTACTGGGCCGCCACGCGCGCGAGGCCACGCCCGAGCAGCGCGAGCGCTTCGCCAAGGCGTTCTACAACTCCATCACCCACCGTTACGCCGAAGGCCTGCTCAACTACACCAAAGGTGCCGTGCAGGTGCTGCCCTTCAGTGGCGACTTGAACGACAAGCGCACGGTGGTGCGTACGCAGGTGGTGCTGGACGACGGCAAGCGGCTCTCGGTCGACTATGCCTTCCGCAAGAGCAAGAACGGCGACTGGAAGGCCTATGACGTGATCATCGAGGGCATCTCCTACGTCACCAACTACCGCAACCAGGTGGACGCGGAAATCCGCAAGGTCGGCATTGAAAAGCTGATCGGCAACCTGGAGAACCAGGGCGAGAAGGCGCTGGAGACGATGGACAAGGACAGCAAGGCGTCGTGAGCGCGGACGCTTTCCGGCTGCAACGCCCGGCCGCGGGCACCCTCGGCGTCAGCGGCGTGCTGAGCTTCGGGACTGCCGCGGCGGCGCTGGCAGCCATCAGTGCCGCGCTGGCCGCCGACCCGGTGGTCCGGCTGGACCTGTCCGCCGTCGAGCGCGCCGACAGCGCGGGCCTGGCGTGCGTGCTGGCAGTGCAGGCCGAGGCCCAGCGCCTGGGCCGACCGCTCGCCGTGGTGAATATGCCCGAAGGCATGCGCGCGCTGGCTCAGGTATGCGAGGTGGAAGCGCTGGTCGGTTGACCTTGTCCTTCGACGAAAAAAAAGGGCCCGCGGGCCCTTTTTTTTCGTTCGTGGCGGATGTCTCAGTGCTTCTCGGGCTGCGCCTGGCCGCTCTCGCCCGGATGCTTCTTCTCCCACTGGTGCTGTTCGTCGAGCAGCTGCTCCGGATCGAAGTTGTCCTCGTTCAGACCCTGCATCTGCTGGATCACGTCGGCCGGCGGGTTGCCGTCATAGATCTGGTATACGCGCTGCTGGCGGTAAGCGTCGCGCATGAATACGTACGGGTCGTAGGCGGACTTGAGGAAGCCTTCCGCATCGATGCCGCGCGAGCGCAGGGTCACCAGGTACATCATCTGCGGCAGGTACTGCTGGCCATAGTCATAGTGGTTGTTGCGCGCGTAGATCGACAGCGGATCGAAGAAGTAGCTGTCCACCGGCAGACGCCATACGTCGCGCGCGGTGGTGGGGCCGACGAAGGGCAGCACAAGGTAGTCGCCGTCCGGCACGCCCCATCGCGCCAGCGTCACGCCGAAATCGTTGTCCTCCAGCGGGATGCCCAACTGGCTGGCGGGGTCGAAGAAGCCGCCCAGGCCGAGCGTGAGGTTGACCAGGAAGCGACTGGTGCTCTGCAGCGCCTGCTTGGGGCGCGCCTGCAGGAGATCGTTCGCTACCGTGACCGGCATGCGCAGATTCGTGAAGAAATCGCTCATCGAGCGGCGCACCGGCGGGTTGGTCACCTTGCGGTAGCCCACCGCGACCGGACGGATCACCGCCTTGTCCACCGCGTCGTTGAAGGCGTAGACCTTGCGGTTGTACTTCTGCAGCGGATCGTCCGTGCGCGGCTTGGCGATGGTGCAACCGGCTAGCAGGGCCACGGCGGCCAGCGGCAGCAGGCGACTGAAGTAAATACGGGGCAGGGAGGACATCGGTCGAGGAGATCCGCAACGGGTACCGCAAAAGTGTACCGCCTGGTTTTATATTTTGCAGTCAGACGGATCGGCGCCAGCTGTCCGGCGATCGAACCGCGCATGATACGCGCATGCCACATTGCCAGCCAAGCCGTCGCTCCGTTACACTCCCGGGTCTCTAAGTCGCTTTAATGCTTGAGGATTTCGCATGGCCCGCATTACCGTGGAAGATTGCCTCGAGGTGGTCGACAACCGCTTCGAGCTGGTGCTGATGGCGACCAAGCGCGCGCGCCAGCTGGAAAAGGGTGCCGAGCCGGCGGTCAATCCCGACCACGACAAGCCCACCGTGCTCGCCCTGCGCGAGATCGCCGACCGCCGCATCGACCAAGCCACGATCGACGAGATCGACCGCGCCGAACGCGAGCGTGCGGAGCGCGAGGCTCTGGAATGGGCGGCCGCCGAGGTCGACGACGACCTTTCCAAGGGCGGCGACGACTGATGCGCGCCGGCGGCTGCCGATGGCGCAGTCGCACTGCCGGCACGGCCGGCATCCTTGCCCTGTCCGGGCCTGAGCTGCACGGAAGCACCATCTGAACGGGGGCGTGAATCCATGACGGCGACCACGCCCTCCGCCTCCGTGGACCCGTCCGTGCTGCCCCCCTATGTGCTGGCGCTCAAGGAGCGCGTGGCCTACCTCCCCGAAGCCCAGGTGGCACGCGTACTGCGCGCCTATGAAGTGGGCGCGCACGCGCACCGTGGCCAGGCGCGCAAGAGCGGCGAGCCGTATATCACCCATCCGGTCGCCGTCGCCGGCATCCTGGCCGAGCTGGGCCTGGATGCCGAAACCATCATCGCGGCCATCCTGCACGACACGCTGGAAGACACCGAGCTCGGCCGCGCCGACATCACGGCCGAGTTCGGCGAAGTCGTCGCCGACCTGGTCGACGGTGTCACCAAGCTGGACAAGATGCGCTTCTCCAACCGCCAGGAAGCGGATGCGGAAAGCTTCCGCAAAATGCTGCTGGCGATGGCGCGCGACATCCGCGTGATCCTGATCAAGCTGGCCGACCGGCTGCACAACATGCGCACGCTCGGTGCCAAGGACCCGTCGGCGCGCCGCCGCATCGCCCGCGAGACGCTGGAGATCTATGCGCCCATCGCCCAGCGTCTGGGCATGAACAAGTTCAAGGCGGAGCTGCAGGACCTGGGCTTCCGTGCGCTCTATCCGGACCGTTATCGCGTCATCAGCGAGCGCATCCGCGCCGCGCTCGGCAACCGCCGCGAGGTGATGAGCAAGATCGAGCACGCCCTCGCCGCCCGGCTGGCCGCCGAGCACCTGCCGGCCCGCGTGGTGGGACGCATCAAGTCGGCCTGGAGCATCTATTCGAAGATGCACAACGAGCACAAGAGCTTTGCCCAGCTGATGGACGTGTACGGCTTCCGCGTGGTGGTGGACACCGCGATGAGCTGCTACATGGCCCTGGGCGCCGTGCATTCGTTGTACAAGCCGGTCGACCGCCGCTTCAAGGATTTCATCGCCATCCCCAAGGCCAACGGCTACCAGTCGCTGCACACCGTGCTGCTCGGGCCGTTCGGCGCGCCAATCGAGGTGCAGGTCCGCACCGCCGAAATGGACTCGGTGGCCGAACGCGGCGTCGCCGCGCACTGGGCCTACAAGACCGATTCGGGCCCGGCCAACAGCGCGCAGGCGAGGGCGCGCGAGTGGCTCTCGGCGCTGGCCGACAGCCAGGCGCACACGCCCTCGTCGTCCGAGTTCATCGAGAACGTCAAGATCGACCTCTTCCCCGACGAGGTCTACCTGTTCACCCCGCGCGGCGACATCCTCGCGCTGCCGCGCAATGCCACGGCGCTGGACTTCGCCTATGCCGTGCATACGGACGTGGGCGACCACGCGGTGGCCGCGCGGGTGGACAAGAAGCTGCTGCCCCTGCGCACGCGGCTGGAGTCGGGGCAGTTGGTGGAGATCATCACCGCGCCATCGGCGGTGCCCAACCCGGCCTGGCTGGAATTCGTGGTCACCGGCAAGGCGCGCACGGCGATCCGCCAGTACCTGAAGCACCTGCAGCACGAGGATGCGGTGGACTTCGGTCATCGCATGCTCGATCGCGCACTGGACGCCCTGGGCACCAACATCGACGCCATTCCGGCCAAGGTGCTCGAGCGCTTCCTTGAGGAAGCCAAGCTGCGCCGGCTGGAAGAGTTGCTGGCCGACATCGCGCTGGGCAACCGCATGCCCGACCAGGTAGCGCATCACCTGGTCGCCTTGCGCGGCGGTGAGCGCGCCACGGTGGCGCCGCACGCCGCCGAGAAGATCCGCATCACCGGCGCCGAGCGCGGCGTGCTCAGCTTCGGCAACTGCTGCCATCCGCTGCCCGGCGACGAGATCATCGGCTACCTCTCTTCGGGCAAGGGCATCGTGGTGCATCGCGTGGAATGCCCCAATGTGTCCGAGTTCCGCAAGTCGCCCGAGCGCTGCGTGGCGATCGAATGGGACCGCGACGTGCAGGGCGACTACCGCGCGGAACTGCGCATCGAGGTCATCAACCGCCCCGGCGTGCTGGCGACCGTCGCTGCGGCGATTGCGGCAGCCGATTCCAATATCGAGAACGTCGAATATGTCGAGCGCGATGCCGCGGCCGCCACGCTGCTGTTCGCGATGGAAGTGAAGAACCGCAAGCACCTGGCCGACGTGATCCGTCGTGTGCGGCGAACCGGCGTGGTAAGCGGCGCCTATCGCTATCCGCTCTGAGCGATGGCCGTGTCGCCGCTCGTCATCGACCTGCAGGTGGGCGTGCTCGAGGCATGAAGATCGCTCTGGCCACGCAGGACGCGATCGCGCTCTGACCGAGCACCGGCGTCGCCGGTTTACACTGGTGGGCCTTTCTTGCCACGAGGTTCCGCCATGACCCGCAGCATCATCCACTCCGAACAGGCGCCCGCCGCGATAGGCCCCTACTCGCAGGCTGTCCGCCACGGCAACACGGTGTACTTCTCCGGCCAGACGCCGCTGGATCCGGCCACCGGAACCCTGGTCGAAGGCGACATCAGCACGCAGACCCGGCGGGTGTTCGACAACCTGGCGGCAGTGGCCAAGGCGGCGGGCGGCTCGTTCTCCCAGTTCGTTCGCGTAGGCATCTACGT
This sequence comes from Frateuria sp., assembly GCF_035943815.1. Lineage (GTDB taxonomy): Bacteria > Pseudomonadota > Gammaproteobacteria > Xanthomonadales > Rhodanobacteraceae > Frateuria_A. Next base: position 343,146 of record NZ_DASZBU010000005.1, read on the forward strand.
GACCGACCTGGCCAACTTCGCCGCGGTGAACGCGGTGATGGCCGAATACTTCCAGCAGCCCTATCCGGCGCGTTCGACCATCGAAGTTTCCGCCTTGCCCAAAAACGCACAGGTGGAGATCGACGCGATCATGGTGCTCGACTAGGCGCGTGTATCCGCCCGCGTCGGGGGCCGACCACCCGGCGCGGCGGGAGCCGACAATGCCGTGCTGCATCCATACGACGCGCTGGGCTAGGCTAGACAGCCCATGCCCGCACGCAACGCCCGCGCCATCGATCCGCCTGCCGCCGCCGACCCCGGATCGCTGTCGGTCGGCGTGCTGCCTGGCGTCGGTCCGGCACTGGCCCAAGCGCTCTCGCGCCTCGGGCTGGAACGGGTGCAGGACCTCTGGTTCCATCTGCCGCTGCGCTACGAGGACCGTACCCGCGTCACTTCCATCGCCGATCTCAGGCCCGGCGAGCGTGCGCAGGTGCTGGGTACCGTGGAGGCGATCGAGCGCGGCTTCCGCTATCGGCCGCAGCTGAAGATCGCCATCGGCGACGACTCGCGCCAGACCCTGCTGCTGCGCTTCTTCCACTTCCACCGCGCGCAGGCGGAGCAGTTGAAGCCGGGCCTCAGGCTGCTTTGCTACGGCGAGGTCCGGCACGGCGCGCAGGGCCTTGAGATGGTGCACCCGCAATACCAGCGCGTGGGCGACGAAGGCCCGGTGGCGATGGACGAGCGCCTGAGTCCGATCTATCCGACTGCCGATGGGCTGGGGCAGAAACGGCTGGCCGGCGTGATCGACAAGGCGCTCGCGCTGTTGCCGCCGGATGCGTCGCTGGAGCTGATTCCGCCCGAGCTGTGCGCCGCGCACGGCCTGGGTTCGCTGCGCGGGGCACTGCTGTATGCCCACCGCCCGCCGCCGGATGCGCCGCTGGCGGAGCTCGCTGGCGGCCGGCATCCGGCGCAACAGCGCCTGGCCTTCGAGGAACTGCTCACCCAGCACCTGAGCCTCAAACGCATGCGCGCGGCGGTGCGCCGCCGTCGCGCGCCGACACTCGATGGCGACGGTCAGCTGCGCACGGTCTTCGTCGGGCGTCTGCCGTTCGAGCTCACCGGTGCGCAGCGACGCGTGGCGGGCGAGGTGCTGGGCGACCTGGCGCAGGCCAGGCCGATGCTGCGCCTTGTGCAGGGTGATGTCGGTAGCGGCAAGACGGCGGTTGCCGCGCTGGCGGCGCTGGCGGCCGTGGAGGCGGGCTGGCAGGTGGCGCTGATGGCGCCCACCGAGCTGCTGGCCGAGCAGCACCTGCGCAGTTTCCGCCATTGGCTGGAGCCCCTTGGCGTGGCGGTCGAGTGGCTGGCCGGCAAGCAGCAGGGCAAGGCGCGCGCCGGTGCGAAGGCTCGTGTCGCCGAAGGCGCGCCGGTGGTGATCGGGACGCATGCCCTGATGCAGGAGGGCGTGGCCTTCGCGCGCCTGGGCCTGGTCATCGTCGACGAGCAGCATCGCTTCGGCGTGCAGCAACGTCTGGCCCTGCGCGACAAGGGCCTCGAGGGCGAGCTGGTGCCACACCAATTGGTGCTCACCGCCACGCCGATCCCGCGCACGCTGGCGATGAGCGCCTACGCCGACCTCGACGTCTCCTCCATCGACGAGCTGCCGCCGGGTCGTACCCCGGTGCAGACCGTCGCGGTGACCAATGCGCGCCGCGCCGAAGTGATCGCCCGCATCCAGGCCGCCTGCGCCCAGGGGCGGCAAGCCTACTGGGTCTGCACCCTGATCGAAGAGTCCGAGCAACTGCGTGCGCAGGCCGCCGAAGTGGCGCATGCCGAGCTTTCCGCCGCGCTCGCGGACTACCGTGTGGGTCTGATCCATGGCCGCATGAAGCCGAAAGAAAAGCAGACCGTGATGGACGCCTTCAAGGCCGGCGAGCTGGCGGTGCTGGTCGCCACCACCGTGATCGAGGTGGGTGTCGACGTGCCCAACGCCAGCCTGATGGTGATCGAGAACACCGAGCGGCTGGGCCTGGCCCAGCTGCACCAGTTGCGCGGGCGGGTCGGCCGCGGCGCGGTCGCCTCCAATTGCGTACTGCTCTACCAGCCGCCGCTGGGCCAGCTCGCGCGCGAGCGGCTGAATGTCATGCGCGAGACCTGCGACGGCTTCCGCATCGCCGAGAAGGACCTTCAGTTGCGCGGCCCCGGTGAAGTGCTCGGCACCCGCCAGACCGGCCAGCTTGCCTTCCGCATCGCCGACCTTTCTCGCGACGCGCATCTGTTGCCGGCCGTGCAACAGGTCGGCGAAGCCATGCTGAGTCAGCAGCCGCGCGCGGCCGAGCGGCTGATCGAGCGCTGGATCGGCGGCGCCGCGCGTTACGCGCATGCCTGATCGGGCGCAGGCCAGGGCGGTTTCCGCCTCGGCTATCCATCCCGCGTACCTGCGCCGTAAGCTTGCAGTTTTTTCGCAGGCGAGGCAGGCATGACCCGACCGCAACTCCTGATCGACACCGACCCCGGTGTGGACGACGCGCTGGCCATCCTGATGGCGCACGCGCACGCCGATGTGGCGGGCCTGTCCGTCGCCGCCGGCAACGTGGGCCTGGAGCACACGGTACGCAACGCGCGCGTGCTGGTCGACCTGCTCGGGGCGCGCATCCCGGTGTTTCCCGGTTGCGCCACGCCGCTGGTACGCCTGCCGGAGGAGGATGCGGCCTTCGTGCACGGCCGCGATGGTTTCGGTGACGTCGGCTTTGCCGTGCCTGCGGGCGAGGTGGCGGATGAAGCCGCGGCGCTCGCGCTGCTGCGTCTGACCCGCGAGCGGCCGGGCGAGGTCACGCTGGTGGCGCTGGCTCCACTGACCAACCTGGCGCTCGCGTTGCGGCTGGATCCGACCCTTCCAGCGCGAGTGAAGCGGCTGGTGGTGATGGGCGGCGCGGTGACCGGGCAGGGCAACACCGGCAGGATCCCGGCCGAATTCAACATCGGCTTCGACCCCGAGGCTGCGCACGTGGTGTTCGAGGCTTTCGAGGACTTCGACCTGGTCGACTGGGAGCTGACGCTACGCCACGCGTTCGATGAAAACGGCTTCGACGCCTGGCTGGCGGCGGGCGATGCGCGCGCGAGGTTCTACGGCAGCATCTGCCGGGTGGCGCGCAAGACCAACCGCGAGCGCGGCCGTCGCGGGATCATCGCAGCCGACGCGCTGGCGATGGCGGTGGCCATCGACCCGTCGGTGGTAGTGCGCAGCGAGCGGCGCGCGGTCGCGGTGGAGCTGGACGGGCGCCTGACTCGCGGCGCCACCGTAGTTGACTGGGCCGGACGGCTGGGCCGGCCGGCCAACGCGAACGTGGTGCTGGAGCTGGACCAGGAGCGGTTCGCCGGGATGGTGCGCCGAGCGCTTGGCGCCGCCTGAGTCCGGGAGCTTTCCCCCCCCCCCTTTTCCGCGCGGTGCCGGGGGAGCGCCATGCGCGCGGCCCGATCCGGCAGGCAGGTTGACCCCGCCGTCACCCGGCCGCTACAATGCCGCTCTTTTCACCCGCCGCTTTGAGTCCGTCATGAAGCCCGATATCCATCCGAACTACCGCCCAGTGGTGTTCCAGGACCTCTCGTCCGATTTCGCGTTCCTGACGCGCTCGACGATCGCCGCCAAGGAAACCGTCAAGTGGGAAGACGGCAACGAGTACCCGCTGGTCAAGGTGGATATCTCCAGCCATTCCCATCCGTTCTACACCGGCAAGCAGAAGAACATCGACGCCGGCGGCCGCGTGGACAAGTTCCGCCGCCGCTACGGCCAGAAGTAAGCCGGACGATCAGGCCCGCCGCCGCGGCAGTGGCGGGCGCTGCACATAGACACGGGGCGGGCCAGCGGCTCGCCCCGTGTCCTTTTGCGTGCCCGCGTCCACGTCCATCCGCCGACGGATGTTGGGCGGACGATGTGCGATAATGCGCCGGTTGCATCGGCTGCCTTCCCCCGGCGCCATGCCATTCCCTCGCCGGCTGGCCCCTCTGTGCGGATGCCCGTCGGTGCGTCTTTCGTGAAGGAGGTTCCTGTGTCCGATTCCAAGGTCGTCAAGCTGGTCGATGAATCGAGCAACCGCAGCAGCACGCTGCCCTTGCTCAGCGGGACCCTGGGTCCCTCCTGCATCGACCTGGGCACGCTGTACAAGGACACCGGCCACTTCACCTACGACCCGGGCTTCGGTTCGACCGCCAGCACCAAGAGTGCGATCACCTACATCGACGGTGACCAGGGCGTGCTGCTTTACCGCGGCTATCCGATCGAGCAACTGGCCGAGAAGTCGACCTTCCTGGAAGTGGCCTACCTGCTGCTCAACGGCGAGCTGCCCAAGCAGCAGGAGTTCGCCACCTTCGAGCACCAGATCACGCATCACACGATGATGCATGAGTCGCTGAAGAACTTCTTCCAGGGCTTCCACCATGATGCGCACCCGATGGCGATGCTGGCCGCCTCGGTCGCCTCGCTGTCGGCGTTCTACCATGACGACCTCAACGTCGAGGACCCGGCCGACCGCAAGCTTGCCGCGATCCGCCTGATTGCCAAGATGCCGACCATCGCCGCGGCCTGCTACCGCTATTCGATCGGCTGGCCCTTGCGCTATCCGCGCAACAACCTCGAGTACGTCGAGCGCTTTCTGCACATGATGTTCGAGGTGCCGAGCGAGCCGCTCGCGCTCAATCCGGTCGCGGCCAAGGCGCTGGACCTCTTGTTCATCCTGCACGCCGACCACGAGCAGAACGCTTCGACCTCGACCGTGCGCCTGGTCGGCTCCACCGGCGCCAACCCTTATGCCTCGATCGCCGCAGGCATCACCGCACTGTGGGGGCCGGCCCACGGCGGCGCCAACGAAGCGGTGCTCAAGCAGTTGGAGGAAATCGGCTCGCCCGACCGCGTCGAGACCGCGGTCAAGCGCGCGAAGGACAAGAACGACAGCTTCCGTCTGATGGGCTTCGGCCACCGCGTCTACAAGAACTTCGACCCGCGCGCCAAGATCATCCGCGAGATGTGCCACAAGGTATTGGCGGAGCTTGGCGTCAACGACCCGTTGCTCGATGTGGCGATGAAGCTGGAAGAGGCTGCGTTGAAGGACGAGTACTTCGTCGAGCGCAAGCTCTACCCGAACGTCGACTTCTACTCGGGCATCATCTACAAGGCGCTGGGCATCCCGACCGAGATGTTCACCGTGATGTTCGCGATCGCCCGCACCGCCGGCTGGATCTCGCACTGGATCGAGCAGCACGAGACCCCGGGCTCGCGCATCGGCCGTCCGCGCCAGATCTATACCGGCGCCGATGTGCGCGACTACGTGCCCTCCGCCAAGCGCTGAGTTCACCTGTTCCGCGATGAAAACGCCCCGGCATGCCGGGGCGTTTTCTCGTCCGGCGCGGCGAATGCCTGCCTAGCGGCGCACGGCGGCGAGCATCCGTTCGAGCTCGTCGCCCGCCCCGTTCCCTTCCAGCAGAAGGTCTTCCACTGCCGCCACTGAGGCGCGCCGCATCGGTTTCTCCTCGATGCGGTCCAGTGGCGCCTGGCGCAACGCGTCGCGGGGCATGACCGTCAGGTCGAAGGGCAGGTTGTCGGCGGCGAACAGCAGCACCGGGTAGTCGGCCTGTTCTTCGCGGCTCAGGCGCAGGCGCCGGGTCTGCAGCTCGGCGGGTACGCCATGTTCGCGCAGGAACAGCGTGACGGCATCCGGGTCATCGCTGAAGACGTGCAGGCAGACGGCCGAATGCTCGTCCGCCGTACCCTCCAACACCGGCCCGACCAGACGTGGATCGAACGGCGCCAGGAAGCGCATCGCCTCCAGCGCAGCCTCGCGGCGGGCCTTCAGCTGCTGCGGCTGGCTGTCGGCGTCGAACAGGCGCTGGCGCTCGCGCAACGCCTGTTCGATCTCCTGGTTGCGCGGCAGCGCCTGCGCGTCGTGGATGCCCAGCCGCTCGGCGGCCTTGAGCTTGGCGTGGTGGAAGTCGCGGATGCCGTGCTCGCTCATCAGCCGGGCGGCCTCCTGGGCCACCCGCAGCCGGTTGCGCTGCTGGCGATCGTGCGCATGGATGCGATGGTGCTCGCCGCGTGCCATGGTCGTCGCTCCTTGGAAGGCTGGACCGACACCCAAGCCGATCCGGCGTGAGGGCTGCGTCCCCGTCAGAAAATGTCGTAGGGGTGCTGTTCGTCCTGGTTCTGTTGCTGCTGCGCGGCCTGGGCGCGCAGGCGGTCGACGTCCTCCACCTTGAAGATCTCGTTCATCGCGTTCGGGTTGTCCGGGGTGGTCGGCAAGCCGGTCTGCCGGTCGATCTGCACGGTGGCGATACCCGGCGGCATCGGCAACGCGTTGGAGGGCAGGCCCTTGAGCACGCTGCCCATGTAGTCCATCCAGATCGGCAGCGCCGCCTGTGCACCGAACTCGCCCACGCCGCGGGAGCGGCCCAGCGAGCTGAAATCGTCGAAGCCGACCCAAACCGAGGTCGACAGATCGCCGTTGAAGCCGACGAACCAGGCGTCGCGGTGGTCGTTGGTCGAGCCAGTCTTGCCGGCCAGATCGTCGCGGCCGAGCGCCTTGGCGGCAAAGCCGGTGCCGCGCAGGATGACGTCCTTCATCAGCGAGGTGATGAGGTAGTCGTTGCGCACGTCGATCACCTGCGGGGCAAGCAGCGGCGGATGCGCACCTTCGCCGTGCACGTCGGCCGGCAGCACCGCGTCACCCACGCCGGCGGCCGTGCTGCTGCCAGCGGGCGTCTGTGCCACCGCGTTGGCCGTACGCGAGCTCATGTCGGCCGGCGGCGGCCCGGGCGGACGCGTATCGAGCAGGCGCTCCTGACAGGTGCGGCAGGCACGGGTGGGGCTCGCCAGGTAGACCGGTTTGCCGCTGCGGTCGTCGATTTCTTTGATGAAGTACGGCGTGACCAGGTAACCGCCGTTGGCGAACACGGCGTAACCGCGCGCCATGCCCATCGGCGAGACCGACGCTGTGCCCAGCGCCATCGACAGGTTATTGGGCAGCGCGTCCAGCGGGAAGCCGAAGCGGGTGACGTATTCGCGGGCATAGCGCACGCCGATGGCGTCGAGCAGGCGCACCGACACCAGGTTCTTCGATTGCACCAGCGCCTCGCGCAGGCGCATCGGGCCGTCGAACTTGCCGTCGTCGTTCTCCGGCGTCCACAGGCCGTTGGGCCGCGAGGGATCGGGCAGGGCCAGCGGCGCGTCGTTGATGATCGAGGCGGGGGTAAAGCCACGGTCGAATGCAGCCGAATACAGGTAGGGCTTGAAGCTGGAGCCGGGCTGGCGCGCCGCCATCACTGCGCGGTTGAACTTGCTGCGCAGGAAGTTGAAGCCGCCGACCAGCGCCTGGATCGAGCCGTCCTCAGGATCGACCGAGACCAGCGCGCCCTGCACCTTGGGCAATTGGGCCAGTTCCCAGTCGCCTTTCTCGTTGCGCGCGACGCGCACGATGTCGCCGCGCTTGAGTACGGCATCCACGCTCTTGGGCGCAGGCCCGATGTGGCTCTCGTCGCGGTAGGCGTGCGCCCAGGCGACGGCGGCCAGGTCCAGCGTGACCGTCTGCCGACTGGCCAGGTAGAGCGTCGCCTCGGTCGCGCTGGCGGCGGTGACGATAGCCGGCTGCATGCCGGAGATGTCGGTCTCGCCGGCGAGCTGACGGTCCAGTTCCTCGCCGCTGGCGCTCGCGGGCAGATCGCGGTGCGCTTCCGGGCCGCGCCAGCCGTGGCGGCGGTCATAGGCGACCAGGCCGTTGCGCAGCGCTTCCACCGCCGCCAGCTGGCGGCCGCTCTGCAGGGTGGTGCGCACCACGTAGCCTTCGGTCAGGGCGTCGTTGCCCAGGCGGTCGAGCGCCTGCAGGCGCACCATCTCGGCAAGGTAGGGCGCATCGACCTCGATCGGTTGCTCGTGTGCATAGGCGTCGTTGGGTTCGTCGATCGCCTGCTCGTACTCGGCCTTGCTGATGTAGCGGTGCTCGAGCATCTGCCCGAGTACCCAGTTGCGCCGAGCGAGCATCCGCTTGGGGCTGTTGATCGGATTGACCACCGAGGGCAGCTGGAAGGTCGAGGCGATGGTGGCGCACTGGGCTATGGTCAGCTGGTCCAGCGTCTTGCCGTAGTAGTACTCCGCCGCCGCGGCCACACCATAGGAGCGGTGGCCCAGGAACATCTTGTTGAGGTAGAGCTCGAGGATCTGGTCCTTGGTCAGCTCGTTCTCCATGCGCAGCGCGATGAAGATCTCGGTCAGCTTGCGCGAGTAGAGCTTCTCGGGGCTCAGGAAGAAGTTGCGCGCCACCTGCTGGGTGATGGTCGAGCCGCCCGGCCCCTTGTCCCCGCCGGAGATGATCACGTGCCAGCCGGCCCGCGCAATGCCGTGCCAGTCCACGCCCGGATGGCTGTAGAACTCCGCATCCTCGGCAGAGAGCACCGCGTGCTTGAGCTTGTCCGGCACGTTCGCGATGGCCACCGGGATGCGGCGGGTTTCGCCGAAGGTGGCGATCAGCTTGCCGTCGGCGCTCAGCACGCGCAGCGGCACCTGCATGTGATAGTCCTTGAGCACCGCAACCGAGGGCAGGCGGGGGGCGATCAGCCAATAGGCGACGCCGACGGCGGCGAGGGCCAGGAGCAGGCCACAGAAGGCCAGGACCAGCGCCCAGCGCAGCAAACGCTTAAAAATTCGCATGGTTTGGAAGAGCGAGACTCAAGTCAAAACAAGATTGAGTATAGATGCTGCAGTATCGACCGCCCGGCGATCCTTAGGCTGGGTCGCGAAATCCGCCGCCCGCTTCCGGCGTCAATCAAATGTGCAGGCCATCACGCCATTTTGTTGAGAAAGTTCGCGTAGGCCGTTGCGATTGCGTTAATTTTTGGCTTTAATGCCTGCGCGCATCCGCCGGTTTCCGGCCCGGGCGCCAGGGGCAAGGGGGAAAAAAGTGGGTCTCTTTACACCCAAGAAGCCGCCGCTGATCGGCGTCGACATCAGTTCGACCGCGGTCAAGCTGCTGCAGCTGAGCCAGGCCGGTGGCCGCTACCGCGTGGAACACTACGCGGTCGAGCCGCTGCCCCCCAACGCCGTGGTCGAGAAGAACATCGTCGAGGTCGAGGCGGTGGGCGAGGCGATCCGGCGTGCGCTCGCCCGTTCGGGCTCCAAGCTCAAGCACGCGTCCGCTGCCGTCGCCGGATCGGCGGTGATCACCCGCATCGTGCCCATGTCGGCCGACTTGTCCGAGGAGGACCTGGAAGGGCAGATCCAGGTCGAGGCCAACCAGTACATCCCCTATCCGATCGACGAGGTCAGTCTCGACTTCGAGGTGCTGGGCCCGGTCCGGGACAACCCGGACATGAACAACGTGCTGCTGGCCGCCTCGCGCACCGAGAACGTGGACATGCGCGTGGCCGCGCTGGACCTGGGCGGCCTGTCCGCGCGGGTGATCGACGTGGAGGCGTTCGCGATGGAGAACGCCTTCACCATGCTGGTCGACCAGCTTAACGTCGGCCGCGATGCGCTGGTCGCCGTGGTCGACATCGGCGCCACCATGACCACGCTGTCGGTGCTGCGCCACCAGCGCACCATCTATTCGCGCGAGCAGGTGTTCGGCGGCAAGCAGCTGACCGACGAGATCATGCGCCGCTACGGGCTCTCCTACGAGGAGGCCGGTCGCGCCAAGCGCAAGGGTGGCCTGCCCGAATCGTACGAGGCCGAGGCGCTGGAGCCGTTCAAGGAGGCGCTGATCCAGCAGATCAGCCGCCTGCTGCAGTTCTTCTTCGCCGGCAGCGAGTACAGCAAGGTCGACCAGGTGGTGCTGGCCGGCGGCTGCGCCTCGATCGAAGGACTCTGTCCGATGCTGGAGGAGCAGCTCGGCGTGCCGTGCATGGTGGCCAACCCGCTGGCGCGCATGTCGCTGGCGCCCAAGGTGCAAGCGCAGTCGCTGGCGCAGGACGCTCCCGCGCTGATGATCGCCGTCGGCCTGGCGCTCAGGAGTTTCGACTGATGGCACACATCAACCTCCTTCCCTGGCGCGCGGAACGGCGCAAGCAGCGCGAACGGGAATTCTTCATGCAGCTGGGCGCCGCCTTCGTGGCGGCGCTGTTGGTGCTGTTCCTGTGGTCGTTCTGGATGAGCCTGCGCATCGACAACCAGAACGAGCGCAACGCTTACCTGCAGGGCGAGATCAAGCAACTGGACGAGCGCATCGCCAAGATCAAAGACCTCGAGAAGGTCCGTCAGCGCCTGCTCGCCCGCAAGCAGATCATCGAGCAGTTGCAGGCCAACCGCTCGCAGATGGTCCACCTGTTCGACGAGCTGGTGAAGACCATTCCCTCGAGCGTGCGTCTGACCAGCATGAACCAGAACGGTGGCTCCATGGTGCTCCATGGCGTGGCCCAGTCCAACGCCAGCGTGGCCGAGTACATGCGCAGCCTCGACGCTTCGCCCTGGATGGGCGGCGCCGATCTGGAGAAAACCCAGATCACCTACCGCACCGGGCGCATGCCCTACACCTTCGGGCTCAACGTGAAGCTGAGTGAACCCAGCACCGACCAGGCTGGCAAGACGCCAGTGCTGTTGCAGGGCAATCCGGCACCCGCGGCGCCGGCATCCACTGCCGCACGCGCGGCCGTCAGCGGGGGAACGCGCAAATGAAGTTCTTCGACGAACTGCGCAACCTCGACCGCAACAACATCGGTGGCTGGTCCAAGTCGATCAAGATCTTCTTCACCGCGCTGGTGTTCCTGGCGGTGGTGGGTCTGGGCTGGTACCTGCACGTCAGCGACCAGCAGGATTCGCTCCAGCAACTGGCTTCGAAAGAGGAGTCGCTCAAGCAGGAGTTCTCCCAGAAGCAGGCCAAGTCGGTCAACCTTGAGGCACTGCAGCAGCAACTGGACGAGATGCAGGACATGCTGCGCCAGCTGTTGCGCCAACTTCCGAGCAAGACCGAGATGCCCGAACTGCTGGTGGACATCTCGCAGACGGCGCTGTCCTCGGGGCTGGAGATCCAGAGCTTCGACCCGGGCGGCGAGCAGCCCAAGGAGTTCTACGCGGAGAAGCCGATCAGCCTGAAGATGGTCGGCACCTACCACCAGTTCGGTAATTTCATCAGCGGCGTCGCTTCGCTGCCGCGGGTGGTGATCCTAACCATGCATGACGTCTCGCTGACGACACAGTCGCCGATCGGCGCCAACGGCGAGCCGCCGCCGGGCGGGTTGCTGGTGCTGCAGGGCACGGTCAAGACCTACCGCTATCTGGAAGACGAGGAAAGCGCCGAGAGCAAGACCGAAGCCAAGGCGAGGGGGCGCAAATGAGCAGGTTCGCTGTCACCAGGCCCGCCCGTGTGGCGCGGCTGCTGTTGATGCTCGCCGCCCTGCTCGTGCTGGCCGGCTGCACCCGCGGCATGTCGGACCTGCGCGATTGGGTGGCCCAGGAAAAGAGCAAGAAGGGCGCGCCGATTCCTCCGCTGCCGGTCATCAAGACGTTCGAGACCTTCCAGTATTCCGACGACGGCAAGCGCGACCCGTTCAGCGCGAGCGCGGCCGAGCTGCAGCCCAACGCGTCCGCCAGCGGCCCGCGCCCGGACGAGGGCCGGCCCAAGCAGCCGCTGGAAATGTTCGCGCTGGACAGCCTCAGGATGGTCGGCACGGTCGGCCTCGGTGCGGGCATGGAAGCGCTGGTGAAGGATCCCGGTGGCGTGATCCATCGCGTCCACCGCAATGAATACATGGGGCAGAACTACGGCCGGGTCACCGCCATCGCGGAAGACCACGTCGACCTGGTCGAACTGGTTTCCAATGGCAATGGCGGCTGGATGGAACGTTCGGCCAGCATCGGGCTCGGCGAGAAATGAACACAGGGGCTGACGCAATGAGCAACCACATCCAACCTGTCCGGGGCCGAGCCATGCGCCATGCACGCCGATGCCTGATGACGTGCCTGCTGATCGCCGCCGCCGCATGGGCTGGCGACGCCCTCGCAGCCGCCAACACGCTAAAGGGGATCAGCTACGACACGCTGCCGGGCGGCGCCGTCGAACTGCACCTGAATTTCGCCGGCGGTCCGCCGCAGCCGCGTATCTTCACCACTGGCAACCCGCCGCGCATCGCGGTGGATTTTGCCGACACAGACAACAGCGCACCGCGCCATGTCGACATCGGCAAGGGCTCGACCTCGGGCGTTTCGGCGGTTTCCGTCGGCGGCCGCACCCGCGTGGTGGTCGAGCTGATGCGTGAGGCCTCCTACCGCACGCGTGTGGATGGCAACGACCTGGTGCTGACGGTCAATAACGGTAGCGACGCGCAGACCACCACCACCGCCTCGACCATTGATCCGACCAAGGCGCTGCCTTCGGCCATGGGCGGCCCCACGGTCTCCGGCATCGATTTCCGCCGCGGTCCCAAGGGTGAAGGCCGCGTGCTGGTCAACTTCAGCGGCGCCGGCGCCAATGCCGACATGCGCCGCGAAGGCGACAAGCTGGTCGTCAAGCTCAGCCACGTCACCCTGCCGGCAGCTCAGGCGCAGCGCCTGGACGTGCTGGACTTCGCCACGCCGGTGCAGACGATCAATACCCGCGCAGGCATGGGCGGTGGGGCCACCATGGAGATCAACTTCAAGGGCAACGTGGAGACCTCGTCCTACCAGACCGCCGACCAGTTCGTGGTCGAGGTCGCGCCCAAGAAGGCCGCGGCCGCAGGCGACGGGGCCCTGACCAAGGGCGAGCCGCCGGTCTACAGCGGCAACCGCGTCACCTTCAACTTCCAGGACATCCCGGTTCGCTCGGTGCTGCAGCTGCTGGCCGAGTACTCGGGGCAGAACCTGGTCGCCTCCGACAGCGTCCAGGGCAACATCACCCTGCGCCTTTCCAACGTGCCATGGGACCAGGTGCTGGACGTGATCCTGCGCGCCAAGGGCTTGGACAAGCGCCGTGACGGCAACGTCATCTGGATCGCGCCGCAGCAGGAATTGGCCGCCTACGAGCAGAACCTGGCCGAGGCCCGCCTGAAGGCCGAGGACACCGCGCAGCTGGTCACCGACTACATCCCGATCAGCTACGGCAAGGCTTCCGAGATCGCCCAACTGCTCACCAGCGGCAGCAAGAGCGGGAGTGGCGGTGGCGGTGCCGGCGGTGGTACCCGCGGCTTCCTGTCGCCGCGCGGCAGTGTGTCCTTCGACGAGCGCACCAACACCCTGCTGCTCAACGAGACGCCCGACAAGATCCGCGAGCTGCGCCAGTTGATCAGCGTGCTCGACCGGCCTGTCCAGCAGGTGCTGATCGAGTCGCGCATCGTGGTGGCGACCGATGATTTCACCCGCGAACTGGGCGTGAAATGGGGCGTGCAGGCGACCCACACCACTTCGGGCGGGCATGTCATCAGCACCAGCCCCACCGGGACGGATTCGGCCGGGCTGGGCATCAACACCAACAACGTGCAGAACAAGTACGCGCAGGACCTGCGTGACTGGGTCGCCGGCGGTCAGCAGGGCCCGCAGCCGCGGCCGGGCGCCATCACCTACCAGACCGGCAATGGCGGCTTCAACGTCAACCTGCCGGTCAGCGGTCCCAGCGGCAGCTTCGGCCTCGCCATCCTGGGCGCCAACTACCTGGTCGACCTGGAACTCTCCGCGGCCCAGACCGAGGGTCGTGGCGAGGTGATCTCCAGCCCGCGCGTGATCACGGCCAACCAGCAGGAGGCGGTGATCCGCCAGGGCCAGCAGATCGGCTACGTGACCTATCAGAACAGCGCCACCGGCGCCGCCGGCAGCGGCACCGCCACGGTGCAGTTCAAGGACGCCGTGCTGGAGCTGCGCGTGACGCCCACGATCACCGCGGACAGCCGTGTGTACCTGAAGATCAACGTCAAGAAGGATGCTCTGGCCAAGTTCATCGACGCGCCGGGCAGCGGCCAGGTGCCGCAGATCGATACCCGCGAGATCAACACCTCGGTGCTCGTGGACAATGGCCAGACCGTCGTGCTCGGCGGCATCTACGAGATAACCAAGGCCAATACCACCACCAAGGTGCCAGGCCTGGGCGACATCCCGGGACTCGGGGTACTGTTCCGCTCGACCTCGCGCAGCAACAGCAAGGCGGAGCTGCTGATCTTCGTCACGCCACGCATCCTGAGCGAGACGCTGCAGTAAGCCGATCGCGATGCGGTACAGGAAGGGCGGCCTCGGCCGCCCTTCCTGCTTTCGGCCCTGCGGATTTTTGCCGGCCGCATGCAATCCGGCACACGTGGGCTCTCCGCCCTCGCCCGTAAACTTCCGGCCGTTGCCGCGGTCATTACCGCGTTACTCCTTACGGACCGCCGATGGATACTCCGCATACCGCTTCGCCGAACCGCCTGCAGCAAGCCTTCGTGCATCTGCGCGAGGAATTGCAGCGCGACGTGATCGGCCAGCCGCACCTGATCGAATGCCTGCTGATCGCCCTGCTGGCCGATGGCCACCTGCTGGTCGAGGGCGCGCCGGGCCTGGCCAAGACCACGGCGGTGAAGGCGCTGGCCGCGCGCATCGAGGCGGACTTCCACCGCGTGCAGTTCACCCCCGATCTGCTGCCGGCCGATCTCACCGGCACCGACGTGTTCCGGCCGCAGGCGGGCAGCTTCGAGTTCGAGCGCGGTCCGCTGTTCCACAACATCGTGCTGGCCGACGAGATCAACCGCGCGCCGGCCAAGGTTCAGTCGGCGCTGTTGGAGGCGATGGCCGAACGCCAGATCACCGTGGGCCGCAGCACCTGGCGCCTGCCGGACCTGTTCCTGGTGATGGCCACGCAGAACCCGATCGAGCAGGAAGGCACCTTCGCGCTGCCCGAGGCCCAGCTCGACCGCTTCGTGATGCACGTGACCATCGGCTATCCGGACGCCGCCTCGGAGCTGGCCATCCTCAAGCTGGCCCGGGAGCAGGCGCGCCGCGCGCTGCATCCGGCCGTGCCGCCGCATGCGCTGCTAAGCCAGGCTGACGTGTTCGCCGCCCGCGACGCAACGCTGGCGGTGCACGTGGCGCCGGCGCTGGAGGAGTACCTAGCGCAACTGGTGCTCGCCACGCGGGACGCCGGCCGCTATGGGCCGGAACTCAAGCGCTGGATCGCCTGGGGCGCCAGCCCGCGCGCCACCATCGCGCTGGACCGTTGCGCCCGTGCGCATGCCTGGCTGGCGGGGCGCGACTACGCACTGCCCGAAGACGTGCACGGCATTGTGCACGAAGTGCTGCGCCATCGCGTGCTGCTGAGCTACGAGGCCGAGGCCGAGGGCGTGCGCAGCGACCAGGTGATCGACCGCCTGCTGGATCTCGTGCCGCTGCCGTGATGCCGGTGCCGCCCGTGCGAGCCGATGGCGACGGCCGTGTGACGGTTTCGCTGGCCGAATTGCTCGCGTTGCGCGGGCGCATCGGGCGCGTTCGCCCGGCGCCGCTGGACAGCCGCGCACTGCCGGCCGGCCAGCGCTCCAGCCGCCTGTACGGCCGCGGCATGGACTACGCCGAATCGCGCGTCTACCAGCCCGGCGATGACGTGCGCCGGCTCGACTGGCGCCTCACCGCCCGCAGTGGCGAGCTGCACACCAAGCTGTTCCAGGAGGAGCGCGAGGGACGCCTGCTGATATTGCTTGATACTCACGCCGGCATGCGCTTCGGTACCCGCGTGCGCTTCAAGTCGGTGCAGGCGGCGCGCGCCGCCGCACTGGCGGGCTGGTACGCGGCGCGTGCCGGCGAGCGGGTAGGTGCGCTGTCATTCGGCGGCAGCCGCCGCCTGCTCAAGCCACAGGGCGGCACGCACGGCGCGGTCGTCCTGTGCGGCACCCTGTCGGCCTGGGATGCCGAAGCGGGCGAGGCGACCGAACCGCTGTCCGAAGCGCTCGCGCGTGCCGGGCGCCTGCACGGCGCCAACCGCGTCTTGCTGATCAGCGACGGCTGGAGCTGCGACGAGGCGGCGCGAGCACGCCTGCGCGACGTGGCGCAGCACGCCCGCGTTGCCGTACTGGTGGTCGCCGATGCACTCGAGCTCGCGCCCGCGCCGCCGGGACGCTATCCGTTCGAACACGATGGCGAACGCCGCGAGATCGACCTGCATGGCGCGCGCGAGCGCAGCGAGTTCCAGCAGGCGCTCGGCGCCGGCCAGGAGCACCTCGTCGCGTTGGCACGATCACTGGGGCTGCCCTGGCGAAACATCGACACCGCGGCCGATCCGCTGGCCGCGGTCACCGCCTTGCTGGGGGCGAGGTCGCGATGACCATGCAGCCCGACGGCCCCGTCCTGCGCGACATCCACGTGCCCCCGGCGCCCCCGTGGTGGCCGCCTGCGCCAGGCTGGTGGCTGCTTGCCGCCTTGGTGCTGATGGCGATCGCCACGGGCGTGATGGTGTGGCGGAGCGCGCGGCGTCGGCGCCGGCGATGCGATCGCGTGCTGGCCGAAGTCGACATGCTGGCCGCGCTCCATGGCGGCGATACCCAGCTGCTGGCCACCGGCCTGCACCAGCTGCTGCGGCGCGTGGCGAGGAAATACGACCCGACGGCCGCACGGCTGCGCGGGGAGGCCTGGCGCGAAGCGCTGGCGCGCGTGCCGGTGGCTGCGGACACGCTGCACCGCTTGCTTGCGCTGGAGCAGGCGATGTACCGGCCGCTGCCCTACGACACCGATGCCACGCTCAGTGCGGTGCGCGACTGGCTGCGCGCCGCGCTCGCCAGCGAGCAGCGGAGGGTGCGGCGTGCCTGATCTGTCCTGGCCCGAGTTCGCCTGGCCTTGGGTGGTCGTACTGTTGCCGCTGCCCTGGCTGCTTCGCCGCTGGCTGCGCCCGCTGCCCCCGGGCCAGGCCCTGCACCTGCCGCACCCGGGCGTGGCGCTGGCCGCGGTCGAGCGGCGGCCCGTCCGCGGCGCCCGTGGCTGGTGGCTGGCGCTGGCCTGGCTGTGTTTGCTCGCCGCGGCGGCGCGGCCGCAATGGGTGGGGCCGCCGGAGGCGCAGCAGCGCAGCGGCCGCGCGATGCTGCTGGCCGTGGACCTCTCCGGCAGCATGCGCACCGACGACATGCAACTGGCCGGGCAGAGCGTCAGCCGCTTCGAGGCGGTCGAGGCGATCGCCAGCGACTTCATCGCACGCCGTGCCGGCGACGAACTGGGCTTGGTGCTGTTCGGCAGCCGCGCCTTCCTGGTCACGCCGTTGACCTACGATCTTGACGCCGTGCGCGCGCAGCTCAAGGGCGCTGCGGTAGGCCTGGCCGGCACCGAAACGGCGATCGGCGATGCGATCGCGGTGGCGGTCAAGCGCCTGGCCGGCCTGCCGCAGCAGGCGCGCGTGCTGGTGCTGCTGACCGACGGCGTCAACAATGCAGGCAGCATCGCGCCGGAGCAGGCCGCCGCCGCAGCCAAGGCCGCCGGCGTGCGCATCTACACCATTGGCATCGGCGCAACGCAGATGCGCGTGCCGGACTTCTTCGGCATGCGCATGGTCAATCCATCGGCCGACCTGGACGAGGCCATGCTGACGAAGATCGCCGACGGCACCGGCGGACGCTACTTCCGCGCTACCGACACGCGCGAGCTGGCCCAGGCCTACCAGGCGATCGATGCGTTGGAGCCGATGCCGCAGCACGGCCCGGCGCTGCGCCCGCGGCACGAGCTGTTTCGCTGGCCGCTGGGCCTGGCGATGCTGCTGCTGGCGGGCCTCCTGCTGGCCCAGGTCCGCAGTGCGCGGGAGCAGATGGCATGAGCGAGGCGCTGCACCAGTTCCATTTCCTGCGCGCCGACTGGCTGTGGCTGCTGCTCGCGTTGCCCGCGATCGCCTGGCTGGCGGCTCGCGCGCAGGGCGCGCAGGCGCAGCTGGAACGGCTGGTCGACGCGGACCTGCTGCCGCACCTGCTGCAGGGCCGGCCGCAGCGGCGCGGGGCGCCGTCGTGGTTGCTCGGCATCGGCTGGATGCTGGCCGTGCTGGCGCTGGCCGGCCCGGCCTGGAGCCGCGTGCCGCTACCGCTGTACGCCGACCGCGCGGCGCAGGTGGTGGCCATCTCGTTGTCCCAGCGCATGCTCGCGCGCGATGTCGCGCCGAGCCGGCTCGACCGGGCGCGCTACAAGGCGCGCGACCTGTTTGCCGCCAACCACGGCGGGCTCAATGCGCTGGTCGCCTACGCGGGCGAGGCCTTCGTGGTAGCGCCGCTCACCTCCGACGCCGGCAGCCTCAACGACCTGCTCGATGCCCTCGCGCCCGACACCATGCCGGTAGAGGGCGACAACGCCGCCGCAGCGATAGCGCGCGGCGCGGCGCTGATCCGCGATGCCAAGGTGGGCGGCGGCTCGCTGGTGCTCATCACCGATCGGGCCGGCGCGCAGGCGCAGCAGGCGGCGCGCCAGGCGCGCGCGGACGGTGTGCGCGTCTCGGTGCTCGGCATCGGCACCCCGCAGGGGGCGCCGGTGCCGCTTACCGATGGCGGCTTCCTGCGCGGCGACCGTGGCGAACTGGCGATGGCCGGACGCGACGACGCCGCACTCGCGGCGCTCGCCGCGGCCGGCGGCGGCCAGTACGTGCCGATGCGCGAGGATCGCGCCGACGTCCAGACCCTGGCCGGACAACTGCGCACCGGCGAGGCTGACATCGCCAGCGGCCTGGCCGGCGCGCAATGGGAGGATCGCGGCCCCTGGCTGCTGCTGCCGCTGCTGCCGCTGCTGGCGCTCGCCTTCCGTCGCGGCTGGCTGGTGCTGCTGGCGCTGGTGCTGTTGCCGGCACTGCCGGGCCGGGCACACGCCGGCACCTGGCAGGACCTGTGGCAACGCCGCGACCAGCAGGCCGCGCAAGCACTGCGCGAAGGCCACGCGAAACAGGCCCGCACGCTGGCGCGCGATCCGGCCCTGCGCGGCGCCGCCGCCTATCGCGCTGGCGACTACGACGCGGCGATCGAGGCCTTGCAGCCGCTCGACACCGCCGATGCGCAATACAACCTCGGCAACGCGCTGGCCAAGGCCGGCCGCTATCAGGACGCGCTCGCCGCCTACGACCGCGCGCTCGCGCGTGACCCGGCTGATGCGGACGCCAAGGCCAACCGCCAGGCGGTGGAAGGCTGGCTGCGTCGCCAGCCGCCGAAGCAGGATGCGTCCTCCGACGCGCGGAACCAGGGCGGCGGCCAGTCCTCGAAGAAATCCCAACAAGGACAGGGCGAGGAGCAGTCCAAGAAGGACAGCCAGGGTAATCGCCAGGGCGAGCAGCAGGATGGCCGGCAGGACAGCCAGGGCAAGCAGGGGCAGGGCCGGCAGCCGCCGAATGCGCAGGGTGGCGAAGATCGCGCCGGACGCGATGGCTCGCGCGCGCAGGAGCCCGCGGCCAGCCGTCCGTTGACGCAGCAGCAGCAGGCCGAGCAACAGGCGCGCACCGCACGCGCCGGCCAGGCGCTCAAGCAGCAGATGGACCAGGCGCTGGGCGCGGCGGCCAGGAAGCAGGGCAGCGAGCATCAGCTGGGCGCGCTGGACCAGGACGATCCGCAGGCGCGCCTGCCCGCCGAGCTGCGCCAGGCGCTGCAGCGCGTACCGGACGATCCGGGCGCGCTGCTGCGGCGCAAGTTCGAGCTGGAGTACCGCCAGCGCCATGGTGCCGCCACCACCGAGGACGACCTGCCGTGAGGCGCTGCGCCGTACTGCTGCTGTTCCTGCTGTTGCCGGTGCTGGCGCATGCCGCAAGCGTGCAGGCCTCGCTGGATCGAACCCAGGTGCAGCTGGGTGAAACCGTCACGCTCAACCTGCGGGTCGAGGGCGGTGGCATGGCGCAGGCGCCGGACCTGTCCGCGCTGGCGGCCGACTTCGAGGTGCTGGGGAGCTCGAGCAACACCAGCGTGAGCATCGTCAATGGCCAGCGCAGCGCCCAGTTCACCGTGGGCATCGCGCTGCGGCCCCGCCACGTCGGGCAGTTGTCGATCCCGTCGCTGGACTTCGCCGGAGCGCGCACACAGCCGCTCACGCTCACCGTCACCGCGCCCGACCCCTCCACCGCGGCGAACAGCGGCAAGCCGGTCTTCCTGGAGGCCAACGTCGACCAGGGCCACGTACGCGTGGGGCAGCAGTTGCTGTTCACGGTGCGCCTGTACCTGGCCGGCACGCTGAGCAACGGTTCGCTGAGCGAACCGCAGTTGCCCGGCATCGATGCGCGGCGGCTGGGCGACGACCTGGATTACGACGTGGTGCGCGGCGGCCGCGCCTACCACGTGATCGAGCGGCGCTATGCGCTGATCCCCCAGCAGGCGGGAACCATACAGTTGCCGGCGGTGACTTTCCAGGGCGAGCTGATCGACCCGGCCGATCCCGACAGCTTCTTCGCCATGGGCACGCCCACCAGCGCGGCCTCGCCGCCGGTGACGATCCAGGTGGACGCGCCGCCGCCGCATTGGGGCAGCAGCGCCTGGCTGCCGGCGCGCGGGCTGAGCCTTACCCTGGACGGGTTACCGGCGGACGGCAAGGTACGTGTCGGCCAGCCGCTTGACCTGGTGATGACGCTGCAAGCCACCGGCCTGCCGTACGAGGCCTTGCCGGCGCTGAGTCTGCCGGATCTGGACGGCGCCACGGTCTATCCCGACAAGCCGGTGACCGGCACGCGCAACGACGGCCACTGGCTGATCGGCCGCCGCCAGCAGACCTTCGCGGTGGTGCCCGGCCGCACGGGCACGCTCACCCTCCCTGCCGTCACGCTGAAGTGGTGGAACGTTGAGACCGGCCAGGCAGAAGAAGCGCGCATTCCTGCGCACGTGCTGACGGTGCTGCCTGCCGCGGCAGGCGGATCCGCGCCGGCCGCCCCGGCGCCGGCTGCTTCGGCACCCGTGCCCTCGAAGACGCCGGCCTCGTCGCCATCGCCGGCATCGGGCGCGCATCCACTGCCCTGGCGGGGGGCCGTACTCGTGGCGGCGGCGCTGGTGCTGGTAGCCGGTGCGCTCGCCGTGTGGTGGGCGTGGCGCCGCCGTCCCCGTGTCGATCGGGCGGCGCATGCCCCCACCCACCGCGGCTTGCGCGCGGCCTTCCTCGCGGCTGCGCGCGGCGACGACACGGCCGCGCAGTCGCATGCACTGCTCGCATGGGCGCGCGCGGAACGGCCGGGCCTGGCGAACCTCGGCGCGCTGGCCGACGCGCTCGCCTCGGCGAGCCAGCGAGAGGCCATCGATCATCTGCAGCGGCGTCGCTTCGCCACCGACGGGAACGCGGCGTCGCCCGACCTGGCGGCGGCCTTCGCCCGGGGCTTCCAGTGGCGCGACGGCCCGCCTGGCGAGCAACCGCCGCTGCCGCCGCTCTACCCGTTCAAGCTGCGTTGAAGACGCGCTGCCACAGTGCGGTCATGGCCTCGTTGAGGAAGCACAGACGTACCTCCAGTGCCGGCATCGCCTCGGAGAGCGTGTTGCGCAGGCTGGTGCGGGCGACCTCGGCCGCCAGCTCCGGCGGATAGCCGTAGGCGCCGCAACTGATTGCCGGGAACGCGATCGAGCGCAGCCCGTGCGCGCGCGCCAACCGCAGCGAGCGGCGGTAGCAGGCGGCCAGCAGTTGCGGTTCGTCGTGGTCGCCGCCCTGCCACACCGGCCCCACCGTGTGGATGACGTGGGCGGAGGCCAGGTCGAAGCCGGGCGTGATGCGCGCCTCACCGGTGGGGCAGCGCACGCCGGGTGCGACTTCCGGCAGCGCGCGGCAGGCCTCGAGCAGCTGCGGGCCGGCGGCGCGATGGATCGCGCCATCGACCCCGCCGCCGCCGAGCAGGCTGCGGTTGGCGGCGTTGACGATGGCGTCGACGGCAAGATGGGTGAGGTCGGCGGTGAGCAGGCTGATCGACATGGGGCGTATGTTTCGCGCGGGCGGCGCTTTATCCTTGGGCGTAGGGACGGGAGATCACATGAAACCTGAAGACATTCCGTTCGGTTACCTGCTCAGCGATGTGACCCTGCTGTTCCGCAAGCATTTCGATCGCCGCGCCGTGCGCTTCGGCCTGACCCGCGCGCAATGGCGGGCGATCAAGATGCTGCACCACCGCGAGGAGGATCTGCGGCAGACCGAACTGGCCGAATACCTGGAGATGGAACCGATCGCGGTAGGCCGCGTGATCGATCGGCTGCAGGCGGCCGGCTTCGTCGAACGCCGTCCGGATCCGAAGGACCGTCGCGCCTGGCGATTGCACCTGACGCCGCGTGCGCGTGCGGTGATCGACGACATGCAGGAGATCGGCCGCGGCCTGCGCAAGGACGCCACCGCCGGGATCAGCGCCGAGGAACTGACCCAGGCGCTGGCGGTGATCGGCCGCATCAAGGACAACCTGCAGGCACTGGACCAGGGCGAAGCCGGCCAGGACTGAAACCGCCCGGGCCGGGACGGCGATGCCCCATGGCAGGGGCCGAGGGTGGCCGCCTTCGGTCCAAACGTCATGGCCGGTAAATCGGGTGCCGCTTGCCGCGTTATGGCAGGTCCGCATCGCGTCAGGCGAACGCCACGGCCTGCATCTCCCCAATCGACGTTGGCGTGTCGCCGAAAAAAAACCTCCCCGCCATTGCCGTCCTCGTGCTCGTCGCCTTGGGCGCGCGCTATGAATGGCACCGCCGGCGGCTACGACGGCAGCCAAGGTCATGCGCTAGGGTAGCGAAGTCAGTTCACGGAGCGGGCCATGTCGCGCGTCACCCTCGCCGCACTGGCGACCCTTTTCACCCTGGCCGGCGCCGGTTGCGCGGCCCGCGCAAGCGAGCCCGGCCTGCTCGACGATGCGGCGCTCGCGATCTATGCGGCTCGACCGTTCGACAAGCGGGCGATGATGGGCCAGACGGTCGAGCTCGGCCGCAACCACGGCATGTCGGTGGTGGCGGAGTTCCCCTGTGCGGACGTCTGCCCGCAATACACCGTGCGGATCATCCACTACCGCCTGCCCGCGGGCGCCGACTGTGCAGGCGCGGGCGGGATCCTGAAGAGCGTACTGGTGCCGGTGGCGATCGCCGCGCTGCCCAAGGATTTCTGCGTGCCGAAGGTGCTGGCTGGCAGCGGCGACTACTACACGCGCTGACCTCCAGCCCGCTTCCCCGGGCGCCGGGGAAGCGGGGGCGTGCATCAGTCGCCCGCACCGTCGTTGGCGAAGGCACCTGGTGCCGAGCCGAAGTCGCCGTCGGCCTGCGCGGCCATGTACGAGAATGCTGCGTACACCGCCACGTTCTGCGCCATGTCCTTCGGGTCGATCTTGTCCAGCGTGTCGGCGGCCGTGTGATGCCAGTCGAAGTAGTCGGTGCCGTCCTGCGTGAGCGACAAAGCGGCCATGCCCTTGCCGTGCATCTGCGACAGGTCCGAGCCACCGCCACCGGGCCGCTTGGCGTCATAGGCCACGCCGACCGGCGCCAGCACCTTGGCGATCTGCGCGATCGCGCCGCGGGCTTCGGGCTTCACGCTCGCGCTCATGCGCCAGACCTTCCCGGCGCCGAAGTCGGATTCGGTGCCGAGCTGGAACTTGCCCACCTCGCCGGCATGCTTCTCCGCGTAGGCGCGGCCGCCCCACAGCCCCATTTCCTCGTTGGCGAAGGCGATCACGCGGATGGTGCGGTCCGGACGCTGCGGCAGGTCGCGGATCAGCTTGCCGGCAGCCATGGCGATGGCCACGCCGGCGCCGTCGTCGATCGCGCCGGTGCCGGGATCCCATGAATCGAGGTGGCCGCCGATGGCGACCACCTGGTCGGGATGCTTCGCGCCGGTGATCTCGCCGATCACGTTGGTGCCGGTGTATTGCCCCTCGATGCCGCAGTCGAGGTCGAGCCGGACCGTGACCGGCTTGCCGTAGCCGAGCGCGCGCTCGAGCTGGTCGGCGTCCGGGTTGGACACCGCGGCGGCGGGGATCGTGTTGGACGGATCGCGGAAGCCGGTCACGCCGGTGTTCGGCGTACGGCTGTGCGGATCGGTGCCGACGGTGCGCAGCAGGTAACCGACCGCACCCTTGGCCTGCGCCACTACCGGGCCCTGCACGCGGATCGGCGAGCCGGTGCCGTAGTCGTGGCCGTCCTTGTAGCGATGCATGCGGAAGTCGACGAACACGATCTTGCCCTTGACCGTGGACGGGTCGGCCGCCTTGAGCGCGTCGAGGCTCTCGAACCTGACGATCTGCGCGGTGAGCCCTCCCTTGGGCGTGCCCGGCGAATACCCCAGCGCGGTCAGCACCATGGCCTGCGGGAACGGCGATACGATCGCGCCGTGCTCGCTGCGGCGCACCCACTTGGGATAGGTCACCGGCTCGGTGTAGACCTTGTCGAAGCCCAGCGCCTTGAACTTGGCGATCGCCCAGTCAACGCCGCGCTGGTCGGCCGGACTGCCGGCAAGACGCGGACCAACCTCGGTGGTCAGCGATTGGACGATTCGGTAGCCGGTGTCATCGTGCAACGCCTTGTCGCGCAGCCGTTCGGCCGTCTTTACGGCCGCGGCGGGAACGATGGTGTCGGCGGCACAGGCGACGCCGCTGGCCAGCATCAGGCTGGCGGCGAGCAGGGTGAGGGAAGGACGGCGCATCGGGGACTCCACATGGGATGAACGCCCGATTATTGGGGTCGCGGCCGTTGGCGGCGTAGGCCAGAAGTCATGAAGACCGGGGGAACGGGGGCGGCCTTCCTTTCCCGTTCCCCTCCCGGTGCCTACTGTCTGGCCTTCAGCAGATCGCGGATCTCGGTGAGCAGCACCACGTCCGGCGGGACGGCAGGTTTCGCCTCTTCCCTGCGGCTGAGACGGTTGATCGCCTTGACCATCAGGAAGATCACGAAGGCGATGATCAGGAAGGTGATCACCGTATTGATGAAGGCGCCGTACTGGATCGCCACCTCGGCGGTCTTGGTCGCCGGATCGGCCGGTTTGAGCACCCATTTGAGCTGCGAGAAGTCGATGCCGCCGGTGAGCCAGCCGATCGGCGGCATGATCACCTGGTCGACCAGCGAACTGACGATCTTGCCGAACGCGCCGCCGATCACCACGCCTACGGCCAGGTCGACCACGTTGCCGCGCATGGCGAATTTCTTGAATTCCTCCAACATGCTCATGCCAGATCCTCCGGTTGCTGTTGATGGTCCAGGTGCGGCCGGCGGCTTACACGATCCGGCCTTCCAGCGTGGCGATGCCCTCCAGTTCGGCGTGGAAGCGGTCGCCGCGCTGCAACGCCGCCACGCCGGCCGGCGTGCCCGTGAAGATCAGGTCGCCCGGCTTCAGTTCGAAAAGCTTCGAGAGCGCCGCGATGATGGAAGGCACGTCGTGCACCATCGCCTCCAGCGCCGATTGCTGGCGCAGCTCCCCGTTCACCACGAGGCTCAGGCGCGTCCGCGGCCCCGGCCGGCCACGCTCGGCCGGGCACAGCGCCGACACGGGTGCGGAATGGTCGAACGCCTTGGCCACGTCCCAGGGATGGCCCTTGGCCTTGGCCTGCGCCTGCAGATCGCGGCGGGTGAGGTCCAGCCCCACGCCGTAGCCGAAAATCAGCGACGAGGTCTGCTCCGGCGCAATGTCGCGCCCGCCAGCGGCGAGCGCTACCACCATCTCCACCTCATGGTGCAGCTCGGCGGTGGCCGAAGGGTAGGGCACGTCCGCGCCATCGCCCACCACGGCGTCGGCCGGCTTGCAGAAGAACATCGGCTGCTCGCGGTCCACGGTGGCGCCCATCTCGCGCGCGTGGTCGGCGTAGTTGCGGCCGATGCAGAAGATGCGGCGGACCGGGAA
Source organism: Frateuria sp. (assembly GCF_035943815.1). Classification (GTDB taxonomy): domain Bacteria; phylum Pseudomonadota; class Gammaproteobacteria; order Xanthomonadales; family Rhodanobacteraceae; genus Frateuria_A. The sequence goes on from NZ_DASZBU010000005.1 coordinate 368,785, forward strand.
ACGGGCATCGCTGCCGGTTACTGGCAGGCTCGCGGGCGTGGGGGCTTCGATGACGTAGCGCATCGATCTAGCGTAGCGCAGCATGCGCATGAGCGCGCACCGCACGCGGGCCACGGCTGCTGTCGACGCCAGCGTGGCACCTGGGGACGTAACGGACGTGCGGGGCTTCGGTGGCGATGGCAACACGCTGGTGCACGTGCCCTGCATACCCTCGTCGGACGAGGCAGGTTGGACCGTGCGCTCGGGTATGGGTTGCAGCTCCAGCCGGCCCACGGCCAATACGTGATCGCGGTTGCTCTCCTGCTGCGCTACCCGACCTCTCCAAGGCGGCGATCGATGAGGCCATGCAACGCTCGCCCGGGCGGTCCAGGCCGCCTCCCGCAGCCGCGTGCTCTGCGGCTGACCACGCCCGGCTGACATCTGTCATTCGCGATGGCTGATGCGCCGCGCTGTTGCGTAGTGCAAGCTTGCCGCATCGTTGGCAGGTGCAAACGGACGGCAGGTGGGGCGTGGACAACAGGGATCTGCTCAGGCAGCTGAAAATCGATCATGGGCAGCGCGAAGCGGTGCATGCGGCACCGGCGCGCTGGCCCTGGATCGTCGGTGCGGTGGTGCTGGTGTCGCTGGCCTTGGGCGCGGGTGGCTGGTGGCTTCTCACGCAGCGCGCCGTCGCCGTGCGCATCGCCACGGCCACCGCGGCCGGCAAAAACGGCGAGAGCGGGGCGATCCTGCAGGCCACCGGCTACGTCACCGCGCGGAGGCAGGCAACGGTGTCGGCGCAGATCACCGGGACGCTCACCCAGGTGCTGATCGAAGAGGGCGACCACGTCCGCAAGGGCCAGGTGCTGGCCCGACTGGAGGACAGCGCCTACCGCGCCAACCTCGACGCAGCGCAGGCCAGCGCGCGGGCCGCGCAGGCGCAGGTCAGCCAGCTGCAGGCACAACTGGCGCAGGCGCAGCACGATGCGGCGCGGCAGGATGCGCTGGTCGACCGCGGTCTGGTCGCCAAGCAGGTCGCCGAGCAGGCGCATACCCAGGTCGAGGCGCTGGCCGCGCAGGTGACCGCGCAGCGCAAGCAGGCGGAAGCCGCGCAGGCGCAGGCCCAGGTCGCCCAGGTCAACTACGACTACACCGTGGTGCGCGCGCCGTTCGACGGCGTGGTCACCGACAAGTCCGCGCAGGTCGGCGAGATCATCTCGCCGCTCTCGGCCGGCGGCGGGTTCACCCGTACCGGCGTGGGCACGATCGTCGACATGGACTCGCTCGAGGTCGACGTCGACGTGAACGAGGCCTACATCGGCCGCGTCAAGCCCAACATGGCCGCCGAGGCGGTGCTCGATGCCTACCCCGACTGGCGCATTCCCGCCCACGTGATCGCGATCGTGCCCGCCGCCGACCGCGGCAAGGCCACGGTCAAGGTGCGCGTGGCGCTGGAGGCCAAGGACGCGCGCATCGTGCCGGACATGGGCGTGCGCGTCTCGTTCCTCGAGGCCAAGCCCGCGGCGGTCGTGCAGGCGCCACGCGGCGTGCTGGTGCCCGCCTCGGCCATCGCACAGCGCGACGGCCACGAGGTGGTGTTCGTGGTGCAGGACGGGCGCGTGCAGGAACGCCGGGTGCAGCCGCGCCCCATGGGCGAGCAGCGCCTGCTGCCCGACGGCGTGCAGCCCGGCGATACGGTGGTGGTCTCGCCGCCGGCCGCACTGCGCGACGGCGCCGCCGTGGAAGTCGAAAACAAGTCGTCCTGATCGTCGAGGTTGCAGCAGGACGCTCCTGCGGCAGCGAGCCACACGTTTCGAACCTGGAGAGAACCATGGGCAACCTGATCGAAATCCGCGACCTGGCCAAGGTCTATGCGCGCGGCAAGCAGAAGGTCGAGGTGCTGCACCACATCGACCTGGCCATCGCCGCGGGCGACTTCCTGGCGCTGATGGGCCCTTCCGGCTCGGGCAAGACCACCCTGCTCAATCTGATCGGCGGGCTGGACACGCCCAGCGCCGGCAGCATCAGCGTGGGCGGCCAGCGCATCGACCAGCTCGGCGCCGGCGCGCTGGCCAAGTGGCGGGCGGCCAACGTCGGCTTCGTGTTCCAGTTCTACAACCTGATGCCGATGCTCTCGGCGCAGCGCAACGTCGAGCTGCCGCTGCTGCTGACCAAGCTGTCGGCCAGCGAGCGGCGCCAGCGCGCGTCGATCGCCCTGCAGCTGGTCGGCCTGGCCGATCGCGCCTCGCACAAGCCCGGCGAGCTCTCCGGCGGCCAGCAACAGCGCGTGGCGATCGCCCGCGCGATCGTCTCCGATCCCACCCTGCTGGTCTGCGACGAGCCGACCGGCGACCTCGACCGCCAGTCCGCCGAGGACGTGCTGGGCCTGCTGCGCACGCTCAACCGCGAGCACGGCAAGACCATCGTGATGGTCACCCACGATCCCAAGGCCGCCGAGTACGCCAACCACACGCTGCACCTGGACAAGGGCACGCTGGTCGAGCAGGCGATCGCCTAAGGAGGCTCGCATGAAATACCTTCACCTGATCTGGGCCGCGCTGTTTCGTCGCAAGACGCGCACCCTGCTGACGCTGGTGTCGATCCTCACCGCGTTCCTGCTGTTCGGCATGCTCGACGGCGTGCGCACCAGCTTCGCCAACGTGGGCAAGAGCGCCGCCGGCGCCAAGCGGCTGCAGACCGGCTCCAAGCTCTCCTTCATCGAGACCCTTCCGCAGTCGCTGCAGGCGCGCATCGCGCAGGTGCCGGGGGTCAAGGACGTGGCCTACGCCAACTGGTTCGGTGGCGCCTACCAGGACCCGCACAACCAGGTCTTCAGCTTCGCGGTCAGCCCCAACTACATCGACCAGTACCCGGAAGTGGGCGTCACGCCGGCCGAGCGCAAGGCCTTCGATGCCACCCGCACCGGCGTGCTGGTTGGCGACGCGCTGGCCAAGAAATACCACTGGAAAGTGGGCGACAAGCTGCCGCTGCAGTCGAACATCTTCCCCAACCGCGACGGCAGCAAGAACTGGAGCTTCGACATCGTCGGCATCATTCGGGCGACCAAGCCGGACGACAACCAGTTCCTGCAGGGCGTGGTGCTGATGCACTGGAAGTACTTCGACGAATCCAATCCCTACAACCGCGGCCAGGTCGGCTGGTACGTCAGCTCGGTGGCCGACGCCAGCCAGTCCGATCGCGTGGCCAAGGCGATCGACGCGCTTTCGGCCAACTCCGACCACGAGACCAAGACCATGACCGAACAGGCCGCGATGGCCTCGTGGATGAAACAGATGGGCAACATCAGCTTCATCGTGATCTCGATCATGGGCGCAGTGTTCTTCACCCTGCTGCTGCTGACCGGCAACACCATGGCGCAGGCGGTGCGCGAGCGCACCTCCGAGCTGGCCGTGCTCAAGACGATCGGCTTCTCCAGCGCCGCCGTGCTGGGGCTGGTGCTGGCCGAATCGGTGCTGCTGGTGCTGCTGGGCGGCGTGATCGGCCTGGGGCTGGCCGCGCTGCTCGGTCCGATCATGAGCGCCGGCAGCGGCGGCATGCTCAACATGCCGCCGGTGGGCGCGGCCAGCTGGGCGATCGGCGTCGGCCTGATGGTGGGCATCGGCCTGCTGGTGGGCGTGCTGCCCGCGCTGCGCGCCATGCGCCTGAACATCGTCGACGCGCTGGCCGGGCGCTGAGGGAGAGGACTATGAAGAGTCATGTGATCTACCTGATCGTCCTCGCCATCTGTATCGCCCTCGGCTTCTTGCTCGGGTTGATGGCCCGCCGTCGCCCGCGGTTGCGGAGAGCTTTGGCGAACGTCGGTCTGTTGCTGCTGCTCGCCGCATCGTTGGCGGTGTGGGTCAGGCTGCCCTGGTACGGCGCCATCGCGCTGGCTGTGCTGCTCGCGTTGTGGATGACGCTGTTTCGTCGCGGCCGCCAGGCCGCCTCCGTGACCGCGGTAGGCATCAGCACGCTGCGTGACCGGCTGAGCTCGTCGGCGGTGATCGTGGTCGGCATCGCCGGTGTGGTGGCGGTGCTGGTGTCGCTGCTGGCGATGGGCGTGGGCTACCGCGAGACGCTGAGCAAGAGCGGCAGCGCCGATACGGCGGTGGTGATGCGCGGCGGTTCGGCCTCCGAGGTTTCCTCGGTGCTCGACCATGCCAGCGTGACGGCGATCGCCGAGGCGCCGGGCATCGCCCGCGATGCGGCGGGCAAGCCGATCGCCTCGCCGGAGCTGGTGGTGGCGGCCAATCTGCCGCTCAAGGACGGCAGCGGCGACGACGGCAGCGTGCAGGTGCGCGGCGTCGGCGACGAGGCCTGGACCTTGCGTCCGGAGGTGAAGATCATCGCCGGCCGCAAGTTCAAGCCGGGCCTGCGCGAACTGGTCGCGGGCAAGGGCGCGCAGCGCCAGTTCGCAGGACTCGAGCCCGGGCACGAGATCAAGCTGGGCAGCCAGACCTGGACCGTGGTAGGCATCTTCGACTCGGGCAACGCGCTCGGTTCGGAACTGTGGGGCGACGCCGACATCATCGCCTCGGCCTACCGCCGTGGCAGCTCGCGCACCTCGGTGTTCGTGCGCCTGACCGACGCCACGGCCTTCGGCGCATTCAAGGCCGCGCTGGCGGGCGATCCGCGCCTGCAGGTGGACGCCGACACCACGCTGAACTACTTCAGCAAGCAGTCCGAGGGCTTCACCAAGGCGATCAGCATCATCGGAATGATCGTGGGCGGCATCATGGGCATCGGCGCGGTGTTCGGGGCGCTCAACACCATGTTCGCCGCGGTCGCATCCCGGGCACGCGAGATTGCCACCTTGCGCGCGATCGGTTTCCGCGGGCCGCCGGTGGTGGTGGCGGTGATGCTGGAGACCATGCTGCTTGCGGCGTTGGGTGGTCTGCTCGGCGGACTGCTCGCGTGGGCGCTGTTCAACGGTTACAGCGCCTCCACGCTGACCCAGGGCACCGTGGGCTCGCTGAACTTCCAGCTGCGCGTGACGCCGGCCCTGTTGTGGACGGGGCTGAAGTGGGCGCTCGCCATCGGCTTCATCGGCGGCCTGTTCCCCGCCGTGCGCGCCGCGCGCCTGCCGGTGACCACCGCGCTGCGCGAGTCCTGACGGCGCGCGGCCATGGATGCAGGAGTCCGCTTGCGGGCTCCTGCGCCGGCTACGGCATCACCGGCGGCAGGTAGTTCAAGGTCAGCCCCAGCGCCCACAGCAGCCCCAGTACCAGCGGCACGTGCACCAGCAGCTGCATGAAGGTGAAGCCGACCACGTCGCGCGCCTTCAGGCCGAGCACGCCCAGCAGGGGCAGCATCCAGAACGGGTTGATCAGGTTGGGCAGCGCCTCGGCGGCGTTGTAGACCTGGACCGCCCAGCCCAGGTGCACGTGCAGGTCGTTCGCCGCCTGCATCACGTAGGGCGCCTCGACCAACCACTTGCCGCCGCCGGAAGGCACGAAGAAGCCCAGCACCGCCGAATAGGCGCCCATCACCAGCGGGAAGCTGTCCGTAGTGGCGACATGCACGAACAAGGCCGAAAGCCGGTGGGCGAGCGTGGCGCCGCCGCTGCCCGGCGCATGGGTGAGCAGGGCGGCGATGCCGCCGTACAGGGGAAACTGGATCAGCACGCCGGCCGTGCTCGGCACCGCGCGCGTCACCGCGTCGAGGAAGCTGCGCGGGCGCCAATGCAGCAGCAAGCCGACGGTGAGGAACAGGAAGTTGTACGTATTGAGGTTGGCGATCGCGCTGACCGCCGGCTTGCCCGCGAACTCGTAGCCCAGCCAGCCCAGGCCGAGCAGGCCGATCAGCACCGACAGCAGCGGGCTGTACTCCAGCCATTCGCCCGGCCGCGTGCGCGGTGGCAGCGGCGGCGTGGCTGTGGATGTCTCCACGCCGAAATCCTGCCCGGTGAGCGCATGGGCGTCCGAGGGAGCGGTGAGCCAGCACACCAGCAGGGAAGCGAGCACCAGTGCCGCGGTCAGCGTGATCGACTGCCACAGGAAGATGGTCTGGCCGAAGGGCAGCACGCCGGTGATCGCCAGCAGCCCCGGCGGCATGCTGGCGGGATTGGCCTGCAGCTGCGCGGCGGATGACGAAAGGCCCATCGCCCACACTGCGCCCAGGCCCAGGTAGGCGGCCGCGCCGGCGGCGCGGTAATCCATGCGCAGGTCGCCGCGGCGCGCCAGTGCGCGCACCAGCAGGCCGCCGAACACCAGCGAGAAGCCCCAGGACAGCAACGAGGCCAGCATGCTCACCAGCGCCACGTAGCAGATCGCGCCGCGGCCGCTGCGCGGCACCCGCGCGAGCAGGTCGATCAAGCGCGCCACCAGCGGAGCGGTCGCCAGCACGTAGCCGCCGATCACCACGAAGGCCATCTGCATGGTGAACGGGATCAGGCTCCAGAAGCCGTCGCCGAAGGCTTTCACCGCCGCCGCCGGCGGGGCGCCGAACGCCAGCGCCGCCAGCGCCACGATCACCACGCCGAGCGCGGCGAACACCCAGGCATCGGGAAACCAGCGCTCGGACCAGGCCGCGCTGCGCAAGGCGGCGCGCGCCAGCCAACCTTCGCCTGCTGCATGCATGTCCGTTCCCCTTGCGGTAGCCCGGGGCATGGTCGCGCGCGGGCCGGTACCCGGCAAGCCGACCATGGTGGCGGCCGCGTCTTCCGCTGGCGCCGCCGCGGTGGGCCGAATCCGCCGCCCGGTGGGCGGCAGGATTCCGCGACGCTGCCTAGCCGCGCGCGCCGCGCTGCCTGGCCAGGGTGATCACGCCCACGCCGAGCAGGATGATCGCCATGCCGGCCAGGTCGAACGTCCCCACGTGCTCGCCGGCCAGCCAAACGCCGAACAGCACCGCCACCGGCGGATTGACGTAGGCGTAGCTGGTCGCCAGCGCGGGGCGGGCGTGCTTGAGCACGTACAGGTAGGCGCTGAAGGCGACGATCGATCCGAAGATGGCCAGGTAGACCACTGCCGCGGTGGCGCGCAGGGTGGGGTGCGCCGGCAGGTGTTCGCCGGTGCCGAAGCCGACCAGCAGCAGCGCGACACTGGCGCAGAGCATCTGCGCGGCGGTGTTCATCGGGCCGGCGGGCATGTCCTGGCGCTTGCTCCAGGCCGAGCCGAAAGCCCAGCACATCGCCGCCATGATCAGCGCGAGCGCGCCGAGCCGCGAGCCGGACAGCCCGCTGCCGAGGTTGAGCACGACCACGCCGACAAAGCCGACCAGCAAGCCGACCGCCTCGCGCCGGCTGGGCCACTGTCCGTACATGCCGGAGAACACCGCAGCGAACAGCGGCATGCTCGCCACCGCCACCGCGGCAATGCCTGAGCTCACGGTTTCTTCCGCGAAGCACACCAGACCGTTGCCGCCCAGCAACAGCAGCACGCCAGTGACCGCCGCGTTGCGCCACTGCCGCCGAGTCGGCGGAGCGATGCCGCGCAGGCGCAGGAAGGCGTACATCGCCAGGCCCGCGCCCAGGAAGCGTACCCCGGCGAGCAGGAACGGCGGATAGCTCTCCAGCGCGAAGCGGATGCCGAGGTAGGTCGAACCCCAGATCAGGTACAGCGCGAGCAGCGCGACCGGGATCAGCAGGCGCGGGTTGTCCAGCGTGCGCGGGACGGTGGCGGGTTGTTCGATGGCGGACATGGCGTGCGTACGTGGCGGGAAAACGGGTCAGGCGCCCAGGTGGGTGCCGATCCACCAGAGATTGCCCTCGGCGTCGCGCAGGTCGGCCGTGCGGTCGCCGTAGGGCTGGTCGGTCGGCGGCGATACGCTTTCCGCGCCGGCAGCCAGTCCGCTGGTGTAGCAGGTATCGGCGTCGGGCACGTAGCCGTGGGTCGAGCCGCACAGAGATGCGGCGAGGCCGGTGCGTTCGCCGATCATCACCAGCGAATCCTCGATGCGCACCTCGGCGCGCATGACCGATCCGACTTCGCGTGTCTTGCGGTAAAGCTCCTGCGCGCCGAACGAGGCGGCGAGAAACCCCGGCATGCCTCGTGCGTCGGCCACCAGCAGGCAGGGCGAGACGGCGGGGTGGTCGGCAGGCTTGTGCACGGGATTCCTGGGATGTGGAAAGACGGGCAGATGGCGACCGGCCGGTGTGCAGCCTCGCGCCCTGGGGATGGCCCAAGTGCGCACGATAGCCCGGGTGCGGCTGCTACGGTAGCGAGCCCCTTGCAAGGCAGCCTTGAGCGCTCGTCAAGCAGCGCCGGTTCCATCGGCCGGAGAACCGCCTGGCTCGGGAAGCGGCGCGGGAACTTTCAGCCAGCCCGCTGCTTGGCTGGGAGCGGCTGCCGCGTGCGGGTGCGCTCGCGCGCCAGCAGTTCGCGCTTGCGCTCCACGCCCCAGCGCCAGCCGCCCAGTGAGCCGTCCTCGCGCACCACGCGGTGGCAGGGCACGATCAGCGCGAGCCGGTTGTTGCCGCAGGCGTTGCCGACCGCACGCGCCGCCTTCGGAGTGCCCAGTTCGGCCGCCAGGGCGCGGTAGCTTCGCGTCTGGCCCGCCGGAATGCGGGTCAGTGCGTTCCACACGCGCCACTGGAAGGCCGTGGCGGCGATGTCCAGCGGTGGCATCGCCGGCGCGTCGGCATCGCGCCAGCCCAGTTCGACGGCGATGCGCGCGATCACCGCATCCAGCCATTCCTCGCGGCCCGCGTCGACGCGTTCGCGCGCGGCCTGGGGGAATTCCTCGGCGAGGCGGCGTTCGAGCGAATCGTCATCCTCGCCCAGCGTCACCGAGCAGATGCCGCGCGTGGTGGTGGCCACCAGCAGGCGGCCCAGCGGCGTGGCGATTGTGGTGTAGCGGATGCTGGCGCCGGCGCCGCCGGCGCGGTAGCTGGCCGGGGTCATGCCGAGCAGGCGGTTGCTGTGCTCGTAGACGCGGCTGCCCGAGCCGAAGCCGGCTTCGTACACCGCGTCGGTCACCGCCGCGCCTTCGCGCAGGGCGGCCTTGAACTGGCCGAAGCGGCGTGCGCGGTGGTACTCGGCCGGGCTCATGCCGAAGCGGCGGCGGAAGGCCCGCTGCAGGTGGCTGGGGCTCAGCGCGACGGCGTTGGCCAGGGCGTCCAGGCTGGGAGCGGTTTCGGCCTCGTCGAGCAGTCGGCGGGCCTGTTCGAGCGGTTCGGTGGCGGACATGGCGGCGTTCCTGTTTCCGGATGACGCCAGCCTAGGCAGGGTGGTGCGGGCGGACCATCCGCTTCTTGCGCGTCACCGCGCGGCGGGACGCCCCTCGTGCAACACCACGAAGTCACCCTCCAGCACGGGCGCACGCGCCGCACCGGCCATGGACGCCGCGCGGCCGACCGCGCGTGCGCGGTTCCACTGGCGCAGCGCCAGCCAAAGGCCGCCGCCGACCAGCAACACGCCGGCAACGACCAACCCGAACACCAGCATGGCGCCCAGCAGGACCACACCCACGACCAGCGACAGCGCGCGGGCGAACGGATGGCGGGAACGGTGCAGGGGCAGCTGGTACAGGCGCATGTTAAAAATCCGTGTGGTAAAATCAAGGACTTACGTGCAAACGATGGGGCTTTCGGTCCCGCGAGGCAAGTGCCGATGGATATACCCCCCGGGGCCTTGTGCCGCCTCGACGACATTCCCGATGGCGCTGCCACGGCGGTGGATGCCGTATTGCCCGATGGTCCGGAGAACCTGATCGTCCTTCGCGAAGGTGAGGACGCGCGCGCCTGGATCAATGTCTGCCCGCATGCCGGCCGCCGGCTGGACTGGGCGCCGGGCCAATTCCTGATCAGCCGTGGCACGCTGATCTGCGCCGTGCACGGGGCGAGCTTCCGCACCGGCGACGGCTGTTGCGTGGCCGGCCCCTGCCGCGGCCAGTCCTTGCGGGCCGTGGCCGTGCGGGTGGCGCGCGGGATGGTATGGCTGGCGGGCGATTGATCGCAGCCAGCCGACCTCGAGGGGCACGCGGGTGATCGGCTCCCGCCAGGAGCGCGCTCCGCCCGCCCGCCGGCACTTCCCCCCTGCATTCGCGGGCAGGCTTGAGATGGTTGTTGCGTACCAAAAAAAACGGCCCGGCGCATGGCCGGGCCGTCCTGGTCCCTGCCGGCGAGCTTCCCTGCTCGCCAGCCAAACCTCGCGTCAGGGGTTGTTGACCTTGTCCACCGACAGCGTGGTCTGGTAAATCAGGCCCGACAGCGGCAGCAACTGGCTCAGCACGCGGTTCCACTTGGTGATGCCCGAAGCCCCGACGAACACCACGTCGCCCGGCTCCACCTTGAAGTTGTCCGCCAATGCGAAGGCGGCCGGTGAGCGCGCGTTGAGATGGAACACCTCCGCCGGCGTCTGGCTGAGCTTCTGCGAGCCGCGAATCACGTACACGGAGTTGCCGGAGGCGGTCACCTGGCTGAGGCCGCCGGCGCGGCCCAGCGCCTGGGTCAGGGTCATGTCGGCGGTCTTGAAGGTGAACGCCTGCGGGCGCATCACCTCGCCCATCACATAGACCTCCTTGTTGTCGTTGTAGGGCAGGAACACCTTGTCGCCGGGCTTGAGGTAGATCGACTGGTTGCCCTCGGCCTGGTTGAGCTGGGTCAGGTCCAGCTTGTAGGTCTTGCCGTCGCGGGTCAGGGTCAGGCCCGACAGGTCGGCCTGTTGCGTATCGATGCCGGCGGCGCCGATCGCCTGCGACAGGGTCAGTGGCACGGCGTTGATCACCTGCGCATCGGCGTGCAGGAACGCACCCTCCAGCGTGATGCGGTGGCTGCCGTAGCCGACCACGCTCACGTCCACCTGCGGCTGGCGCACGAAGCTGCCGAGCTTCTTGGTGAGCAGCTGGCGCAGCTCCTCGATGGTCAGCCCGGCTGCCTTGATCGTGCCGGCATACGGATAGAACAGCGTGCCGTCAGGGCGCACCAGGCGACCGTTGGCGACCGTCTGCTGCTGTGAGCCGGCCGGAGAGGTCAGCTCGGGATGGTCCCACACGGTGATGTAGAGCGTGTCACCCGAGCCGATGCGGTAGTCCTCCGGCTGATAGGAGAGCAGTTCCTGCGGGATCGCATCAGCCTGCGCCTGGCCGTTCTCCACCAGCTCGGGCGTGATCTGCACCAGCTTTACGTGGCTGTCCTCGCGCTGCAGCGCGCCCTCGTCCATGCGCTGGCCGGGCACGATCGCGCAGCCGTTCAATACGAGCGCGAAAAGAAGGGTGGCTACTGCGGGTAGCGTTTTCATATTGCGTCCTTTCTCCAGGGGCCGTCGTTGATAATCGTGACGTTTAAATGAACGAGTACGCCACGCCTACCCGTGACATGCCGTATTTGGCTAATGGCGGTGGGTTATGTGGTTGCTCGTTTCGATGCTTTTGGCCGGCCCCGCCTGAGGCGCCAGCGTCGGCATCGCGGTGATGCCGGGGACACCGCGGCCGGCGATGCCACCCAGCAGCGCGGCCGGATTGGTGTCGGTCTGCGCAGGCGCCAGATGGGTCGCTGCTGACGGCGCGACCATGCCGCGTGAAACCTTGTGTGCCAACGCCTGGCCGGCGACGAGTACGCCGGCGAGGGAGAGTGCGAGCTTCAGGATCTTCATGATGTAGGCCCCCCGAAAGTGGACTGTTGCGAAGCGGGCTCGACGACTCTAGCGCGAGGGTTCGTGAATGGAGCGAGAAAGCGGGGTCTGCGAGTTGGCTATTTGGGGGGGCGCTGCAGCGTGAAGAAAAGATCTATCGACCGCGGCATTTTCTTCACGTAAATGAAGGCAATGTCCAACATGATTTTTTCACAGAACAGGAGATTAGACTTCCGGCTTCTTTCCCGCCCGGTTCGGCGTCATCGACGCGTGGATCGATGCGGGATGCGGCAGGGCCGCAGTCCTTTGGGTTTCCGGAGCGTGTGATTCGTGTTCAACAGCATCCTGGTGGTCTGTCTTGGCAACGTGTGCCGCAGCCCGGTGGCGGAGTTCCTGTTCCGCCGCGAACTGGGCGAGCGCGACATCCGCGTCAGCAGCGCCGGACTTGGTGCACTGGTGGGGAGGCCCATGGACGAGAACGCCATCGAGCTGCTCAAGGACGACGGCATCGATGCGAGCGAGCACCGGGCGCGGCAGCTCGAGCCGTCGATGCTCCGCGATGCGGATCTGATTCTCACGATGGAACGCCGCCAACTGAACTCGGTTGTCAGGCTCGCCCCCGAGGCCAGCGGCAAGGTGTTCCTGTTCGACAAATGGCACGACGGCGGCGACGTGCCGGACCCTTATCGATGTTCGCGCCGCGTGTTCAAGCAAGTACACGACTCAATCGAACGTGGCGTCGGCAGTTGGCTGCGCTACTTGTAAACCCCTCCAGCCTAGGAACAGGGCTATGACGACCAAACAGAGTTTCCCGTCCTCACCGCGCCGCGATGACGACATCGACCTGCATGCACTGCTGGGCACGCTGCTCGACCACAAGTGGTTGATCGCCGGCGTCACGGCGGTGTTCTTCGCCATCAGCGTGCTGTACGCGGTGTTGGCGACGCCGATCTACGAATCCACCGCCACCGTGCAGGTGGAGCAGAAGGTTCCCAGCCTCCCGGGCCTGGACGACCTCACCCAGACGCTGGGTGCCTCCACCTCGCAGGCCACCACCGAGATCGCCCTGATCACTTCGCGCACGGTGATCGGGCAGGCGGTGAACAATCTCAAGCTGGACATCACCGTGGAACCGGAGCGGTTCCCGGTGATCGGCGGCTACATGTCGCGGCACTACAACCCGCAGATGCCTGGCGACGTGGCGCCGCCCTTCCTGGGCATGGACGGCTATGACTGGGGCGGCTCGCAGCTGGACGTCTTCCAGCTCGACGTTCCCTCGGCGCTGCTGGACAAGCAGCTGCACGTGGTCGCCGGCCAACATGGCGCCTACACGCTCACCGACGACGATGGCAACACGCTGCTGCAGGGCCGCGTCGGGCAGTCGTCCACCGGCAACGGCATCACCATGCAGGTGCAGTCGCTGCACGCCAACCCCGGCATGGTGTTCGACGTGGCGCGGCATTCGCACCTGAACACCATTGCCTCGCTGCAGAAGGCGGTGCAGGCGGTCGAGGCGGCCAAGGACTCGGGCATCATCACGCTGACCTACGACAATCCCGACCCGGCGCTGGCCACCCAGCTGCTGGACCAGATCAGCACGCTGTACGTACAGCAGAACGTGGACCGCAACTCCGCCGAAGCGGCCAACAGCCTGAAGTTCGTCCGCGAACAGCTGCCCAAGGTCAAGATGGACCTGGAGAAGGCGACCGCCGCACTGAACGCCTTCCAGATGCGCGCGCACTCGGTGGACATCAGCATGCAGACCAAGGGCCTGCTGGACCAGACCGTGGCGCTGGATACGCAGATCGAAAACCTGCGCATGCAGATGGCCGACGTCGAGCGCAAGTTCACCTCCAACCATCCCACCTATCAGGCGCTCGCCGCGCAGATCGGCCAGCTGCAGGGCAAGAAGAACGCGCTGGAGAAGCAGGTCGGCCACCTGCCCGACACGCAGCAGGAACTCCTGCGCCTTACCCGCGACGTGCAGGTCAGCAACGAGACCTACACCAACCTGCTCAACCAGGCGCAGCAGCTTGACATCGCACGCGCAGGCACGGTCGGCAACGTGCGCGTGGTCGATGCGGCGGCTACCAACACCAACAAGCCGGTGTGGCCGCCCAAGATGATCGTTGTGCTGTGCGGCACCATGCTCGGTGGACTGCTGGCGCTCGCCTTCATCTTCATCCGCCAGCTGCTCAACCGCGGCGTCGAAGACCTGGCCGCCATCGAACACGTCGGCCTGCCGGTATATGCCTGCGTTCCGCTGTCGGCTGCCGAGCGGGAGATCTCCTCGCATGGCGGCAAGGTGCGGCGAGGCGCCTACGCCCAACGCCTGCTGGCGCAGAGTGCGCCCGACGACCTGGCGGTGGAGGCATTGCGCAGCCTGCGTACCAGCCTGCACTTCGCCCGCCTGGAGGCCAAGAACAACCTGCTGATGATCTCCAGCCCCGGTCCGTCGGCGGGCAAGACCTTCGTCGGCGCCAACCTTGCGGCGGTGATCGCGCAGGCCGGCCAGCGCGTGCTGTTGATCGACGCGGACATGCGCAAGGGCGCGCTGCACACGGTGCTCGGCGGCCGGCCCGAACAGGGCCTGTCCGAGCTGATCTCCGGGCAGATCGGCCTGTCCGAGGCGGTGCGCACGGTGGAGGGGGCGAGCAACCTCTACTTCGTCGCGCGCGGCAAAGTGCCGCCGAACCCCTCCGAGCTGCTGATGCATGCGCACTTCACCGCGTTGCTGGAGAAGCTCAAGCCGCGCTTCGACCTGATCATCATCGACACGCCGCCGGTGCTGGCGGTGACCGATGCGGCCGTGATCGGCCACCACGTCGGCACCAGCCTCATGGTGGTGCGTTTCGGCGTGAACCAGGCGCGCGAGATCGCGCTTGCCAAGCAGCGCTTCGAGCAGAACGGCGTGCCGGTCAAGGGCGCGATCTTCAACGCGGTCGAGAAGCGCAGCGCGGGCTACTACGCCTATGCGTACTACGAGTACGCCGGTGCCAAGGCCTGATCCGAAGCTCACGCATACCAAGCAAAGGGAAATCGCATGACACTGAAAGTCACGCTCTTCGGCACCGGCTACGTCGGCCTGGTCACGGGCACCTGCCTGGCGGAGATGGGCAACCACGTATTGTGCGTGGACGTGGATACGGCCAAGGTCTCACGCCTGAAGCAGGGCGAGGTGCCGATCTTCGAGCCGGGCCTGGCGCCGATGGTCAAACGCAACTTCGCGGGCGGCCGGCTCGATTTCACGACCGATGCCGCCGCCGGCATCGCCCACGGCGAGGTG
>NZ_DASZBU010000006.1:0-205554 GCF_035943815.1 Frateuria sp.
CGCGTCGATCGCGTCGTAGGCCTTGAACTCGCCACCGAAGCGCTCGGCGCCCACCTTGGTCAGCGCCGCCGTCAGCGTCGTCTTGCCGTGGTCCACGTGGCCGATCGTGCCGACGTTCACGTGCGGCTTGGTGCGTTCGAATTTACCCTTTGCCATGCGCGCTAAACCCCGATGGAGTCAATGAAAAAAAGAAAACCTGCCGTAGGCCCGGAGCGACCGGCGGCAGCCGCGTGAGATGGTGCTCATGACAGGAATCGAACCTGTGACCTCTTCCTTACCAAGGAAGTGCTCTACCGACTGAGCTACATGAGCGAAGTACTTTCAGCCATCCTTCCTGGGTGGCGAATAGCCTGGCATCCGGCCAGGCCCCAAAACCTGAGACGAGGTCAATGGAGCGGGAGACGGGAATCGAACCCGCACCATCAGCTTGGAAGGCTGAGGTTCTACCATTGAACTACTCCCGCATGATGCACGCCTGCGCGGAACTCGTCATGGTGGAGGGAGGTGGATTCGAACCACCGAAGGCGTAAGCCAGCAGATTTACAGTCTGCCCCCGTTGGCCGCTTGGGTATCCCTCCAACAAAGAACGGCTATTTTCGCGAGCGCCTCGGGATGTGTCAACAGTTCGCGACGGGAAACCTTGATTCATCGGCTGCGTCGCGGGCCGGCATGCGCCGTCGGGCCCGCTTGCGCCGGGTCATGCCGGCCGCCATATGCCTGACAGGCCGACTGGAGCATGCCATGTCCGCACCACTCTCCGTACCGTGTTCCCATTGCGGCGCACTCAATCGCGTTCCAGCCGAAAGACTGGCCGATCGGCCCGTGTGTGGCCGCTGCAAACAGGCGCTGCTCGAAGGCAAGCCTGTCGAGCTCACCACGGCCAACTTCGATGCCGTGGCCGGGCGTGGCGACCTGCCGGTGCTGATCGATTTCTGGGCCAGCTGGTGTGGCCCCTGCCGGGGTTTCGCTCCGGTCTTCGCCGAGGCGGCGCGTCAGTTCGAGCCACGCTTGCGCCTGGGCAAGGTGGACACCGACGCGCAAGCACAGCTTTCGCAGCGCTTCGCCATCCGCAGCATTCCCACCCTGGTGTTGCTCAAGGATGGGCGCGAGATCGCGCGCCAGTCCGGCGCGCTCGCCGCCGCACAACTGCGGCAATTCGTCGAAGGCGCGTTGCGCTAGGCCTCCGCGCCGTGGATCCGGCGGCTGTCCGCCGGGGCCTGCGCGCGGTCATGCATGCCGTAGTCGCGCAGCACGGTCGCCACGCGCAGCCGGTAATCGGCGAACACCCCCGTCCTGCCGTCGCGTTGCGCCGCCCTGTGCGCTTCGAGCCGGCGCCAGTGGGCGACCGCGGCCTCGTCGCGCCAGAACGACAGCGACAGCAGCTTGTCCGGATCGGCAAGACTGCGGAAGCGCTCGATGGAAACGAATCCGTCGACCTGCTCGAGCAGCGGTCGCAACTGCGCCGCCAGATCGAGATAGCGCCCGGCCCGGCCGTCGCGCAGCACGACTTCGAAGATGACGGCGATCATCGTTGCGCCTCCGCGGCATGGAGGAATGCATCCACGCTCTCGTACAGCGACCGCCGCGCTTGCTCCAGGTGCATAACGTGCGTGCCGTCGGCGATGCACAGCCGCCAGCGCAAGGGACTGGCGCTGAATCCCGCCAGGAACGTGGCCGCCGACGCATCGCCACCAACCACCGTGTCGTAGTTGCCGTAGACCACGAACACCGGCACGCGGACGCTGCTTGCCAAATACGGATAGCGGCCCGCCTCCGCATCGCCGATGTCCGCCAGTGGACCGGACGGTATGCGCAGCCGCCCGGCCCGATCACCCGCCACGCGGGGCACCGATGCCTGGAAGCGTCCGGCCCATACGGCGTCGACGGCAGGCTCGAGCAATACCCTTCCTGGCGGCAGCACCCGCGCGTAGCGCAGTTGCTGGTAGCGCTCCTGTGCGCTGATGTCCCACCACGCGCTGCGCACCGGCTCGAACTTGGGATGAGCGACCGGGGTAACCGGGCCGAACAGCGTGAGCGAGGCCAGCGCGTGGGGATGCGCCGCCGCGAAGGCTGCCGCCGGAACGGTGCCCCACGAATGGGCGACCAGATGCACAGCCCCGATGCCTGGCACTGCACGCAGGTGTTCGACCGCCAATGCGATCTGCGCGGCCGCGTCTGGCGCGCGCGTCACCGGCATGCCGGCTCCGCCTCCCATCATCGATGGCGGGCGGCTGGAGGCGCCGAAGCCGATGAAATCCAGACCGCAGGCCAGGTAGCCGCGGCGCGCCGCGAACGACAGCCAGGAGTCACCCGGTGCGAATTCGAAGCCGGCGGCGAGCATGGTGGGAAAGCTCGCGCCATGCACGAACAGCACGCCGCGACCATTGGCATGCACGGGCGCGATGCAGTGCAGCGCTACGCGCTGCCCCGGTGCAGCCGGCAATGGAAGGTAGCTGGTGCGCACGGGCGCGGCCGAGAGCAGGACGGCAAGCAGGCTGGCGGGCATGGCGATATCCGGGCGAGTGGAGGCCTCCATGCTGGAAGCATCGCCGCCGGATTGTTTCGTCAGCAGGCGAAACGTTGAAGCCCTAGGAGCTGCACGAAAGCATCGAACAGCCGGCACGCTGCCTGGCCCAGTCCGGGCGCTTGTGCGCAAAGCGTTCGCGACCGGGCTGCTCGTCGTACGGGCGGCGCACCACCTCCAGCAACTCGTGCACCATCGTGTAATCACCCTGCTCCGCCAGGTCGATCGCTTCCTGCGCGAGATAGTTGCGAAGGACGTACTTAGGGTTGGCCAGTCGCATGCGGCGGCGGCGCTGGTCGGCGGGCAAGGGGTCTTCGCGCAGCCGCGCGGCATAGCGTTCGAGCCAGTCGCGCAGGACCGGCTCGGTTGCCGGCTCGCGCTGCGGGTCGTAGTAGGCACCGGCAAGCAGTTGCGGCGAAGGCGCAGCAGGCTCGAAGTCGACGAGCGCACGCCAGGCCAGTGTCATGTCCGCGCCGGCTTCGCGCATCCAGGCGTGAAGGCCATCGCGCAAGGCCAGGTCCTCGTCGCGAGCCTGCTCCAGGCCCAGCTTAGAGGCCACGTTGGCGCGATCGGCGGCCTCCCACGCGGCAACGTAGCGGTCCAACCCCGCCTGCAGCGGCGCCGTATCGGCAAACAACGGGGAGAGCGCGCAGGCCAGCCGGGTGAGGTTCCACCACGCCACGTTCGGTTGCTGGCCGAAGCGGTAGCGGCGGCGGCTGGCGTCGGTGGTGTTGGGTGTCCAGTCCGGGTCGTAGTCGTCGATCCAGCCGTAGGGGCCATAGTCGATCGTCAGCCCGAGGATGGACATGTTGTCGGTGTTCATCACGCCGTGCACGAAGCCCACGCGCATCCACTGCGCGACCATCCGTGCGGTGCGCTCGCAGACCTCGCCGAACCAGTCGGCGTAGATCGCCTCGCCCTGCCCGCGCAACTGCGGAAAATCGCGACGGATGGTGAAGTCGGCCAGCTGGCGCAGCAGCGCCACGTCGTTGCGCGCATAGGGCAGTTCGAAGTTGCCGAAGCGGATGAACGAGGGCGCGACGCGGCAGACGATCGCGCCGGCTTCGGGACGGGGATGGCCGTCATAGAACATGTCCCGCACCACCGTCTCGCCGGTTTCGAGCAGGCACAACGCGCGAGTGGTCGCAATGCCCAGGTGGTGCATCGCCTCGCTGCAGAGGAACTCGCGGATCGACGACCGCAGCACCGCGCGTCCATCCGCGCCGCGCGAATACGGCGTGGGGCCGGCGCCCTTCAGTTGCAGCTCCCAGCGTTGCCCGCGCGCATCGAGCATTTCACCCAGCGAGATCGCACGGCCATCGCCCAGCTGCCCGGCCCACACGCCGAACTGGTGGCCGCCATAGTTGCTCGCCCACGGCTGCATGCCCTCCAGCAATGCGTTGCCGCCGAAGACCCGAGCGAAGCGCTCGCTGCGGACGTCGGCGTCGCTCAGGCCGAGCGTCGTGGCCATTTCGGCCGACCAGGCCACCACGCGCGGCATGGCCACCGGTTCCGGCTCGACGCCTGACCAGCAGGCACCCTCCACCTGGCGCAGACGCGAGCCGCTCTCGGGGTCGCCGGGAAGCTCGCGCACGAAGGCATTGTCGAACTCGAAGCGCATGTGCGCATGATCGCATGCGCGACCGAAGGGGCGACCGCGCGGGACGAACACGATTCCTTTGCACACCCTGCCGCCGCAAGCCGCATACTGGCGCGTGAACGACGACTTCGAAACTGACAGATACGCCTACGACATCGATCCGACCGTGCAGTGCACCGCGTGCGACGCGGTCTGCTGCCGGCTCACCGTGGTATTGATGCCCGAGGACCACGTGCCCGACTGGCTGGTCGCGCACGACGACCACGGGCTGGCCACCCTTGCCAAGGGCGAGGACGGCTGGTGCGCAGCGATCGACCCGAACACCTCCCGCTGCACCATCTACGAAGACCGCCCGACCATTTGCCGTAAGTACGCGATGGGCAGCCCGGGCTGCCGTGACGAGCGGCGCAAGTGGTACGGCAAGCGCCTTCCTACGCCGGCAAAGTTGCTCTAGCCGGCGGTTGCGCAGAGGCTCACGCGGGAGTTTCGAAGACCTGCGCCACCGCCGCCGCGTCCAGCACCCGCCACTCGCCGGGCGCCAGATCGCCGAGCGTCAGCTGGCCGATCGCCACGCGCTCGAGCGCCTCGACGTGGTTGCCGGTCGCCGCGAACATGCGGCGCACCTGGTGGTAACGCCCTTCGGTGACGGTCAGCCGCGCCCGCCGTGGCGAAAGCGCCTCCAGCCGCGCCGGCGCCAGCGGCGTGGTTTCCGATTCCAGCATCAGCGTGCCGCTGGCGAACAGCGCAGCCTCGTCGTCGCCGAGGTCGCGCGCCAGCGTCGCCTCGTAAACCTTCGACACGCTGGCTTTCGGCGAGATGATCCGATGCAGCAGGGCGCCGTCGTCGGTGATCAGCAGCAGCCCGGAGGTGTCGCGGTCGAGCCGCCCGACGGTGGACAGCGCAGGCTCGCGACGGCGCCACCGTGGAGGCAAGAGGTCGTAGACCAGCCGACCGGCGTCCTTGCGCGAGCAGGTGACGCCGAGCGGCTTGTGCATCAGCAGGACCAGGCCGCTGGCCGGATCGAGCGGCTCACCGTCGATGCGCACCTGGGCGTGCTCGATCCTGTCATCGGCGTAGAGCCGTTCGCCCGCCGCGTCGGTGACGCGGCCTTCGCCGAACAACTGCAGGACGTCCCGGCGGCTGCCGTAGCCCAGGTTGGCGATCATGCGCAAAAGCTTCATGCGAGCACCGCCTCGATCACCTTGAAGCCATCCTGCGTGGCCACCGTGCGCACCTGCGCAAAGCACGAGTCGAGCGTCGCCTCGTAGGGAAGATGCCGGTTGGCGACCATCCACAGACGCCCTCCGGGATGCAAGGCGGCGGCGGCGGCCGTAATGAAGGCGCGTCCGAGCTCGGGCAGGTCCGCACGGCCCTGGTGGAATGGCGGGTTGCTCACGATGGCGTCGTAGCGATGCGGCAGGCCGCGGGTGACGTCATGCCACAGCACGCGCGTGTCCATCTTGCGCCCGCTGGCGGTGATGGCCTCGTCCAGGTTGGCCTGGGCCGGTCCGAGCGCGCGCGCCTGCGCCTCGTAGAGATCGACGGAGGTGACGGCCGGGCAGCGCGCGATGGCCTGTGCCGAGAGGTAACCGTAACCGGCGCCCAGATCGGCGAGCCGACCACGCAGGTCAACAGGCAGGTGTGCCGCCAGCAGCGCCGAGGCCGGATCTATGCGGTCCCAGGAGAACAGGCCCGGCCGGCTGAGATAGCCGTCGGCGGTCCGGCGCGGCTCGTCCGAGACGATCCATTGGTCCAGCAGCTCATGATCCATGCGGTCGCCCACCGCCGCCCAGAACACGCGGCACTTGTGCTTGGAAAGGCTGCGCACGGAACCGAACAGCCGCGCGAAATCGGCCTCGGCCGACTTCGCCCCTTCAGCGTTGGGCACGGCGGCAAGCACGCAGCCGCCCGGCGACGCATGATGCGCCGCGCGCGCGAACACCGCCCGCGCTTCCTCCCGTTGGCGCGGCGGCAGCATCAGCACCCGATCGTAGCGGTCGCCGGCGGTCGGTTCGCCCACCGTGAACCCCGCGCGCTCCAGGTCATCGGCGAACGGCTTGAAACCCTGCTCGCAGAGCCAGCCTGGGCCGGCCCATTCGCGCATTCGATAGCCGCCGCGCGCGCGCAGGAACAGCACGCGGGCGGCGGCGGGCAGCGCCAGCTCGCCCTGGACGAAGGGCAGGAACAGCGCGTCGAGTTGACCCTCGGGCGCGGCGGCGACGGGTGATGCCATCGGAACTCAAGGGAGGGTTGAGGGAGCGCGATTCTACGGCCGCCGGGCCCAACGCGCTGCGGCGACCACGGGGGCCCCGGGAAGGCTCCTGCGTCGGCTCAGCGCGCCACCGACCCGGCACGCGCCAGATACTGCACGCTGAACATGCGCTCCGGATCGACCCAGACGCGCATCACCTCCAGGCCCGCCTTGGCGGCGAGCGAGGCGAAGTCCTCGGGCGAGTACTTGCAACTGATTTCCACGCGGATCGCCTCGCCCTCTCCGAAGGCGACCTGCGCGCGGCCCACCTGCACCTTCTGCGCGCGCTGGCTGACCAGGCTGGTCTCGATGCGTCCGGCTAGTGCGTTGTAGTGCGCCCGATGACGAAAAGCAGCCAGATCGAAATCGCTGCCGAGCTCGCGGTTGAGCCGCGCCAGCATGTTGAGCGTGAACGCGGCGGTCACCCCCGCCGCATCGTTGTAGGCCGCCTCGATGGAGCCGACCTCCTTTTTGAGGTCCACTCCGATGAGGATGCCTCCGTTCTCGCCCATCTCGCCGCGCATCTTGCGCAGCAGCGTCACCGCCTCGCGCGCGCTGAAGTTGCCGATGGTGGAACCGGGAAAGTAGATCACCGTGCGCCGCGGCGCACGCGGCGGGATCGGCAGGCGCAGCGGGCGGGTGAAGTCGGCGCACAACGGCTGCACCGGCAGCTGCGGAAAGCAATCGCCCAGCTGCCGCACGCTCTGATGCAGCGGATCGGGGGAAATCTCCACAGGCACGTAGCTGACCGGTGATGCCATGTGCCCGAGCAGCAGGCGCGTCTTGGTCGCGCTGCCGCTGCCGTACTCGACCAGGCGCACGTCCACGCCCAGCCGGTCGGCGATGCTGGCCGCGTGCACCTGCATCAGGGCGATCTCGCAGCGGGTCAGGTAATACTCGGGCTGCTCGCAGATCTGCTCGAAGAGCGCCGAGCCCTGCGCGTCGTAGAAGAGCCACGAGGGCAGGCGCTTGGGTTGCGCGCGCAGCCCGCGCTGGACGATCTCCAGCAGGCCACTGGCCGGTGGTGTGCGTCCGTCGTCGTGCAGGTCCAGGGCACGGATGTTCATGCGGCGGGACTCCTTGGAAGTCTATCGGTCACGTGCGAGGCGCAGCCCGGCGAACTGCCAGCGCGCCTGCGGAGGGAAGAAGTTGCGGTAGCTCGCGCGTACGTGGTCGCGGGGCGTGGCGCAGGAGCCGCCCCGCAGCACCCACTGCCCGCACATGAACTTGCCGTTGTACTCGCCGAGCGAACCGGGCAAGGGCCGGAAACCCGGATAGGGGACGTATGGCGAGGCCGTCCATTCCCACGTATCGCCGTATAGCTGCAACAGGCCCGGGCCACAGGCCGCTCCAGGCAGCCGCGGCACCTCGTCGAGCAGGTTCCCCTCCACCGGCAGTGCGGCGGCGGCGACTTCCCACTCCGCTTCGGTGGGCAGCCGCGCACCGGCCCAGCGGGCGAAGGCATCGGCCTCGTAGTAGCTCAGGTGGCAGACGGGCGCAGCCGGGTCGAGCGCCTGCACGCCGGCCAGGCCGAAGGCGCTGGCCAGGTCCGGCTGCCAGTAAAGCGGCCGCTGCCAGTCTTCGCGCTGCACCGTGGCCCAGCCGTCGGACAGCCACAGCGTCGGCTCGCGGTAGCCACCGTCGTGGACGAACGCGGCGAACTCCTCGTTGGTGACGAGGCGGTTGGCCAGCATGTGCGGTGCCAGCAGTACGCGGTGGCGTGGCGTCTCGTTGTCGAATGCGAAGTGCTCGCCCGTGCTGCCGATTTCGAACACACCCTCGCGCCCGGGCAGGAATTCCAGCGGCGCCGGGTGGAGGCCTGTGCCCGCCTGCGACGCCTGGCTCCGGTACGCCGGCGACAGCGGGTTGCACCAGAACGCATGCTGGATGTCGGTCAACAGCAACTCCTGGTGCTGCTGTTCGTGTTGCAGCCCCAGTTCCACCAGCGGCGGCAGCGCCGCGTCCTGATCCCGCAGCAACCGTTCGCTCACCGCCTCGTCGACATGGCGGCGATAGGCCAGGACATCCGCAAGCGCCGGCCGCGAGAGCAGCCCCCGCTGCGGCCGCGCATGCATCGGGCCCACGCTCTGGTAGTAGGAGTTGAACAGGAAATGCCAGGCCGGATCGCGCGGCCGATAGCGCGGGTCGCGGCCGAGCACGAAGTGCTCGAAGAACCAGGTGGTGTGAGCCAGATGCCATTTCGCCGGACTGGCGTCGGGCATCGACTGCACCATCATGTCTTCGGCTGATAGCCGTTCGCACAACTGCAGGGTCTGCTCGCGCACGCGCCGGTAGCGCCCCGCCAACACATCGTCAGCGAGTGTGTACACTGCCGTCATGACCCGCACCCCGAATGCTCGGGTACGGCGCTGTACCGGAGGATGAATCGAACCGTTGGCATCCGCCAAGCATGGCGCAGCCATCGTTCATTACTCGTGATCCACCCATGGCAGATCGCTGACACTGGCGGCGGCGGCGCAGGCGCGCGATGCTGCGCGACGCAGTCCCCCGTACCTCCGTCCCCAGTGAGGTGATGTCATGAAACGCCTGCCTTCCCTGCTGCTGTTGGCCGCCGCAAGCTGCACTACTGCGTTTGCCGGCAATGCGCCCCCCGCGCACAAGCCGTTGCCCTATGCGTGGTGCATCCAGACCGACAAGATCAACGACTGGCACGTCGTCGACGCGCGTACCGCGTTGGTGCGCACCGGGCCCTATCGCTACGTGGTGCACCTGCAGGCCGATTGTCCCCGCCTGGGCGTGGGTCTGCCCGGTTTCAGGCTTCGCGCCAGCGAAGCGAACAAGGCCGTTGGCGGGGGCCGCATCTGCGGCGAGGTGGGCGAGACTGTGAGCGCTCGCGACCAGCCACCGTGCGCGATCGCCTCGGTCTCCCTGATCGATCAGGACAAGTTCGAACAATTGCGCAAGCACGCCGTGCACCACGGTAGTGGTGCCGAACTGCCGCCGGCGAAATGACGCCGCAGCAAACGAAAAAAGGGCCGGCGATGCCGGGCCCTTTTTCATGGCGAACGCGAAAGATTCAATCGTCGTCGTCGTCGCCGACGTAGCGGGTCGGCGGAGCCTCGTACACGGTACGTGTTTCGATGACACGCCGGGTCACGACCGGCTCTTCGTAGATGACCCGCACCGGGCGCCGGTACACCGGCTGCTCGTAAACCACGGTACGCGGCGGCGGGTTCAGGGCATTGTCGACCAGCCCGATCACCGCACCGGTCACGATCGCGCCGGCGATCCAGCGCCCGCCGCTCCAGTGGCCGCCCTCATGGCGGTAACCGTCATGCCAGTCGCGGTCGTAGCGGTCGCCATGCCAGTCGCGATCGTAGTGACCGCCACCGTGCCAGTCGCGGTCGTGCCAGCCATGCGCCGAGGCAGCCGTCGGCAGCGCCGCGGCCGATGCCACCAGCAGCGCGGCCATCGCTAGGGCAGGTTTGCTCAGCCAACGCTTGGTCATGATTTGCGCCTCCATCCGGGCGACTGTGCCCGTGGCGAAGATGCTCCGTCCGGTGGGCTTAATCGCTACTTAAGCGATACGGCTGTTTCCAAGCTGGCTTCAGCCGGCGCTAGGACTATCGCTTGATGCGGGCGCTGTCCCACGGGCTGGCCGCCGCATCCGGGCGGCGCGGGCGCAGCAACCAGCAGCCGTGGATGTCGGCCCGGCGGGCGAAGTCGAAAGGAATGCTGGCCGCGCTCCAGTCCTCGATGGCGAAGCGTTCTTCCAGCGCCGGGCGATCGAGTTTGAAGCGGCGGTAGTTGTTGGAGAACACGATCACCCCGTCGTTCGCCAGGCGGCCGGCGCAGGCCAGCAGCAACGCGGCATGGTCGCGCTGCACGTCGAAGTCCTCGGCGCGCTTGGAATTGGAGAACGTCGGCGGGTCGACGTAGATGAGCCCATAGCGGCCGTGGTCGTTGCGCAGGAAAGCCATCGCGTCGGCCTGCACCAACCGGTGCGACGCGCCGGTAAAGCCGTTGCGCGCAAGATTGCGCGAGGCCCACTCCAGATACGTGCCGGAGAGATCGACACTGGTGGTGTCGCGCGCGCCACCGGCGGCGGCGTACACGCTGGCGGTGGCGGTATAGGCAAACAGGTTGAGGAAGCGTTGCCCCTCGGCCAGTTCGCGCAGCTTCGCGCGCACCAGGCGATGGTCGAGGAACAGGCCGGTATCGAGATAGTCGGTGAGGTTGACCAGGAAGGTCAGGCCGCCCTCCTCCACCTCGTGGAACTGCCCGCGCTGGTCGAAACGGCCGTACTTGGCGCCGCCCTTCCCGCGCTCGCGGGTCTTCAGCGCGATGCGCTCGCGCGGCACCCCCAGTACCTCGCCGGCCACGCGCACGATCTCGCGCAACCGCGTGCGCGCCACGTCGGCCGGCACATCGGCCGGGGCGCGGTACTCCTGCACGTGCAACCAGGCATCGCCCTTCCCGCTGCCATAGACGTCGATCGCCGCCGCGTACTCGGGCAGGTCCTGGTCGTAGGCGCGCCAGCAGAAGATGCCTTCACGGGCAAGCCGCTTGCGCTGGTGGCGCAGCGTCTTATCCAGCCGGTTCCTGAGCATCTGCGCGCCGGCGGAAAGCGGCCTGGGCTCGCGCACGACCGGTTCCCTTGGTGACAGCTCGAAGGTCAGCAGTACGGTTTCCAGCGCGCCGTTGTAGAGCACGTAGCGTTTGTCCGCATGCAGCCCGAGCGCGCGCCCCAATTCCGCGTCTCCGGCGAGCACGGCACCGCGCCAGCCGGTGAAGCGCTCGCGCAACGCATCGCCCAAGGCACGATAGAGCACGGGCATTTGCGCGCGCTCGCCCAGCCGCTCGCCATAGGGCGGGTTGGTGATGACCAGGCCCGTCGGACAACCCGGCGGCGGCGAGACATGGGCCACGTCGCGCTTTTCCAGCGTCACGAATCCGGCGACTCCCGCTTCCTGCGCGTTGCGCTTGGCCACCTGCAGCATGCGCGGGTCGGCGTCGGAGCCGAAGAACGCCGCGCGCAGCCCGCGCAGTCCCGCTTCGGCGCGTCCGCGTGCCTCATCCAGCAGCCCGCGCCACAGCGCGATGTCGTGCTGCCGCCAGCCTAGGAAACCGAAGTACTCCCGGCGCAGGCCCGGTGCGACATCCGCGGCCATCAGCGCACCTTCGATCAGCAGCGTGCCGGAGCCACACATGGGATCGAGCAGGGCGCCGCCGGCGGCATGGACCTGCGGCCAGTGCGCACGCAGCAGCATCGCGGCGGCGAGGTTCTCCTTCAGCGGCGCCTCGCCCTGCGCTTCGCGCCAGCCGCGCCGGTGCAGCGGGGTACCGGCCAGGTCCAACGACAGGATTGCACGGTCGCGCTTCAGGCGCAGGTTCAGACGAACGTCCGGCTCCTCGGTATCCACGCCCGGCCGGGCGCCCTCGCGCTGGCGGAACTGATCGACTACCGCGTCCTTCACCCGCTGGGCGATGAACTGGCTGTGCGTGAGCTTGCTCAGTGCCGCATGCGCGTCGACCGCCAGGGTGCCGTGCGGGGCAAGGTGCTGCGACCAGTCGATCGTCTGCACGCCGGCGTAGAGCGCCTGGTCGTCGGCCGCGTCGAACTCGGCCAGCGGCAGCAGCACACGGCTGGCCAGGCGCGACCACAGGCAGGCGCGGTAGGCGGTCTGCAGCGTGCCCGTGAAACGCACGCCGGCCAACGCTTCGTGCGCTTCGGCTGCGCCCAGCGCGAGCAGTTCGTCGCGCAGCAGGTATTCGAGGCCCTTGGGGCAGGTGGCGAAGTACCCGCTCATGCTAAAGAGTCAAGGAACAGTGCGAACTGTCGTTCGATTGCCGCGAGGCTTCCGCCCAGGCGGTGGTCGTCGTCCAGGACCAGCAAGGGTAGCTGGCGGCGGCCGGCGAATGCATAGATGTGGTCCAGCGGACAGACCTCGTCACGCCAGCCGTGGAGCAGCAGCATGGGCACGTCCTGGCGGGCGTCCAGCGCAATGTCGAGCCCGGGAATGGCCTCGGGCGTGGCGAGCAGGAACAGGCCGGCGACCGGATGCTCCAGCGAAGCCAGCGCGGACACGAATGCGCCCATGCTGGAGCCGACCAGCACCGGCGGCGTGTCGCAGGCGGCGATCGCAGCGTTGAGGCGCGCCAGCCGCGGCGCCACCGAACCGGCATGGCCATGCGCGTCATCCTCGCGGTAATCGGGTCGCCGCGTGCGCCAGCCGCGCCCCTCGGCCAGCGCCGCCAGCGCACTGACCTTGGTGGCTTCGGGGCTGGAGCCCGAGCCGTGCGAAAGAAGGATCGTGCCGCGCATCGCCCGGGTCTCGTGGCCGCAGTGGGACCGCGCATGATAGCCGGTGCCGTGCGAGACTTCCTGCCATGTGCGCCATCGCCGACCAGCCGCTGCCCTACGTCGACTGCCTGCCCGAGCGCCCGGCCGGAGCGGTGACGCTGGCGGTAATCCATTGCACCGAACTGCCCGATCTCGCCACGGCGCGCGAATACGGCGAGAAAGTGCTCTACGAAAGCGGTGCCGGCAACAGCGGGCACTACTACATCGACCGCGACGGCCGCATCGCCTGCTACGTGCCCGGCACGCGCATCGCCCACCACGTGCGCGGCCGCAACGCCGACTCGATCGGCATCGAGCTGGTCAATCTTGGGCGCTACCCGGACTGGTTCGCGGCAGGCAACCAGACCATGGGCGAGCCGTATCCGCCTGCACAGGTCGAAGCCCTGCGCCGGCTGCTGGCGCAGCTTCGAAAGGATTTCCCGAACCTGCGCGCGGTGGCCGGCCACGAGGACCTGGATACCGCCCGCGTGCCGGCCAGCGACGATCCCCTGGTGATGGTGCCGCGCAAGCTCGATCCCGGACCGCTGTTCCCGTGGGACGCGATCGTTCCCGCGTGCGGACTGGAGCGCATCCGGGCCTGAGCGGCTATGGGGCGAGCACAACCCCTTCTCCCCTACAGGGAGAGGGCCGAAGGCGCCCCGGCGCTCCCCTATAATCCACTCTCCCCCACGCACCACGGACACCCCATGCGGGAAGAGCACGTCAAGGAACTGGTCGAACTGCTGCAGCTCGAGCGGCTGGAAGACAACCTGTTCCGCGGCCAGAGCCGCGACATCGGAACGCGCTTCGTGTTCGGCGGCCAGGTGCTGGGCCAGGCCCTGGCGGCCGCGCAGCAGACCGTCGACCCCAGTCGCGAAGCGCACTCGCTGCATGCCTATTTCCTGCGCGCGGGCGACATCGAGGCGCCGATCGTCTATTCGGTGGAGCGCGCGCGCGACGGTGGCAGCTTCTCGGCACGGCGCGTGGTGGCGATCCAGCACGGGCAGCCGATCCTCAACGGCGCGATCTCCTTCCAGGAACCCGAGAAGGGTTTCGAGCACCAGAGCGCCATGCCCGAGGTGCCCGCGCCGGAAGACGTCGAGCCCATGCGCCACCTGCCGCCGGACGAACTGGCCAAGCTGCCGGTGAAGCTGCAGCGCTGGCTGGGCATCGACGGTCCATTCGAGTTCCGCCAGGTATGGCCGCGCGACGAGCTGCGCCCGACCAAGCGGCCGCCGATCCAGCACATCTGGTTCCGCCTGACCGCGCCGATCGGTGACTCGCCGGTGCTGCACCGTGCGCTGCTGGCCTACGCGTCGGACTTCCACCTGATCGGTACGGCCACGCTGCCGCACGGCATCTCCTACATGACCCACAATGTGCAGATGGCCAGCCTCGACCATGCGCTGTGGTTCCACCGCCCGTTCCGCGTGGACGAATGGCTGCTTTACTCGTTCGACAGTCCCACGGCGCAGGGCGGCCGTGGCCTCGCACGCGGGCAGATCTTCAGCCGCGACGGCGCTCTGGTCGCCTCCACCGCGCAGGAAGGGCTGATCCGCCTGCGCGGCGAGTGAGGCATTAGACTCGCACCATGCGCCCGCTCTACACCTCGCCCCGCCAGGAAAACATCGACCGCGTGGTCGCGCTGCTCGCCGAACACGGCATCGACACGACCATCACCGGCCGTTCCAACTGGAACCGCCCCAGCTACCAGCGCTTCAGCTATTCCCAGCGCAGCGAGAACCGCGAGAGCTGGCCGCAGGTGTGGGTCAACCGCGCCGACGACTACACCCAGGCGCGCGCCCTGATGCGCGGAATCGGCATCGAGCCGATGGTGCGCCACGGCGAGGAACTCGCCCTGGCGCGCAACCCCACGCCCGAATCGCGGCGCGCCAGCGTGGCGACGCGGGTAAGGCGCATCGTCCTGCTGGTGCTTGCCGCCGCGTTCGTGGTGCTGATGCTGCGCTACATGGGCAAGCTGTAGCGGCCATCAGGTCAAGGCGGCCTTCTCGGAAAATTTGCAACCGTGCGGCAGCGCGGTCATAGAATCGGCTCATGCGCTCCGAACGCGTTCGCCTGTTCCAGACCTTGCCGCACACCTGCGGTTATTTCGCCGAGCGCACGGCACAGAACCTGGTGATCGACCCGGCGGCGCCGCGCCTGGACCAGCTCTACGGCCCAGCGCTGGAGCGCGGCTTCCGCCGTGCCGGCGGCCACCTGTACTACCCCAACTGCCCGCAATGCCACGCCTGCACGCCCTGCCGCATCGACGTGGAGGGCTTCTCACCGGACCGCTCGCAGCGGCGCTGCCTCAAACGCAACGCGGACCTGTCCGTGGTCGAGTGCATGGCCGGCTACAACGCCGAGCGCCACGCGCTGTACGAGCGCTACCTGCGCACCCGCCACAGCGGCGGGGGCATGGATGAAGCCGACGCTAGCGACTTCCGCCGCTTCCTGACGGCACCGTGGAGCCCCACGCTGTTCCTCGAATTCCGCCGCGGAGCGCGCTTGCTCGCGGTAGCCGTCACCGACGTGTGCCTCAACGGGCTGTCGGCGGTCTACACCTTCTTCGACCCGGACGAGGCCGCCCGCAGCCTGGGCACCTACGCCATCTTGCAGCAGGTGCAGCTGGCCCGCCGCCGCGGCCTGCCGTGGGTATACCTGGGGTTCTGGATCGAAGGCCACCCGAAGATGGACTACAAGCGCCGCTACCGCCCGCTGCAGGTCCGTACGCGCGAGGGCTGGATAGCGCTGGACTGAGCACCGGCGTCCGCGGTTCGCGCCCGCGTCAGGTGGAAGGCTGGCCGAAGGCCGTTCTGGCCGAGCCCGGTTGCGGATACGGGAACAGCTTGACCAGCGGCACCGAGAGGCCGTCGTCGCCCACCACGCGGCAATGCGTGCGATCGAGCTGGCGCGGGTCGTCCACGCCGCAGCTGTGGGCGATGATGCCGACCTCGTACATCAGGTTGCGCGCGTAGTTCACCACCTTCTCGGTCTTGTCGGTCACCACCAGGCCGCGCTGCAGTTTCGGGTTCTGCGTGGTGATGCCGGTCGGGCAGGTGTTGCGGTTGCACTGGAGCGACTGGATGCAGCCGAGCGCGAGCATGAAGCCGCGTGCGGAATTGACGAAGTCCGCGCCCATCGACAGCGCCCAGGCCACGTCGTACGCGGTAATGCGCTTGCCCGAGCAGATCACCTTGATGCGCTCGCGCAGGCCCTTGGCGATCAGTGTGTCGATGAGCGCCGGCAGTGCCTCGTGCAGGGGCAGGCCCACGCCTTCCATCAGCGTCTGCGGCGCGGCGCCGGTGCCGCCCTCGGAACCGTCGACGATGATGAAATCCGGCGCGCTTTCGATGCCGCGCTTCCACACCTCGTCGCACAGTTCGGCGATCCAGCCGCAGTCGCCGAGCACCGCCTTGAAGCCGGTCGGCTTGCCGCCGACCTCGCGCACGTGCGCGACGGCGTCGAGCAGTTGCGGTACATCGGCGATGTCCAGGTGCCGGTTGGGGCTTTGCGAATCCTCGCCCACGGGAATGCCGCGGATGGCGGCGATCTCCGGCGTCACCTTGATGCCGGGAAGCAGCCCGCCCATGCCGGGCTTGGCGCCCTGGCCGAGCTTGATGCTGACCATCTTCACCTGGGCATGCGCGCAGATAGCGCGCAGCCTGTCGTCGTCGAGCTGGCCGTCGGCGGTGCGCACGCCGTACTTGGCGGTGCCGATCTCGAAGACGATGTCGCAGCCGCCCTCCAGGTGGTAGGGCGCCAGGCCGCCCTCGCCGGTGTCCAGCCAGATGCCGGCCTTGGCCGCACCGAAGGAAAGCGCGCGCACCGCCGGTGCCGACAACGCGCCGAAGCTCATCGCCGAGATGTTGAAGAAGGCGGCGTGGTCGTAGGGCTCGCGCGCGTACGGACCAATCCGTACCGGCTTGGGTGGAACGTGGTGGCCTTCCAGCTTGGGGAACGGGGCGTTGACAAAGAAGGGCACGCCTTCGGCGGAAAGATCGCGCGTGGTGCCGAAACCGATGGTGGTGTCGGCGTTCTTGGCCGCACGGTAGACCCACACGCGCTGGGCGCGGTTGAAAGGCAGTTCCTCGCGGTCGCTGGCGAACAGGTACTGGCGGAAGAACTCGCCCAGGCGCAGGAAGCCGTAGCGGAAATGGCCGATGACGGGAAAATTGCGCAGCACTGCGTTGCCGGTCTGGTAGCGGTCGCCGATCCACACCGCCACGACCATGACCGCGGCCAGCACCAGCGCGAACAGGAACAAGGCCGTGAGAGTTTGCACCAGGACGATCAGCCAGTGCGAGAAGCCTTCCGACGCCATGGGTCTCCCCCTTCGGTTGAAGCGGAGAGCCTAACCGATCGAGCGGCCTCTCCTCCCTGCGGCGAGGCAGCCGGACCCGACTCCCGCTCCACCTACAGCTCGACCTTCAGGTGTCCGGCCGCCCGCACGGCCTTGGCACGCGCCGCGCCGACGTCCACATCGCGCGCCAGCGTCACCGCCATGCGCCGCCGGCCCTTCACCTCGGGCTTGCCGAAGATGCGCAGCTGCGTGTCCGGCTCGGCCAGCGCCTCGGCCACCCCGTGGTAGCGCGGCGCGCGGCCTTCGCCCTCGACCAGTACGGCGCAGGAAGCCGAAGGCCCCAACTGGCGGATCGCCGGGATCGGCAGGCCCAGTATCGCCCGTGCATGCAGCGCAAATTCGGACAGCTCCTGCGAAATCAACGTCACCAGCCCGGTGTCGTGCGGACGCGGGCTGACCTCGGAGAAGATCACCCGGTCGCCCTTCACGAAGAACTCCATGCCGAACACGCCCCAGCCGCCCAACGCCGCCGAGACGGCGGCGGCCTGGCGCTGCGCCTCGGCCAGCGCGGCCTCGCTCATCGGCTGCGGCTGCCAAGACTCGCGGTAGTCGCCGTGCTCCTGGCGATGGCCGATCGGCAGGCAGAAGCTGGTGCCGCCCTGGTGGCGCACCGTGAGCAGGGTGATCTCGTAGTCGAAATCGACGAACCCCTCCACGATCACCCGCCCCTGTCCCGCGCGGCCGCCCGACTGGGCGTAGTTCCAGGCCTCGGCCAGCTCGGAGAGACTGCGCACCGTGCTCTGGCCCTTGCCCGATGAACTCATCACCGGCTTGACCACGAACGGGTAGCCGATCGCCTCCGCCGCGGCGCGGTATTCGGTCTCGTTGTCGCAGAACCGGTACGGCGAGGTGGGCAGGCCCAGCTCCTCGGCGGCGAGGCGGCGGATGCCTTCGCGATCCATGGTCAGCCACGCCGCGCGTGCCGTGGGGACCACCCGCAGGCCTTCCTTCTCCAACTCGACCAGGGTCGGCGTGTGGATCGCCTCGATCTCCGGCACCACCAGGTCCGGCCGCTCCTGCGCGATCACCGAGCGCAGCGCGGCG
This sequence comes from Frateuria sp., assembly GCF_035943815.1. Taxonomy (GTDB): domain Bacteria; phylum Pseudomonadota; class Gammaproteobacteria; order Xanthomonadales; family Rhodanobacteraceae; genus Frateuria_A. Next base: position 18,087 of record NZ_DASZBU010000006.1, read on the forward strand.
CCATCGAGCATGTCGACCACGTGGCTGCGGTGCGCCACCTGCATCGCGGGCGCATCGGCGTAGCGATCCACCGTGATGACTTCGACCGCATAGCGCTGCAGTTCGATGGCGACCTCCTTGCCCAGCTCGCCCGAGCCCAGCAGCAGCACGCGCAGGGCGCGATCGGACAGCGGCGTGGCAAACGGCTTCATGGTCGGCTCCGGCGGAAAAGCGCGCATTGTAGGACTACGCTGCACTGCGCATTGACGTGGCGCCGGCCACCGGCTCCACTGGTGATCAGTCATCCATCCCCGGGGTTGACCATGCGCCGCGTCCTGCTCACCTTGCCCACTTTGCTGGTGGGCGTCTTCTTGCTGGGCTCCTGCACCGCCGCGCATGCGGCAGCGCCGTTGCAAACGGACTGGATGACCGTGCTGCTGGGCGGCCGCAAGGTCGGTCATCTCCAGGTCGACCGCGAGGGCGAGAACGGCATCCTCGTCACCACGCAGACCCTGGCGCTGGACCTGAGTCGCGCGGGCAAGCCCATGCATCTGGCGAACATTAGCCGCAGCTTGGAAGGCCCCCGGGGCCAGCCGCTTGGGTTCTCGGCACGTACACGGATGTCCTCCATGGACAGCACGGTCGAAGCGCACACCGACGGCGCGGGCCGCTACCTGATCACCACTACGGTGGGCGGCCAGGCCCGCACATCGCTGATGGATTGGCCCGGCGGCGCGCTGCTGGCCGAGGGACAGCGGCTGGCAGCGGTGGCCGCCGGTCGCAGGCCTGGCGACAGTTACCGGATGCGTGAGTTCGACCCGTCCAGCCTGCAGGTGGTGGATGTCCGGGTGGACATCCTGGGCGACGAAACGGTGGCCCTGCCCGGCGGCGCGATGCGGCTGAGCCACCAGCGCCAGACGCTGGCGCTGCCGCACGGCCACCAGACGCTGGACCTGTGGATCGACGGCGATGGCATCGCCCGCAAGGGCTTGATGAGTCTGCTCGGGCAACCGCTGGAAATGCTCGCCTGTGACCGCGCCTGCGCGCTTGCGCCGAACCAATCGGTAGACATGCTGCGCGCCGCCACGGTCGAATCGCCGCGGCTGCTGCCCCAGTACGTCCGTTCGGTGCCGATGCGCTATCGCATCCACGTCAGCGGAGGCATCGGGCAGCCGTTCATCGTCACCGACGAACAGCAGGTCACCGCGCTGGGCGGCGACGACTGGATGATCGACGTAAGCAGCGCCCACCCGGGGCGACAGGCGCCGCCCACGCCGGCCGACCGCGAACCCAATGCCTGGCTGCAGTCCGACGCTCCTGCCATCCGCCGGCTCGCCGCCAAGGCGGTGGGCGGCGCGCGCGACGATCTTTCGCGCATGCGGCGCCTGCGCCTGTTCGTCAGCGACTACATCACCGAGCACGGGTTGGACATCGGCTACGCCTCCGCACTGGAAGTACTCGACAGCCGCGAGGGCGACTGCACCGAGTACGCCGTGCTGCTCGCCGCCATGGCGCGTGCCCAGGGCATTCCCGCGCGGGTGGTCAGCGGCATGGTGTATGCGGACCGCTTCGCTGGCGAATCACGGCAGTTCATCCCCCATGAGTGGGTGCAGGCCTGGGTCGATGGCCGCTGGGAGAGCTTCGACTCGGCGCTGCGCCATTTCGACAGCACCCACCTGGCGCTGGCCAGCGGTGACGGTGATCCCTGGCATTTCGCCGCCACTACGCAATTGTTCGGCAACCTGCATATCCGCCAGGCGGTGCCGGATGCGGACCTGAGCACGCCGGTCGGAGGATCGGCGGCGCCTGCGGGCAGCGGTACGGGCAACGGCGGCACCAGCGGCGGACGCGGCGGCTGACGCCACTTGCCGGTTGATATGTTTTTGATATCTACTTCTCGGCACCTTAGGGAGGTAGCGACATGAACGAGCGCAAGGGTTTTTCGATTGCCGGCATTCCCTTCATAGGGGTCTGCCTGGCCCTGGCGGCCATTGGTCTGGGGCTGCTGGTGACGGCCGAGGCCGGGCAACCGGCCCCGCATGTGATCCCGGGAGCCTTGTTGCTGGTTCTCACCGGCTTTTTGCTCAAGGGCTTTTTCCAGGTCGCGCCCAACGAAGCGCAGGTGATGCAGCTGTTCGGTAAGTACGCCGGCAGCGTGCGCGATGAGGGCCTGCGCTGGACCAACCCGTTCTACGCCAAGGCGCGCCTTTCGCTGCGCGTACGGAATTTCGAGAGCGGCAAGCTCAAGGTCAACGACAGCGACGGCAACCCGATCGAGATCGCCGCCGTGGTGGTATGGCAGGTGATCGACACGGCCGAGGCAGTGTTCCGCGTTGACGATTACGAGAACTTCGTGCACATCCAGAGCGAATCGGCGCTGCGGCAAATGGCGCAAAGCTATCCGTACGACGCCCACGAGGAAGGCCAGCCCTCGCTGCGCAGCCACGGCGAGGTGATCAACAACCACCTGCGCGACGAGATCCAGGCCCGGCTGGAACGTGCCGGCGTGCAGGTGATCGAGGCGCGCATCAGCCATCTGGCCTACGCGCAGGAAATCGCCCAGGCGATGCTGCAGCGCCAGCAGGCCGGCGCCATCATCGCGGCGCGCACACGCATCGTCGAAGGCGCGGTGAGCATGGTCGAGATGGCGCTGGACCAGTTGAGCCGCCGAGGCGTGGTGGAGCTGGACGAAGAACGCAAGGCGGCGATGGTCAGCAACCTGCTGGTGGTGCTCTGCGGCGAGCGCGGCACCCAGGCGGTGGTCAATACCGGCACGCTGTACGGATGAGGACGGCCCATGACCCATGCCCTGTCCGACCCGTCGTGGCCCCGGTGATCGGCATCGCCATGGCCGCGCAGCGGCGCGAGCGCCGCTGAACCCATGGCCGCGGAGAAGAAAGCCTATCCCCTGCGGATCAGCGCCAGCGTCCTGGAGGCGATGCAGCGCTGGGCGGACGACGAATTGCGCAGCGTCAACGCGCAGATCGAGTACGTGCTGCGCGAGGCATTGCGAAAATCGGGACGGATGAACGCAGGCACGACCCGCCCGGCGACCGACGACGAGGCGTAGCCTGGCACCGGCGACCTCCGCAACCCACCCGAAGCTTCAGCGCGATACCGCGGCCAGTGGCTGCGGCCGCAAGCCGGGCAGCCGCACCACCTGCGGCCCGGCATCTCCGAGCACCACCAGCCAGCGACCTTCGAGCACGAGGCGGTCGACGTCGGCCAGGCCGCTGGCGCGGTCGATCGTGCCCAGTGGCTGGCCATTGCGCGCGTCGTAGGCACTGATGCGGTCCTGCTGTCGGTCCGCCACCAGCAGCCAGTCGTGGCCCTCGGCGGTCCAGCGCACCAGTTGCTTCTGCGGGCGTTCCACCGGAGCCGGCAGGACGAGCGCAGCCAGCGCCGCCGCGGCGAGGGCGGTCGCGGCAAACCGCAGGCGCCGGTCGAGCCGGCGCGGAAGTCGCGAAGGGGAGAGGTATCGGCGCATGCGCGCAGCATCGCGCCGGCGCATGACGCGGCTATGACGCGGGCTTGTCCATGCGATGAAGCGCCATGCCCAGCGCGATCCAGCCGACGATGAAGGCGACGCCGCCCAGCGGCGTGATCGCACCGCACCAGCGCGGCGAGCCCAGCGCCAGCGCATAGAGGCTTCCGCTGAACAGCACGATGCCTACGGCGAAGGCGCCCGAGGCGATACGCCGTGCACGGCCATCCGGTGCCAGGCAGGCCGCCGCCAGCGCCAGCGCGTGCCAGAAGTGGTATTGCGAGGCGGTATGCCAAAGCTCGCGCCCGGCCGGATCCAGCACGCCGCGCAGCGCGTGCGCACCGAAGGCGCCCAGCACCACCGCACTGGCGCCGGCCATGCCGGCTAGCCATGAAGGCCAGTGCCCGAGGGTGGGGACAGGTTGTCGCATAGGCTCCTCATCGGCGGCGCCCCAACGCCGCGTGGCGTATGCTGGCGTGATGCATCGCCCGGATTCTTGCATGAAGCCTTCGCGTCTGGCCCGTCTGCTGTTGCTCGTGGTCGTGCTGTCCCTGGCCGCCTGCCATCGCGAGGGCGCCCTGCCCTGGCGGCTGACCAACGTCAGCGGCCATATGCCCGACCTCAAGTTCCAGCTCACCGACGATGCGGGCAAACCGGTGACCGGCGAGGACTATCGCGGCAAGGTGGTGCTGCTGTACTTCGGCTACACCCACTGCCCCGACGTCTGCCCGTTGACGCTCGCGCACCTGCACGCGGTGCTGCAACGCGTCGGCCCATCGGCCGACGGTGCACGCATCCTCTTCGTCAGCGTCGACCCGGCGCGTGACACGCCGGCGATCATGCATGCCTACGTCAACGCGTTCGACAAGCGCGCAGTCGGCCTGACCGGCACGCCGCACGCGATCGAGGCGCTCAGCAAGCGCTATCGCTCGGCGTTCACCCGCGAACCGGACAAGGGCGATGGCCAGTACGAGGTGAGCCACAGCTCGGCGATCTACCTGTTCGACCGCCAGGGCCGCGCACGCCTGCTCGCCACGCCCGCCACCCCGCAGGACGACCTGGTCCACGACCTCTATCTCCTGCTCAAGACCGGAGATTGACCATGCGCCCGAGCCCCCTTTCCCTGCTGCTCGCCGGGCTGCTCTGCGTCGGCACCGCACACGCCGGCGAAGCGGCCCATGTGCACGCGGTCGGCGCGTGGATCCGCGTGCTGCCTGGCGCCCTGCCGGCCGGCGGCTACGTCACCCTGCGCAACGATGGCGACCAGCCGGCCGTGCTCACGGGCGCTAGCAGCCCGGCCTACGGCAGCGTGATGCTGCACCAGAGCTCCACCGAGACCGGCATGGGCCGCATGCGCATGGTCGATCGGCTGGAAGTGCCCGCGCACGGCCAGGTCGCACTCTCGCCCGGCGGCTACCACCTCATGCTGATGGACGCGGCCGGGTTGGTGCAGCCCGGGCAGACCGTGCGGGTCAGCCTGCGCTTCGCCGATGGCAGCACGCTGGCCACCGACTTCCTCGCCAAGCCCGCCAACGCGCTGTAGCGCTCGCGCCGCGGCCCGCGAGGCCGCGGAACCGGTCCTAGGCATTGCGCGCGACCGGGCCCTGCTGCACGCGGTGCTCGCGCCGGATGCGACCGCGCCTGGACAAGGCCAGCCACTGTCGCAGGGCGAACAGGGCCCCGATCGATTCGATGATCGCCGCCGGCACCCACATGATCACGCCGCCGACGAGTTGCCCGGTCAGCACGTTGAAAGTGAAGGCGCGGCCGCAGATCTCGAAGATCGGATACAGGTCGGTCTTGGAGAAGGTCACGATGGCACCCGCCAGGATCTGCGGCGTCATGGTGATCGCCGGCGAGAGTACACGCAGCCCCGGCGTCATCCGTCCGGGCGGCCGCGGCCTGTGGTCCAGCACCAGCGCCCAGTAGATGAAGCCGCTGGCGAGCATGCTCCAGTTCATGAAGCGGTAGATCCGCCAGTCCAGCATCGCCAGCGTCTGCATCGACGGCACCAGCCAGATCAGGATGAACGCGACGAACAGGAACGTCGCCACCGCCGGGTTGCCCAGCACCGCATCCACCGCCCGCCAGGGCCACGACCGCGCGGCCGGCCGCAGCACGCGCACACGCCAACTGAGCGGCAGGCCTGCTCGCAGCGCCGCGCCGGGATAGGAGGCAACGATCAGCAAGGGAGCCAGGTGGTGGAGCAGCACCTGCTGGATGCGGTGCATGAAGAACTCGTGCTCCGCGTAATAATCCAGGTAGGTATGCAGCGACAGGTAGATGATCGCCATGCCGACCCAGAACGCGACTCGCCGACCGAAGCCGACGCCAAGCTCGCGCGACCCGCGCAAATAGAGCACCGCAGCCAGCAGGAAGCTCGCGAGGAACACCCACGAAAACTCCCACGGCACGATCCATTTGAGCAGCAGTCCCATCACCGGCCCGTACGTCACCAGCCTGCAAGCATAGCCCGAACGTTCCGCATGCCGGGATGCTTGCGGCAGATTGCCGCCGCTTCAGGCGTGGATGCGCTCGGCCGGGATGTCGCTTCCTTCTGCCGCCGTGCATCGGGTAGGCGCGCAATGTATGGCCATCGACGCGAGAGTGATTGCTCCAGCCTGATGCTCCCACCGGACGGGAAGGCAACGTCGCCTCCTCCCGCATGGAATGGCCTTGGGCGCTAGCGGCGGGACCGGCTGTGGCGCACGCGGCGCCAGCCGTAGAGCAGGCCGACCAGGGTGACCAGCGCCGGCACCAGCACGATGTTGGCCACCTTCAGGCGCAAGCCCAGCGCGTCGATCTCCGCGTTGAGCTGGTGCTGCACGTCGCGCAGTTCCTTGTTGATCGCCAGGCGGCGCTGCTGGAACTGCTCGATCTCGCTCTTCTGCTGGGCGCTGGTGGCGTTGGGGCGCCCGCCCTTGGCCGGTTGCAGTTCGTCCAGCCGCTGGCGGGTCTCGGCCAGTTCGCGCTCGAGTTCCTGTTTCTTCAGCAGGAACTTCTGGTCGGCCGCAGCCTGCAGGGCGCGCACACGGGTGAACGGCCGCTGTGAGGCGGAGCGGCCGCGGATGGAAAGCAGCGCGGAGGAGCCGCTCAGGTTGTCGACCAGGTTAGTGACAAAGTCTCCGTTGTTGGCGAACACCGAAAGCATTGGCTGGCCCAGGAAGGTCTGCGTCTCCACCCACAGGCGATCACTGAGCAGGTCGGTATCGGCCACCAGCACCACTTCGGCGTCGGGGCCCGATTGCGCCAGGTGCCCCGGCGTGCCGGTGCGCTGCGGAAACGCGCTGCGAAGCGTGCCGCGCAGGCGCGCGGCGATCACGTAATGCTGGTTGTCCGGCCGGTAGCCCTGCAGCAGCGAGGTCGGATCGCTGGCCGCCTCCAGCACGCGCTCGGCGGGAACCTTTTCGGCCTCGGCGCTGCTCTGGATCAACGGCAGCAGGCGGTTCTGCGTGTCGGGGGCCAGGTCGAAGCTGCCGGTGGTCGAAACGTTGACCCGCTGCAGGCTCGCGGTCACCACGTCGGTGTGGTTGAGCTCCTGCGGCCCCAGGCCAAGCATCGCCGGATGGTTGAGGCTGCTGCCGGCCAATTCGATCTGCAACGCGCGCGAGCGGTCCAGCACGACCGACTTCGGATCGAACGCCACGCCCCAGGCCGCGAACAGGCGCGGCAGGCTGGAATCGTGGTCGTCGGTGACGCCGTTGCTGTCGACGTAGGGAGTGGTGTCCAGCTCCGCGTCGGGGTCGACGAACACCACCAGGTGGCCGCCGCGCAGCACGTACTGGTCCAGCGCGTACACCGCCGCCTCCGGCAGCCGCTTCGGGTGCACCACCAGCAGCACCTGGATGTCGTTGCCCACGCGGGTGAGGCTGCCCGCGTCGAGGGTCTTGACGTCGAACAATTGCTCCAGCTGCCGCACCACCGCCCACGGCGGCGCGCCGATGGCCGGATTGCCAGCCAACGGCAACGAACTGAGCAGGCCGATGTGCGGTTTGCTCGGCTGGTCCAGTTCGTAGAGCAGCTTGGCGATGTCGTACTCGAGGAAGGTTTCCCGCGTCGGATCGAAGAACGGAACCGACAGGCTGCGCTCCTCGCCCTCGCCCTCGCCGACCGGCAAGGCGCTGCCGACCAGCCCGAAGAACACCCGCTCGCCGTTGCTTCCGCCGTTGACCGGCGTCAGCCCGCCACCTTCGGCGCTGGCCTCGTCGTCCGAGTACGGCACCGGGTCGATCACCTGCAGGCGGATGCGGCCGCGGGAGCGGGCGACCATTTCCTGCAGCATCTCGCGCACTCGCTGCTCGTAGCTGCGCAATTGCGGCAGGTCGCGCGTGGCATGGTCGGAAAAGTACAGCGTGAGCTTGAGCGGCCGATGCAGCCCGTCGATGATGTGCTGGGTTCCGGGCGTGAGCGTGTAGAGATGGTCGGCGGTCAGGTCGATGCGCGCGGCGCGCAGCCAGCGGCTGCTGGCCAGTGTGACGCCGATGAAGGCCAGGGTCAGCGCGACCAGCGCGGCGACCAGCAGGGTACGGCGGCCGATGTGCGGGCGGCGCATCGTCAGCGTGCCCGCTTCAGGTCGAGCACCAGCACGCCCGCGGTGAGCCAGGCGATGATGGTGAACAGGAAATACATCAGGTCGCGCACGTCCAGCACGCCGCGCGCGATCGCCTCGAAGTGGCGCAGGATCGACAGGTGGGCCACGCCGTTGACCAGCTTGCGCGGCAGCGCACCCTGGAAGAAGTCGAGCACCTGCGGCTGGCCGACCAGAATCAACAGCACGCACACCAGCGCGGTGAGGATGAAGGCAACCACCTGGCTACGCGTCAACGTCGACAGGCAGGCGCCGACCGCCAGAAACGCGCCGGCCATCAGCCAGCTGCCCAGGTAGCCGGCGAAGATCACCCCGTTGTCCGGATCGCCCAGGTAATTGACGGTGATCCAGATCGGAAAGGTCAGCACCAGCGCCAGCCCGAGGAACAACCAGGCGGCGAGGAACTTGCCCAGCATCGCCTGCACCAGCGTCACCGGCAGCGTCAGCAGCAGCTCCAGCGTGCCGCCCTTGGCCTCCTCGGCCCACATGCGCATGGACAAGGCCGGGGCGAGGATCAGATACAGCCAGGGATGCATCACGAAGAACGGCTGCAGGTCGGCCAGGCCGCGCTCGTAGAAATCGCCCGCGTAGAAGGTCAGCAACCCGGCAAGCACCAGGAAGATCACCAGGAACACGTAGGCCACGGGGGTGACGAAATAGCTGCGCAGCTCGCGCCGCATGATGGCGGGGATGGGACTCATGCCCCTTCCCCCATCGTGATCTGCCGAAAGACTTCGTCCAGCCGCCCGCGCTCCAACTGGATCTCCGACACTTCCAGGCCCTGCTGGCGCAGCAGGTCTTCGACCGGCTCGAGCACGCGTGCGCCCGGCTTGGGAAACACGGTGATGCGCCCGTCCAGCGGGTCGACCTCGATCGCCGCCACCTGCGGCAGACGGCCGAGCATCTCCTGCGAGACGCCGCTGCCCGGCGCACTGAAGGACACCGCCCCGTGGTAGCGCGAGCGCGCCTCCAGTTCCGCCGGCGTGGCGTCGGCAAGCAGCCTGCCGCGCGCGATGATCACCACGCGGTTGCACAGCGCATGCACCTCTTCGAGCAGGTGCGTGGAGATGAGGATGGTGCGCTCGCGCGCCATCGCGTCGATCAGCCGGCGCACGGCGTGCTTCTGATTCGGATCCAGGCCATCGGTCGGCTCGTCCAGCATCAGCACCGGCGGATCGTGCAGGATCGCCTGCGCCAGGCCGACGCGCCGGCGCAGGCCCTTGGACAGGGTATCGATGCACTGGTCCAGCACTTCTTCCAGTTGCAGGTGCGTAACGACCTCGTCGAAGCGGCGATGCCCGGCCTCGACCGGTAGCGCACGCACCCGCAGGATGAAAGTGAGGAATTCGCGCACGGTCATCTCGCCGTAGCTCGGCGCGCCCTCGGGCAGGTAGCCCAGCGCACGCTTGGCCTTGAGCGGTTCGCGCTGCACGTCGTGCCCGCAGACGCGGGCGGTACCGGCAGTGGGTGCGAGGAAGCCGGCGATCATGCGCATCGCGGTGGATTTGCCCGCGCCGTTGGGCCCGAGCAAGCCGAGCACCTGTCCCGGCTCGGCGCGCAGCGACAACGCGTCCACCGCGGTAAGGCGGCCATAGCAGCGGGTGAGTCGGTCGGCTTCGATCATGCGGTGTGGCGGATAGGTCGGTCCATCACTCTAGCGCACCGTTGCGATGCAGGCTCGCCGGCCTTCGCCCAAAAAAAATCCTGCCTGCGCGAGGCAGGCAGGATGGGTGTTTTCGGCGATGCGGACTTAGTGGGCCGCGCTGGCCGCCTGGGCCGGGGCGGCACTGGAGCCAGCGGCGGCGGGTGCCGAGGAGGAAGAGGCCGGAGCGGCTTCCAGGGTCGGCTGTGGGATACCGGCGGCCTGCTCCGGGGTCTGCTCCGGCACGTTGTCGCCCAGCAGCGGCAGATAGACGTCGTACTTGGCGTAGGTGGTGACGTTACCGCCCTTGTCCTTGACCTCCGGCTGCACCTCGATGTCGTACAGGCGGTTGGTCACCTCGTCGAACTTGTAGCCGTGGGTCTGCGCGTAGGCCTTGAGCATCTCGCGCGTCTGCGGCACGCCGGCGGCGGTGCCGTTCCACACGCCGACCAGCGACGGCTCGCCGAAGGCCAGCGTGGCGCGCACGTTGGCGTCGACCACCAGACGGCCGAAGCGGTCATGGTCGCCCGGCGCGGGAGCGGCGGCAGGCTTGGCGCTGCTGCTGGCGCCGGCCGGGGCGCTGGTGGAGGCGGCCGGCTCTTCGTCACCAAGCTTGGGCGGCTGCGGAGCAGTCAGCTGCTGGCTCTGGCCGGCGACGGTGAGGCTGGTGGCATCGATCGGCATGGCGACGTCGAAGGTGTAGGTCTGGTCGCCGTAGTTGGTGGTGAAGATGATGCGCGGGCCGACCACGTTCACGCCCAGCTTCTTGGCCGCGTCCTGGATCTGCTTGACCGCGGTCGCGGTGGCGTCATCCAGCGCGGCCAGGCCGCCGTTGCGCTGGATCTGCGTGGACACCAGCAGCACCGGCGTGGGCTTGGTCTGCTGGATGTACGGGATCAGCTTGCCGTAGTCGATGTTCGGCACCGCCGCCAGTACGTTCTGCAGGCTGCCCAGGCTGGACTGGATGAAGGAGTCCGGATCGCCGTGGATGTACAGGTTGGAGTAGCGGTTGATCAGGTTGAAGCCGTAGGCCACGTCATAGGACCAGGTCGCCTTGGTCAGCTGGTGGCGGCTGCCCTGGCGCTCCAGGTCCAGCGTGAAGTGCTTGTCCTGGCCGCGCCAGCCGTTGTCCAGGTTCCAGATGATCCTGGCGCTGTTGACGGTCTCGTCGACCTTGAAGAACTCCGGCTCGGCGCTGGCGATGGTCAGCTTGCCCTCGCCGATGCTGGCGTTGTCGCTGCTCCAGCTCAGCTCCGCACCCGGGCCATAGGACTTGCCGGAGAGCTTGAACTGGATCTTCGGGTCTTCCTGGCGCAGCGAGGAGTAGTCCTCGAAGCGGCGGAAGTTGTCGAGGATGTCGTAGACCTGGCGCATGTCCTTGCCGAAGACCAGCGACCGCTCCACATGGCCGCTGCCGGGCATGATCACGCCTACCACGACACCGAGCACGGCGACGATGATCAGGGCCACAATGAATTCAAGAACACGCATCATTACCTGGGTTCTCCGAGCGTTTTCCGCGCAGCGCTAAAGGTTCCCGTCGGGTTCCGCACCACGGGGTGGAACCCCGGAGGAAGGCACGGGCGAGGGTCGGCGAATGCCGAAGCTCCGGATGGTACTTGCTCACGGGCTGGAACGCCATCGGGCAGGCAGGCGCCTGCAAGGGGGGCCAGCGGCGGACCGGCCGGGCCGCCGCCGCAGTCAGACGATGCCCAGTTCCAGCGCCTTTAGCACCGCCCGCGTGCGATCGCGCACGCCCAGCTTGGAGAGGATGTTGGAAACGTGGTTCTTCACCGTTCCCTCGGCCACTTTCAAGGAGTTGGCGATCTCCTTGTTGGAATAGCCGCCCGAGAGCAGGCGCAGGATCTCGGTCTCGCGCTCGGTGAGCGGGTCGGGCTGCTCCAGGCTGGTGAACTGGTTCTGCATGCGCCCCACCCCGGCCAGCAGGCGCTGGGTGACCATCGGCGCCACCAGCGAGCCGCCGGCGGCGACCGTACGCACTGCCTCAACCAGTTGCTCCAGCGACACGTCCTTCAGCAGGTATCCGCGCGCGCCGGCCTTCAGTCCCTGCAGCACCAGCTGGTCGTCGTCGAAGGTGGTCAGGATGATCGTCGGCGGCAGCTCGCCGCGGGCGGACAGCGCCTGCAGCACCTCCAGCCCGCTCATGTTGGGCATGCGCAAATCCAGCAGCACGACGTCGGGCCGGATGCGCGGGATGTCGGCCACCGCCTGCGCGCCGTCGGCGCACTCGGCCACGACGCGGATGTCCTCGGCCAGATCCAGCAGCGAACGGACGCCCTGGCGCACCAGGTTCTGGTCATCGACGAGACAGACGGAGATCATCGCGGTTCCTCAACAATGCGGTGATAGGCGCGGTTCACGCGGGGGATGTGGCGGCCGGCGCTCCGGGCCATTCTGGCATGACGTGCGCCTGGCTGCCGTCACGACATGCTCAGTGCCGGCGGCTCCAGTCGCGAGGGCGAATGGGCCAGTTCCAGCACCTCGCCCAGCGGCAGGCGCACGGTCAGGGCAAAGCCTTCGCTGACCGCGGTATCCACCGCCACGCTGCCGCCGAACTCGGCCAGCCGCTCGCGCATGCCGGACAGGCCGTTGCCGGGCTTGAACTGTGCCGTGCCGCGGCCGTCGTCGCGCGCGTGCAGACCGATCTGGTTGGCATCCGCATAGGCGAAGGTCAGCCACAGCTGCCGCGCACCTGCATGCCTGGCGCAATTGGTGATGATCTCCTGCGCACAGCGCAGCAGCACCTGCGCGCGGCGCGGATCCTCCAGGCTGAAGCGCGGCGGCATGTCCACGTGGACGGTCAGCCCCGGCACGCCCTCGATCAGGCTGCGCAGCGCCTGGGTCAGGTCGATGGCGTCGTCCTGGCGCAGTTCGCTCACCGCCTCGCGCACGTCCGACAACAGATGCCGGGCGGTCGCCTGCGCCTTGCGCACGTGCTCGCCCGCGGCGTCGTTGGCCAGATGGCTGGCCACCTCCAGGTTGAGGCTGAGCGCGGTCAGGTGGTGGCCGATCAGGTCGTGCAGTTCGCGCGCGATGCGCATGCGCTCGGCGATGCGGGTGGACTCGGCCAGCAGCGCACGGGTGGCGCGCAGTTCGGAGTTGAGGCGGCGCTGCGCCTCGCGTGCCTCGGTCTGCTGGCTCGCCACCATCGAGGTGAAGAACGCCAGCGCCGAGATGCCCAGGTACATGCAAACCTGCAGGAAGGCCGTGACGATGGTCCAGCCCATGTAGCTGGCGATGATCGGAATGAGCATCAGGTTCTGCGCCAGCATCCACACCAGGCCAGCTCCCACCGGCAGTTGCCAGGGCAGCACTACCGCGATCACCAGCATCAGCATGGCCGACAGGCCGCTCTGGCTGAACCAGCCCATCGCGACCGCCGAGCCGGTCAGCACGACCAGGCCGAACAGCTTGAGCGCCTGCGCACGACCGCTTTGCCTACTCATGCCCGAGCGCCCGGTCAGCAGCAGGTAGGTCAAGCCGAACACCAGATAGGACAGGATCCAGCCCGAAATGTTGGGGTTGCTCCACCAGGCGCTGACCTGGGCCAGGCTCCAGCTGCCGGGCAGCAACGGCAGCGCCACGCACAGGTAAGTGAACAGGCCGGTCAGACGCAGCAGCCGGATGTGATTGAAGTTCGTCCAGGACATGGGCCGCATCATAGGCTCCCTCCGGCCCCGTGCAATGCGCGAGAAGTCATCCCCCCGGAAGCCATGCAGGGCCGCGTTTTACAAAGGTTTTACAGCCCGGCGCAGGGTGTGCGGCCCGGCCCCGCATGCCATAATGCGCACCTGCGGGCCACCCAAGCCGGCCCATCGGTTCATCGCCCTACCTCTGCGGAGCAACGAATGGCCTTAGCCATCCGCGACGTGCGCGAGCACGATCTGGACGCCGTGCTGGCGCTCAACAACGCCGCCGGCCGCTCCATCCTCGCCCTGGACGCCGCGCAGTTGCGCTACTTCTACGAGCGTGCAGAGTATTTCCGCGTCGCCGAGATCGACGGCCACCTGGCGGGCTTCCTGATCGCGCTGCGCGATGGGGGCAACTACGACAGCCCCAACTACCGCTGGTTCGCCGAGCACTACGAGTCGTTCGTCTATATCGACCGCATCGTCATCGCCAATGCCTACCGCCGCCACGGCCTGGGCAAGGTGTTCTACTGCGACGTGACCAGCTATGCCGAGGTGCGCGTGCCGTTGCTCACCTGCGAGGTGTTCCTGGAGCCGCGCGACGACGTGGTGGTGCTGTTCCACGGCACCTATGGCTTCCAGGAAGTGGGCCAGCAGCGCATGGCCGAGTCTGGCCCGCAGGTCAGCCTGCTGGCCAAGGACCTGCCCAGCTACGCCTTCGTGCGCGAAACCTGGCTCGAGCGCGGCGGCCTGCCCGACGTGCCGTGGCTGGCCGAGCGCGAGTTGCCGGTTCCCGCCGCTTCCCTTTCCCCCGCCTCCCAGCCGCGCCGCCTCGTCGGAGAGCGGCGCCCGTGACCGTAAAGATGGATATCAGTTCTGATGCCTGCGACCTGCGCTTCGGCCAGGTCGGCATAGCCTGCGTGCGCGTGCGCCGTGTCGACGCCGCCGCGCTGTGCGAGGAGCTCGAGCGCCGCGTGCGCTCGGCGCCGCAGTTGTTCTCCCGCGCCGCCGTGGTGCTGGACCTGTCGCACCTGCCCGACCTGCCCGACGATGGCACCGTCGACGCCCTGCTCGAGGCCGTGCGCAGCGCCGGCATGCTGCCGGTCGGCCTGGCCTACGGCACCAGCGCCACTGAGGCGCTGGCCCAGCGCATGGGCCTGCCGCTGATCGCCAAGTTCCGCGCCGCCTACGAACCGGCCGACGGCGGCAGCATCGCGTCGCCCACGCCGGCACCGGCCGCCGCGCCGGCACCGCGCCCCGAGCCGGCGCGCGACCCGGTCCACGCCGCCGCACCCGCCGGCGCCGCGCTGGGCGCGCAGCATCACGATGGCGCGGTGCGCTCGGGCCAGCAGGTCTACGCGCGCGACCGCGATCTGGTGGTCACCGGCGCCATCGCCAACGGCGCCGAGGTCATCGCCGACGGCTCCATCCATGTCTACGGCGGGCTGCGCGGCCGCGCCATGGCCGGTGCCCAGGGGGACGAGAAGGCGCGCATCTACGTGTCCGACTTCCGTGCCGAACTGGTGGCCATCGCCGGCCACTACCGCGTGTTTGAACAGATCCCCAAAGACCTCGAAGGCCAGGCTGTGCAATGCTGGCTCGATGGTGAAAAATTGATGATCGCCCGGCTGTGACCGGCGATTCCCACCTGCAGAGCATTACCGGAGAAGAGCCCTTGAGCGCTGAGATTATCGTCGTCACGTCCGGCAAAGGCGGCGTCGGCAAGACCACCACGAGCGCCTCGCTGGCCAACGGCCTGGCGATGGCGGGCAAGAAGGTCGCGGTGATCGACTTCGACGTCGGCCTGCGCAACCTCGACCTGATCATGGGCTGCGAACGCCGCGTGGTGTACGACTTCGTCAACGTCGTCAACGGCGAGGCCACCATCAAGCAGGCGCTGATCAAGGACAAGCGCCACGAGAACCTGTTCGTGCTGGCTGCCAGCCAGACCCGCGACAAGGACGCGCTGACCCAGGAAGGCGTGGAGAAGGTGCTCAACGACCTCTCCAACGAAGGCTTCGACTACATCGTCTGCGATTCGCCCGCCGGCATCGAGAAGGGCGCGCACCTGGCGATGTACTTCGCCGATCACGCAGTGGTGGTGGTCAATCCCGAGGTCTCCTCGGTGCGCGACTCCGACCGAATCCTGGGCTTGCTCTCCAGCAAGACCCGCCGTGCCGAGCGCGGCGAAGGCCCGATCACCCAGCACCTGCTGCTGACCCGCTACAACCCCGCGCGCGTGGCGCTGGGCGAGATGCTCAGCGTCAAGGACGTGGAGGAAATCCTCGGCATCCTGGTCGTCGGCGTGATCCCGGAATCGGAGAACGTGCTGGCCGCCTCCAACGCCGGCGTGCCGGTGATCCTGGACGAAAACTCCAACGCCGGCCAGGCTTACCGCGACACGGTCGCGCGCATCCTCGGCGAGGATCGTCCCCTGCGCTTCACCGAAGTGGCCAAGAAGGGCTTTCTCCAGCGCGTATTCGGAGGTTGATCGTGATGGGCATCCTGGATTTCCTGAAGCGCAAGCCGGAACCCACCGCCTCGGTCGCCAAGGAACGCCTGCGCATCATCGTGGCGCAGGAGCGCTCCACCCGCGGCGCGCCGGATTACCTGCCACTGCTGCGCAACGAGCTGCTCGAGGTGATCAAGAAGTACGTCCACGTCGACATCGAGGCGATCAACATCAACGTCGAGCGCGACAGCGGACACGAGGTGCTGGAGCTGTCGGTCGCCTTGCCGGAGGGCAAGACGGCCACGCCGTAAACTGCAGGCGGGCTTCGGCCCGCCTTGCGCCACCGAAGCGGTGGGCCGAAGGCCCCGTGTACCCATGAACGCTCCCACCGTCCTGCGCCTGGTCGACATCGGCTACGCGGCGCCCGCCGCCCTGCTCTCGCGCCTCGGCCTGTCGCTGCACCGCGTGCCCGCCGGCGACCCGATTCCCGGCAGCTACTGGGGCGACGAGGAGGCCGGCATCATCGGCACGGCCGTCTACGCGCGCGACGACACGCCCGTGCACTCGCTGCTGCACGAGGCCTGTCACCTGCTGGTGCTGACGCCCGAACGCCGTGCCCAGGTGCACACCGACGCCACCGATTCGGTGGAAGAGGAAGACGCCACCTGCTACCTGCAGATCCTGCTCGCCGACGAGCTCGCGGGCGTCGGCCGTGCGCGGCTGATGGCCGACATGGACGCCTGGGGCTACAGCTTCCGGCTGGGTTCGACGCAGGCCTGGTTCGAGCAGGACGCGGCCGAGGCGCTGGCCTTTCTGCAAGCCCGCGGCCTGGCCTGACCGAGCGCCACGGAGCCGCGCAAGGAAAAGGCCCGCCGGATGACGGGCCTTTTCCTTTCAACGCCGCGCTGGGGCTTCAGCCGAGCAGCACACGGTTCATTCGCTGCACGAAGCCCGCCGGGTCGGGCAGCGGCGCGCCGGCTGCGATCTCCGCCTGCTCCAGCAGCAGCGTGGCCAGGTCGCGCGCCTTGGCCTCGTCGGCCTCGGTCTCCACTCGCTTGACCAGCGGATGCGCCGGGTTGATCTCCAGCGTCGGCTTGGACTCGGGCATGTCGTGGCCGGCCTCGCGCAGCAGGCGCGCCAGGTGCGGAGCCATCTCGTAGTCCGACAGGGCCAGGCACGACGGGCTGTCGGTGAGGCGCGCGGAAACCTTGACGTCGCTGACGCGGTCGCCCAGCAAGTCCTTCAGTTTCTTTAGCAGGGGCTCGGCTGCCTTGGTGGTTTCCTCCTGCTTCTTCTTGTCGGCCTCGTCCAGGGGCACCTCGCCCTTGGCCACGCTCTTGAGCTTCTTGCCGTCGTACTCGCTCAGCGAGCCGAGCATCCATTCGTCGATGCGGTCGGACATCAGCAGCACCTCGATGTCCCTGGCCTTGAAGGCCTCCAGCTGCGGGCTGCCCGCGGCGGCGGTGTAGCTGTCGGCCGTGATGTACCAGATCGCATCCTGGCCGACCTTCATGCGGCCGATGTAGTCGTCGAAGCTGACCGTCTGGCCGGCGCCCTCGCTCTTGGTGGAGGCATAGCGCAGCAGCTTGGCAATGCGCTCGCGGTTGTTGGCGTCCTCGCCGATGCCTTCCTTGAGCGTATTGCCGAAGGCCTTGTAGAAGGTGGCGAACTTCTCCGGCTCGTCCTTGGCGAGCTTTTCGATGAGATCGAGCACGCGCTTGACGCAGGCGGCCTTGATCCGGTCGAGCTGGCGGTTGTGCTGCAGGATCTCGCGGCTGACGTTTAGCGGCAGGTCGTCTGCGTCGACCACGCCGCGCACGAAGCGCAGGTAGTTGGGCAGCAGTTCCTCGGCCGCATCCATGATGAAGACGCGCTTGATGTAGAGCTTCAGCCCCTTGCGCTCGTCGCGTCCGCCCATCATCAGGTCGAACGGCGGCTGCGCCGGGAGGTAGAGCAGCGTGGTGAAGCTCTGGCTTCCCTCGACGCGGTTGTGCGTCCAGGCCAGCGGGTCGTTGAAGTCGTGGCCGAGCGACTTGTAGAAGCTGATGTAGTCCTCGTCGCTGATCTCGGCTTTCGGCTTGGTCCACAGGGCGCCGGCGTCGTTGACCGTTTCCCACTCTCCGGTGGACTTGCCCTCTTCCTCCTTCGGCATGCGGATCGGGAAGGCGACGTGGTCGGAGTACTTGCGGATCAGCGAGGCCAGCTGCCAGCGCTTCAGGAACTCGTCCTCGTCGGCCTTCAGGTGCAGGATCACCGTGGTGCCGCGCTCGCCGAGCTCGACCGGCTCCAGCGAGTACTCGCCCTTGCCGTCGCTCTCCCACTTCACCCCCTCGCCGTTGGGCGAATCCGCGCGGCGGGTCAGCACGGTGACCTTGTCGGCAACCACGAAGGCCGAGTAGAAGCCCACGCCGAACTGGCCGATCAGGCGCGCGTCGGCCTTCTGCTCGCCGCTCATGGC
The DNA here is from genome assembly GCF_035943815.1 of Frateuria sp. Lineage (GTDB taxonomy): Bacteria > Pseudomonadota > Gammaproteobacteria > Xanthomonadales > Rhodanobacteraceae > Frateuria_A. The sequence continues at coordinate 36,340 of NZ_DASZBU010000006.1, forward strand.
TTCGAGGAAGCGGCGCGTGCCCGAACTTGCGATCGTTCCGATATTCGCCACCACCTCGTCGCGGCTCATGCCGATGCCGTTGTCGCGCACGGTGACGGTGCGCTCTTTTTCGTCCCAGCTCACATCGATGTGCAGCTCGCCCTCGCCGGCCAGCAGCTCCGGGTGGGCGATCGACTCGAAGCGCAGCTTGTCGCAGGCGTCGGAGGCGTTGGAGATCAGCTCCCGCAGGAAGATCTCCTTGTGCGAGTAGAGCGAGTGGGTGACCAGGTGCAGCACCTGGGCGACTTCGGCTTCGAACTTGCGGGTTTCAGTGGATGCGTTCATGCGTGGAGTTTCCGTGGCTTGCGTGTTTGGTTTGTCCTGGCGTCATCCCGCGAAAACGGGAGTCCATGTCGCCCTGAGCCGCCCAAGAGCAAATGGATCCCCGCTTTCGCGGAAGTGACGCCCGGATAGAAAGGGCGACCGCCCGGAGCGGCATTGCCCTTTGCTTATCGAGCCGCCTGCAGCGCAGCGATGCGCTCGTCCAGCGGCGGGTGGCTCATGAACAGGCGTTGCAGGCCGGCGGCCATGTGCCCGGAGATGCCGAAGGCGGCCATGGCCTTGGGCAGCGTGGTTTCGCCGTGGTCGCCCTGGAGCCGCTGCAGCGCGGAGATCATGGCGCCGCGGCCGGCGAACTGCGCGCCGGCGCGGTCGGCGCGGAACTCGCGCCAGCGCGAGAAGGCCGCCACGATCATCGAGGCGAACAGGCCGAACACTACCTGCAGCACCATCACGGTGACGAAATAGCCGATGCCGCTGCCGCCGCGATTGTCGCGCCCGCCGGAGAGCCAGCTGTCGACCAGGTTGCCGACCACGCGCGCCGCCAGGATCACCAGCGTGTTTAGCACGCCCTGGATCAGGGTCAGGGTGACCATGTCGCCGTTGGCGACGTGGCCGATCTCGTGGCCGAGCACGGCAGACACCTGCTCGCGGTCCATCTGCTGCAGCAGACCGGAACTGACCGCCACCAGCGAGCTGTTCTTGCTCATGCCTGTGGCGAAAGCGTTCATCTCCGGTGCGTCGTAGATGGCCACCTCGGGCATGCCGATGCCGGCGTTCTGCGCGTGGCGGCGCACGGTGTCCAGCAGCCAGCGCTCGGTCTCGTTGCGCGGCTGCTCGATCACCTGCGCGCCGGTTGAGTACTTGGCGATGGTCTTGGACATCGCCAGCGAGATGAAGGCGCCGCCCATGCCGAACACGGCAGCATACACGAGCAATCCGGTCATGCCGCCGTAGCCGTGGGCAGCGGCCCACTGGTCGATGCCGAAGATCCGGCAGACGATGCTCAGCAGCAGGAGCACGGCGATGTTGGTGGCAAGGAAAAGGACGATTCGACGCACGGCTGTCTCTTTGGCAGTCATGAAAAAAAAGCGGCTCGCGCCACGGGCTGAGACTCGGGGCGGCGTTCATTAGTTTCAAGAGCCCGGGCCGGGCTGGCGTGCCGGCGCGGCGCGGCTCAGCGCGGGTGGATCGGGGGCGGTGGCGGGGCGGTCAGCGCGGCGAGATCGGCCAGCCCGAAGGCCTGTTCGATGGCGCCGATACGGCCGACCGCGTCCTCGAAGCCGTCATGGCCGAACATGCGCTTTTCCAGCGCCTCGAACTGCTCGGACAGCTCGCTGTAGCGCGCCGGCGCAAGTGTCCGTTTCCAGGCGGGAAAGACCACCGTATCCTCGATCGCGGTGTGGTGCTGGTACATGCGCACCAGTCCGGCCAGCGCACCGGCCAGCGGCGCCATCGCGGAACGGCCGATGCCGGTGGCGCCGACCGCCAGGACGTAATCGGTGATCTGCCGGCCGCGTCGATGCTGCGCCAGCAGGGTGCGGCAAATCGTCACCGGTGGGCCGCCGGCCGCGACCACGGCGGGAAACACGTGCGCCTCCTCCAGCGCGTGCTCGTGGTAATCCTCGCCGAAACGGCGGAACAGTTCGGCGGTCCGACGCAGGGGCTGGACCGGAATCGCCTGCCGCTGCTGAAGCAGGCTGGCCGCCCGGGCATACACCAGCAGGGCCCGGCGCAACACGCCGTGCTCGCGCATGAGGTCCTCCACGGCGAGCACGTCGGTGGATTTCTGCCCGTCGGCCAGGGCGGCCAGCGGCATGGCGGCCACGCCGGCCAGGGCGGCGCCTGCGCTTTCCATCCAGCGGCGGCGTCCTGGGTTGGCCGCGTCGCCGCAGATCGGACCCCGCGATGTCATTCGCGACGGCCCGGCTCAGCGCCAGGCATCCTCGCTGCGTTGTTCGAAGTGCTCGTAGGCAGTGATCAGGCCGCCCAGCACTTCGGCCGAAGTCTCGAACAAGGCCTGCGCCTTCGGATCGGACACCTTGGGCACGTCCTGGCGGACGTGGTCCATCGCCTCGCGCAGCATGCCCTTGATCTTGCGGGTGTGTTCGCGCGGGTCGTCGTGAGCCTGGACGGGAGTGGCCATTGGAAACCTCCTGCGGGAGTATCCTGCCCGGGATAAGTGATGCTCGCGCCAAGGGCGTTTCGGTCGAGTGAACCTGACGGCTCGCGCAGCCCCTTAAAATCCCCCGCATGGACTACCGCGGCCGCTTCGCCCCTTCTCCCACCGGCCTGCTGCACTTCGGCTCGCTGGTGGCCGCGGTGGGCAGCTGGCTCTGCGCCCGCCACGCGGGCGGCCAATGGCTGCTGCGGGTGGAGGACATCGACCCGCCGCGCGAAGTGGCGGGCTCGGCGCAGGCGATCCTGGCGGCGCTGCCGGCGTTCGGGCTGGCGGCCGATGCGCCGCCGTTGTTCCAGTCGCAGCGGCGGGCGGCCTACGACGAGGCGTTCGAACGCCTGCAGGCAGCCGACCTGGTCTTTCCCTGCTGGTGCAGCCGGGCGCAGTTGGCCGAAGCGGGAGGGATCCATCGCGACGGACATTGCATCGCGCGCCCACAACCGCAGCGTCCGCCGGCCTGGCGGCTGCGCGTGCCGGACATGACGGTCGCCTTCGACGACGCGTTGCAGGGCCGGCAGCAGCAGAACCTTCGCGACGAAGCCGGCGACTTCGTGATCCGCCGGGTCGAAGGCTTCTACGCCTATCACCTCGCCTGCGTGGTGGACGACGCCTTCCAGGACATCACCGAAGTGGTGCGTGGCAACGATCTGCTCGACGCCACGCCCCGGCAGATTTGGCTGCAGCGTTGCCTGTCGTTGCCCGCCCCCGCCTATCGCCATCTGCCGCTGGCGCTGGACGCCGGGGGGCACAAGCTGTCGAAGTCCGAACGGGCGCATCCGGTGGACCCGGCTGATCCGCTGCCTGCGTTGCGCCGTGCGCTGGCGTTCCTGGACGTCCAGACGTCCGCGACGGCGTCCACCCCGCAGACGCTGCTGGCGGCCGCGCTCGACGGGTTCGAGCCGGCGTGCCTGCCGCATGCGGCGACGCGTCCGGCGTGATTTCAGGCGCGCCGCCCACGGCAGGTGTCACAAACTTGGGGTATACATGCCATCAGTCGCCGCCCTGATTCGGGAACCTTCGCAATGAATCCACGCACCGCACTGGTTACCGGTGGTACCGGCGGCATCGGCACCGCCATCGTCCGCTACCTGGCGCGCCAGGGGCATCGGGTCGCCACCAACTACCGCGACGCGGCCAAGGCCGACGCTTGGCGCACCGCGATGGCGGCCGAAGGCATCGAGGTATGCATGGTGCGCGGCGACGTGGCAGACCCGGTCGACGCCGAAGCGATGGTGCGCGCGGTGGAAGAGGAATGCGGCCCGGTCGACATCCTGGTCAACAATGCCGGCATCACCCGCGACACCACCTTCCACAAGATGAGCTACCAGCAGTGGACCGAGGTGGTGAACACCAACTTGAACGCCTGCTTCAATGTTACCCGCCCGGTGATCGAAGGCATGCGAGCGCGCAAGTGGGGCCGCATCGTGCAGATCAGTTCCATCAACGGCCAGAAGGGCCAGTACGGCCAAGCGAACTACGCCGCGGCCAAGGCCGGCATGCACGGCTTCACGATCTCGCTGGCGCAGGAAAACGCGAAGTTCGGCATCACCGTCAACACCGTGTCGCCAGGCTATGTAGGCACCGACATGGTGATGGCGGTACCCGAGGAAGTGCGCGAGAAGATCGTGGCGCAGATTCCGATCGGGCGGCTGGGCAGGCCCGAGGAAATCGCGCATGCGGTGGCGTTCTTCACCACCGACGAAGCCAGCTGGATCACCGGTGCGAACCTGGCGATCAACGGCGGGCACTACATGGGCTGGTAGTTTTTGCCCCTCTCCCCTCCAGGGAGAGCGTTGGAGCGAGATCCGTTCTTGCCGGCCAGCCGCGTACGGGCGCGCCCTTGATCGACCACCGATCCCCCGACTCCTCACATCGATCCTCTTCCCCAGAGGCAAGCATCCTCCCGCGCCACTCCGCCCGGATTCGGGGCTACTTCTCGAGCAGCTTCTCCAGCACCTTGCCGACCGCCGCGAAGGCAAACGCGCCGGTGACGTGCGTGCCTGCGCCCAGGCCGCCGCCGCAGGCCAGGTTGAGGGAGTCACCGCCGGGCGGGCGCAGGCCACAGACCGAGCCATCCGGCTGCGGGTATTGCACGTTCTGCAGCGAATAGACCGCTGACACGCCGAAGTAGCGGTCCGGGTTGCGCGGAAAATTGAAATCCTGGCGAAGTTTTTTGCGGATCAGGCTGAACATCGCATCATGCTCGGTGCGGGACAGGTCGCGCACGCGGATCTGCGTCGGATCGGTGCGCCCGCCGGCCGAGCCGACCGTCACCATCGGCAGCTTGCGCCGCCGGCACCAGGCGATCGCCTCCAGCTTGACGCGGAAGGCATCGCAGGCATCCAGCACCACGTCGTAGCCGCGGTCCAGCAGTTCGTCCAGCGTGGCGGTGGTGAGGAAGCGCTCGATCGCCTCGAGCCGGATGCGCGGGTTGATCGCATGGGCGCGCTCGGCCATTACACCCACCTTGGGCTTGCCCCACTGCCCGTCCAGCGCGTGCAGCTGGCGATTGGTGTTGGACACGCAGACCTCGTCTGCGTCGATCAGGGTCAGGCGCCCCACGCCGCTGCGCGCCAACGCCTCGACCGCCCAGGAGCCGACCCCGCCGATGCCGATCACGCAGACGTGGGCACTCATCAGGCGCTCGATCGTGCCGCGCCCGTACAGGCGTTCCACGCCCTCGAAACGCTCGACCGGGTAATGCGGGCCGCTCATGCGGACCGCCGGTGGGCGGGGTGCAGACTGCCTTCCATCACGTGCGGTTTCCTACGCGGGAAAAGCTCATTTTACGGCTACGAAAGAGCGCGGCGCTTCGGTATTCTGGGCGTTCCAATTCAGACGGCGGCCCCTCATGAATGCACGTTCCGCGTTGCTTATCCTGCTCGGCCTGGTCATCGGGGCCCTCGGCACCGTGTTCGCCATGAAGGCGCTGGGCAGCCGCAATCCCATGCCGCATGCGGTGATGACTGTGATGGGCCATCACATGGGCGCGCTGAGCCAGTCGGTGAAAGCCAAGCAGTGCGACGCGGCGCAGGTGAACGATCATCTGCTGCGCCTGCAGTCGACCTCGGCCGATATCGCCGACGCGTTCCCGGGCGCGGAACAGGATTTCGTCGACCACGCCGGCCGCCTGCGCACCGCGCTGCAGGGCGCGGTACAGGCCCACCCCACCGATTGCGCCGCACTGGCCCAGGCGATCAAGCCGGTCGGTGATGCCTGCCAGTCCTGCCACCAGCAGTACCGTTAGGCTCCGCCCCGCGGCCGGATGCCATGACGATGCCAAGGACGGGCCCCGCTCTGCGCAGCCGCGGATCGAGGCTCCGTCGGGTGTGGCGGCGGCGCTATTCGCAGCCGATGATGTGCCTGCTCGGCTGCATGTTCATGCCGGCGTACCGATTCCTCTGGACCCATGTCTCGGCAACGCCGCGCTGCACCTGACCGGTTACATGGTGTTGCCAGCGCTGCAGCGCTGGTGGACACCCGTGACTGGCTGAGCGAGCAGGACCAGGCGCTGGGCGCCTGAGCGCTACATGCGCTGCCGGCGACGCAGGATCTGCCAGTACATCACCCAGTCCCCGGCCAGGCTGTAGAGCGGGTGGCGGAAGGTGGCAGGGCGGTTCTTCTCGAACGCGAAATGGCCGACCCAGGCGAAACCGTAGCCCGCCAGCGGCGCGAGCCACAGCCAGCGCGCATCGCGCGTCGCGATCGCCACCACGATCACCAGCAACACCAGCGTGCTGCCGGCGAAATGGAGCCGACGGCAGGCGGGATGGCGATGCTCGTTCAGATAGAACGGATAGAACTGGCGGAAGCTGGTGAACTCGGTCATGGCGGCGGAACGCCCGGCAGACGGTAAGCCCAAGCGTGCGCCGCCGGCATGCCCGATTCAAGGTTCCGGCGCTACCAGGCGCGCCGGTACTGCACCGGTGCCACCAGCGATGCTCCCAGCTCCTGCGCGGCGCGACGCGGAAAGTACGGATCGCGCAGGCTCTCGCGGGCGATCAGCACCAGGTCCGCCTGCCCTTCTTCGACGATGCTGGCGGCCTGCGCCGCATCGGTGATGAGACCCACGGCGCCGGTGGCGATGCCCGCCTCGCGGCGGAGCCGCGCTGCAAAGGGCACCTGGTAGCCGGGGCCGACGGGGATCCTCACGTGCGACACCAGCCCACCGCTGGACACATCGATGAGGTCCACGCCCAACGGCTTGACCTCGCGCGCCAGCTGCACGCTCTGCTCGACGTCCCAGCCGCCCTCGGCCCAGTCCGTCGCGGAGACGCGCAACCACAGCGGCAACCGCTCCAGCCACACCTCGCGCACCGCCGCCAACACCTCGCGCAACAGCCGCGTGCGGTTTTCGAAGCTGTCGCCGTAGGCATCCTTGCGGTGGTTGCTGAGCGGCGATAGGAACTGGTGCAGCAGGTAGCCGTGCGCCGCGTGCACCTCGATCAGCTCGAAGCCGGCCTCCAGCGCTCGCTGTGCGGCGGCGCGGAAGTCCGCCACGACCTTGCGCAAGCCAGCCTCGTCCAGCGCCTGCGGCACGTGCCAGCCTTCATCGAATGCGATCGCCGAAGGCGCCACGGTGGGCCATGCACCCTGCCCCGCCGACAGCGGGCCACCACCCTCCCAGGGCGCGCGTGCGCTGGCCTTGCGCCCGGCATGCGCGAGCTGCACGCCGGCTACCGCGTGCTGGCTGCGGATGAAGGCGGCGATCGGGCGCCAAGCCTCGGCTTGCGCCTCGTTCCAGATGCCGGTGTCGCCGGGCGAGATGCGCCCCTCGGGTGATACCGAGGTCGCCTCGGCGACCACCGCCGCCGAACCGCCGACGGCACGGCTGCCCAGGTGCACGAGGTGCCAGTCATCCGGCAAGCCATCAGTGGCCGAGTACTGGCACATCGGCGAGACGACGATGCGGTTGCGCAGGGTCAGGCTGCGCTGTGCGAAGGGAGAGAACAGTTCCACGCGGCGATCCTGCAAGAAAGAGCCCACGAAATGACGACACGCGGGCGATCCTTCAAGAGCCTGTGGCGAAGGACGCATCGGGCGTGACGCGCTGACCGGACGTCAGGCTTGCTGCGAAAGGGGCTGCGGCACCAGCGGCAAGGGCCTGGCCACGGCCCACAGGGGCGCGTCACGGTAGCCGTCCAGCACGGCCCATGCGCCGCAGGCGATCGCCGAGGACATCAGGAAGGCCGTCCAATTGTCGTTGCCCGGCGCGGCGAGCAGGCGCGGAAGCCAGATGACGAGCGTGATGATGCTCAGCATCGCCGCCTCCAGCGCCACAGCCAGGCGCGGCAGCAAGCCGAGCATCACCGCCGCGGCGGCCACCAGGCTGGCCGAACCGGTGAACCAGGCCCAGCCCAGGTGCCAGGGCAGCCATGCAGGCATCAGCGCGACCGTCTGCGGCGCATAGACGAAATGCGCCAGCCCGATCGGCAGCAGCGAAAGCGCGAACAGCAGCCGCGCCCCGCGACTGCCGCCCGGGCGTCGACCGTGCAGCGCCATCAGCGTCCAGCCGCCGGCAAGGATCAGGCCGACCTCGGCCACGCCCAGCCAGGCCGCCTCCATGCCGGGCATCGCGACCAGGCCCGGCAGCTTCAGCAGCAGCGTCCACAATGCAAGCAGCACGACCAGCATGACGGCGGCCATCGTCGCCATGCGGCGTATCAGCAGGCCAAGCCCACAGGCCAGCTCCAGCACGGCGACCGCCGGCGCGATGGCGGCCTCGGCCGAGAGGTGCGCGACCGGCAGGTGCTGCCACACGCCGGCGAGATCGCCGTAAATGCATCCACGCACACCGAGCCCGATCATCGCGAGCGCCAGCAGGATCTGTCCGAGCCCTGGACGATCCGGCATGCGTGCGTGGGGAGGGACAGGACCGAGCAGGTTCAGGCGCAGGCGGTTCGACGCGGACATGGCAGCCTCCCGGATGGCGGTGCAGCATTATGACCCTGTCCGCACGGCAGTCCACACCGCCCGCGGCGCCAGGGCATCACAGTACCCGCCTCGGCCGCGCTGCAAACGGCTGCGCCTTGTCCGCAATTTTCTACGAGGCGCGGTCCAGCCAATCGGCGATGCGTGCGGCCACCGACTGGGGCGCTTTCATCCAGCTGAAGTGGTCGGCCTTCGCCTGCAGATCCTGGGGCGTCAGAAGCTCGCGCGTAACCTGCGCGCCGGGCAGCTTGCCGAGCAGCCACTCCAGCGATGCAGCCGGGCCCAGCCAGTCGTCGCGCAGGCGCAATGCGAGCACCGCGCCGCCGAAGCTCGCCATGCCCACTTCCAGGTCGCCCAAACCTTGCACCGCATAGCGGCCGGTACGCCCGCTGCGCGCCCAGTCGCGGATCACGCCGCGCGCCTCGTTGCCGCCGAAGCCGATTCGCCGTCCCGGGAAATGGCCGAACGCGTCGGCCAGCGCCGGCGCCGCCACGTAGGCGGCGCCGATCAACCAGGCGTGGCGGAATCTGCGCCAGTAGGGCGCGCCACTCGCCACCAGCACCAGCCCCGCCGCCTGTTCCGGTTGCATGCCGACATACGCCGCCGCCAATTGGCCGCCCAGGCTGTGGCCACCCATCCAGCAAGGCGCCTGCGGCCATGTCGCGCGCGCGGCGGCGAGTCCGGCTGGAAGATCTTCGCCCAGCAGCGTGCGGTAGCCCCAGTTTTGGCCGCGGCCCGCGCGCCGGTCGCTGGAACCGTTGCCGCGCCACTCATGCAGCGCCACCGCCGTGCCCCGAGCGGCCAGCGCCTGCGCCAGTGGCAGGTAGTGCTTCGCCGGCACGCCCATCGCCGGTAGCCAGTACAGCCAACGCGATGCATCGGGCGGACCGACCAGCAGCAGCTGGCTGGTCGCACCGTCGCCCGCGGTTGCGCGCACCGTGCGCGCCGGTTCGTCCCGGGTGGCTTCCATCGGCTCTCCGCCCAAAGGACACAGGCTAAGCGAAGCGGCGGCGTACCCACAAAAAAGGCCGGCTTGCGCCGGCCTTTGGCAAACGTTCGCTCTGCCCTCAGGCAGGAGCGACTTCGTCGGCCTGCAGGCCCTTCTGGCCCTGCACCACCTTGAAGCTCACCTTCTGGCCTTCCTTCAGGCTCTTGAAGCCCGTTCCGCTAATGGCGCGGAAATGCACGAAGACGTCGGGGCCACTCTCCCGGCTGATGAAGCCGAAACCCTTGGCGTCGTTGAACCATTTGACGGTGCCAATTTCACGATCCGACATGACTCACTCCGTTCTGCACGATGCTGAGACAAGTCGACCTCCCCTTTGGCCGACGGCTTACTGGGCATGCAGGGAGCGGGTGGAGCGAGGCGTGATTAGGGAATCCGGCCTCGGGGCACGCACGTGGACCGAGCAGACACAGTGGCTCAAGCATAACGGAATTTAGGTAAAAGCAATCCATGTCCAATGGCCCGCCTGGCGGCATAAAAAAAGCCGGGCATCGCTGCCCGGCTTTCTAGGCTTTTGCGGCAAACCGCTTTAGGCCGGGAGGACCTCGTCGGCCTGCAGGCCCTTCTGGCCCTGCACGACCTTGAAGCTCACCTTCTGGCCTTCCTGCAGGCTCTTGAAGCCGGTACCGCTGATGGCGCGGAAATGGACGAATACGTCCGGGCCGTTGTCGCGGCTGATGAAGCCGAAGCCCTTGGCGTCATTGAACCACTTGACGATACCCATCTGACGATCAGACATGAAACACTCCGTAGGATAGAGACTCGACCGCCGCAACATGCGGGGCCGACTTACTGGTGTGCAAGGAAAACCTAGGGGTGAATCGATGAAGCGCAGATCGTGATCGGCGGCATCGGGCCACAAAACTCTGGTGACCCCGGCAAACACAGTGGACGCATGATAGCCGGTACCGAATGCCGGCGCGACCGCCAAGCTGAACAGGCGGGCCGGTTCCGCGACCGGTCGGATTTCAGATTTTCTTCACGAGGCCGTTTGTCTAGTGTCCAGACCGCCAGCGCATCGGCAACCGTGTTGCCTGAGGAAATCCAAAAGCCATGAAGCCCGACCTTCCGCGCCTGACCGTCCTCCTGCTAGGTGCCGGCCTGCTGCTGGCCGGATGCGCCAGCCACCCCGCCCGCCCCGCCACGGCCACCGGTAGCCGTCCGCAGGCGGCACCCGAAAGCCAGCCGCAGCCAGGTACACAGGCGGGTGAACGCAATGGCCAGGTCCGCGCCCCGCGCAGCGGACGCCATGCCGGCGCCACCACCGAACCGGCCACCGAATTGCCGGAAAACACCGGCATCCCTGCCTGTGATGACTACCTGGCCAGCTATGTGGCCTGCCATCGCGCCGCAGCGATCTACAAGCCCGACCAGATCCAGGCCCGTTACGAGGCCATGCGCACCAGCCTGTTGCGCGACTCGCAGGATCCGCAGATCCGCCCCAACCTGGCGGCCCGCTGCAATTCGCTGGCCAGCCAGTTGCGCGAGGCCTTGCACGGGAAATCCTGCGCAGGCAGCCCAGCCGCGCCGAGCAGCCAGTCCGGGGGGAATCCCTAGCGCCGGTCGGCGCAGTCGCCGCGATCGCCCCTAGCGCGATGCGCCGGATACCTTCCAGTGCGAACGCAAGGCGCGCGCCAGCGCCGCGGGTTCGGTGCGCTCGAGGTGGACCGTGGGCGTACCGTGCCAACTTGCGGCGCGCGCAATCGCTTCGGCAAGGTCTGCCACCAGGCGCGGCGCGATTGCCTGGCCAGGCTCCAGGAACAGCGCCTTGACCTCGAACACGCCCTCGTCCCGGTGCGCCTTGGCATCCAGCCGACCGACCAGGCTGCCGCGCGACAACAGCGGCAGGACGAAGTACCCGTAGCGCCGCCGGTGGGCCGGCGTGTAGCACTCGATCGCGTACTCGAAATCGAACATGGCCTGGGCACGGGCGCGATCCCACACCAGCGGATCGAACGGCGAGAGCACGGTGGTATAGGTCGCCCGCAGCCGGCCCGACTGCGCCATCGCCAACAGCGGCGCATGCTCCCGATGCACGTAGCCGGGCCTGTCCCAACCGCGCACCGGCACCACCAGCAACTCGCCCGTGGCGACCAGCGGCGCCAGCTCCGCCTCGCCCACCGCAGGCTTGAGCCGGTAGTAGTCGGCGATCCAGCGCGCCTGCGTAATGCCCAGCGCACGTACGCTGTCCAGGACAAAGCGCCGACGCAAGCCCTCTTTGTCCAGTTCGCTCGGCACGAACCGCGGGTCGAGCCCGGCCAGCACGCGCTCGGCCAGGTCATAGACGCGCTGGAAGCGCTCGCGCCGCGGAACCATCAGTTCGCCCAGCGCGAACCAGGCCTCCAGCCAGCGCTTCTCCGGCTTCCATTCCCACCAGCCGCTGGCGCCGCGGTCCGCGCGCGGAAAATCGGCCGCGCGCACCGGGCCGGAAGTCCGGATGCGCTCGAGCAAGTCGTCCATCTGCGCGCGATGGTCACGGTGCATCCGCTCGGCATGTCGATGTGCCCAGTGCGCGCCGCGCTCGCGCCAGGCACGGTGCAGCGGCAGGTCCGCCGCGGGGACGAAGCAGGCTTCGTGCGCCCAGCACTCGGCAATGCGCCCCTGCGCCAACGCCCGGTCCAGCCAGGAGCTGTCGTAGTCGCCCAGACGGGAATGCAGCACCAGGTAGGGGCTGCGCGCCACCACGTGGATCGAGTCGATCTGCAGCAGGCGCATGCGCTCGATCGCCGCCACCACGTCGGCCGGGCGAGCGCGTCGCGCGGGCGGGCGCAACAGGCCCTGCGCGGCCAGGTGCAGCCGGCGCGCCTGAGCCGGATTCAGCGGCACGGAAGCGGACGGAATGGCGGGCAACGGCGGTGGTGGCTTCACGCAACCCTGTCGCGCAGTGTGAGGCGGCATTTACAAACCGTTTGTTAGCGTGCCGGAAGCGCGGCAGCCTATCGATTGCCTGTGCGCGCGCTCCCGCATTCTGGCATGGAGTATCAATGATGAAACCCCGCAAGCCACTGCTGTTCGCCCTGGCAACCGGCTCGCTGCTGTTGTCCGGCGCGCTGCTGGCGCAGAACCAGCCGATGCCGCCGCCGAGCCCGACCAATCCCGCGCCTCCGCCGCCGACCGCGCCCATGCCGCCGGGCTCGCCGCAGTCGACGATGCCGCCGACACCGCCGCCGCAGCCGAATCCGGCCGATACGCAACCCGCGCCGCCGACCAGCCAGGGCATGCAGCAGACCATGCCGCCGCCGGCCTCCAGCGCGCCCCCGCCGCCCGCCGGCCAGATGGACCAAGGCATGAAGGGCGCCAATCCCCAGGGCGGCGTGGACAACCAAGGCGGAATGAGCCCTCAGGGCGGAATGAACGATCACGGCGGCATGAACAGCGCCGGCGCAGGCGCCAACGTGGAATTCAAGTCCTCGATGCCGCCGGCACCCGACACCGGCCCGACGCCGGACTTCAGCCAGCTGGCCAACGGCAAGAAGTTCATCACCATGAAGGAGGCGGCGAGCTATCCACCCCTGGCCAACGATTTCGACCACGCCGACCGCAATCGTGACGGCCGTATCACCCAGCGTGAGTACGATCAGTGGAAGTCGCACTGAGTCTTTCCGACACTCCCCCTCGCCGGCCCAAGTGGCCGGCTTTTTTTGTCACCGGTCCGGACCCGCGTCGCTAGACTGGCCCCTTGCGACCCGGAGCCTGTCCCCATGAAACGAACTCTGACCGTGGCATGCACGCTGCTCGGCAGCGCATGGGCCTGCGCTGCGCGCGCACAGAACCCCAGCCCGATGGACATCCGCGCCTGTACCGCCATCGAGAGCGACGCGCAACGGCTGGCCTGCTACGACCACGCCACCGGCCGCGTCAACCTGCCGGCGCCCAGAAAGCGCACGGACGAAGGCACGATGCCCAGCGTGTTCGGCCACGACCTCCATGCACGCGCGGTGGTCGACCAGGCCAAGCCAGCGGTAGCCGCACCGCTGTCGCTGCTGGACAGCCGCTGGGAACTCTCGCCCGAAGCCAAGCTCGGCACCTTCAACGTGCGCGGCTACAAGCCGGTCTACGTGCTGCCGGTGTTCGCCACCAGCAACCAGAACGCCAGCCCGCACAGCCCCAATCCGCTCAACACGGTGACCACGCCGCAGCAGCTGCAGAACATCGAGGGAAAGTTCCAGCTCAGCCTGAAGACCAAGCTCTGGCAGGGCGTGTTCGGCGATGCCGGCGACTTGTGGCTGGGCTATACCCAGTCCTCGCGCTGGCAGGTCTACAACAGCCGCATCTCGCGCCCGTTCCGCGAAACCGACTACGAGCCCGAAGCGATGCTGGTGTTCGACACCCACTACGACGTGTTCGGCTGGGACGGGCGACTGCTCGGCATCGGCATCGATCACCAGTCCAACGGCCGCTCCAACCCGCTGTCGCGCAGCTGGAACCGGGTGGTCGCCGACGTCGGTTTCGAGCGCGACGGCTGGACGCTGATGCTGCGACCGTGGTGGCGCATCCCCGAAGGCGGTCCTGACGACAACAACCCGGACGTCAGCGATTACATCGGCCGGGGCCAGATGCAGATCGTGCGGGAATGGGGCGGCCAGGAGTTCAGCCTGCTGCTGCGCCATTCCCTGCGCGGCGGCAGCCGCAGCCACGGTGCCGCCCAGTTCAGCTGGAGCTTCCCGATGGCCGGCAACCTGCGTGGCTACGTGGAATTGTTCAAGGGCTACGGGGAGAGCCTGATCGACTACAACCACAACGCCACGTACTTGGGCCTGGGCGTGTCGCTGCTGGATTGGTACTGATCGCGGCGATGCCGATCGACTCCACGGCTAGGTCTCTCGCCGGAGCGGCATTGGCGCACGCGCGGATCTCTGTTCCCCTTGGTGAAAAGGAAAAAAGGCCGCGTGTACGTCCGCGGCCTTTGCCGGTACCGGCTCAGTGATGATGGCCGCCCGGGCCGTGCACGTGCCCATGTTCGAGCTCTTCCGCGCTGGCCGCGCGCACGTCGGTCACCTCGACGTTGAAATGCAGGGCCTGCCCTGCGAGCGGATGGTTGCCGTCGATGTGCACCTTGTCCGGCTCCACGCGCACCACCGTGACGTTGATGACGCCCTGCGGTCCGCGGCCCTGGAACTGCATGCCGGGCTGGATGTCCTCCACGCCCTGGAACGCCTCGCGCGGCACTTCCTGCATCAGCTCGGCGTGGCGCACGCCGTAACCTTCCTCCGGCGACACGTCGACCTTGAACTGGTCGCCCGCCTGGCGGCCGGCCATCACCTTCTCCAGGCCAGGCACGATCTGCCCGGTGCCGTGCAGGTAGGACAGCGGCTCGCGTCCCTCGGAGCTGTCGATGACGCGTCCTTCGTCGTCGGTCAGCGTGTAGTGGAAGGAGGCGACGGTGTTGTCTGCGATCTGCATGGCGTTCTCGTGATCGGTGGATAAGCCAGTCTATCAGCTAGGGGTGCAGGCCCCGTCACACCAGCCTGCGCAGTGGCGCCGCGGTTGCCATACTGCGGGCATGAATCCATTGCGCCTGCTCCTGCCGCTCGCCCTGGCCCTGCTTCCGCTGCGGGCCGCCGCGATGGACCTGGCCGCCACACGCGCCGCCATCGACGCACTCATCGCACAGCCGCGCTACGCCGCCGCCCGCTGGGGCATCGCGGTGGTTTCCCTCGACAGCGGCCGCACGCTCTACGCACACGACGCAAACAAGCTGTTCATGCCCGCCTCCACCGCGAAGCTGTTCACCGCCGCGCTGGTGCTCAACGGGCTGGATACCGGCTACCGCATTCCCACACGCATCCTCGGCCCGGCGCCTGGGTGGCGCGGGCGCGTGGACGGGCCGATCGTCCTCTACGGCATGGGCGACCCCTCGCTCGGCGCCGACCCGCTCACCAGCGGCTGGGCCGACGCGCTGGCCGCGCAACTGGCCGCGCGCGGCGTGCGGCGCGTGCGAGGCGACCTGATCGCCGACGCCACCTATTTCTCAGGGCCACCGCTGGGCGACGGCTGGGAGGCCAGCGACCTGCTGAGCAGCTTCGCCGCGCCGGCCTCGGCGCTGGGCGTGCACGAGAATCAGGTGCGGCTGACTGTCACGCCCTCGGCGCGTGCCGGCGAGCCGGCGCAGCTCGCCCTCGATCCGTCCGTCGCGATGCGTCTGGACGCCCGGGTGCAGACCGCGCCAGCGGGAACGCTCGGCGATCTCAACCTCTACCGCGCGCCGGGCAGCGACCTGCTGCACGCCTTCGGCACGATCGCCGTGCAGGCTCCGGCGCGCAGCTTCCGCCTGGCGATGGACGAGCCGGCACGCGTGGCCGGCGCCGAGCTGCTGCAGGCCCTCGGGCGCCTGCACATCGCCGTGGACGGGGAACTCCGCGTGCGCCGCTGGCCGCAACCGCGCAATGCGTCGCAAGCGGACCTCCACGTGCTCGCGGAGGTGCTTTCGCCACCGCTTGCAACGCTCCTGCGCACGGGCCTGAAGCGCTCGCAGAACCTCTACCTGCAGAACCTCCTGCAACTGGCCGGCCTGCGCGCGCAGGTCTTCGCAGGCGCCGCGGCGCCTGGCGGCTTTCTCACTTCCGCCGACTGGGGATTGCAGGCGCTGCGCCAACTGCTCGACCGCATCGGCGTTCCCCCGTCGGCCAGCCTGATCGGCGAAGGTACCGGCCTGTCGCGCCGCGACCTCACCACGCCCGATGCGCTGGTGCGCTTGCTCGCTTTCCTCGGCAACGGCCCGGACGCCGGGTTGGTCCGCGACATGCTGCCGATCGCCGGCGTCGACGGCACGCTGGCCGCACGCATGCGCGGCACGCGCGCCGCCGGCAACGTGCAGGCCAAGACCGGCAGCATGAGCTACGTGAACGGCCTGGCCGGCTACGTCACCAGCGCCGCCGGCGAACACCTGGCCTTCGCGATCCTGCTCAACGACTACGATCCGCCGGCGGGAACGCCGGCCAGCGCCGACGTGGATGCCATCGCGGTGTGGCTGGCCGAGCTGGGCGAGCCCGGCGCGGCCCCACCCTGAAGCGGGAGGCTCAGGTGCCCAGCCTGGCCGCCAGGTCGCGGCCGATCTTTTCGGGCGTGTCGGTCGGCGCGTAGCGCCGCGCCACCTGGCCCTCGGGGTCGACCAGGAACTTGGTGAAGTTCCACTTGATCGCCTTGCTGCCGAGCAGGCCCCGGCCCTCGCGCTTGAGCCAGCGATAGAGCGGATGGGCGTGTCCGCCGTTGACCTCGACTTTGGAAAACAGCGGGAAGCTCACTTCGTA
Source organism: Frateuria sp. (assembly GCF_035943815.1). GTDB lineage: Bacteria > Pseudomonadota > Gammaproteobacteria > Xanthomonadales > Rhodanobacteraceae > Frateuria_A. Next base: position 53,024 of record NZ_DASZBU010000006.1, read on the forward strand.
GTTGAGGCTGCAGAACTGGCGGATCTGCTGCTCGTCGCCGGGCTCCTGGTGCCCGAACTGGTCGCAGGGAAACCCCAGGACGGTCAGGCCCTGCTCCTTGCGAGCCCGCCACAGCGCCTCCAGGCCCTGGTACTGCGGCGTGAAGCCGCACTTGGAGGCGACGTTGACGATCAGCAGCCAGCGCCCACGCCATTCGGCCAGCGACCGGTCATGGCCCTCGATGTCGCGCGCGGTAAAGTCGTAGACGCTGCCCATGCACTTGCCTCCGTAGCGTGGCGGCAGTCTACGCCGGCGGAGGCATGCATATGCACATGAGCGAAGGTCATTTCCGCCCCCGCCGCCGGGGAGCGACGCTGCCATGATGGATCTGCTTATCTGCGCCCTGGTCGCACTCGCCACCCTGATGCTGCTGGCACGCTCCGCCTGCCGCGAGGCACCGCGGCGACCGCTGAGCGCCCGTTTCCCCCGCGACGACAGCTTCCCCTAGGACGCGCGCTCCGCGCGGGCTCACGCCTCCGGCGGAATGTCGAACACCTGGCGCAGGTAGGCCACGTAGGCCGGGTCGTCGCACATGTTCTTGCCCGGCGAATCGCTGAGCTTGGCCACCGGCTGGCCATTGCAGCGGACCATCTTGATCACGATCTGCAGCGGCAAGGGGCCCACGTCGTTGGTGAGGTTGGTGCCCACGCCGAAGGCCAGCTGGCAGCGCCCGCGGAAGTGGCGGTGGAGCTGCATCACGCGGGGCAGGTCCAACGCGTCGCTGAACACCAGGATCTTGGTGCATGGGTCGACGCGGTTGGCGCGGTAATGCGCCAGGACCTTCTCGCCCCAGACGAACGGGTCGCCCGAGTCGTGGCGGGTACCGTCGAAGAGCTTGCAGAAATACATGTCGAAATCGCGCAGGAAAGCATCCAGGCCGTAGACATCCGACAGCGCGATCCCCAGGTCGCCGCGGTATTCCTTCGCCCAGGTTTCCAGCGCCACGCGCTGTGAATCACGCAGGCGCGGCCCCAGCGCCTGGTGCGCCTGCAGGTATTCGTGCGCGAGCGTGCCCAGCGGCGTCAGGCCGAGCTTCCAGGCCAGCCATACGTTGCTGGTGCCCGCCAGTTGCTCGCCCAGGCCATCGCGCAGCGTGCGCACCACTTCCTCGTGCCACGGGCGCGAAAAGCGCCGGCGCGTGCCGTAGTCGGCGATGCGGCAGTCCGCGTACTCCTCCTCGCCGCGCAGCAGTTCGATCTTTGCGCGCAGGCGCCGGCGCCCCTCGGCGAGGTCCAGGCCTGGCTGGGTGTTGCGGAAGTACACCTCGTTGACGATCGCCAGCAGCGGCACCTCGAACAGGATGGTGTGCAGCCAAGGGCCGACGATGCGTATCAGAAGCTCGCCGGTGCCCGACGGCGCCGGCGCGATGTCCACGTATTTGGCGTTGAGCTGGAACAGCGCCAGGAAGTCGACGAAGTCGCTCTTGATGTAGCGCCAGCCGCGCAGGTACTCGAGCTCCTCGGTGGTGAAACGCAGGCGGCACAGGGCATCGAGCTCGGCACGGATCTCCTCGATGTAGGGAACCAGGTCGACGCCGGGATTGCGGCACTTGAACCGGTATTCGACCTGCGCGGCCGGATAGTGGTGCAGCACCACCTGCATCATCGAGAACTTGTACAGGTCGGTGTCGAGCAGGGACTGGATGATCATGCGTGCGCCGGATGGGATCCGGTGCACCGGATCGTCCCGCCCATTATCCGCGCGGCGGCCCGATGCCGGCCAGGCGATGCCGCGATCGGGCATGGCGCATCAGCAGCAATAGGAACGGCCGGCCTTCGCCGGGTTCGGCGCGGCGGCGTCGAGCCCGGCTCTGCGCATGCTCCTCGGGGGACTGTTCGAGCACCCAAGGTACGCCACCGTCGCCCATGCCCACGGCATGGGCGACGGCATGCGCGGCTTACGGCCCTTTCCCCACCTCCAGCACGGTGAAGCTGCCGGGCAGCAGCGGCGGGCGATGGTGTGCTCCGCCCTGCTCCGAGTGCGGCCCGAACTTCGCCGCCGAGAGGAACAGATGCCCGCTCTTGGGGTCCAGCGCCAGCGTACGCGCCGTGGTCTGCGTCGGGACCGTGGCCAGCACGCGGTAATGGTCGGGGTCGTCCTCGTGCACCACGGTGAGCGTGCCGCTCTCGCCGTTGGAGCTGAAGACCAGGCCGCGCCGGCTGTCGAAGGCGACGGCATCGGGGCCCTCGCCGATCGGCACGTCCGCTACGTGGCGGCCGCTGTCGGCATCCAGCACCGTCATGGTCTTGTTGTCGCACACCGAGAACAGGCGTCGGTGCGCCACGTCGATCGCCAGCCCGGAAGGCGACTGGCACGGCGCCAGCGACCAGGTCGCGCGGACCGAGGCGGTCTTCGGATCCATTTCGATCAGTTCGCTCTTGTCCTCGATGTTCGCCCAGATGTGCCCGGCGCCATCGCTGACCGCGAATTCCGGCTTGCCCGGCAGCGCGATGGTGGCGAGCTGCTTGCCGCTGGCGGCATCGAAGGCCGTGGCGTTGGAGCTGTGTCCGTTGAAGGTGAACACGCGTCCGCTGGCCGGATCGTAGAGGATGGCGTCGGGATTGGCGCCGCTGGCCTTGAGCGTGCCCAGCGTCTTCAGCGTGGCGGTATCGAAGACCGTCACCTCGCCGCTGCGGCCGTTGCTGATCCAGCCGCGATGGCGGGCCGGTGCGAGCGCGATGCCGTGCACTCCGTCGAGATGCTCGATGCGCCCGACCGGCTTGCCGTCTTCGGCATCGAGGACGACCACTTCGTCGCCGTGGCTCACGTACACGCGCTGCGCGGCAGGATCCAACGCCAGGTAATCCCAGCCCTGGTCGCCGCCCAGTACGTAGCGGTGCAGCACGCGGTAGCCGGCGGTAGGTTGGGTCGCGCCTACCCCACTGGCGCAAAGCAGGCCAAGCGACAGGGCGACGAGCATGCGGGACGGTGCATTCATGGCGGCTCTCCGTGATGGACCCGCCGATGCTCATGCCTGCGCCTTATCGCGCGCTTATCCGGCCAGCGCCTGTTCCATGCCGGTTTACTGGCCAGCGCCGCCGCTGGAGGCAGGCGTGCCACCAGCCAGCAGGTCCAACGCGCGGTCGCGTTGCTCCCTGGGTTTCCCCGCCAGTGCGCGGGCCGCCGCGTAGAACGCACCCCAGCGCCCCTCGGCACGCTCGAACAGCACGGCGAAAGCGCCGCTCCAGCGGTCGTACAGGCCGAAGGGGAGCAGCCGCGCGTTGTTGATCGGCGCGGCGACCCAGGCGTCGTAGCGGTGGTCGCCGGGCCAGCGGGTGTCGCGCCAGCGGGCGTAGCGGCGGCGGAACGCCCCGATCTGTGCCTGCTTGCCGCGCGCGAGCGCAGCCGGATCGTGCGTGCCCGCATACAGCCGCTGCAGCCGCCCGCGCAGGTCCAGCACCAGCGCGGTGAAGTCCTGGTCCATTGCCTGCCCGTGCGGATCCGGTGGCGGCAGGCCGCGGGCCTTGCGCCACTGGCGCAGGCCCTCTTGCCCGACGAAATTGGCGAAGGATTCGTTGAAGGCGGTATCGCCCTTGACGTAGAGCCGCTGGTGCGCCAGTTCGTGGAAGATCGTGCTGGCCAGTTCATCATCGTCCCAGCGCAGCATGCTGGAAACGATGGGGTCGGCGAACCAGCCAAGCGTCGAGTACGCCGGCACTGGGCCGATCCACACGTCGTCGCCTTGCGACTTCAGTTGCGCTGCGCGTGCCTGTGCCGCCGCCGGATCGAAATAGCCGCGATAAGCCACGCAACCGGCGATCGGGAAGCACTGCGGCAGGGCTTCGACAGTGTAGGGCAGCGTGGCGAACACGTTCCACGCCACATAGGGACGATGCAGGTCGACATAGCTGGTGTAGCTGCGGTTGCGCGGCAGGCCCAGCTGCGAGGAGGCGAAGGCGCGCGCCTGCTGGGCCAGCCGCAGGCGCGAGGCCAGCGCCGGGTCAGTGGCGTCGTCGCGCAGCACCCGGGCGATCGGCCGTCGGCGCATGAGCAGCGATGCCTCGCCGTGGGCCACATGCGCGTAGTAGCGCAGGGTGCTGCACGCCGCCAGCGGCAGGCACGAGACGAGGATGGCAAGGCGCACGAGGCGCCGCGGGAAAAGCGCAAGCGGCATGCCGCGATTGTGCCAAAGCCCACGACCGCGGACCGCGGCCGGCGCTCGTTCAGTGGCGATCGTCGTCGCGGTAATCGCGCCTGTCGCCGCGCCCGCGTCGTCCGACCGGGGCGCGCTCGTCGCGGCTCCAGTGGCGCTCGCCGCGCCAGTCGCGGTCACGTCCACGGTAACGATCGGAATCGTGGTACCAGGTGCCGCTGATGCCTACGCTCACGCCCGGCGCATAGCAGCAACCGCCGTAGCCCCAGCCGGGGCCGTAGTAGCCGGAGTAGTAGTCCGGCTCGTAGATCACCGCGGGGCCTTCGCCGTAGTAGGCATCGCCCTGGTAGCCGTTGCTGCGCACGTAGCTGTAGCCGGGATCGTAATAGCAGCCCGACAGCGCCGCCGTCCCCAGCGCGAGCGCCAACCCTGCAAGCATGCGTTTCATGGCTCACCTCCGTGACTCGACGCCACGGACCCACGCTAGTCGCGGTGGTTTGAACGAGCCCTGAGCGTCCGCGCCCGGAAAATGTCCGGGCGCGACGCGAGAGAAAAGCCGGCTCAGGCCTTGGGACCGCGCTGCCCCACATGCACCGGGATGGTGGTCTTGGGTGCATCGCTGGGCAGGCCCGGACTGGCCGGCGTATGTACCGCTGAGTTGCCATGCGGCTGCGCAGGACTGCCTGCGTTCTGCCTGTTGCGCTCCTGCTTGGCCTCCAGCAGCGCCTGGATGTGCGCAACGGCCTCTTCCGGGCTGATGTGCTTGGCCGACGGTGCGGCCGTTTCCTTGCGCGCTGCCGGGCCGGCCGGCAGACGGCCGGCTGCGCCGCTGTGGGCCGCCTTGCGCGCCGGTGCAGCAGCCTTCTTGACGGTGCCTGCCTCAGCCGGCTTCCGGTTGCCGGCAGCCTTCTTCGCAGTCGCCGGCCTGGCAGGCGTACTGGCAGCCTTCTTCGGTGCTGGCCTCGCGGCCTTCCCCGGGGCGGTCTTCAGGGCTGCCTGTCCTGCAGCGGCCTTCTTCGGAGCGGCCTTCGCAGTGGTCTTCTTTGCCGCCGCCTTCTTGGCGGGCGTGTTCTTCGCTGCTGCCTTGCGCGTGGCCGTCTTCGCGCCGGCCTTCCCTGCGGCAGGCCGGGCGGCGGTCTTGTGGACCGCGGTCTTGATGCCGGCCTTCTTGGCCGCGGCCTTTTTGGTCGCGCCGCCGGCGGCTGCCTTCTTTGCCGCGGATTTCTTCGCGGCCGACTTGCGGGTCGTTGCCATGCGTCATCACTCCTGCGGTGGTCTGTGCAGCCTTGCCCGCATTGCCGTGCTTCACGCACGCGGCGGAAAGACCTGCGTTCCCAGTATTGCGCGAGCGCCTGCCGCTGTCATGCGCGATCGCGTCAAGACGGCCGCCCAGTTCAGGCTGCGGAACAACTGCGATGAAACCTGCCCTCACATGCGCGGGTTGGAAAGCTCCGCTAGGAAGTACCCGAACACCCGCGGCTCGACCAGCAACGTGACCACCACGCCGTAGGCCGCGCCCCACAGGTGCGCGCTGTGGTTGACGTTGTCGCGGCCGGCGCGGTCCATGTAGATCGAGTAGCCGACATAGAGGACCGCGTAGAGGATCGCCGGCATCGGCACCACCAGCACGATGATGCGCGACCACGGCGACAGCAGGATGAAGGAGAACAGCACCGCCGACACCGCGCCGGAGGCGCCCAGGCTGTGGTAGTTCGGATTGCGGCGGTTCTTCAGGTAGGTCGGCAGGATCGAGACCAGCAGGCCGCCCAGATAGAACAGCAGGAAACCCAGCCGCCCGAGCTCGGCGGTGTAGAACTGCTCCATCAGCCGGCCGAAGAAATACAGCGTGAGCATGTTGAACAGCAGGTGGCCGAAATCGGCATGGACCAGGCCGTAGGTCACCAGCCGGTGGTATTCCCGATGGCGCTGGATCGCCGGCGGCCACAGGATCAGGTCGTCCATCAGCCTGGGCTTGTTGAAGGCCAGGAAGGAGACGATGCAGGTGACGGCGATGATGGCCAGGGTGAGCATGCGCGAGGCTTCCTCGATCGGGACAGGCCCGCCATCTTGGCGGCGGCGAGGCAGCTTGTCGACGCGCCCGGCATGCACGGCGCTATCATGCGCGCCTTTATCCGCCCGTTCCCCACGGATACGCATGCAACCGATCCGCTACCTGCATTTGGACGTCTTTGCCGCCAGTTGCGGCGGCGGTAACCACCTGGGCGTGGTGACCGACGCACGCGGCTGGAGCGAGGACGACATGCAGCGCTTCGCGCGCTGGACAGCGCTGGTGGAGACCACCTTCCTGCTGCCGCCCTCGGTGGCTGGCGCCAGCTACCGCGTGCGCATCTTCACCCCGCAGCGGGAGATCCCCTTCGCCGGCCACCCCAGCATCGGCAGCGCGCATGCCGTGCTGGCCTGTGGTCTGGCGCAGCCGGTCGACGGGCTGCTGTGGCAGGAATGCAGTGCGGGCCTTTTGCCGATCCGCGTCGAAGGCGAAGGCTGCTCGCGCGACCTGCTGCTCAAGTCGCCCGGCGAGCGCGTGCTCGCAACCGGCCGCGATGGGCACCCGCTGCTGGATGCCTCGCTCGCCGGCGTGGAACCGGGCACGTTGCCGCCCGCGCTGGTCGACGGCGGACGCCGCTGGTGGCTGGCCGAGGTCGCCGACGAGGCCAGCCTGCGCCACTGGTCGCCCGACCACAGTGCGATCGGCGCGCTGGCCGGCGCCAGCGACAGCATGGGCCTGTGCGCCTTCGCGCGCAGCGCCTCGGTGGACTACCAGCTAGTCGTGCGCGCCTTTCCTGCCGGCGTGGGCATCGTCGAGGACCCCGCTTCGGGCGCGGCCAACGGCCTGATCGCCGCCTACATCGCGCAGGCCGAGCCGCACGGGCCACTCGCGCGCGGCTACACGATCAGCCAGGGACGCGAGATGGGCCACGACGCGCGGCTGCTGGCGCGCATCGAGCCGGGGGCAACCTGGGTCGGTGGCCGTGCGCACACCATGGTCGACGGCACGCTGCATTGGGCCAGGGCATGAGCGAGTCGCCGCGCATCTGGGTCGACGCCGACGCCTGCCCTGCCCCGATCAAGGACATCCTGTTCCGCGCTGCCGACCGCGCGCAGGTGATGGTGGTGCTGGTGGCCAACCAGGCCCTGCGCACGCCGCCCTCGCGCTGGGTGCGCTCGATCCAGGTCGCCGGCGGCTTCGACGTGGCCGACGACGAGATCGTGCAGCGCCTCGCCGCGGGGGACCTGGTGGTGACGCAGGACATTCCGCTGGCCGCGCAGGCCATCGACAAGGGGGCGCTCGCCCTGCACCCGCGCGGCGAGCTGTACATCCGCGAGACCATCGCGCAGCGGCTTTCGATGCGCAATTTCATGGACGAGCTGCGCGGCGCCGGCGTGGATACCGGCGGCCCCGCGGCCTTCCACGCGCGCGACCGCCAGGCCTTCGCCGGCCAACTCGACCGTTGGCTGCAGCAGGCGGCGCGCCAGCCGCCGGGATAATCTCGCCGGCGCCTGCCGTCCTTCGGATGACCGACAACGGCTGGGCCCACCGCTCACGGGCCTTTTGCCGACGCCTGCCGGCGCCTGCAGCTGCATACCGCCACCCGGCCCTATACGCCGCTGCTGGGCGAGCGCATCGCGCCGCGGATGCTGGCCGGACTGGCGCTGGAGACCGGTACCGTACTGGTGCAGGCGTCGCCGTCGCGGGGAGCGCACGCACGGCGGCGTGAGCGGCAGGCTCAGCAGAGGTGCGCGCGCCGAGCGGCCACCTGCGCCAGGGCGGCCCAGTCGAGCTCCTCGCCGCCATCGGCCAGTGCCTCGATCAAGGCGTCGCGCACTACGCCGGCGAATGGCAGCGGCACCCGCGCCGCCTCGCCGGCGGCGAGCGCGAGGTTGACGTCCTTCAGGCCCAGCGGTAGGGCGAATCCGGGTGGTGTGTAGCGGCTTTCGGCGATCAGCCGGCCATAGCCCTGGTAGGCGGGCGCGGCGAACAGCGTGCCGGTCATGATCTCGAGGAAATCGGCCGCCTCCACGCCATGCGCGCGAGTCAGTGCGCTGGCCTCGGCCATGCTCTCGATCGCGGCGGCAAGCATGAAGTTGCCGGCCAGCTTGACCACGTTCGCCCGCTCGGGCGCCTCGCCCACGGGCCAGATGCGGCTGCCCATCGCCTCCAGCAACGGACGCACGGTCTCCACCACGGCGGCATGTCCGGCGACCACGATGTTGAGCTTGGCCGCCGCGGCCATGTCGGGCCGTCCGAACACCGGCGCGGCCACGTAGCCCAGGCCTCGTCGCGCATGCTCGGCGGCCAGCTCGCGCGCCAGCGCCACGGAAATGGTGGCGTGGTTGACGTGGATGGTGCCGCGGTCCATCTCCTCGAGCAGGCCGCTGTCCAGGAACACCTCGCGTACCGCCTGGTCGTTGGCCAGCATGCTGTGCACCACCTCGCCCTGCACCGCCCGGCCGGGAGTGCGCGCGACCTTGGCGCCGAGCGAGGCGAGCGGCTCGGTGGCGGCCTCGGAGCGGTTCCAAACGGTCAGCGCGTGACCGGCGGCGAGCAGGTTGCTGGCCATGGCGCTGCCCATGGCGCCCAAGCCGAGGAATCCGATGTTCATGCGTCTCTCCTGCGAATGCTTTTCGACCCCGCCCCATCCCCCCCGCGCTCCGGGCGAAAGGCCAAGCTTCGCGCCGGGCGTAGCCCTCGTCAGCGTGGAAGCCGAAGCGCCGAGTCCACCACGCGCGGCGTTGACGGCATGCGAACCGCTATGCCACCTCGCCCGCGGCATGTCCCGATGCCCAGGCCCACTGGAAGTTGTAGCCGCCTAGCCAGCCGGTCACGTCGACCACCTCGCCGATGAAGTACAGCCCAGGCACCAGCTTCGATTGCATCGTGCTGGAAGAAAGCCCGTCGGTGTCCACGCCGCCCAGCGTGACCTCGGCGGTGCGGTAGCCTTCGGTGCCGCTGGCGACCAGCGGCCAGCCGTTGAGCCGCGCGCCGATCGCGACCAGTTCCGCCTCGCGATACTGGCGCATCGGCCGGTTGCCGAAGTCGAGCTCGCACAGGCGCTGCGCCAGCCGCTTGGGCAGCACGTCCGCCAGCACGGTCTTCAGCTCCGCCGCCGGGCGCGCCGCGCGCTGGACGGGCAGCCAGTCGGCCGCGTCTCGGTCGGGCAGCAGGTCCAGCCGCAGGTCTGCGCCCGGCTGCCAGTACGAGGAAATCTGCAGGATCGACGGCCCGCTGGCGCCGCGGTGGGTGAACAGCAGGCCGCCGCGGAAGGACTGTCTTCCGCACCGTGCCTCGGCCGGCAAGGCCACGCCCGCCAGCTCCGCGTAGCGCTCCTGATGCTTGCCGCTCAAGGTCAGCGGCACCAGCCCCGCGCGCGTCGGCAGTACGGCATGGCCGAATTGCCGCGCCAGTTCGTAGCCGAACCCGGTCGCGCCCATGCTGGGGATCGACAGGCCGCCGCTGGCGATGACCAGCGCCTGGGCGTGCACTTCGCCGCGTGCCGTGGCCACGCTGAAACCCGCCTCGCCATGGCGCACGCGCTCCACCGCGCAACTGGCTTCCAACCGCACGCCGGCGGCCGCGCATTCGTCCAGCAGCATGCGCACGATCTGCTTGGAGGAGTCGTCGCAGAAGAGCTGGCCGAGCTCCTTCTCGTGGTAGGCGATGCGGTGCTTCTCGACCAGCGCGATGAAGTCGGCGGGCGTGTACCGCGCCAGCGCGGACTTGGCGAAATGCGGATTGGCCGAGAGGTAGTTGGCCGGCGTCACGCCAAGGTTGGTGAAATTGCAGCGCCCGCCGCCGGACATCAGGATCTTCTTGCCGGGCTTGTTGGCGTGGTCGAGCACCAGCACGCGCCGGCCGCGCTGGCCGGCGGTGATCGCGCACATGAGGCCGGCGGCGCCCGCGCCGATGACGAGTACGTCGGTTTTCATGGGATCGCAGCGGCTTCGAAGGCGCGCATTATCGCCGAGCGCTTACACTTTCCGCTCCCGTATCCAAAGGCGCACATCCATGCCCTCCTTCGACGTCGTTTCCGAAGTGGACAAGCACGAGCTGACCAACGCGGTCGACCAGGCCAACCGCGAGCTGGCCAACCGCTTCGACTTCAAGGGTACCGACGCGGCCTACGAGCTGGACGGCTACGTGATCACCCAGCGCGCGCCCAGCGACTTCCAGCTGCAGCAGATGCTGGACATCCTGCGCGGCCGCCTGACCAGCCGCAAGATCGACATCCGTGCGTTGGACGTGGCCGAGCCCGAAGTGAACCTCGCCGGCGCACGTCAGAAGATCACCGTCAAGCAGGGCATCGAGCAGCCGATCGCCAAGAAGCTCATCGCCGAGCTGAAGGCAGCCAAGCTCAAGGTCGAAGCGCAGATCAACGGCGACAAGCTGCGCGTGACCGGCAAAAAGCGCGACGACCTGCAGTTGGCCATCGCGCAGCTGCGCAAGTCGCCCACCGAACTGCCGCTGCAGTTCGACAACTTCCGCGACTGAAAACTCAGCTGCCCATGCCGGCGACGACGTTCACGCTGACGGCGATGATGAAGACATTGAAGAAAAACGCGATCACGCCGTGCAGCAGGGCCATGCGCCGTAGCTCGCGGCTGGTGATCTGCACGTCCGATACCTGGAAGGTCATGCCGATCACCAGCGCGAAGTACATGAAGTCCCAGTAGTCGGGATGCTCGGTCTGCGGGAAATCCAGGCCCCGGTGCTGGGTGCCGAAATCGCCGTAGTAACCGTGCGCGTAGTGCTGCGCAAACATCGTGTTGATGAACAGCCACGACAGCACCAGGGTCAGTGCCGCCAGGAGGATCGCCGTCAGGCCGCCGGTCTTGCTGGCGTGCAGTTCGTTGGTCAGCGCCACCAGCACCACGCTGGTCAGCACCAGTGCGCTGCTCAGCACGCCCCAGCGGCCGGTATCCATGGCGCGCGCCTGGCTGCGCATGTGCTCGGGCGTCGCCCGGGCGAACAGCCGCCATAGCGCCACCAGATAGACCAGGGCGCCGGCGTCGAACCCGAGCAGCACCGCGCTGCGCGGGAGTGCCCCGGCGAGCACCAGCGAGCCGGTGGCAAGCACGAAAACCACGCCGGACAAGCTCAGCCGCGGCCGTGCGCGCAGGTGGTGCAGCGGCCGCCAGCGCCAGCGTCGGCGGGGTGGAACGAGGGTGTCGTCGATATCCCGGGGCAAGGGACCTTCTCCAAGGGTTCGGTGCTGCAGCGCGTGGCCGCGCCGGCGCACCGATCCGGAGCCGCGGATGGCCGCGAGTGTATCAGGCGCGCAGGTCGGCAAATTCCGGGTGGCGGCGCAGCCATGCCGCCGCGTAGGAGCAGGCAGGCACCACCTTCAGGCCTTGGGCGCGGGCGCTTTCCATCGCCGCCCGGGTCAGCGCCGCCGCGATGCCGCGGCCTTCCACCGCCGGCGGCACGCCGGTGTGGGTGATCGTCATGGAGTCGCCGGCCAGGCGGTAGTCCAGCACGCAAAGCGCGCCGTCGACGCGGGTCTCGAAGCGCTGCGCGCCGGGGTCGTGGCGAATGTCCAGGTCCATGCGCCCTCCTCGAAGCAAACGCCGAGCATACGTCCGCGCGGGGAAAAGCGCCCGTGAAGCCAGCCCCGCGCGGCATTCGCACCTCCTGCATGGCTCGGCGGACACACTCGGGCGCTCACTCCACGGGAGACCGCCATGAAGAAATCCGCATCCGCCGTCTGGACCGGCGGCCTCAAGGATGGCCAGGGCACCATGTCCACCGAGACCGGCGTGTTGCGCGAGGCGCCCTACGGCTTCAAGTCCCGCTTCGAGGACGGCCCGGGCACCAACCCGGAGGAACTGATCGGCGCGGCGCTCGCCGGCTGCTACTCGATGGCGCTATCGCTGGGCCTGGGCAACGCCGGGCTCACGCCAGAGAGGATCGAGACCCGCACCCAGGTGACGCTGGACAAGCAGGGCGACGGTTTTGCCATCACCACGATCGCGCTGCAGTGCCGCGCCCACGTACCGGGCGCGGACGCCGCCACGTTCGAGCGCATCGCCCAGGAGACCAAGCAGGGCTGCCCCGTGTCCAAGCTGCTGCGCGCCGAGATCTCGCTGGACGCCCGGCTGGAAGGCTGAACGCCCTCGGCGGGACGCCCCCGGTTAGGCCGGCACCGACCCGGCCAGGTGCAGATCGGCCGCCATCACGCGGTTGCGCCCCGCGCGCTTGGCTCCATACAGCGCGGCATCGGCACGGTGGAGCAACGCGCCCACGTCACGCTCGCCCGGGCGCGCGGCGGCCACCCCGATGGACACGGTCAGCTGCAGCACGTGCCCATCGACCAGCAGCGGCGTGGATTCGACCGTGCAACGGATGCGCTCGGCCAGCACCAGCGCCTGCTCCAGGGTGGTGTCGGGCGCCAGCACCACGAACTCCTCGCCGCCGACCCGGCCGACCACGTTGGCGGCGCGCAAAGTGGTGCGGATGCTGCCCACCAGCGCCAGCAGCACCTTGTCGCCGCCGCCGTGGCCGAAGCGGTCGTTGACGCTCTTGAAGTGGTCGGCATCGATCATCAACACCCCCAGCGGGCGCCCGCTGCGGTTCGCCTGGGCCAGCAGCCGGGTCGCCGTCTCGTTCAGCGCCAGGCGGTTCTGTACGCCGGTGAGCGCGTCGACGCGGGCCAGCTGGTACAGCTCGCGCTGCAGGGTTTCGTTGTAGAGCAGCAGGAAGGCGATGCTCAGGAACAGAGGCTGCATGCCCGACAGCAGCACGTACAGGTAGTTGACCGTGTCGGGCTGGATGACGTCGGCCGGCGGGTTGAGGTCGAACCACAGCTGGCCGTTGCGCCACAGCAGCAGCAGTGCCGAGAGCGTGTGCAGCATGAGCAGTATCGCCCGCGCCCGCGTGGCGCGGCGCAGGCCGCCCTGCAGCAGCGCCTCCATGCGCAGCCAGATCAGCGCCACGATCGCGATGGAGCCCCACACCACGCGCAGGCGGTAATCCGGCTGCACCACGCCGAACCAGCCCACGCCCAACCAGCCGATCACCCCGATCGCCAGCGCGGAGCGCCAGCGCAGCGGCGCCCCGAGCAGCTTGCGCAGGGCCACCACCGCCATGCCATGCGCCAGCAGGTTGAGGGCATTGCCGCCCAGCAGCAGCTGCGCCGGATGCAGCCAGGCCTGCGCAGCCAGCATGGCCCAGCCGCCCGATTCGACCGCCAGCGCGCCGGCACGCAGCTTCAGCGCGTCGCGGGCGGCGCCCGGGCCGCCCTGGGTGCCCGCCCACAGCATCGCCGCCAGCGCCAGCGACTGGATGGCGCTGATCAGCGACAGGGTTTCGATGTGCATGGGCATGGACGGGCTCTCCCCCGCGCGCGGACGTCGCGATCAGTCTGCCGCAGGCTTCCAAGCTGGCCCGCGGGGGCTTACCGTCGCCCGTCCTATCGGCGCTGGCGGTGTCAACTTTAGCGTTGACAGTGGCTTTGAGTCCGCTACTTTCCCCGCAAAATCCCCAACGGAGGCCGAATGGCCACGCTCATCCCGACCCGCAACAGCTGCCTGCCGCGCATGACTGCGGGCGAGAAGCGCTTCTCCGAGCGGCTGGAGCAGAAGCTGGAGGACGACTACCTGCTTTGGTACGACGTGCCGGTGGGCCTGAAGCAGCGCCACCCGGACTTCGTCGTGTTCCACCCGCGCCGGGGCCTGCTGGTGCTGGAGGTGAAGGACTGGAAGGCCGAGACCATCCAGCACGCCGACAGCACCCAGTTCACCCTGATCACCGAGCGCGGGCTGGTGAAGGAGAACCATCCGCTGCTGCAGGCGCGCGCCTATGCGCTGGAGATCGGCGTGGTGCTGGAGCGCGACCCGGCGCTGCGCTTCCCCGCCGGCCATCGCCACGCCGGCAAGATCATCATGCCCTGGGCCTGGGGCGTGGTGCTGGCCAACATCAGCCGCAAGCAGTTCCAGGACGGCGGGCTCGATGCGGTGATCCCGCCGCACCTGGTCATCTGCCGCGACGAGTTCTACGAGTCGGTGGAATCGGAAGACCTGCAGGAACGGCTGTGGGCGATGTTTCCGCAGGTGTTCCCGGTGGCGCTGACCCTGCCGCAGATCGACCGCGTGCGCTGGCACCTGTTCCCCGAGCTGCGGGTGGAGGCAGGCAGCGGCCAGTTCGGCCTCTTCGGGCCGACCGACGCGGCCGTGCGGCCCCTCGAGATCCCGGAACTGGTCAAGGTGATGGACGCCCAGCAGGAGCAACTGGCCCGTTCGCTCGGCGACGAGCACCGCATCATCCATGGCGTCGCGGGCTCCGGAAAGACCATGATCCTGGGCTTCCGCGCCATGCAGCTGGCGCGCACGATGAGCCGGCCGATCCTGGTGCTCTGCTACAACAAGACTCTCGCCGCGCGGCTGGAACAGCTCATCGGCGAGCGCGGCCTGGCCGACAAGGTGCAGGTCTACAACTTCCACAAGTGGTGCCGGGCGATGCTCACGGCCTACCACGTGGAGCTGCCGCCCAAGGGATCCGACCGCTTCTTCGAGCAGATGGTCGAGCGGGTGATCGACGGCGTCGACCGCGGCCGGATCCCGCGCTTCCAGTACGGAGCGGTGCTCGTCGACGAGGGCCACGACTTCGAGCCGGACTGGTACAAGCTGATCGTGCAGATGATCGACCCGGCGACCAACTCGCTGCTGGTGCTCTATGACGACGCGCAGAACATCTACGGCAAGGCCGACCGGCGCAAGGTGAGCTGGAAGAGCCTCGGTGTCCAGGCGCAGGGCCGCACCACCATCCTCAAGCTCAACTACCGCAACACGCTGGAGATCCTGGCAGTGGCGCGCGGCTTCGCCAACGAGCTGCTGGCCGAACGCGCCGAGGACGAGGACGGCGTGCCGCTGGTCGCGCCGGAAAGCGCCGGCCGGCGCGGCGCGCTGCCGGAGCTGATCCGCGTGGAGACTGCGCCCGCCCAGCTCACCGTGCTGATCGCCCAGCTGAGCGACGAGCACGCGCACGGCCGGCCGTGGTCGGACATGGCGGTGATCTTCCGCAACCAGTGGGAGGGCGAAAAGCTCGCCCAGGCGCTGGAGCGCGAGGGCATTCCTGCCCGCCTGGCCGAAGGCACGGGCAAGGGCGCGCTGTTCGCCGTGGGCGACACGGTCAAGCTGGTGACCATGCATTCGAGCAAGGGCTTGGAGTTCCCGTTCGTGATCATCCCGGGGCTGGGCTCGCTGCCCAAGGACGGCAAGGACGAGGCCGAGGAGGCGCGGCTGCTCTACGTGGCGATGACCCGCGCCACCGAGCGGCTGGTGTTGATCCACCACGACGAGTCGGTGTTCAGCAAGCGCATCCGCGATTCGATCAACCAGGTGCAGGAACAACTCGTCGCCCTGCCGGCCTGATGCGGCGATGCCCTCATCCGCCTGTCGGCACCTGTCCTGGTGAACGGGAGGACCAACGCGGGGAACTCCCTGGGTGAGGCCGCCGCCCGTTCGCGGGACAGGCGCCCAACGGGCCGATGAAGGCAACTTCGCCTCGGCCCCATGCCTTTGGGCACGCTCCAGCACCCCCACCAGCCGCTAGGCTGGTCGCTTCCGCAACAAGGGGACTCCACACGTGCGCAAGACCCTCCTGGCCACCCTGCTGGTCGCCTCGCTGCTGGCCGGCCTCGCCGCTCCCGCCTTCGCCGCCGACAAGCCCGCTGCCGAGAGCCACGGTGAGTTCCACCTGCCGCCCTTCCCCGCCGACGCGCACGTCCAGCAGACCGCGCAGATCGACGGCCGCACGCTCAAGTACACCGTCACCGTGGGCTCGTTGCCGGTGCGCGACGAGAAGGGCAATACCGTGGCCGAGGTGGTATTCACCGCCTACACCATGGCCGGCGGCGACCGCCCGGTGACCTTCGCGCTCAACGGCGGCCCGGGCGCCTCCTCGGTCTACCTGAACCTGGGCGCGATCGGCCCGAAGCGGGTGAACTTCGGCGTCGAGGGCAACAACCCTTCCGATCCGGCCACCCTGCACGACAACCCCGGCAGCTGGCTGCCCTTCACCGATCTGGTGTTCATCGATCCGGTCGGCACCGGCTTCAGCCGCGCCCTGGTCGACGACAAGAAGGCCACCGAGCTCTTCTACAGCACCGACAACGACATCAAATACCTCTCGCGCATCGTCTACGACTGGCTGGTCACAAACCATCGCATGCCGTCGTCCAAGTACCTGGTCGGTGAAAGCTACGGTGGCTTTCGCGGCCCGCGCATCACCGACTATCTGCAGACCCAGCTGGGCGTGGCGATGAAGGGCGTGGTGCTGGTCTCGCCCTACCTCGATCCGGCCGCTTCCAACGACGAGAACGTATCGCCGCTGCCCTGGATGCTGACCCTGCCCTCGATCGCCGCCGCGCACCTTGAGCGCGAGCATCGGCTCACCCCCGAGGCGATGGACCAGGTGATCGAATACACCCGCAGCGAGTACGCCACCGACCTGATGCGCGGCCGCTCCGATCCGCAGGCGACCGAGCGGGTGATCAAGAAGGTGACCGAGCTGACCGGGCTGGACCCGCTGTTCGTGCGCCGCTCCGGCGGGCGCCTGGAAACCCAGGCCTACCTGCGCGAGGTCTACCGCGCCGAGGGCAAGCTGGGCAGCCGCTACGACTCCAACGTCACCGCCTGGGACCCATTCCCCTACGCGCCGCGCCAGCGCACCGGCGATCCGATCCTGAACGGCATCATCGCGCCCACCACCACGGCGATGGTCGACTTCGTCACCCGTACCGTCGGCTGGAAGTACGACGGCCGCTACAACGCGCTCAGCTACGAGGTGAACAAGCTGTGGCACGAGGACGAGGACGCCAACCAGGGCTCGGTGGCGCAGCTGCGCGAGTCGGTGGCCAATGATCCGGGCCTGCGCGTGCTCATCGCGCACGGCTGGGACGACCTCTCCTGTCCGTTCATGGCCTCGGTGCTGATCGTCGACCAGATGCCGGCGATGGGCGATCCGACTCGCGTGCAGGTCAAGAGCTACCCCGGCGGGCACATGTTCTACGCCCGCCCGGAAAGCCAGGCGACGCTGCTCAAGGACGTCAAGGCGCTGTACGGCGCGAGGTGATGCAACGCGTGGCGAGCACGGATCGCGGCGCGCCATGCCGGGATCCGTCGCCGCCGCAGCTACATCGCGTATGACCCGCCGGAATGGACAGCATCGCCCCACTCTCGCCGGCCTGTCGCCGGTGACGCCTCAGCGTCCGGCAGCCTGCCAGCGCAGCCAGTCGATCACCGCGGCCAGCGCAGGACGCTGCCGTGCGGCGGTAGGGCGCACGATCCAGTAGGACGGCCCCAGTGGTACCTCCAGCGCACCGAAAGGGCGCAGCAGGACACCGCCCGCCACGTCGTCGGCGGCCAGCCGGTGCCGCGCCAACGCCACGCCCTGGCCCTGCTGGGCAGCGCGCAGCACCAGGTCGGACGAGGCATAGCGCGCTCCACCCTGCAACACGAGACTGGCGGGCCCGTGTGCGCGGCGCCACAGCTCCCACGCGGCCTGCGGATCGCGGTCATGCAGCAGGCGCAGGCCGGCCAATTGGGCCGTCCGGGACGGGCGGCCGTGCGCGCGCCAGCACGCCGGGCTCATCACCGGGTAGAGCACGTCGTCCATCAGGGCTTCGCAGTGCAGTTCGGGCCACGGCCCGGCGCCCATGCGGATGGCCAGGTCGATGCGGCCGTCCTCGAATCCTTCGAGCTTCTGGTCGACCAGCACCGACAGCTCGATCTTCGGATGCGCCTTCTCGAACGCAGGCAATCGCGGCAGCAACCAGCGGATGGCGAAGGAGGGCGTGGTCGACAGCGCCACCGCGTGCGCCGGCCGCACCTCGCGCAGCGCGGCGACCGCCTGCTCGATCTCGCGCAGCCCTGCGCCGACCGCCTTGCCCAGCGCCTCGCCCTGCGGCGTGAACACCAGTCCGGCGCGCCCGGCGCCGGCGTGCAGCAAGGGCACGCCCAGCCAGCGCGCCAGTTCGCCCAGGTGCCGGCTAACCGAGGAGTGCGACATGCCCAGCTCGCGCGCGGCCGCGCGCACGCCTTGGTGCCGGTAGACCAGGGCGTAGGCGCGCAGTGAGTTCAAGGGCATGTCCATGGTCGGAATTCTAGACCATAGACTGCGCCGCACAGACCAACCACCCAGGCGATCCTGTGCCCGCTGCGCAGATGCAGCGACCGCATCGAGGACCCCATGCACGACCTGCTCGCCGTTGCCGGCCTGCTGTCCGCCGCAGCTGCCACCCCGGGACCCAACAACCTGGTGGTTCTGCACGAAGCCGGGCGCGGCGGCATGCGTGCCGCGGGGGCGGCGATCGGCGGGATCGTGCTGGGCGGGCTGGCCCTGCTCGCCGCGACGGTTGCGGGCCTGGGCGGCGCACTGGCCAGCCACGGCGGCGCGCGCACCGCCCTGGGCGTGGCCGGTGCGCTCTACATGGGCTGGCTGGGCCTGCGACTGGTGCAGACGCGCGGCATGGCAACTTGCGCCCGAATGGCCCTGCCCACCGGCATGCTGGGTCTGTTCGGCTTCCAGTTCCTCAATCCCAAGGGCTGGGCGATGGCGCTGACGGTGGTCGCCGCCTGGCCGGCTGCGCGCGCGGCCGACTACCTGCCGCTGGCATGGCTGTTCACGCTGGTCCCGCTCATCTGCCTGCTGCTGTGGGCCTTGGGCGGCCGACTGCTGGCCACGCGCCTGGCCTGCCCCCGTTTCAGGCGCCGCACCGATGCCGCGATGGGCCTGTTGCTGCTGGCGAGCGCGGCGCTGTTGCTGGCTGGCCTTTGATTTCCCCAACGGAGACATCCATGACCTACCGTCCCATCCGCATCCTGTGCCTGGCCGGCAGCCTGCGCCGCGACTCCTGGAACCGCCGCCTGCTGCATGCCGCCGCCACGCTGGCCCCATCCGGGATAATGGTCGAGATCTTCGACGCGCTGGCCGCCTTACCGTTGTTCGACGAGGACCTGGAACAGGCCGAGCCCGCAGGGCCTGCCGGCGTGAACGCCTTGCGCACCGCGATCGCGGCAGCCGATGGCCTGCTGATCGCCACGCCCGAGTACAACCACGCGATGCCCGGCGTGCTGAAGAACGCGCTGGACTGGTTGTCACGGGAAAGTCCCCAGGGCGAGGTGCTGGACGGGCGGCCGGCCGCAGTGTTCGGCGCGAGCGCCGGCCCCTGGGGAACGCGGCTGGCACAGGCCTCGCTGCGCCAGGTGCTGCATACCTGCGGTGCGCTGGTGATGCCCTCGCCCACGCTCTTCGTCGCGCACGCCGGGCAGCGCTTCGATGCGCAGGGCCGGCTCGCCGATCCTCATCTCGAGGCATCGCTGTCGCGGTTCATGGCGGGTTTCGTTGCGTGGATCGAGCGCGTCGCTGTGGCTGCATGAGGGTCCGGATACTTAGCCGGACCGCGCGCCGCTGATGAAAGGCTTTGGGGACATCGCGTCGACCTGCCCGCTGCTAGCTTGCGGCGGATGGCTTGTCGCACCCCGTTCTCCTTCGATGCGTTTCCTTCAACGCAACTGCCGCACGCGCCGTCCACCCGGGATCCCTGGAAGGACAACGCGCGCCTGGCGCTGATCACGCTGGTGGTGTTCGGCCACTGCCTCGAGCCCCTGCGTGGCGTGGCGCTGATCGATGCCCTGTACCGCTTCCTGTACCTGTTCCACATGCCGGCCTTCGCCTTTCTGTCCGGTGCCGTGGCCAGTACCGAAGTCAGTCCCAGACTGCTAAAGCGCATCGCCTTCCAGCTCATGCTGCCCTATCTGGTGTTCCAGGGCTTGTATGCACTGGCCGCGCGCCTGCCCGGCTGGCCGGATGCCGGGCCGAGCGGGATCACCACGCCGTACTGGCTGCTCTGGTACCTGCCGAGCCTGGCGGCATGGCGCCTGCTGCTGCCGCTGTTCGTGCGCCTGCGCCACGCGCTGCTGCTTGCCTGCCTGTTGGCGCTGGCGGCCGGCTGGGCGGGCGACGTGGGCTATCGCATGTCGCTTTCGCGCATCGCCGCGTTCTTTCCGTTCTTCCTGATCGGGCACCTGTACGCGCCGGCGTGGCGAGAACGCCTGCACGGCCCGCTGGCCGCCGCGATCGCACTGGTCGTGCTGGTCGCGCTGGGCTGGGCGGCGGGCGCGGTGCCCGATCCGCGCTGGCTCTACGGCAGCAACGGCTATGCCGCTCTGGGAGTGGACGGCGCCGCCGGCCCGCTGTGGCGGGGGCTACGCCTGGCCGCCGGGGTCGCGGGCAGCGCAGCCTGCCTGGCGCTGGTGCCGCGGCGCGCGTTCGCCGCCACCGCGGCGGGTGCGCGCAGCCTGCAGGCCTACCTGGTGCACGGCTTCATCGTGAAACTGGCCGTTGCCGCCGGCGCCCTCGGCTGGCTGGCCCGGCGCGAACCGCCGGCTATCCAGGCGCTGGTGCTGCTGCTCGCCGCCTGGGTGCTGGTGCGGTTGCTCGCCAGCGCGCCGGCCGCGCGCCTGCTCGATCCGCTGACCTGCCCACGCTGGCTGGAGCGGCTCCTGTGGCGGGCGTCGACCGGCTAGGCGTCGATCACGGGCGCGGCCTCCGGCCGCAGGGCGGCCACCTGCTGCTCCATCGTCTTGGACA
Organism: Frateuria sp.; assembly: GCF_035943815.1. Lineage (GTDB taxonomy): Bacteria > Pseudomonadota > Gammaproteobacteria > Xanthomonadales > Rhodanobacteraceae > Frateuria_A. The sequence continues at coordinate 73,762 of NZ_DASZBU010000006.1, forward strand.
TCTCCATCAGGCGGCGGGCGTAGTCCTGCAGGCGCCGGTCCTCTTCGTTGCTCGGCTCCCAACGCGGCACCGGCGTGGGCTTGCCGTCGGGGCTGTCCAGCGCCACGAACACCATCACGCAGCTGGTGGCCAGGCGCTGCTCGCCCTTGCGCAGGTCGCGCGCCAGCACGTCGACCGCCAGGTGCATGCTGCTGGTGCCGGTATGGATCAGCCGCGCACGCACGCTGACCAGGTCGCCGATCAGGATCGGCGCGATGAACTGGATGCCGCTCACCGATACGGTCACGCAGTACGCGCCGCTCCAGCCCACCGCGCAGGCGTAGCCGGCCTGGTCGATCCATTTCATGGCCATGCCGCCGTGCACCTTGCCGCCGAAGTTCACGTCGGTTGGCTGGGCGAGGAAGCGGAAAGTGACTTCGTTCTGCTGGCCGGGCATGGCGGTCCTGTCTTGGTGGGGTAGCAGGCGATTATGCCCGCGGAGGCCGGCGCGGGACTTCCAGCGCCATCGGCGTGCTGCGGATGCCGTTCGGCGAGAAACCTTCCGGCCCGGTCGCCGCAAAGCCGAAACGCAGATACACCGGCACGGCCATGCGCGTGGCGTTGAGGGTGAACCGGCGCGTGCCGGCCCGACGCACCGCATCGGCCATCGCCCGCTGCCACAGCCTGCGCGCGATGCCGCGCCCCTGCCAGCGGGTGCCGACGAAGAAGTGGATCAGGTGGCTGTCCCCGCGCATCGCCGCGATGCCGACCAGCGTCGCGCCCACCCAGGCGAGGTGGAAACGCTGGCCGTCGCGCATGCGTTCGCGCAGCGTCCGCGTGCCGAGCCGTTGCAGCAGTGCCAGGCCGGCGGCCGGCTCTTGCTCGGGCAGGATCCAGCGGCTCGCCACACGGCGCGCCAGCCGGCTGACGGCTTGGACGTCCTCGGGTCTTGCCAGGCGCAGGTGCAGGTCGGGCATGCACCGATCAGATCATCAGCGCGGCCTCGTGCACAAGGCCGCGCGGGTTGCAGCAGTACTGCCGGCCATCGTCCCGGCGACGTCAGCTCGTCGGCAGGTGCGCCCACTGCATAGGCCCTGCCGGGCCGAGCCAGACCTTGGCAACGAGCCCGCGCAGCGCCCTGCGACCCTGCCGCCTTCGGCGCCAGGCGCCGAACCGCCGCTCAGACGTTGAACAGGAAATGCAGCACGTCGCCATCCTTGACGATGTAGTCCTTGCCTTCCTTGCGCAGGCGCCCCGCCGCGGCGGCGCCGGCTTCGCCCTTGTACTGGATGAAGTCGTCGTAGGCGACGGTCTCGGCGCGGATGAAGCCACGCTCGAAGTCGGTGTGGATGACACCGGCGGCCTGCGGGGCGGTGGCGCCCTTCTTCACCGTCCAGGCGCGCACTTCCTTGACGCCCGCGGTGAAGTAGGTCTGCAGGTTGAGCAGCTTGTAGCCGGCGCGGATCACGCGGTTCAGGCCCGGCTCGTCCAAGCCCAGGTCCTTGAGGAACTCGTCGCGGTCGGCGTCGTCCAACTGCGCCAGCTCTTCCTCGATCGCCGCGCAAACCGGCACCACCTCGGCGCCTTCGGTGGCGGCGCGGGCGCGCACGGCATCCAGATGCGGATTGTTCTCGAAGCCGTCCTCGCGCACGTTGGCGATGTACATCAGCGGCTTCAGGGTGAGCAGGAACAGGTCGCGCACCAGCGCCTTCTCGTCGTCGTCCAGATCCACGCTGCGCGCGGACTTGCCTTCGTTCAGGGCGGCGGCGAGTTTCGCCAGCACCGGCTTCTTGGCCAGCGCTTCCTTGTCGTTGGCCTTGGCCGCCCGCTCGGCGCGGTTGAGCGCCTTCTCGACCGAATCCAGATCGGCGAGCGCGAGCTCGGTGTCGATCGTCTCGATATCGGCAATCGGGTCGACCTTGCCGGCCACGTGCACGATGTCGCTGTGCTCGAAGCATCGCACCACGTGGGCGATGGCGTCGACCTCGCGGATGTGCGCCAGGAACTTGTTGCCCAGGCCCTCGCCCTTGGAGGCGCCGGCGACCAGGCCGGCGATGTCGACGAACTCGACCGCGGTCGGCACGACCTTCTGCGGGTTGACGATGGCCGAGAGCGCGTTCAGCCGCTCATCCGGCACCGGCACCACGCCCACGTTCGGCTCGATCGTGCAGAACGGGAAGTTGGCGGCGGCGATGCCGGCCTTGGTCAGCGCGTTGAACAGGGTGGACTTGCCGACGTTGGGCAGGCCGACGATGCCGCATTTGATGCCCATGGTGACTCCGGAATGTTGGTCTTCTTGGCCGTCATTCCGCGGGAGCGGGCGTGACGGTCGGTTGTCAGGTAGCGGCCGATCGCTGGCGACGGTTACCGGGCGGCCATTACGGGCCTGCGGTATGCAACTGCTGCATCGCCTTGTCGAACTGTCCGGCCACCGCCAGCGGCAGCACGTCCAGCGCGCGGGCGATGCCATCGAGGATCGCATCCTCGTCCTGCGCGGAGGGCTTGCCCAGTACCCAGGGCGTGACCTTGTCCTTGTGGCCGGGATGGCCGATGCCGATGCGCAGGCGGTGGAACTTGCCGTGGCCCAGATGTTGGATGGTGTCGCGCAGGCCGTTCTGGCCGCCGTGGCCGCCGTCGAATTTCATCCGCACGGTACCGGCCGGCAGATCGAGCTCGTCATGGGCGACCAGGCACTCGTCCGGCTCGATCTTGTAATAGCGCAGCGCGGAGGCGACCGCGATGCCGCTCTTGTTCATGAAGGTGGCGGGCTTGAGCAGCCACACGCTATCGCCGCCGATTCGCACGCGGCAGGCCTCGCCGTGCAGCTTGCCGTCGAAGGCGAAGCGCTCGCCCTGCCCCGTTGCGAGGGCGTCAACAAACCAGAACCCGGCGTTGTGCCGGGTCCGGAGGTATTCGGCACCGGGGTTGCCCAGGCCGACGATGAGTCGCAAACCAGCCATGCGATAAGCCGATGCTCCGGCATCCCGCGCGCAGCGGGATGCCGGGCGCAAGGCTTACTTCTTCTCGGCGGGCTTGGCTTCGCCCTCGGGCGCTGCCGCGGCTTCGGCGGCCGGCTCGGCCTCTTCCTTCACCGTGTTGGCGGTGACCACGGCGATGTCGTGGTCGGCACCCAGGTGCAGCGCCGGCAGGCTCACGCCCTTGGGCAGCTTCAGCTGCGACAGGTGCACGATGTCGCCGGGCTTCAGGTCGACCAGGTCCAGCTCGATGAACTCGGGCAGGTCCTTGGGCAGGCAGGACACTTCCACTTCGGTCAGGTTGTGCGAGATCACCACGCCGGAGGTCTTGCCGGCAGGGGACTTCTCCTGGTTGAGGAAGTGCAGCGGCACGTTCACGCGGACCGCCTCGTTCTCGTTGATGCGCAGGAAGTCCATATGCAGCATCTGCTGCTTGAACGGATGCTTCTGCCAGTCGCGCACCAGCACCTTCTGCACCTTGCCGTCGACGTTCAGGTCGAGGATGGAGGAGAAGAACCACTCGTGCTTGGCGGCGAGCAGGATGGTGTTGTGCTCGATCTGGATGCTCTGCGGCGGCTGGTTCGCGCCGTAGACGACGGCAGGCACCATCGCGGCGCGACGCAGGCGGCGGCTCGCACCTTTCCCCTCGTCGTTGCGGCTCTGGGCCTTGATTTCATGAGTCTGGGCCATTTTCGTTTACTGCCTTGGTGTGATGAACCGCCTCACGGCGGCTTGGGTGACTTCCCCGCGACCAGGGAAGTCGGTTGCCTCTGCGCGACGTCCTGCCGCGAAAAGCTTGAAGATCAATACCGCCCGTCTCGGGCGGACTTTCGAACTCAATCCACGTAAAGCGAGCTCACCGATTCGCCGAAGGCGATGCGGCGGATCGTTTCGGCCAGCAACTCGGCGACCGAGAGCTGGCGGATCTTGCTACAGCTCTGCGCCTCGGGGCGAAGCGGCAAGGTGTTGGTGACCACCAGCTGGTCGAGCTGGGAGTTCTCGATGTTGCCGATCGCCGCGCCGGAAAGCACCGGGTGCACGCAGTAGGCGACCACCTTGCGCGCGCCGCGCTCCTTCAGCGCCGCGGCCGCGGCGCACAAGGTTCCGGCGGTGTCGACGATGTCGTCGACCAGCACGCACGTCTTGCCGTCCACCTCGCCGATGATGTTCATCACCGTGGCGACGTTGGCCTTGGGGCGGCGCTTGTCGATGATCGCCAGGTCCGCGTCGTCCAGCCGCTTGGCGATCGCGCGGGCGCGCACCACGCCGCCGACGTCAGGGCTGACCACGATCAGGTCGTCCATCGAGTGGTTGCGCCAGATGTCCGCCAGCAGGATCGGCGAGGCGTAGACGTTGTCCACCGGGATGTCGAAGAAGCCCTGGATCTGGTCGGCGTGCAGGTCGACCGTGAGCACGCGATCCACGCCGCAGGTGCCGATCATCTTGGCAACCATCTTGGCGGTAATCGGCACGCGCGCCGAGCGCGGACGGCGGTCCTGCCGGGCGTAGCCGAAGTACGGCATCACCGCGGTGACGCTGGCGGCGGAAGCGCGCTTGAGCGCATCAACCAGGGTCAGGAGTTCGATCAGATTCTCCGCACTCGGCGCGCCGGTCGGCTGCAGCACGAAGACTTCCTGGCGGCGCACGTTCTCCTCGATCTCGACCTGCACCTCGCCGTCGCTGAACTTGCCGACCAGCGCCTTGCCCAGCGGCACGCCGAGCCGGTGCGCGACGTCGTCGGCCAGGGCGTGATGGGCATTGCCGGTGAAGAGCATCGGGGTGGACGTGTCCACGGTGGTTCCTCAGTTGGCCATCTTAGGAATGGCTGGGGCGGCAGGATTCGAACCTGCGCATGCGGGAATCAAAATCCCGTGCCTTAACCAGCTTGGCGACGCCCCAGTGTTTCGTTTTGGCAACCCCCGTCCTGGTGGCCTGCCGACCTTCTTCTCATCCGCACTCATTGCCCGGCGAAGCGATCCTGCCGCGCTGGCGCGCCAGCGCCGCCTGCAGGGGCGATGCATCCACGCCCTCGGCCAGTTGCGCCGCGAACTGCGCGGGGCATTGCCGCACCAGCTTTCGCGCCCGCGTGAGCGAGGCGACTTCCAGGAACACGCACCCGCCGCTGCCGGAAAGCCGGGCGCGGCCGAAACGCGAGAGCCAGTCCAGCGCCGCGGCCACTCCAGGGTGTCGCGCACGCACGACCGGCTCGAATGCGTTTTCCGCCGCTTCGCCGGAAACAAAGGATGAAATTGTCGCCCGAGGTGCATTTCGTGTCAATTCAGGCGCTTGAAACAAGGCCGCGGTGGGCACGTGTTCGCGCGGATCCAGCACGACGTACCAGCGCCGCGGCAGTGCGACAGGCGTGAGCCGCTCTCCCACGCCTTGGCCCCAAGCCGAACGGCCGCGCACGAACACCGGCACGTCCGCACCCAGCCGTTGTCCCAGGCCGGCCAGCGCGTCCTCATCCAGGCCGCAGCCCCACAAGTGGTTGAGCGCCACCAGCACCGAGGCCGCGTCGGAACTGCCGCCGCCGAGCCCGCCGCCCATCGGGATGCGCTTGTCCACCGCGATCTCGGCGCCGAGCGCCAGGCCTGTTTCCGCCTGCAGCAGCCGCGCGGCCCGCACCGTCAGGTCCGACTCGGCGGGCACGCCCGGCAATTCGCCGGCGCGCGTGATGGCGCCGTCGGGGCGCACGCGCAGGCGTACCTCGTCGCCCCAGTCGAGCAGGCGGAACACCGTCTGCAGTTCATGGTAGCCGTCGGCGCGACGGCCGAGGATGCGCAGGAACAGGTTGAGTTTGGCCGGCGCCGGCCAGGCCGTCCACTCCTCGCGCGCCGGTGGCGCGAGCGTTCGCGACATAAATACCCGCAGCGCGTCGGGGAAACCGTTTTCGCGGTCGCGGTCGCGGGCGTAAGCGAAGGCGGGATCGGCCTTGTCCACCGGCACGAAGCCATGCTTCGCGTAGAACGGCGCGTTCCACGGCACGTCCGCCAGCGTACCGAGGTCGACGCGCGTGTAGCCGGCGGCGCGCGCCCAGCCGCACGCATGCTCGAGCAGGGCCGCACCGATGCCGCGGCGCCCATGGGCGGGAAGCACGTCGATCTCGGCGATGCCGATGGCACTGCCGCCGATGTCGTCGTCCAGCCAGGCGAATCCGACCGGCGTGCCGTCCCGCAGCTGGGCCACCCACACCAGGCCACGTGCGATGGCCGCTTCCAGCAAGTCCGGAGGTATCGCCATGGCGGCATAGGAAGGCCACGCACGATGGCCACGGAACAACTCCACCGCCGCGCGCTCGATGGCGCACAACACCGAAACCTGCGCCGGCACGGCGCGCACGATGGTCATCGTCACGGCTTCAGCGTCCGCAATCGGCGCACGGCGCCGGCGCAAGACGGAAGCTGTCGATCGACAGCTTCACCTTGTACGGCGGCTGGCTGGCGAAGACCTTCTGCGGCAGCGGTGGCTGGCGGGACAGATCCCAGGCACGATAATCGACCGTCCAGCCATCCTGCTGCAGCAGCGCCGGCAGCTCGTGCTCGCCGAAGCTCAGCTCGGCTACCCCGACGGGTGCACGCAAGCCGAGCACCCAGGCGCGCAGTTCGCGCAGCGGCACCTCCCAGCCCAATGCCTTGCGCATCAGCGTCTCGGCATCCGGGCCGCGCAACGGCCCACCCTCGATGCCCTCGAGCATCGCCCCGGCCGGGCCGCCGCTCAAGCGGAAACTCTTGCCCGTGATCGGCGCGCGTAAGTCGAAGTCGTAGCGCTCGCCATCCTGAGTCCAGGTCAGCGTGCCGCTGCCGCCGTCGTGGCCATCCGAGACGGCCAGGTGGCCCTCCAGCGTCCAGCCTTCCACGCCGGCCAGCTGCTTTTCGCGCGCGGCCTGCGCCGCCAGCGCGGCCTGGTCGGCCGGCTTGCGTACCGGCACCGGCGCGCAGGCGGCGAGCAGCAACCCGGCTGCCGCGCCCATCAGGACCAGGCGCCTCATGGCTCGAGCCGCTGCACGGTCTTGTGGAGGTTGGCGTTGTTCGGGTCCAGCCTGCGCACCTGTTCGAACACCTGCCGGGCATCCTGGCGCTTGCCCAGCTTCCACAGCACCTCGCCCAGATGCACGCCAACGTCGGCATCCCGCGCGCTGCTCCAGGCCTGGCGCAGCGAGCGCGCCGCCTCGTCCAGGTGGCCCAGGCGGTATTGCAGCCAGCCCCAGGAATCGGCAATGGCCGGATCGTGCGGCTTGGCCGCGCGCGCCACCTCGATCAACTTTTTCGCCTCGGGCAGGTCGCGGCCGGCGTCGGCGAGGGTGTAGCCCAGCGCGTTGCTCGCGTCCACGTCGTCGGGCTTGATCTTCAGCAGGTGGCGGAAATCGGCGACGGCCTGGTCGATCCGGCCAGCCTCGGCATAGGCCAGGCCGCGGCCGTAGAGCAAGCCGGGATCGTCCGGCAGCACCTGCAGGGCGTGGCCGTAGGCCTTGGCCGCCTGCGCGTAGTGCTGCTCGCGCATGTACAGCTCGGCGTCGGCTTGCCAGGCGCGGCGCAGCTGCTCGGGCTGGTCGAGGTAGGCGGTCTCCAGCTGCTCCAGCAGGGCGTGCGCGTCGGCCACCTTGCCCTGGGTGTGCAGGATCACCGCGCTGCGCAGGTCGGCGTCGAAGGCGTGCGGGTCCTCGTCGCCGACCTGGTCGTACCAGGCGAGCGCCTCGTCCTTGCGGTCCTGCATCTCGGCCAGCTGGCCGAGCAGGAAGGTGTTGCCATCGCGCACGTCCGGCGGCGCCTGCTTGAGCTGGCGATACAGCCGCGCGATGGCCTTCTGGTCGTGCGCCTGCGCGGCCAGTGCCGCGCGCAGGGCATAGATCTCGGCGCTCTGTGGTCCGTTGTCGAGCAGCCTGGCGGCCGTTGCATAGTCGCCGCCCTGGCTGAGCAGGCTGGCGTAGGTCAGGCGCAGGCGCACGTCGTCCGGCGACCGGGCCAGCGCCTGCTTGAGCAGCGCGGTCGCACCCTTGCGGTCGCCAGCCTTGAATTTCAGCTGCGCCGCCCAGGCGTAAGTCTCGGTGTCGTGAAAGCGCACAACGGCGGCATCGGCCAGCCGCATCGCGTAGTCGGGCCGCCCCAGCTTGTCGCCGAGCTCGCTCATCGCCAGCCAGGCCTTAGGGTCGGCAGGCAGCCGCGCGGGCGTGGCCATGGCTTCGAGCAGCCGTGCCGCCTGGGCGGGGTCGCGGGCGCCGACCAAGGCGCGGCCGAAGCGACGCCAGGCATGCGCATCGCCACTGCCGATCAGGCGTTCCAGCTGCTCGCGCGCACCGGCGGTGTCGCCGGTGGCCAGCGCCAGCTCGGCCTGCGCCTGGGCCAGGTCGGCGGTGCTGGCGCCGAGCGCCTTCCAGCGCCCGATCGCGCGCTGCACGGCCGCTTCGTCGCGCACCGCCAGGGCCAGTTCCACCGCGCGCTGGGCCACATCGGGATCGTCCGACAGGGCCATCGCCCGGCCGTAGCGGGCGGAGGCCTCCTTGAGGTCGTTGCGGGTGAGCGCCATTTCCCCGGCCAGCAATTGCGCCAGCAGGTCGTGTTCGGCATCGGGCGTGACCACGGTCAGCCGGTCCAATGGCTGCTTGGGCGCCGGCGTGGCGGCGTGCGGCCCGGGCATGCCGGCGCAGGCGGCCAGGGCCAGCGTACAGCCGGCCGCACCAGCAAATTGCCGCAGTTGCTTGAACTTGGTCTTCACGCTCAGCACACTAGTTGCCATCCCATCGTCCGTCCTGGCCGTACCGAACCGCCACAGGTACGAAAGCTTAGCCTACGCCGCCGCGGATACCCCGTCGTCAATTCGCACTCCACGCCATGCCGCTGATCGCCCTCGGGCTCAATCACCTCACCGCGCCGGTCAGCCTGCGCGAGCAGGTGGCGTTCGATGCGGACGCCGCCAGCGAAGCGCTGCGCGAACTGAAGGCCGAGCCGGGCGTGGAAGAGGCGCTGATCCTTTCCACCTGCAACCGCACGGAGCTTTACGTCGGCGTGGCCGAGGGTGCCGAACACGCGCCGCAGGCATGGTTCAACCGCCACCATCGCTTGACCCCCGGCAAGCTGGACGAGTTCCTTTACCGGCACGACGAGGACGCCGCCGTGCGGCACATGTACCGCGTGGCCACCGGGCTCGATTCGATGGTGCTGGGCGAGCCGCAGATCCTGGGCCAGGTCAAGGATGCCTACCAGCTCGCCCGCGATGCGCAGGCGCTGGGCGCGCCGCTGGACCGGCTTCTGCAAAGCACCTTCCAGGTGGCCAAGCGCGTACGCACCGACACGCGCATCGGCGCGCACACCGTGTCGGTGGCGTTCACCGCGGTGCGCCTGGCGGAGCAGGTGTTCACCGATCTCAAACAGGCCTGCGTGCTGCTCATCGGCGCCGGCGACACCATCGAGCTGGCCGCACGCCACCTCGCCGACAAGCAGGTGCGCCGCCTGATCGTCGCCAACCGCACGCTGGAAAACGCGCAGGAGCTGGCCAGCCGCTACGGTGGTTACGCCATCGCGCTGACCGACCTGCCGCAGCATCTGGCCGAAGCCGACATCGTGATCTCCTCCACCGCCGCGCGGCAGCCGGTGGTGACGCGGCCGATGGTCGAGCAGGCAGTGGCCGCGCGAAAGCGCCGGCCAGTGTTCATGGTCGACATCGCCGTGCCGCGGGACATAGAGCCGTCGGTCGCCACGCTGGAGGACGTCTACCTCTACGGCGTCGACGACCTGCAGCAGGTGATCGACGACAACCGCCGCTCGCGCGAAACGGCGGCGCGCGAAGCCGAGACCATCATCGACCTGCAGGTGGAGCGCTACATGGCCTGGCGCCGCGCGCTCGCCCTGCGCAATCCGGCGATCGACCTGCGCCAGCACGCCGAGCGCTACCGCGACGAGGTGCTGGTCAAGGCCCAGGCGATGCTGGCGCGCGGCAAGTCGCCCGACGAGGCGCTGGCCTTCCTCGCCAACACGCTGACCAACAAGCTGTTGCACCACCCCAGCGCGCGCCTGCGCGAGGCGGCGCTCAACGGCGACCTGGACCTGCTGCACGCGGCTGGACGGCTGTACGGCGAGACGGACGAACGGGACCCATAGCGAGAGCGGCTGGCTGCCGCTCCCGCGTCGCGAGCCGGACGTTGCCGGCCCCTTCCACCCGCGCCATCCATTTCGCCATGACCCCATCGATCCGCCGCAAACTTGAAACCCTGGCCGAGCGCCACGAGGAGATCGGTCTGCTGCTGGCGCAGCCGGATGTGCTCGCCGACGCCAACCGGTTCCGCGAGCTGTCGCGCGAGTACGCGCAGATCGAGCCGGTGACCGCCGCGCTGCGCGAGCACGACCAGGCGCAGAACGAGCTCGCCGAGACGCGCGCCATGCTGGCCGACCCGGAACTGCGCGAGATGGCCGCCGACGACATCGCGCGCCTGGAAGCGCGCCTGGGCGAGCTGGACGGCGAGCTGCAGATCCTGCTGCTGCCCAAGGACCCGCGCGACGAGGCCAATCTGTTCCTGGAGGTGCGCGCGGGCACCGGCGGCGACGAGGCCGCGCTGTTCGCCGGCGACCTGTTCCGCATGTATGCGCGCTACGCCGAGCGTCGCCGCTGGCATGTCGAGGTGCTCAGCGAGAACCCGGGCGAGCATGGCGGCTACAAGGAAATCGTCGCCCGCATCGAGGGCAAGGGCGCCTACTCGCGGCTGAAGTTCGAGTCCGGCACGCACCGCGTACAGCGAGTGCCGGAGACCGAATCGCAGGGGCGCATCCACACCTCGGCGGCGACCGTGGCGATCCTGCCCGAAATGGACGAGATCGAGGACATCCCGATCAACCCGGCGGATCTCAAGACCGATACGTTCCGCGCCTCGGGCGCCGGCGGCCAGCACGTCAACAAGACCGACTCGGCCATCCGCATCACGCACCTGCCCACGGGCATCGTGGTCGAGTGCCAGGACGAGCGCAGCCAGCACAAGAACCGCGCACGCGCGCTGTCGCTGCTGAAGGCGCGCCTGCTCGACGAGGCGCAGGCCAAGCAGACCGCCGCGCAGGCGCAGGAACGTCGCCTGCAGGTGGGTTCGGGCGACCGCAGCCAGCGCATCCGCACCTACAACTTCCCGCAGGGGCGAATTACCGACCACCGCGTCAACCTCACGCTGTACCGGCTGCCCGACGTGCTCGCCGGCGACCTGGACGAGCTGGTCGACACGCTCACCCGCGAGCACCAGGCCGACGAGCTGAAAAGCCTCGCGTCCTGAGGAAGTGGACGACCGCCTAGCGCATCGGCGCCTGCGCCGGCTCGACCGTCAAAGCCATGGGCTCGCGCTGGGCCAGGACCGAGACGGTCTGCAACTGCTGCAACGTGAACGCCTCGGCGTTGCTGCGCTCCAGCGGGGGTATGCGCCGCCTGCACCGTATCGACCACGGCCAGCCGGCGGAACGGGCTGTGCAGTTCGTCCTGCACAGCTCGACCGGTCGGCCGACAGCTCGACGCTGTCGACGCGCTGCAGGCCGGCACGCCGCGCTGCTGCCGCCAGTGCGCCGGCCACGCACGAGCTGTGCGGGCCGCAGGGCAGGCCATGGCGGGCTTCCATGCGCGCCACGCCCTCGCTCGCCGAGACGAACATCGGGTGAGCCGGGTGATCGGGATCCGGGACCAGGAAGCGACGAGCGAGTGCGGCCACTGGAACCTGCCGCAGGCGGGCGACCGATTGACGCGTACATCCGGGGAGAGGCTCGCCCCGGACGCGGGCGCCCCGCGCCTCCCTGGTGGCAAATAGCCATTTGGGCGGGAAATGGAATACGTCCTTGTTCATCGACCTGGCGACCATGGCATCCTTGCAAGGCAGCTGAGCGCGATCCAGCGTAACAGGCTTGCGGAAGCCATAGCGATGACAACCGTTCCATCCCAAGGCAGGGCCGGCGGGAAGTACACGGCCCCATGACACCGAACGCCCGCGCCGAGCTGGAAGCCTTGCTGCAACGGCTTGCGTACCTGCTTCAACACACCGCCAGCGGCGAAGCCGAAGCGCTCGCGGCGAAGGGGCGCAAGGAATTTCCGCTTTCCGGTGAACTGGCCCGCCTGCACGGCATCGCCCTGCTGCAGCTGGGTCGCCGGCGGGAGGCGCTGACGGCGCTGCATCGCGCCGCGGAACTCGCTCCGGCCAGCGTGGAAGTGCAGTGCAACCTGGCCAACGTGGCGCTAGAGGACGGCCGCCCGGAGGCGGCGATAGAGCGGCTGCAGGCCACCCTCGGGCGCGTGCCCGGCCATCCGGGGGTACTGCAGGCACTCGGCGTGGCGCAGATGGTCGCCGCGCGCCACGAGGAAGCGCGCGACACCTTCGTCCAGGCGGTCCGCGCAGCCCCGCAGCATCCCGGCCTGCGGCTGAACCAGGCCGAGGCCGAGCTGGAGCTCGGCGCGGCTGCCCAGGCGCTGGCCCACGTGCGCGAAGCGCTCGCGCTGGCGCCGCATCTGGCGGCCGCCCACGATCTGCTCGGCCATGTGCTGCATGCCCAGGGCCATCTGTCCGAAGCCGCCCAGGCGTGGCTGGAGGCCGAGCGGCTGGCGCCCGGCGAGCCGCGTTACGCGTTCCAGGCCGCCCGCATGCTGGAAGCCTCCGGCGAACTCGCCGGGGCGGCCGCGGCCTATGCCCGCACGCTGCAAAACGCGCCCGGCTCTGGCCCTGCCCTGAGCCGTCTCGCCTTCACGCGACGCCGCCTGGCCGACTGGCGCGAGCAGGGCAAGCTGACCGTCCGCCTGCGCGAAGCGGTGGAAGCCGGCCAGCACGGCATCGTGCCGTTCGCGCTGTTGCTCGAGCCGTTCGATCGCGCGCTGCAGCGCAAGGCACTGGAAAGCTTCGCCCGCCCGATCGAGCAGCAGCTTTCGCCGATGCGCGGGCACCTGGGATTCACCTGGCGCCAGCCGGCGCCGGCCGAACCGATCCGCGTCGGACTGCTGTCCGACGGCTTCGGCGAGCATCCCATCGGGCGCACCGTGGCTGGCCTGGTCGAGGCACTGGCCGCGGCGGGCGGACTGGAACTGCACCTGTTCGCGACCTGCGCCGACGATGGTGGCCCGCTGCGCCGGCGCCTGGCCGCCGCCGTGCCGCTGCACGCACTCGACGCGCTGCCGCCTCCGCAAGCGGCCGAGCGCATCCATGCACTGGGCATCGAAGTGCTGGCCGACCTCACCGGCTATGGCGTGCACACGAACGCCGACCTGCTCGCATTGCGCCCGGCGCCGCTGCAGGTGAACTGGCTGGGCCACCCGGGCACCACCGGTGCGCCCTGGATCGACTATCTGCTGGCCGACACGGTGGTATTGCCGACGTCGCACCGCGCCGACTACAGCGAGAAGATCCTGCGTCTGCCGCGCTGCTTTCTGCCGGTCGCCTGCGCTTCGCCCGCACCGCCCCCGGCGCGGTCCGCCTGCGGCCTGCCGGACACGGGTGTGGTGTTCGCCTGCTTCAGCGACGTGCGCAAGCTCGATCCGGCCACCTTCGCGCGCTTCATGCTGATCCTGCGCGAAGTCCCCGGCAGCGTGCTGTGGTTGCGCACCGGCCCGGACAGCGCCGATGAACGGCTGCGCGCCGCAGCCGCAGAACACGATGTGTCGCCGGAGCGGCTGCTGTTCCTGCCGCAGCTGCCGCACGAGGAATACCTGGCACGCTATGCCCTGGTCGACCTTTTCCTCGACACCCTGCCCTGCAACGCCCGCACCACCGCAGCCGACGCGCTCTGGGCCGGTTGCCCGGTGCTGACCACGGCCGGCGAGACCTTTGCGGGCCGCGTCTGCGCGAGCCTGCTGCACCACGCCCACGTGCCCGAACTGGTGGCCGAGGAAGCCGACGGCTTCATGGCGACGGCCATACGACTGGGCCGCGACCAGGCAGCACTGGCGGCCTTGCGCGCGCGCCTGGCCGCGGTGCGCGAACAATCGCCCTTGTTCGACATCGGCGCCTTCGCCGGCGACTTCCGGCGCGCGATGCAGTCGATCGGGACACGGCGCAGGATGGGGCGGCCGCCGATCGACCTGGACTTCTAGACGCCCGAACGCAGATCCGCCCAGGCCACCGGTGCCGACGTCACTCCGTGCCGAAACCTTCGGGCGCCTTGCCCGCGCCGTCCTCGCGCAGGATGTCCGTTACCCTGGCCGCCGCCGGCCCTTGCCACAACCAGCGTTCCAGCGCATCAAGCGCCGCGGCCTCGCCATAGGCAAACACTTCCACGCGCCCGTCGGGCAGATTGCGCGCGTGGCCGGTCAGGCCCAGCTGCAACGCCTGCTCACGGGTGCTGGCGCGGTAGAACACGCCCTGCACGCGGCCGCTCACCAGGAAGCGCGCGCCGGCCATCTCACTTGCCCGCGCCGATCGCCGCACCCAGCGACTGCGGCGTCACCGGACCCACAAAGCGCTTGGCCACGTGCCCATCGGGTGCGATCAGGTAGGTCGTGGGCAGCCCGCGCGGCTCCTCGAAATCCTTCGGCGGGCTGTCCAGCGCCACCTGTGCGATGGGGTAACTCACCGGGTGTTTGGCCAGGAAGGCCTGGATGTCGGCCTTGTCGCTATCCTCGTAGGCCAGGCCGATGGCGCGCACGGTGGCGTGGCTGGCGACGAAGTGGGAGATGCCCGGCATCTCCTTGATGCACGGCACGCACCAGGTCGCCCAGAAGTTGACGATCACCCAGTGCCCACGCTGCGCGGCCAGGTCGAAGGGCTTGCCCTCCAGCGTGGTGACCTTCAGCGCCGGCTGCACGGGCATGGCCGCATGCACCGGCGCCACGGCGATGGCCAACAACGCGGCGAGCAGAAGGCCTGGCATCTTCATGGTGAAGCGTTCTCCGGTTCGTTCGGGGATGAGGGAAAGGCCTGGTCCAGCCGCGTGCCCAGCGTCTGCTGGAGCATGCGTGCCACCTCGGCGAGCAGGTCGATCAGCGCGGGCGGCAGATCGATGCCCAGCGTACCGGCCTCCTGCGTCGGCTGCAGCGGCAACCGGTAACCGGAGTGACGATACACCCGAAGCAGATCGGTGCTGTCCAGGCTGCGGCTCAGCAGCCAACCGCCGGCCTCGCCGCGCTGGATCAGATCGGCGCGCTGCAGGTCGTCGAAGTAGCAGGCGATCGAGGCGCTGCGCAGGTAGGGCTCCTGCAGCCGCACGGTGGCCGGGTCGATGCTGCGACCTTCGCGCTGCGCGTCGACAAAATGCCGCAGCACCACCAGCAGGCCAAGAAACTCGGCGCCCTCCGGCAGAGTCTCGGCCGGCGCGTGGTACTCGTAGGCCGAGATGGAGGCGGCCACCGAGGCGCCGAGGATCGCGATCACCCACGACAGGTAGATCCACAGCAGGAAGATCGGAATGGTCGCCAGCACGCCGTAGATCTGCTGATAGGTCTGCGCGTTACTGACGAACAGCGTGAAGCCCCAGCGCGCGATCTCGAACAGCACGGCGCCCAGCAGCGCGCCGATCGCCGCATCGGAACGGCGCACCCTGCAGTTGGGCACCGTGCCGTACATCAGCCACAGCGTCACGAAGGTCACCACGAACGGCAGCAACCCCAGCAGCCGCTGGGCCAGGCCCAGGTGCGCATAGGCGCCGGCCAGCAACGGCATCGCCGTCACGTAGGAGGTCACCGCGATGCCGCCTACCACCAGGATCGGTCCCAGCGTCAGCGCCGCCCAATACAGCAGCAGCCGGGAACCCCACGTCCGCGCCTGGTGCACGCGCCAGATGCGGTTCATGCGGTCCTCGATGCTGACCATCATCGACAGCGCACTGAAAAGCATCACCAGGATGCTGATGCCGGTGAGCTGGCTGGCGTTGCGCGCGAAGCTCAGCAGCGTCTCCTGCACCTTCTCGCCCGTCGCCGGCAAGAAGTTGGAGAAAACGAAGTTGAGCAGCATGTTGCGCGCCGGCTCGAACACCGGAAACACCGAGAACATCGCCAGCACGGCCACCATCAGCGGCACCAGCGATACCAGCGTGGTGTAGGACAGGGCGCCGGCGGTCTCGAAGCACTTGTCGTCTACGAACCGCTGCCAGATGAAGCGGCTGAAGCTGAGCGCACGGTCGCGGTCGAAACGCCAGGCCATGGGCGGCACCATCAAGCGGAAGGCGGCCGCTACACTACCCGATCGCCGGTGAACGCCCAACCGAACGGAAGCCATGAGCCCGGATCCCGAAAAACACGTCATTCTGGTCCTCTACTACAGCCGCAGCGGACACACCGCACAGCTCGCAAGGCTGATCGCCCGCGGCGTGGAAGAGGCCGGCCTGGAGGCACGCCTGCGCCAGGTGCCGCCGGTCGCCCCGGTCACCGAGGTGGCGCAGCCGCCGGAGCCGGACGAAGGCGCGCCTTATGTGCGCCGCGAGGACCTGGCCGAGTGCGCGGGCCTGGCGCTGGGCAGCCCCACGCGCTTCGGAAACATGGCCGCGCCGCTCAAACATTTCCTCGACTCCACCGGCGCCGAGTGGGCCAGCGGCACGCTGGCCGGCAAGCCGGCGGCCGTATTCACCTCCACCGGCACCATGCATGGCGGGCAGGAATCGACCCTGCTCACGATGGCCCTGCCCCTGCTGCACCACGGCATGCTGCTGCTGGGCCTGCCCTTTACCGAGCCGGCGCTCAACGCTACTGCGAGCGGCGGCACGCCATACGGCGCCAGCCATGTCGCCGGCACCCGCGGCGACAACCCGGTCAGCGAGCACGAGCGCGAGCTCGCCCGCGCGCTGGGACGACGCCTCGCGCAGGCCGCCCGCAAGCTGGCGTCACAGGCATGAATGCGCCGGTGCCGCTCGCCTACCGCGCCGGCCGCGCGGCGTGGTTCGCGCTGATCGCGCTGCAGTTGCTGTGGCACGGCTGGCTCGCCCGGCCGGAGCGCATGCCGCTGTGGTTGGTGCTGGCGATCACCGTGGTCCCATTGCTGTTGCCGCTGGCCGCGTTGCGCGACCTGCGCCGCGCGCTGCTGTGGGTCGGCATCCTCAGCCTGTTCTACTTCTGCCACGGCGTGGCCGAGGCATGGAGCCTGCCCACCGTGAAATGGCTTGCGCTGGCCGAGATCGGGCTCTCGCTGCTGGTCATCGTGGCGCTGGGTGCAGGCGTGAAGCGCAAGCCCGGCCGCTGATCGTTTCTGCGAACCGGCGGTGCGCCGCCGCACGCTCCGCCTACTACGGGTGCCTATACTGACCCGCATAGCACCGTCGGAGCGCGCCATGGACTTCCTGCAGACCGCGCCGCAACTGGTCCATCCCTACCGCAACGACCGCACGCTGCTGGCATTGCTGGACCGGGTGGTCCCGCCCGAACGCCGTAGCGCGCTCGATGCGGACCTGGACGCACTGGGCGACTACGCGCAACTGGCCTGGGAGCGAGCGCGCCGCAGCACACCGCGCACGCCGGTACTGACGCAGTGGGACGCCTGGGGCCGGCGCGTGGACCGGATCGAACTGACCGCGGCCTGGCAGGAAGGCCCCGGGCTGACCACCCGCCACGCGATCCTCGCCGCCGGGCACGAACCGCACGCACACGCGCGGCTGGAACAGTTCGCCCGCGTCTATCTGTATCACCTCGCCAGCGAGTTCTATACCTGCCCGCTGGCGATGACCGACGGCGCCATCGCCGCGCTGCGCGCGTCCGGCAACCAGGCGCTGATCCAACGCGCGCTGCCGCATTTCCTCAGCCGTGATCCGGCCGCCTTCTGGCTGAGCGGCCAATGGATGACCGAGACGGCCGGCGGCTCGGACGTCGGCGGCACCGGCACCGTCGCGCGCCAGGGTGCCGACGGCCAGTGGCGGCTGCACGGCCGCAAGTGGTTCAGCTCGGCGGTCGTCGGCGAGGCTGCGCTCGCGCTGGCGCGGCCCGAGGGCAACGGCGAGGGCGCGGCGGCCCTTGCGCTGTTCTACGTCGAGACGATGGACGGCACAGAACGCAAGCCGCAATTGGTCGTCGACCGCCTCAAGGACAAGCTCGGCACGCGCGAGCTGCCCACCGCCGAGATCCATCTCGATGGTCTGCCCGCCTGGCCGCTGGGCGAGCTCGCCAACGGCGTGCGCCAGGTGGCGCCGATGCTCAACGTCACCCGCACCTGGAACGCGGTGTGCGCAGTCGCCAGCATGGCCCGCACGCTGGCGCTGGCCTGCGACTACGCGGCGCGCCGCGGGGCCTTCGGCCGGCCGCTGATCGAACAGCCGCTGCACGCGCAGACGCTGGCGGACATGCGCGCCGAATTCGAGGGCGCGTTCGCACTGGCGTTCGAGGTGGTGCAGCTGCTCGGTCGCGTCGAACAGGGCCAGGCCGCGCCCCACGAGGCGGCGCTGCTGCGCCTGCTCACGCCGCTGGCCAAGCTGTGGACCGGCAAGCTCGCCGTGGCGCTGTGTTCGGAGGCGCTCGAATGCTTCGGCGGCGCGGGCTACATCGAGGACACCGGCCTGCCGCAACTCCTGCGCGACGCACAGGTCTACCCGATCTGGGAAGGCACCACCAACGTGCTGGCGCTGGACAGCCTGCGCGCGCTTGGCGAGGGCCTGCCGGCACTGCGCACGGCGACCGGTGGCTGGATCGGCGGCAGCCACGAGCCCGAGACGCTGGCGCCCATCCATGCCGCACTCGACGTCGCCGCGCAGCAGCTGCAATCGCTGCATCAAGACCGCACCCCACTGGAAGCGGCGGCGCGTGGGCTGTCGCTCACGCTTGCCCGCAGCGCGGCGGCTGCCCTGCTCGCGCGGCAGTCGACCTTCGCCCGCGAACGCGGCGACATGCGCGCCGGTGCCGCCCTGCGCCGCTTCGTGGCGCACGGGCTGGACCGGACGATTGCCCCGGACATGGCCGATACGCGCCTGCTGCTGTGAGCCGCGGCAACCCGCTTGAGCCCGGCAGCCATCGCGGCCGCAGGACTCCCGCTAAACTACGCCTCCCACTCCTGGTTCCCGGCCACCATGCAGCACCTGACCATCGTCACCACCGGCGGCACCATCGACAAGATCTACTTCGACGACAAGTCGGACTACAAGATCGGCGCGCCGCAGATCGGCGAGATCCTCAGCCAGCTCGGGGTGGCGTTCGCCTTCGACGTGATCCCGATCCTGCGCAAGGACAGCCTGCACATGTCCGACGAGGACCGGGCGCTGGTGCGCTCGACCATCGAGGCGCAGCCGCACCGGCACGTGCTGGTGACCCACGGCACCGACACCATGGTGGAGACCGCGCGCGAACTGGCGTCGATTCCCGGCAAGGTGATCGTGTTGACCGGCGCGCTCAACCCGGCGCGCTTCCAGGGCTCCGATGCCGTATTCAACATCGGCTGCGCCGTGGCCGCGGTGCAGACGCTGCCCGACGGCGTATACATCACCATGAACGGCCGCGTGTGGGATCCGGCCAAGGTGCGCAAGAACCGCGACGCCAACCGCTTCGAGCAGGCCTGAGAGCCATCCCTCAAAAACGAACCGAGGGGCCGCCCGCAAGCGGCCCCTCGTCGCTTTCGCGCGTGTTGCCTTACTGCACCGTCAAGGTCACGTCATCGAGCACGAACGAGGTCTGCAGCGACGCATCCTCCGTACCGGTGAACTTCAGCACCACCGTCTGGCCGATGTAACTGGACATGTTCGCGGTATGCACGGTGTAGCCGGCAGCGGCATTGACGTTGGAGAACGTCGCCAGCGTGCCAAGCAGCGTGCCCGAGGTGTTGTAGACCCGCACGTACAGGTGATCGTAGGCGGTCGAGCCGGTTTCGGCCGTGTCGATGTGCAGGTAGTACTGCAGCGTCGCCGAGGTCTTGCCGCTCGGGATGCTGACCTGCTGCGAGACCGTGTCGGTATGGCTGCTGCCATAACCATCCATCCAGGCCTTCCACGAACCGCTGTGCGCCGGCTCCGAACTGCTGTTGTCGATCACGCCAGCGGTCGTCGTCCAGGGAGCCGCCGTACCGGTTTCGAACCCGGTGTTACCCAGCAGCTGACTGCTGCCACCGCCACCAGAGACCGTCACCGACTGCGTCTTGGTGTTGGTGGCGCCGAGGTTGTCGGTCACCTTCAGCGAGACGTTGTAGGTGCCGGCCGCGGCATAGGTGTGGCTGGGATTGGTCGCGGTCGAGGTACCGCCGTCGCCGAAGGTCCACGAACGCGAACTGATCGTGCCGCCGGTGTCGGTCGAGCTGTCGGTGAAGTTCACTGTCAGGCCGCTGATCGTCTCGCCGAAGTTGGCCACCGGCGTGCTGCTGCCGCCGCCGCCCACGATCGGATGCGAGATGTCGCATTCATTGGTGTCGTTGGACCAGGTGCTCTGCATGGCATAGCTGCCGTTGCCCATCACCACGTTCTGCGTGGCGCCCTGGCCGGAGCTGATCCAGGCGCACTCGTCGCCGTTTTCCTGGCCGTTGTGGGTGGGGTCTCCGGTGTGGTTGGTCCAGCCGCCGGCCGGGTTCTGGTCGGTGACGGTCTCGGCGTACTCATGGCCTTCGACGATCGAGAAGCCGTCCAGATTGCCCTGCGAGGAACTGCCGTTGACCGAGCCGGTGCCGCAGCTGGAGCCCATGTCGTAGACATACGGCATGTTGGTGAAGGCGACGTCGCCCACCGGCGAGGAGACGCTCTGGTCACCGTTCCAGTCGTGCCAGGCGCAGAACGAACCGCTCGGCGTGTTGAATCCGTCCGGGTGTGTGCCCGAAGGCGACAGCACTACGTACTGCACGTAGCGGTTGGAGGCCGCGGTAGTGTTGCCGAAATGCTGCGCCGCCTTGATCGCTTCCTGCGCCAGCTGGGCACCGGTAGCCTGCGAGGGCGAGGCGACCGAGTTGTCGTACCAGATGCCGGCGAAGGCGCCACCGCTGGGATAGCCGATCATCGGCGCACCGGACGGGCAGAACGTGGCGCCGCTGGATACCGAGGGACCGTCACAATATTGGGTCATCACGCCGGACCACAGCTCGCCGCCGGTGCCCAGGCCCTTGAACAGGTTCTGCAGGTAGGGCACTGCGCCGACCGCGTCGCCGGATAGGTGCATCAGTCCATCCGAACCGGTGCTGGCCGTACCCCACTGGTTGCCGTAGACCACCAGGTAGACCTTGGGCGTACCGCTGGTGACGCCGATGCCGTCCACGCCGCCGCCATAGCTCAGGGTCTCGGTACCGGTGGCGGCATTGGTGGTCAGGGCATGGGCCGCCTCGTACTGCTTCATCCGTGCATGCGCCTCCCGGGTCGGCACGGCGCCGTGGCGATAAAGATGCTTGTAACGCGGCGAGTACGGGTTGACGGTCTGCGCATTCGAGTCCTGCGCGTTGGAACTGCCGACGTGGCCCGCCACGCCGCTGCCCGCGAACGCAAATCCCGCGGTCACGCTCAGCACGGCTGAGGCCATGGCTTTCATCAAGCTGCTTTTCATGGTTGCTCCGAATTTGAGGACGAGAAGACCTGCTGCGGCTGATGCCACAGTTCAATCGAACTAGCTGGTGTGCCCTAAAGTTGCGCCAATGCCCCGAGCCGGCAGTTCCCCCTGCGGTCCTTCAGCAGCGATCGGGGCCCGTCTGGTGCGACTGGAGAGAGCGGCACGCAAACGGGACGAACCATCCGTCAACCTCCCCGCCGACGAATGGTTTGACGATAGGCGGGCCAAATCGACCCGGACAATTGGACTTTTTCGTAGGGGAGAAGCGCTCGGCCGATATCGAAAAAACCTTCGTGTACGCAAGTGTGATGTAGTGCGTTAACGAGGCGACAAGAGCTGTTCGACGGCATCGGTCGAACAAGCCGGCGCAAGGCCTCCGGGGCATCGCTTCGCGCTCGCGTGAAGGTTTTGCATGCACGCGGACATGCCTAAACGTTGGTTAAACACAAGACCTTGCGCCGCCATCGAGGGTGTCGCGCCTTGGTGCGTTTGTCCGGGCCGTTGAGAAGAGTCCCCATGAAAAAGGGCCGGCCGAAGCCAGCCCTTTGCTTGCGTTCCCCATCCAGCCGCGCGCGTGACGCGTCCGAGCGAGGGGATCGATCGCCTGCTCGCCCTGGCGCGCAGCACGTTGCCCTGCGCGTCCTGCTTCCACCGCGACGCTGCGGCCGTACACTGGCACTCCGCGGTACATCTGCTGCTGGCGCACGACCTGCCGCCGTTGGGCAGGTGGGCCGTGCTGTGGGCGGTCCGCGACATGTCGGCGGCCTCGCCGCGAAGGGGCGTCACAGCAACGCTTACCGGGCATCACGCCCATGCCGAAACGCAAAGCCCGGCTTTATGCCGGGCCTCGGTGCTGCGAGATGGCGCCGGAACGCTAGAGCATGCCGGTCTCGAGCTTGGCCGCATCCGACATCATCGAGTGGTTCCACGGCGGATCGAAGACCAGGTCCACGTCCGTCTCGCCGACCGTGGGGATCAATTCGAGCTTGGTGCGCACGTCGTCCACCAGGATGTCGCCCATGCCGCAGCCGGGCGCGGTCAGGGTCAGCTTGACGTAGACCTTGCGCGTGCCGTCGGCGAGCGCATCGATCGACACGTCGTAGACCAGCCCGAGCTCCACCACGTTGATCGGGATCTCCGGATCGAACACCGTGCGCAGTTGCTCCCACACCAGCTTTTCCACGTCCTCGTCGCTGGCGTCGGCGGCCAGCTCGATCGGCGGTGGCGGCTCCTTGCCCAAGGCGTCGGCATCATCGCCGGCGATGCGGAAAAGGTTGCCCTCGACGTAGACGGTGAAGCTGCCGCCCAGCGCCTGCGTGATGTAGCCGATCTGGCCGGCGGGAAGCGTCACGCTCTCGCCCTGCGGCACCATCACCGCCGCGCAATCGCGCTCCAGGGTGAAGGGTTCGCTGCTCAGACTGAAGCCACTCATGCCGATCCTGCCGAAATCCGTCGAGGCCACGGCCACGGCCGCGGGAAGCGCTCTATTATGCCGCGCCACGGCGGCGGGCCGCTGATCAAGATCAGGCCCGCGTTGCCGATCTCAAGACATCCGGGCGGACGGGACGACTGCGCGGTTATCATCCACGTTCGCCAAAGACCGCAGGAACCGCATGGCTCCCGACCACCCGCCGCAGCCCAGCCCCCGCTCGTGCGCCTGATTTCCGCGCTGTTCGCCGCCTTCAGCGCGGCCATGCTGGGGCTCGCCGCGGGCGCCGTCTGGATGTTGCCGACGATGGCATTGCGACGCCCGCTGCCGGCGCTCGCCCTGCTGGCCGGCTGGCTGCTGGCGCTGGCGGTACGAAGCTGGGTGCGCCCGGCTGGCCGGGCGGCTGCTGCGCTGGCCGCCAGCGCGACGGTGCTGGCGGCGATTTACGTGGACATGCTCACCGCTGCTGCGCGGATCGCCGGATCCATGGGCATCGGCCTGCTCGACGCCTTGCGCGGGGCCGGTCCGGCGATGCTGCTGGTGCTGGCGCGACTGGCCGTGCGGCCGGTCGATATCGCCTTCACCCTGGGCGGCGCGCTGCTTGCAGCGTGGCTGGCCAGCCGTCGGACCAGACGAGCTCCGTAGGCGGCCCGCCTAGGCTTCCAGCGTCTTGAGCGCCGCCACCAGTTCTGCCGCCACCGCCTGCCCGTCGCCATAGAGCATGCGCGCGTTGTCGGCGTAGAACAGCGCGTTCTCGATGCCGGCGAAGCCGGTGCCCTTGCCGCGCTTGACCACGATGACGTTTCTTGCGGCCGCCACGTCCAGGATCGGCATGCCGTAGATCGGCGATGCCGGATCGGTCTTGGCCACCGGGTTGACCACGTCGTTGGCGCCGATCACCAGCGCCACGTCGGTGCTCGGGAACTCAGGGTTGATCTCGTCCATGTCGGCGATCAGGTCATAGGGCACGCCCGCCTCGGCCAGCAGCACGTTCATGTGGCCGGGCATGCGGCCGGCCACCGGGTGGATGGCGAATTTCACCTTGACCCCGCGCTCGATCAGCAGCCGCGCAAACTCCCACACCTTGTGCTGCGCCTGCGCCACGGCCATGCCGTAGCCGGGCACGATCACCACACGCTCGGCATAGGCCATCATCACCGCCGCGTCCGCCGCCTCGATGGGCTTTTGCGCGCCGCCGATCGCCTGCGCCGCGCCGGCCGCGGCGCCGAAGCTGCCGAACAGCACGTTGCCCAGCGAGCGGTTCATCGCCTTGGCCATCAGCTGGGTCAGCAGCGTGCCGGCCGCGCCGACCACGGTGCCGGCGATGATCATCGCCTCGTTGCCCAGCACGAAGCCCTCGAACGCCACTGCCAGGCCGGTGAATGCGTTGTACAGCGAGATCACCACCGGCATGTCGGCGCCGCCGATCGGCAACGTCATCATCAGCCCGAACACCAGCGCCAGCGCGAAGAAGATCGCGATCAGGCCGGGCCGGAGCGCGCCAGCGACCAACAGGGCTCCCAGCACGAGGGCGAACGCGAGCACCAGCAGGTTGACCACGCGCTGGCCGGGAAAAGTGAAGCGCCGGTCCAGCCAGCCCTGCAGCTTGGCAAAGGCGACCAGCGAACCGGAAAAACTCACCGCGCCGATGAGCGCACCCAGCACCGCCAGCGCCAGCTGCGCCGTGCCGGGCGTATGGCCGCCGGCGGTGAACTGCCCACCGCCGAACAGCGTCACCGCCGCGCCGGAGAAGCCGACCAGCTCGGCCGCGCCGATGGCCGCCGCCGCGCCACCGCCCATGCCGTTGTAGAGCGCCACCATCTGCGGCATCGCGGTCATCGCCACGCGTCGGCCCGACCACCACGCCGCGGCGGTGCCCAGCATCAGCGCGGCCAGCATGGGCCCACGGTGCGCCAGCCCGGGCAGCGCGAACGTGGCCGCCACCGCCAGCGCCATGCCCACACCGGCCCACACGATGCCGCCGCGCGCCGTCCGCGGCGAGCTCATGCGCTTCAGCCCCAAGATGAACAGCAGCGCGGCGAGGAAATAGCAGGCCTGGATCGCCCCCGGCAGCCAGGTCATCAGTGCGTCCCCCGGCCGCCCGGGCGGCTGGATTTGAACATCTCGAGCATCCTCTCGGTGACCACGTAGCCGCCCGCCGCGTTGCCGGCGCCCAGCAGCACGCCGACGAAGCCGATGCCGATTTCCAGCGGCGTCTGCGCGTGGCCCAGCGCGATCATCGCGCCGACCAGTACGATCCCGTGAATGAAGTTCGAACCGGACATCAGCGGCGTATGCAGGATCACCGGAACACGCGCGATGATCTCGTGGCCGGTGAAGGCCGCCAGCATGAAGATGTACAGCGCCAGGAACCCGTCGAGCATGACCTCTCCCCCCGTCCGCGCGCCCCGCCGAGCGGTTGTCGCCGCATCATACGGTCGCAGGTCAACCCGTGCGAGCCTGTCGCGTTGATGCATCCGATCCTTTCGCAACCGGGCCAGGGCGCAGATGACGCGGACCTCGACGCCATGAATAGCCTCGCCGGCACCCTCGACAGCCGCCTGCTGGCGCCGGATGCGCACGCCGCACCGGCCACCCTGGATGCGTTCCTGGCCGACGTCGAGCGCCGCGCCTTCCGCCTGGCAGAACTGCAGCTCAGCCATCGCGAGGACGCGCTGGACGCGGTGCAGGACGCCATGCTGCGGCTGGTCCGGCACTACCGCGACAAGCCCGCGCAGGAGTGGACGCCGCTGTTCTGGGGCATCCTGCGCCGACGCATCGTCGACCTGCAGCGCCGGCGCAAGGTACGCTCGATCGTGGTCGGCTGGCTCGGCGGCCGCGACGAGGACGGCGAGGACCTGCCTGCCTGGGCACCGGCCGACACTGCCCCCGGCCCGCTTCAGCGGCTGGAGGACGGCAAGGCGTGGAGCGAGATCTCCGCCGCGGTACAGCGCCTGCCCCAGCGCCAGCGCGAGGCGTTCCTGCTGCGCATGCTCGAAGGCCTGGACGTGGCCGACACGGCCAAAGCCATGGGTTGCTCCGAAGGCAGTGTCAAGACTCATCTGTCGCGTGCGATGCACCACCTGCGCGACCAACTGGAGGACTGGCGATGACGCCCGATTCCGACAAGTTCGCCCGACGCGCCCGCGCGCTGTACCTGGAAGCCGGCCGGCAGCTCGATCCGTCCACGGCCGAGCGCCTGCGCGCGGCACGCCGGCAGGCACTTGCCGCCTCGCATCCGGCACCGCATCGGTTCACCTCGCGCCTGCTGCTGCCGGCCGGTGCCTTCGCCGTGCTCGCGCTGGCCACACTGATGATTTGGCAGCCGCTGCGGCATGCCGACAGCGCCACGCCACAAGAGGCCTCCGCGACGCAGACCGCCGATGCGGATGTGGAACTGCCGCCCGACGCCGACAGCGCCGATCCGCAGCTCTACCAGAACCTCGACTTCTACGATTGGCTCGCCGCCAACGACACCGCCCAGCCGCAGCACTGACCCATGACGCGCTTCGCACTTCTACCGCTGCTGCTCGCCCTGATCGCCTTTGCGCCATTGCACGCGCAGGAGGCGCAGCCTCCCTCGCCATCCGGCGAAAATGCCGCGCTGCCGGCACCGCGCCCGTGGCGCAGCCTGGATCCTGCCCAGCAGGAAGTGCTCGCGCCGCTACGAAACGATTGGGACACCATGCCGCCGCGCAAGCAGTCGCACATGCTCAAGCGCGCCGAACACTGGGTCACCCTGCCACCCGACCGCCGCCAGGAAATCCGCGAACGCATCGCCCGCTGGCAGCAGATGACGCCCGAGGAGCGCCAGCGCGCGCGGGCCAACATGCACAAGTTCCACCACCTGCCGCCGGGCCAGCGCGAACGCCTGCACGATGCCTACGAGCGCTTCCAGCACCTGCCGCCGGACCAGCGCGAACGTCTGCTGCGCCAGTGGCGCTCGCAGACGATAGAACAGCGGTTGCAGGGGCTCGACCATCCGCCACCGCCTCGGCCTCCGGGACACTGACCCGGGTCCGTCTTTCGGGAAATGGGGCATGCGCTGGATCACGGCGCAAGGCCTGCCCCGGCAGTGGTATCACCGACGAATCAGGGTCGCGGCTCGCCTTCGCGCGTGAGGCAGGTCTTGGCGATCAGTTCGTCACCGAAGTCGGGCGAGAGCGTCCCGTCGCGCAGCATCAGCTCGACGAAGTTGTAGACGTTGCGCGCGTACATCTCCGAGGCATGCAGCGGCGCGCCCGCGGGCAGGTTCAACGGGCCGAGGATGCTCACGCCCGCATGCTCGACGCGCTCACCCGGCCGGGTCAGCTCGCAGTTGCCGCCGCCCTCGGCGGCCAGGTCCACGACCAGTGCGCCGGGCTTCATGCCCTCGACCATCGCCTGCGTGATGATCTTCGGGGCCGGGCGGCCTGGCACCGCAGCGGTGCTGACGATCACGTCGACGAGCTTCAGGTGTTCGGCCAGCGCCTGCTGTTGGGCGGCGCGCTCCTCGGCGGAAAGCTCGCGCGCGTAGCCGCCGCTGCCGGCGGCGCTGACGCCCAGGTCCAGGAACTTCGCGCCCAGCGACTCCACCTGCTCGCGCGTCTCCGGACGCACGTCGTAGCCCTCGGTCTGCGCGCCGAGCCGGCGCGCGGTGGCGATGGCCTGCAGGCCGGCGACGCCGGCGCCGATCACCAGCACCCGCGAGGGCCGGATGGTGCCCGCGGCAGTGGTCAGCATGGGGAAGAACTTCGGGCAGGCTTCTGCGGCGATCAGCATGGCGCGATACCCGGCCACGGCGGCCTGCGAACTCAGCACGTCCATCGCTTGCGCGCGGGTGGTGCGCGGCAGCAGCTCCAGCGCGAAGGCGGTGAGCCGGCGCTTGCCCAGCGCCGCGATGCGCTCGGCGGCGCCGTGCGGCCGCAACTGGCCCACCACGATCGCACCTTCGCGCAACTGGCCGTAGACGGCATCCTGCGGGGGCAGCACGCAGGCGAGCAGGTCGGCCTGGGCGAGCACCTCCGCCGCGCCGGCGAACTCCACATCGGCGTAGGCACACTCGGGGAAACCGGCGGCCGCGCCGGCGGCACGCTCCAGCAGCACCCGCACGCCCTTGCCGCGCAGCTTCTTCGCCACCTCGGGCGTGATCGCCACCCGCCGCTCGCCGGCGGCCGTCTCGCGCAATGCGCCCACGGTAATCGTCATGCGTGTCCCCCGGTGCCCGATGCGCCATCCTAGCCGATGGGGGCCGGCACACGCGGGCTGCTTGACCCGCGCGACGGCGGCCGCAGTAGACTGGCCCACCGGCAGCGCCGCCAGCGGCGCGCACGGGGTCTTTGCAGGAGATCCCTCGTGTCCAAACCCATGCCGCTTCCCGCCGTCGACCCGCTGATGCTCGCGGCCCGCGAGGCACGCGAGCAGGCCTATGCGCCGTATTCGAATTTCCAGGTCGGCGCCGCGCTGCTCACCCATGATGGTCGCAGCTTCACCGGCTGCAACGTGGAAAACGCCGCCTACGGCCTATGCAACTGCGCCGAACGTACGGCGCTGTTCAGCGCCATCGCGGCCGGTTGCCGGCCCGGGGACTTTTCCCAGCTGGCGGTCATCGCCGACACACCAGAGCCGGTCAGCCCCTGTGGCGCCTGCCGCCAGGTGATGGCCGAACTGTGCGACGCCGGCATGCCTGTGCTGCTGGGCAACCTCGCCGGGGACATGCAACGCACCACCGTGGGCACGCTGCTGCCCGGCGCCTTCGCTCTGCCGGCGAACTAGCAGCCGTGCGGCGGTGGCGCGAGCCTTGCCTGCCCGCGCGCCAGGCGTGGGTGCTGGCCGTCTCGCGCTCCGGGTGAGCCGACGCGGGGCTGGCTTGTGTAGGATGTCGGCTTTCCGCACCCGTCTCCCATGCCCGATCCGTTGTCCCTGCTGCTGGAACGCCATTCCATTCCCTCGCGCCAGCTCGGTGCGCCGGCCCCGGAGGGGGCGGCGCTGCGCGCGCTGCTGGAGGCCGCCATCCGCGTGCCCGATCACGGCAAGCTGGTGCCATTCCGGCTGATCGAACTGTGCGGGGCGGCCAGGCTCGCCTTCGGCGAGCGGCTGGCGGAGCGTGCGATCCGACGCGATCCAGAGCTTTCCGAGGCCAAGCGCGAGAAGGAGCGCACGCGCTACGCCTTCGCGCCGCTGGTGCTGGTGGTGGTCGCGCGCCTGACCGAAGACAGCAAGGTGCCGCCGGTGGAGCAGGTGAACACCGCCGCCTGCGTGGCCTACAACCTGCTGCTGGGCGCGCACGCGATGGGCTACGGCGCACAGTGGCTGACCGGCTGGGCCGCCTACGATGCCGAAGTGGCCGCGCTGCTCGGCCTGGCGGCCAACGAGCAGGTGGTGGGCTTCGTGCACATCGGCACGCCGCAGATCGACGTGCCCGACCGCGACCGCCCCGCGCTGGACGATCTGCTTTCCACGTGGGCGCCGTAAGCGCGATGGGCCCGGCCGCGGAGACCGTCCACCTGATCGACGGCAGCCTGTACGTATTCCGCGCCTGGCACTCCATGCCGGATGCGTTCCACGACGCCGATGGCCACCCGGTCAACGCGGTGCACGGCTTCGCCCGCTTCCTGTGCGAGCTGCTGGAGAAGACCCGCGCCGAGCACGTGGCCGTGGCCTTCGACGCCTCGCTCACCAGCTCCTTCCGTAATGCGATCTACCCGGCCTACAAGGCCAACCGCGAGCTGCCGCCGCTGGAGCTGGAGCGTCAGTTCGTGCTGTGCAGGTCGATCACCGAGGCGCTGGGCGTCAGCGTGCTGATCGACCACAGCTACGAGGCCGACGACCTGATCGGCAGCGCGCTGTGGAGCCTGCGCGGGCACGGCCTGGCCAGCGTGATCGTCTCGGCCGACAAGGATTTCGGCCAGCTCCTTGGCGAGCACGACGAACAGTGGGACTTCGCCCGCAACCATCGCTGGGGACCGGCCGGCGTGCACGAGAAACTGGGCGTGCACCCGCACCAGGTGGCCGACTACCTGGCCCTGTGCGGCGACGCGGTGGACAACATACCCGGCGTGCCGGGCATCGGCGCCAAGACCGCCGCCAGCCTGCTCGCCCACTTCGGCAGCCTGGACGTGCTGCTGGAGCGGGTCGAGGAGGTGGCATTCCTGCGCATCCGCGGTGCCGCCGCCTGCGCCGCGCGGCTGCGCGAGCATGCCGAGCTGGCCCTGCTGTACCGCCGGCTGACCCGGATCGCGCTGGACGCGCCAGTGGCTTCCACCGCCGATGCCCTGCGCCGCGGCA
Source organism: Frateuria sp. (assembly GCF_035943815.1). GTDB lineage: Bacteria > Pseudomonadota > Gammaproteobacteria > Xanthomonadales > Rhodanobacteraceae > Frateuria_A. Next base: position 103,774 of record NZ_DASZBU010000006.1, read on the forward strand.
CGGGCAAGGGCGACCTGGACGCGTTGTGCGAGCAGCTGCGCTTCGGCCCGCTGACACGCAGCCGGCTGCGGGCGGTGCTGGCGGGCGGTTGAGCGCCGCGGCACGGCACGGCACCATGGGTGGATGGACCCGAACGCCTCCCCGCTTCCACCCGACGCCCACGCTCCCGTGGAAACCCTCTGCGAAGGCCGCTGGCTCACCCTGCGCAAGCGTGGCCGCTGGGAGTACGCCGAGCGCAACAATCCAGGCGGCGCGGTCATCATCGTGGCGGTGACGCCGGAAGACCGGGTGCTGTTCGTCGAGCAGTACCGGGTGTCGATCCTCAAGAACACCATCGAGATGCCGGCCGGGCTGGTCGGCGACCTTGGCGACCAGCCCGACGAGAGCGCGCTGCTGGCGGCCGCGCGCGAGCTGGAGGAGGAGACCGGCTACCGCTGCGAGCGGGTGGAATTCATCCACGAGGGGCCGTCCTCCTCGGGCATGAGCACGGAGATGATCGCCTTCGTGCGCGCCCATGGACTGGAGCGGGTCGGCCCGGGCGGCGGCGACGAGACCGAGAACATCGTGGTCCACGAGGTTCCGCGCCGGGAAGCCGGCGCCTGGCTGTTCGCCCGCGCGGCCGAAGGCTATTCGGTCGATCCCAAGCTGTTCGCCGGACTATGGTTCCTGGAGCACGCCGGAACCGATCCGGCCGGTGGCGTCACGCCGGCCTAAAGGTTTTCCGCGGCCGGCCGATTCTCAGGGTGTCGCCTGCTATCGACTCCCTAACGTTACGGAATCCGCCATGAAAATCCTGCTCGCCTCCGCCCTGTTCCTGCTCGCGCCGATGGCTGCCCACGCCGCCTGCTCGCCTACCGACTTTGCGGTGCAGGACTTCAAGATCGCCGCCAACGGCGGCCGCCTGAGCCTGAAGGGCCAACTGGTCAACCATTGCGCCCAGGCTGCCGCCGCGCAGGTCTCGATCGAGGCCAAGGACGCCAGCGGCAACGTGCTGGTGAGCAAGAAGGGCTGGCCGGCCGGCACTGCCAACATCGGTCCGGGCCAGTCGGTGGACTTCGACCTGGGTCGCCTGTTCCGCTATTCCTCCGACATGCAGAGCTTCACCGCCGGTGTGGCGGACGTGCGTACCTGGTAAGCATCGGACTGGATGCACTGCCAAGCAAAAAGGCCCCGATCGGGGCCTTTTTGCTTGCTGGGTCAAAGCGACGCCAAACCGCACGTCGAGGCCTCCCCCGCAAACGCGGGCAAAGGCCCGGTACCGCAGATCTGCGTGCTTACCAGATATGCACCCGGTCCTTCGGATCGAGGTAGAGCTTCTGGCCCGGCTTGGGATCGAAGGCCTTGTACCAGGCGTCGATGTTGCGCACGGTCTGAGCGCGGTAGCGACCCGGCGCGTGGCCGTCGGTGATCACCTGCTGGCGCAGCGCCGCATCGCGCGTCTTGGTGCGCCAGGACTGCGCGAATGCCAGGAAGAACCGCTGGTCGCCGGTCATGCCGTCGATCACCGGCGCGTCCTTGCCGCCCAGCGACTTGTGGTAGGCGATCCATGCGGCGGTGAGGCCCGACACGTCGGCGATGTTCTCGCCCAGGGTCTGCTGGCCGTTGATGTGCAGGCCGGGCAGCGGCTCGTAGGCGTCGTATTGCTCGACCAGCTTCTGGCCGGCCGCCTTGAAATGGGCCAGGTCCTGCGGCGTCCACCAATTGGCCAGGCGGCCCTGCGCGTCGAACTCGGCGCCGGTGTTGTCGAAGCTGTGGCTGATCTCGTGACCGATCACCGCGCCGATCGAGCCGTAGTTGGCGGCCGCGTCGGCCTTCGGATCGAAGAACGGAGCCTCCAGGATCGCCGCGGGGAAGTTGAGCGCGTTCTGCAGCGGCAGGTTCACCGCATTGACCGTCTGCGGCGTCATCCACCATTCGCCGCGGTCCACGCTCTGGCCCAGCTTGGCCTTCTGGTGGCGGTATTCCTGTTCGACCGCGCGCAGGTGGTTGCCCAGCGCGTCGTCCGGGCGGATCTCGAGCGCGCTGTAGTCGCGCCAGGTTTCCGGATAGCCCACGCCGACCTTCAGGGTCTCGATCTTGGCCTTGGCCTTCTGCTTGGTGGCCGGGGTCATCCAGTCGAGCGAGTCCACGCGTTCGTCGAAGGCGGCCAGGATGTTCTTGACCATGTCCTGCACTTGCGCCTTGGACGAGGCGGGGAAGTACTTTTTCACGTAGATCTGGCCGACCGCGTCGCCCAGGTCGTTGTTGACCGCGCCAATCGCCCGCTTCCAGCGGTCGCGCTGCTTGGGCGTGCCCTGCAGGGTATGGCCGTAGAACTCGAAGCTGGCGTCGGCGTAGGCCTTGGGCAGCAGGCCGGCGCTTTCGTTGATGGTGTGGAAGGCAAGATAGGCCTTCCAGGTTTCCAGCGGCTCGCTGGCGACCAGCGCCGAAAGGCCCTTGATGCCCTGGGGCTGCCAGGCGTCGACCACCGGTTGCCCGGCCAGGCCGGCGGCCTCGAAGAACGCGTTCCAGTCGATGCCGGGCGCCTTCTGCGCGTAGGCGTTGGCAGGCCACGGGTTGTTCGCCTTGTGCACGTCCTCGCTCTCGACCAGGCTTTCCTGCGCGTTGGCGATCTTCGTTTCCAGGGCCATGATCGCGCCAGCCTTGGCCTGGGCATCGGCCACGCCGGCGCGCTGCAGGGTGGCGGCGACGTAGGCCTTGTACTTGTCGCGGAAGCCGGCCATCTCCGCGTCATTCTTGAGGTAGTAGTCGCGGTTGGGCATCCCCAGGCCGCCCTGGAGCAGGTAGGCGATGTTGTGCGAGGGATCTTCCAGGCCCTGCGTCACGAACAGGCCGAACAGGTGCTCGGTATCCCAGTGGGTCGCGTTGACCGGATCGACGTCGGCGCGCAACTGGCCGCCGAGCACGCGCGAGAGATCGGTGCGGGTCTTTATCGCATCGATCTTGTCCAGCTCTGGCTTGAGCGGGGCGAGGCCGGCCTTCTCGATCGCCGCCTCGTTCATGAAGGCGGCGTAGTAGTCGGCGATCTTGCGCGCATTGCTGCCCGCAGCCGGATGGCCGGCTCCCGCTTCGCGGATGATCTGCGCGTTGCGCTTCTCGGCCTTCTGGAACACCTCCAGGAAGATGCCGGTGCTGGCCCGGTCGGCCGGGATCACCGCGTTCTTGCGCCAGGCGCCATTGGCGTAGTTGTCGAAGTCGTCGCCCGGCTGAACCGAACGGTCCATGCCCTTCAGGTCCACGCCCAGCGGCGCCTTGCCCTGCTGCGCCGCAGCCGCGAACGCACCTGCGCTCACCGCCGAGCCACACAGCAGTGCGGCCGTCACCATCCATCGCATCGCTTGCATTTGATTACTCCCAGGCCAAACAGGCGCCCACGATAGCCCCGATGCGACAAGAGCGCGTGCATGACCTCTGGGCTAGGCGCATGGACATGCCGTCCCTTGCTGTGCGCAAACCTCCTCCCTTGGACGCGGGGAAGGGGCACTGCCGGAGCTTTCGACCCCGAGTCCGTCCCCTGCGCACGCGGGGGAAGGTCACGACCGCGGCCCTGCTAACGGACTTGGTCGTGATGCAGCCAGTGGCGCGACAGGCGCGAGAATCCGAGGCAGGCCACGAGCGCCCATAGCCACGGCTTGGCCAGCAGCGCGCCGGTCGCGCCCTGGTCGAGCGAAGGCAGCCAGGCGTTGCCGTAGATCGCGGCGGACACCAACCCGGCCATCGCAAGCAGTCCGACCAGCCAGGTTTCCAGGCGGTTGTCGGCCGCTCGCGCGGGCGGCTGCACGCGTTGCGCCATGCGGCGGGCGAAATCGGGCGGCAGCTGCGCGTCCGGCGGCTGTGCCAGCACGTGCGCCAGCAGGCGATAGCTGCGTGCCCGTGGGTCGCCGGCGGGCGAGGCCGCGCCGGCGCGCTCGTCGGCCAGGGCACGCTCCTGTGCGGCCCACTCGCTTTCATCGACAGGCGTGGAAAAAGGCGGTTCGTGGTTCATACGGCAACTCCCAGCCGGCCTTCGAGCATCTCGCGAAGGCGCAGGCGCGCGCGGAACAGATGACTCTTGATGGTGCCGGAGGCCATGCCGGTGATCGCCGCGATCTCCGGGATGCTGGCCTCCTCCAGATGGTAGAGCGTGAGCACGGTGCGCTGCACCGGCGGCAGCGCATCGACCGCGGCATGCAGGCGGCGCGCCATCTGCGCGTCGCCGAAGGCCTGCTCCAGATCAAAGTCGTCGCCTACGTTCTCCACGGGCGAGTTCGCGCCCTCGTCAGAGGCAGGCTCCAGCAGCGGGATGCGTTTTCGCTGCAGATGGCGCAGCGCGATCGAGTAGGCCACTTGCCCGATCCACGACTTCAAGGCGCTTTCGTAGCGGTACTGGTAAAGGCACTGGTGCACGCGCAGGAAGGTTTCCTGGCACAGCTCCCTGGCATCCTCGGGGTGGCGCACCATGCGGTAGATGATGTGCCAGCACAGGCCCTGGTAGTCGCGCACCAGGCGCTCGAACGCGCCGGGCGCACCGCGCAGTACGGCATCGACCAGCTCGCGGTCCGGATTGGGTAGGCGCGTATCCATCGCAGCTGGGATACGCGCGGAGGGCAAACGGTTGCAAGTGCCTTCGGCTGCAACCATGCCGCCGCCGGCCGTCTCTCTTGTGCCGAACCCGTCCACACAGGAGCAGGAACCATGAATCTCGGCGATCTCATCCCCATCACGCTGTTCATCTGCATCACCTACGCGATCAAGGTCATCGTCGATGCGCGGGTGCGGCAGAAAATGGTCAGCGTCGGCGGCTCGGAGGAGCTGGTGCGCTCGGTGCTGCAGAGCGAGGAGCTGCGGCGACGGCATGCCTCGCTGCACTGGGGCGTGGTGCTGGTCGCGCTGGGACTCGGCTTCGCGCTGATCCAGGCCTTCGGATGGCAGGATCTGACGCCCGGCCTGGTGGCCGTGCTGGCGGTCGCGACCGGGCTGGGCAATCTGGTGTTCTACGGGATCGCGCGCCGGCTGGGGTGATCCTGCCCTGCTTCCTCTCCCTTCCGGGGAGAGGAAGCGTGCTGGGTCAGTGCAGCACGAACAGCTTGTCGAAGCCGGCCACGCGCAGGGTGCCGCGCAGCTCGTCGCGGGCGTTGACGATGCGGATCTCGGCGCGGTCGGCGCCGGCGTGCTCGCGCAGCAGCAGCAGCATGCCCAGTGCGGAACTGTCCATGCGGGTCACTTCGCCCAGGTCGATCACGTAGCTGCGCGCCTTGAGGCCCGAGCCCAGGCAGGCGTCGTGAAAGTCGCGGTGCATGCTGAAGTCGAAGTGCTCGCCCAGGTGCAGGGTCAGGCAATCGGTGTCGCTGTCGTGGTGGACGTTGATGCTCATGGGTCTACTCCGGAGGCAAAACGCGATCCATGGATGGCTCGCGCGCCCGTCGGGCGCGAGTCAGGCGGGCGGAGTCGAGTCCGGGCGTGTCCCGGACTCGAGCGAACCGGGAAAGCGCAGGAGGCGCTTTCCCGTTCTACGGTTCAAAACAGTTCGATCTCGCCGGCGTCCATCGAGCTCTGCAACGCGGGACCGCGCGAGCGCAGGCGGGCCTTCTCGCGCTGGACCGCCAGGCGGGCGCGTACGCGCTGGGCGCGGGCCTCCAGCGCCTCGGCGTCGATCCTGCTGCAGGCCAGCTCCTCGATGTCGCGGGTGCAATCGGCGGTGATTTCCTGCAGCTCGACCAGGCGCGTGCGCGTCTGCTGCAGCAGCTGGCTCAGGATGTCCTCGAACTGCAGCGAGCGGATCGTGGTGGACACGTCCGAACCCAGGCCGCGATTGATCTCGACCACCTGGTCGGCGACCGCATTGGTGCGCGCGTCGGACTCGGTGACGTGGGCCATCATCGCGTCGATGCCGCCCTTGGCCGACAGCGCAACGTTCAGGTCCTGCGAAGCCATGGTGCCGACCAGGCCGCGCAGCTGCTCCATCGCGGCGCGGGCGCGTTCGACGTGGCTGCCGATCTGCTCGTTGAACTGGTTGGAGTTGCTGGCCAGGTTGCGGATCTCGCCGGCGACCACAGCAAAGCCGCGGCCCGACTCGCCCGCGCGCGCGGCTTCGATCGAGGCGTTGAGCGCCAGCAGATTGGTCTCCTCGGCGATGGTATTGACGTTCTTCAGCAGGCCGAACACCGCGTCCATCTCCTTGGCCATGCCGTCGATGCGATAGACGATGCGCAGGCTCTCGCGCGACATCTGCACGATCATGCCGACGAAGTGCTCGAGCAGGTCGCCGGTGCGCGCGGCGAAGTCCTGCACCGACACGCCGCCGTTCTGCACGTCGATGATCTGCTTGAGCAGCGACTGCTGCAGGCCGGTCTTCTGCGACAGGCCGTCGAAGCCGCCACCCAGCTCCAACACCGCGTCGCGCAGCAGGTCCAGCGCCTGGTGCAGCTCGCGGGTGGCGTGGCCCAGTTCGTCGACCAGCGCGCTGCGCACGTCCTCCATCGCTTCGCGCACGGGCGTGCTGTCGGCCTCGACGGGGACCTCGGCCGCGGCGTGCGCCGCGGTGCGGCGGGCCTCCACGATCCAGGCGGCGGCCAGCGCGATCACCAGCACCGGCGGCAGCCAGGCCGGATGCCACAGCAGGCTGACCAGCAGCGCCGCGGCGCTGGCCGAGAAGCCGATCAGGTGGCGGGTGTGGAAGAAGGAAAGGATGGCGTTCATGGAACTCTTCCGCTGTTCATAGGGCGACGCGCAATGCGCTGTCGATGGGTTGGCGCGCGAGCCTGAGCAGGCGCGCGGCGATCTGGTCCAGCGGCAGTGCCTCGCGGGCGGCGCCGAGCTTGAAGGCGGCCCCGGGCATGCCCCACACCACCGAGGAATCCTCGTCCTGCACCAGCGTGGCTGCTCCGGCCTGCGACAGTTCCAGCAGGCCGCGCGCACCGTCGTCGCCCATGCCGGTCAGCAGCGCGGCGACGGTGGCCTTGCCCACGCTCGCCGCCATCGAGCGGAACAGCACGTCCACACTGGGTTTGTGGCGGTTCACCGGCGGACCATCGTGCAGGCGGCAGACGTGCTTGGCGCCGTCCCACATCACCAGCAGGTGCTGCCCGCCGGGCGCGATGTAGGCATGCCCCTGCTGGACCGGCTGGCCGTCGCGCGCCTCGCATACGCGCATGGCCGAGCAGTTGTTCATGCGCACGGCGAACGGGCCGCTGAAAGCCGCCGGGATGTGCTGGGTGATCACGATCGGCGGCGCATCCGGAGGCATGGCTTCGAGCACCACGCGGATGGCCTCGGTGCCGCCGGTGGAGGCGCCGATGGCGATGATCGGGCTGCCCCCGCGCGTGCCGGCCGACTGCGACAGCGGCAGCACGGCATCGGCCGACAGCCGCGGCGCCACGTCCAGCTTGCGCACGGCCGTGCGCGAGCGCGGCCGGGAGCGCGCCGCGGCCTTCACCTTGGCGCAGATGTCGTGCGCGCTGTCGGCAAAGGTGCTGGCCAGGTCGCTGGAGGGCTTGGTGAAGAAATCCACCGCGCCCAGCTCCAGCGCGCGCAGGGTTACGTCGGCGCCCTGCTCGGTCAGCGAGGACACCATCACCACCGGCATCGGGCGCAGCCGCATCAGGTTTTCCAGGAAGGTCAGCCCGTCCATGCGCGGCATCTCGACGTCCAGCGTGAGCACGTCCGGATTGAGCTGCTTGATCTTGTCGCGCGCGATCAGCGGGTCCGCCGCGGTGCCGACCACCTCGATGTCCGGATCGGAGGCAAGCATGGTCGACAGGAGCTTGCGCACCAGTGCGGAATCGTCGATTACCAGAACGCGCACCTTGTCCATTGCCTGTCTTCTCGAGCTTGCCTGTGTGTGGGTGGAGCGATGGCGCCGGGTCGTTGGGGCGTTGATCCGCCTGCGCCGCAGGTGGAAACCGCCGAACGGCGGATGCTCCGCCCCCACGACCCCGCGCCATCGGTCAAAACAGCTCCACCTCTCCCTTTATCGGATCGTTTGCCAAACGCTTGAGGTAGTACCGCTCGCCATCGACCAGCGCCGCGTCGCGCGTGCCGCGCAACTGGCGCACGCGCACCTTGCCGCTGGCGGGAAAGAACTGGACCTGGCGCGGGTACACATCGCCCAGGTCCGAGGCCGCCACGTCGAGCTTCTCGGTGGCCAGGTAACGTTCTACGAACTCGATGTTGCGCCGGCCGACGTCGGTCATCTGCGCCAGCACGCGGCCGCCGCCGAACACCTTCACCTCCAGGTGCTGGCGCTGGCCGCCGGCCTTGAGGATGGCGTTGATCAGCTGCTCCATCGCGTCGGAGCCGTAGCGCGCGGCGCGGCCGACCGCTGCCGTCCAGCTGTCACGCTCGCCGACCGGCTCGGGCAGCATGAAGTGGTTCATGCCGCCCACGCACCGGCGCTTGTCGCGGATACAGGCGGCAATGCAGGAGCCGAGCACGGTGGAGATCATCTCCTCCTGCGTGCTCACGTAGTACTCGCCGGGGAGCACTTTCGCAGTCACGCATTGGTGGGTCGGATCCCAGAACCTGCGCAGATGCTCGAAACCGGGTAAGGCGGGTGCGATGGCTTGGCCTTGCGGCAGCCTCGCGGCAACCAGGGTCATGCGGTCTTTTTCCGGTAGATGGTGCGGCCGATCAGTTCGAATTCGTCGGAGAGACCGTGCATGGATTCGGAGTGGCCCAGGAACAGCGGGCCGCCCGCGGGCAGCAGCCGGGCAAAGCGCTGGAACAGCTTCTGCTTGGTCGGCTGGTCGAAATAGATGATCACGTTGCGGCAGAAGATCGCGTCGAATGGTCCCTGCATCGGCCATTCGTGCAGCAGGTTGAGCGGCAGGATGGTGGTCAGCTCGCGCAAGCGCGGATGCACACAGGCCAGGCCCGCGTACTCGCCTTCGCCGCGCAGGAACCAGCGCCGGCGCCGCTCCTCGCTGACGCCCTCGATGCGCTCGAGCGGGTAGACGCCTTTCCGGGCCGCGGCCAGCGCCGCGGGCGAGAGGTCGGTGGCGAGGATCTTGGCGTCCACGCTGCGGCCACAGCGCTCCAGCGCCTCGGCCAGGACCATGGCCAGCGAGTACGGCTCTTCGCCGCTGGAGCAGCCGGCCGACCAGATGCGCAGGCGGTCGCCCTCGCGGCGCTTCTGCTCCAGCAAGCGCGGCAGCATCTCGCTGGCCAGCGCCTCGAAGTGATGCACCTCGCGGAAGAACGCCGTGACGTTGGTGCTGATCGCGCTGGCCAGTTCACCCAGCTCGCTGTCCGGATCGTTGCGCAAAAGCTCGCAATAGGCGCCGAAGCTCTTCATGCCCAGCGCGCGCAGGCGCCGCACCAGCCGCCCTTGCACCAGCTGGCGCTTCTGCTCGCTGAGCGCGATGCCGCAGTGCTCGTAGACGAACGTGCGCAGGAACAGGAAGTCGCCATCGCCGAGCACCGGGCCGGCGAGGCCGGCCAGGCTGTCGTGGTCGACCACCGCGTTCATGCTCAGAACTCCTTCCAGGCGCCCGCGTCGGCCACCGCCGCCACCGGCTCGGCCGCCCGGGCGGCGCGCATCGGCGCGGTGTTGCGCACCGCGGCGAAGACCGCCTCGGCCTCGGCCACCACCTTCGAACGGGCCTGCGCCGGGGTGGAAGCGGTTGGCGCCGCGTCGCCCTCGAGCCTAAAGAACGCCACCTGGCGGGCCAGCTCGCCGGCCTGCTCCTGCATGGCGCGCGCGGCGGCGGCGGCTTCCTCGACCAGCGCGGCGTTCTGCTGGGTCATCTCGTCCATCTGCGACACGGCGTTGTTGACCTGGTCGATTCCGGCGGACTGTTCCTGGCTGGCCGCGGCGATTTCGGCCACGATGTCGGTAACCTTCTTGACGCTGTCGACGATCTCGGCGAGCGCCTTGCCGGACTGATCGACCAGTTCCGAGCCGGTGCGCACCTTCTCCGCGCTGTCGTTGATCAGCGCCTTGATCTCCTTGGCCGCGCCGGCCGAGCGCTGTGCCAGGTTGCGCACCTCGGTGGCGACCACCGCGAAGCCGCGGCCCTGCTCGCCTGCGCGCGCCGCTTCCACGGCCGCGTTGAGCGAGAGCAGGTTGGTCTGGAAGGCGATCTCGTCGATCAGGCTTACGATGTCGGAAATCTTACGGCTGGAGGCGTTGATCTCCTTCATCGCCACCACCGCCTGCGAGGCCACCTCGCCGCCGCGCTCGGCCTGCTCGCGGGCGCCGCGGGCCAGTTGGTTGGCGTGGCTGGCGTTCTCGGCATTCTGCTTGACGGTGGAGGTCATCTCCTCCATCGAGGAGGCGGTTTCCTCCAGGCTGGAGGCCTGTTCCTGCGTACGCTGCGACAGGTCGTCGTTGCCGCGGGCGATCTGCTGGGCGGCGGTGCTCACCGCGCCGGAGCCGTGGCGGACCTCGCCGACGATCGCCGAGAGGCGCTCGTCCATGGTGCGGAAGGCTTCCAGCAACTGGCCCAACTCATCATTGCGCTTGACCTCGATGGCGTGACCGAGCTTGCCTTGGGATATCTCGCGGGCGATGCGGCCGGCCTGGGCCAGCGTGCTCATGATCGAACGGCTGAGCGAGAGCGCCATGAAGACGGCGATCAGCAGGCCCGCGGCAAGCGCGCCGATGCTGACCGCACGTATGATCTTGAAGCGCGCTTCCTGAGCCTGATAGTCCTCCCGCGCCTCCTCTCCCTGCATCTCGACCAGCTTGCTCAACACGTCCAGGCGCATGAGCATCAGCGGACGCACTTCCATTTCCAGCACGTCACGGGCGCCGGCGTCGTGCTGGGCAAGCGCATCGGACATGTCCTTCATCGCGGCCACGTAGTCCGACTCGTCGGCCGTGTATTTCTTGTATTGCGCGGCGATCTTTGCGCTCTTGGGGAAGGATTCGAACTTCTTCTTCGCGTCCGTGAAGGCCTTCTCGTAGGTCCCGTATTCGGCGATCTTCTGCTTGAGCAGGTCGGGGTTGTCCACGTGCGAGGCGGCCTCGCCCAGCACGATGAACTGCATCAGAGATTTGGCACGCATGAGCGCCACGTTCTGCGCCGGCAGGATCTCCTGCTCGTACATCGAGTGCATGCTGTCGTTCTGCAGTTGCATGGAGCCGATGCCGATGACGGCGCCGGCGACGAGCATGACCATCAGCATGCCCAGCACCAGCCGCAGCCTGGCGCGCACGGTGAGGGCAGGAATCTTGAACTTCAGTTTCGGCATTTTCATCGGTCGGTCCTGTCAGGCCACGGCTTTAACATCGACAGCCGCGGGCAAGGCGGCTTCCAGCATCTGCGCGTCCTGCGGCTGCAACAGCTTGTCCACGTCGAGCAGGAGCACCATGCGCTCGCCGACGGTGGTCAGTCCCTTGAGGTACTCGGTATCCACGGTGGTGCCCATGTCCGGCACCGGGCGGATCTGGTCGGCTTCGACGTCCAGCACGTCGGAAACCGCGTCCACGACCACACCGAACAGCCGGCCGGCGACGGTCACCACCACCGTCACCGTGGTCGCGGTGTACTCCTCGCGCGGCAGGCCGAAGCGCAGGCGCAGGTCCAGCACCGGCACGATCGCGCCACGCAGGTTGAGCACGCCCAGCACGTAGGACGGCGCCTGCGGGATGCGGGTCACCGGCGTCCAGCCGCGGATCTCGCGCACGGCCAGGATGTCCATGCCGTACTCCTCGGCGCCCAGATGGATGGTCAATTGCTGCACCGCGGACGTGGCGTTGTTTTCTTCGTGCATGGGAGCTGTTACCTGGGATGGCGGACGCCTCGGAAGCGTCCTTCTTCGTTCAAGGATGTCGGCGTCCCGGGCGGGAACTTGAGCCGGGAACCCGCCCGGAGGCGGTGACCGGACCGCGCCATCCCCGGGCAACGCCCGTCATGGGCGCATCGTGTATCGCCATGCGGCCGGCGTGCCGAGGGCAGCCGGTCCACGGTCACGCGAAGGCGGTTCAGGCCGCCTTGCTACGGCGGGCCAGGCGGGTCACGCCGGCCACATCCACGATCAGCGCCACCGAGCCGTCAGCCAGGATGGTCGCGCCGGAGACGCCCTGTACGCGTCGGTAATTGGCTTCCAGCGACTTGACCACCGCCTGCTGCTGGCCGATCAGCCCGTCGACGAACAGTCCCACGCGGCCGCCGTCGCCCTCGACCACGATCAGCAGGCCATCCTCGATCGCCTGCCGGGCACCGGCGCAGCCGAACAGCTGATGCAGACGCAGCAGCGGCAGGTATTCGCCGCGGAAGCGGAACAGCTCGCCGCCGCCGGGCATCGTCCTGAGGGCGTCGGCCTTCGGCTGCACGCTCTCGACGATGGACACCAGCGGCACGATGTAGCGCTCCTCGCCCACCGCGGCGGTGAGGCCATCGATGATCGCGAGCGTGAGCGGCAGGGTGATGGTGAACACGCTGCCCTGCCCGGCCTTGCTGCGGATGGTCACCGTGCCGCCGAGGTTGGCCACGTTGCGGCGGACCACGTCCATGCCCACGCCGCGGCCAGAAACGTCGGTGGTGACCGCCGCGGTGGAGAAGCCCGGCTGGAAGATCAGCTCGGCCACCGCCTCGTCGCTCATGCCCTCGCCGGTCTTGACCAGCCCGCGCTCGATCGCCTTGCGCACGATCGCCTCGCGGTTGAGGCCGGCGCCGTCGTCGGACACCTCCACCACGATGTTGCCGCCGCGGTGGAAGGCATCCAGCTTGAGCGTGCCGGTCTCGTTCTTGCCGGCGGCGCGGCGTTTCTCGGGCGATTCCAGGCCGTGGTCGATGGCGTTGCGCACCAGGTGCACCAGCGGGTCGCCGATCTTCTCCAGCACGGTCTTGTCCAGTTCGGTCTGCTCGCCGTGCAGTTCGAGCTTCACCTGCTTGCCCAGTTTCTGGCTCAGGTCGCGCACCAGCCGTGGAAAGCGGTTGAAGACCGAAGCGATCGGCAGCATGCGGATGCCCATCACGCTTTCCTGCAGCTCGCGCGCATGGCGGGCCAGCTGGGCCAGGCCCTGCTGCAGCAGTGCCACGCGCGAGGGGTCGAACTCCTCGCGGAAGGTATCGAGCATGGCCTGGGTGATGACCAGCTCGCCTACCAGGTTGATCAGGCTGTCGATCTTGTCGATCGCCACGCGCACCGAGCTCGACTCGGCATTGGCCTCGCGCGTGCCGCGCGCGGCCGCCTCGGCGATGCTCGCCGGCACCGGCGGCGCGGCGGGCGTCACCACGGCGCTGGGCTTGGGTTCGATGGCCAGGTCGCATTCGTCCTCGACCCAGTCGAATACCGCCGCGATGTCTTCGCGCCGGACCGGCGCCTTCAATTCGATCGACCAGCCCAGGTGGCATTGCGCCGGATCGAGCTTGGCCAGCGCCGGCAGCCGCGACAGGTCGGCCTCGACCACCAACTCGCCCAGTCCGGCCAGTTCGCGGATCAGGCGCAGCGGATCGTTGCCGCCGGCGAGCATGCCCGCGTGCGGATGGAAGCGGATGATCCAGGCCTCGGCCTGGTCGCCGGCGCGGCGCCCCTGCGCGGTGGGTGCCGGCGTGGCCCGCCCCATCATCGCCGCCAGCTCGCCGCGCACACCCTCGGAGGTGGCGTCGTTGAGCGGCGCCCCGGCCTTGGCACGGTCGAACATGCCGCGCAGGCAATCCACCGAGCGCAGCAGCAGCTCGATGATCGGCTTGTCGATGGCGCGTTTGCCGCCGCGCACCTCGTCCAGCAGCGACTCGGCCTCGTGGGTGAAGGAAGCCATTTCCGGGAAGCCGAAGGTGGCCGCGCCGCCCTTGATCGAGTGGGCCGCGCGGAAGATGGTGTGCACCAGCTCGCCGTCGCCGCCCTCGTCCAGCGCGAGCAGCGAGGATTCCATCGTGTCGAGCCCTTCCAGGCTTTCCTCGATGAAGACTTGTTGGAACTGCGCCAGGCCGCCCGTGCTCATCGCCTACTCTCTCTGCTCTTCGGATCAGCCGAGCACGCGCTTGACCGTGGCCAGCAACTGCTCCGGGTCGAACGGTTTGACCAGCCAGCCAGTGGCGCCGGCGGCCTTGCCTTCCATCTTCTTGTCCGTGTGCGACTCGGTGGTCAGCATCAGGATCGGCACGCCCTTGTAGTTGGGCCGCGTGCGCAGTTCGCGCACCATGCTGATGCCGTCCATCACCGGCATGTTGACGTCGGCCAGCACCAGGTCGAAACCATTGGCCGAAGCCGCGTCCAGCGCAAGCTGGCCGTTCTCCGCCTCGGTCACTTCGTGGCCGGCGCCGCGCAGGGTGTAGGCCACCATGCCGCGCATCGAAGCCGAATCGTCCACCGCAAGAATCTTTGCCATCTTCTTTCCTCGTTTGCGTTACGCCGGCATCGCTGCCGGAAGATCCAGTACCTTGACCAGGCCAAGCGTGTCCGCCGCCTCGCACAAGGTCGTGCTGGCGCCGCGCCAGCTCACCACGCAGCCGCGCGAGAGCGCCTCGCGGCGGAACAGCGTCAGCAATTGCAGCGCCGCGGTATCCACGCGTTCGACCGCGCGGCCATCGATCCGGGTGGCCGGTGCATCCAGCGCACCGAGCAGATCGGCCAGCAATGCCGTCTGTGCCGCCATGCGGCAGTCCGCCGGCAGGCCGATCTCGACCGTGGTCGGCGCACCGTGTTCTCGTTTGCTGCCCATGCTTGCCTCCGCTACGTACCGGGCCCCTGCGTAGGGCTTTATCGGCGCGATGCCGGGGGGCTTTAGCCGGTTTCGGCGATGGCTCGCCGATCCGGGCATGGCTGCCGCATTCAAGTTATCGTCCGCTTGGCCGATGCCTTTACCGACTGCACGGAACCGGCCTTTCCCGGCAGGCAGGAGAGCGCGTGATCATCCAACCCACCAGCCTCGCCGCGATGACCTGGGCGGGTGCCGCCTCCGGCACCGCCGCGGAAAGCTGGCGCGTGGGCGCCGTGCTGGCCGCGCGCCCGATGGGCATGGGCGAGCAGGGCCGGATGGTGCTGCAGATCGGCGCGCTCACGGTGGAAACCGATCCGCTGGGCATTCCGCTGCCCTCGCAGTTCCAGGTCCGCGTGCTCGCCATGGGCAACCCGCCCTTGCTGGAGATCATCGCCGGCGGCGGCGCCGATCCGCTGGTACAGCGCGCCCTGCGCGAACGCCTGCCGCAGCAGAACGGCTATGCGCCCCTGCTGGCAACGCTGGGCGCACTGGCGCAGCGCCCGGTGGTGCGCCAGTTGCCGCCGGAGGTGCGTGCCGCGCTGGCACTGCTCGACCAGGGCGTGCGCACGCCGCAGGAACTCACCCGCGCCGACGGCCTGCGCGAAGCGATCGCGCGCAGCGGCCTGTTCCTCGAATCCCAACTGGCCCAGCCGCGCGCCAACCCGCTGCCGCTCGGCGAGGAGGACTTCAAGAGCGTGCTGCTGCGCCTGGCGGCCCTGCTCGACCGCCAGCCGCGCCTGCCTGCCCACGTGCCCGCCAGCGGCGCCGACACGCCACCGCCGCTGCGCCAGCGCGGCCTGCAGGCGCAGCCACGCGCGCCACTGCCCTTGCCGTTGGCCGAAGCGCCGACCGAGGATGACGTCGGCCAGTTGCTCGCCCGCCTGCGCGGCGACGTCCATGCCGCGCTCGCCAGGCTTGAAATCGCCCAGCTCGATGCCGCCGCGGCACAGGCGTGGATGATCGAAATCCCCTTGCAGGGCACGCACGGCCGCGACGTGCTGCAGATCCACCTCGAACATGGCCAGGACACGGAGGTCGGCGGCCAAAGCTGGACCCTGGGCTTCGCCCTCGACCTGCCCGCGCTCGGCCCGGTACAGGGCGAGCTGCAATTGCGCGACCTGCGACTGAACGTGCGCCTGTGGGCCGAACGCAGCGCGACCACCGAGCGGCTCGAACGCCAGTTCACCCCACTGCGCCAGCGCCTGGCGGCCAGCGGCCTGCAATTGGACCAGCTGAGCTGCCAAACCGGCCTGCCGCACGGCCACGGCCAGGCCAGCGCCCTGTTGTTGAAGGCCACCGCATGAACGCCGGCCTCCCCCCGCCGCGGCGCCGCGTCACCCTGCGCCTGGCCGGCCCCGAAGCCAGGACCGTCCCGCTGCCGCCCGAGGCGCTGGAGCTGTTGCTGGCCCGCGCCCGCGCGCTGGGGCTGCCGCTGCACCATGACCCCCAGGTCGCTTCGATCCTGGCTGCCCTGCGCCTGCGCGACGACGTGCCGGTACTGCTCTACGCGGCCGCCGCCGCGGTGCTCGCCGGCGTCTACGACGCGGCGGAAGAATCGGCGGCATAAGGCGCGGGCAGGCACTCGCTGCTCGTCCGGCAAGGCTGCCGGCAGTGCAAAGCCGGGCTCATCCTGACGTTTTCTCTACGCCGGCCTCGCTATTGTTGAGCCCGGTGTTCGACGGACGAGCTTGCGATGTGCAGCAGAGGCATGAGGCGTCTCGCGGTGACCGCGTGGGTCGCGCTGGCGTGTCCGCTGGTGGTGCACGCCACGACGGCGCAGGCGCTGGCGAGCCAGGGCAACAGCCATGGCGTGCCGGCGTGCCAGTCGTGCCATGGCGCCGACGGCGGCGGCCAGACGGCAGCGGGATTCCCCCGGCTGGCCGGCCTGGATGCCGCTTACCTGCGCAAGCAACTGGCCGACTACGCCGCCGGCACGCGCCTCCATGCCGTGATGCAGCCGATCGCGCGCGCGCTGTCGGCGGACGAGCGCGCCGCGGTGGCGGCGTACTACGCGCGGCTGCCTGCCCCCCGGCCGCCCGCGGCGCCGAAGCTGCCGGACGACGGGCCTGGAGCGATGCTCGCCACGCGCGGGCGCTGGACCGACCGCGTACCCGCCTGCGAGCAATGCCACGGGCCTGGAGGCGTGGGCGTGGGCGCGCATTTCCCGCCGCTGGCGGGGCAACCGGCCGCCTACATCGCGGCACAGCTCACGGCCTGGCAACGAGGCGAGCGACGCAACGATCCGCTGGAGCTGATGCGGCACCTGAGCCGCGCGCTCAGTGCGCAGGACATCGCCGCCGTGGCGCAATGGTTCGCCGCACAACCGGCCGTGCGCGGTGACACCCGATGAAGCGCCTGTCGGCCCTTGCCCTGCTCGCCCTGGCTGCGTTGGCCGCCGGCGTCGGCCACTTGCTGCCGCTGGCCCGCGCCGCCGATGGGCGGCAGCCCGTCTTCGTGCCGCCGCCCGAATCGGCGATACCGCCGGGCCCCTATGGCGACATGGTGCGTCTGGGCCGCGAGATCTTCCGGCACACCCGCCAGAACGCGCCCGCCTACGTGGGCAACGGCCTGGACTGCGCCAACTGCCACCTGGACGCCGGCCGGCTGGCCGGCTCCTCGCCACTGTGGGGCGCCTATGGCATGTACCCGCAGTACCGCAAGAAGAATGGCCACGTGAACAGCTACGGCGAGCGCCTGCAGGGCTGCTTCATGTACAGCATGAACGGCAAGGCGCCGCCGCTGGAGGACCGGGTCATCGTGGCGCTGGAGACCTATTCCTACTGGATGGCGCAGGGCGCTCCGCTGGGCGTGAAGCTCCCGGGCGCCGGCTACCCGCGCGTGCCCGCCCCGGCCAAGGCGCCCGACTACGCCCGCGGCCAGGCCGTGTTCGACCGCGACTGCGCGCTCTGCCACGGCGCCGACGGCCAGGGCCAGCAGGCCGCCGGGCGCTACGTGTTCCCGCCGCTATGGGGCAAGGACTCGTTCAACTGGGGCGCCGGCATGCACGAGCTGGACAAGGCCGCCGCCTTCATCAAGGCCAACATGCCGCTGGGCCGCGGCGGCATGCTGAGCGACCAGGACGCCTGGGACGTGGCGATGTTCATGGACGCCCACGAGCGCCCGCAGGATCCCCGCTACACCGGCGACCTCGCCGCCACCCGCAAGGCCTTCCACGACACCCCCATGTCGCTCTACGGCCAGCGCGTCAACGGCCGCCTGCTCGGCTCGCGGCCCGCACGCTGAGAGAGACATCAGCCATGTACATGGCGCCCTACCGGCCAGCCGCGGCCGCCAGCCTTGCCCGGTGCTTCACATACCTTTCCTACACTGGACAGGTGCCTTTCGCAGGCAACCGTTCGAACGGAGGTCGAAATGTCCTACAGCAAAGCCACCGCCATGTCTGATGAGCTCGCAACGTCACCCGCTCGCAAGGTATTGCTGTGGAGCGGCACCGCGCTGTTGCTGCTGGTCGCCTGCGCCATAGTGGTGGCGCTGGCCACCCGCAATTCGGTGCCGGACCCTCGTCTGACCTACCCGCGCATCCAAGCCGCCGGCGGCGTGCTGCCGGTGGGCCCGCATGCGCTGATGCCCTCGGTCGCCACCGACCATCGCCTGTACGTGGACGTGGACGGCGACGGCCGCGAACGCGGCGGCATCAATGCGCGTCTCCATACCGCCGCCAAGCTGCTCAACCTCTACGCGCTCGCCGGCGTGCCGGACGACAAGGTGCACCTGGTCGTGCTGTTCTACGGCAAGGGCGTGGACCTGGCCCTGTCCGACGAGGCCTACCAGGAGAAGTTCGGCCACCCCAACCCCAACGCCGACGTCATCAAGCAACTGCGCCAGGCCAACGTGTCGATGGTGGTCTGCGGACAGGCGCTGGGCCACCAGAACTTCGTCGCCTCCGACATCCGCCCCGGCATGACGCTGGCGCTCTCGGCCCTGACCGCACGCGAGGAACTGCAGGCCGTGGGCTATGGGGAGGTGCCCAAGGAGCCCGAGTAGCACCAGCCCTTAGCGCCTGCTGCGCCGTGTGAAAGCCGGTGGGCCTGTCCAGCGGGCGCCGGGCCCTGTCCGGCCCGGTCGCTATTGTTGCCAGCAGGTGGCGGTCTGATCGTTGCCGCCGGTATCGGACGCCGATTTCACGTTTTCGCTGGTCACGCTGATCGCTGCGCAAGTGGTATCCCGCGCCTGCGGCGATCCCGACGCGGGGCTTGCGGTGAGCTTGTACGAAGTGGACAGCGAGCCGGACGTGCCTGCGGCCAGGGTGATCGCATAGAACCCCCCTGGCGAGGCGGCCGGCAGGGCGTTGCAGCCGGCCGGCGGCGGCGTGGAGTTGACCTTGCTGTAGTCAAACGTCTGCGCGTAGCAGCGCTCCAGTATCCCCTGGTCCAGGGAGAACGCTGCGTAGGCGTCGGACCGCCGGCTGCGTTGGACGTAGCGCAGGTAGTTTGGTATCGCGATCGCCGCGAGGATGGCAACGATCGCCACCGTCACCATCAGTTCTATCAGGGTAAAGCCTCGCCGACCTGATCTGGCCATTGGGGCCATAACCTGCGTGTCGAGGGCGCGTGGGGTCGTAGCGGTCATCGTCTGCCTCATTGGATCTGCCACCAGCCGACGCGGCCGGACTTGTCGCCAATGGTCGGTACGGCCTTAAGCCCATTGGCGGTACTGATGATCTGAAGGTTCGCGCCGCTGTCGGTCCGCATGGTCGTCGGGGCGGCCGCATAGGCGTTGGACACGAACACGCCCGTGGGATTCTGGCCGTTCACCGTATTGCCGGGTCCCACGCTGGCACCGCCGTTGAGCCCGATGGCGGCCCGGGAGAACGGGCCGCCGGTGCCGTAGGCCACGTTCATGAGGTAGGACGTCGGCAGGCCACATATCGAGCCGGTGCCGCCCGGAGGCACGTTGATGGTAAAGAGCACGCCACCGCTTTCCACCTGCGAGTCGGTATACGACCTGGCGCCGCCACCCAGCGGTGTGAGATCGAAGTACCAGCCCTCCTGCGGCGACAGCGACAGCGTGGCCGGCGGAGGCGAGGGATTGTTGATGGTGATGGGCGAATAGGTCAGGTTGACCGTGTTGTTGCTCGAAAGGATCACCGGCGTGCTGGTCGAGCCGCTCGTGAAGGTTCCGAGCGACAAGGTCTGTGCCTGCAGGTTGCTGCGCGTGTAGGGCATCGTTGGCGCGGTGCCCGAGGGATAACTGCCCAGGTCGCCGCTGTTGTCCCACACGCCGTAGAAGCTTTGCGGGTTGGTCGTGGTGAGGTCGCCGGTGACGAAGAAGCGCCCCGTGCCGAAGTAGACCATCAGGCCGAGTTCGGTCGGGAAGTTGGGATTGGGCGTCAGCGATGGCGTGGAGGTGATGGGCTGCGCATTGCCCGAGCTGTCGCGTGCCTGGAACAACAGCTTGACGGTCCAGTTGGACGGGTTGGCGTCGCTGATGTTGATGGCCCACAGGTTGCCCTGCAGGTCGCCTGCGTAGGCCATGTCCGCGGGCACGCCCACCAACCCGCTGGAATTGGCCGCCGCCACGCCCGACAACCCGTTCGGCAGGCTGCTGCTGCAGGCGCTGGCCGGCACGCCGGAGGCCGAGCACAGGTTGATCTTGGCGATCACGCTGCCGTCGGACGCGTTGACGGCATAGAAGATCGGCTGTTCGCTTGGGCTGTTGTAGCCATTGCCGAACAGCACGGCGAAACCGTTCACCTTGGCATTGTTCGAGCTATCGGTCACCGTGACGGCATTGGAGCGCACGATGACGGGCGTACCGTAGCTGAGGCCCATGCCTGCGTCGGTGAATTCCCACTTCACCGCGCTCGCGACGCTGGTGTCGGAGGTGAAGCCCGCAGGGTTGGTGACGTCCAGCGCGTAGACGCTCTTGCCGCCGGCGTTTTCCCCACCCACCAGCAGGGTATGCCAGCTGCCGTCGGAGAGCAGCGCATCGCCTACCTGCGGCGAGCCGTCGACGAAGAACTGGTGGTGGTAGTAGTAGAGCGGATCGGTGAGCGCATAGAGGTTACCGAACACCCCGTTCGGGATGAAGGCCATCTGCTCGTTGCCGGTCGCCGCCGAAACCCCGTGGAGCATGCCGTCGTTGGCGCCGAAATAGAGCATTGGCATGCGGCTGGCGTTGTTGGTCACGAAGGTCTGGTAGGAACCGTCCGGGAAATAGCTGGACGGCGGCCCGACGAAGGCGGGCGAACTGTCGACCACATCGCCGAGCAGGTGCGCGCGGTTCCGGAACGGCCCGCCGCTGGTCTGTTCCTCTGTGTGGCTGCCCCTGAGGTAGTCGACGCGCATCTGTCCGTTGCTGTCGGAGGGTTGCAGCTGCCCGCGCAGGGTGGTCGAGAGGTTGCTCCACTGGAACGGCACGCCGACCGGCGCCACGGCGCCCGAACTGTCCGTGTGATACGGGTCCCAGGTGGCGATGTTGCGGGCGGTTCCCTGGGTGTCCAGTTGGGCCTGCACGCTCCAGGTGGGCGTGGTGCTGATCACGGCGCCGGTGCTGATGCCGTACTCGTCCAGGTCGCCGATCCACGCGTTGTCGGTGGAGGCGCCCGGGGTGAACGTGGCCTGGTAGACCATCGAGTTCGCATTCAACGAGGTGGAATTGGCGGCCGCGGAACTCGAGGAACTGTTCTGGCTGGATACGTTGGCCAGGATCGCTTGCAGGTCGTTCACCAGCGCGGCCGGGCTTTTGGCCTTGAAATACTTGTCCGCGCTGGCCGAGGCGGTGCCGCCGGCCACCGCCATCGCCGCCAACGTGGCAGCCGCCTGCGGGTTCTTGGTGGAGTCGACGCCAGCGCCCAGGCCGATCACGTAGGTCTGGATTCCGGCCTGATTGAGGGCCTGCAGCTGGCTGATGGTGTCGGTCAGCGCCTGGTCGTTGGTGGTCTTGAGCGACCCATCCGTGTTGAACGTGGCAGTCACGCCGTAGCCGTTGGCCGATGCGCTGCCCAGGGGCGGCCAGAGATTGTTGGCCAGGTCCTGCGTAGGCAGGCCGTCGGTGATCAGGACCACGTACTGCTTGGGCTGCGCGCATCCGTTGCTGCTCGTGGGCAGGCTGCTTTTCAGCGTCGCCTGGGCGCCCTTCAGCAGTCCCGCCAGCGGCGACTGCACGGTCAACGCTTTGATTTCGGTCGACGAGCCGCTGCTGGTCTCCGGCTTCAAGGCCGGCGCAAAGGCCGTCAGCGCTGTGTTCACGGAGCTGGTCGTGGGCGACAGGCCCGCCGTGGTCATCTTCACCACGGTGTTGCCGGTGGTCGCCGAGGCGGTCGAATAAAAACCGAATCCACGCTCGGCGTAGAGCACCTGCGTCGAATAAGGCACGTAGCCCGCGTTCGTCGGATTGGTGGAGAACCCGCCGTTGTTCGGCGAGCTGCTGTCGTAGCCCACCGAGATGCTGCCGCTGTTGTACTGGGCGAGCGTGAAGTTGGGCGGGAACGGGGACCGCGGATCGCCGCCACTGCGGTTGTAGGTGTCGAAGACGCCCGAGAGCCCACTCGCATAGAGGACGTCGTTGATGTCCGGGTCGTCACTCGAGGCGGCGATCAACATGTAGGGCTTGGTGGCGATGCTGCCGCCGTACAACGTGCTGTCGATCGACGCGCAGTTGCTTTTGACCTTGGACGAGGCGCTGCCGTAGCCGTAGCAGGGATTGGCTATGTACCGGGTGCCCGTCGGCGGGTTCGTGTTCGACGACGAAAAACTGAAGCCTCCCTCGGCGGACATCAGATACACCCAGGTGGTGTAGACCGAGGAGCTGGGCGCGCTGTAGTCCATCAACGCGAAGTCGGTGCTGGGCATGTATTGCTGCAGGATCGCGCTGATGCCCGCCTTGGCCACGTTGAGTCGGCTGGCGCTGTTGTCGTACTGCGTGCCGCCGCTGCTGGTGTCGTACTCGGCGCCGCTGCTGTTGACGGTATAGGGCGCAAGCACCGTGCTGCTGCCGGCCGGCACGCTGCTGCCGGCATTGAGCGGCGGCGTGAATCCGCTGGGCACCACGTAGTTGATCGGGGAACTGGAGGTGTTGAGCGAAGACAGCCCGGTGGTGCTGCCGAAGGCGCCCGAGCCGGTCATGATCGCGCCGCTCAGGTCGCCGTCCATCGACTGCGAGTTACCGAGCGCGAACAAGACCTGTGGATGCACCGGCTGCGCGACGGTCAACGGAATCTGCGAGATCGGCAGGGGCGAGGCGGTCGCCGCGCGGGCGGCCGGCGACAGGCTCAATGCGCCGCAGAAGAACACGCCGACAGCCGCAACGAACACGGTGTTGAGCGGACGAAGGACGCGGGGCTTAGCGATGGTCATGGCGATGATCCGCAAGTCATGGTTTCTGGTAGAGCGCCTGCAGCATCACCACGCCGTGGTTACCCGGGCCCACGACGCGAGCGGTAATGCGGAAAACCCTCACGACACTGCCGCCCTTGGCGCGGACCGAAGGCAGCATTTCGATCATGTACTTGCACTCGCTGACCGCCGGCACTGAGGCGCTGCAAAGCGTTGTGGAAGACGTAAGCGCGGTCCAGTTGGCGTTGCTCTTCCAGGGCAGCGGGTTGCTGCTGCCGTAGTTGCTGGCGTTGAAGAAATACTTGCCCCCGGTATTGCCGTAGTACGCAGACGGCGCCGAGGAAATAGTGCCGCTGTTCAGTCCGCTGATGACCCCGGTCAGCTCGCTCTCGGCGGCCTGCAACGCAATCTGGCTGACCGCGGCGTTGGTGGCCATGCGCGTCTGCGAACTGATCTGCTCGATGATGAGCAGCGAGGCGATCGTGAGGACCAGGAGCAGGATCAACACCACCGGAAGCACGATGCCGTCCTGCCGCGGCGCATGCCCGCGCGAAATGCTCATAGCGTGTCGTTCCGGGGGTTGATGGTCATGTTGAACACGTGGCGCAGACGCGTGTCGGCCGGCACCGTGATCGCCGCGTTCAGCACCTGGTAGGTCTGCGGTCCGCTGGGCATGGGCGCGGACCCGAGGTTTCCCTCGACCAGGAAGCCGAGCCTGACCGTGGTGACGGCGGACCAGTCGGTGACACCGCTGGCGTCGACGTACTCGGTCGCCTGCGACGCAGGGCCGATGCCGTACAGGGCCTTCATGGCGATCACGCCCGGCACCATTTCGGTGACGGTCCAGGCAGCGCCGGATGCCGCGCCGTTGGCCGGCAGCGTCATCACCCCCCGGAACAGGGCGCTTTGGCCGGAATCACCCTTGCCCACGAAAAACACGGTCTGCTGCAGCGGGATGATCTGCGAATCCTTCGGATAGGCCGGCGTGCCGTTCGGTCCACTGGCGAAGGCCAGGTTGGTGCCACTGATGCTGGTGATCTCGAAGGCAGAACTCTTGCCGCAGTCCGAGATGGCCACCATCTGCGGACCGCCGCTGTTGATCTTATTGAGCTGGCTGACATCGTTGACCTGGATCGGGCTGCCCAGCACGGGAGCCTGTACGCCGATGGGCGAAGCGCCCGGGGCCGCCCCGATCATCGAGATCACGTCGCTGCCCTGCTCCGCACCGCCAGCCTTCACCAGCGAGGCGTCCAGGGCGGGCGTCCAGTCTTTGGCCGTGGTGTCGTTCGCGCTGTTGTCCACGACCTGCGTGGGGACGGTGCCCGTGAAGCCCTTCACGCTGCTGGTGGTATCGAAGGTCAGGGGCGTGGCATGCGTGCCGATGTAGGAGACGATGCCGCGGCTGATCGCGCCACAGCCCACGAAACCCGTGCCGCGCGCCACCGGCGAGATGACCGCCGAAATCGCATTGTCGGCGTCCTGGATCAGCGCCTGCGCGGACGAGTTGCTGTAGACCTGCCGTTCGGCCACGAAGATCACGATCACGCCAGCGGCCACGACCAGGCCGATCGCCATGGCGATCATCAGCTCGATCAGTCCGAACCCCTTCACACGGCGGGTTGTCGGTTTCGCTCTCATAGCACGGTAACCAGCGTGAAGGTCGGGTTTGCCGCGGTCTTGCTTGCGCCGAACGCGGACTGTGCGGGCCGGTCGCTCCATTGCACCACCACGGTGACGGTGCTGCCTCCGGTTCCGGTGGCTACGTTGACCGAGCCCAATCCCGAGGGCAGATCCTTCTTCAAGCCGGTCTGCCACTGCCAGATGTCGTAGGCGGCCATCTGTGCCGATGTACAGGGCTTCACGCCGCAGTCCGGCGACGGGGCAGTGGCCGAGGGCGCGGCCAAGCTGGCCGAATAGGCGCTGGAGGTCTGCGCAACCACGGCGTTCGCGCGAATGCGATCCACCATGTCATAGGCGTATTGCACGGCCTGCTGCTTGAGGTAGTTCGAGCTGGCGCTGCGGGTGGCCGTGAGCAAGGTGCCGGCGACTCCCAGCATGCCCAGCGAAACGACCACTACCGCCACCAGCACTTCGATCAGGGTGAAACCGCGTTGGGCTCGTTGCATGTTCACACCGCTCAGGGGCAGGTCAAGGCCGAGCCGTCGGGCGCGGCGCCGGGAACGGAGGAGGACTGGATATATCCGGTGGCGTTGATCTGCACCGCCCTGGCCTTGGGCGCGCCGCGCGAGTCGCACACCACCAGGGTCTCGTTGCCGGTCGTTATGCCCGGCACCAATCCCAGCGCATTGAAGTCGAAAGACGTGCTGCCATGCACGGCCGTGATGGAGGGCGTCGTCCCCGAGGATTTGAGCGCATGCGTGGACAACTGCGTCGCCACGGATGCACTGCTCGGGACCGTGATGGCCTCCCAACCGCTCGCCCAGCTGCCGGAAGGACAGGAGGTACCGGTCGGAACGGCGGTTCCGGCGCACAGGGACGCCGGCTGATCCAGATCCAAAGCCTGATTCCGGGTGTAATGGAGTGCCGCCACCAAGCCGTCGACGAGGCTGTCACGGCGCGCATTCATTACGTAGCTTCGCAAACTCGGCAATGCAATGGCTGAAAGAATGGCGACAATAGCGATTGTCACCATTAATTCGATAAGCGTAAAACCGTAAATCGGCAATCGCCATTGGCGGCCGGGCATTTTCATCGATCCCCCCCACTTTAATCGAACCCATGCCGGCACGAGCCTTTCTGGGCGCACCTTCCGAGCTTGAAGCGCCATGCGCGCCAGTGGTCAGCGGATGCGCAATCATTATGCATGGCAGGCACATCGTGACTGCCGACCATTCGTCGGAATTTCGCTACCGCTGGTCGGGCAGGGAATTACGATCGCAAAATCATGCTGAATTTGTGCGCAATTACTTTCGTTGCGCGTATTTTAATGCGCGCAGATTGGATGGCAAGCCGACTGAGGCTGGTACGGAAAAGCCCCCGTTCCAGCAAACGGAATGCGAGCAGTGGCGTCGATCCTTCCCGTCGAAGGTTTGCCCGCAGGGGTGGTCAAGCTGGAGGCTCGGTCGAGCGTCCCGCCCAGGAGCGCCCCATCCGCCTGCCGGCACGTTCCCCGCGTTCGGGGGAGGATTCGCTTCGCGTCTGGAGCGCGGGTGCAGGACGTCGGCGTTGTCACGCCCGCCAGAGCGGCTCGGATGCGCACGGCAACAGCAAAAGGTTCGGCCGCCGGTATCTGCCTGTCAGGCCGTCTCGGTCTGCGGCAGCCGGCACAGGCGCCGTACGTCGAGCAGCGCGACGAAGCCGCCTTTCCACGGCAGCACGCCGGTGACTGGGTCGTCGGTGCGTGCCGCGCGGCCGGGCGGTGGCGCGGCGACGGCGGCGTCGGGGACGAGCAGTTCGCCCACCGCGTCCACGCGCAGTCCGATCCAATGCGTGGCGTGGGTCAGCATAACCACGCGCACGCCCTCACTGTCGGCGTCACACGGGGGCAGCCCGAGGCGGCGGCGGCCGTCGAGCACCGGCACGACACGGCCGCGCAGGTGCCGCACGCCGAGCAGGTCGGCGGCAGCGCCGGGGACGGGGGTCACCTCGGCCATGCGGATCACCTCGCTCACCTGCGCCAGCGGCGCGGCGTAAGCCTGGCCGTCCAGTTGGAAGGTCAGCCAGTGCGGGGCGGTCGAAGGGGTGGCCGGGGAAGTCATGGCCTTGAGGCTCCAGGATGGTGGCGCAGGCTCATTTGCCGCGCTCCGGGGTGACGATCAGCGGGGGCTCGGCGATACGGATCGGGCGGGCCTGCGCGGAGGCATCGGGCGGCGCGGCGGCCTCGATCAGGTTGGCCGTCGGCAGCAAAGCGGTATCAGCCACGGGCGTTGCGGGAGCGGTGGACGCCGCCACGGCGAGCTGGGCGGCGGCCTGCTCGGCGTCGCCCGAATAGCGCACCGGTGTCGCGTGGTCGCTCAGCACCACCACCAGCACGCGGCGGTTGCGGTTACGCCCTTCCGCGGTGGCGTTGTCGGCGGCCGGGCGGAATTGCCCCCAGCCGATGATCCCCAGCCGGTCGGGACTGACCCCGTTCTCGCTGAACAGCCGCGCCACGCTGGCCGCGCGCGCGGCGGAGAGTTCCCAGTTGGACGGATAGACGGCCGTGTTGATCGGCTTGTCGTCGGTGTAGCCCTCGACCCGCAGCGGATTGCCGAACGGCGCGAGGATGCCGGCCAGGCTGCTCAGCACCGCGTCGGCCTGGCGCGAAAGCTGCGCCACGCCGCTGCTAAACAGGATGTCGGTGCGGATCTCGATCTCCAGCCAGTTAGGGTTGCGTCGCACCACCACCTGCTGCTTGTCGATCAACGGCTGCAGCGCCTTTTCGACCTGATTCTGGATACGCGTGAGGTTGGCCTGGCGCTGTGCCTCCTGGGCGGCCTGCACCTCGCGCAGGGTCTCGTGCGGCGCGCGCTGCGCGACCGCACGCAGCGGCGCCGGACGCAAGGGGATCGGCACCGCGACCGGCGCGGTGGCGGCACCGGGCTGGCCCGGCGGCGTGGCGATGGCGGGGTCGACGTTGCGCGGCTTGACCCGCTCGGCCGGCATCGGCGCGATGACGTGGCTGGAACCGTTGAACGCCTCGATGATCGACTCGGACATCACCCGGTACTTGCCCTCGTTGACCACCGACACTGCGTACATCACCACAAAGAAGGCGAGCAGCAGGGTCATCAGGTCGGCATAGGGGATCGCCCACGCCTCGTGGTTGATGTGATCCTCGTGGTGCTTGCGCTTCACGACAGGTAGCCCTGCAGCTTGGCCTCGATCTGCCGCGGGTTGTCGCCCTCGGCGATTGAGACCAGCCCTTCGACGAGGATTTCGCGCATCTGCGTCTGCTTGCGCACCAGGCCCTTGAGCCGCGCGGACATCGGCAGCATCAGCAGGTTGGCCAGCCCGACACCATAGATGGTGGCGACGAAGGCGGCGGCGATGCCGTGGCCGAGCTTGCTCGGATCGGCCAGGTTCTGCATCACCGCCATCAGGCCCATCACGGCGCCGATGATGCCCATCGTGGGCGAGTAGATGCCGGCGTTCTCGAAGACCTTGGCGGCGACCAGTTCGTTGTGCTCGCGCGCCTCCAGCTCCACCTCGAGCACGCCGCGGATGGCATCGGGCTCACCGCCGTCGACCAGCATCTGCAAGCCCTTGCGCACAAAGCCGTCGACTTCCTGGTCGATCTGCGGCTCCAGGCCGAGCAGGCCCTGGCGGCGCGAGATCTCGCTCCAGTTGACGATGCGCCCGATCAGGTCGGACGGGTGGAACGCCGGCGGCCGGTAGACCATCGGCAGCATGCCCAGCGCGCGCCGCAGCACGCCGCCCGGGGTCTGCACCATCAGCGCGGCGACGGTGCCGCAGAACACGATCACGAACGCGGCCGGGTTGATCAATGCGCCGACGGTCGAGCCCTTGAGGATGGTGCCCACGATGATGACCAGGAAGGCCAGGATCGTGCCGGTGAGGCTCACCACATCCATGTCAGCCCGCCGCCCTCAGGGATGGAAGCAGCTGCCCGCCCTCGTCGGCCAGGCCTGCAAGGTCGAGCACCAGCGCCAGGCGGCCGTCGCCGGTCACGGTGGCGCCTGCGATGCCGGGCAGGCCTTCGAACAGCGGACCCAGCGGCTTGGCCATCACGTCTTCGCGCCCCAGGACTTCGTGCACCAGGCAGCCTATGCGCTGGTGGCCGATGTGCAGCACCACCACGTGCCGCGCAGGCAGGCCGACCACGCCAGCCCAGCCGGCCAGGTCGCCCAGCGGCAACGCGCGGCCCCGGTGGTTGGCGACCACGCGGCCATCGAGCATGCGGTCCTGTCCGGCGGCGAGCTCGAAGACCTCTTCCACGTTGGAGAGTGGCAGCGCGAACAGACGCGATCCGACGCGCACCATCAGCACGCGCAGGATCGCCAGGGTCAGCGGCACGGTCAGCTGCAGTTCGCTGCCCTGGCCGAGCTTGGAGTGCACTTGCAGGGTGCCGCCCAGTTCGGCCACGCGCGTCTTGACCACGTCCATGCCGACGCCGCGGCCGGAGATGTCGGAGATCTGCGCGGCGGTGGAAAAGCCCGGACGGAAGATCAGCTCGTAGCACTCACCCTCGGACAGGCGCGCGGCCTGCGCCTCGTCGATGACGCCCTTCTCCACCGCCTTGCGCTTGAGCACCTCCGGATTCATGCCGCGGCCGTCGTCGGCCACGGAGATCACGATGCGCTCGCCGCGTTGGCTGGCCGACAGGCGCACCGTGCCGCGCCGTGCCTTGCCCGCTTTGAGTCGCTCGTCCGGCATTTCCAGGCCATGGTCGAGCGCATTGCGCAGCAGGTGGATCAACGGATCGGCCAGCGCCTCGACCAGGCTGCGGTCCAGGTCCGTGCCCTCGCCCTCGGTGACCAGGTCCACTTCCTTGCCCAACTGGCGGGCGAGGTCGCGCACGATGCGCGGGAAACGCTGGAACAGCCGGCCGACCGGCTGCATGCGCATGGACAACACGGCGCCCTGCAGTTCGTCCGCCACGCGGTCCAATTCGCCGGCGGCCTGCGCCAACGACTCGTCGCCACTCTTCTGCGCCAGGCTCTGCAGGCGATTGCGCACCAGCACCAGCTCGCCGGCGCGATGGACCAGCGCGTCGAGGCGGCCGGTGTCGACGCGGACGCTGGTTTCCGCCGGAGCGGCGGCGCGAGCGGGCGCCGCTGCAGCGGCCGGTGCCGGCGCGGCAGCGGATACCGGCGGCGCGACCGACGTCGCTCCGGCCGCACCGCCCTTGCCGTGCAGGTCGTCCAGCAGCGCCTCGAATTCGTCGTCGGCGATGGCGTTGCCCGCCGCCGGCGTGGCTATGCCCGGCGCCGCACTACCGTGAAGATTGTCCAGCAGCGCCTCGAACTCGTCGTCGTTGATCGTGGCCGGCGAGGGCGCCGCCGGGGGCACGGTGCCCGGCGCGGCGGTGCCGTACAGGCTGTCGAGCAACGCTTCGAATTCGCTGTCGTCGATGCTGCCGTCGGCCGGCGGCACGGCCACGGGCGCGGCCACCGGCGGCGCGGCAGGTGCCGGCGCCGTGGCGCCCGGCATCAACCGCTTGAGCAGCGCCGGCGGCGGCATCGCCATGGAGGCGCCGCTGCGCAGCGCGTCCATCATCGCGTTGAGCAGGTCCAGCGCTTCCAGCAGCGCGTCCATCCGGCCCGAGTCCAGCACCAGCGCGCCGCTGCGGGCGACGTTGAGCAGGTCCTCGGCGTGGTGGCACAACTGCACCATCGGCTCGATGGCGAGGAAGCCGGCGCCGCCCTTCACCGTATGGAAGGCGCGGAACACCGCATTGAGCAAATCGGCGTCGCGCGGATTGGCCTCCAGCTCGACCAGTTGTTCCGACAGGCGCTCGACCAGTTCTCCGGCCTCGACCAGGAAATCGTCGCGCAGTTCGGCGTCGAGCGAGGGATCCATGCTCAGAAGCCGAATTCGCTGAGCAGGCGGTCCGCCTCGTCCTGGCCGGAGATCTTCTCCACCACCGGGGGCGGCTCGCGGCCGGCCAGGGCGCCGGTCAGGTGCACCAGTTCCAGCAGCGAGGATTCTACCGACTCGATGAAGTAGACCACCTTCTTGATACGCTGGCCCGAGAGGTCCTGCCAGGACTGCGCCATCACCATGTCGTTCAGGCCCTCGCGGCAGTTCGCGGCGAAGGCCACGGCCTGGTTGGCCAGCACCGCGGCGGGATCGCCGGGCTTGGCCCAGGCGGCG
This sequence comes from Frateuria sp., assembly GCF_035943815.1. Taxonomy (GTDB): domain Bacteria; phylum Pseudomonadota; class Gammaproteobacteria; order Xanthomonadales; family Rhodanobacteraceae; genus Frateuria_A. Next base: position 134,476 of record NZ_DASZBU010000006.1, read on the forward strand.
ACCTGCTCGGCGTTCTGCGCCAGCGCGTCGGCCTCGGGGCTCATGCGCTCGGCGAAGTCGATGCTGCGATGGGCCGCCTGCGCGCTCATCTCCAGCACATCGTTCAGGTGCTTGCGCACGTCGGCGACCCTGCCGGGCACGCCCTCCTGCGCCAGGTCGTGGCCGAGCCGGCTGACAGCACCGTGCAGATCGCGTGCAAGCAGGCCGAGCGCGCGGAACAGGTGCTGCTCGCGCTGGCGCACCAGCGCATCCAGCGCCTGTTCGAAGGCGGTGCCGTCGGTGCTGTTGAGCAGGTCCTGCAGTTCCGGCGGCATCGAACCGTGGTCGAGGGTGGACAGTACGGCGCTCATGCGCTGGCTCCCGCGGCGGCGATGCGCTCGAAGATCTTGGTGAGCTTCTCCTTGAGCGTGACCGCGTTGAACGGCTTGACGATGTAGCCGTTCACGCCGGCCTGCGCCGCTGCGATGATCTGATCGCGGTTGTTCTCGGCGGTCACCATCAGCACCGGCATGCCCTTGAGCGAGGGCTCGGCGCGGATCGCGCGCAAGAGATCGATGCCGGTCATGTTGGGCATGTTCCAGTCGGTGACGACCAGGTCGAACGGCTGGCCTTTCAGCATGATCAGCGCGTTGTTGCCGTCGTCGGCCTCCTGGATCAGCGGATTGCTGAAGCCGAGCTCGACCAGCAGATTCCTGACGATGCGCCGCATGGTGGAGAAATCGTCCACCACGAGGATCTTCATGTTCTTGTCCATGTTTCCTCTGGAAAAGGGAATGGGGAATCGTTAATCGTCAATAGGTCAGCGTGGAGCGGAGCGTTCGGTGTTGGAGCGCCGGCTTTTGCCTTTGCGCTCGCCCATTTCCGATTCCCCATTCCCGTCACGCCAGTCGCCCAGCCGCGCGCGCAGGCGCACGATCGCCTGGCCGTGGATCTGGCACACGCGCGACTCGGTCACGCCCAGCACGGCGCCGATTTCCTTCAGGTTCAATTCCTGCTCGTAGTACAGCGACATCACCAGCTGCTCGCGTTCGGGCAGGCTGGAGATGCCATCGACGAGCGCCTGGCGCAGACCGTCCTGCTCGATGCTCTCCGACGGTCCGGGATTGGCCTGGTCGGCCACGTCGAAGGCGAGCGAGCCGTCCCCGTCGTCCGGCGCGGTGAGGCTGAGCAGCCGCGCGCTGGCGGCGTCGGCGAGCACCTGGTGATACTCCTCGGCACTGATGCCCAGCCGCTTGATGATCTCGGCATCCTCCGCATCGGCGCCAGTCTCGATCTCGATCTGGCGCACCATCTCGGCGACCTCGCGCACCTTGCGGTGCACCGAGCGCGGGGTCCAGTCGGTCTTGCGCAGCTCGTCCAGCATGGCGCCGCGAATGCGGATGCCGGCGTACGTCTCGAAGCTGGCGGCGCGGTCGGTGGCGTAGTGCCGCGCGGCTTCCAGCAGGCCGATCATGCCGGACTGGATCAGGTCGCCCACGTCCACGCTCGGCGGGAGGCGCCCCATCAGGTGATAGGCAATACGACGCACCAGTGGCGCGTGCTGACGCACCAACTCATCTGCACTCTGTTTCTGCAGTTGGAGGTATTCCGATGCCACGCTCATCTCACCACCCCGCAGCCGGTACGGCCTGGCCACCGAAGAAAGCGATGCGGTCCAGGCCCGCGCGCGCGGGTTCTTCCCAGTTATCGACCGCACCAGCCAATTGCTTGAATGCCTGCGATGACCGGGCCGCCGGCCACAGGTCCACCACCGCGTTCTGGCGGCGGATCGCCTGCCGCAGGCGCTCGTCCTGCGGCACCATGCCGAGGAAGTCCAGCACCACGTCCAGGAATCGGTCGCTCACCTTGGCCAGCTTCTGGTGCAACGCGCGGGCCTCGCCCAGGTTGCGCACCAGGTTGGCGACCATGCGGAAGCGGCGCACTCCGAAATCGCGCGAGAGCACCTTGACCAGCGCATAGGCGTCGGTGATCGAGGCCGGCTCGTCGCAGACCACCAGGATCACGTCGTCGGCGGCGGCGGCGAACATGGCCACGTTGTCCGAGAGGCCGGCGGCGGTATCCACCAGCAGGTAATCCGGCGGTTTGGGCAGTTCGTCGAAGGCGCGGATCACGGCGGCGTGCTCGCCGTTGCCCAGCTGCGCCAGGCGACGCGCGCCGGACCCGCCGGGGATCACTTTCAGCCCGTGCGGCGCCTCGAGCACCAGTTCCTCCAGCGTGGCGCTGCCGTCGAGCAGGTGGCCCAGGTGCCGCGAGGGGGCCAGGCCCAGCAGCACGTCGACGTTGGCCAGGCCCATGTCGGCGTCCAGCAGCATTACGTCGCGGCCGGCCATGGCCAGGCTCATCCCGAGGTTCACCGCCACGGTGGTCTTGCCCACGCCGCCCTTGCCGCCGGCCACCGCGATCGCGCGGCAACGGCGGCGCGGCACGGCGAGCTGAACCGCCTGGTGCGGCCGGTGCGGTGCGGGCGGCGCGTCGTTTCGATCGCCCGTGATCGCGTTGAACATGTCTTTCAAGCCCCACGCCTGGTTCATTGCAAGGGTTCCGCTCATGCCTGGGCCACCATCGTCCCGAAACGCTCTGCCAGCATCGCCTCGTCGGCGGCCGGCGCATTGCCCTTGAGCGCCTGCGCGGCGCGGCATACCAGCAGGCGCGCATCGGCGGCGGCGATGTCCTCGGGCACGCGCTGGCCGTCGGTGGTGTAGTCCAGCGCCAGCCGGTGGCGGATCAGCACCGAAAGTGCGCCGCCGAGGCTGGGCGCTTCGTCGAGTTTGGTGAGGATCGCCGCGTGCGGCCTGATCGGCAGGTAGGCGCGCACGGCATCGTCCAGCGATTGCGCCTGCGCGTTGGCTGCCAGCACCAGGCAGGCGCGCAGCTCGCCGGCCTCGCGCAGCGCATCGAGCTGTTCGGTCAGGCGCGGGTCGTTCCCCGCCAGTCCGGCGGTGTCGACCAGCACGGTGTGGCAGCCCTTGAGCAACCCCAGCACCTGGCGCAGGCTGTCGGCGTCGTAGGCCGGATACACGCGCACGCCGAGCAGGCGGCCGTAGTGTTCCAGCTGCGCCGCTGCGCCGATGCGGTAGTGGTCGGTGCTGACCAGCGCGACCTGCGAGGCGCCATGGCGGACCACCGCCCGGGCCGCGAGTTTCGCCAGCGTCGTGGTCTTGCCCACGCCGGTCGGGCCGACCAGCGCGGTCACGCCACCCTCGTCCGAGCGCCCACGGCCGCTGACCGCCAGGCCGCGGCTCAACATGCCCAGCGGCAGGTAGCGCGCCTGCTCGGGCGTCATCTGGGCGGGCAGCTCTTCGGCCAGCGCGCGGGCGACGTCGGCGTCGATGCCAAGGCGGGTCAGTTCGCGCAGCACGCGGGCGTGCATCGGCTGGCGCCGTTCCATGTCATTCCACGCCAGGCTGGAGAGCTGCATCTCCAGCATCTCGCGCAGGCTGGAAAGCTCGGCGCGCATGCGCACGGTGTCGGCCGCGGCGCGCTCGATCAGCGGATGCACCGGCGCCGGCTCGGCCGGTGCCTCGGGCGCCGGCTGGCCCTGGCTCTGGGCACGGGCATCGGCCTGCGCCTGGTTCCCGGCCGGCGCAACGTCAGCCTGGGCGCGGGACGTGGCATGTGCGGCGCGCGCCTCCGGCCGCGTCGGCCGCTGCTCCCTCTCCACAGCAGCGTGCCGGGGCGAGGCCTTGGCGTCTTCGGCCGGCGTCGGACGATTGGCGTGTGCCATCGTATCGACGCGCGCCTCCCGCACCGGCGGCGGTGGAGGCCGCGTGGCCGGACCGGCGGCGTGGGCCGGCAGCGCCGGCGACATCGAGGCCGGCTCCGGCGCGGCGCCATGCCGTGCGGCCTCGCGCACCAGTGCCTCGTCGTAGTCGACCGCGGCAATGATCTCGATGCCCTCGTCCAGCCGCCGCGTGGACAGGATCACCGCATCGGGGCCCTGCTCCTCGCGCACTTCGCGCATCGCCTGGCGCATGTCCGGCGCCACGAAACGTTTGATCTTCATTGACTGCTCCGCGAGCCGGTCGAAGCCATCGCGCCGTCGGCCTCCGCGCGCGTCGCGCCGGCCCGGAGGCCTTGCGTTGCCTGCATGTACGAGTTGCGAACCACGATGCCCGTCTCCCGGCCTTTAACGTCCCAGCGCCTGCACCAGCCGCACCCTGCGGTTGTCAGGAACCTCGTTGTAGGCCAGTACGTGCAGGTTCTGTGCCACGTGGCGGGTGAAGCGCGCGAGCCACGGCCGCAGCTGCGGCGGCACCAGCAGCACGGCCGGCTCGCCGCCCATTTCCTGGCGGCGCGCCGCGTCGGCGACGCTCTGCTGCAGGCGGTCGGCCAGACCCGGCTCCACCGCCGCGCCGGCCACGCCGCCGCCGGAGAGCGAGTTCATCAGGATCTGCTCCAGCTCCGGCGCCAGCGTGATGACCGGGACCTCGGTGCCCAACCCGGTGATCTCCTGCACGATCTGTCGGCCCAGCGCCACGCGCACGGCGGCGGTGAGCATGCCGGGATCCTGACTCTGCCCCGCGTTCTCCGCCAAGGATTCGACGATGCTGCGCATGTTGCGGATCGGCACCCGCTCGGCCAGCAGGTTCTGCAGCACCTTGACCACCACGCCCAGCGAAAGCCGCTTGGGCACCAGGTCCTCGACCAGCTTGGGCGCCGTCTGCGCCAGGCGGTCCAGCAGCTGCTGCACGTCCTGGTGGCTGATCAGCTCGTGCGCATGGGTCTGCAGGATGTGCGACAGGTGCGTGGCCACCACGGTGGCCGGATCGACGACGGTGTAGCCAAGGCTCTGCGCCATGTCGCGCTGGCCCTGTTCGATCCACACCGCTTCGAGGCCGAACGCCGGATCCTTGGTCTGGATGCCCTGCAGCGGGCCGTGCACGCGACCGGGGTTGATCGCCAGCAGGCGCTCGCTGTGCACCTCGGCCTCGCCCATCGGCACGCCCATCAGGGTGATGCGGTAGGTGTTGGGACCTAAGTCGAGGTTGTCGCGGATGTGCACCGCCGGGACGAGGAAGCCGAATTCCTGCGAGAGCTTGCGCCGCACCGACTTGATCCGGCCCATCAGCTCGCCACCCTGGTGGGTATCCACCAGCGGGATCAGCCGGTAGCCCACTTCCAGGCCGAGCGGATCGACGCTGGCGACGTCGTCCCAGCCCAGTTCCATGCGCTCGGCCGGCACCGCCGCTGCGGCGGCCGGCTCGGCGACGGCCTCGGCCAGCTTCTCGCGCGTCTCGCGCTCGCGCTTGATCATCAGGTAGGCCGCACCGCCGCAGCAACCGCCCAGCAGCAGGAAAGCCAGGTTCGGCATGCCGGGGATCAGGCCCATCACACCCAGCACCGCGCCGGCCACCGCCAGCGCGCGCGGCTGGCCGAACACCTGGCCGATCACCTGCTTGCCCATGTCCTGCGACTTGGACACGCGGGTGACGATCACCGCCGTCGAGATCGAGAGCATCAGTGCCGGCACCTGCGCGACCAGGCCGTCGCCGATGGTCAGCAGGGTGTAGGTCCTGGCCGCCTCGCCGGCGCCCAGGCCGTGCTGCAGCATGCCGACGAAGAAACCGCCGATGATGTTGATGAACAGGATCAGGATGCCGGCGGTGGCGTCGCCGCGGACGAACTTGGAGGCACCGTCCATCGAGCCGTAGAAGTCCGCTTCCTCGCGCACTTCCTGGCGGCGCTCGCGGGCCTGTTCCTGGGTCAGCAGGCCGGCGTTGAGGTCGGCGTCGATGGCCATCTGCTTGCCGGGCATCGCGTCCAGGGTAAAGCGGGCGGTCACTTCCGACACGCGGGTGGCGCCCTTGGTGACCACCACGAAGTTGATGATGGTCAGGATCGCGAACACCACCAGGCCGACCGCGAAATTGCCGCCGATCACGAACTCGCCGAAGGCCTCGATCACCTTGCCGGCCGCCGCCGGGCCGTCATGGCCGTGCAGCAGCACCACGCGGGTCGAGGCGATGTTCAGGGCGAGACGCAAAAGCGTCGCCATCAGCACGACCGTCGGAAAAGCGGCGAATTCCAGCGGCCGCATGACGTAGATCACCGCCAACAAAATGACGAGCGACAGCGCGATGTTGAAGCTGAACAACATGTCCAGCAGGAACGGCGGCAACGGCAGCATGACCATCGCCAGCATCGCCAGCATCACCACCGGCGCGCCGACGCCGCGGCGCCCGAGCTGCTTGAGACTTTCCATTGCGCCTGCGGCGGCCATCTGCGCTTCCTCTTAGAGCTTGTATGGGCCCATCAGGTCCGGATCGACCTCGGGCCTTGGCGCCGGCGGCGGCTCGTCGCCGCGCGCCGTCGCCTGCTTCAGCTGGTAGACGTAGGCCAGCACCTGCGCCACCGCCACGTACAGCGAAACCGGGATTTCCCGGCCCAGCGAGGTGGTGGCATACAAGGCGCGTGCCAGCGGCGGAGCCTCGACCGTCGGGATGCGGTGGCCGCCGGCGACCAGGCGGATCTGCTGGGCCAGCACGTCCACGCCCTTGGCGATCACGCGCGGCGCGCCGGCGCCGTTCTCGTCGTACTTGAGCGCCACGGCGAAGTGGGTGGGGTTGGTCACCACCACGTCGGCCTTGGGCAGTTCCTGCATCATGCGCCGGCGCGACATCTCGAACTGCACCTGGCGGATGCGGCCCTTGAGCTCGGGGTTGCCCTCGGTCTCCTTGGCCTCGTCCTTCAGTTCCTGGCGGGTCATGCGCAGGCGCTTGACGTGGTCGAACTTCTGGTAAAGGGCATCCGCGCCGCCGATCAGCGCCAGCAACGCGCCGAACAGCAGAGCCGAGCGTCCCAGCAGCGACATCGCGCGCGCCACGCCCAGGGCCACGTCGGCACGGCCCAGCGCCTGCAGCTCGTCCACCGAATGCTTGAGCAGCAGCGCCAGCGCCGCGCCGATGAAGAGCAGCTTGAGCAGCGTCTTGCCCAGCTCCACCAGCCCGCGCATGGCGAAGATGCGGCCGAGTCCCTGCACCGGGTTCAGCCGCTCGAACTTCGGCAGCAGCGCCTGGCCGCTGAAGCTGATGCCGCCGAGCAGCATGGGGCCCGCGAACACGGCCAGCAGCGTGGCCAGCGCCACCGGCGCGAACAGCAACAGCGCCTCGTGCACCGCCATTCCCAGCACGCGGCCCGGCAGCGCATCGGAAAACAATGCCTCGCGGCTGTAGGAAAGGCCCAGCCGGTAGATGATGCGTGCGTGATCCATCGCCCGTTCGCTGCCCGAGAGCAGCGCCGAGACGCCGGCCAGCACCACCAGTGCGCCGGAGAGATCGCGCGATCGCGGGACGTCGCCTTTTTCGCGCGCCTCCCTGAGGCGTTTTTCGGATGGTTGTTCGGTGCGTTCCTGGTCGTCGTTCTCGGCCATGGAATGGTCAGCCCCCCACCAGTTCGTGCATCAGCGACCAGGCGCTGTCCTGCAGGGTCTCGAACGCCCCGGGCAGCGCGCGCAGGCCCAGCCACAAGGCGATCGAGCCCAGGCAGAGGGTGATCGGGAAACCCACCGCGAACAGGTTCATCGACGGCGCCGCGCGGCTGATTGCGGCAAAGCCGATGTTGACCACCAGCAACGCAGTGACCGCCGGCAGTGCCACGCGCACCGCACCGGCGAACAGGTGCGCGCCGAACATCACCACCGCATGCAGGCCATCGGCGTTGATCGCCAACGGCCCGGGCGGCAAGGTCTGGAAGCTGCCGGCGAGCAGCTCGATCAGCCGCAGGTGCCCGTTGAGCGCCAGGAACAGGAGCGTCACCAGCACGGTATAGAACTGGCTGAGCACCGGCGTGCTGCCGCCGCCGGCCGGATTGACGATCTCGGCAAAGCCTAGGCTCATGCCCTGCCCCACCAGCTCGCCGCCGAAGGCCACCGCCTCGAACACCAGCTTGAGTACGAAGCCGACCGCGGCGCCGAGCAGGATCTGGCTCAGCATCGTCGCGATGCCGGCCGCGCTCAGCGGATCCATCGCCGCCGGCGCGAGCGGCGCCAGCACCAGGGTCAGCATCAGCACCAGGCCGACGCGGATGCGTGCGGGAATCATCGGCGCACCCAGCACCGGCGCGACCAGGCACAGTCCGCCGACCCGGCCCATCGCCCACAGCAGGCCGCCCAGCCATTGCTCGATCTGGACGAGGTCGACCGCTGCCACGCCACCGCCCATCACGCGGCCCCGCTACTTGACGGCACCGGGCAGCCCCTCGATGAGCTGCCGCGTGAACTGCACCAGCGTGCGCAGCATCCACGGCCCGGTGACCAGCGCCACCACCGCCATCGCGATCAGCTTGGGGATGAACGAGAGGGTCATCTCGTTGATCTGCGTGGCCGCCTGGATCACGCCGATCAGCAGGCCCACGGTCAGCGCTGTGAGCAGCAGCGGCGCGGAGACCAGGATCGCCACGTAAAGGGCGTGCTGGCCGAAGGCGATGACGGATTCAGGAGTCATGGATTGGAGCCGGGAATGGGGAATCGGAAGAGCTACAAGCCGGCGCGGCCCGCTCCCTCTCCCCCGGCCACGCCGGGGGAGAGGGCTGGGGAGAGGGGGAGGCCCTTGCCGTCGATTTCCTGCACGTCGAAAAAGCGGACGCAGGAAGCAAGAGAAAGCGACTCGGGTACCGACGGGCGGCAGAAAGATCCGAAAGCCAGAGCGAAAGGCTTCCCCCTCTCCCCGACCCTCTCCCCCGGCAGCCGCCGGGGGCGAGGAAGTTGGAGGGCTGAGGCGCGTTTGGCGCTCATGTGTAGAAGCTCCCCGCCAGCGTGCCGATCAGCAGCGTCCAGCCGTCCACCAGCACGAACAGCATGATCTTGAAGGGCAGCGAGATGATCATCGGCGAAACCATCATCATGCCCATCGACATCAGCACGCTCGCCACGACGAGATCGATGATCAGGAACGGGATGAACAACAGGAAGCCCATCTGGAACGCGGTCTTGAGCTCCGAGGTCAGGAACGCGGGCATCGCCACGCGGAAGGGCACGTCGTCCTTGCTCGCGTAGGGCTTCTCCCTGGCCAGCCGGGTGAACAGCTGCAGGTCGGCGTCACGGGTCTGATCGAGCATGAAGCGCTTGAACGGCGCACTGGCGGCCGGCAGCGCCTGCTCGGCGGTCATCTGGCCGTCCATGTACGGCTTGACGCCGTCGCCGTAGGCCTTGTTGAACACCGGGCCCATGATGAACATCGTGAGGAACAGTGCCAGGCCCAGCAGCACCTGGTTGGGCGGCGTCGACTGCGTCCCGAGCGCCTGTCGCAGGAAACCCAGCACGATGATGATCCGCGTGAACGAAGTCATCATCAGCAGGATCGCCGGCAGCAGCGTGAGGACCGTCATCAGGCCCAGGAGCTGCAGCGACAGCGTCCAGTTCTTCGCGCCGCCCGGCGCGTCGTGCACGGTCAGCACGGGAATGCCGGCACCCGCCGGGCTGGCTGGGCTCGCCGGCATCGACAGCGGCGCCGGAGCAGGCGGGGCGGTCTGGGGCGCGGCGAAGGTGACCAGCGGCAACAGCATCAGCGCGAGCGCGAACCACCAGCGCGCGCCGCGGATCGACATCACTTTCACAACCTGCACTTTCACGACTTGCCTTTCCAGCGCGACAACAGTTGCGCGAAGTTGGGAGCTGCCGGCAGCGGAGCCGGCGGGCTGGCGTCAGCCGGTGCCGCGCCCTCGTACACGTGCAGGGTGCGCATGCCGCCCTGCCCCACGCCGACCAGCAGGCGCTTGCCGTCGGCATCGATCAGCAGCACGCGTTCGCGGGCACCCACCGCCATCGATTCCACGCAGCGGATGCGCCGGCCACCCGGCAGGCTGCGCGCCTGCAGGCGGCGGCTCATCCAGCCGGCCACGAAGATCAGCGCGATCACCGCGGCCAGACTCAGGAGCACACGCAACAACTCCCCGCCGACGTTGATGTCGGGCGCGGCAGCCGGCGCGGCAAAGATCAACACGAGCATCCGGTCAACGCAGCTTGCGCACGCGCTCGGCCGGGCTGACCACGTCGGTCAGGCGGATGCCGAACTTCTCGTTGATCACCACCACCTCGCCGTGCGCGACCAGGGTGCCGTTGACGAACACGTCCAGCGGCTCGCCGGCGGCGCGGTCCAGCTCCACCACCGAGCCTTGGTTCAATTGCAGCAGGTTGCGGATGCTGATGCGGGTGCGGCCGACCTCCATGGCCAGGGTCACCGGCACGTCGAGGATCATGTCCAGGTTGACGTCGCCGCCCTCGACGGCAAAGCCGTTCAGGGCGTCGGATTCGATGCGGTCCACGACCGCGGCGTCGTTGGAAATCATGCGCTTTTCTTCTCTGTGAACTCGCCGGACGCGCGCATCTCGCGGCGGCCGACATGGGCCTGGAACTGGATCGCCGTGTGGCCGTTGGCCTGGCCGAAGCGGCCGCGGAACACCGGCACGTCCTCGGCGAAGACCGTGCACATCTCGGGCAGGGTCACCGGGATCACGTCGCCGGGGCGCAGGCCGAGGAAATCGCCGATGGAAAGTTGCGCCTCGAGCAGCAACGAACTCAGTTCGACCTCGGCGTCGAGCACCTCCTCGTGCAGGTGCTCGGTGAAGCGGTCGTCGCGGTCGGCAAGGTCGCTCTGCACGCCGGCGTCGAGCAGCGTGCGGATCGGCTCGACCATCGCGTAGGGCAGGGTAAGGTGGATCTCGCCCCCGCCGCCGTCGAGCTCGACGTGGAAGCGCGAAACGACCACGGTTTCCGTCGGGCTGACGATATTCGCGAACTGCGGGTTGATCTCGGAGTTCAGGTATTCGAACTCCAGCGGCAGCACCGGGTTCCACGCCTCGGTCATGGCGCCGAACAGCTCGCTCAGCATGATCTGGATCACGCGGTTCTCGATAGCGCTGAAATCGCGGCCCTCGATGCGGGCGTGGAAGCGGCCGTCGCCGCCGAAGAAGTTGTCGATCACGGTGAACACCAGCCGCGGCTCGAACACCACCAGCGCGGTGCCGCGCAGCGGCTTGATCTTCACCAGGTTCAAGTTGCTCGGCACCGCCAGGCTGTGCACGTATTCGGCGAACTTGACCATCTTCACGCCGAGCACCGACACCTCGCAGCTCTTGCGCAGCACGTTGAACACGCCCAGGCGGAAGAAGCGCGCGAAGCGGTCGTTGACCATCTCCAGCGTGGGCAGGCGGCCGCGCACGATGCGGTCCTGCTGGGTGAAGTCGTAGGACTGCACGGCATCGGCCGGCAGCGGCTCGTCCTCGCCGGTGGCGACCGAACCGCCCTCCACGCCGTCGAGCAGCGCGTCGATTTCGTCCTGGGAAAGAAGATCGCTCATGGGTGCGGTGGCCTCACTGCATCACGAAGCTGGTGAAGTACAGCGCGTCGATGCCGGGCTTGCCGGTGCGCGCCTCGACGATCTTGCGCACCGCCGCCAGCGCGTCGGCCTGCAGCTTCTGCTTGCCGGCGGGGTCGCTGAGGATGGTGTAGTCCTGGCGGCTGAACAGCATGATGAGGGCGTTGCGCACGACCGGGTCGACGCTCTTGACGGTGTCCAGCGCGGCCTGGTCGTGTGCCATCAGGGTCACGCCGACCTGCAGGTAACGCATGGCATCGTCGTCACGGAAATTGACCACGAAGGCGGGATCGAGCGGCAGAAAGAGTTCCGGCTGCGGCTTGGCCGGCTTGGCGTCGCCGCCGTCCTTGTCGGCCGCGGCGGCGCTCTTGTCGTGCCCGCGCATGGCGGTCAGCGCGTAGGCGCCCACGCCAGACAGCGCCAGCAGCGCCACCACCAGGCCGATCACCAGCGGGGAGCGGCGCTTCTTGGCCGAAGCCACGGCTACCGCCACTTCGTCTTCCGTCATTGCCATGCCTTACCTCGAATCCTTTTTTTGTTTTTCGCAACGCCGGGGCGCTGCCTGCCAAGTCCATGTAGCAATCCGCATGCCACGACCGGAGGCCCTGGCCTGGCTAGGTTTGCGGCCGGCGCGGCGCTTTCTTGACGCGCGACGGAGCGCAGGCGCGTCGCGATCACGGCAGGTGTCTGGATGTCGGCGGTGGAGGATGGGATGGGTGGCCGCGTGTGATGGCTACGCCTGAAGGCCTCCCCCTCTCCCCCGGCTGCGCCGGGGGAGAGGGGGCAAAAGCCCGCCTCGTCCCGACCCCGGCGCAGCCGGGGAGAGTGACGCAAACGCTCTCCTCGCCCTGGACCGCTGCGAGACACAAGCTCCCTCTCCCCCGGCGCAGCCGGGGGAGAGGGTTGGGGAGAGGGGGAGCCCTTGGCTCTAGGGCGAGCCGGTCACGCGAACGTGTCGAGCATCCCCAGCGCAGCGACCGGCGTGCTGACGACGGCAGCCGGCTCGATGTCCGTATCGCCACGGGCACTGCCCGCTTCACCGCCGCGGGCGCCTTCGCCCTGCTGCTGGCGCTGCCCCACGTCGGCCTGGCCCAGTGCCAGTCCGTGGTGGGCGAGCAGCGAGTCCAGTTGCGGCAGCGTCTGCTGCAGTGCATGGACGGCCGCCGGGTGTTGTACGGCGAAGCTCACGTCGACGCGGTCGTGGTTGATGCTGACCTTGACGTCGAGCGCGCCCAGATCCTCCGGGTGCAGGCGGATGCGGGCCTGCTTGACGTCCTGCGAACCCAGCCAGGCGATCTGCTGGCCCAGTTCCTGGTTGAAGGCCGGCGTACCGACCGGGCTGGCGATGTCGAGGCTGTGCGCGGGCGCGGCCGCGACGGAAGTGTTGTCGGGGGTGGCCAGTGGTGTGTTCGCCAGGCCTGCCAGCTGGACGGCATCCACCGATGCATCCTTCTGCTCCGCGGGCTTGGCCAGCATCGGCGCGAGCGCGCCGGTATCCACGCCGACGGCCGGCTTGGCGGCCGCGGCCTCGGCGGCGGCCGCGGCACCGGCCAGCAGCACCAGCGCGGCCGGCGTGGCACGCGCCTGGGCGCCGGTGACCGCCTTGGCCTGCACGTGCGTCGCGGCGGTGGCCTGGGCCAGCGGCTTGGCCGGCGCTGCCTGGCCGATCAGCGCGAGCATGGCGGCCGCCAACGCGGCGGCATCGGGGTTGACGGGTTCCTTGGCGGGTGCCTCGGCCTGCGGCTTGTTTGCCGCGGCGGCCTCCGACGCGGGCTTGGCCTGCGCCTCGTGGTGGTCGTCGTGCGCGGAGGTGTCCCGCGAGTCGCCCTGCTGCTGGCGTGCGGCATCCAGGTGGCGGTCGAAGCGGTGATCACCGGCGGAGGACGCCTGGTCGGCGGCCGGGCGCGCCGGCGGCGGCGTGGCGACGGGGTTCACTGCGACGGTAGTCGCGCTCATGGGCACTTCCTCGGGGTAGCGTCAGGCAACAGGCATCAGGCGGGGAGCAGCAAACTTCACGCCAAGCGCGTGCATGCTCACCGAGCAGGCCGCCGGTACTGCATGCGCTCGTCGATCTGGTTCTGCTCGTGCCGCTCCTCGGCCTTGCGGTCCTGCTCGCGGTAGCGGTCGATCACGTTGTCCAGCGCGGCTTCGCGGGCATGCGCATCTCGCCATTGCGTGCGCGCCTGATCCAGCAGCCGCCGCTGGCGCTCGATCTCCAGCACCTGCTGGGCGATGGCGCGGTCGATGCGTTCGACGAATTGCTGGCGGTTCATCAGTGCGGTGGCCGTCAAACCGCCGACGCTCGGCGGCGTGGCGTAATCCTGGCGATAGCCGCGCAGCTCGGCAAGCTGGCGCTCGGCCTTGGCCAAGCGCTGCTGCTGCTCGGCGAGCCTGAGCACGGCATCTTCGCTGCGCTGCTTGGCGTGGTCGGCGGCAGGCTGCAGGCGATCGGCACGCTTGTTCATTGTGCCGCCTCGGCGGCTATGGCGTTCAGAGCGGCGATGCCGTCGGCGAGGTCCATCGGTTCGTCCACTTCCTGTTGCAGGAACGCGCGCAACTTGGGCCACATGACGATGGCCTGGTCGACCTGCGGGTCCGAGCCCTTCTGGTAGGCGCCCACCGCGATCAGGTCGCGCTGCTGGCGGTAGGCCGAATAGACCTGGCGGAAGCGCTGCGCGGCGCGCTGGTGCTCGCGTTCGGTCACCGCCGGCATCACGCGACTGATCGAGGCCTCGATGTCGATCGCCGGATAGTGGCCGGCCTCGGCCAGGTCGCGCGTGAGCACGATGTGGCCGTCCAGGATGGCGCGCGCGGCGTCGGCGATCGGGTCATGGCGGTAGTCGTCGCCCTCGGTCAGCACGGTGTAGAACGCGGTGATCGAGCCCACGCCATCGGCGTCGTTGCCGGCGCGCTCGACCAGCGCGGGCAGCATGGTGAACACCGACGGCGGGTAACCTTTGGTCGCCGGCGGCTCGCCGATGGCCAGGGCGATCTCGCGCTGGGCCTGGGCGTACCGGGTTAGCGAGTCCATCAGCAGCAGCACGCGCTGGCCACGGTCGCGGAACCATTCGGCGATGGCGGTGGCGTACTGCGCGCCGCGCAGGCGCTTGAGCGGCGGCGCGTCGGCCGGCGCGGCGACGATCACCGCGCGGCGACGCCCCTCCACGCCCAGGGTGTGCTCGACGAACTCCTTCACCTCGCGGCCGCGTTCGCCGATCAGGCCGACCACCACCACGTCGGCGTCGGTGTACTTGGTCATCATGCCAAGCAGCGTGGACTTGCCCACGCCGGAGCCGGCGAACAGGCCCAGTCGCTGGCCGCGGCCCACGGTGAGCAGCGCGTTGATCGCGCGCACGCCGGTATCCAGCGGAGTGTCGATGGGCTTGCGCTCCATCGGGTTGATCGGCTCGGCCTTGAGCGCGGCGTGCTCGCCGGTGTCCAGCGGGCCTCGCCCGTCCAGCGGCACGCCGTCGGCACCGATCACGCGTCCGAGCAGGCCGGCACCCACCGGCAGGCCGCCGGCATGGGCGAGCGGGCGCACGCGCGCGTTGGGCAGTACGCCGTGCATATCGCCGACCGGCATCAGCAGCAGGCGCTCGTCGGCGAAGCCGACCACCTCGGTGTCGAGCTGGCTGCCGTCGGCGGTGTCCACCAGGCAGCGCGCGCCGAGCGCGGCTTCACAGCCCTCGGCCTCGAGGGTGAGGCCGACCACGCGGCGCAGGCGGCCTTCGACGAAGAGCGTGTGCGCGGCCTCGGCGCGCTGGCGGCGGCGAGCCAGTTGTTTGGTCCAGGCAGCGCGGGTCATGGGCTGGCTCTGCCGCTGCGAGCAGGAGCCTTTTTGTCCTTCCGGTCGGGGCTGCGAAAGTCGGAGCAAAGGTGCAAGCTCGCGCGATCCGGGGCCCTCTCCCTTTCGGGGAGAGGGTTGGGGTGAGGGGCGGGGCTCGCGGGGAAGCCTGCTGCGAGTGACTCCCCCTCTCCCCAGCCCTCTCCCCCGGCTGCGCCGGAGGAGAGGGAGCAGGGTCCGGCTAGCACCGGATTCACGGCTCTGCCTCGTCGCCCAGCACCGCGTCGACCATCGCGGCCAGGCGCGTTTCCACGCGGGCGTCCAGGCGCGAGCGTCCGTTTTCGAGCAGACAGTCGCCGCGCGCGAGCGCAGGGTCGGCGACCAACTGCCAGTGGGCTTCGGCCGCATCCAATTCGCGCATCAGCGCCAGGTCGTCCGGGTGCAGCCGAACGCGCAGCTCGCGGGTGGCGGAGGGCAGCGCGGCGGCGGCCTGGCGCACGGCCTGGAGGACGAGCTCCGGGCGCGCAGCCAGCTCGTGCGCGATCACGCGGCGTGCGACCAGCATGGCGAGCTGCGTCAGCTCCTGCTCCACCGCCGTGTCCAGGGCATCGAGCGGGCGTGCGGCCTGGGTGAAGATCGACTCCAGCCGTGCCACCTGCTCGCGGCCCTGCGCGCGCGCCTCGGCCAGGCCCTGGGCCAAACCGGCGGCATGGCCTTCCTCATGTGCCTGGCGTTCGAGCGCTTCCAGGTCGCTGACGGTGGGATGGGCGGGGGCCTCGGCCGGCTCGGGCGGCGGCGGTTGGCCCATCTGCGGTGGTTCCCAGCGCTGGTATCCGGCGACGGCGTCGCGGTTGAGCACGGCGCTCATCAGACCAGGTCATCCGAGCCGCCGAGGTTGATCTGGCCGGCGTCGGCCAGGCGCCGGGCGATGCCGAGGATCTCCTTCTGCGCCGCATCCACCTCGGACACGCGCACGGGACCGGCCACTTCCAGGTCGTCGCGCAGCATGTCGGCTGCGCGCTTGGACATGTTGGCGAACATTTTTTCGCGGATCGAAGGCTCGGCGCCCTTGAGCGCCACGATCAGGCGCGGCGAGGGCACTTCGCGCAGCAGCGCCTGCATCGAGCGGTCGTCGAGCTCCACCAGATCGTCGAAGACGAACATCAGGTCCTCGATCTTGCTGCCCAGGCCCGGGTCGTGGCTGCGGATGGCGGCCATGAGCTCGGCCTCGCGGCTGGTTTCCATGGCGTTGAGGATGTTCGCCGCGGCCTTCAGGCCGCCGACGCTGGCCGACTTGAGTTTGTTGGTGTTGCCGGAGAACTGGCGCTCCATGATCTCATCGAGCTCGTTCAGCGCGTGCGGCTGCACGCCGTCGAGTGTGGCGATGCGCATGATCGCGTCCGAGCGCGTGCGCGCCGGCAGGTAGCCGAGCACCTCGGCCGCCTGGTCGTGCTCCAGGTGCGCCAGCACCAGCGCGATGATCTGCGGGTGCTCCTGGCCGATCATCTCGGCGATGGCGCGCCCTTCCATCCACTTGAGCGATTCGAGCCCCTTGCTGGAGCGGCCCAGCAGGATGCGGTCGATCAGGCTGCCGGCCTTGGTCTCGCCCAGCGCGTTGGTGAGGATCTTGCGGATGTATTCCTCGGTGCCGACGCCGAGCGCGGTTTGCCGGCCCATGTCGTCATGCAGCCTGGTGAGCACCTGGTCGACCTGCTCGCGCGAAACGGAAGTGAGCACGGCCATGGCCTGGCCCACGGCCTGCACGTCGCGCGCGGACAGGTGCTTGAGCACCTCGGCGGCATCCTGCTCCCCCAGCGTGAGCAGCAGGATAGCGGCGCGCTGGGCGCCAGTGATGTGGGTTTCCTGTTTCATCGACGCTTAGCCGCCATCCTCGCCAACCCAATTGCGGACCACCTGGGCGACCTGCCTGGGGTCGTCGCTGACCATGCGCCGGGCCAGCCCCACTTTCTGTTCATAGCCGATGACCTGTGTCGGTGCAGCGAGCCGGCTGCGCTCGTCTTCCCCGTCATCGGCCACGCGCACGGAAACCGTAGGCACGCGGCCGGCCGCGGCCAGCGCCGGTTGCGGCGCGCCGCGCAGCAGACCCTTGAGCAAGGGGCGCAGCAGGCCGAAGGCGACGACGAGCGCGATCAGCACGCCGATCGCCTGCTTGATCAGGTCCAGCATGCCGGGGCGCTGCCAGAACGGCTGCTGCTCGGGCGCGTCGGCCGAGGGCGCCTGCTGGAAGGCCTGGTTGACCACGCTGACGCTGTCGCCGCGCGTGGCACTGAAGCCCACCGCGTTCTTGGTCAGGTCGGTCAGATGGGCCAGTTCCTGCGCGGTGAACGGCGTGCTGGTGCCGCCCTTGGGGCCGGCCACGCTCTTGTTGTCGACCACCACGGCCACGGTCAGCCGTGCCAGGCGGCCGGCCGGGTCGCTGGTGTGGCTGATGGTGCGGTCCAGCTCGTAGTTGCGCGTGGCGCTGGAGGAACTGTCGCCGTTGTCGGCCTGCGCCGTGGCGGCGGCGGGCGCGGCGGGCTTGCCGCCGGCATTCGGGTTGGCGGCGGTCGGCTGCGCCGCCATCACCGGCGGCTGGTTGCTGAGCGCGCCGGGCACGCCGCCGTCAGCGGGACCGCCGTTGCCGCGGCGCTCGCTGCTGGTCTGCTCGCTGCGCAGGGCCGGATGGTCGTGGTCGAAGGTCTCGGTGGCCTTTTCGGTCTGGCTGAAATCCAGGTCGACGAACACCTGCGCATGCACCTTGCCCGGGCCTACCAGCGGCGTGAGCAGTTGCTCGACGCGCTGGGCGTAGGTGTTCTCCATCCGCGTAGCCAGGCGCAGGCGGCTGTCGCCCACCGCGGCGGCGCTGTCCGGGT
The DNA here is from genome assembly GCF_035943815.1 of Frateuria sp. Lineage (GTDB taxonomy): Bacteria > Pseudomonadota > Gammaproteobacteria > Xanthomonadales > Rhodanobacteraceae > Frateuria_A. The sequence continues at coordinate 152,445 of NZ_DASZBU010000006.1, forward strand.
CGGTGCCGGTCAAGAGCTGGCCCTGCTGGTCGACCACCGAGACCCGACGCGGATCGAGGTCAGGCACCGAGGCGGCGACCAGGTGCACGATCGCCGCCACCTGGCTCGCATCCAGTTGCCGGCCGGGATAGAGCGTGACCAGCACCGAGGCGCTGGCCTGGCGGTCGTCGCGGATGAAGGCCGAAGGCTTGGCCATCGCCAGGTGCACGCGCGCCGAGCGCACGCCCTGCAGGCTGCCGATGGTGTTGCCCAGGTCCGCCTCCAGCGCCTGCTGATAGCGCGTGCGCTCGGCCAGGTCGCTCATGCCGAAAGGCGATTCGGCCTGCGGCACCGCACCGCTGGCGGCGGTGCCCTGCGGCAGCCCCTGCCCGGCCAGGCGCAGACGGGTGGCCGCCAGGTCCGATGCCGGCACCATGATCGAGCCGCCGTCGTCGCCCAGCTTGTAGGGTGTGTTGGTCGATTGCAGCGCCTGCGTGATGGCGGCGGCGTCCTGCTGGCCCAGGCCTGCGTAGAGCAGACCCCAGTTGGGGCCGCGCGACCACAGCACCACCGCCACGCCCAGCGCCACGGCCGCGGCCATGCCGACCAGCAGCAGCAACTGGCGCGAAGCGGGGCTGCGCGCGAGCTGCCTGAGGTCGAAGCGATTGGCGGGACTGTCGGTGGTGGTCGCGATGGCGTTGTCGGCCATGAGGAAGGGTCATCCGTAAAGCTGAAGAAGGAACGCGCGGCCTCTCAAGGCCGGTCGTCGTCAGACCGGCATGTTCATGATGTCCTTGTAGGCATCGACCAGCTTGTTGCGCACTTCGGTCATCGCGCGCAACGAGAGATCGGCCTTCTGGATCGCCACCATCGTGCGTCCCAGGTCCGCGCCCGCATCGCCACGCTCGAAGCTGGCGGCCATCTGACCGGCGTGCTGCTGGCTGTCGCCCACGTTCGCGATCGATTGCTTCAGCAGCGCGCCGAAATCCGCCGTGGCGGCAGGCGCGGCCTTCAGTGCCGTTTCCGCCGGACGCACCTGGGCGGAAAGCTGGCGCATCTGGGCGAGCAAGTTGTTGACGTCGATGGTGCTCATGTCGGGATTCCGGCGCGTGGCGGCTTTGGTTGGTATGACTGCACGAGCTGTGCCAGAGCTCCTCTAGCCCTCTCCGCCGGGGGAGAGGGTCGGGTGAGGGGGAGGCATTTGGGTTTGGGTTTTGCTTGGGCATAAAGCCAAGCCCCCCTCTCCCCAGCCCTCTCCCCCGACTGCGCCGGGGAGGGCAAACACGCGTCAAGCCGCCAGGCTGTTCTGCAGTCCGTACTTGCGCAGCTTCTCCACCAGCGTGGTGCGCTGCATGCGCAGCAGCTTGGCGGCATGCGCGACCACGCCACCGGTGACGTCGAGCGCCTGGCGGATGAGGCCCACCTCGATGTCGGCCAGGTGATCCTTCAGGTCGATGCCGCCCTCGGGCAGCAGGGTGGCGTCGCCGGCGTTGGCGGCGGCGTCCATCAGCGCGGGCGCGGCGGCGCCTTCCATCAGCGCCAGCAGCGAAACGCCCGGCACCTCCTCCATGGCCTGGCGGCCACGGTATTTCTCCGGCAGGTCGCTGCCGCGGATCTCGCCGTGCGGGTAGAGGATGGCCAGGCGCTCGACCAGGTTGCACAGCTCGCGCACGTTGCCCGGCCAGGCGTACTGGTGCAGCGCATTGAGAGCGCCGGCGGAGAAGCGCACGCTGGACAGGCCACGGCGCGCCAAGCGCTGGTTGAATTCGGTGATCAGCACCGGCAGATCGTCCAGGTGCTCGCGCAGCGCTGGCATCTCCAGCGGGAACACGGACAGGCGATAGAACAGGTCCTCGCGGAACTGGCCGTTGGCGATCGCCTGATCGAGGTTGCGGTGGGTGGCGGCGATGATGCGCACGTCGCAGCGCTGGCTCTTGGTGCCGCCGACGCGCTCGAACACGCGTTCCTGCAGCACGCGCAGCAGCTTGACCTGCATGGTCAGGCTCATGTCGCCGATCTCGTCCAGGAACAGCGTGCCGCCCTCGGCCAGCTCGAAGCGGCCCTTGCGCGCGCTGATCGCGCCGGTGAAGGCGCCTTTCTCGTGGCCGAACAGCTCGCTTTCCAGAAGTTCGGCGGGGATCGCACCGCAGTTGATCGCTACGAACGGCTTGTCGCGGCGGGGCGAACACTCGTGGATGGTGCGCGCGACCATCTCCTTGCCGGTGCCCGATTCACCAAGCACCAGCACGCTGGAGTCGAACGGCGCCACCTGGCGGATCAGCGCATTGACGCGGCGCATCGGCCCGGATTCGCCGACGAAGCGCAGTTCGCCGCGGCGGCCGCCAAGCAGCCGCGCATACAGGCTGCGCATCACTTCGGCCAGCTGCTCGTAGCGCAGCGGGAACTCCACCATGCCGATGCGGGAAGCGAACGGCGAGCTGGCGGCCGTCAGGCGCGTGGCCCAGGCCGAATCGCTGGCCAGCAGCACCGGCACATGGCCGGCGGCATCGCCCAGCAGCGCGAACTGGCGCTCCGCTTCGGTCGTGTCGGCGATCGTGCCCACGTAGACGGCGCGCCAGGCCTGGGTCGATTCGTCCGCAGCGATGCAGCTTTCGCCCCGCTGCGGGTGGTAACCGAGGAAGTGCAACGCAGACAGAATGGACTCGGCCCGCGCCTCGTTCGATTCGATCACCAGGAAATCGACCTTGCTCATTTAATTGCCTCCCCTTGGACACCCAATCCGACGAACCGCCGACCGTCCCGCAGTGTTCGCGATGCTCTATGCCGGCTTTCCGTCGTCGGCTGCGTGGAGGAAGGAGCAAGAAGAAGGCCAGCGCAGGCACGTGTCCGCACTGTCCGCGGACGCGCGGATGGCCCTAATGCGTCACCTGTGAAGGAAATGTCGACGCGCCGTGATGCGCGGATGCGGCAACGGCGACGGTTTGCCGGCGCCATGGGTCCGTCGGCGAGTGACCTTGCGTGACACCGCCGCGTCGTCGATCGTCAAACGGACGACGCGTGAGCCTGCGAAAGTGTGAAGTTCTTCACGTGCCAGACGCGGACCAACTCACATGGCCCAAAGCGGACTCATGCGTTGGCCTGGCGCGCACCTGCCACTTTGCGTCGGTGGTGACGAAACACGAAACGTTCGAGTGACGCAGCGACGCCATCGCCCAGTCCCCGGAAGGCGATAAAGGTGCGGCCGTCACCGAGCCGGCGGTCGACGCGCGCGGGCAGTTCCAGCGGCACGCTGGGGCATGCATCGAAGCGCAGGCGCAGCAGCAGCTCCTCCCCCACGCTTGCCAGGGCATCGGGCACCACGGCGCCGATCGCGTTGAAGCTGAGCACCTGGCGCGGCGGCAATGCGTCGGCGGACAGCGATACGCGGCTGACCATGTCGATCAAGGCGTTGAGCTTGGCGTCCAGCCGCATGAGTTCCTGCATCACCGGATCGTCGTCGTCGGCATTGTCGGCGCGGCGCTCCTCCAGCGCGGAGACGGTGGCGAGCGCGGCCGCATTGCGCTCGGCCAGGCGCTGGGACAGCGCTTCAGGTACCGGCCAGGCAAGCGCCTGGCTGTCGGCATGCCAGCTGCCCTCGCAGGCAAGCCGCTGCTCGAACTCGTTCCAGGCACTGGCGGTCATGACGGGTTTCCGGCGGGTAGTTTCGTGGCCCGTGAGTATGCAAGCACCGGGCCCAGGCCGCTGATGTTGGGGTTCGCCGCGGGACGACCATTGCTCTCAGTCCCGGAGGGGGTCAACCACCATAGGCGGCGACGGCGCGGACGCCGTCGTGCGCGGCCTGCCACCGCCTGGCCGCCGCGTCGCGCGCCTGGACCACCAGGGCCTGCAGTTCGCGGTCGAGCGTAAGCAGTTCGCCGAGCTGGCGCACACCGTCTTCATCCCCTGCCAGGGGTTGCTTCACCAGCGGATGGCGTTGATCTTCCAGCGCGAGGACTTGCTCCCAGTCGCCCGCGCGCGCGGCCTCGAGCATGGCGCGTGTCAGCGCCATGGCCAGGGCCAGCGGCTCCGGCGTGCTCATGCGGCGGCGCCGGCGGCGCGGCGCGCCTCCATCGGCACCTGTACCCAGCTGGTGCGGATCTTCTGCAGCAGCGCGCTCACCTCGTCCAGCGCGGCGACGTCGTTGCGCAGGTTGGCGTGCAGCAGGCGCCGGCTCATGTAGTCGTACAGGGCGTCGAGCTGGCCGACGAGCGGGGTCTCCACCGCGGGATCCAGCGAATCGCGCAAGCCGCCGATGATGTCGATGCAGCGGCCGATCACCTCGCCCTTGGCGGCGATCTCGCCGCGCTGCATGTGGCCGCGCGCGGTGATCAGGCGCTCCAGGGCACCGTCCATGAGCAGCGTGATCAGGCCATGCGGGTCGGCCGACTCCACGCCGCCGTGCGAGCGGATCTGCTGGTAGGCGATGGCGCCCTGTCCGAATGCCATGGCGTTCTCCGTTACTTCTTGCTCGAGCCGTTGAGCGCGTCGAACTGTTGGGTTAGGTAGCTGCTGGTGCTGTTGAGCTTGGCCAACATGGCATCCAAGGCGTTGAACTGCGCCTGGTAGCGCGCCGTGAGCGCAGCCATGCTGTCGTCCAGTGCGGTTTGCTGGTTGGCCAGGTCGCTCAGTTGCTGGTTGATGTTGCTGGTTCGCGTGCCGAGGATGCCGCTGCTGCCGATCCATCCATCCAGCGGCGTGCTGAACTGGGCGGCGAAACCGCCGGTGCCGCTGAAGAAAGCCTTGACCGTGCCGCCCCCGCCGCTCATGGCGGTAGCCAGCTTGCCGCTGTCGAGCTGAAGGGTGCCATCGACCTGCAGCGATATGCCCACCGAAGCGAGCGTGTTGCCGTTGACGGCACCGCCGACGATCTTGGAAAACGTGCTCTGGATGCCGTTGAGCGTGGCGTCGCCGATCAGGGCGCCGGCCGTGCCGCTGGTGGGGTCGTACTGGGTGAGGTTGTTATATATCCCCACGAAACTGTTGTATGTGTTGACGAAGTTGCCGATGGCCGTGGTAGCGGCGCTGGCGTCGTTGGCAACGGTGACCGTCGTCGTGCCGACCGCGGTGAGATTCAGTGTCACGCCGTCGATCGCGGTGGTGACCGTGTTCTGCGAACTGCTGCCTGCCAGGCCATCGATGGTGTAGGTGGCGTCTTTTGCGGCGGTAACGACGCTCAGCTTGTTTCCCGTGGTCGCATTCGGATCGTAGTTCAGCGCAGCCAAGCCACCGTCGCCACCGCTGCTGGTCACTTTGAAAACGTTAGCCGTGCCGGTCTGGGTGCTGCTGATGCTCAGGTGCGCACCGTCGGTTCCCGTCACTATCGTGGCGCTGACGCCGGGATTGTTGCTGGCGTTGTTGATCGCGTCGCGAATCGAAGCGAGCGAGGAGTTCGTGCTGTCGATCGACAGGCTCATCTGCTGGCTGCCCACGCTGATGGTGAGCGTGCCGGTGCCGACGTTCGTGGTATCGCTCGCAAAGGCTGCCGACGAAGCTTTCAGTGCCGTGGCCAGCTGCGTCACGTTGACTGAATAGTTGCCGGTGGTCGCCGTGCTGCTCGCGCTGGCGCTCAGCAGCGTGCTGTCGCCCACGCTCGTCTTGCGCACCGTGAACGCGCTGCCGTCATTGAGCGACGACAACGACGATTGCAGCGCCGAAAGCGCCGCCGTCACCTGGCCCAGTGCGGACAACTGGGTCTGCGCAGACGCCTTTTGATTGTCGATGGCGCTCTGCTGGGGCGCCCGCTTCGCGGCGACGAGTTGGCTGACCAGGCCGTTTACGTCCAATCCTGATCCGACGCCCGCGGCGGTGAGGATGCCCGAAGTTGGAGTACTGGTGGAGCCGACGGTGACAGCCATGGTCGCAAACCCTCAATGAAGAGGGCGGCCATGTCGCCATGGCCGCCCGATACCGCACTGTTACTGGAGCAGCTTCAGGACGCTCTGCGTGCTGGAGTTGGCCTGGGCCAGAACCGAGACACCCGCCTGTTGCAGGATGTTCGCGCTGGACATGTTCGCCGTCTCGGCAGCGAAATCGGCGTCCTGGATCTGGCTGCGCGAGGCATCCAGGTTCTGCGAGATCGTCTGCAGGTTGGCGATGGTGGACTGGAAGCGGTTCTGCACGGCGCCCAGGTTGCTGCGCATCGAGCTGATCGTGGCGAGCGCGGCGTCGATACGGTTCATCGTGTCGTTGGCGCCGGCCACCGTCTTGACGCTGGTGGACGCCAGCGTGTTGGTGTCCTTGGTGATGGTGTTGGAGGCGAACCCAAGGTCGGCGTAGGCGCCGGTCATGGTGATGTTGTCCGCCGCACTCAAGGTCACGGTGCCCTGGTTGTTCTTCACGACGCCTGCGGCAACGCCGCCAGTGGCGCCGCCGCCCAGGGTCTGGGCAATGTTGATGTCGCGGCCATCGGAGGTGGAGAAGGTCAGGTTGCCGCCGGTGAAGCTGGCGGACACGCCGGTCTGGGTCGAGTACAGGTTGACCTGTGCGGCTACGGCACTGCCGGTGAGCGCGGCGCCGCTGGTGTCCGTGCCATTGTAGATGCTGACGCCATTGATGCTCAGCGTATAGGTGTTGCCTGCGGCGCCGCCGGTGCTGGTGAAGGCGCCGGTCACGCTGTTGGAGGCGGTCGCGGTCAGGCCAGCCACGCCCGACGCATTGATCGCGGCGGCCTTGGCAAAGGCGCTGCTGGCGGTCTGGCCGGCGCCGCCGCCGGCGGTGGATGCCCCGATGGAAACGGCCGCACCGCTGCCCACGGCGATGGTGACGCCGCCGTTGGTCAGCGCGTTGCCGGTGACCGCACCGCTGGTGGAGGTGGCGATCTGGCCCAACTGGTCGGCGCGCGAACCCTGGCTCAGGTTCACCGAGATGGTCTCGCCGACGTTGGCGCCGACCTGGAATGCAGCCTGGCCAAAGGTGCCATCGAGCACGTGGCGGCCGTTGAAGCTGGTCTGGCTGGCGATACGGGTGATTTCCGCCAGGCGCTGCTGCACTTCGGCGTCGAGCGCGGCGCGGTCGCTGTCGGAGTTGGTCGCGTTGGCGGACTGCACCGCCAGCTCGCGGATGCGCTGCATGTTGTTGGTCACTTCGTTCAGCGCCGACTCGGTGGTCTGCGCCAGCGAAATGCCGTCGTTGGCGTTGCGCACGGCCTGGTTCAGGCCGTTGATCTGGGTGGTGAACCGGGTGGCGATGGCCAGACCGGCGGCATCGTCCTTCGCGCTGTTGATGCGCATGCCCGAGGACAGGCGTTGGATGGCGGTGGCCAGCTTGCTCTGCGTCGTGGACAGGTTCTGCTGCGCATTGAGCGACATGATGTTGGTGAGAACGCTCATGACCATGGGAATGTCTCCGTTAGGGTCTTGGGTGCCGTTGGTCGGCGGTGGTAGTCAGCGGGATGCCGATTGGGAACACCGCCGCCTCAGACCCTTTTTCGACCCTCACCATGGAAACTTGAGTGGGTCAACTGCTCTTTCTGCATTTTCCTGTCGCATCTTCCCGCGCCCACCCTTCACTTCCAGGCGTCGCAAGTCGCGCCGGCCGAACACGGACCGCATCACTTGAGATAATCGAACAACGTCATGTTCTGGAGCTTGCTGAAGGTCAGCTGCGCGGCCTGCAGCGCGGAACTCTGCAGGCTCAGTTTGCTCACCGCGTCGTAGTAGTTGAGGTCCTGCACGTCCGACAGCGCGGTCTTGTACTGCAGGGTGAGGTCGCCGTTGAGCGAGCCCTGCTGGTCCAGCGCATTCATCCGGGCACCCACTCCCGCGCGCGTCTGCGTGACCGTGCCGATCGCCTGGTCGAGGTTGGCAAGCTGGCCGCCGAGCGCGTTCTGCAAGCCTGTCTCACTCGTGGATTGGCGCAGCGCTCCGATGATGCCGTCGAGCGTATCGAACATGCTCTGCTTGGACGAAGGGGCCACCGCAAAGCTGTCGTTCGCCGCCGGCGTGCCGCTGAAGGCAACCTGCACGCCCTTGAAGGCGATCGTGCCGCCCTTCTCCGGATCGTAGGCGCCGCTGCTGACCACGGCGCCGCCGCTATCACGCACCTCGTAGGCGTTGGGCGCGGTGAACACGATCTGGTAGTTGCCGCCGTTCCACGCGCTGGCGTCGGTTACGCCGGTGGCACCGACCAGCGCGCTGCCGGTGTTGCCGGCGGCCGCGCCCACGGCGAAGCTGCCGTTGCCGGTGAGAGTGTCCATGAACACCGCGCTGCCCGGATCGCCGGTGGCGACCTGCAGACCCGGGCCGGCCGCGACCATGCGCTGGCCCTGGTCGCCCACATAGCTCACGCCGCCAGGTTGCGAGACGAACGGCGCGGCGCCGGTGCGGTTGCCGGCGAAGATGTAGTCGCCCTGCGCATCCTTGCTGTTGGCCATGCCCAACAACTGGTCGCGCAGCTGCACCATCTCGGTGGCGATGTCGTTGCGCGACTCGGCCGTCTGGCTGGCGTTCATGCCTTGCAGCAGCAGCGTGCGCACGCGGCCCAGCACGTTGCCGACCGAGGACAGCGTCTTGTCTTCCAATCCCAGTCGCGCGTTGGCCGAAGTGATGTTGCGCTGGTACTGGTCGGTGTCGGCGCCAAGATGAGTCAGTTCCACGGCGCGCGTCGCGCCCACCGGATCGTCGGAGGGCTGGTTGATGCGCTTGCCGGTGCCCATCTGCGTCTGGATGCCGGACAGGTCGCCCTGCCGTTCCATCATCGTGTTGACCGACTGCTGCTGCATCCAGCTGGTGGAGACTCTCATGACGGTGGCCCTTAGCCCTTGAACGCGCCGAGCAGTGCGTTGAACACGGTGTTGGCGGCGTTGATGACCTGCGCCGACGCCTGGTAGGCCTGCTGGAAGCGCACCAGGTTGGCCGCTTCCTCATCGACGTTGACGCCGCTGACGCTCTGTTGCGCGGCCATCGCCTGGTTGTAGACGGCGGTCTGCGTCTTGGCTGCGTCGTCGGCCAGCGAACCGGCGCTGCCGACCTGGCCGACCAGCTGGCCGTAGGCGCCGCCTACGCTGGTCGCGCCGCCATCGAGCACGCCCAGGTTGGCCACCGCGCCGAGCTTGAGCGCGTTGGCGTTGTCGCCGCGCGCGTTGGTGTTGGCCTTCACGGTGAAGCTGTCGCCGTTGGCGGGCGAGCCCGAGAGGGCAAGGCTCCAGCCGTTGTGCACGATGGGCGTGCCGGCGGTGAAGGTCTGCGCCGGGCCACCGTCGATGCTGTAGCTGGTCGGCGAGGAGAACACGATGCTGGAGGCGGTGAACAGGTTCGGGTTGCTGCCGTCGGCGACGGTGAGCGCACCCACGGCGGCGTTGCCGGTATTCGCGCCCGCCGCGCTGCCCACCAGCGGTGCGGCTGCAGCCACTTTGTTCGGATCGGTGATCGCCACGCCTATGCCGCCGGCTGCATTGCGGGTGGGTTGGATGCGGAAGCTGTCGCCGGCGTTGGCGGCGCCGCCACCCAGGGTGAAGCTCAGGCCGCCGGCCTTGAACGGATCGGCGGCCGTGCCGGTGCCGGTCATCGCCACCGTGGCGCCGCTGCCGTCGCGCAGGTTCCAGGCGCTGCCGTCGTAGCTCAGCACGTAGTCCTGGCTGCCGAGCGCGCCGATGTCGCTGATGCTCGCCGTGAGCGTGGCGCTGCCGGTATTGCTGCCGGCTGCCTGCACGGCAGGGCCGGCGATGTTGAAGAAGGTGCCGCCGAGCTGGCCGTTGAGATCCACGCCCTGCGCGTGCTGCGCGTTGAACGTGTCGGCCAGCGCCAGCGCGGCCCGACCGAGCTGGTTCTGCGCGGGGTCGAGCACGTTGCTGCGGAAATCCAGCAGCGCGCCCAGCGTGCCTCCGCCGATGCGGCTGCTCAGCACCGCGCCGGTGCCCTTGTCGACGACTTCCAGCCGGGTCGCGTCATAGGTGTTGGGCGCGGTACCCAGATCGTAGGATTGCGTACCGCTGACCAGCGCCTGCCCGTTGCCGACGAACACGCTCAGGGTGCCGTCGTTCTGCGGCGCCACGCTGATGCCGACCTCGCCCGAGAGCTTCTTGATCAGCGCGTCGCGCTGGTCGAGCAGGTCGGACGGCTGCTGGCCGGTGGAGGCGCGGATGCGCTCGTTGAGCTTGGCGATCCCGGCGCTGTCGCTGTTGATCGCGGCGACCGTATCGGCGAGTTGGCGCTGCACTTGCCCGCCCAGGCTGTCGAATTGCCCGGACAGTGCATGAAAGGTGCTGGCCAGGCCGCCGGCGCGGGCCAGCAATACGCTGCGGGCGGAGGCGTCCGCCGGGGCATTGGCCACGTCCTGCACCGAGCCGAAAAAGCTGTCCAGCGAGCTCTGCAGGTTGCTGCTGCCGGAAAGCTGGTTGTTGAGCTGGCCGGTCAGGCCCTGGTAGGCATTGGCGCGCCCCTGGGCGGAGGCGGCCGACCATAGCGCGCTGTTGAGGTACTGGCTGTAGGCGCGCTGCACCGCCTGGGTGTCCACGCCGGTGCCGACGTAGTAGCGCCCTTCCTGCTGCGGCGCGCGCGCGGCGAAGCTCACCTGCTGGCGGCTGTAGCCGTCAGTGTTGGCGTTGGACACGTTGTGGCCCACGGTGCTCAGGCCCACTTGCGCGGCGAGCAGGCCGGAGACGCCGGTGGAAAGCAGGTCAGCCATGATGGTTTCCCGGACGGATGGCAGGCGGGCGGGCGGGCCGCGACAGGCGGCCCGGCGAAAACCCGATCGGCGGAATCAGGGCATGCGTCATGCCCCCTGTGACGGCAGCTTGGCTTCTCACTTGAATGCCCCCGCATCCAGCGACGCCAGCGCCTCGCGCATCTGCGGGCTGTTGGCGATGGCGGTGAGCTTGGCCGCGTAGCCTGGATCGGTGGCGTAGCCGCCGCGGCTCAGCGCATGCGCGAAACCGGCGACGTTCTCGCCCTTGCCCAGTGCCTGCGCGTAGCGCGGGCTGTCGGTGAGCATGCGTGCGTAGTCGGCGAACGCGTCGGCCGGGCTGGCGTAAGCGCGGAAGTTGTCGCGCTTGCGCACCGCCACGCCGTTCTCGTACTCGAGCGTGGGCACGCTGACCTTGTCGCCGATCCAGCCGCCACCGGCCTTGATGCCGAACAGGTTGAAGCTGCTCGAACCGTCATGGCGCTGCGGCAGGTGCTTGCCCCAGCCGGTTTCCAGCGCGGCCTGCGCCAGCAGCGCGCGCACCGAGACGCCCAGCTTGACGGCGGCGGCCTGCGCGTGCGGCGCCATCGCCTGCACGAAGCCGACCGGATCGCCCGGAACGAACTTGCTGGCCACGTTTGCCGCGCCCTGCGCCAGCTGGCCGAGCGTGGCCCGCCAATCCTTCGCGGCGAGGGCGTCGCTGGCCAGCGGAAGCAGCGCGCCGTCCTGCGCGTCCGCACCCGCCCCCAGATTCAGCAAGGCGCGCGCGCCCGCCTCGGCGCCCGCGGCAAGCGGGGCGAACAGGCCCGAAGCGGTGGCGCCGGGCAGTGCACCGGCAGCGACGCCGGCAAGCAAGGTCTTGTCATCGGTGGCCGCCGGCGTGGACTGCGCGTCCTTGCCGCCGAGCTGGCGCACCAGCATGCGCGCGATACCCAGGCCGTTGTTGCCCTGGGACAGCGAGAGCGAAAGCTGCTGATCGAACAGGTCGCGGTAGGCCTTGCCCTGCTCGCTGTCGCCCACGTCGTTGTCGCCGAAGCTGGCGTTGGCCTCGCGCATCGACTTGAGCATCATCTGGGTGAAGATCGCCTCGAACTGCCTGGCGACCTTTGGCAGCGCCGCCTTGTCGTCGCCCTTGGCCTGTGCGCGCAGCTGGTTGAACCCGGACAGGTCGGTCCAGGTGTCGAGCGCGGGCGTGGCGGGCGTGGCGGGCGTCATGTTTCCGTCGCGTGGACCTAGATCACGACAAGGTCTGCATGAAGCGCGCCAGCCTGCTTGAGCGCCTGCAGGATCGAGATCAGGTCGCTCGGCGCCGCGCCCACCTGATTCACCGCGCGCACGATGGTGTCCAGGCTCACGCCCGGGCCGAACTTGAACATGTGCGCGCCGCTTTCGCTGACCTGCACGTCGGAGCTGGGCACCACCGCGGTCTGGCCGCGCGAGAACGGCCCCGGCTGGCTGACCTGCGGCTGCTCGCTGATGGTGACCTGGATCGCGCCGTGCGCCACCGCCGCGGCGGAGACCTTGACGTCCGAGCCGATCACCACGGTGCCGGTGCGCGAGTTGACCACCACGCGCGCGGGCGCATCGCCGGGAGTCACGTCGAGATTCTGGATCATGCCCAGCCAGGCCACTTTCTGCGCCGGGTCCTGCGGACCGCGCACCGACACGGTGCCACCGTCGACCGGCGTGGCGGTGCCCGCGCCGAAGGCACCGTTGACGGCCTGCGCGATGCGCGCGGCGGTGGTGAAGTCGGCTGTGTTGAGGTTGAGCATCAGGTCGCCGGCGCCCGCAAACGACGAGGGCACGCTGCGCTCGACCGAGGCGCCGTTGGGGATGCGCCCGCTGGCGGAGATGTTCACCTGCACGCTGGAGCCGCTCTTGCCCAGCGCACTCACGCCGCCGACCACCACGCTGCCTTGCGCGATCGCGTAGACGTTGCCGTCGGCGCCGCGCAGCGGCGACATCAAGAGCTCGCCACCACGCAGGCTCTTGGCATTGCCGATCGAGGCCACGGTGACGTCGATCTGCTGGCCAGGCTTGGCGAAGGGCGGCAGCTCGGCGGTGATGGTCACCGCCGCGGCGTTCTTCAGCTGCGGCCGCGCGTTGGCCGGCACGGTGATGCCGAACTGCTGCAGCATGTTCTCCAGGCTCTGCGTGGTGAACGGGGCCTGGGTGGTCTGGTCGCCCGAGCCGTCGAGACCCACCACCAGGCCGTAACCGATCAACTGGTTCGAGCGCACGCCGCCGACGGAGGCCAGGTCGCGGATCTTGTCCGCGTGCAGCGGCGCGCAGGCGAGCATCGCCACGAGCGCGGCCACCACGTGCAGGCCGAAGCTGCGCCAGCGCTGCAGCGCGCGGCGCAGCGCGGCGCGGCGGGTCTCCTCCACACGCGAATGATCGTAGGGTTCGCCGTCGGCGGACGGCGGCGGCGCGGCGGAAACCCCGCGGGTTTCCGTGGCGGACGGCGACGGCTCGGGAAGCTGCGGCTTCATCAGAACGGCATCCACTTGGAATTGAAGAAGCGCGACAGCCATCCGCGCGTGTTGGCGTCGGCCAGCGTGCCGCGGCCGGTGTAGCTGATGCGCGCGTCGGCCACGCGGGTGGAGGGCACGGTGTTGTCCTGGCCGATGTCCTGCGGGCGCACGATGCCGGCGATGCGCACCAACTCCTGGCCCTGGTTGATGGTCAGCCACTTCTCGCCGCGCACCATCAGGTTGCCGTTGGACAGACGCTGCGCCACCGTCACCGTGATCTGGCCGGTGAGCTGGTTGGACTGGCTCGACGAACCGTTGCCGTCGAACGTTCGCTCGCCGTCCAGGCCGATGTCGGCCGCCTTGCCGCCGATGGAGACACCCTGGCCCAGAATGGTGGGCGAGGCGATCTTGGCCTTGTCGGTCTTGCTCGTGCTGGTGCTGGCCTTCTTGCTCGCCTGCGTGCTTTCCACCAGCACGATGGTGAGGATGTCGCCCACCCGATGCGCGCGCGGGTCGGAGAACAGTTCCATGCCCTGCGCATCGTGGTAGATCGCGCCGTCGGCCGGTGCCGCGGCGACGTCCGGCTGCATCGGCAACGTAGCCGCCCATTGGGCGTCCTCGTGGCCCGGTTGCATGGTGGCGCAGCCGGCAAGCGCGAGCAGCGCGGCGGCGGCGAGGAAGCGGAAAGCGGCGTGCATGGAATCAGGTCTTGTTGGTGAGGAACTGCAGCATCTGGTCGGCCGCGGAGATGGCCTTGGAATTCATCTCGTAGGTGCGCTGGGTCTCGATCATGTCGACCATCTGCTCGACCACGTTGACGTTCGAGCTCTCCAGCGCGCCCTGCGAGAGCGTGCCCAGGCCGTTGAGCCCCGGCTGGCCCGGCTGCGGCGTGCCGCTCGAGGCGGTCTCCAGGTACAGGTTGTCGCCGTTGGGCTGCAGGCCCGCCGGGTTGATGAAGTCGGCCAGCTGCACGGTGCCCACCTGTTGCGGCGCGGCCTGTCCCGGCAGCGTGATGCTGACCGTGCCGTCGCTGCCGATGGTGATCGACTGCGCGTTGGCCGGGATGGTGATGGCCGGTTCCACCGCATAGCCGTTGGCCGTGACGATCTGCCCGTTCTGGTCCATGTGCAGCGAACCGTCGCGGGTGTAGGCGGTGGTGCCGTCGGGCATGGTCACCTGCAGGAAGCCGCGGCCCTGGATAGCCAGGTCCAGCGAATTGCCGGTCTGCTCGATGTTGCCCTGGGTGAACAGCTTCTCGTTGCCGACCACGCGCACGCCGGTGCCCAGCATCAGGCCCGAGGGAGCGGCGGTCTGCTCGGTGGTCTGCCCGCCCGGCTGGCGCAGGTTCTGGTAGACCAGGTCCTGGAACGCGGCGCGCGAGCTCTTGAAGCCGGTGGTGTTGGCGTTGGCCAGGTTGTGCGAGACCACGTCCATGCGCGTCTGCTGCGCATCGAGGCCGGTCTTGGCGACCCACAGGGAAGAGAACATGGATGTCTCCTGGGAAACTTAAGTGAGTGACAGCAGGCGGGTCGCCGCCTGTGCGTTGTCGTCGGCGTTCTTGATCGCCTTGACCTGGAGTTCGTACTGGCGCGAGAGCTCGATCATCTGCACCAGCGTCTGCGACGGGTTCACGTTGCTGGATTCGAGCACGCCCGATTTCACGGTCACGGCCGGGTCGGCGTCGGCGGTGCCGCCGCCGGCCAGGTGCATCAGCCCGTCGCTACCCAGCGCCAGCTGGTTGGCCGGCGGGTTGACCAGCTTCAGCTTGCCGACCGAGGCGATCGTCTGCGGGCCCTGCCCGGTCGGCACCACCGAGATGGTGCCGTCGTTGCCGATGCTCACCTGGCTCGCCGGCGGCAGGCTGATCGGGCCGCCGTCGCCCAGCACCAGGTTGCCGCGCGCGTCGGTGAGCAGGCCATCGGGGGTGAGCTGCAGGTTGCCGGCGCGCGTGTAGGCTTCGCTGCCGTCGGCCGCCTGCACCGCGATCCAGCCGTCGCCCTGCACCGCCACGTCGAACTCGCGACCGGTCTGGATCTCCGCGCCCGAGCGCAGGTCGACGCCTTCACCCTGCGCCACGCCGTTGATCCGCGTGGGCATGCCCGGCCCCTGCACCGGCAGCGCCTGGAAGGCCGACATCTGCGCCTTGAAGCCGACCGTGTCGGCGTTGGCCAGGTTGTGCGCCACTTCCGTCTGCGCCCGCATCATCTGCGTGGCGCCGGTCATGGCGACGTAGAGCGAACGATCCATGGGATTGCCTCAGCCCCCGCGTCAGTTGCGGATGTTGATGATGGTCTGGGTCAGCTTGTCGTCGGTGGAGATCACCTGCGCGTTGGCCTGGTAGTTGCGCTGCGCCTTGATCATGTTCACCAGTTGCGCGGTGAGGTCGGCCGTGTTGGAGGCTTCCAGCGCGCCCGACTGCACGGCGCCGAAGGTGCCCTGGCCGGCCGCGCCCATCACCGGCGTGCCCGAATCGAACGAGGCCGCCCAGTTGGTGTTGTCCAGCTGGCGCAACCCGTTCAAGTTGCTGAAGTTGGCCAACGCGAGCTGGCCCAGCGCGGTGGACTGCCCGTTGGAATACTTGGCCTGCACCACGCCTTGGCTGGACACGTCGATGCTCGAAAGCGTGCCGCTGGGGTAGCCGTCCTGGTTGATCGCGCTGAGCGAATAGCTGTTGCCGAACTGGGTGGCCTTGGAGAGATCGATCGACAGCGCCATCGGGTTGGCACCCGGGCTGACCGACATCGCCGGGAAGGTGAGCTTGCCGCCGGCCGGCGTGGCCAGCGCACCGCTGCTGGTGAAGGAAACCGTCTGCGGCGCGCCGGCGGACACGCCGTCGACGTACAGGTAGGCATTCCAGGTGTTGGCCGCCGCGTTCTTGACGAAGTAGACGGTGCCGTTGTGGCTGGCGCCGAGCGAATCGTAGGCGGTGAACGGCGTGGCCTGATTGTAGCTCTGCGGGTCGGTGGGACTGAACGGCGCGGTGGTCGGCGCGGTGGCATCCGAGGGCAGGTTCAGCGACATCTGCACGTTGCCGGTGGCCTTGGCCGCGCTCTGCGCGGTGGTCATCTGCAGGTCGACCAGCGTGCTGGTGTCGAAGCCGTTGCCTGCGGGCGGAAACACCTGCAGGTGCTGGCCGCTGGCGTTGACCACGTAGCCGTTGTTGTCCTGCTGGAACGAGCCGGCGCGGGTGTAGGCAAAACCCTTGCCGTCGCGCAGGGTGAAGAAGCCGTCGCCGTTGAGCGCGAAGTCCAGGCTGTTGCCGGTGTTCTCCACGTTGCCCGCGCCGAACTGCTGCGCCACTTCGGCCAGCCGCACGCCACTGCCGATGGCGGTGGCCGAGAGGTTGCGTCCGGCGGAGTTGTAGAGCTCCGCGAACTCCGCGCGCGAGCCCTTGAAGCCGGTGGTGCCGGTGTTGGCGATGTTGTTGGCGGTGACCTCGAGGTCCTTGGACGCCGCATTCAGGCCGCTCAGCGCGATATTGAAAGCCATCGGTGTTTCCCCTGATGAATTAGTTGACGCGCGCGACCTGGCTCAGCAGCACGCCGCCGAAGCCGTCCACGTCCAGATAGGCGCCGTCGGCGCCGGTCATGCCCACCCCGGCGACCTTGCCGCTGACGTAGGTCGGTGCCGCGGCGGTACCCACCTGCGCGGACAGGCCGTAGCTACCCGGCGGCAACGGTCGGCCGTCGTCGCCCACGCCGTCCCAGTGGAAATCGGCAAGGCCCGCCACCTGCGTACCGAGATCGATCGTTCGCACCACGTTGCCGGCGCTGTCGGTGATGCGCACGAAGCTGCGCCCGCCGCCGTCGGGGATGTTGACCGCCCCGTCCAGCGAACCGCCCTGCAGCTTGCCGACCGCCGAAGGCACGGTGACGCTGTGGCCGACCATGCTGGAAGCCTGCAGCAGCTGGTTGCCCTGCATCGACTTGGAGAGCGCGTCGAAGGACGCCTGCAGGTTCTGCGTGGCCGAGACCTGGTTGATCTGCGCCAGCTGACTGACCATCTGCGAGGAATCCATCGGCTGGGTCGGATCCTGGTTGCGCATCTGCTGGATCAGCAGGCTCAGGAAGTCCGCCTGGCTGAGCGTCTTGTTGTCCTTCTTTGCGGACTGCACGGCGGCGCCGGCGGAACTGGAGGAATTGACTGCGATGTCGCTCATGGCCGCTCCTTACTTTCCGAGGTCCAGCGTCTTCTGCATCAACTGGCGCGCGGTGTTCATCACTTCGACGTTGTTCTGGTAAGAGCGCGAGGCCGAGATCATGTTGACCAGCTCGTCCACCGGGTTGACGTTGCTTTGGTACACGTAGCCGTCGGCATCGGCCATGGGGTTGCCTGGCTCGTAGCGGCTGGTGATCGCGTTGGGGCTCTCGGTGACGCCGAGCACCTTGACCCCCTCGCTGCCGGCCTCGGCCGGCTGGCCGTCCAGGCCGTTGCGGATCGCCGCGAACAGCGGCTCCTTGGCGCGGTAGGCGGCCTGCGGCGTGCTGGCCACGCTGTCGGCGTTGGCCAGGTTGCTGGCCACGGTGTTGAGGCGGGTGGATTGCGCCGCCATGCCGGAGCCAGCGACGTTGAAGATGTTGAAGAGCGACATCAGCCCTGGCCCCCGGTGATGGCCGTGCGCAGCATGCGGATCTGCGCGGTGATGAAGGCCAGGCTCGCCTGGTAGTGCACGCCGTTGGCGGCGAAGGCGGCCTGCTCCTGCTGCGCGTCGACGGTGTTGCCGTCCATGCTGGGCTGGGTGGGCACGCGGTAGGCGAGCGTGTCGCGCGCCTGGGCGGTCGGGTCGATCTGGCCGGGCGTGGGGGCGGCCAGCGGCAGGCTGCCGTCGCCGCTGCCGCCGGCGGCGGCCAGTGCCTTGCGGAAGTCGACGTCGCGGGCGAGGTAGCCCGGGGTGTCGGCATTGGCCAGGTTGCTGGCCAGCACCTCGGTACGGCGTTGCCACAGCGCGAGCGCGCCGGTGTGCATGCCGAACAGGTTGTCGATGGGTTGGCTCATCGCTTGCCTCCGCGCGGGTCGATACGTCCGCACGGGGCTGGAGGCAAGTTGTGTGCCATGGCCGCCCGAAGCCTTGCTGCAAAAGGCTTTGCGCGGCGTGCCGGTTTTCCCCCGAACCCGGTTTCATGGGCGGAGACGGATTTCCGACGCCGCCGTACGCCCACCCTTTCGTCCGGCTGGGCCGGGGAGAGCCTCAGTCCGTCGCTTCGTCCGGCAGCAACTCGATCACCGCCTGCGCCAGCAGGTCCGGCTGGAACTTGGCGACGAAGCGGTCGGCGTTGACCTCGCGCACCATCGCTTCGTTGAACAACCCGGAGAGCGAGCTGTGCAGCACCACCTTCAGGCGACGCAGCGTGGGCGTCTCGCGTATCGCGCGGGTGAGTGCGTAACCATCCAGTTGCGGCATCTCGATGTCGGACACCACCAGCCTGACGCCCTCCTCCGGCGGCAGCGCGGCCAGTTCGTGCAGGCGGTCCAGCGCCTCGCGGCCGTCCTGCGCCACCACGCATTCGATGTTCATCTGCTTGAACAGGCTGACCAGGCGGCGACGTGCGATCAGCGAATCGTCCGCCACCAGCACCCGGCGCGGGCTCAGCGGGTGGGCACCGGCGGCGCGCTGCATCTGCGCCGAGAGCTCGTGCGGCGAGGCGTCGATGCTGGCCAGCACGTGCTCCACGTCGACCACCGCGACCAGCGCGCCGTTGATGCGGGTCACCGCGTTGACCCGCGAGCCGAAGCCCAGCGCGCTGCTGGGCGCCACCAGGGAGGCACCCTCGCAATGCACCATGTGCTGCAGGTCCGACACCAGGAAACCCTGTACGGAGCGGCTGAACTCGGTGACCATCAGGTGCGCGGACGGCTCGTCTGTCAGGGGCGGATAGCCCAGCGCCGCGGCCAGGTCGATCACCGGAATGGTCTGCCCGCGGTAGTCGCAGCTGCCGGCGATCAGCGCATGCGCGCCGGGCATGCGCTCCAGCGGCGGTCGGCGCAGCACCTCGCGCACCTTGAATACGTTGATCGCGAACAGCTGCGGCTCGCCCAGGCGGAACAGCAGCATCGCCACGCGGTTGTGCCCCGCCAGGCGGGTCTGGCGTTCGACGTTTTCCAGCAGGGCGCCGGCCATGCGTTACTCCTCGGGGAACGGTGGGCCGCAGGCCCGTCACCGCATATCGGCCGGACCATCCGCCGCTTGAGCTGATCCCTCCCCCAGCCTCAGCACCCGCGCCGGGATCCTCCCTTCCTCCGGCCAATGCGGGGGAAGGATCGGCGGTTCGCACTGGCACACGCGTTGCTTGTTCAAGTTTCGACGCATCCAGACGATGTCCTGAACACTCATTCGCAGGAAACCGCATCTCCATGAGCCTGATCCGTAGCCGGTCCCTGGCCGCGCTGGTCCAAGCGGCCGCCGCTGGCGACGAGGCACGCCTCGAACAGTTGTCGCTCCAGCATCCGGCGGCAGCCCGCGTGCTGGCCCCGCTGCTGGCCCGCCTCCACGCCGGCCAGCCCGCGGCGATGGCCTTGCAGACCCTCGAACAGCAAGGCCTGGTGCTGGCGGCAGCGCAGATGCTCGGGCGCGAGCAGTCCGCCCTGGACAAGGCCAGCCAGGAAAGCCGCGACGGCGTCGGCCGCTTGACGGACGCCAGCGCCGGAATATCGACGGCGCTGCAACAGGTCGCCACCGCTTTGACGCAGGTCGAACAGGCGCGCCAGAGCGGCAGCGCCGGGGTGAGCGAGCTCGATGGCCAGCTGCGCCTGCTGCGCAGCGCGCTGTCGGCGATGAACCGCAACCAGGCACGCCTGGCCGAACAGGTGGAGCAGATCCGCAAGCTCACCGGCGTGGTGCAGGAAATCGCCCACCAGACCAACCTGGTCGCGCTCAACGCCGCAATCGAAGCGGCCCGTGCGGGCGAGGCTGGCCGCGGTTTCGCGGTGGTCGCCGACGAGGTCAAGCAACTGGCCGAGAAGACCACCCAGGCCACCACCGAGATCGAGACCGTCACCGGTTCGATCGGCGAGTTCTCGCAGCAGTTGGACGGCGACGTGCGGCAGGGCATGCAGCGGCTGGAGCAGGCGCAGGCCGGCGTGAGCCAGGCCGATGGCGCCATGCGCCAGAGTGGCGAGGCGCTGGCCGGCGCCAGCGAGAAGGTCGCCCAGTTGCGCCAGGGCCAGGACGTGCAGCAGGCTCGCGCCGCCGCGGCACAGGCCTCGCTGGGCGCACTGCAACGGCGCAGCACCGAGGCACGCCGGCAGAGCGAGGCGCTCAGCCGCGCCGCGCTGCTGGCCCATCGCCTGGCGCTGGGCTGGCTGGAACACGAGGCCGGCAACGACCCGGCCAGCCTCAGCCTGACCGTGCGCGAGTCGGCGCAGGGCATCCGCCAGGCGATGGAACTGGCGCTGCTGGAGCCTGGCGCGCTGGACCGGCGCTGGTTCGACACCGAAGCGCTGGACCGCACCGTGCGCCGGCTGGCCGCGCAGCATCCGCAACATCCGGCCGCCAGCGCGCTGAGCGAGGCGGGCACGCGCCTGTCCGAACACGGCAACGCCTTCGTCGGCCTGCTGGTCGAAGGCCAGCTCGACCAGGCCCAGCAGATCAGCCAGCGGCTGGAGGCCGACCGCGAGGCACTGGTCAGCCAGCTCGCCGCCTTGCTGGCACAGGCCTGATGACGCTGCCCCGCCGCTGCCTGCTGCTCGCGCTGCTCCTGCCACTGGAGGGCGTGGCCGCCCTGCCGGCCCTGGCCGCGCCGCCGCCCGAAGCGGACGTGCGCAGCCAGGCCGAACGCTACGTACAGCAGCACCTCGCGGCGCCGGGGAGCCGCGTCGAAGTGAAGTCCGACCCGCTCGATGCCCGCCTGCGCATAGCCGACTGCGCCGCGCCGCTGCAGGCGAGCCTGCCGGGAGGCGACCGCATCGCGCCCCGACTGAGCGTGCTGGTGCGCTGCCCGGCGGCCGGCGGCTGGAGCGTGCGCGTGCCGGTAAGGTTGTCGGTCTGGCGCCAGGTGCTGGTGGCCAGCCGGCCGCTGGTCCGCGGCGACGGCATCGTGCCGGCCGACGTGCACGCCGAGGAACGCGACGTCGCGCGCCTGCCCTACGGCTACATCGACAACATGGACCAGGTCGCCGAGCGCAGCCTGTCGCGGCCGCTCGCCGCGGGCAGCGTGCTCACGCCCGGCGCGCTGGGTGGGCGGCAGATGGTGCGCGCAGGCGACCACGTGCAGCTGGTGGCCGAACTGGGCGGTATCGCGGTACGCGCCGAGGGCACCGCGCTTGGCAGCGGCGATTCGGGCGCCCGCCTGCGCGTGCGCAACGGCAGCTCCGGGCGCGTGGTGGATGCCGTCGTACGCGCCCCCGGCGTGGTGGTGGCGCTCCCCTGAACGAACCGCAGTAACCGAAGCATTGGAAGGGGCTAAAGTTTTCCGGGCCCCGGCCGATTCCCCAAGGAACAGGGCCTAACCGACTCGAGAAGGACCGATGAACACGACCATTTCCAACAACGGCTTGCCGTTCCTGCCCCAGGCACCGGGCAGTCAGACCAACGGCACGGCTACCGGCACCGGCAGCACGGCCAGCGACGCTCCCGCAAGCGTGCCGGGCAAGGACGACAGTGTCCGCCTGACCGATTCGGCGCGCGCCCTGCAGGACGCTGCCAAGGTCGACGGCAACGCCGCGATCGACACCAAGCGGGTCGAGCAGATCCGCAAGGCGCTCGCCGACGGCAGCTACCAGGTCAACCCGGCCCGCATCGCCGACAAGATGATCGCGCTCGACGCGCAGATCGCCGGCACCGCCAAGCCGTAATCCAGCCATGGGCAAGCTGCTGCATCACGAGCTGGAAGCCGCGCTGGCCGCGGTGGTGGAGGACCTCTCCCGGTCCGTCACCGAGCTTGCCGCGACCCTGGCCGACGAACGCGAGGCGCTGATCGCCGCCGACGCGCTCGCGCTGGATCGCACCGGGGAGCGCAAGCAGGCGTTGATGCGGCAACTGGAACAGCTCGATGCCGAGCGGGTGCAGATGCTCAAGCTGGAGCCGGCCGCCGCCGCGCGCGTGGAAACGCGCTGGCGCGAAGTGCTCGAGCAGCTCAGGCGCTGCCACGAACTGAACCAGCGCAACGGCAACCTGGTCAGCCAGCGGCTGACCCAGGTGCGCGAAGCGCTGGCCGTGCTGGCCGGCCAGGGCGGCGACGCCAAGGGACTCTACGGCCCGGCTGGCGAGGTGCGCACGGCGCTGCGCTCGCACCATCTGGCCTCGGCCTGACGCACGAACGACAAACCTTACGGACACCGGGCCGCAGGGCCGGTGGCGATCCAACCAAAGGCGGGCCCGCCCGCGAGCAGATCAAAGCCATGAGCGATACCGCCGCTTCCGCCCAGTCCCGCCTCGCCGGCAACCGCGAAATGCCCCTGCCGGTGGTGCGGGTGCCCATGCTGGACCAGAAGCGCGAGCTGTTCGCCTACGAGGTCATGTTCCATCGCCACGCCGGCGACGAGCAGGAGCTGATGCAGCGCGTGCTCTCGACCCTGGCCGATGGCGCGCTGACCCGGCTGGTGCGCGGCAACCGCACCTTCCTCACCCTGTCGCGCGAGCTGCTGCTGGAGCAGACGGACGTCCTGCTGCACCAGCCGCGCTTCGGCGTGGTGCTGCAGCCGGCCATGGCCGAGGACGCCGAGCTGATGGAGCGCCTGCAGAAGATGGCGCAGCGCGGCTGCCTGCTGATGTACGACGCCGGCGCGACCGACCTGCACGGCTCCGTCGCGATCGAGGCGCTGGTCCAGATGGTGCAGTTCGTGCGGCTGGACGCCAAGGCGCTCAGCCCCGAGCAACTGCGCGAGCGCGCCGAACACCTGCACGAGCGCGGCATCTGGGTGGTCGCGGGGCAAGTGGATGATCACGCCACCTACCAGCGCTGCCTGGAGCTGCCGCTGCAGGCGATCCAGGGTCGCTACCTGCTGATTCCCGACCAGGTCGAGGTGCCGGTGCTTTCGGCCAACCGCCTGTCGATGCTGCGCCTGATGCGCGAGCTGCAGGAGAACAGCCCCGGCCCGGTCGAGCTGGGCGACATCATCCGCAACGACGCGATCCTTTCCTACAAGCTCCTGAGCTGCGTGAATTCGGCCTACTTCGGCCTGCCCAAGCAGCTCAAGTCCGTGCAGCAGGCGGCGATCTTCTTCGGCGTCACGCGCATGCGCAACTGGATCTACACCATGTCGCTGGGCGGCATGGACGACCGTCCGCCGGAGCTTTTGCGTACCGCGTTGATCCGCGCGCACATGTGCGAACAATTGGCCGGCAACATGCCGCGCCAGCAGAAGGAAATGGCCTTCACTGTCGGCCTGTTCTCGCTGCTGGACACGCTGATGTGCGCGCCGATGGAGTTCGTGCTCGCGCAGCTGCCGCTGGTGCCGGAAATCCGCGACGCACTGGTCGGCGGCGGCGGCCCGTTCGGACCGCTGCTGGAGCAGATCCATGCCTGGGAGGCGGGCCAGCTCAGCGGCCAGGTCCAGCCGCAGCAGATCCAGCGCATGGCCGCGATCTACCTGGAGGCGACGCAGTGGGCGGACCAGGTGTACGCCTTCGCCGACCCGAAGGCGCCGGCGGCCGCAGCCTGACGACGCTCTCTATCGTTCCGCCCGCGGCCTGCCCGTCCCGTACGGGCGGCGACATTAGGCTCGGCCGGCCCGCCCGGTGCGCCGGTGCAGCAGCGCCACCACCAGCACGCCGGCCGCGGTCACTCCGAACCAGTTGAGCACCGGCGGCCAGTCGCCACCGAGCCAGGAAGCGCAGGACACCGCTCCGATCGCGGTCACGCCCACCGCCAGCGCCAGCAGCGGATCGCTCACGCGACGGCGGCGCTCCCACAGCAACAGGAACGATCCCAGCGCGGCCAACACGATCGCCGCGCCGCGTCGCGCCATGGTGAACTCCGGCGGCTCGGGCACATCCGGCAGCACGTCGCTGAGCGAGCGCAGGCCGACCTGCACCTGGTAGCCCTGGCCGTCGTCCGCCTTGCTGGCGCGCACCAGCCGATCGCCGTCCAGCCGCGCCAGGATCGTCACCGGCTGCAGCGGCACCGCCTGCCAGCTCACCCGGATGTCGCCCAGGCGCGGCGAACCGGGATCCGCGCTGGTGGTCAGGTAGTCGTGGTACAGGCTGAAGCTCGCCGCCAGGTTGGCCGGAAGCTTCGACGGATCGGGAGCCACCGCCTGCGAGCCAGGCAGCGCGTGCACCAGCAACGGCCCCAGCGCGAAGCCGCCCACGCGTACCATGCCCGCTTCGAAACGCTCGCTCTTCAGCGGCATGGCGCTGGGGTTGGCGTGACCGTGCGGCTGCCGGAACTTGTCCGTGTCCTGCAGCTCTTCGGACCAGTCCAGTTCGTAGTGCAGGTCGGTGCCCACCCGCACCTCGCGCCACTGGAACATTTCCACGTGGCGCTCCAGCACCGGCGTCGGGACGCTCAGGTTGAAGTCAGCATCGCGCGGCGCCTCGACCACCTCGGGCGTGCCCGAGACCAGCACCATGCTGCCATGCATTCCCGGCTGCGGACCTTGCGAGCCGGCTTCGACGATATCGCCACCATGGCGCACCGCGGCCAGGTGATGCACCAGCAGGCTGCGCTCGGTGATCGCAGCCGTGCCCAGGCCGGCGATGAGCAGCAGCGCGCCGCTCCCGCGCAGCAGCAAGGCACGCGTACCGATACGCGAGGGCCCGCTCACCCGGCGATCCCACCGGCCGGCTCGCCGCGCAGGCGTGCCTTCTCGTCCGCGGTACCGAAGCGCCCGCGCTCGTCGCGGGTCACCCGCGCCAGCGCACAGGCGTGGTCATGCGTGAAGAACAGCTGCACGCCGCGGGCCAGCTTGTCCTCAAGGAACGCGCGCTTCTCGTCGATCAGGGTTTCCGGCGCGCGGTCGTAGCCCATGGTGATCGGCAGGTGCACCCAGGAGCGACCGGGAATCAGGTCGGCGCAGAACACCACGCCGCCGACCTCGGCCAGCATCAGCCCGGGCGTGTGACCGTTGGAAAAGTGGAAGCGCACCGAGTGGCCCAGCGCCCGCGAATGCTCGCCCTCGACCAGCTCCAGCCGCCCGCTCGCCTCGAGCAGGCCGGCCAGTTCCGGAATGAACGAGGCGCGGTCGCGCGGGTGCGGCGACTGCGCGCGCCGCCAGTGCTCGGCGCCGACCAGGGACGTGGCGTTGGGAAACAGCAGCCGTGGCGGCTCGCCTTCGGCCCACGGCGCCAGCAGGCCACCGGCGTGGTCGAAATGCAGGTGCGAGAGCACGACCGCGTCGATGTCCTCGTGCGAGAGGCCGGCTTCGGCCAGCGATTCGAGCAGCACGTGGCGGTCCTCCACCACGCCGTAGCGTTCGCGCAGCTTCGGCTCGAAGAACGCGCCGATGCCGGTTTCGAACAGCACGTTGCGGCCGTCCAGGTCCCTGACCAGCAGGCAGCGGCAGGCAAGCGGGATGCGGTTTTCCGCATCCGGCTCGATCCAGCGCGCCCACATGGCCTTGGGCGCGTTGCCGAACATCGCGCCGCCATCGAGTTTCTGCGTGTTGCCCTCGAGGGACCACAGCTGCATGGATGTCGCCTGTGCCTGAAAGGATGCCCCTGGGGATTCTACGCAGGGGGGGCGGTGCTGTCTGCCGGTGCCCTGCGCCGGACCTCCCGGGGCGGGGCGCCCGCCCTACTGCACCTTCCCGAGCCCCGATGGCCTACGAGGGTCGCTCGCCGCGTCGAGCTTGTTGTCGCGGTGATCCCAGGTGACCACGTTCATGAAGCCCCAGGGCTCGCGCGGATGCAGCGTATAGCCCATGCGCTCGAGCTCTCCCGTGGTAGCCGCGTCGAACACGCCGGGCTCCACGTCCACGCGGTCGGGCATGAACTGGTGGTGGTAGCGCTTCTGCGCCACGATGTCGCTGGCGTCCTTGCCGTCGATGAAGGCGAGGATGCCCTCCAGCACCTGGGTGATGATGGTCGAGCCGCCGGGCGAACCGATCACCGCCGTGCGGTCGGCGCCGATCACCAGGCTGGGCGTCATCGAGGAAAGCATGCGCTTGCCCGGCTTGGGTGCGTTGGCCGTGCTGCCGAGCAGGCCGTACACGTTGGGCTTGTTGGGCACCAGCGCGAAGTCGTCCATCTCGTCGTTGAGCAGGACGCCGGTGCCCGCGGCGACGAAGGTGGAGCCGAGCGTGTAATTCACGGTCGAGGTGACGGCGATCATGTTGCCGTCCTTGTCGATGATCGAGAAATGGGTGGTGTGCGGGCCGGGGTCGCGCGCTGCGCTCGAGGGCAGCATCGAGGAAGGCGTGGCCTTGTCGGGCAGGATGCTCTGGCGCAGGCCGTCGGCGTAGTACGGCGAGAGCAGCATGTCCAGCGGCATCTTCACGAAGTCCGGATCGCCCAGGTAGTCGTTGTGGTCGCGGAAGGCGCGGCGCATCGCCTCGATCACATAGTGGATGCGGTGCGCGCGGTCGAGCTTCTCGGTTTCCACGCCGCGCAGGATGTTGAGTATCTCAGCGACCGCCACGCCGCCGGAGGACGGCGGCGGCGCAGTGACGATGCGGTAGCCGCGGTAGTCCACGCTGATCGGCGCGCGCTCCTTCACCTGGTAGGCGGCGAGGTCGGCCTCGCTCCAGTTGCCGCCGGCGGCGCGCACGGCGGCGACCAGCTTCCTGGCCACCTCGCCCTTGTAGAAACCGTCGCGGCCCTGCTCGGCCAGCAGCTCGATCGTGCGTGCCTGGTCCGGGTCGCGCCAGAGTTTGCCCGCCGCCGGCGGCTTGCCGTCGACGAAGTACTTGGCGGCGGAGGCGGGCCAGCGCCTGAGGTCGTCGGCACGCTCGGCGATCGCGCCGCGCAGGCGGCTGTCCGGCTCGAAGCCGTCGCGCGCGGTGCGGATGGCCGGCGCCAGCGACTGCTTCAACGGGAGCCGTCCGTAGTGTTCGGCAAGCCAGGCCAGCCCGGCCGGCTCCCCCGGGATGCCGGCCGACAGCGGGCCGTTGAGCGCGGCGTCGCGGTTGGGCGTGCCGTCGCTGTTGAGATAGTCCTTCGTGTTCACCGCCGCCGGCGCCACTTCGCGCGCGTCGATGAACACCTCGCGCCCGTCGCTCGCGCGCCGCAGCACGGCCATGAAGCCGCCGCCCATCCCCGAACTTTCCGGTTCGACCACCGACAGCGTGGACGCCACCGCCACCGCGGCGTCGAACGCGTTGCCGCCGGCGGCGATCACCTCCAGCCCCGCGTTGGTGGCCCGGAAGTTGGCGCTGGCGATGGCCGCGTGGCCGGGCCTCTGCGCCTGCACGGCGGCGGCAGGCGCATGAGCCGCCGGTACCGACCGGTCCGCGGCGGACGCGCTGCCGCAGGTCAGCAGCAGGCTCAGCAGCAGGATGCGCCAACGCGGAAAAGGACTCATTCGGTGGTCTCCTTGGCCATCAACTGGCGGTATTTGAGTTCGAGCTGCTCGCGCGTCTCGGCCAGCGCGTCGTCGACGACGATGCATTCGACCGGGCACACCAGCATGCACTGCGGTTCGTCATGGTGGCCCACGCACTCGGTGCACAGCGCCGGGTCGATCACGTAGTAATCCGCGCCCATCGAGATCGCCTTGTTCGGGCACGCGGGTTCGCAGACGTCACAGTTGACGCAGGTGTCGAGGATTTTCAGGGACATCGGGCAATGGTAGCGCGGAGACGCCGCCCTTACTTCCTGTCGCGCTCTCTCGTTTCGCCCAAAAGAAAACGCCCGCGGTGCCGTCGGCATCGCGGGCGCACTCGAGCGGTTCGCGCGTGGCTTTACATCGCCACGAAGCGCACGTTCGCGCCGGTCGGCTGCAGCGCGGTCGTCACGCGGTCCTTGTCGGCCTGGTCGCCGATGAACAGCACGATCACGTCCTTGAAGGAACCGGGCTTGGCGTCCTTGAAGGCGGCGATCACGAAATCCGCGGTCTTGGCCGAGCTCGGACCGGCGAAGGCGAGCAGGTTGCCCGGCAGCACGCCGCGGGCGATGGTGTCCTGCACGTTCTGCATCTGGCGGTCGTATTTGGCCTTGGAATCCTGGTCGTCGCCGGCCGGCACCAGGTAGGCGTACGGACGCTCGGCCGTCATGCCCTGCATGTTGTTCTGCACGATCTGGCCGAGGTAGGCATTCCAGGCCTGGGCGTCGTTGGGGTTGGTCGGCTTGGCGGCGGCGGCCTGCTGGGTGGCCTGCTGGTTGTCCTCCTGCTTGTTGCAGGCGGAGAGGGCCAGGGTGCCGGCCATGGCCAGCGTCGCGGCGATCAGGTACTTACGCATGGGTGTCTCCCTGTGAATGGATTTGGGTTTTGCGCCAGCGCTGCCGCATGGCCTGTTGCACTGCCGGGTGGACGAAGCTGGAGATGTCGCCACCCAGGCGACCGATCTCGCGCACCAGCGACGAGGAAATGAAGCTGTATTGCTCCGCGGGCGTGAGGAACAGCGTTTCGGCCTGCGGTATCAGATGGCGGTTCATGCTCGCGAGCTGGAACTCGTATTCGAAGTCCGATACCGCGCGCAGGCCGCGGATGATCACGCCCGCGCCGATCTCGCTGACGAAGGTGGCCAGCAGGCTGTTGAAGCCGCGCACCTCCACGTTGGGCAGGTCGGCCAGCGCCAGGCGCGCCAGCGTGATGCGCTCGTCTAGGCTGAAGCCCGGCCCCTTGCCGGAACTCTCCGCCACCGCGACCACCACCCGCTCGAACAGCGGAGCGGCGCGGGTCACCAGGTCGGCATGGCCGTTGGTGATCGGGTCGAAGGTGCCTGGATACACGGCCAGGCGCTTGTTGACCGGAGCTTTGTTCACTTGGGAGGCGCTGCACCGCGAAGGTTGCCCGCTAGCTTAACGGAAGCTCCGTGCAGCGGCGATAGAGCGCATGGCGCACCTCGCCCGCGCGGCCTTCGCGGTGCAGCGCCCAGTGGCGCGGCAGCACGGGTACGTGGTCGCGCGGCGATTCGACATAGATCCACGCCTGCGGGGCGAGCCAGCCGTTGTCCTCCAGCCGCCTTGCGAGTGGGGCCCAGAGATCCGCCGCGAACGGCGGGTCCATGAACACCAGGCCGAACGGCTCGGACGGGCCTTCGAGGAAGGCCTGCGCATCAGCCACGGCAACCACGCCGCCTGCGGCCTTCAGCCGCGCCAGGTTCTGGCGCAACGCCTGCGCCGCGCGCGGGTCGCGCTCGACGAAACGCACGGATGCCGCCCCGCGCGAGAGCGCCTCGATGCCCAGCGCGCCGGTACCGGCGCAAAGATCCAGCGCCCGCACGCCGGCGAGCACCGGCGCAAGCCAGTTGAACAGCGTCTCGCGCACCCGCTCGGGCGTCGGACGCAGCCCCGGCAGATCGGGTACGTCCAGGCGCGAATTGCGCAGCGTGCCGCCAATGATGCGGATGCGGCCGGGCGCCCCCTTCATGCCCTTGCCGCTCCGAGTACCGCCGCCGCGCGCCGGCCGGCCGATGGCGGTCGCGCACGGATGGATGGGCCCTCAGCGGGCAGTCTGGTTGCCGGTGCTAGCATCCGTGCATTGTCTTAGAAGCGCTGCCGCGATGCTCAAGTTCTGGAAGAAAAAGACCACCGAAACGATTTCGGAGCAGCCCGCCGAGCAGGCCCCGACACCACCCGCCGACACGCATGCCGCCGACGTGGCTGCCCTGGACAACGCCAGCCCGGTGCTGGACGAGGCACGCGCCGAGCTCGCTGCCGCCGAGCCGGACGTGGTCGACGAACCGCCGCCGGCCGTCACGGCCGAATCTGCGCCGGCCAGGCGCAGCTGGCGCGAACGGCTTGCCGGCAGCGGATTCGCCAAGGGTCTGAGCTCGCTGTTCGTGCGCCATCCCAAGCTCGACGACGACCTGCTCGATGAGCTGGAAACCATCCTGATCACCGCCGATGTCGGCGTGGAGGCCAGCACCACGCTGGTCGAGGGTCTGCGCAAGCGCATGCACAAACGCGAGTTCGCCGACGCCGACGCGTTGCTCGCCGCACTGCGCGAGGCCTTGGTGGCGATGCTGCTGCCGGTGCAGCAGCCGCTGGAGGTCGGTGGCCACAAGCCCTTCGTCGTGCTCACCGTAGGCATCAACGGCGTGGGCAAGACCACGACGATCGGAAAACTTGCACGCCGATGGCGCGACGAGGGCCGCCAGGTACTGCTCGCCGCCGGCGACACCTTCCGCGCCGCCGCGGTGGCGCAGCTGAAGACCTGGGGAGAGCGCAACAACGTGCCGGTGATCGCGCAGGGCCAGGACGCCGATGCGGCGAGCGTCATCTTCGACGCATTGCAGGCGGCCCGCTCGCGCAACGCCGACGTGCTGGTCGCCGACACCGCCGGCCGCCTGCACACCCAGGGCGGGTTGATGGACGAACTGTCCAAGATCGCCCGCGTGATGAAGAAGCTTGACGCCGACGCGCCGCACGAGGTGCTGATGGTGATCGACGGCACCACCGGCCAGAACGCTGTCAGCCAGGTTCGCCAGTTCCAGCAGATCGTAGGCGTGACCGGGCTGGTGGTCACCAAGCTCGACGGCACGGCCAAGGGCGGCGTGGTGTTCGCGCTGGCCCGCGAGTTCGGTCTGCCGATCCGCTTCGTCGGCCTGGGCGAGAGTGCCACCGACCTGCGCAGCTTCGATGCGCGCGCCTATGTCGATGGCCTGCTGCCGGCGACGCTGGCGCGTGGTTGAGCGCGCGCGGCGATGACCCGCCGGTTGCGCCTCGCATTGCTGGGACTGGCCGGGGTGCTCGCCGCCGGCCTGGTCGCGCTGCTGGTCACGGTCTACCTGCTGCTGCAGCCGGATCGCTTCACCGCGATGCTGCAGCAACAGGCGCAAGCCGCCGGTCTCGAGCTCAGCCTGGCCAGCCCGGCCAGCCCTACGCTGTTCCCGCGCCCGGCGCTGGAACTGCAGGGCCTCACCCTCACCGCGCAAGGCGCCAGCATGCCGATCCTGCTGGCCGCCAGCGGCCGCCTCGCGCTGCCCTGGCGCACGCTTTTCGGCGGCCCGACAGTGATCTCGCGTCTGGAGATCGATGCGCCCCGGGTCGATTTGGACGCGCTGCAGGCGTGGCTGTCCGGCATGCCGCCGCGGCCGGCCAACGCGCCGCCCAACATTCCGCGCATCGACACTGGCGTGCGCATCGCCCGCGGCACGCTCGTGCGCGGCAACCAGCTGCTGCTGCGCGACTTCTCGCTGGACGCCGGCAGCCTGCTCTCGGGCCGGGCGTTTCCGCTGGTGGTCTCGGCCAAGGACGCCGAAGGCACGCCCATGCAGTTGCGCCTCACCGCCACGCCGCGCATCCAGGGCAACGCGCTGCAGCTGAACGACATCGACCTGGACTTTACCCAAGGCGCCACGCTGTCCATGCGCCTGACCGGCGAGGCACACTGGCACGGCGCCGCCGACGCGGCGGCCACGCTGGCCGGTTCGCTGGAGCATGCGGACGCCGGCCGCTACGAGATGTCGCTGCACCTCACGCCGGCCAACCAGAACGATCCGCTGCTGCTGGCGCTCAAGCTCGACGGCCCGGGCAACCATATCGACCTGCGCCTGCCGCCGCTGGGAGTCGCGCAGTGGTGGACGCGCATGCACGACGAGCATGGGCCGCAGCTGGCGGCGCCGCCGGGCAGCGGCCACCTCGACGCAACCAGCCTCGACCTTGGCGGCGTACGCGTTGAGGGCCTGCGGCTGGAACTCACGCCCTCGCCCGCGGCGAGCGGTCCTGCTCCCGCCACCAGCACCTCCCGATGACCTCCACGCTCGCTGCCCACCTGCTGCCCTGGTTCGACCGCCACGGGCGCCGCGACCTTCCCTGGCAGGCGCCGGCACCCGAAGGTCGCCGCGACGCCTACCGCGTTTGGTTGTCCGAAGTGATGCTGCAGCAGACCCAGGTCGTCACGGTGATCCCCTACTTCCTGCGCTTCACCGAGGCTCTGCCGACCCTCCC
Organism: Frateuria sp.; assembly: GCF_035943815.1. GTDB lineage: Bacteria > Pseudomonadota > Gammaproteobacteria > Xanthomonadales > Rhodanobacteraceae > Frateuria_A. The sequence goes on from NZ_DASZBU010000006.1 coordinate 184,446, forward strand.
CGCGCTCGCCGCCGCCTCGGAGGACCAGGTGTTCGCGCTCTGGTCGGGCCTGGGCTACTACCGGCGCGCGCGCTTCCTGCATCGCGCCGCGCAGCTGTGCGTGGAACGCCACGGCGGCGAACTGCCACGCGAGTTCGATGCGCTCGCCGCGCTGCCGGGCATCGGCCGCTCCACCGCCGGCGCCATCCTCGCCCAGGCGCATGGTCTGCGCTTCCCCATCCTCGATGGCAACGTCAAGCGCGTGCTTGCGCGCTTCCACGGCATCGAAGGCCTGCCCGGCACGGCCCCGATCGAGAAGAAGCTGTGGGAGCACGCCGACGCCCACACCCCGCGCGAGCGCGTGGCCGATTACACCCAGGCCATCATGGACCTGGGCGCCACCCTCTGCGTGCGCTCGCGCCCGCTGTGCCCGGCCTGCCCGCTTTCCGAAGCCTGCATCGCGCGCCGCGAAGGCCGCACCGCCCAGTTGCCCACGCCCAAGCCCAGCAAGGTGCTGCCCACGCGCCATACCACCATGCTGGTGCTGCGCGATACCGGCGGACGCGTGCTGCTGCAGCGGCGCGGGCCCCAGGGCGTCTGGTCCGGCCTGTGGAGCCTGCCCGAAGCGCCGGACCACGACTCCGCGTGGCGTCTGGCGCAGAATCACGCGCAGTTGGACGATGCGCAGGCGCTCGCGCCGTTCGTGCATGTCTTCAGCCATTACCGCCTCGCCGTGGAGCCACTGCTCTTCGACGGCGCGACAGCCCACCCTGCCATCGCCGATAATCAGACCCTGCGCTGGTGCGCCCACGACGAATGGCCTGACCTGGGCCTGCCCGCCCCGGTGCGCAGCCTGCTCGAGACCCTGGTCTCAGCCTGATCCCTCCGTCCCGGGCACAGGCCAACGGCGCTCGAATCCACCCCAACCGTTCGTCCCGAGCGTAGGCCGCAGGCAGATGTCGAAGGACGCTCCAAAGTCCCCGGAAACCACCATGCCCCGCACTGTGCATTGCGCCAAGCTCGACATCGACGCCGAAGGCCTGGACTTCGCCCCCTGGCCCGGCCCGCTCGGCCAGCGCGTCTACGAACAGGTGTCCAAGCAGGCCTGGCAGCAGTGGCTCGCTCACCAGACCATGCTGATCAACGAATACCGCCTCAATCCGCTGGAGGCCAAGACCCGCCAGTTCCTCGCAGGCGAGATGGAGAAATACTTCTTCGGCGGCGGCGAAGTCGCCCAGCCGGCCGGCTACGTCTCCCCCGACGAACCTTGACGCACGCGCGCGCATCCGCTTAAATGCGCGGCTCCACGCAGCACGCCCCGCGCGCTGCCCTCTTCCTGGCCGGGTAGCTCAGTTGGTAGAGCAGGGGATTGAAAATCCCCGTGTCGGCGGTTCGATTCCGTCCCCGGCCACCATCGAAGATGACTCAGCCCGCCCTTTCGGCGGGCTTTGTTTTTGCCCGGTGTCCAGCAGGACAGCGAGCCATTCGATTCGACCATGGCTGAAATGCGGTTTGGCCCCCTGTTGGCCGGCGTGGCGCGACTACTAGTCTGCGCGTGCTTCCCTATCCATGAGGATTGCCATGCAAGCCTATCGAAACCTCGTTCTTTTCTGCGTCGCGGCCCTGGCGCTGGCCACCACGGCGGTGCATGCGGCACCGCAGGGCAAAGCGGCTCCTGCCGGTGCGATGTCGGCATCGGTACCCGGTTGGCTGGTCGGCGCGTGGACGCTGGTCCGCTGCGACAACGTCTATCCCGGCGGGCACCGCGTGGAACTCTATGGCCATGACCCGCAAGGCCGCTGGATGATCGACGCGCAAGGCCATTACATGATGCTGATCGCCCGCGCCAAGCGCATGCCGTTCGCCACGGGCGACAAGTCCAGGGGCACGCCCGGGGAATACCGCGCCGCGTCGCTGGATGTGAACGCGCACTACGGCAGCATCGCCATCCAGGGCGACAAGATGACCACGCACATCGAGCAGGCCTCGTTCCCCAACTGGAACGGCCGCGGCGCAACCACCCACTACACCCGCGACGGCGACCAGCTCACCTACATCGTCGCCAAGCCCAGCAGCGGCGCGTCGGATGGTGCCCACGGCGAAGTGGTGTGGCGGCGGGTCGACTGATCCGCTAGCCCTGGGCCAGCTGCCTGAACGCGCCGGCCAGCGCGTGCAGTGCCTGGCGTGAACGGTGGTCGTTGAGCGCTGTGTAGAGCACCACGTCGTGGCTGGGCAGCGGCGGCAGCGACAAGGCCGATCCCAGATCGGCGGTACCGCCCGGGGCCGCGCGCCGGGCGAGCACCGCAATGGCGAGCCCGGCCGCGGCAGCCGCTCCGAGCACCGCGGCGCCCTTGCCGATGAAGACCTCGGTCCAGGCCACGCCCGCCTGGTCCAGTGCGCGCACGGCGGCGGCACGGATCGAACAGGATTCGCCCTGGGTCGACAGCGGCAGCGGTTCGCCCGGCCGCGGCCGCCAGCCGGCGGCACCGACCCAGGCGAACTGCTCCTTGTAGATCGTTTCCCCCTGGGCATGCCGGCCTTCCGGTTGCACTACCAGGGCGGCATCGAGCGTGCCCTCTTCGTAGGCCTGCATGACTTCGCGCGACCCGGCCACCCGCAACTCCAGCAGCAGGTGCGGATCGTGCTCGCTCATGTGGCGCAGCAACGCCGGCAGCTCGCTGCCGACGATGAGCTGGCTGATGCCGACGGTGAGTCGGCGCCGTTCGATCTTGAACGATGCCATCGCCCGCTCGTGCGCACCCATCAGCGAGCGGGCCGCCTCGAGGAACAGCGCGCCCTCGGCGGACAGCCGCACCTGCCGCGGCGTGCGTTCCAGCAAACGCCGGCCCAACTGGTCTTCCAGCCGCCGCAGCTTGAGGCTGATGGCCGACTGCGTGGTGGCCAGGGCAGCTGCCGCGCGCGTGAAGCTCTGCAGGTCGGCGGTGAGGACGAACGCGTTGACCGCATCCAGATCGAGCGCTTTGGAAGGCTTCATCGCGGAGAAGGCCGGGGAAGGATGGAATGCTTACCGAAGCGGTTTCAGGAGCGCCGCTTTTTCCCATGATCCGGATGTCGCCGCCGAACACAAGCTCCCGCGCAGGCGCCAAGCGCAGGGCGGCCCGCCCCGTTCGCTGCGCGCCGGTCAGGCGGGTACGCTGGCCTCGAGGGCAACCGCCTGCGGCACCAGCCGCACGAAGAGTTCGGCAAGCGCCTCGCCGCTGAACGGTTTGCGCAGGAACGCATCCATCCCCGCCTCGTGCGCGCGCGCCTCTTCGTCGCCGCCGGCGCGGGCCGTGATGGCGACGATCGGCATGCGCTGGCCGGGCTCCTCGCGCTGGCGCACCAGGCGGGCGACCTGGAAGCCATCCACGCCGGGAAGGTCCAGGTCCAGCAGCATGACGTCGAAGGAGGACTGCTCCAGTTCGGCCAGCGCACCCAGCCCGTTGGCGACGTAGCAGACGCGATGGTGCTGGCGCTCGAGCTGGCCGCGGATCACCGCCGCGACGATGGCGTCGTCTTCCACCAGCAGCACGCGCAGTGCGCGGCCGAGCGGCGCGTGCGCGGCGGGCAGCGCAGCGGCGGCCCCCTCGGGCGGCTGCAGCGGCAGGCGCACGCGGAAAGTGCTGCCGTGGGCCAGGCGCGATTCCAGCTCGATGCTGCCGCCCATCATGCCGACCAGCTCGCGGCAGATCGCCAGGCCCAGGCCCGTGCCGGCTCGCCGCTGCGGGCCGTCGACCTGCTCGAAACGCTGGAACAGGCGTGCCCGCGCCGATTCGGGAATGCCCGGACCGGTATCGGTGACGCTGAAGACCAGGCCCTCGTTGCAGCGCAGCGCGCGCAATTCGACGCTTCCGTACTCGGTGAACTTGAGCGCGTTGTGGGTGAGGTTGAGCAACACCTGCTTGATGCGCACCGCGTCGCCGACCACCCGCGACGGCAGGTCCTCTGCCACCTCCACCAGGAAGCCCAGGCGCTTGGCCTGCGCGTGGCCCAGCTGCAGCTGCGCCACGTCCTCGACCAGCTGGCGCGGATCGAACGGCGCAGGCTCGAGGTTGAGCCGCCCCGCCTCGATGCGCGCGACGTCCAGCGCATCGTTGAGCAGCTTGAGCAGCATGCCGCCGGAACGCTGCATGGCCAGGGTATATTCGCGCTGCTCGGGCTTCAGCGGCGTGGCCAGCAGCAGCTCGGCCATGCCCATCACGCCGGTCATCGGCGTGCGGATTTCGTGGCTGAGCGTCGCCAGGAACTGGGTCTTGGCGGCGCTGGCCTCCTCGGCCAGGCTGCGCTGCTGCTCGGCCAGGGCGATGCGGTGGCGCTGCGCGATGCGCCGGCGCCACACCCACAGCACCAGCCACACGGTCAGCGCCAGCGTGAGGGCGTAGCCCAGCCAGGCCCACCAGCGCGCCCACGGCGGCGCTTCGACGTGGATGCGCAAGGGCGCGTCCAGGTGCGCCCAGGCCCCGCCGGCGCCGGCGGCCATCACCTGGAGCGTGTAGTCGCCGGCACCCAGGCCGGCGAACTCGCGTTCGCCACGGCTGTCGACATCCACCCAGCTGCTGTCCAGGCCATCGAGCCGGAACCGGTAGCGGTTGGCGGAAGGGTCGACGTAGGAAAACACCCGCGCCTCGATACCCAGCTCGCGGTCGCGCCAGTCCACCTCGATCGGGCCCGGACCCAGCGGCAGATCGACCAGGTGACCGTGGCGACGCACCCGAACGCGGGTCAGCGCCAGCTGCGGCACGGTCGCCTGCTCGCGCACGCGATCGGGATTGAAGGCGACCACGCCGCCCAGCGTCGGCGAGTACAGGTTGCCGTCGGGCATCAACGCATAGCCGCGGGCGAATTCGGTGTTGCTCAGGCCGTCCTGCAGGCCGAACGAGCGGAAGTGGCCCGAATCCGGGTCGAAACGCCACAGGCCGCCGCTGCCGAAGATCCACACGCGCCCGCGCGCGTCCACGCGCATGTCGACAACCACGACCGAGGGCCAGCCTTGCGCCATGTCCACGCGCCGCGCCAGCGCCAGGCCGTCGCCGCGGTAGCGGTAGTGCTCCAGCCCGTCGGGGGTCGCCAGCCACAGGCCATCGGGCGAGAAGCCGAAGGCTTCCACCGAGACGCCGGTCGGCCCGCCAGGCACCGGCTCGAAGAAGGTGTGCGTGGGGTCCAGCCGCATCAGGCCGCCTTCGCTGGCGTAGAAGAACGCGCCGCGGTCGTTCAGCGTCATCTGCGCGCCCCAGAGCATCTTGTCGTCGGCGTGTCGCATCGGCACCGGGGCGACAGCGAGGGTGTCCGGATCGATCCGGAACAGGCCCTCGCCGAAGGTGCGCACGTACAGACGTCGGTCGGGGCCGGGCTCGACCTCCAGTGGATGGCGGATCATCGCCCCGTCCGGATCGACGCGGTCGGCCTGGTTGCCCTGGGCGCGGTAGAGCGCGCCCTGCACGGCCACCCAGAGCTTGCCGCCGTCGCCCTCGGTCATGCCGACCACGTCGCCGCGCAGGCCCGAGAGCACGTGCTCGACCGCACCGGTATAGGGATCGAGCCGGTCCACGCGGCCGCCGCGCTCGCCCACCCAGACGTGCCGTCGATCGCGCCCGCGCGCCATCGTGGTGGCGACCGAGTCGCGCAGGCTGGCGGGGTCGTCCGGGATGTGCGTGTAGCGGCTGAAACCGTACCAGCCCGGCGCCAGGTAGGCCACGCCGCCGTCGAGCATGGTCACCCACAGGCCGCCTTCGCGATCGACGTAGAGCTGCCACACCCAGGTGCCGGGCAGGTTGCCGTAGAGGACAGGCCGGTCCATCACCGGAATCACCGGGTCTTCGGGCCGCTGCTGCAGGAACAGCCCGCGCTGGGTGCCGATCCATAACCGGCCGTCGTGATCGCGGGTGCTCACCATCACGTTGGTGTCGGGCAGCTGGTTCTCGGCGAAGCGGTGCGCCAGGCCATCGGCGCCCACCACGAGCAGCCCGCGCACGGTGGCGATGCGCACCTCCTCGCCGTTGCCGTCGATGTGCCAGGCATCCACGGTCTGCTCCGGATCGGCCGGCAGCACGCGGTACCAGCTGCCGTCCGGATCGCGCCGGAACAGGCCATGGCTGCTGCCGGCCCATAAACGCTGGTGCGGATCGACGTAGAGCGAGGCCACTTCGCCGAAATCGGCAGGCGTGGACCCGAGCAAGGGGTTGACCACGTGTTCGAACTGCCCGTCCGCGCGCATCCGGTCCAGGCCGTATCGCGTGCCCACCCAGAGGCTGCCGTCGGCCGTCTGCGCCAGTGCCCAGACCTTCTCGCTCACCAGGCTGGCCGGATCGGCCGGGTCGTGGGCCCAGTGCTGGAATGTGCCGCTGGCCGCATCGAAGCGGTTGAGGCCCGCGTCCAGTCCGCCGGCCCACAACCGGCCCTGCGTGTCGATCAGCAGCGAGGAGATGCCATTGCCATACAGCGACCCGGGGTCACCGGCCACGTGGCGGTAGGTCCTGAACTCCACGCCGTCGAAGCGGGCGATGCCGTTCTTGGTGCCGAACCACATGGTGCCGTCCGGCGCCTGCACCGCGGTGTAGACCAGGCTGCTGGGCAGGCCGTTGGCGCTGCCGTAGCGGCGGAACTGCGGGGTCGGCAATGCGCTGGTCGAGAGGGTCCCGGCCGGCAGCGAGGCGGGCACGTTCACGCCTGCCGCGGGCGCGCCGAGCAGCAAGCCAACGCCCAGCAGCAAAGCGGACACCATGAGTTTCCCCCACATGCTTGAAGTCCGTCGTGGACGTATCGCAGTCCCCTGGGTCTTCACGCCTTTGGCAAGCCGCCGGATTCCCCTTCACGAAATGATGCCAAAAAGCCCACCCCTGCCGCGACCTTCCCCGATGTACTAAGATTAGTAAACCATGACCCCGATCCGCCAAGCTCTGCTCGATTACCTGCACCGGCACATCGCCGCGCACGGCTACCCGCCCTCGCAGATGCAGATTGCCGCGGCGCTGGGGCTCAAGCAGAACCGTTCCGCGCGGTTGCACCTGGAGGCGCTGGCGCGCGAGGGCCACCTCGAGCTGGTGCCCGGGCAGGCGCGCGGCATCCGCCTGCGCCAGAGGCCAGCCGTCGAGACGCTGCAGGTGCCGCTGCTCGGCCGCGTGGCGGCGGGGCGGCCGATCGGCTCGGACGCGCAGGTGCGCCGTGAGGTCGCGCTGGATGCTTCGTTGTTCCGGCTCAGGCCCGATTACCTGCTGGAAGTGGTCGGCGACTCGATGCTGCTCGACGGCATCCTCCCAGGCGACCTGATCGGCGTGCACCGCACGCCCGAGGCGCGTCATGGCCAGACCGTGGTGGCGCGGCTGGAGGGCGAGTTCACCGTCAAGCGGCTGGAACGCAAGGGCGCCCGCATCCGCCTGCTGCCGCGCAACCCGGCGTACGCGCCGATCGAGGTGGATCCGCGCGCCGGCGACTTCGCCATCGAAGGCCTGTTCGCGGGGCTGGTGAGGTCTGGCTGATGGACGCCCGTGCAGGCCGTGGCGGGCGCATGCGCCTCCCGGCGGCGGCCAGTAGGGAAGGCCGCGCTCCGTTCGCCCCCACCCGCCCTTCGAGTACCTTCCCCCGCAGGTGGAAGCCTTGCCGAGCGGTCGCCTCGTGCGCAGCCCACCCTACGGGTATGCACGCATGAACAGCGTCGTCGCCCTCGACAGCCTGCTCGACGCCCGCCGCCTGTGGCGTGGCCAGCCGCAGGCGCGCCCATCCTCGCGCCAGCCGACCGGCTTCCCCGCGCTGGATGCCGTACTGCCCAGCGGCGGCTGGCCCGAGGCCGCGCTGAGCGAGGCACTGCTGCCGCTGGACGGCATCGGCGAGCTGGCTCTGCTGTGGCCCACGCTGGCGCGGCTCACGCAAGCGGGCGGTCTGGTCGCGCTGGTCGCACCGCCCTACCTGCCCTTCCCTGCCGCCTGGGCCAACGCCGGCGTGCGGCTGGACCGTCTGCAAGTGGTGCGCGCCGAACCGCGCGACGCGGCCTGGGCCGCCGAACAATGCCTGCGCTCGGCGGCCTGTGCCGCCGTGCTGTGCTGGCCGCAGCAGCCGGACGACCGCACGCTGCGCCGGCTGCAGCTGGCGGCGGAAACCGGGCAGTGCCTGGGACTGGCGCTGCGCCCCTCCTCGGCCGCCGCGCACGCCTCGCCCGCGGCGCTGCGCCTGGCGCTCGAAGTGCGCCCGCCGCAATTGCGCGTGCTCAAGTGCCGCGGCGGCAACCCGCCGGCACGGCCTCTGTCCTGGCCGCTGCCGGTGGGCGAATCGCCGGCGCCTCCGAATGACCCGCGTACCGCCGTGCCGGACCGCGCCTGAGGCACGCGCCATGCTGTGGGCCTGCATCCTGCTGCCGCAACTCGCGCTCGACGGCGTGCTGCGCCGCCATGCCGCGCCGGACGAGCCGCTGGTGCTGGTCGAAGGCCCGGTGCAGCGGCGCATGCTGCGCGCGGCCAACGCCGCGGCGAAGGCGGCGGGCCTGCGTGCCGGCATGCCGCTGGCCACCGCGCAGGCGATCTGCGCGCGCTTCGCCGCGGTCGAGCACGATCCGGCCGAGACCGGGCGCTGGCACGATTTCCTCGCCGCCTGGGCGTATCGCTACGGCGCCCAGGTCAGCCGGCAGATGGCCGCGTCGCTGCTGATCGAGGTGGAGGCGAGCTTCCGCCTGTTCGGCCCGTGGCCGCGCATGGAAACCCTGATGCGCGAGGAACTGGCCGCGCTCGGTTTCCGCCATCGCATCGCGCTGGCGCCCAACCCGTGGGCCGCACGTGCCCTCGCCGGCGTGCACGACGGCCTGGCGATCACGCACGACGCGCCGCTCAAGCAGGCGCTCGGACAGTTGCCGGTGGAGCGCGCAGGACTTCCTCCCCAGGCGGCCATAAGCCTGCGCCGCATGGGCCTGCGCCGGCTGGCCCAGGTCTACGCGCTGCCGCGCGCGGCGCTGGGCCGGCGCGCGGGCACCGACACCCTCGACCAACTCGACCGCCTCGCCGGTGCACTGGCCACGCCGCTGGACTGCTACCAGCCGCCCGACCATTTCGAATCGCGCATCGAGTTCAACTACGAGATCGGCGCCACCGGCCAGCTGCTGTTCCCGCTGCGGCGCCTGACCGGTGATCTCGCCGCCTACCTCGCCGGCCGCGACGGCGGCGTGCAGCGTTTCGTGCTGAAGCTCGAGCACGACCGCGGCGCCGCCACCGAAGTGCCGGTCGGCCTGCTCGCGCCCGAGCGCGACGCCGCCATGCTGTTCGAACTGGCCCGCGGCCGGCTCGATCCCGTGCAGCTGGCCGCGCCGGTGCGCGCGCTGCAACTGATCGCACGCGAGCTGCCGCCATTCGTGCCTGCCGGACGCGACCTGTTCGACGTGCGCCCGCAGCAGGCGGTGCCCTGGGAGCAACTGCGCGAACGCCTGCGCGCGCGGCTGGGCGACGAGGCCGTGCACGGCCTGGCGATCCACGCCGACCACCGCCCCGAACGCGCCTGGCGCGACCACGGCAGCAGCGACACGCCGCCGCCCCTGCCGCGCCCCGGCTGGCTGCTGCCCCAGCCGATCCCGCTGCGCGAACGCATCTCGCGCATCCTGGCCGGCCCCGAGCGCATCGAAAGCGGCTGGTGGGACGGCGAGGTGCGGCGCGACTACTACGTGGTCGAGACGGAAGCCGGGCAGCGGGCCTGGGCGTTCTGTCCCGCCGGCGAACGCGCGGGCTTCATGCTGCACGGGTGGTTCGCATGAGCCTCCCCGACTATGCCGAACTGCATTGCCTTTCCGCCTTCAGCTTCCAGCGAGGCGCGTCGGTCGCCATGGAGCTGTTCGAGCGCGCCAAGGAACAGGGCTACGCCGCGCTGGCGATCACCGACGAATGCACCCTCGCCGGCATCGTGCGCGCACTGGAAGCCTCGCGCGAAACCGGCCTCAAGCTGATCGTCGGCAGCGAATTCCAGTTCGACGGCGGCCCCAAGTGCGTGCTGCTGGTCGAGAACCGGCAGGGCTACGCGCGGCTGTGCCAGCTCATCACCGCCGCCCGCCGCCGCGCGCCCAAGGGCAGCTACAAGTCGCTGCGCGAAGACCTCGGCGACACCGAAGGCCTGCTCGCACTGTGGCTGCCCGGCCAGGAGCCGGACGCAAGCGAAGCCGCGTGGCTGAAGGAGCGCTTCCCCAGCCGCTGCTGGCTCGCCGTGGAGCTGCATCGCGGTCCCGACGACGACGCGCGCCTGGCCGCGCTGCGTGCCCTGGGCGAGCGCCTGAGCCTGCCGCTGGTCGCCGCCGGCGACGCGCACATGCACGTGCGCGCCCGCCGCCGGCTGCAGGACGTGATGACCGCGATCCGCCACCACACCACCGTGGCGCAGGCCGGCCATCGCCTGTTCCCCAACGGCGAGCGCCACCTGCGCACGCGACGCGCACTCGCGGCCATCTATCCGTCCGAATTGCTGGCCCAGAGCGTGGCTATCGCGCAGCGCTGCGTATTCGAGTTGGACAAGATCGAGTACACCTACCCGCACGAGCTGGTGCCGGAAGGTCACACGCCGACCACCTGGCTTCGGCAGCTGGTCGAAGAAGGCATGCGTTGGCGCTGGCCGGGCGGCGCGAAGGCGCAGTGGCGCGAGCAGATCGAGAGCGAACTGGCCCTGATCGGGACCAAGCAATACGAGTCCTACTTCCTCACCGTGCAAGACATCGTGCACTTCGCGCGTTCGAAGGAGATCCTCTGCCAGGGCCGCGGCTCGGCGGCCAACTCGCTGGTCTGCTACGTGCTCGGCATCACCGAGGCCGATCCCGAAACGAGCAACCTGCTCTTCGAGCGCTTCATCTCGGCCGATCGCGACGAGCCACCGGACATCGACGTCGACTTCGAGCACGAGCGGCGCGAGGAAGTGCTGCAGTACGTGTTCAACCGCTACGGCCGCGACCGCGCCGCGCTCACCGCGGTGGCCACCGAATACCGTGGCCGCGGCGCGGTCCGCGACGTGGCGCGCGCACTGGGCATGTCGCCGGAGCTTGCCGGCGAACTGTCCGCCACGCTGGATCGCTGGAGCGGCGAAGTGCCGCCCATGGACCGCTTGCGCGAACGCGGCTTCGATCCGGACACGCCGCTGATGCGCCAGGTACTCGCCCTCACCGCGCAGCTGATCGGTTTCCCGCGCCACCTCTCCCAGCACCCGGGCGGTTTCATGATCTCCGAGCACCCGCTCTCGACGCTGGTGCCGGTGGAGAACACCGCGATGGACGGGCGTACGGTGATCCAGTGGAACAAGGACGACCTGGACACCATGCGCATGCTCAAGGTCGACTGCCTCGCGCTGGGCATGCTCACGGCGCTGCGCAAGACCTTCGACCTGCTGAGAGCGAACGGTCGCGGCGACTACACCATCGCCGGCATCAACAAGGACCACAAGGACGACAAGCCCACCTACGACATGATCAGCCGCGCCGACACCATCGGCGTTTTCCAGATCGAATCGCGCGCACAGATGGCGATGCTGCCGCGCCTGAAGCCGAAGGAGTTCTACGACCTGGTGATCGAGGTGGCGATCGTGCGTCCCGGCCCGATCCAGGGCGACATGGTGCATCCCTACCTGCGCCGGCGTAATGGCGAGGATCCGGTCGACTACCCTTCGGAAAAGCTCAAGAAGGTCCTGAAACGCACGCTGGGCGTCCCCTTGTTCCAGGAACAGGTGATGCAGATCGCCATGGAGGCTGCCGATTTCACGGGCAGCGAAGCCGATGCGCTGCGCCGCTCGATGGCCGCCTGGAAACGCAAAGGCGGACTGGAACCGCATCGGGACAAGTTGCTCGCCGGCATGCTCAGGAACGGCTACACCCGCGACTTCGCCGAGCGCCTGTTCGAGCAGATCAAGGGCTTCGGCAGTTACGGCTTTCCCGAATCGCACGCGGCGAGCTTCGCCCTGCTCGCCTACGTGAGCAGCTGGCTCAAGTGCCACGAGCCGGCGGCGTTCGCCTGCGCGCTGATCAACTCCGCACCAATGGGTTTCTACTCGCCCGACCAATTGCTGCAGGACGCGCGGCGGCATGGCATGCGCACGCTGCCCATCGACGTGCGCCACAGCGACTGGGACTGCTCGCTGGAGCCCGAGCGCGACGCGCGCATGCAGCCGGCGATCCGCATGGGGCTGCGGCTGGTGCGCGGCTTCTCCGAATCGACTGCAGACGCCATCGCAGCAGCCCGCAAGCAATGCCCGTTCGCCGACGTGGCGGACCTGTGCGCCCGCGCCAGGCTCGACCGCCGCGACCAGGCCCTGCTCGCCGATGCCGGCGCCCTGCGCGCGCTGGCAGGCCATCGCCATCGCGCGCGTTGGGCGATCGCCGGGGTTGAGCCGCAGCTGCCGCTGTTCCCCGGCTGCACGCCCGAGAGCGAGCCGGTCACGCTGCCGTTGCCGACCCGCGGCGAGGACCTGCGCGCCGACTACGCGCTCACCGGCACCACGCTCGGGCCGCATCCGCTGCGCCTGCTGCGATCACGGCTGCGCGCGCAGCACTACCGAGCCTCCAACGAATTGCCCGACCTGCCCAACGGCCGTCCCGTGCGCGTCGCCGGGCTGGTCACCCTGCGCCAGCAGCCGCAGACCTCCAGCGGCGTGGTGTTCGTGACGCTGGAGGACGAGCACGGCCTCACCAACGTGGTGATCTGGCGCCGCGTGGTCCTGCGCCAGCGCCGCGTGCTGCTCGCCTCGCGGCTGCTCGCGGTGGAGGGGCACCTGGAAAGCCAGCACGGCGTGCAGCACCTCATCGCACGCGAGCTCGAGGACCTGACGCCGCTGCTGGGAGAGCTCGACGTGCGATCGCGGAATTTCCATTGATCCGGAGCAAAGGCCTCCCCCTCTCCCCAACCCTCTCCCCCGGCGGGGCCGGGGGAGAGGGCTGGGGAGAGGGGGAGGCTTTTCGCCCTAGCCCAACCTCTCCAGCGCCTGCGTCACCGCCCGCAGATCCGCAACCAGCTCATCGAACGCCTGGTGCCGCTTCTCCTCCTCCGGCATGCGCAACACGGCCGATGGATGCCAGGTCGCCAACCCTTGCGCACCCTCGCCCAGCGGACGCCATACCCCACGCTCGGCGGTGATGCGGAAGGTATTGCCGAACATCGTGTGCGCCGCCATCGCACCCAGGCCGACCATCAGCTTCGGCTTCACCCGCAGCAGTTCGGCCGCCAGCCACATGCGACAGGCGGCCTGCTCGGCGGCATTGGCGCGCTTGTGCAGCTTGGCGGTGCCGCGCATCTCGTACTTGAAATGCTTGACGGTGTTGGTGAGGTAGAGCGTCGCGCGATCCAGCCCCGCCTCGCCCAGCGCGCGATCGAGCAATTGCCCGGCCGGCCCCACGAACGGCACGCCTTCGCGATCCTCGTGCAGGCCAGGCTGCTCGCCTATCAACATCACCGATGCGCTGGACGGCCCCTGGCCGAATACGGTCTGCGTGCCGTAGCGCCACAGCGGGCAGGCGTGGCAATCGCGGGCCTTACGCCGCAGCGTGGTGAGCGCGCCGGCCGGCACCTCGTCCACCGGCTTGGCCAGCGGGACGCCGAAGGGGTTCTTGGCCGGACGCGTGGGCATGGCCACCGGACGCTAGCGGCGCTGGGGTGAATCCGCCGGCAAGGGTGCCGCTGCTTGATCCACACGACCTAACCCTATCCCTGCGGACTCAGGGGAAGGATCAAACCGTCCACTCATGAGCCTTCCCCCGAATGCAGGAAGGAAAGGGACCCGGCTAGATCGTGCGCAGGAAGGCTTCCAGCAAGGCGCTACGGTACTTCTGCCGGTGCAAGAGCAGCGAGAGCGTGCGCTTGAGGTCCAGGAACGGCGTCTTCAGCGCCACCAGCCGGCCGGTGGCCAGCGCATCGGCCAGCGCCACCTCGGGCAGGCAGGCCAGTCCGAAACCCGCGGCGACCGCCTGCTTGATCGCTTCGATCTGGTCCAGCTCCAGCACCGTCTCGCCGGGCGGCAACTGCGCCAGCACGCGCTCGCTGGTGGCGCGCGTGGCCGAGCCAGGCTCGCGCAGCACCCAGCGTGCGCCGGCGAAGTCCGCCGGCTTGAGCGAGCGCTTGCGCACCAGCGGGTGGTCCGGCGCCGCGCACACGCGCAGCCGGTCTTCGCGCCAGGGCTTGAGCTCCAGTTGCGGATGCGCGACCAGGCCCTCCACGCAGCCGAGGTCCAGCGCGTGGTCCAGCAACAGCGCAGCGATGGTGTCGGTATTGGCCACGCGCAGGCGGATCGCCACCTGCGGCTGCGCGCGCACGAAGTCGCCCAGCAGGTCGCCGACCAGGTAGTTCCCCACCGTATTGCTGGCGCCGATGCGCAGCTCGCCGGCAAGCGCATCCGCGTCGCCTTGGCCGATGCGGGCCAGTTCCGCATGGCGTTCCAGCAACTCCTGCGCGCGCGGCAACAGTTCGCGGCCGCGCGCGTTGAGGCGCAGCCGCCCGCGCTCGCGGTCGAACAGCGGTGCGCCGAGCTGCCGCTCCAGTTCGGCCAGCGCCATGCTGGCGGCGGGCTGGGTCAGGTGTACACGCCCGGCGGCGGCGCGCAGGCTGCCGTGCAGCGCGGTCTGCACGAACACGTCGAGCTGGCGGGGCGTGATGTTGAGCATCAGCCAATCTTATAGCAGCCATCAGGAATGCAAAGTTTTCCTGATCCTTTGCCATACGGACAATGCACGCATCGTTTTCAGTACGCGCATACCCCGATGAGTGCCCTTGCCGCCCCCACCGCTCCCACCCTGTCCGACCGCCTGCCCGGCCTGGGCCTGGCGCTGGCCATCGCGCTGGCGGCCTGGTGGCTCGGGCATCGGGCGCCGCTGGTCGGCGGGCCGGTGATCGGCATCGTGCTGGGCATTCTCGTGCGCAACACCGCCGCGCCCGGGCCGCGTTTCGCGCCGGGCATCCAGTTCGCCGGCAAGCAGGTGCTGCAGTGGTCGATCATCGCGCTGGGTTTCGGGCTCAGCCTCGACCAGGTGGCGAAGACGGGGCTGGAGTCGCTGTCGGTCACCCTGGTCACGATGAGCACCGCCTTCCTCGCCGCCTGGGGCCTGGGTCGCGCGCTCGGCGTGCACGATCAGCTCAAGGTGCTGATCGGCGTGGGCACCGCGATCTGCGGCGGTTCGGCCATCGCGGCGGTGACGCCGATCATCAAGCCCGACGAGCACGACACCGCGTTCGCCATTTCCACCATTTTCCTGTTCAACGTGGTGGCGGTGCTGCTGTTCCCGCTGCTGGGCCATCTGATGCACCTGTCGGACCTGGGCTTCGGGCTCTGGGCCGGCACCGCGATCAACGATACCTCCTCGGTGGTCGCCGCCGGCTACAGCTACAGCCACGCGGCAGGCGACTACGCCACCATCGTCAAGCTGACCCGCGCCACGCTGATCATCCCGGTCTGCATCACGCTGGCGGTGATGGTGGCGATGCGCGAAAAGAAGAAAGGCGCCAGCGACTTCAGCCTCAAGCGCATCTTCCCGTGGTTCATCCTGTGGTTCCTGGTCGCCTCGGCGGCGCGCACCGCCGGGCTGGTGCCAGTGGCGATCCAGCCGTCGATCCACGGCGCGGCGGAGTTCCTGATCATCGTGGCGCTCACCGCGATCGGCCTGTCGGCCAACCTGCGCAAGATGATCGCCAGCGGCCCGCGACCGATCCTGCTGGGGCTGGGCGTGTGGGCAGCGGTGGCGGTGAGCAGCCTGCTGGTGCAACTGGTGATCGGGCGGCTCTAGACCGGGTGGTCCTCAGCCGCTGCGGAACACCGCCGGCCGATGCAGCTCCCACGCGTCGGCCGCCTGCAGCCAGGGTTCCCGCGCGACGGTCGCGGTGCATGGCCCCAGCGTGCAAATGCGCAGCTCGCGGATGGACGCCTCGGCCTCGAGCCGGTCCAGCACCTCGCGCAGCATCGCGCCCTTGAAGGGGGTGTACAGGTAGAACACCGTGCCGGCCGAAAGGTCGGCCGTCCGCGCATCGCCCTGCACGAAGCCCACCCGATCCAGCTGTAACGCCTGCGCGCAACGCCGGGCGCTCTGGACGTAGGACGCCTCCCACTCGATGCCGATGCAGCGTGCGCCGCTGCAGATGCCGGCGATCAGCGCGACCTGGCCCAGCCCGGAGCCCAGGTCGATCAGCACGTCGTCCGCGCCCAGCCCGGTGCGGGCAAGCAGGTCGAAGATGTGGCGCGCAGGCGTGGGCTGGTAGAACACCATTTCCTGCGAGAGCCCGGCGAGCCGGCCCTGGGGCGCCTCGATCTGCAGGACGCCGCTGACCAGCGTGTCCAGGTGGTCGTAGCCGTCGCCGGCAGTGGCGCCGTCTGCCGCATTCGGATCCGGGCCGGCCACGCGCGCATGCCCGAGCAGCGCCTGCGCACCGGCGCCGCGCCGGATGTCCTGGCGGATACTGCGGTGCAGCTGGTCATCGATGGCCTCCAGGGCGGCGCACAAGGCACCGATGCGCTCGTGCAGGCCCGCCTCCGCAGCCGGCGCGCCGAGGCGATGGTTTTCCAGCCGGTCGAGCGCCGCACCGCGCTCGCGCAGGCGGCCGGGTTCGAGCAGGGTGCGATCCCGTTCGATCTCCCCGAGCAGGTCGTGCAGTGCCCGGCTCACCCCACACCCCCGGCAACGGCAGGTGGCAGCACGCTCAAGCCCTGCCTTGCTCCGCCAGCGTCAACGCCACCTTGTCGCGCAGGTACACCGGCAGCGCCTGCTCGGCCGATACGGCGCGGCCGGCGCGGAACTCGCGCACGGCGAGCTCGGCGACATGGCGGGCCTGCGGATAGCGCTCGCCGTGAGCCTGCACGAGCGCGCCGGTGAGGCGTCCGCGCAGCACGTCCGCATAGGTCGACCAGCCGCTGCCGACGATGATCCACCGATCGGCTTCCGGAAGCTCCAGCGCCTGCGGCAGGCACACCCGCTCCTCGTCCAGCGCGACCAGCCCGCCGGCGGCGTCGTGGCGGTAGCAGGCGGCGTAGACCTCGCCCATGCGGGCATCGATCACCGCCAGGATCGCCGGCTCGTCCTCCGGCGCCTCCAGCGCCAGGGCGGCGAGCGAGGACACCGGCACCACCGGGCGATCCAGCGCGAGCGCCATGCCCTGCGCCAACGCCACGCCCAGGCGCACGCCGGTAAACGCGCCGGGGCCGCGGCCGACCGCGATGGCATCCAGCGCGTGCCGGCCGATGCCGGCCTCGGCGAGCAGCGCGTCAGCCATCGGCAACGCGAGTTCGGCATGTCTGCGGGGTGCCAGTTCGCTGCGAGCGATCACTTCCTCGCCGTGGACGAGGGCGACGGAGCAGGCTTCGGTGCTGGTTTCGAGGGCGAGCAGGTTCATGAGCGCAGATTGTCGCATCCGCGCCGGCCTCGCGGGAAAAGGCCGCCGACGCGGCATGTCGATCCGCTGACCGCCCACGCGTCGTGGAGCACAAGCGTGATTCCCCCCACCCGTCTCTGCCATGCGCGCCGCGCCCAAGGAGTCCGAACATGCCGACCGCCTCCACCGCTTCACGCGACAGCCGCTGGCTCGCGCTCACCGTGCTGTGCCTGGGCGTGCTGATGATCGTGCTGGACACCACCATCGTGAACGTAGCACTGCCCTCGATCCGCGCCGACCTCGGCTTCTCCGAGGCCACGCTGGCCTGGGTAGTGAACGCCTACGTGCTGACCTACGGCGGCTTCCTGCTGCTGGGCGGGCGGCTGGGCGACCTGTTCGGACACCGGCGGCTGTTCCTGCTCGGGCTCACGCTGTTCACGGTCGCCTCGCTGGCCTGCGGCATGGCGCACTCGCGTGAATGGCTAGTGATCGCGCGCGGCATCCAGGGCCTGGGCGGCGCGGTGGTCACGGCGGTGGCATTGTCGCTGATCATGGACCTGTTCACCGAACCGGCCGAGCGCGCCAAGGCCATGGGCGTGTACGGCTTCGTCTGCGCCGGCGGCGGCAGCGTGGGCGTGCTGCTGGGCGGCCTGCTGGTGAGCACGCTGAGCTGGCACTGGGTGTTCCTGGTGAACCTGCCGATCGGCCTGGCGGTGTTCGCCGCCTCGCTAAGGCTGCTGCCGGCGATGCACGGCAGCAGCGATATGCGCCATCTGGACGTGGGCGGCGCACTGGCGGTCACTGCCGCGCTGATCCTGGCGGTGTACGCCGTGGTGGGCGGCAACGAGGCCGGCTGGCTGTCGGCACGCACGCTGGGCATGCTGGCCGGAGCGGCGATGCTGTTCGTGCTGTTCCTGGCCATCGAGGCGCGCGTGCGCGCGCCGCTGGTGCCGCTGACCCTGTTCCGCCTGCGCAACCTGGCGATCGCCAACGTGGTCGGCGTGCTGTGGGCCGGCGCGATGTTCGCCTGGTTCTTCCTTTCGGCGCTCTACCTGCAGCTGGTGCTGGGGTACGGGCCGATGCAGGTGGGCCTGGCCTTCCTGCCGGGCAACCTGGTGATGGCGGCCTGCTCGCTGGGCCTGTCCGCGCGCATCGTGATGCGTTTCGGCATCCGTCGCCCGCTCGCCGGCGGCCTGCTGGTGGCGGCGATGGGCCTGGCGCTGTTCGCGCGGGCGCCGGCGGACGGGCGTTTCCTGATCGACGTGCTGCCGGGCATGGTGCTGCTGGGCCTGGGGGCGGGCATCGCCTTCAACCCGGTGCTGCTGGCAGCGATGGGCGACGTCCAGCCGCGCGACTCCGGCCTGGCTTCGGGCGTGGTCAACACCGCCTTCATGATGGGCGGCGCGCTGGGCCTGGCGGTGCTAGCCAGCCTGGCCGCCGCGCGCACCGGGGCGGCGCTGGACGCCGGCGCGGCCCAGGCGGTCGCGCTCAACATGGGCTATCGCACGGCATTCCTGGCCGGCACCGGCTTTGCGCTGCTGGCGGCGTTGCTGGGCGGCACGTTGCTGCGCCCTCGCCCGGCCCTGGCATCCGGCGATGCGCCCGCCGCGGCGCACTGAGCGGGTCGGGCCCGTCCGCCCGCTGACCGGGACGGAACCCTGCCCGCGCCGCGGGCGGTCAATGGTCGCCCCTGTCCTCGGCCGGGTCTTCGGGACCGAGCGTAGGCGTCACGCGGTTGGCTTCTTCGCGGTAGTCCGCATTCGCCTGCCGGCCCCCCAGCAGATCGTCGATCGGATCCTGCTCGACGCCGCCGCGGTTGGGGTCGAGGGCGGCGGTGCGGTCATCGGCCCACTCGAGCGTGTCCAGCCGCTCACGCCGGATGTCATTGAGGTGGCCGCCATCTTGGTGCGGCGCGTCGGCTGCGCGGGTCGGTTCCGCGGCGCCGGCCCGGGATGGCTTGCCGCGAAGCCCGTGACCGGCCTGTTTCGGTTGCCTGTTCATGGCCGTGCTCCTTCTAAGTGGAGCGAGCATCCCGCGCACGGCGTCGCCACCGCGAGAAGCCGGGAGCCTGAGTTGGAGGCATCCGCCCGCAGGCGATGCGGTGGCCCGAGGCCGAGGCGCACGGCGGCTGGTCTGGCAGCATGGTCACCGGCCCATGCAAGAATGAAGCATATTGAACGTGCGCCTATGAAGCCCAGCAATTACGACTTTCGCCAGTTTCAGGAAGACCTCGCCGCACTGGACCGCAAGAGCGAACCACAAGCCAAGGAGAGGCATATGCCAAGGAATGCATCATCCGGAGACCGTTTGGCCCAGGCCAGGGCGGAATTCATGGTCCTGTGTGAGCGCTACTCGCTGACCGTGGCCGACGTGGTGGCCTTCTTCCCGGAAGAGCAAGGAATCGCCTACCTGCAAGGCCTCATCGCCGGGCAGGAGGCCAAGGGCAAGCGTCGCCCTAAGAAGCCGGGCTAGCCGGCGAGCTTAGCCCCAGGCCACAGCGTCCCTTGGTGGAAAGGATCTGCCCGTCGACGCGAGGCGCCTACCCGGCCATCGCGTCCCTGGCGGCCTCGGTCACCCAGTGCATGGCGCCGCGGTAGGGACCGGGGCCGTGGCTGATGCGGGCCACGCCCAGCTCGGCCAGGCGGGCGCGGCCGGGGACCCCGGGCATCGCCATCACGTTGATCGGCAGTGGCGAGGCTTCGGCCAGGCGGGCGATGAGCGGCGCGGCGACCACGCCGGGCACGAACAAGCCGTCGGCGCCGGCATCGGCATAGGCACGCGCACGCTGCAGCGCTTCCTCCACCATGGCCATGTCGTGCTCCTCGGCCGGCTTCTGGAAGAACACGTCCGTACGCGCGTTGATGAACATCGCCACGCCTGCGCCCTGCGCCGCGCGGCGCGCCGCCTCCAGTCGCACGGCCTGTTCGCCGGTATCGCGCAGGCGGCCGTCCGCAGGAAAGCTGTCTTCCAGGTTGCAACCGATCGCGCCGGCCGCCAGCGCCGCCGCGACGGTGGCGCCGACCTGGCCGGGCGCATCGCCATAGCCGCTTTCCAGGTCGATCGTCACCGGCTGCGCTACCGCAGAGACGATCCTGCGCAGGTTATCCAACGCGAACGCAAGCGGCAGGCATTCGCCGTCCCTGAAGCCGTTGGCGGCGGCGACCGACCAGCTGCCGGTGGCGATCGCCTTGGCATCGGCCGCGGCGACGGCACGCGCGCTGCCGGCATCCCATGCGTTGAAAAGCACCAGCGGCTGGCCGCGCACGTGCAGGGAATGGAACAGCCGGGCCTTGTCGTTTTGCGTGGTCACTGTGGGTCTCCATGATGGGAATTGCAGGTCAGCCTAAGCCACCGAAGAGGCGCGCGTTACTTGCCGGCTGGCGCCACGGCCGCAAAGGCAGCGCTGGCCCAGGTTCAACTTGGAAAGCGGTCCGGCTCGTGCAGGAGGCGAGCGGGGCGGGCGGTTCAGCCTCGCTGCGATGCGCTGGCCGATGCGTGCGCCTCCTTGAGTTTCACGGCGCAATCGTCACAGCACACTTCCACGGCCTGCCCGCCGATGCGCACCTGGATGGCATTCTCGTCCAGGTCGCAATCGCAGGCCGCGCAGGTCTTCTCGCTCATGTCGGTCTCCTTGAGCCCCCGATGGGCTGGGGACAGTAGACCCCGCAGCGGACCCGCGCGCTGTCGAAAACTTTAGGGACTAGCTGTGTAAACCCACCAGGTTGTTCATGGTGATGCGGGTGATTGGGGCCCGGTAATCCAGGCTGGCGTGTGGCCGATGCCAGTTGTACTGGTGTAGCCAGGTCAGCCAATGGGCGGCGCGCTGGGCAGAGTGCTCGTAGCTG
>NZ_DASZBU010000007.1:0-54064 GCF_035943815.1 Frateuria sp.
GTGGAAGGCGTTCCGTGCGCCGGACTTTGCGCGTATCCGCACCACGCTCAAGGAGCCGGCGGTGTTCGACGGGCGCAACCTGTACGACCCGGCGCAGGTGGAGGAGGCGGGGTTGGCGTACTACGGGATCGGGCGCGGGCGTTCGCTGAGGACGGCCCGTGTCTGACCTGCCCATGTCCGACTTGCGCATGTCCGAATTGAACCGCCGACTGGAGGAACTGGAGGTTCGCCTCACCTTCCTCGACGACACGGTGAGCGCGCTGGCCGCGGCCGACGCCGAACAGGCGATGCGGCTGGTTGCGCTCGAGCGCGTGTTGCACGACCTTCGCGCCGAACTGGCTTCGTTGCGAACGGCGCAGGGCAGCGACCCGCACAGCGAGCCACCGCCGCCGCACTATTGATGTTCTCGTTGCCGGCCGCTCGCGGCGTGCCGGCTGTCAATGCAATCGACTGGAAGATCGATCATGGCCGACTCCCTCCGTGATCAGCTGCTCAAGAGCGGCATCGTCAAGCAGGTGCGCGAGGAACAGCGTCCCAAGCCCCCGCAGCCGTCCCGCGGCGCCCGTCCGCCGCAGGGCAAGGCCAAACCGCACGCGTCGCCAGCGCGCCGCGACAGCAGCGAAATGGACCTGGCCTCGGCCTACGCGATCCGCGCGCAGGCCGAGGCCAGCGAGCGCAAGCGCGCCGAGCAGGAGGCCGCCGAACTGGCGCGCATCAAGCGCGAGCGCAAGGCGAAGATCCAGAAGCTGCTCGAAGGCCAGGTACTCAACAAGGCCGACGCCGACCACGTGCGGCATTTCGAATACGGCGGCAAGATCCGCCGTGTCCACGTCGATGCAGATCAGCTAGCGGCGCTGAACGAGGGCAGGCTGGGCGTCGTGCAGCAGAACGGCCGCTACCTCTTGGTCGGCCAGGCGATCGCCGAGCAGGTGCGTGCCATCGATCCACACCAGCTTGCGTTGCTGGTCGATCCGCAGACAGCGACCGACGACGACGGCGTGCCGGACGATCTGATGTGGTGACCCACGACTAGCCCGGGTCGGGGCTTGCGGGCGACTGCGGGGCATCGCCTGGCAGCCGGGCATCCCGCGATCAGGCGGCAGGCGGCGCGCGGAGCGCGGGTGAATCCCAGCCCTGCTTGGGCAGGAAGCGTTCGCCGTGGCGCTGCGCCAGCTGTTCGAGGCGGCCCCGCACCACGCTGGCGCCTTCGCTTCGTACGTACTGGATGGGGCCGCCACGGAACGGCGCGAAGCCGGTGCCGAAGATCACCCCCGCGTCGAGCAGGTCGGCGTCCTCCACCACGCCGTCGGCCAGACAGGCGACCGCCTCGTTGACCATGGGCAGGATCATGCGGTCCTGTATGTCCGGCGGAAGGGCGTAATCCGGATCGACCTCCGGCTTGACCGGCTTCCCCTCCTGCCACACGTACAGGCCCTGGCCGTCCTTCTTGCCGCGCTTGCCGGTTTCGAGCTTGTCCTCGATGCCTGGCGGCAACTCCAGTCCGAGGAAGGGTGCCAGTTCCTTGCCCACCGAGGCGCACACGTCCAGGCCCACGGTGTCGGCCAGTTCGATCGGACCCATCGGCATGCCGAATTTTTTTGCCTCGCGGTCGAGCACCGGGCCGGGCACACCCTCGCTGTAAAGGCGCAAGGCTTCCAGCAGATAGGGCATCAGGATGCGGTTGACCAGGAAGCCTGGCGTGCCCTTGACCGCCACCGGCACTTTGCCCAACGCCTTGCAGAAAGCCAGCGCGCGTTTCTCGATCGCCGGGTCGAGCTGGTCGTGACGCACCACCTCCACCAGCGGCATCTGCGCCACGGGATTGAAGAAGTGCAGGCCGAGGAAGCGCTGAGGCGCGGCCAGACCCCGGCGCAACTCGTCCAGCGGAATGCTGGAGGTGTTGCTGGCCAGTATCTCCTGCGCCTTGAACTGCGGCTCGATCTTCGCGTACAGATCTCGCTTGGCCTGCGCGTTCTCGTAGATCGCCTCGATGGCGAGGTCCGCCGCGGCGGCTCCCGCGCCTTCGACGTCCGCGCGCAGGCGGGCCATCGCGGCATCGACCTTGTCCGGGCTCTTGAGCTTTTTCTCATAGAAGCCGCGGGCACGGTCCAGCGCAGGCTGGATGAACTTCATCTCGCGGTCCTGCAGGGTCACCTCGTAACCCTTGTAGGCGGCCCAGGCGGCGATGTCGCCGCCCATCACGCCCGCGCCCACCACGTGCACGCGTCGGATGCCGGGGTCGATCCCGCCGCCGGCACCTTTCAGGCGCTCCTGCAGCAGGAACACGCGAATCAGGTTGCGCGCGGTGGACGTTTGCGCCAGCTTGGCCACCGAACGCGCTTCCAGCTTGAGCCGCTGCTGGATGCTCGGGCCGCCGCGCTGCCATACGTCGATCAGCGCGAACGGGGCGGGATAGTGTTCCTTGCGGACCTTCGCTGCGGTCTGCTTGGTGATCATCGGCGCCAGGATCTGGCGCACCGGCCACCAATTGGTGGCCCACGCCTTGGCGCGCTGCGCCACGGGGCGGACGTGCGGCCGGCGCAGCAGGGCGCGCGCCTCGGCCAAGAGTTCGGCCGGCGGCGCCAGGCGGTCGACCACGCCCAGCGCCAGCGCCCGCCGGGCCGACAGTGCCTTGCCGGTGAGCATCACCGGCAAGGCGTCGGTGGCGCCGATCAGCCGGGGCAGGCGGGCGGTGCCGCCCCAGCCCGGGTGGATGCCCAGCATCACCTCGGGCAGGCCGATCCGGGTGTTTTCGTCGTCCGCCGCGATGCGCTGGCGGCAGGACAGGATGAGCTCCGTGCCGCCGCCCATGCAGGCGCCATGCACGGCGGCGACGGTCGGGCAGGGTAGCCGGGCCAGCGACTCGAACACCTGCTGGCCATGGCGGATGTTCTCCAGCACGCTGTCCTGCTCGGCGTAGCGCACGAATTCCTTGATGTCGGCGCCGACGGCGAAACCCGAGGGCTTGCCTGAATGGACGATCACCCCGGCCGGCTTCTCGATCCCCAGTCGCTCGACAATCTGTTCCAGCTCGTCCAGTACCGCCCGGGACAGGGCGTTGACGCTGCTGTCGGCGCGGTCGAGCGTAAGGGTGACGATGCCGCCGTCGTCCACGCCCGTCTTCCAGTGATTGAAGCGCAGTCCTTCGAACATTGGCTTTAGCGAATCCAGCCGGTGGGTTCCGCACCATACCGCTGCGTGCGGATGAATGCGAGTTGATCCCCGGGCAGCGCCCGCCGGGCATTTTTCCGAACGGTGACCTGGCACTATTGCGCTTCGCCCGGGACTGCGTAACGTACGCCCGATGAACCCCTTGCTGGCCTCCGCCCCGCCACCGCCCGGCATCGAGATCTTCGAGCGCATCCTGGCCGCACCGGCCGGATTGATCCTGCTCGAGGGCTGCGACAGCCAGGCGCTGATCGAGCAATTCAGGGCGATCGTGCGGCGTAGCGGGCAGGCCGTGTACCTGTGGCAGCCGGACCTCGGGCTGGGCAACCTGGTCGATGCCCATGCGCGCGTGCCGGGCAGCCAGCGCCTCGGCGCGGCTTTGCGCTACATGCAGCAGAGCATGCATTTCGGAGTCTACCTTCTGATGGGGCTGGAGCCTCCCCTGTCGGCGATGGACAGCACCCTGCTTCGCCAGTTGGCCAAGCCTCCGGCGGGGCACGTGCGCCGGGTCGTGCTGCTGGATGCCTCGCCCGCGCTGGTCGACCACCTGGGCGACATGGCCTTCGCGCTGAAGGGCCAGCCGGACGCGCCGCTGCGGCCGCGCCTGCGCGACGGCCGCTGGCTTGTCGCCTGACGAGGCCCGCGTGAGCGCCGGCATCCTGGTGGTCGCCGCCCAGCGGGACTTGCGCCGGAACGTCTTCGACGCCCTGGATGGCGCCGGCCATCCCAACATCCATACCGCACGCGGCGTGCCGCATGCCGAGTTGCTGCTCGATGGAAGGCCGCCGCTGGCGCTGATGGTGGTGGCTTTCGACGGCGACGCCATCGACGCACGAACCTGCTGCGAGCAACTGCGGCGCATCCCGGCCTGCACCGAGGCACCAATGATCGCCGTCCTGGCCGACGGCGCGACGATCAAGCCGGCGGAACTGCCCGATGGGATCGCCGACTGGCTGTGCGCCTCGCAAGTCGAGTTGGAACTGGTCGTCCGCTGGCGTCGTGCGCGGCCGCCGGCCTCGTTGCCGTCGCCGGCGCGGCCGGACCAGTACCGCTTTGCGTTCGAGGAGGACGCGAGCGAGTGGCTGATCGTCGACCCGCAGACGGAGCGAGTGCTGGAGGCCAGTTCCGCCGTGGCGCGGCACAGCCACATGGAGATCGAGCAACTGGTCGGCCGCGGCCTGCGCGAATTGCTGGCTTTCGAGGGCATCGCCCCCGAACACGTGCTGCAGCAGGCCGACCGTCGCTGGTACGCCTGCCAGCGACGTTCCAGCCGCGGTGCCGATACCGGTCAGGCCAGCGCACGCAGGATCCGCTACGGCGGCGGCGAAGCCATCGCGCTGATGTTCCGCAGCGACCGCGCCGACGTCCGCGCGGAGGCAGCGCTCAGCCTGCTTTCGCGCATGTTCGCCTCGGCCAGCGGCATCGACACGCAGAAGGTCGCCGCGCGCCTGCTGGTCGACGAACTGGGGCTCGACTACCTGGCGTTGTGGTCGGCGCGGCCGGAGGAGGGGGCCTCCTCGCCCCACCTGCTGATCCAGCTGTGGCGTGGCGACGACCAGCCCTGGCCGGCGCCCGCCCAGCAGGGCGCGTTGCGCCAGGTGCTGGACGGCAAGGCGGTGCTTCATCCGGCCGATGCGCGCCGGCTGGTCGCGGACGACCCGTTGGTGGATCTGCTGGGCGTATCCGGCTTCGCCGGGCTGCCGCTGTTCGACGAGCGGCGCGCCGTGCTGGGTGCATTGCTGGTCGGCAGCCGCACGCCCTTCGGCGACGTGAGCCTGCTCGAACCGGTACTGCGCTGCGCAGCGGCGCGCTTCGCTCATGCGCTGGAGCTGCGCCAGACCCGCGAGCAGGGCCGCGCCGAAGGCCTCATCGATGCGCTCACCGGCCTGCCCAACCGGCTCCTGTTCGCCGACCGCCTGGACACGATCATCCGCGAGGCGCACCGCACCGGCGAAACCTTCGCGGTGTTGTTCGTCGACCTGGACCGGTTCAAGGACATCAACGACACGCTCGGCCACGCCGCCGGCGACCAGGTGCTCAAGACGGTCACCCATCGCCTGTGTTCCAGCGTGCGCGCTTCCGACACGGTGGCGCGCTATGCCGGCGACGAGTTCATCGTGGTGCTGCGTCACATCATCAAGAACGATGACGTGCTGCGGGTAGCCGAGAAGATCGTGCAGGTGATGGAAGCGCCGTTGAAGCTCGGCGGCGATGAGGATCCGCTCAAGGTCACCGCATCGATCGGCGTGAGCTTCTTTCCCGACGACGCCAGCGACGCCGAAACCCTGCTCAAGCACGCCGACGAAGCGATGTACTCGGCCAAGCGCCAGGGCCGCAACAACTTCCACATCTACGAGATCAGCCCCGAGCAGGCGCAGCAGCACGACGTGCTGCTCAAGACCCGCCTGCGCCACGCCGAGGGCAATGGGGAACTGCGCGTGTTCTACCAGCCGCAGGTCGATGCCGAGAGCGAGGACATCGTCGGCATGGAAGCGCTGGTGCGCTGGGAGCATCCGGAGCTCGGGCCGATCAGCCCGGGCGTGTTCATTCCGCTGGCGGAGGAGACCGGCCTGATCGTCTCGCTCGGCGCCTGGGTGCTGCGCACCGCTTGCCGCCAGGCGTGCGAATGGGAAAACAAGTACGGCCTCGGCCTGCGCTTGGGCGTGAACCTCTCGGCGGTGCAGCTGATGGAGCCGGACCTCTTGGACACGGTGTCCGCCGCGCTGGAGGAAACCGGCCTGGATCCACGCCTGCTGGAGCTGGAAGTCACCGAGAGCATCAGCATCAAGGCGGTGCCCAACCTGGTGGAGAACCTGCACGGCCTGCACCGCCTGGGCTGTCGCATCGCCATCGACGACTTCGGCACCGGCGCCGCTTCGCTGGATTACCTGCGAAAGCTGCCCGCCGATCGCATCAAGATCGACCAGAGCTTCGTGCGCAACATCGGCATCGACCCGGACGACGAGGCGATCGTGCGCGCCACCATCGAGATGGCCCACCGCCTCAAGCGCGGCGTGGTGGCCGAGGGCGTGGAGATCGAGCAGCATCTGAAGTTCCTGCGCGCCAACCATTGCGACGAGTTGCAGGGCTATCTGTTCTGCCGCCCGTTGCCACACGCCAGCTTCGAGCGCCTGTTGGCCGAGCGCCAGCGCCTGCTGGTCGAGCCCCAGGCCATCGTGGCTTGAGCCGGGCGCCTGCCGGCCCCATGACGGTTCGGTCCGGCGGGCCGTGACACCTGTGTGAACTTGCACCGCCGCGGCTTGTCTGTAGGCGGCGCGTTACCATCCGGCTGGCGCCACGAGCGATCACGATCTTAAGGAGAACGGCCCGGATGGGCGAAAACGAACTGGATAGCGTCCTGGTCGAGCGTGTCCAAAACGGCGACCGGCGCGCCTTCGACCTGCTGGTGCGCAAGTACCAGCACAAGGTGATCGGCTTGATCTCCCGCTACGTCAACAACTACGCCGAGTGCGAGGACGTGGCGCAGGAGGCGTTCGTGCGCGCCTGGCGCGCGATCGGCTCGTTTCGCGGCGACAGCGCTTTCTATACGTGGATGTACAAGATCGCGGTCAACACGGCGAAGAACCACCTGGTCGCGATGGGCCGGCGGCCACCCACCGACGACATCGCGGCAGAAGACGCGGTTTTCCTCACCGGCACCGAGCGCATGCAGGAAAGCGCCACACCCGAGCGCGAGCTGCTGCGGCAGGAAATTGAACAAACCGTCTTCGGCACTGTCCAAGCGCTGCCAGAGGAGCTCCGCACCGCCATCACGCTGCGCGAGGTGGACGGCCTGAGCTACGAGGAAATCGCCGAAAAGATGGGCTGCCCCATCGGTACGGTGCGTTCGCGGATCTTCCGCGCGCGCGAGGCGATCGATCAGCAACTGCGGCCGCTCTTGTCGGACCGCGAGGATCATTCGACATGACGCAAGCCCAACGTGAAGACCTATCCGCCGGCATCGACGGCGAGCTCGCCCGCGACGAAATGCGTTTCCTGCTTCGTCGGTTCGAGCACGACGGCGAACTGCGGCAGGCGTGGACGCGCTATCACTTGGCGCGCGATGGCCTGCGCCGGCAGTTGCCGGCGGTGGCATCGGCGGGTTTTGCGGAACGGGTGGAACGGGCGATCGCGCAGGAGACGACAGGCCGCGCCGCGCGCCGCGCGCCGCACTGGCTGCGCTGGTCGGCCGGAGGCGCGATCGCTGCGGGCGTCGCAGTGGCCGCGCTGATGATCGCCCGGCCGGTGAGCGACGAGGATCATGTCGCGGCCAGCGTGGCCCAAACCAGCCCGGCCATCGGGATGGCGCTGCCCTCCGAGCCCGCCGCGCCGGCCGCGGTGCCGCCGTGGCTCAGCGCCGACAATGCATCGCGCTACAGCCAGCAGGCTGCAGCGACGTTGGGCGAAAGCTACGGCGAGGCGGCGATGCTGCCTTATGCGCGCAGCCTGTCACCCTACCGCCTGCAATCGGCGCGCTCGTTCGACAACCAGAACGGCTACCTACTGTTGGTCGATCCCCAGCAGGCGGCCGCCGCCCGCGTCCAGCGCCAGGCGGCTGCCGGCGCCCGATGACCCGGCCCGCGTTGCTCCCGCCGCGGCCCATTATCCCTCTAGCTTCCGGCCGGCCCGCTTTTCGGGTCGTGCATGGTCGCGCCCGTATTGATGCCATGAAGGAGGAATGTCCATGAATCGAATTCCGTTGCGTACCCTGGCCTGCTGCGTGCTCATGGGCCTGGCGGCCACCGGCTGTGCGCAGGCGCAGCCGCCGGACGCACAGGCGAGCGCTCCGGCCGCCAAGTCGATGCCGGCGGCAGCTGTAATGGGCGCGAGCCTGCCCGACTTCACCGGCATCGTGCAGAGGAATGCGCCGGCCGTGGTGCATGTCGAGGCCAAGTACAACGGCCAGCGCCGCCAGCCGCGCATGCAGGCAGGCATGCCGGACGATCCGCAGCTTGACTTGTTCCGCCGCTTCTTCGGCATGCCCATGATGCCCTCGCCCGAAGAGCAGGAGCACACCTCGCTGGGATCGGGTTTCATCCTCTCCAGCGATGGCTACATCCTGACCAACAACCACGTGGTCGACGGCGCCGACTCGGTCAGCATCCGCCTGCAGGACCGCCGCACGCTTACCGCCAAGGTGGTCGGCACCGACCCGAACTACGACATCGCGCTGCTCAAGGTCGACGCCAAGGGCCTGCCGGCGGTCGCCATCGGCGACTCCCGCACGCTCAAACCGGGCCAGTGGGTGCTGGCGATCGGCTCGCCGTTCGGCCTGGACTACACCGTGACTCAGGGCATCGTCAGCGCGATCGGCCGCAATCTGGGTTCCGGCGATCAGCCCTACACCTCCTTCATCCAGACCGACGTGCCGATCAACCGCGGCAACTCCGGCGGCCCGCTGTTCAACCTTCAGGGACAGGTGGTGGGCATCAACTCGCAGATCTATTCCAATACCGGCGGCTACCTGGGCGTGTCGTTCTCGATCCCGATCGATGTGGCGATGAACGCCGTGCAGCAGATCAAGCAGCACGGCTACGTCACCCGCGGCCAGTTGGGCGTGACCGTGCAGCAACTGACGCCCGACATGGTCAAGGCGTTCGGGCTCGATCGCGGCCAGGGCGCGGCGGTGACCAATGTGCAGGATGGCAGCGGTGCAGCCAAGGCCGGGATCCAGGCCGGTGACGTCATCCTGGGCTACAACGGCCAGCCGATCGATTCGGCCGCCGACCTGCCGCCGCTGGTCGGCATGACCAAGCCGGGCACCAAGGTGCCAGTGGAGATCCTGCGCAACGGCAAGAAGCAGACGCTGCAGGTGGCCGTCGGCGAGGCGCCGCACGGCAAGAACGGACCGAACGTCAGCGACCAGTCGCCGGCCCAGTCCGGTTCGGCCGCCCTGGGCCTCTCCGTGCGCGAGCTGGACGCGGACACCCGCCAGCAGCTCGGCCTGCCTGCGGGCGAGGGTGTGGTCATCGGCGACGTCACCGGCCCGGTGGCGGCTCGCGCCGGGCTGCAGCCGGGCGACGTGATCCTGCGGGTGAACCAGCAGGCGATCGGCAGCGTGTCCGCGTTCCAGGCGGCCACCCGTGGCCTCAAGGCCGGCGATACCGTGCTGTTGCTGGTGCGGCGCGGCGACCAGACGCAATTCGTGGCACTGACGCTGCCGTCGGGGAAGTAACCGCTGTCCCGCACGTCCGGTAGGCGAGCCTTCCCCCGCGTGGCGGGGGGAGGTTCCGGGGCAGCCCCCGCAGGCAGGCTCGACCGACGGTCGTCGGGCTGGCATTCCATGCGACAATACCGGGTTCGTATCGCCATCCCGGCGGTCCGCGGCCTGCCACCGAGCAGCCTGCGAAAGCCCGACCAGCGTATTCCATGGAACTGATCCGAAACTTCTCCATCATCGCGCATATCGACCACGGCAAGTCGACCTTGGCCGACCGCATCATCCAGATCTGCGGTGGCTTGAGCGAACGCGAGATGGAAGCGCAGGTGCTCGACAACAACCCGATCGAGCGCGAGCGCGGCATCACCATCAAGGCCCAATCGGTGTCGCTGCCGTACAAGGCGCGCGACGGCAAGACCTATCAGCTCAACTTCATCGACACACCCGGGCACGTGGACTTCTCCTACGAGGTCTCCCGCTCGCTGGCTGCCTGCGAAGGCGCGCTGCTGGTGGTGGATGCCGCCCAGGGCGTGGAAGCCCAATCGGTCGCCAACTGTTACACCGCGGTGGAGCAGGGCCTGGAAGTGGTGCCGGTGCTCAACAAGATCGACCTGCCCACCGCCGACCCGGAAAAGGTCAAGGGCGAGATCGAGGCGGTGATCGGCATCGACGCCACCGATGCGGTGGCGATCAGCGCCAAGACCGGGCAGAACGTCACCGAGGTGCTCGAGGCGATCGTCGCGCGCATCCCGCCGCCCAAGCCGCGCGATACCGACCGCCTGCAGGCGCTGATCATCGACTCGTGGTTCGACAACTATCTGGGCGTGATCTCGCTGGTGCGCGTGATGCAGGGCGAGATCAGGCCTGGCGACAAGCTGCTGGTGATGTCCACCGGCCGCGTGCACGAGGTCGACGACGTCGGCGTGTTCACTCCCAAGCGCAAGAAGCTGGACAAGCTCGGCGCCGGCGAGGTGGGCTGGATCAATGCCTCGATCAAGGACGTGCACGGCGCGCCGGTCGGCGACACGTTGACGCTGGCCGCCAAGCCCGCCGAGAAGCCGTTGCCGGGCTTCCAGACCATGCAGCCGCGCGTGTTCGCTGGCCTGTTTCCGGTCTCTGCCGACGATTACCCGGCCATGCGCGAAGCGCTGGACAAGCTGCGCCTGAACGACGCGGCGCTGTTCTTCGAGCCAGAATCCTCCGAGGCGATGGGCTTTGGTTTCCGCTGCGGCTTCCTGGGGATGCTGCACATGGAGATCGTGCAGGAGCGGCTGGAGCGCGAGTACGATCTGAACCTCATCACCACGGCGCCGACGGTGGTCTACGAGGTGCTCAAGACCGACGGTTCGGTGCTGGCGCTGGACAATCCCGCCAAACTGCCGCCGGTGCCGCAGATCGAAGAGATCCGCGAGCCCATCATCCTGGCGAACATCCTCACGCCCCCCGACTACATCGGCAACATCATCACCCTGTGCGAGGAAAAGCGCGGCGTGCAGCGCTCCATCCAGTACCTGGCCACGCAGGTGCAGATCAGCTACGAGATGCCGCTGGCCGAGGTAGTGCTGGACTTCTTCGACCGCCTGAAGTCGGTCTCGCGCGGCTACGCCTCGATGGACTACCACCACGAACGCTTCGAGGCGGGCCCGTTCGTGCGCGTGGACGTGCTGATCAACGGCGACCGCGTGGACGCACTCAGCCTGATCGTGCACCGCAGCCACGCCGATCGCCGCGGCCGCGAACTGGTCGAGCGCATGAAGGACCTGATCCCGCGCCAGCAGTTCGACGTGGCCATCCAGGCCGCCATCGGCGCGCAGATCATCGCCCGCTCCACGGTCAAGGCGCTGCGCAAGAACGTGTTGGCCAAGTGCTACGGCGGCGATGTCAGCCGCAAGAAGAAGCTTCTGGAAAAGCAGAAGGAAGGCAAGAAGCGCATGAAGCAGGTCGGCCGCGTGGAAATTCCGCAGGAGGCCTTCCTTGCCGTGCTGAAAGTGGATAAATAGCTTTTGCCGGGAATCGTCGATCGGGAATCGGGAATCGCAGGGCGGGCGCCAGCGATTGAGCATTGACGATTGACCATTCGCGGATCTTCAAGGAACCCCCATGGAATTCGATTTCTCCGCCATCCTGCTCGCCCTCACCGTGCTGTTCGGCGTGGTGTGGGGACTGGACCGGCTGTTTCTCTACAAGAAGCGCAGGGCGCGCCTGGATGCGGCCGGCGAGGCCTATCGCGACCCCGCGCCGGTGGACTGGGCGCGCTCGCTGTTCCCGGTGGTCTTTGTGGTGCTGGTGCTGCGTTCCTTCGTGGCCGAGCCTTTCCGGATTCCCTCCGGCTCGATGATGCCGACCCTGGACGTGGGCGATTTCATCCTGGTCAACAAGTTCGCCTACGGCCTGCGCATGCCGGCGTTCAACAACAAGTTCCTCAGCCTGGGCGAGCCCAAGCGCGGCGACGTCGTGGTGTTCCGCTTCCCGGGCTATCTCTGCCAGGACGACAACGGCAAATGGACGCGCAGCGGCGACATCAGTTGCTCCGATCCGCACGCGCCGGTGCCCAACCAGAACTGGATCAAGCGGGTGATCGGCCTGCCGGGCGATACCATCGAGTCGCACGGCGACCAGCTGCTCATCAACGGCAAGCCGGTGGCCGCCGACCTGATCGGGCCGTTCCAGGGGCGCCCCAACGGAGACGAATCGCGGCTGATGCGCGACTACGGCGCCACCGTGTGGACCGAGCACCTGCCACGTTCCACCGGCGCGGGCAACATCGACCACATGATCGCCCGCATGCCGGCCTATTCGATGCCGTTCTCGATTCCCAACGACAAGGTGCCCGCCAAGGTGCCGGCCGGTTGCTACATCGTGATGGGCGACAACCGCTACAACAGTACCGACAGTCGCTGGTGGGGCTGCCTGCCGGAGCAGAACCTGGCCGGCAAGGCGTTCCTGATCTGGCTGAGCTGGAAGGGCGCCGGCAACGGCTGGATCGACTTTCCCCGCATCGGCAAGATCATCCACTGACGCAGGGCGTGACGGGCGCCGCTTTGGGGCCCATGACGGCCGCCGGCGCGGCGCGCGAGAATCACCCACAGAACGAGGCAAGCCGCCCGGGCGGCATAGCGAGGGGACTATGAAGAGCAAGCAAGCGGGCATCACCCTGATCGGGTTCCTGGTCGTGCTGGCCGTGGTGGCGTTCTTCGGCTACATGGCGATGAAGCTGGTGCCGGCCTACACCGAGTTCATGGGCGTATCCAAGGCGATGAACCAGATCGCCACCAGCGGCACGGAAGGCAAGTCGCTGGACGACATCCGCCGCGACCTGATGTTCAAGATGGGCTTCCAGTACGTCGACGACGCCACCATCCGTCCGCAGGACATCACCATCGACCGCTCCAACGGCGCGAGCGTGCTGCACGTGAGCTACGAGAAGCAGATCCCGTTCGTCTACAACATCGATTTCCTGCTGCACTTCGACAAGAGCGTGCCGCTGCGGGGCAATGTGGCGCTCTGACCGCACGTGAAGCTGGACTACCGTTTCCGCGATCCCGCATTGGCCGAGCTGGCTCTCACGCACCGAAGCGTGGGCCGGCCGAACAACGAGCGGCTGGAGTTCCTCGGCGATGCGCTGCTCGGCGCGATCGTCGCGGAGATGCTCTACGAGGCGCACCCGCGGGCCAGCGAGGGCGAGCTTTCCAGGTTGCGCGCGCAGCTGGTCAACGGACAGGCGCTGGCGGTGCTGGCGCGGGAGCTGGAATTGGGCGAGCGGCTCAAGCTCGGCCCCGGTGAGCTCAAGAGCGGCGGCTATCGGCGCGATTCGATACTTGCCGACGCCTTCGAGGCATCGATCGCGGCGGTCTACCTCGATGGCGGATTCCAGAGCTGCCGCGACATCGTCCGCGCCCTGTTCACCCAGCGCGTGGCGGACCTGCCCAGGTCGTCCAAGGATGCCAAGACGCGCTTGCAGGAGTGGCTGCAGGCGCGGGGTCTACCGCTGCCGCTCTACGAACTGATCGGCAGCCAGGGCGACGACCACGCGAAGACCTTCGAGGTCGCCTGCAGCATCGCCGAGCCGTCGTCGCTGCGGGTCCATGCGAGCGGTCCTAGCCGCCGCGCGGCCGAGCAGGAAGCCGCCGAGATGGTGCTCGCCCATTTGGACGAGCTGCAGCCGCCCGCCTGAACCATACATTCCCTGCCGCTGGCGCCGAAGGCCCGGCGGCGCCATGCTTCGTTACCCGCCAGCCAGGCTCCATCCCCCATGAATGACCCCATCGAAGCCGGCGAGCTGCCGCATCAGGATTTCCGTTGCGGCGCGGTCGCGCTGGTCGGCCGCCCCAACGTAGGCAAGTCGACCCTGCTCAATGCGCTGATCGGTTTTCGCCTGTCCATCGTCAGCCCTCGTCCGCAGACGACCCGCCACCGCATCCTGGGCATCGCCACCGGCGAGGCAGGGCAGGTGATGTACGTGGACACGCCCGGCCTGCACCGCGGCGCCAAGCGCGCCATGAACCGCAGCCTGAACCGTGCCGCACGCACCGCGATGGCCGAAGTGGACCTTGCCGTGCAGTTGATCGAGGCCGGCCGCTGGACCGACGAGGACGAGGCGCTCTACGCCGCGCTCGTCGAGCAGAACGTGCCGCGCCTGCTCGCCATCAACAAGGTCGACCTGGCCAAGGACAAGGGCGCGCTGCTGCCGTTCGTCGCCGAGCTCACCGCGCATCACCAGTTCGAGGATATCCACTACGTCAGCGCGCTCAAGCAGAAGGGCCTGCAGGAGCTGGAGCGGGCGATCCTCCAACGCCTGCCGGTGCGTCCGCCGGTATTCGGACCCGACGAGATCACCGACCGCAGCGAGCGCTTCCTCGCCGCGGAGATGGTGCGCGAGCAGCTGATGCTGCGGCTGGATCAGGAGCTGCCCTACGCCACCACGGTCGAGATCGAGCAGTTCAGGGACCGCGACGACGGCGTGGCCGAAATCCACGCGGTGATCTGGGTCGAGCGCGAGGGCCAGAAGGCGATCGTGATCGGGCAGGGCGGCGCGCAGTTGAAGGCCATCGGCAGCGCCGCGCGCCGCCACATGGAACGGCTGTTCGAGCGCAAGGTCTT
This sequence comes from Frateuria sp., assembly GCF_035943815.1. Classification (GTDB taxonomy): domain Bacteria; phylum Pseudomonadota; class Gammaproteobacteria; order Xanthomonadales; family Rhodanobacteraceae; genus Frateuria_A. The sequence continues at coordinate 14,429 of NZ_DASZBU010000007.1, forward strand.
TCTCAAGCTCTGGGTGAAGGTGCGCGAGGGCTGGGTAGACGACGAGGCGATGTTGAAGAAGCTGGGGTACACGGATTGAAGCGCGGCACGTGGCAGGCCGCGTGAATAGGGATGCCGAGGCGTGGGCTGGCGCGCCGAGCGTCGGCGGCTGAAGATTCCATCGTTCCCCGTTACCGCCGGCCATGCTCATCTCCCAGCAGTCCGCCTACGTTCTGCATTCGCGGCCCTACCGCGAAACCTCGCTGCTGCTCGAATGCCTGACACGCGACCATGGCCGCCTCGGAGTGGTCGCGCGTGGCGTGCGGCGCGAGCGCGCGCGGCTGCAGCGGGCCCAGCTCGAGCCGTTCCAGCCCATGGCGCTGGACCTGCTGGTGCGCGGCGAGTTGGCGACCCTGCGCGGTGCCGAACCTGCCGGCAGACCTCTGCGGCTGGTTGGCGATGCCGGCCTGGCGGGGCTCTACCTCAATGAGCTGGTGGTGCGCCTGACCGGCCGCCAGGACCCGCAGCCTGAATTGTTCGACGCCTATGCCTGTACGCTTGCGCGGCTGGCCGTGCCCGATGCGCTCGCCTGGCAACTGCGCCGGTTCGAGCGCGACCTGCTCGGGGCCATCGGCTATGCGCTGCAACTGGAGTACGAGGCGGACAGCGGCGAGCCACTCGTGGCGGAAGGCTGGTACCACTACCAGGTCGAACATGGCCCGGTCGCCTGTGCGGCAGGTGCCACCCGGGCGCTGCGCGGCGCCCACCTGCTGGCGCTGGCGGCAGACCGGTGCCCGGATGCCGCCGGCCTGGCAGCGCTGCGCCGTCTTATGCGCGAGGTGATCCGCTTTCACCTGGGCGGCGGCGAGCTGCACGCCTGGCGCGTGCTGGCCGCGGCGATGTCGCGCCGCTAGTGCAGGTCATTCAGCGGTCGAGCGCCGCCAGGGTCGCAGCCAGCGCCCGCCGGAACCGTTCTTGCGCGCCCTGCGCGACCGATCCGTCGGCCTCTACCTGGCGCTGCAGGTGCATCGCCTGCGCCGACAAGGCCGGCGCGCCGCAGAATCCGCAGGCCGAACGCAGGCGGTGCAGCCGCTCCACCAGCCGTGCCGGCTCGGTGCAGAGGCGGTCGAGTTCCTGCAGCAGTGCGGCCAACTCCTCCCGCAACAGACCGCGCAGGGCCTGCATGGTGCCGCCGTCGCCGCTGCTGGCGAGCCCGGCGGCGTCGTCCAGCAGCGGCGCGTGGCGCCCGCTGCTGCGCGCCAGCGCCATCAGCGGACGCAGGGCATCCAGCCGGCAGGGCTTGAGCAACACGTCGCTGAAGCCGGCGGCCAGCAGTTGCCTGCGGTCCTCGGGCGAAAGCTCGGCGCTGGTGGCCACTGCCAGCGCATCGGCCGAGCGGGCCAGGCCATCGGCGCGCAATGCGACGAGCACCTCGCGCGCCCCGGCGCCCGGCATCCGGCAATCGAGCAGCAACAGATCGAAGGTTTCGATGGCCGCCTGCGCCAGCGCCACCTGCCCGTCGGCGCATTCGCGCACCTGTGCGCCCAGCGCGCGCAGGCCGTCGCCGAGAAAGCGGCGGCTGGCCGCATCGTCATCGGCCACCAGCACGTAGGGAAGGGGGAGGCGCACTGCGGGCGCGTGGCTCAGGGGAGCGGCGGTGGGCATGACACGATCCATGTCGTTCAGCTGTCTTTGGCAAAATGATGGCACATGCTCCCCTTTGTCCGCCGCCTGCTGCTGTGCATAGGCCTGCTGTTCGCCGCGGCGTGGGTCGTGCCGGCCCGCGCGGACGTCGAGCTGACCGCCAGGGCGATCGCCGTGCCCGGCGTCGAGCTGCAGCAGGTGACGTTGCACGTCGGCCAGAACGGCAAGGGCGGGTTGTCGCTCAAGCTCCACGCGGCGCGGGCGGACGTCCAGGCGATGGGCTGGCGCCGCGTCGGACTGGATCTGGAAGGATCGCTCTCGCGCGACATGCAGATGCGCTGGCTGCTCGACGGCACCCTCGCGCTGCGCGGGGCGCCGGGCAATGCCCTGGGCAACGCGCAGGTGCGCCTGGTCGTCGATGCCCGCGCCAACACGCTGCAGGCCGACCTTACCCAGGCGAAGGCGCGCGCCAGTGCCTGGGTGCCGCTGGACCAGACCAGCCATGCCCAGATCACCCTCAAGAACCTTCCGGCCAACTGGCTGGCCGGACTGCTGAGCACGGTCTGGTCGGGCCGGCCCACCGGCGGCCGGCTGGACGCGGAACTGGCGCTGGACGTGCATGCCGACGGCATCCAGTCCTCGGGTGAGTTCGGGCTGGCAGGGGTGGGCTTCGATACGCCGGCGGGCAAGCTGGCCGGGCAGGGCGTGAGCGGCAGCGGGCGGCTGGGCATCGACACGCAGGGCGGCCCGGCGCGGATGACCGTGGATGCCACGTTGCATGGCGGCGAGCTGTTGCTCGGTCCGCTCTACGCGAAGTTGCCGGGACATCCGGTCCAGCTGAATGTCGCGGCGACCGCCGGCAGCGGCACGCTGGACATCGGCCGGCTGCGCGTCAACGACCCGGATGCGCTGCAACTGGACGGCGCGCTGGCCTTCGACGCCAAGGGCAACCTGGCCAAGCTGCGCCTGGAACGCTTCCAGGCGCGTTTTCCGGCGGCCTACGAACGCTACGGCTCGGCCTGGCTGGACACGCTGGGCATGCACGACGTCCGGATGACCGGTGCGCTGAGCGGCAACCTGGACCTGCGCGCCGACGGCCCGCACGGGTTCGCCTTTACCGCCGACCACCTGGGCCTGGCTACCGCCGATGGCCGCGTGGCGGTCGACGACCTCAACGGCGGGTTGGACTGGTCCGCACAAGCGGATCGCCCGGCCACCGTGCTGGGCTGGCGCGGGCTGCAGCTGTACCGACTGCCGTTCGGCCCGGCGCAGTCGCAATGGCGCAGCCAGGGTGGCGCGCTTTCCTTGGCCGAGCCGCTGACCATGGCACTGTTCGGCGGCACGGTGCGCGTGGGCGAACTTGACTGGCGGCCGGCTGCCGCCAAGGGTCAGCGGCTGGAGACGTCGCTGGCGGTCACCGGCGTGGACATGGCCGGCTTCAGCAAGGCCATGGGCTGGCCGCAGTTCCCCGGCACGCTGGGCGGCGCGATCCCGTCGCTGCGCTGGGTGGACGACACCGTGGAGCTGGCCGGCGGCCTGTCGGTCAACGTGTTCAACGGCTTTGTCGACATCACCCGGCTCGCACTCGCGCAGCCGCTCGGCCCCAGCCCCGTGCTCGCCGCGGACATCAGCCTGCGCCAGCTCGACCTGGCCGCGGTCACCAGCGTGTTCGACTTCGGTGGCATCACCGGGCCGCTGCAGGGCAGCATCGACAACCTGCGCCTGGTCGACTGGAAACCGGTGGCGTTCGATGCGCGCCTGCTCGCCGACCAGGGCGGGCGGATCAGCCAGCGCGCGGTCAACAACCTCACCTCGGTGGGCGGCGGCGGCATCGCAGCCGGCCTGCAGGGCGCGGTGCTGAAGCTGTTCAAGACCTTCGGCTACAAGCGCATCGGCCTCAACTGCACGCTGGCCGGCACGGTATGTCACATGAGCGGGCTGGAAAATACCGGCGACGGTTACACTATCGTCGATGGCAGCGGCCTGCCGCACCTCGAAGTCATCGGCCACCAGCACGAGGTCGACTGGCCGACCCTGGTGAACCGACTGAAGGCAGCCACCGAAGGTGGCGGGCCGCAAATTCGCTGACCTACGGGAGTCCCCCATGCGCAAGCTCGCCTGCACCCTGCTCACCGCCATGGCGGTCGCCTTGGTCGGCTGCGTCACGATCAACGTGTATTTTCCCGAGGCCGCCGCGCAGAAGGCCGCCGACCGCTTCATCGGCACGGTGATCGACCAGGGCGCGGCACCGGCCAAGGACGCCAAGCCCGCGCAGCCGGCGCAGCCGCCCGCGCAGCCCTCGGCCATGCTACTGGACCTGTTGGTGCCCGCCGCCCAGGCAGCCGAAACGCCGGACATCCGCGTGCAGACGCCCGCGGCCGAGGCGATCCGTGGACGCATGCAGGCGCGCTTCTCGGCGACGCTCAAGTCGCTGCTCGATGCCGGTGCGGTGGGCTTCAGCCGCGACGGGCTGGTCGCCGTCCGCGATGCCGGCAAGATCCCGCTGAGCCAGCGCGCGCAGGCCTCCGCCGCGGTGGCCGACGAGAACAACGACCGCAATGCGCTGTACCGCGAGGTCGCGCGAGCCAACGGCCACCCGGAGTGGGAGCCGAAGATCCGCGACACCTTCGCCAAGGGCTGGATCGAGCGGGCGCATGCCGGCTGGTATTATCAGGACGCCTCGGGCGCCTGGAAGCAGAAGTAGCCCCCCCACGCCCGTCCTTCCCTTTGCCGATACTGCGCCCGGGTCGCCCGATCCGGGCGCAGGTATTTTCACGAGTCCCATGAAAGAGTTCGAAGCCACCATCACCGACCTGGCCCATGACGGCCGCGGCGTCACCCGCATCGACGGCAAGACGGTATTCGTCAGCGGCGCGCTGCTGGGCGAACAGGTCCGCTTGGGGATCCGCAAGCGCCATCGCAACTTCGATGAGGCGCAGACGCTGGAGGTGCTCGAGCGCTCGCCGCACCGCGTCGAGCCGCGTTGCGCCCACTTCGGCCAGTGCGGCGGCTGCTCGCTGCAGCACCTGGATGCGCCGGCGCAGATCCAGGCCAAGCAGCGCGTGCTCTCGGACAACTTCGCGCGCATCGGCAAGGTCGAGCCTGCAGGCTGGCTGGAGCCGCTCAACGACGCGCCCTGGGGCTATCGCCGCAAGGGGCGCCTTTCGGTACGCGCCGTGGCGAAGAAGGGTCGTGTGCTGGTCGGCTTCCGCGAGGAATCCAACCCGCGCTTCGTGGCGGACATCGCCCACTGCGACGTCGTGCACCCGTCGCTCGGGGACAAGATCGGTCTGCTCGCCGAGCTGATCGGGGCGTTGGACGGCGCCAACGGCATCCCGCAGATCGAGTTCGCCGCGGGGGACGACACCATCGCCCTGGTGGTGCGCCACCTCGAGCCGCTGAGCGAGCGTGACGCGCAGGCGCTGGTCGCCTTCGCCCAGGCACACGGCTTCGCGATCTACCTGCAGCCGGGCGGCATCAGCAGCGTGCATCCGTTGTGGCCCGAGCAGCCGCGGCTGACGTTCCGGTTGCCGGCGGGCGCGGGCGTGGCCGACGTCGAGCTGGAATTCGAGCCGCTGGATTTCGTGCAGGTCAACGCCGGCATGAACCGGCGCATGCTCGCCCGCACCATGGAGCTGCTCGATCCGCAGCCGGCCGACCGCGTGCTGGACCTGTTCTGCGGCCTGGGAAATTTCACGCTGCCGATCGCGCGCCGGGTGGCCGAGGTCGCCGGCGTGGAAGGCGAGCACGGGCTGGTCGAACGCGCCGCCGCCAACGCCGCGCGCAACGGCATCGCCAACGCGCACTTCCATGTCGCCAATCTGTTCGAGGATCAGCGCGGCAGCGCCTGGGCGCGCGCGTCCTGGGACAAGATCCTGCTCGATCCGCCGCGTGCCGGTGCCGAACAGGTGCTGGACTACCTGCCGCGCAAGGGCACCGACCGCATCGTCTACGTGTCCTGCCACCCGGCCTCGCTGGCGCGCGACGCCGGCCTGCTGGTGCACCGCCACGGGTTCAAGCTCGCCGCCGCCGGCGTGATGGACATGTTCCCGCACACCGCGCACGTGGAATCCATCGCGCTGTTCGAGCGGCGCTAGTGCCGATCCTTCCTCCGGGGAAGGCGCGCCCGGCCCACCGGCGCAGAGTGGCGAAATGGCGTAGCTAGCGCCGAAGGGGCGAGCGCCGATGGGAAGCGCGAGTAAGGGCCAGAGGCTTGCCCCGACCTCGCGCCCAAGAGCGCTCCATCGGCCCGTCGTCATCTCCCCACGTCGTGGGTGAAGGGCCGGAAACGAAGGGTATGGTCGCTCGCCATGACGCGCCGCAGCGCCTATCCTTGTCGACCCCCTTGGCTTGCGGCTGCGATGGCTACCGAGATCGAACGCAAATTCCTGTTGGCTGACGAGCGCTGGCGCCAGGGCGTCGTGCGCAGCGAGCGAATCGCGCAGGGTTACCTGGTCGGCGCAAGGGCATTGCAGGAAGGCCAGGCCCTCGCTTCGGTGCGCGTGCGGCGAGCGGGCGAGCGGGCATGGCTGAACGTCAAGAGTGCGACGCTCGGCATCGAGCGCGCCGAATTCGAGTATCCGGTGCCGCTGGAGGATGCCCAGGCCATGCTGGCGTCGCTTTGCGACGGCGTGCTCGAGAAAGTCCGCCACTACGTCGAGGTCGAAGGCAGCTTGTTCGAGGTCGATGAATTCCTGGGCGACAACGCGGGCCTGGTGGTCGCCGAGATCGAGCTTCCCGCAGCGGATGCCGCATTCCCGCGTCCGGCCTGGCTCGGCCGCGAGGTCAGCGCGCTGGCGCGCTATTACAACGTCAATCTGGTCGCGCACCCGTTCGCCCGCTGGTCGGACGCGGAACGCGCCGGCGCCGACGGAGAACCCACATGTTGCTGATAGGCCTGGCCGGGCTCGAGCTCGAACCGCGCGAGCGCGGCTGGCTGGTCGCGCCCGGCGTAGCTGGTGTGATCCTGTTCGCGCGCAACTATGCCGACCGCGAACAGCTGATGGCGCTGGTCGAATCCATCCGGGAGGCGGGCGGCGAACAGCTGCTGGTGGCGGTCGACCAGGAAGGCGGCCCGGTGCAGCGCTTTCGTGACGGGTTCACCAGGCTGCCGGCCCTCGCGAGAATCGGCGCGGCCTACGCCCGCGACCCGGAGGATGCGGTGCGCCTGGCCGAGGAGCACGCCTGGGTGATGGCGAGCGAACTGCGTGCCTGCGGCGTGGACTTCAGCTTCGCCCCCGTAGTGGACCTGGCGCGAGGCAGCGCCGCGATCGGCACGCGCGCCTTCCACGAAGACCCGGCCATCGCCGGCGAACTGGCCCAGGCCTACGTGCGCGGCATGCACCTGGGCGGCATGGCAGCGGTGCTCAAGCATTTCCCCGGCCACGGCTCGGTGGCGGCCGACACGCACAAGGCACAGGCGATCGACCCGCGTCCGCTCGAGGTGATCCGTGCGGTCGACATGCATCCGTTCGCCGAAGCGATCGAGGCGCACGCGGAGGCAGTCATGATGGCGCACGTGATCTATCCGGCCGTCGACGCCCGGCCTGCGGGCTACTCGCGGGTGTGGATCCAGGACATCCTGCGCGGCGAGCTGGGATTCGCCGGCGTGGTCATCAGCGACGACATCAGCATGGCGGCCGCGGGCGCCGCCGGGGGCGTGCACGCGCGCGTGCGCTCTCATCTGGCCGCTGGCTGCGATCTGGTGCTGGCCTGTTTCCCGGACGTGGTGGAGGAGGCGATCGCCGCCCTGCCCCCGCCCTCCGACGAGGCCATGGAACGGCTCGCGCCGCTGCGCGGCGCCATCGGTGCGACCTGGGAAGGCCTGCTGGACAACCCGCAACGCGACCGCTTCATCGCGCGCATCGGCGCGCTGGACGAATCCGAAGGAAACGCATGAGCAATCCGCCCCCCACACTGGCGCAAGCGCTGGCCAACGCCGACGTGCTGTTCGAGCGCGCCGAACTGGAAACCGTGATCGCCGACCTGGGCCGGCGCATCGACGCCGCCCTGGGCGGCGAGCGGGCGGTGTTCCTGACCGTGATGAACGGCGCCCTGATGTTCGCCGGGCAACTGGCGCTGGCTATCCGCACGGACCTGGAGTTCGACTACGTGCACGCCACCCGCTACCGCGGCGCCACGGCCGGCAGCGACCTGTGCTGGCTGCGCGAGCCGCAGGCGGCGCTGGCCGGACGCACGGTACTGCTGGTCGACGACATCCTGGACGAGGGGCACACGCTCAAGGCGGTGCGCGACGACTGCATGAAGCGCGGCGCCAGGCGCGTGCTGATCGCCAGCCTCTGCCGCAAGCTGCACGATCGCTGCGTGGCCGGCATCGCCTCGGACTTCAACGGCGTGGAGCTGCCTGACCGTTACGTGTTCGGCTACGGCATGGATTACCACGAGCAGGGCCGCAACCTGCCGGCGATCTATGCGCTGAGATCCGAATGAGCACGGGAGCGGGCATGACCGAAGCGAACATCGACCTTGCAGTCATCGGCGGCAGCGGCCTTTACCGGTTCCCGGGGCTGGAAAACATCAGCCGGCGTGCGCTGGAAACCCCCTATGGCCCGGCATCGGGCGAAGTGGTGCTGGGCGATTTCGCCGGCAAGCGGCTGGCCTTCCTGGCGCGCCACGGCGAGAGCCATACCCTGGCGCCACACCGGGTGAACTACCGCGCCAACCTGTGGGCCTTGCATGCCCTCGGCGCACGCCGGGTGGTTGGCATCAACGCGGTTGGCGGCATCCGGGCGGACATGGGGCCGCGCACCGTGGTGGTGCCCGACCAGCTGATCGACTACACCCATGGCCGCGTCACCAGTTTCTGCGATAGCGAGGGTGTCGAGGTCAGGCATATCGACTTCAGCGAACCCTATACCGCCTCGTTGCGCCAGGACCTGCTGGCGGCTGCCGTGAGGGCAGGCATCCCGGTGATCGACGGGGGCTGCTACGGCGCCACCCAGGGTCCCCGGCTGGAAACCCGTGCCGAGATCGCCCGCATGAAGCGCGACGGTTGCGACCTGGTGGGCATGACCGGGATGCCGGAAGCGGCCCTGGCGCGCGAACTGGATCTCCAATATGCCTGCCTGGCCCTGGTCGCCAACTTCGCCGCCGGTTGCGGCGACGAGGCCGAAATCAGCATCGAGGAAATCTTTGCCCACCTGGCGGCCGCCACGGCGCAAGTCCCGGTATTGCTCAAAGCGATGCTGTCCTGAGCAGGCATTTCCTGGCATTTGGCTCAAACCATGCGTTCGCGGGGAGGTTTTTATTACCGCCGCCCCGCGCCATGCGATCGGCCGACATCGAAATTAAACCCGCATATTGCGCTTTGCCCATAAACATGTTGATACTTTCGCCCGTGCCAGGGGCGGCTGACCAAGGGGAAACGGCGGTCCAGCGCAAAGCCTTGGTGCATCCAGTCCTAGTCAGAGGTTCACGCAATGCGTTTCGGTACGGTCAAATGGTTCAACGACGCCAAGGGTTTCGGTTTCATCGCGCCTGAGGACGGTGGGGAGGACGTGTTCGTCCATTTCTCGGCCATCAACTCCAAGGGCTTCCGTAGCCTGCAGGAAGGCCAGCGCGTGAAGTTCGAGGTCACCACGGGCCCCAAGGGTGCCCAGGCTTCGGGCGTGGAAATCGCTGCCTGATTGCGTTGTGAGCGTCCTGATGTAGAAAAGCCCCATGCTTCGGCATGGGGCTTTTTTTTTGCTCGCGGGCCCTTGCGGTAGCGAGGCTCGCTACCGCATGAGTCGGGGATTCAGCCCGTCAGGTTCTGCTGGTCCAGCCAGCGCTCCGCGTCCAGCGCTGCCATGCAGCCGAAGCCGGCCGACGTGATGGCTTGGCGGTAGACGTGGTCGGCCACGTCGCCGGCTGCGAACACGCCCGGCACCGACGTCATCGTGGCCATGCCGCTGGTGCCGCTCCTGATCTTGATGTAGCCGTCGTGCATCTCCAGTTGGCCTTCGAAGATGCCGGTATTGGGTGTGTGGCCGATGGCGACGAAGAAGCCTGTCGCCTCGATGTCGCGGGTGGCGCCGGAATTGACGTCCTTCACCCGCACGCCGGTCACGCCGGAGGCGTCGCCCAGCACCTCGTCGATGGTGCTGTTCCAGACCAGCTCGATCTTGCCGGCGGCAGCCTTCTCGAACAGCTTGTCCTGCATGATCTTCTCGGCGCGCAGCTTGTCGCGGCGGTGCACCAGGGTGACCTTGCGCACGATGTTGGCCAGGTACAGCGCCTCTTCCACGGCAGTGTTGCCCCCGCCGACCACGACGACGTCCTGCTCGCGGAAGAAGAAGCCGTCGCAGGTGGCACAGGCGGACACGCCGCGGCCCTTGAATTTTTCTTCGCTGGCGATGCCGAGGTACTTGGCGGTGGCGCCGGTGGCGATGATCAGCGCGTCGGCGGTGTACTCCCCCGAGTCGCCCTTGAGGCGGAATGGGCGTTGGTTGAGGTCCACCTGGTGGATGTGGTCGAAGATCATCTCGGTATGGAAGCGTTCGGCGTGCTCGGCCATGCGCTGCATCAGCGCCGGGCCCTGCAGGCCTTCGACGTCACCCGGCCAGTTGTCCACTTCCGTAGTGGTCATCAGTTGGCCGCCTTGCTGCAGGCCGGTGACCAGCGTCGGCTTGAGGTTGGCACGCGCCGCATACACCGCGGCCGTATAGCCCGCGGGGCCGGAGCCGAGGATCAGCAGGCGGCTGTGCTTGGGGGTGGTCATCGCTATAATCCTTCGGTTTGCTGGCGGCTTTGATCGAAAGTTCGCTCCCGGCGGTCGCGGCGTTACCCGCCGTACCGAGGGCTGGCGCTTGGAACCCGCAAGGATGGGGAAGGGCGCGTCGCGATTCAAGGCTTGCCGCTTGTGTTTCCCCCCATCGTCGACGCCTTGCGCCGGCCCAATTCCACAGGACAAGCCAAACCATGCGTATCGGTATTCCTTCCGAAACCAAGACCCTCGAAGGTCGCGTCGCCCTCGTTCCTGCCGCCGCCGCCGATCTGGTCCGCCGCGGCCATGAAGTGTTCATCCAGTCCGGCGCGGGCGAGAAGAGCGGCTTCTCCGACGAGGCCTACACCAAGGAAGGCATCAAAGTCGTTCCCGATGCTGCCGCGCTGTACGAAAAGGGCGAGCTGATCGTCAAGGTCAAGGAGCCGATCGCCGGCGACCTGGCCCTGCTGAAGAAGCACCACCTGCTGTTCTGCTATCTGCACCTGGCGGCCGAGCCGGAACTCACCAAGCGCCTGCTCGAGATCGGCCTGACCGGCGTCGCATTCGAGTCGGTCGAGGAGAACGGCGGCCTGCCGCTGCTGCTGCCGATGTCGGTGATCGCCGGTCGCATCGCCACGCAGATCGGTACGACCCTGCTTCATCGTCCGCAGGGCGGCAAGGGCAAGCTGCTGGGCGGCATGGCCTCCACGCCACGCGGCAAGGTGGTGGTGCTGGGCGCCGGTGCCGCCGGCGGCAACGCCGCCGCGCTGGCCGCCGCCGCGGGCGCCAACGTGGTGGTGTTCGACAAGCGCCAGGACCGCCTCGCCGAGATGATGGCGATGGGTCCCAACGTGACGGCGCTGTACGCCTACGAATCCTCGGTGGCGCAGGAAGTGCGCGATGCGGACCTGGTAGTCGGCGCCGTGCTGATCCCCAGCGCCAAGGCGCCGCGCGTGGTCACCGAGGACATGGTCAAGACCATGGAGAAGGGCTCGGTGCTGGTCGACATCTCGATCGACCAGGGCGGCTGCTTCGAGACCTCCAAGCCGACCACCTGGAAGGAGCCGACCTACGAGGTGCACGGCGTGACGCATTTCTGCGTGACCAACATGCCGGGCGCGGTGCCGCAGACCTCGTCGGTGGCCATCTCCGCCGCGATCCTGCCGTACGTGCAGCGCCTGGCGGCCGGCAACCAGTGGCGCGAGCACGCTCCGCTGGCCGGTGGCATCAACGTCGACGGCGGCAAGCTGGTGCATCCGGCGTTGCAGGGCATGGTCTAGGTTGAATCCCTCTCCCCGCGGGAGAGGGTGCCCACAGGCGGGCGAGGGTCCGGGCGGAGCGTGATATCGCGCTCCGCCCGGACCCACCGCCGATTCCCCCCGCCGGGAGAGGGCTTTCCAAAACCTGCGCCTTTCCAGAAAAATCAAGCTTCTACCCCCTCAGCGCCCTGTGTAGACTTGGGGCGAAGTCTCGAGGGGAATCCACTCCGGTGGCGCGAAGCGCAGCAAACGTAAAGAAAGCGACTCAATCCACTGGCCTGAGCGAAGAAGCCAAGCGCCGTCTGCGCGAAGCGGGCGCCTTGCTGCTGCTGCCGCTGGCGGTGTACCTGCTGGTATGCCTGGCCAGCTACAACGACCAGGACCCCAGCTGGGGCCATGTCGGCACGGTCGATCACGCCCGCAATTTCGGTGGCGCCGTGGGCGCCAACATCGCCAACCTGCTGCGCTACATCTTCGGGCTGGTTTCCTACTGCTTCCCGTTGCTGCTCCTGCTGCTGGGCGTGCAGGTCCTGCGCCAGCGCGGCGAACAGGCCGAGCACCCATGGGAGTCTTCGCTGCGCCTGATCGGTTTCGTGTTTTTCTTCATCACGGCGCCGGCGCTGTTGTATCTCAACTTCACCGAGGCGGTGCTGCCGCAGGGCGTGGGCGGCATCATCGGTCAGTGGGTCGGCCATGGCCTGTTGCAAGCCTTCGGCGAAAAGGGCGCTCCGCTCCTGCTGCTGGCGCTGTTCCTGATCGCGGTGACGCTCGCCACCGGGCTGTCATGGTTCAAGGTGATGGACTGGACCGGACAGGGCACGCTGGCGCTGGTCGGCTGGCTGCGCGGCAAGCTCAAGCAGGCGCCGGAAGCGGCCAAGGCGCAGCAGGCGCGCGCCGAACGCGAGGTGGTCAAGAAGGCCGAGGCGGTCAAGCAAGCCAAGCGCGAGCCGGTGCGCATCGAGACGCCACCGGCGCCGGTGGCCAAGAGCGAGCGTGCGAAGCTGGAAACTCAAATTCCGCTGTTCGTCGGCGCCTCGCAGCCAGGCGAGCTGCCTCCGCTGTCGCTGCTGGACGAGGCTCCGGAGCAGGGCCCGGGCTATTCGGAAGAAACGCTCGAAGTGCTCTCGCGCCAGGTGGAGCTCAAGCTCAAGGACTTCCGCATCGAAGCCAAGGTCGTCGGCGTCTATCCGGGCCCGGTGATCACCCGCTTCGAGCTGGAGCCCGCCGCCGGCGTGCGCGGCTCACAGGTGTCCAGCCTGGACAAGGACATCGCCCGCGGCTTGTCCGTGGTGAGCGTGCGCGTAGTCGACGTGATCCCCGGCAAGAACGTGATCGGCCTGGAGATCCCCAACGCCAAGAAGCAGATCGTGTACCTGTCCGAAAGCCTGCGCTCGGACAAGTACGACCAGATGAAGTCGCCGCTGGCGCTGGCGCTGGGCAAGGACATCGGCGGCCGTCCGGTGGTGGCGGACCTCGCCAAGATGCCGCATCTGCTGGTCGCCGGCACCACCGGTTCGGGCAAGTCCGTCGCGGTCAATGCGATGGTGCTCTCGCTGCTCTACAAGGCGAGCCCGAAAGACGTGCGCATGATCATGATCGACCCGAAGATGCTGGAGCTTTCGGTCTACGAGGGCATCCCGCACCTGCTCGCGCCGGTCGTGACCGACATGAAGGAAGCGGCCAATGCGCTGCGCTGGTGCGTGGCCGAGATGGAGCGCCGCTACCGACTGATGGCCGCGGTGGGCGTGCGCAACCTGGGCGGCTTCAACAAGAAGGTCAAGGATGCCGAGGCGGCCGGCCAGCCGTTGCTGGACCCGCTGTTCCGGCCCAACCCGGAGATGCCCAACCTGGCGGCCGAGCCGCTGGAACCTCTGCCCTATATCGTCATCATCATCGACGAATTCGCCGACATGATGATGATCGTCGGCAAGAAGGTGGAAGAACTCATCGCCCGCCTGGCGCAGAAGGCGCGCGCCGCCGGCGTGCATCTGGTGCTTGCCACGCAGCGTCCGTCGGTGGACGTGATCACCGGCCTGATCAAGGCCAACATCCCGACCCGCATCGCCTTCCAGGTGTCGAGCAAGATCGACTCGCGCACGATCCTGGACCAATCCGGCGCCGAAGCACTGCTCGGCCACGGCGACATGCTCTACCTGCCGCCCGGCACCGCCACGCCCGAGCGCGTGCACGGCGCCTTCGTCGACGACCACGAGGTGCACGGCGTGGTCGCCTGGCTCAAGGCGCAGGGCGCGCCGCAGTACATCGAGGGCGTGCTGGAGGAAGTGCAGGCCACCGCCGACGGCAAGTTCATCAATGACTCGGGTCTGCCGCAGGACGGCGAGGAAGGCGGCGACGCCGACGCGCAGCTCTACGACAAGGCCGTGGCCGTGGTCACGCAGACCCGCCGTGCCTCGATCTCCGGCGTGCAGCGCCACCTGCGCATCGGCTACAACCGCGCCGCGCGCCTGATCGAGCAGATGGAAGCCGATGGCGTGGTCAGCGCCCCACAACACAACGGCAACCGCGAAGTACTCGCGCCGCCGCCGCCGAAGTGATGCTTCATCGTTCCCCCGCCCGCAGGGGAAGGTGCCCGAAGGGCGGGTGGGGAAATCCGGAGCGAAGGTTGACGGCTTGTCGTGAGCGACTCTCGCGGGCAAGCCACGCGCATGCGTCCGCCCCCTAAAATCACCTTGAGCCCCGATTAAGCAACTGCCACCCAAACTCGCCGCACGTTCTCAAGGAACAGGGCCCCATGAACCGCCTCGCCGTTACCTTTCTCGCTACGTTCGCGCTATCCCTGGCGAGCCTGGCCCATGCCGCCACGGGTCCTGCACGCCAACGGCTGGACGCCTTCGCCAATGGCCTGCACTCGCTCAAGGGCCACTTCACGCAGACCCTCACCGACGCCAGCGGGCAGGGCGCCAAGACCAGTTCCGGCACGCTCGCGCTGGAGGCGCCGCGCGAATTCCGCTGGGACACCGTGGCGCCCTACAAGCAGACCATCGTCGCCGACGGCAGCCGCGTGTGGCTGTACGACCCGGAGCTGGAGCAGGTTACCGTGCGCGTGCAGAGCACCGAGGAGGCACACAGCCCTCTCACCGTGGTCACCGATCTCAAGCAGCTGGACCGCGACTTCAAGGTGACCGAGCAGGGCGAGCGCGACGGCCTGACCTGGCTGCGCATGACCTCCAGGGCCAAGGATCCGCAGTTCGACTATGCCGACCTCGGCTTCGACGCGCAGGGCCTCAAGCGCATGGTGTTCCGCGACCAGCTCGGCGCGATCACCGACATCCGTTTTTCCGATTGGCAACGCAACGTCGAACTGCCGCCCTCGACCTTCAACTTCACCCCGCCGTCCGGCGCCGACGTGATCGGCGACCTGCCGGTGATGACTACCCAGCCGCTCAAGGACTGACCGACCATGCCCGTGCTGCGCCAGCTGCCGCGCTGGGCGTGGATCGGCGGCGGCGCGCTCGCCTTCGTCGCCGGCCTGATCAACGCCGCCGGCTACATGGGCTTCCGGCACCAGTCGATCAGCAACCTCACCGGTTCGACCACGCTGCTGGGCATCTCGTTGGGCACGGGTAACGGCGGCGAGGCGCTGCATTGGGCGCTGTCGCTGCTGGCCTTCATGCTCGGCGCCATGGCCAGCGGCGCCATCGTGCAGAAAAGCACGCTCAAGCTGGGCCGCCCGTACGGGGTCGCGCTGCTGTTCGAATCGCTGCTGCTGTTCGCCGCCGTGCCGCTGCTGGACCGGGAATGGTCCGCGGGGCTATGGCTTGCCGCGATGGCTTGCGGCCTGCAGAACGGCATGGTCAGCGCCTATAGCGGCGCGGTGTTCCGCACCACCCACGTCTCGGGCATGTTCACCGACCTTGGCATCTACTTGGGCCATCGCCTGCGCGGGCTGGAGGTGGATGCCCTGCGCGTGCGCGTATGCGTGCTGGTGATCGGCAGTTTCATGCTCGGCGGCCTCGTCGGCGCGCTGCTGTTCGAGCGCCTGCGCGAACGCAGCCTGCTGATCCCGGCGGTACTGACCGGCCTGTGCGGCGCGCTCTACAGCTTCTATAGCCAGCGCAGCGAAAGCTCCTAGGAAACCTCGTTCCAGGGTGACATCTTGTGCGCAGCCGGGCCGCTATATCATCCCGGGATGCCCGATACCGCTTCTCTGTTCCCCGAATCCGACGCACTCAAGCCGCTGGCCGAGCGCATGCGGCCGCGCAGCTTCGACGAGATCGTCGGACAGCCGCGCCTGACCGCCGCCGATTCGCCGCTGCGCCGCGCGCTGGAGGCGGGCAGGGTGCATTCGATGGTGCTGTGGGGGCCGCCCGGCTGCGGCAAGACCACCTTCGCGCTGCTGGTGGCGCGCTATGCCGACGCCGATTTCCGCGCCATTTCCGCCGTGCTTTCGGGCCTGCCTGATGTACGCAAGGCGCTGGCCGAGGCCGAGGCCAATTTCGCCCAGGGCCGACGCACCGTGCTGTTCGTCGATGAGGTGCACCGCTTCAACAAGGCGCAGCAGGATGCTTTCCTGCCGCACATCGAAAAGGGTGTGATCGTCTTCGTTGGCGCCACCACCGAAAACCCTTCGTTCGAGCTCAACTCGGCGCTGCTCTCGCGCTGTCGCGTGCACGTGCTGGAGGCGGTGTCCGCCGAGGCCATCGTCGCCGCGCTGGAGCGCGCGCTGGTCGATGAGGAACGTGGCCTGGGCCGCTTGAATCTGAAGGTCGAGCCCGAATCGCTGCAGCTGATCGCCCGGGCTGCCGACGACGACGTGCGCCGCGCGTTGACCCTGCTGGAGATCGCCGCCGAACTTGCCGACGAAGGCCGCATCGACGAGGCCACCCTGACCCAGGTGCTGGCCGACCGCACGCGCCGCTTCGACAAGGGCGGCGAGCAGTTCTACGACCAGATCTCGGCGCTGCACAAATCGGTGCGCTCCTCGGACCCGGACGCCGCCGTGTACTGGCTCTGCCGCATGCTCGACGGCGGCTGCGATCCGCTCTATCTGGCGCGTCGCATGACCCGCATGGCGGTGGAGGACGTCGGCCTGGCCGAGCCACGTGCCTGGCGCATGGCGCTGGACGCCTGGGATACCTACGAACGCCTCGGCAGCCCCGAGGGCGAACTGGGGCTGGCGCAGCTCGCCATCTGGCTGGCCATCGCGCCCAAGAGCAACGCCGCCTACATGGCCTACAACAGGGCCCGCGCCGCCGTGCGCGAAACCGGCACGCTCGAGGTGCCAATGCACCTGCGCAACGCGCCGACCAAACTCATGAAAGGCCTGGGCTACGGCAAGGGCTACCAGTACGACCACGATGCCGCCGGCGGTGTCGCCCTCGGCCAGCAATGCCTGCCGGACGCGCTGGACGGCACCGTGTTCTACGAACCAGTCGACCGCGGCTTGGAGCAGAAGCTGCGCGAAAAGCTGCTTTCCCTGCGCGAAGCCCGCCGCCAGGCCCGCGAGAAATAAGCTCACTCCTACCAATCGCATCGGGAGAAAGGGTCGGGGAGAGTAAGGGTTTCCACCCACTGCACCCCGCCAGAAAGACGTTCCGCGTTTGCTCCTCCACATCACCCGCGGCGATAATCCGAGGTTCAATCCTCCAACGGATCGCCCTCATGCTGGACCCGACCCTGCTGCGCTCCCGCCTGGCCGAAACCGCCGCGCGCCTCAAGCAAACCCGCGGTTTCGAGCTGGACGTCGTCGCCGTCGAGGCGCTGGAGGGCGAGCGCAAGCGGCTGGCCACCGAGACGCAGGACCTGCAGAACCTGCGCAACACCCGCTCCAAGGCGATCGGCCAGGCCAAGGCCAAGGGCGAGGACGTGGCGCCGCTGATGGCCGAGGTCGCCGGCATCGGCGACAAGCTCAAGGCCAACGAGCAGGCGCTGGGCGAGGTGCAGTGCAAGCTCGCCGGCATCGCGCTCGGCATTCCCAACCTGCCGCACGAGACCGTGCCGCTGGGCCGGGACGAGCACGACAACCAGGAGATCACCCGCTGGGGCGTGGTGCGCACGTTCGATTTCCCGGTGAAGGATCACGTCGAACTCGGCGAGCGCCACGGCTGGCTCGACGGCGACGCCGGCGCGCGGCTTTCCGGCGCGCGCTTCACCGTGCTGCGCGGCCAGCTCGCGCACCTGCACCGCGCGCTGGCGCAGTTCATGATCGATCTGCACACCGCCGAACACGGCTACCTCGAGTGCAACGTGCCGGTGCTGGTCAATGCCGACAGCATGCAGGGCACCGGCCAGCTGCCCAAGTTCGAAGACGACCTGTTCGCCACCCAGGTGGGCGAGTCCAAGCGCTACCTGGTGCCCACCGCCGAAGTGCCGCTGACCAACCTGGTGCGCGACACCATCCTGGATGCCGATGCGCTGCCGGAGCGCTTCACGGCGCACACGCTGTGCTTCCGCGCCGAAGCAGGCAGCTATGGCCGCGATGTGCGCGGCATGATCCGCCAGCACCAGTTCGAGAAGATCGAGATGGTGCAGATCGCCCGGCCGTCCGACTCCTACGCGCAGCTGGAGGAGATGGTGGGCCACGCCGAGAGGGTGCTGCAGCTGCTCGGCCTGCCGTACCGCAAGGTGCTGCTGTGCACGGGCGACATGGGCTTCGGCGCCGCCAAGACCTACGACCTGGAAGTTTGGCTGCCCAGCCAGAACACGTACCGCGAAATCTCCAGCTGCTCCAACTTCGAGGACTTCCAGGCGCGCCGCCTGCAGGCCCGCTGGCGCAACCCGGAAACCGGCAGGCCCGAACTGGTGCACACCTTGAACGGCTCCGGCCTCGCCGTCGGCCGCACCCTGATCGCGGTGATGGAGAACTACCAGAACGCCGACGGTTCGATCACCGTGCCGGAGGCGCTGCGGCCCTACCTGCGCGGCCTGGAACGGCTGGCCTGAAAACACGCGGGGCGCCGAAGCGCCCCGCGGGTCCGATCCGGTCGGCGTGGCCTCAGTGGCCGATGTCCTTGCTGACCTGGTTCTCCTGCTGGTTCAGCGTGCGCTGCTCCTGCTTGGTGAGGTGGCCTCCGTTCTGCCTGGCCATGTCGCGCTCCTCCTGGCGGATCTGCCGATCGTCCTTGTGCATGGCAGCCGCCTGGCTCTTGGTGAGATCGCCCTCCTTGCGCTCCTCGTGGATGCGCTTGTTCTGGTGCTGCAGGCGATCGTTGACCTGGTCGCGGCGCGGGTGGGTCTTGGCCCAGTGGCCGTCGGCGTGGGCGGGCGAAAGGATGGCGCCGGCAGCGAGCAGGGCAACGGTGCACAGGATCGGCTTCATGTTCATGGGAACCCCCGAGTGGTGGATGTCGGCAAGCGACCGCCGCTGGCCGTGGGACGCATCCTAGGCGAGCCAGGGTTCCCCGCAAGATGGCTCGAGCGTTCGCATACGGCCGCCGCTCAGCTATCCGGCGAGCCGCTAAACGCAAGAACCTGCACGCCTTCGCGGCCGTCAACCAAACCGTTGATCGCGCGTGCCGCCGCGATGGACAAGATCCCCGTCGACCGTACAATGCCCCGATCCATCGCCGGCCAGCAGGCCGGCGGAGCTGTCCATCGGAGAGATGGCCGAGCGGTTTAAGGCACCGGTCTTGAAAACCGGCGAAGGGTCAAACCTTCCGTGGGTTCGAATCCCACTCTCTCCGCCAACCATGGGCCGACGGCCCAAGCCATGGCAGGTCACTCGCTCTGCAGCGAAGTTCACGCCGCCTGCCTTTCCCACCGTGACCGCTTGCTGTCACGAATTAGGCGTAGGATGGATCTCCCGCGGTCGCTGGATGCAATGACCATGGCACATGACGAGCAGATCCAGGCGAGGTTGGCGCTGGCCCACCGTTTGCTGGCGCTGGAGATGGAGCATCGGGAGCGCGTTCGCGCCGAACGCCTGGACGATTCGGACGCCGAGAAGGCGGTGCGCTTGCGACAGGCGGGTATCGAACGGATGCAGCGGGTGCTGGCGCGGCGCCATCCGACCGTCCATTTGCGGGCCGGTTGATCCGCGCCGGTGCACGGCGGCGGGTGTTACCGCACCCGCGTGATATTGCCTTGCGCGTCCACCTGGACGATGTCGCCCTCGCGGATGCCGGTGGCGTCGGCGACCTGCACCGACGTCGTCGTGCCGTTGCCCATCTTCAGGTGGACTATCCAGGCATCCTTGCCGTTGCCGGTCCGATTGCCGATGGCATGACCGGCGAAGCCGCCGCCGACCGCGCCGCCGACGGTGGCGAGTTCGCGGCCCTTGCCCCTGCCGATCTGGTTGCCGAGCACGCCGCCGGCGATCGCGCCGATGACGGCGCCGGCCGTGCCGTGGCCGCTGCCCTGGTTGACGGTGTGTTCGATGCTCTGCACGGTGCCGCACTGGTCGCAGCGCACGTAGATGCCGTCGGAGCGCACCAGCACGCCGCTGCGTGCATAGGACGATTGCGCCTGGGCCATCGGCGCGGTAGCGAGCGCAAGCGCGGCTGCCAAGGGAACGAGGGTCGCTTTCATGGCCTGTGCTCCTGCCAGGAGGGAATGGAACCTTGGCCGATCACGCCTGAAACGGGCGTCAAGGTGCGGGCAAGACGGTGGCTTCACCGCGCTCGCTCGGAGCTTCTTCAGGTCCTTCAGCGCCCGCGTCAGCCTGGCCGGCAGCCTGCGCGCGAGGGCCTGCCCGGGCGCCAGAGGCTGGTGCCTGCCGCCCCTCAGGCGCCGTTGAGGGCCAGGTGCAGGGCGATGCTCGCCACATAGCCGAGTGCGATCGCCCAGCTCCAGCGCAGGTGGGTCATGAAGGTGTAGCGCCCGCCGGAGGCGCCCATCAGCGCCACGCCCGCCGCCGAGCCGACCGACAGCAGGCTGCCGCCGACACCGGCGGTGAGCGTTATCAGCAGCCACTGCGCCCCATCCATGGGCGGGTTCATCTGCAGCACCGCGTACATGATCGGGATATTGTCGACCACTGCCGAGAGCACCCCCATGCCGGCGTTGGCGAGGGTGGCGCCGGACGCGCCGTAGAACGTGTGCGAGGCGAGATCCAGATAACCCAGTGCCGCCAGCCCGCCCACGCAGCCGAATACGCCGTAGAAGAACAGCAGGGTGTCCCACTCGGCGTTGGCGATGATGCGGAAGATCGAATAGGGCTCCTCCTCGATGCCTTGCGCCAACGCGTAGCTGCGCTGGCGACGGTCGATGCGCGAGGCCAATAGATTGAGCAATGCCAGGCCGGTGAGCATGCCGTAGGCCGCCGGCATGCCCAGCCACTGCTTGCCGATCACGGTGAGGGCGATGGTCACTGCGAAGGCGAGGCAGATGCCGATGCCCCCGGGTTTGACGCGCATCTGCCCGGGCACGTGTTCGGGCCATCCGCCGGGCAGCGCAAAGTGCATGGCGAGGGCAGGCACCAGCCAGTTGACGAGGGCGGACGGAAACAGCCGGAAGAAATCGAAGAACTCGGCCTTGTGCGCCTGCCACACCATCAGCGTGGTGATGTCGCCGAACGCGCTCCAGGCGCCGCCGGCGTTGGCCGCCACCACCAGGTTGATCAGCGCCAGCGTGGCGAAGCGTGGCTGGCTGCCGCCCACCGCCAGCACCACCGCCGACATCACCAGCGCGGTGGTGAGGTTGTCCAGCACCGGCGATAGGAAGAAGGCAAGGGCGCCGGTGATCCAGAACAGCGCACGGTAGCCCAGCCGCCGCTGCGTCAACTGCGCACGCAAGGCCTCGAACACGTTGCGCTCGCCCAGTGCGGTGACGTAGGTCATCGCCACCACCAGGAAGAAGAAGATTTCCGAGTACTCGAGGAACATCGCCTCGAACGCCCCGCGCGCAGCGGCCGAGTCCTCGCCGCGCGTCTGCCAGGCGATCAGCCCCCAGATCACCGCTGCAGCCAGCATCACCGGCTTGGACTTGGCGATGCGGATGTGCTCCTCGAGCATCACCGCCATGTAGGCAAGAACGAACAACGCCAAGGAGATCCAACCGACCGGATGGTCGGTCAGGTGGAAATTGGCACCGGCTTCGGCGGCGGCAGCCGGCACGGGGGACAGGCCAGCCAGCGTGGCCAGCAGGGGGAACGAACGCATGGATGGCTTCCCGGAAGACGCCCCCAAGGTTAGCAGGCGCAACCGCGCCATCCCGGCTCAGGCCTCGGCAGCGGTCGGCTGGCGGGCAGGGCGGTCGGCGCCCAGCCGGCTGAACACGCGGCTGGCCGAGGCGGTGACCGCGGCGAGGATCAGCACGGTCCAGCGGAACGCCCCCACGTAGTCGCTATGCGCGTGCCCCTGCAGCAGCGACTCCATCAGCAGCGTGGCCAGCGCGATGCCGAAGCTCATCGACAGGTACTGCGCGGTGGATGCCATCGAAGAGGCCATCGAGGCGTGCTTGATGTCCAGGTCATGGTAGATCAGCGTGTTCATCGCCGTGTACTGCATGCCGGCGAAGCCGCCGTAGAGGAACACCATCACCGCGATCAGCCACATCGGCGTGGCGCGGCCGAACAGCGCGAACGAGGCCAGCAGCAGCGCGACCAGCAAGGTATTGCCCAGCAGCAGCCGACGGTAGCCCAGCCTTGCCAGTGCGCGGTTTACCAGCCACTTGGCGCTGATCGAGCCGAGCGCCTGCGGCACCATCATCAGGCCCGCCAGCAAGGGCGACCAGCCGCAGCCGACCTGCAGGAACAGCACCAGCAACAAGAACATGCCCGAGATGCCCAGCCGCGTGAACAGGTTGCCTGCCAGCGCCACCCACACGCTGCGCACCTTCAGCAGCGACAGGTCAGCCACCGGGAACGCGGTGCGTCGGCTGTGCCAGACGTAGATCAGGCCGATCAGCAGCGCCAGCGAGGTGTACTCGCCGATCCGTCCCCACGCCACGTGTTCGGCGCCGAGCAATTCGGAGGCCGTCAGCAGCAGCGCGGACGCGGCGCCGAACAGCAGAAAGCCGGGCAGGTCGAAGCGGTTGGCGTGGCGCAGCCGGTAGTCGGGCATGTCCTGCTTGTTCATCCACAGGCCGGCGACGCCGACCGGCACGTTGAGAAGGAAGATCAGTCGCCAGCTGGTGAACTCCACCAGCGCACCGCCCAGCAACGGCCCGAGCACCGAGCCGAGCAGGCCGAAGGTGGCCACCGTGCTCATCACGTGCACGAACTCGTGTTTGGGGATGCTGCGCACCAGCACGTAGCGACCCACTGGCATCAGCGCCGCACCGCCGACGCCCTGCATCACGCGCGCGGCGACCAGTTCGGGCAGCGTCCGGGAAATGCCGCAGAACAGCGAGCCCAAGCCGAACACGGCGATCGCGGCGCCGAACACGCGGCGGGTGCCGAAGCGGTCGCACAGCCAGGGGCTGGCGGGGATCAGGATCGCCAGGGTCAGCACATAGCTGGTCAGCGCGCTGCGCATGCCCAGCGGGGTGACCGCAAGCGCGTCGGCCATGGCAGGTACGGCCGTGTTGACGATGGTCGAGTCCAGCGCCTGCATGAAGAACGCCGCCGAGACCAGCCAGATCAGGCCGCGATAGCGCTCGCTTGTGGGGATGTCCGATGGCTCTTCAGTCGCTGCGGGGAGAGGAAAGGGAGCGGCGGCATCGGGCATGACGGCCATGTTACCCGGTGGGATGGCTTGCTTTTCCTGGGTTGCGACACCAAAGTCAGACGACGTTTCATTCCGGAACCACTCACGAACCCATCACACGCGCTGGAACGTGCGCGCTCCGGCGCGCGTGCTCATCTCCAGGAGATTTTCGCCATGAGTCGGCCCGCCATCACCTTGTCCCGCCTGGATGTGGAGCGCATCGAGAATCTTCTCGACCGGCTGCCACCCGAGCAGGCCCAGCAGCACGCAGCCCTGCGCGACGAGCTGGACAGGGCCGAGCTGTGCGAGCCTGAGGCGATGCCGTCGGATGTGGTGACGATGAATTCCACCGTCACCTTCGGCGACGAGCAGGCCGATGACCGGCTTACCGTGACGCTGGTGTATCCGGCGGCGGCCGGCAAGCCGGGCACCGTCTCTGTCCTGGCGCCCGTAGGCAGTGCGCTGCTCGGGCTGGCCAGCGGCCAGGAGATCGACTGGCCGATGCCCGGCGGCCAGCCGCGCCGGCTGCGTGTGCTCGATATCGCCTACCAGCCCGAAGCGGCGGGCGACCTGCACCGCTGAGGTCGATCGCCTTGTCGTTCAGGGCTTAAAGTGGTGCACGAAACCCACGCTGAAGCCGCCCGGTAACCAGCCCACGATCAGCGGCGAGTCGCGGCGCGAGGCCCAGATGCCGATGCCGGTGCCGATCGCAGCGCCTACCAGCACGTCGCTTTGCCAGTGGCCGCGCACCTTCATGCGCGCCACTGCGTCATAGGCCGGCAGCAGGGCCAGCGCATAGACGGCCGGGTGATCCTGGCCATAGTTGGCGATGAAGGGAGTGACCGCGGCCGAGATGGCCGCGACTTCGCCGCTGGGGAAGCTCTGGGAGTGGCCCTTGAAGAAGCGGTTGGGGTCGTCGGTCTGCGAGGGTCGCTCCCGGCGGAAGGTGTACTTGAGCGCCTCGGTACTGACGCCGGTGACCACCATGGCATCGACCGAGCGCCAGAAGGTATCGCCCAGCTTGTCCTGGTCGCCGAACGCCAGCGCACCCACGCCGACCGTGACGATCGTGCCGTACATCAACGCGGTCTGGTTGCCACGCTTCCAGATGCCGCTGTTGTCGTAGTGCAGGCGATGGTCGATACCGAATGGACCGCCCCCGGCTGTGGCGGTGCCTGAAACAGCCAGGGTGAGCAGGCAAAGGAACAATCGCAAAGCGCGCATGGCACACCTCCCACGGAACGAGCCCCCGCCGCCCGCCTCACGGCACGCTAGCTCGGCGGCCTTTCGGTTCCCTTAGCGTCCACATGCCGGCGTGATGGGCGTGTCGCTAAACTTCCGGCCATGCACCCAAAAACTTCCGCATGGCAGACCCGCGCCGCCGAACTGCGCGAGCGCATCGAGCAGGCCAACTACCGCTACCACGTGCTCGACGACCCGGACATCACCGATGCCGAGTACGACCGCCTGATGCGCGAACTGGAAGCCCTGGAGGACGCCTACCCGGAACTGGCCGGCGCCGACTCGCCGACGCGCCGTGTCGGCGCGCGCGCGCATGGCGGCTTCGCCGAGGTGCGGCACGCGCTGCCCATGCTGTCGCTGGCCAACGCCTTCGAGCAGGAAGGCGACAGCGAACGCGAGCGCTTCCGCGAGATCGCCGAATTCGAGCGACGCATCGAGCAGGCGCTGGACCGGCGCGAGCCGACCTTCTCGGTCGAACCCAAGCTCGATGGCCTGGCGATCAGCCTGCGCTACGAGCAGGGCGTGTTCGTGCAAGGCGCCACGCGCGGCGATGGCGAGACGGGCGAGGACGTCACCGCCAACCTGCGCACGGTGCGCGCGATCCCGCTCAGGTTGCGCGGCAGCGGCTGGCCCGGCGTGCTCGAAGTGCGCGGCGAGGTGATCATGCTGCGCAGGGATTTCGAGGCCTTCAACGACTACGCCCGCACACACGGCGAGAAGCCGCTCGCCAACCCGCGCAATGGCGCCGCCGGTTCGCTGCGCCAGCTCGACCCGGCGGTGACCGCACGGCGCCGGCTGAGCTTCTTCGCCTATGCGGTCGGCGTGGTCGAGGGCGGAGAGCTGCCGCCTACGCATTCGCAGACGCTGGCGAAGCTGCGCGAATGGGGCTTCCCGATCTCGCCGGAGGCCGACGTCGCACGCGGCTTCGAAGGGCTGATCGCCTACTACACGCGCATCGGCGACCGGCGCAATGCCTTGCCCTACGACATCGACGGCGTGGTCTACAAACTCGATGACTACGCCGGCCAGCGCGAGATGGGTTTCGTCTCGCGCGCGCCGCGCTGGGCCATCGCGCACAAGTTCCCCGCGCAGGAGCAGAGCACGCAGGTCGAGGCGATCGAGATCCAGATCGGCCGCACCGGCGCGGCCACGCCGGTGGCGCGGCTCAAGCCCGTGCAGGTGGCCGGCGTCACCGTCACCAACGCCACGCTGCACAATGCCGACCAGATCGCGCGGCTGGACGTGCGCGTAGGCGACACGGTGATCGTGCGCCGCGCCGGCGACGTGATTCCCGAAGTGGCACGCGTGCAGGCCGAATTCCGTCCGGCCGGCACGCGGCCCTGGCGCATGCCGGCGCGATGTCCGGTCTGCGGCTCGGCGCTGATGCGCGAGGAGGGCGAGGCCGCCTGGCGCTGCAGCGGCGGTCTGGTATGCCCGGCGCAGCGCAAGGAGGCGCTGATCCACTTCGCCTCGCGCCGCGCGATGGACATCGAGGGCCTCGGCACCCGCTTCGTCGACGCGCTGGTCGAGCTGGACTACGTGCGCACGCCGGCCGACATCTACGCTCTGACCGTCGAGCGCTTCGTGGCGATGAAGCAGGCGATCGACGAACGCGAGGGCACCACGCCCGAAACGGTCAAGGCCGGCAAGATCGCAACCAAGTGGGCCGAGAACCTGGTCGCCGGGATCGACGCCAGCCGCCGCACCACCTTGCCGCGCTTCCTGTTTGCGCTGGGCATCATGCACATCGGGGAGAGCACCGCCAAGACGCTGGCCACCTGGCTGGGCAGCCTTGACCTGGTGCGCAGCATGCCTGCGGCCGTGCTGCGCGTGCTGCCGGACATCGGCGAGGAGGTCGCTTCTTCGATCGCGGGCTTCTTCGCGCAGGAAGGCAACCAGCGCGTGGTCGACGCGCTGCTGGCCGCCGGCATCACTTTCAGCGACGAGACGCCGCCTTCGCCGCGCCTGCGCGAGAGACTGGGCCTGGCCGCGCTGCTGGACCACGCCAAGGTGCGCGATCTCGGCCCCAAGCGCACGCGTCAGCTGGTCGAGCACTTTCCGACGCTGGAGCGCCTGCTCGCCGCCGGCCCCGCGCACTGGATCACCGCCGGCCTGCCGCAGGCGGCGGCCACCCACCTCGAAGCCTTCCTGGCCGACGAGGCCCAGCTTGCGCCGCTGCGCGAGGCCGAAGCGGCCGTCGAGCGGCTGCTCGCCGCCGTGCCGCAGGCCGATGCGGGCGGTGCACCTCTGGAGGGCCAGACGGTGGTACTCACCGGCACGCTGCCGACGCTGAGCCGCGACGAGGCCAAGCAGCGGCTGGAGGCGCTCGGTGCCAAGGTGGCCGGTTCGGTCTCCAAGAAAACCTCGTTCGTGGTGGCGGGCGAAGCGGCCGGCTCCAAGCTGGACAAGGCGCAGGAGCTGGGCGTGCCGGTCTGGGACGAGGCGCAGCTGCTCACCTTGCTGGCGGAGCATGGCGGGTGAGAAGCCAAGGCCTCCCCCTCTCCCCAGCCCTCTCCCCCGGCCGGGCCGGGAGAGAGAGCACCACGAGCCAGCACGCCCTAGCTCCCTCTCCCCCGGCGCAGCCGGGGGAGAGGGCTGGGGAGAGGGGGAAGCCTTTAAACCAGGGAGAAGACGCGATGGACCGCGCCAAACAACTACGCAGGGCACAGACCGACGCCGAAGCCAAACTCTGGTCTTGCCTGCGCGCCGCCCAACTCGGCGCCAAGTTCCGCCGTCAACACCCGGTCGCCGGTTACTACGCCGATTTCTGCTGCGTGGAGCACGGGCTGATCGTGGAGCTCGATGGCGGGCAGCATGGCGAAAAGCAGGCGTATGACGCCCGTCGTACGCGCATGCTCGAGCAAGCCGGCTTCAAGGTGCTGCGCTTTTGGAACGATGAGGTGTTGTTGCGGACGGATGACGTGTTGGAGGCGATTGTCCAGACCCTGGGCGAAAGGCCTCCCCCTCTCCCCAACCCTCTCCCCCGGCGTCGCCGGGGGAGAGGGGGCCAAGAGCTCGCCGCCCCCAGCTTTCCCTCTTCGCGCGCAGCAGTGCCTCAACCCTCCAACTCCCTCTCCTCAGTGGCGCCTCAGCCCTCCAGCTCTCTTTTCCCACCCTTGGTGCCTCAACGATCCTGCTCCCTCTCCCCCGGCGACGCCGGGGGAGAGGGTCGGGGAGAGGGGGAGGCCCTGACTTCCGCCCTGCACCTGCGCGCCCACCTGTATCGCCTGGTCCGCAACTTCTTCGCCGATCGCCACGTGCTGGAAGTGGAAACCCCCATCCTCTCCGCCGCCGGCAACACCGATCCGAATATCGAAAGCTTCACCACCACCTTCAGCGGCCACGTCGACGCGGGGGCGCGCGAACGCTGGATGCGCACCTCGCCGGAGTTCCCGCTCAAGCGCCTGCTCGCCGCCGGCGTGGGCGACTGCTACGAACTGGGCCGGGTATTCCGCAACGGCGAGGCGGGCGGGCGGCACAATCCCGAGTTCACTATGCTCGAGTGGTACCGGGTCGGCTGGGACCATCGGCGGCTGGCGGACGAGGTCGTGGACCTGGTGCAGGCGGCGCTCGGCATCGTCGGCCGCCGGGCTGAGGTGCAGGCCTTGAGTTACCGGGAGCTGTTCCTGGACCGGCTTGGACTGGACCCGCTGAGCGCGCCGCTGGACGCGCTGCAACAGCCGCTGGCGCAGTCCAACATCGATCCGCAGGGGCTCACCCGCGACGACTGGCTGGACCTCTTGATCACGCACCGCCTGCAACCGGCCTTTCCACGCGACCGCATCACGGTGATCCGCGATCACCCGGCCAGCCAGTGCGCGCTTGCCCGCATCCGCCACGACGAACCACCCGTGGCCGAGCGCTTCGAGCTCTACCTGGGGCCTTACGAAGTGGCCAACGGTTACCACGAACTCAACGACGCGGCCGAGCAGCGCTCCCGCTTCGAACGCGACAACGCAATGCGCCGCGTCCGTGGCCTGCGCGAGGTGCCGATCGACGAGCGGCTGCTGGCCGTGCTGGATGCGATGCCGGCCTGCGCCGGCGTCGCGCTCGGCATCGAACGGTTGCTGATGTGCTTGGCTGGCACCGACGCCATCGCCGACGTCCTGGCGTTTCCCTTCGCCGAGGCCTGAGCCGGCATTGACGCCGGGTCCGCGCCTGCGCACAGTGGCCGCCTTCCGTCACGAGAAGCAACCCATGCGCCCGAACGTGCCCGGCATTCTCCTGATCGTGATCGGCCTGCTGTTCCTGTTGCGCAATTTCGGCTTCGACCTGCACCTGGGGCAGTTGCTGGCCACCTGGTGGCCGCTGGTGGTGATCGCCGTGGGCGTGAGCATGCTGTTCAAGAACAAGCGGTACTGAAGGCGGCCTCGGCAGATGGACGCCACGACCCTTCCCCTGGACGCCGGCCGCCCGCTGGGCCGGGCTGACGCGCGCACCCTGGCGCTGGCTGCGCTGGGCGGCGCGCTGGAGTTCTACGACTTCGTCGTCTTCGTGTTCTTCGCGGTGCCGTTGAGCCGGTTGTTCTTCCCGCCGGACAGCGTGCCGTGGCTGGCGCAGCTCAAGGTCTACGGCATCTTCGCCGCCGGCTACCTGGCCCGTCCGCTGGGCGGCATCGTGATGGCGCACTATGGCGACACGCTCGGGCGCAAGCGCATGTTCACCCTGAGCGTGTTCCTGATGGCCGTGCCGACGCTGGGCATCGGCCTGCTGCCGGTGTATGCGCAGGTCGGCATGCTGGCGCCGCTGCTGCTATTGCTGCTGCGGGTCGTGCAGGGCGTCGCGGTGGGTGGCGAGGTGCCGGGGGCGTGGGTGTTCGTGGCAGAGCATGTGCCGCCGCGGCGCATCGGTTTCGCCTGCGCGAGCCTCACTTCGGGGCTGACCGTGGGCATCGTGCTCGGCTCGCTGGTGGCGGCGGGGATCAACCGTTCGCTGTCGCCGGCGGCCTTGCTGGACTACGGCTGGCGGCTGCCGTTCCTGGTCGGGGGCGTGTTCGGCTTTTTCGCCGTGTGGCTGCGACGCTGGCTCAGCGAAACGCCGGTGTTCGAGGCGATGCACGCGCGGCGCGAGTTGGTCGCCGGCCTGCCGCTGGCGCGGGTGGCGGCAAGCCACCGGCCCGCGGTCGTGCTGTCGATGCTGGTGACCTGGATGCTCACCGCGGCGATCGTGGTGCTGATCCTGATGACGCCCTCGCTGGTGCAGACGGTGTTCCATGTGGCGCCGGCGCGGGCCTTCCTGGGCAACAACGTGGCCTCCCTCGCGCTGGCGCTCGGCTGCCTGTGCTACGGCGCGCTGTCCGACCGCATCGGGCCGGCACGGGCACTGCTGTTCGGCGCGGCCGCGCTGCTGCTGGCCGACTACGCGCTGTACTTCGATCTCGCCGCCGGCGGCGCGCATTTCGTGGCGCTGTATGCGCTGGCCGGCTTCGCGGTGGGCGTGACCAGCGTGGTTCCGGTGCTGATGGTGCTGGCGTTCCCGCCGGCGGTGCGCTTCTCGGGACTGTCGGCGTCGTACAACGTCGCCTATGCGCTGTTCGGCGGATTGACGCCGCCGTTGATCGGGCTCCTGGTGCAGCGGTTCGGGGTGCTCGCGCCGGCGCACTACGTGGCGGCCACCGCCGTGCTCGGCATGGCGGTGGCGCTGGTGCTGCTCAGGCGCCAGCGGGCGGCCCGCTAGGCGACGCTAGAACTCCAGCTCCTGCGCGGCACACAGGTAGTCGACCATCGGCGCCACGCGCCGGAAGCTTTCGACCACCCACGGCAGCAATTCGGACGAGCAGGCCAAGGCCTCGTCGAAGTTCTCGCCGGCGGCGAAGTCCTTGCGCTTGAGGTCTTCGATCAGCTCGTGTTCCGGGTCGAAACCGCGCGGCGGACGGCTCAGCGATTCGCCCCAGAAGCTCAGCCGCTCACGGAAGGCCTTGCCCTGGGTGGCGCGCTTCCATGCGCCCGGGTTGTCCGCGAGGAAGGCGCGGATGTTCTTCAGCGTACCCGACTCCGGGTGCCACATGCCGCCGCCGGCGAAGCAGTCGCCCGGCTCGATGTGCAGATAGAACGAAGGCGCCGGGATCTCGTGCCGCCGCGCGTGGAAGAAGCGCGAGCCCTGCCAGGTCTTGTAGGGCAGCTTGTTGTTGGAGAAGCGCGTGTCGCGGTGGATGCGGAACAGCGAACTGCCGTTCCTGCGCGCATCGGCGCGGTAGTGCGCGCTGATCCCGGCGAGCGGCGCGCCCATGTCGGCGATCAGCGCGAGGAAGGGCTCGCGCACGTGGCGCTCGTAGTCGGCCTTGTGCGCACTGAACCATTCGCGGCTGTTGTTGCGGCCGAGCGCGCGCAGGAAGCGAAAGGTGGCGGGGGTGAAGTAGATGTCGGACATGCGCCCATTATCGGTGATTGCGGAATCGCGCCCCTATCCTTGCGTCAGCCCAGGGCCAGCGCGGGCAGGGGCGCCAGTTCGCGGCCCCAGGCCTCCAGCGAATCGAGCAGCGCGGTTTGCTCGGGCCGTTCCTGGCGCAGCAGGGCGATGCGCGCGAAGTACTCATCCAGCGTGCGCGCCGTGAGCGGGGTGGGGCGGGTCAGGCGCGAGATCCTGAAGGCTTCCCAGCGGGCGCGCTCGTCCGCGTCCAGGGTGTCGGGCCAGTTGCGGGCGCGGTAGCGGAACAGCAGTTCGGCGTAACGCGGGTCGCGGAACGGGAAACTCTGCTGGCCCAGCTGGCCGGGTGGCGTGGCGCGCACCTGGGCCAGCAGGCGCTTGTCCGCATCGGGCAGGAAGCCGCCGTAGAGCGCCAGCTCCGGGTCGTCCGGCGGCGCCAGATCGGCGGCGCGGGCGAACACGCGGCGCAGCTTGTCGACCAGGCCCTCGGCGGCGCGCAGCAGGGCGTGGTGACGCAGGCAGCGCTCCAGGTCCAGCTTGAGCCGGCCATGGTCGACGTCCCTCAGCACCGACAGTGGCGCCAGCGCCGGTGCACGGTTGGCGCGCACGGTGCGCAGCGGGATGCGCTCGATGCCCTCGGGCAGGTCGGCGCGCGCGGTGAAGATGCGATCGGCGATGTCGTCCTCGTCCAGCTCCAGCCACAGAGCGGGGTCGCTGTCCAGGTCGTAGACGATCACTTCGCCCGGCCGGGAGGGGTGTGGCGCCAGCGGCGCGATCACCGCCAGGCAATGGCGGCTGGCCGGGTAGCGCGAAGAGACGTGCACCAGCGGCGTCATGCCGGCCACGTCGAGCAGGCCGAACACCTTCTGCTTGCGGCGCAGCTCGAAATGCCAGTCCCACAGCCGGGGCTGGCGCACGCGGATCAGCCGCGCCAGGTCGATCAGCGCGTACACGTCCGACAGCGCGTCGTGCGCGCGTTCCTGCTTCAGGTGGTTGGCGGCGGCCAGGTGCTCGAGCCTGAAGCTGGGCGTGCCGTCCTCGCGGGTCGGCCAGACGATGCCCTCGGGCCGCAGCGCCTCGCACATGCGCACCAGGTCGATCAGGTCCCAGCGCGAGTTGCCGTTCTCCCACTCGCGCGCGTACGGATCGTAGAAATTCCGATAAAGCAGTTGACGGGTGAACTCGTCGTCGAAGCGCAACGAGTTGTAGCCCACGCCGCAGGTGCCCGCCTGCGCGAGCTGCTCGTGGACGCGGGCGGCGAACTCCGCTTCGCCGACGCCCTCGCGCTCGGCCTGCTGCGGCGTGATGCCGGTGATCAGGCAGGCATCCGGGTCCGGCGCCATGTCCCGCGGCGGACGGGCGAAGAACATCACCGGCTCGCCGACGATCGTAAGGTCGGCGCTGGTGCGGATGCCGGCGAATTGCGACGGACGGTCGCGGCGGGTATCGGCACCGAAGGTCTCGTAGTCGTGCCACAGGAAGGTCTGCATCGCCCGATGATCGCATGGCGCCAGGCCGGGCTGCGCTAGACTGCGCGCTCCAAGGAGGATGCATGAGCCATTCGAACGAAGACAACCTGATCTGGATCGATCTGGAGATGACCGGCCTGGATACGGACAACGATTCGATCCTCGAGATCGCCACGATCGTGACCGACAAGGACTTGAACGTGCTGGCCGAAGGCCCCGTGTTCGCGATCCGCCACGAGGTCGACCGGCTGGAATCGATGGACAGCTGGAACCGCAACCAGCATCGCAAGTCGGGCCTGTGGCAGCAGGTGCTCGAATCGACCACCGACCATGCCCAGGCCGAGCAGGCCACGCTGGAATTTCTCAAGGACTGGACGCCGCCCGGCAAGTCGCCCATGTGCGGCAACTCGATCTGCCAGGACCGGCGCTTCCTGCACCGGCAGATGCCGCGGCTGGAGCGCCATTTCCACTACCGCAACCTGGACGTCTCCACGCTCAAGGAACTGGCCCGGCGCTGGGCGCCGGCCGTCGCGCGGGGCCTGAGCAAGGAGTCGGCGCACACGGCGCTGTCGGACATCCGCGATTCGATCGACGAGCTGCGTTATTACCGCCTGCACATGGGTGCGCTGGGCGGGCAGGACTGACTGGCCTATGTTCGCCGATCCCTTTGCCACCGTGCTCGATTGCGCCGGCCGTCCGCTGGCGCTCGACCGCCCGCGCGTGGTCGGCATCCTCAACGTTACGCCCGATTCGTTCTCCGACGGCGGTGCCTTCGCCGATACCGACGCCGCCGTGGCGCACGGCCTGGCGATGGCGGAGCAGGGCGCCGACATGCTCGACGTGGGCGGCGAGTCGACCCGCCCGGGCGCGGCCGACGTCTCGGTGGAGGAGGAGCTGCGGCGCGTCATCCCCGTCATCGAGCAGCTGGCCGCGCGCATCACGCTGCCGATCGCGATCGATACCTCCAAGCCCGAAGTCATGCGCGCCGCGGTGGCTGCCGGCGCCGGCATGATCAACGACGTGTACGCGCTGCGCCGCGAGGGCGCGCTCGACGCGGCGGCCGAATTGCGCGTGCCGGTGTGCCTGATGCACATGCAGGGCGAACCGCGCGGCATGCAGGACGATCCGCGCTACGACGACGTGGTGGGCGAGGTGCACCGATTCCTCACCGACCGCCTGTTCGCCTGCGAACTGGCCGGCATCGACCGGCGGCGCGTACTGGTCGACCCCGGCTTCGGCTTCGGCAAGACGCTGGAGCACAACCTGGCGCTGCTGCGTGCGCTGGAGCGCTTCGCCGACCTGGGCGTGGGCGCCTACGTGGGCCTGTCGCGCAAATCGATGATCGGCGCCTTGACCGGCCGGCCGGCCGGCGCGGCGCGCGCGGTCGGCTCGGCGGCGGCGGCGTTGATCGCCGTACAGCGAGGCGCGCGCATGGTGCGTGTCCACGACGTCGCCGCGACTGTCGACGCGCTCGCCGTCTGGCGTGCGGTGCGCGAAGGCGACACCCTGCCGCGCCGCGACGCGCGGCCACCGGCTCCACGCTGGCCCGACGAAGACTGAGCTACTTAAGGTGTCGTCCGCCCCGCGGCGTCACCACAAGGAACGATGATGAGCACACGCAAATACTTCGGTACCGACGGCATCCGCGGCCTGGTCGGGCAATGGCCGATCAGCGCCGACTTCATGTTGCGGCTGGGCCGTGCCGCGGGCGCCGTGCTGGCGCGCGACACGCAGCGCAAGCCATTGGTGCTGATCGGCAAGGACACCCGTGTCTCCGGCTACATGTTCGAGTCGGCGCTGGAGGCTGGCCTGGTCGCTGCCGGCGTGGACGTAGGTCTGCTCGGACCGATGCCGACGCCCGCCGTGGCGTTCCTGACGCGCTCGATGCGCGCCGCCGCCGGCATCGTGATCAGCGCCTCGCACAATCCCCACCACGACAACGGCATCAAGTTCTTTTCCGCGCTCGGCGAGAAGCTTTCCGACGAAATCGAGCAGGCGATCGAGGAGGAAATCGACGCCGCTTTCGCCACCGTACCCTCGGAGCAGCTCGGCAAGGCCACCCGCGTGGCCGACGCGGTGGCGCGCTACGCCGAATACTGCAAGGCGACGGTGCCGGAGGAGTTCACGCTGCGCGGCACCAAGATCGTGCTGGATTGCGCGCACGGCGCGACCTACCAGGTGGCTCCGAAGGTGTTCGCCGAGCTCGGCGCGGACGTCACCGCGATCGGCAACACGCCCGATGGCTTCAACATCAACCGCGACGTGGGCTCGACCCATCCGCAGACGCTGCAGCAGGCGGTGCTGGCGCAGAGCGCCGATATCGGCATCGCCTTCGACGGCGACGGCGACCGGGTGATCCTGGTCGACCGCAACGGCACCATCGCCGACGGCGACGATATCCTCTACGTGCTCGCACGCAGCCTGTTCGCTCGCGGCTGCCTGCGCGGTCCGGTGGTCGGCACGCTGATGAGCAACTACGGCCTGGAGCAGGCGCTGGCCGAACTGGAGGTGCCGCTGATCCGCGCCAACGTGGGCGACCGCTACGTGATGCAGCAGCTCAAGGCCCACGGCGGCATGCTCGGCGGCGAGACCTCCGGCCATATCCTGTGCCTGGACCGCGCCACCACCGGCGACGGCATCATCGCCGCGCTGGCGGTGCTGGAAACGCTGTCCGCCTCCGGCCAGGACCTGGCGCTGGCCCGCCGCGGCCTGCAGAAGCTGCCGCAGGTGATGGTCAATGTGCGCGCCCAGGGCGCCCGCGAGGCGCTGGCCAGCAACACCGTGCGCCACGCACTGACGGAAGTGGAGCGCACGCTGCAGGGGCGGGGACGGGTGGTGTTGCGGGCGTCGGGCACCGAGCCGTTGGTGCGCGTCACCATCGAGGGCGCCGATGCGGGCGAGGTGCAGCAGTTGGCCGGCTGGCTGGCCGACGCCGTAAAATCCGCCGCGCAGGTGCACATGACGGAAAATCCATGAAGCAAGTCCCCACGCTCGACATCCGCCGCTATGACTCCGACCGCGACGCTTTCGTCTCCGAACTCGGCGCCGCCTACCGCCAGTTCGGTTTCTGCTGCATCAGCGGGCACGGCATCCCGCGCGAGCTGATCGACGGCGCCTACCAGGCCTTCGAGCAGTTCTTCGCTCTGCCGACCGAAACCAAGATGAAGTACCACGTGCCCGGCTCCGGCGGCGCGCGAGGCTATACCCCGTTCAAAGTGGAAACGGCCAAGGACAGCCGCTATCCGGATCTCAAGGAGTTCTGGCACGTCGGCCGCGAGATCCCGCGCGATTCGAAATTCGCCGACGTCATGCCGCCCAACCTGTGGCCGGAGGAAGTGCCGCAGTTCAAGTCCTGTGGCTACGGCCTGTACGAGGCACTGGACCAGCTCGGCACCCGCGTGCTGCGTGCGCTGGCGCTGCACATCGGCTTGCCGGAGAACTATTTCGATGACAAGACCGAGCAGGGCAATTCGATCCTGCGCCCGATCCACTACCCGCCGATCATCGAGGAGAGCATTCCGAACGTGCGTGCGGGAGCCCACGAAGACATCAACTTCATCACCCTGCTGGTCGGCGCCAGCGCCGAGGGCCTGGAAGTGCTGAGCGAGGGCCAGTGGCTGCCGATCACCACCGAGGGCGACGCCATCGTGGTGAACATCGGCGACATGCTGCAGCGGCTGACCAACCACCTGTACCCGTCCACCTCGCATCGCGTGGTCAACCCGCAGAACGAGAACGCGCGCAAGCCCCGCTACTCGGTGCCGTTCTTCCTGCATCCCAATCCCGACGTCGTCCTCGATCCGCTGCCCGAGTGCGTCACTGCGGACAACCCCAGTCGTTACGACACCTCGCTCACCTCGCACGAGTATCTGATGCAGCGGCTGCGCGAGATCAAGTTGATCTGAAGCGCCTCCTCCCGCTTCCTCGAAAAGGGACGGACCCGGCATGTCTTGAGGCGCATGACTTCCGAACGATGCGCCGGATCGCTTCGCCACCTAGCGTTGCCTGGGCTCCCATGAACAGGCAACGCCATGCGCTACTTCCCCCTGTTGTTTTTGCTCGCTGCGACATCGGCCGGCGCCGTCGAGTCGCCACCCATGCGCGCCCTGGATTACTTCCAGGGCAGTTGGCGCTGCGAAGGCGTGTTCCCGGCCAGCGGCAGGCACATCGCCTCGCGTATGCGTTACGCCGGGGACCTGCAGGGCGCCGCGCTGGTCAAGCACCACGAGGACATGGCTCCGGCCAGCTACCGCGCCCTCGAAGCGTGGGGCTACGACGCCAAGGGCGGACGCTACGAGGCGGTGGCCCTGGACAATTTCGGCGGCACCCGCCGTTTCGCGTCGGCCGGCTGGCAACACGACAGGTTGGCGTGGAACTCGGCAACCGAGGTGGTTCCGGCCCAGCGCTTCGTCTATGTCAGGCTGGACGGGCAGCACTATCGGGTCGACTGGGAGATCAACCGCGACGGCAAGGGATTCGCGGTCGGCGACACACTGACCTGTACACGCGAAGGGTGAGGCGATTTCCGTCGTGGCCCGGAGCACCTACGCCATCCGGAACACGGCCGTCATCCGCTTGCCGGCCATGTCTTCCAATCCCCGGCACGCGCTTGCGCTGTGGACGATATGGGCCTGTAGAGCAGCCGCCGCATGAACCGGTGCGGCACGCGCACGTCCGCGGCGAAGGCGTTGGGCTTTGGGCTTGCGGCAGGAAAGCGGGCGTATCTGGGCCGGGACAGGCTCGGGGCGTTCTAGCGCGGACGGACGGAGCCGGTAGCGCAGGCGGTGTGATCGCCGGTGTCAATCGAGCTGGCGGTAGCGCCTGGACTCGCGCGCCGTCAGCCACAGCGCCAGGCGGTCCGGCATCAGCTTGGCCAGCGCCTTGATCGTGCGGTTCACCCGGCCGGTCACCTGCACCACGGTGCCCCGCTCGACGGCGTCGATGCCCTCGCGAACCACCGCGCCGGCGTCCTGCCACATGAAGCGGGGCAGCTTCCCGACCAGCGCGCGCGTGCCGGTGACGTCGTGGAATTCGGACCAGGTGAAACCCGGGCAGAGCGCACAGACGTGCACGCCCAGGTGCCGGTTCTCCAGCGCCAGCGACTGGGAGAACTTGATCAGGTAGGCCTTGCTCGCCGCATACAGCGTGTGTCCGGCCGAACCCGGCACATGGCCTGCCAGCGAAGCCACGTTGACGATGCGGCCATAGCCGCGCTTGCGCATGCCGGGCAGCAGTCGCCATGCCAGTTCAGTCGGCGCGTGGAGCATCACCTGCAGGAAATCGGCATGCATGGACCAGTCGCTGGCCTCGAAGGTGCCGGGCACGCCGTAGCCAGCGTTGTTGACCAGCCAGTCCACGGCCAGGCCCTCGCGCTGCAGTGTCTCGGCCAGTCGCTGCGGCGCGCCGGGATCGGCCAGGTCGGCCGGCATCACGTGGACGGAGGCGCCATACTGGCCGCGCAGCCGGTCGGCCAGGGCGTGCAGGCGCTCGGCCCGCCGCGCCACCAGCACCAGGTCGTGGCCGTGCACGGCCAGCTCCTGCGCAAAGGCAGCGCCGATGCCAGCCGAGGCGCCGGTGATCAGGCTCAATGGACGTTCGGCGGGCATCGGGCAGGTGTCCTGGTGGGAAACCGTTCCATCATGGCCGAGTGTCCGCCTACCGGCCAGCACGCGTTTGCCGCCCTGCGGGGCGATCGCTATCCTTGCGGCTTTTCACCGGATGGCTTCGCATGCGCAGGAAACTCGTCGCCGGCAACTGGAAGATGCACGGCAGCCGCTCGATGGCCGCCGCCCTGGTCGACGGCATCGCCGCGCAGCGTCCGCAGCATGCCGACGTGCTGGTGTTTCCGCCGTTCCCCTACCTGGCCGAACTGGCCACGCGCGCCGGTAACAGCGGCATCGGCTTCGGCGGCCAGGACGTCAGCGAGCACGAGGGGCAGGGCGCCTATACCGGTGAAGTTTCCGCGGCCATGCTGGCGGACGTGGGTGCGCAATGGGTTCTCGTCGGCCACTCCGAACGCCGCCAGTACCACCGCGAGAGCGACGAACTGGTGGCGCGCAAGTTCGCTGCCGTCTGCGCCGCGGGGCTCACGCCCATCCTGTGCATTGGCGAGACGCTGGAAGAGCGCCAGGCCGGGCAGACCGAAACGGTGCTGGCCCGCCAGCTCGGCGCCGTACTCGCCCGCTCGGGCATCGCGCCCTTCTACACGGCTGTCGTGGCCTATGAACCGGTGTGGGCGATCGGCACCGGACACACCGCCACGCCCGAGCAGGCGCAGCAGGCGCACGCGTTCATTCGTAGCCAACTGGAAACCGAAGATGCTATGATCGCCCGTCTGACCCGGCTGCTTTACGGCGGCAGCGTCAAGGCGGCGAATGCCGCGGCATTGTTCGCGCAGCCGGACGTGGATGGGGGCCTGATCGGTGGTGCCTCGCTCACCGCTGGCGATTTCCTCGGCATCTGCGCCGCGGCGCATTGAAGCCCTACGGACTCCTAAGAACATGTTTGTCATCTTCAGCGTGTTTTACATCCTGATCGCCGCGGCGATGATCGTGCTGATCCTGATGCAGCGCGGCGCCGGCGCCGACGCCGGCTCGGGTTTCGGCGGCGGTGCATCGGCGACGGTGTTCGGCGCGCGCGGCTCGGCGAGCTTCCTCACCCGCGCCACGGCGGCGCTGGCGACGCTGTTCTTCCTGCTCAGCCTCGGCATGGGTATCTACCTGAGCCGCAACGGTGCGCCGCAAAGCGCGCAGTCGGATCTGGGCGTGATGTCCGGTCTTGCCAACAAGCCCGCGCACGCCCAAAATGCGCAGCCCGCGGCGCCCGCCGGCACCGACGTGCCGCAGGCCCCGGCCAAGGCGAACAGCGACGTGCCGGCTGCCGCCGCACCCGCGAAGTCGGATGTTCCCGCCCCGGCGGGCTCGTCGAAGTAAAGGCAACACACCTGCCCAGGTGGCGGAATTGGTAGACGCACTACCTTGAGGTGGTAGCGACGCAAGTCGTGGGGGTTCGAGTCCCCCCTTGGGCACCAACACTAAATTCTGAACCGTCCAGAGTTGTTCGGAATTTCAAATAACCCCGCGATTTGCGGGGTTTTTTTTGCCCTTTTCGTCCAGGGCTGTCCAATGTCGTCCAGGGGCATCCAAGAGCTATGGGTACATTTTTGGGTACAATCTGCATCGTTTGTACCCAAGTAGGTCTCAAGCCATGCCCCGCCTCGCTATCTGACAGAGCTTGGCCCGCCGAGCCAATCCGGGCGACAAGCCTTACTCCTTGTCAGATGGCAACGACGTCCCCCCGCTTTCAGTAGCGGTCGGGTTTAGAGTCCGGGTTTGATCGTATCTGTGTTTGCCAGGTGTTGTGCATAGGCCGCTGGCGTCATCCCGCTGAGGGCCGCCTTCGGTCTTTCTTCGTTGTACTCGCGCCGC
>NZ_DASZBU010000008.1:0-34938 GCF_035943815.1 Frateuria sp.
ACGAGCAGGGCTCGACCTCGGGGCGTAAGACGGGCATGTTTATGCAGGTTCATCCGGGGCTCCTGGTGTGCTGGTTGGGTCGCACCTCCAGAATCCCGGGATCGCCCCGGGTGAACAACCTACTGAGAGATCACAGCTAGCTAGCCGCGGCTCGCATCCGACCCGCGGGAGAAGGCCGAACGCCGCCGCGTCGCCTCGGCCAGCGAGTGGGCGAACTGCTCGGCGACCACCGCGGTGGAGAAGTTCCGCTGCACGAATTCCTGGGCCGCCGCACCCATCGGCAACCGCACCGCCGGATCGCAGAGCGCCAGGATCGCGTCGCGCCAGGCCGGCACGTCGCCTGGCGGCAGTAGCCAGCCGGTGATCCCGTCGAGCAAGGTTTCGGGCACGCCGCCGATGTTGCTGCCCAGCACCGGCAGGCCGGCGGCCTGTGCTTCCACCGACACGCGCCCGAAGGTTTCCGTGGCGATCGAGGGAAATGCCAGCATCGAGATCGCGCTGTAGAACGGGTGCACGTCGTGGTGCCAGCCGGCGAAATGGTGCCGGTGGCCCAGCGCCTGCGTCGCGGCCTGCGCGCGCAGCGCCGGCGCCTCCGGGCCATCGCCCAGCCACAGGCAGTGCAGGCGCGGCTCCCTTGCCATCGCTTCGCCGGCGGCCTCCATCAGGGTGAAGATGCCCTTGCCACCATGCATGCGGCCGAAGTAGCCCAGCACGATCGCGTCTTCCGGAATGGCCAGCGAGCGCAGGATCGAGCGCCGGCGCTCGGCGTCGGGCCGGCACGAGGCCATGTTGACCGGGTTGTGCAGCACCCGCACCAGCTGGCCGGGGATACCCTGGTCCAGGTAGGCCTGACGCGCATGCTGCGAGACGGCGTAGAAGCGCTGAGCCAGGCGTGGCAGCAGGTAGCCGGAAAAGCGCTTCATCGGCGGCGTGCGGTGGCGGAACAGCGCGACCGGGATCCCCAGCGCGCGGCCCACCAGCACCAGCGGCCAGTATTCCTTGCCGAAGTTGCCGACCAGCCAGTCCGGTCGCTGGCGCCGGATGGCGGCTAGCGTGGCCGCGTAGCCGCGCAGGTCGAACGCATTGCGGAAGTGGGCCGGATACAGGCGCGCGCCGGAGCCGGACAAGCCTTGGGCGACCGGCCCGTCGGGATAGACCACCGCATCCACGCTGTGCCCGGCTTCGACCATCGCCTGCGCCAGAGCGACGAAG
Source organism: Frateuria sp. (assembly GCF_035943815.1). Lineage (GTDB taxonomy): Bacteria > Pseudomonadota > Gammaproteobacteria > Xanthomonadales > Rhodanobacteraceae > Frateuria_A. The sequence continues at coordinate 1,213 of NZ_DASZBU010000008.1, forward strand.
TGAGTGGCTGCGCCGGTGGGCTCCGGGTTGGTACCAACGAACAGCAGCTTCATGCGCGCCGGTCTTCGTAGGCGGACAGCGTCTTCACGGCGAACTTCGCCAACACGTGGTGGCGCGCGACCTGGATGCGCGGCAGCCGCCACAGATCCATGCCGGCGAACGCCCGTCCGCGGTGGGTGGTGGTGGCGGCGTGGTAGCCGGCCTCGCGGGCCGCGGCGACGACGCGTTCGTCGGCATCGCCGTAGGGGTAGCAGAACTGCCGAACCGGTTGTCCCAGCAAGTCCTCCAGATCGTGCTTGCTGCCCTCGATCTCTTCACGCAGCTGCGCGTCGGTACACCGGGTCAGGTGTGGATGACTGCGGGTGTGCGCGCCGACCTCCATGCCCGCCTGCTGCCACTGGCGCAGCTGGACCGCCGTCATCGTCGGCTTGCGCACGCCCAGAAGCTCGGCATCCCAGGCGTTGTACCGGCCCAGCTGGCCGCTGACCGCGTAGCAGGTGGCGCTGAAACCGTGGTGTGCCAGCACGGGCAATGCCGCCTCGAGGTTGTCCAGGTAACCGTCGTCCAGGGTGATCACCGCGATGCGGCCCTGCTGCTCCCCGCGCAGGTAAGGCATTGCCGCCGTCATCGACAGGCCGGTGTAACCCAGCCGCCGCAGCAGCCACATCTGGCGGGCGAACGCGCCGGGGCTCACATACAGGCTGCGCCAACGCGGCAGCTTGCGCGGCGCGCGCGCGATGTTGTGGTACATGAGGATCGGCACAGCCGTCGCTCGTTGCATGGGGGCGGCAGTCATTCCGTACTCCGGGACGCGCGCCCGTCGCTTCGGGAAGCGCGCGTCCAGTCGGCGTGGCAGGCATGGGGACCTTTGCGCCCAGGCGAGCGGATGCGGCTGTTGAAGCGGCCGCTGCCGCAGCGACGAGGCGAGGGCGATATTGTACTTCGAAGACCCTGTCTATCGGCTTTCTGCGGGTCAGTAGACCTCGGGCTGTCCCGGCGGGCGGGTCTTGAAGCGCTTGTGAACCCACAGGTACTGCGCCGGAGCGGCGCGCACCATCTGTTCGATGCCTGCATTGACGCGCGCGGTGTCGGCCGCCACGTCGCCCTCCATCCGTAGCGGTGCGCCAAGGCGCATCACGTAGCCACCTTCGGGCAGGCGACGGTGGAAGAAGGGGATCACCTGCGCGTTGCCCATGCGGGCCAGATGGTGGGTGGCGGTGATGGTCGCCGCGGGTATGCCGAAGAAGGGCACGAACACGCTTTCCTTGCTGCGCATGTCCTGGTCCGGCGCGTACCAGAGCGTGCCGCCGCCGCGCAGGTATTTCACGGTGCCGCGGATGTCGTCCTTCTCGAACATCGCCGCCGCATAGCGCAGGCGCGCACGCAGCACAGCCCATTCGAACACCGGCGAATCCATGCGCCGATACATGCCGGCGATCGGGATACGCCGGGAGATCAGCCGCGCGCAGAGTTCCAGGTGCGAGAAATGCCCGCCCACCAGCAGCACGCCCTGGCCTTGCGCACGGGCCGCCTCCAGATGTTCCAGCCCTTCCACCTGCGCCGGTATGCGTGCGATGGCGCGGTCCGAACCCATCCAGCCCAGCGCGAATTCCACCAGCATCAGGCCGATGTCGGTCAAGTGCGCGCCGACCAGCGCGGCCTGCGCCTGTGCATCGAGCTCGGGAAAGCACAATGCGATGTTGGTCCTGGCGATGCGCCGGCGGCGCGAGGGTACGTGGCGGATCAGTGCGCCCAACGTCCTGCCCAGGGCAAGCAGCCAGGGATAGGGCAGGCGTGCGATCAGCCAGATCACGCCCACGCCCAGCCAGGCGGGCCAGTGGCGCGGAGCGAGCAGGGAGGAATCGAAGGAAGGGCGAGGCATGCCGGGCATCCGCACGATTGTACTTAGGATGCGGTTCGCCGAAGCCATCGTCCCGGACAAGAGCGACGCGCATGCCGCCTATAATTCCGGCATTCCTCCAGCCTGGCCTCCCATTGCGCTACCTCTACACCTTTGTGATGTACCTGGCCACGCCGCTGATCGTGCTGCGGCTGCTGATCCGTGGTGCGCGCTATGGCAACTACCACCGGCGCTGGCCCGAGCGCTTTGGCCTGTTCCCGCACTCCGGCCTCAGCGGCAGCCTGTGGGTGCATGCGGTATCGGTGGGCGAGGTCAACGCGGCCGAGCCGTTGGTCAAGGCGCTCCAGCGTAACTACCCGGACGCGCCCCTGGTGGTCACCACGGTGACTCCCACCGGTTCGGCGCGCGTGCACCAGCTCTTCGGCGACGGCGTCTTCCACGTCTACCTGCCCTACGACCTGCCGTTCGCCGTGCACCGCTTCCTCAAGCGAGTGCGGCCACGCCTGGCGTTGATCGTGGAAACGGAGATCTGGCCGAACCTGTATTTCGCCTGCCAGCGGCGCGGCATTCCGCTGATGATCGTCAACGCGAGGTTGTCCGAGCGCTCCATGCGCGGTTATCGCCCGCTGCGATCGCTGGTGCGCACGGCACTGCGCAGCGTCCGCCAGATCGCCGCGCAATCGCGCACCGACGCGGCCCGGTACCGCTTGCTTGGCGCCGAGCCCTCGCAGCTGGTGGTCAGCGGCAACCTGAAGTTCGACATGGTGCCCGACGGCGCGGTGGAGGCGGGCGCCGCGCTGCGTGGGCAATGGGGTACGCGCCGCCCGGTGTGGATGGCCGCCAGCACGCACGAGGGCGAGGAACTGGCGGTGCTGGAGGCGCATCTTGACGTGCTGCGGCGACTGCCCGATGCGCTGTTGCTGATCGCGCCGCGCCATCCGGAGCGCTTCAGGCTGGTCGAGAACTCGGCGCGCAGCCTCGGCTTCACCGTCGCCACGCGCAGCGCCGACCGCGTGCCCGGGGCGCAGCAGGTCTTCGTGATCGACGCCATGGGCGAGCTGATGCCGTTCTACGCCGCTGCCGACATCGCCTTCGTCGGCGGCAGTCTGGTGCCGATCGGCGGCCACAACGTGCTGGAGCCGGCGGCGCTGGCGCGGCCGGTGCTGGTCGGCCCGCACACCTTCAACTTCGAGGAGATCACCCTCACGCTGATCCGCGAGGGTGGCGCGCGCCGGGTACCGCACGCCGAGCAATTGGGCCTGGACGTGCTGGATCTGCTGCGCGACGCACGACTGCGCGAACGGATGGGACGAGACGCGCGGCGCGTGTTCGACAGCGAGCGCGGCGCGGTGGGGCGGGTGATGGAACTGGTCGACCGCGTATTGCTGGAGTAGCCGCCAGGTCCGCCTTGGCGGGAGATCTACCAGGACAGGCAGATCGGGCGCGGCGCCCTCCCGCAGTGGGAAGGCGCTGGCCGATGCCCTTATTGCAGCAGGGCGTTGACCGACTCGATGTCCTTCACGTCGATCGTGCCGGCGGCCAGCTTGAGCTGCAGCTGGTCCAGGATCAGTGCATGGCGGGACTGCGAGTAGCCGCTCTCGGCCTGGGTCAAGGTCTGGATCGCGTTGAGCACGTTGAGCATGGTCTGCGTTCCCACGTCGAATCCGGCGCGGGTGGCTTCCAGTGCCTTCTGGCCGGAGTCGACCGAGGCCTTGTTTGCCTGGACCTGGCTGATGCCGGCGATCACCGAGCGGTAGTAGTTGAGCGTGTCGCGGGTGACCTGCCGGCGCTGCGCTTCGAGCGAATCCTCGGCCGCATCGCGCTGGTAGATCGACTGGCGCACGCGCGACTGCGTCGCGAAGCCGGAGAAGATCGGCACGGTGAGGGTAAGTCCCACGGTGGTGCCGTAGCGGCCGTTGCGGTCGGCGAAGGCGCCCGGTGCGTTCTGCAGCCAGCTCGACGAGGTGCCGCGGCTGACCGAGGCGCTGATCGTCGGCAGGTGGCCGGCACGCGCGGCGTTCACGCTGTGCGATGCGGCTTCCACGTTGTACTGCTGGGCGATCACGTTCGGATTGCTCTTGAGCGCTTCCTGCACCCAGGAATTGGGATCGGCCGGATTGGGCGGCACCATCGGCAGGTCGTCGCGCAGGCGCTTGAGGTCGCCGACCGGCTTGCCGGTGATCTGCGCCAGCGCCTCGCGCGCATCGTTCAGCGTGTTCTGTGCCGCGACTGTCTGCGCCTTGGCCAGCTCATAGTAGGACTTGGCCTGGTAGACGTCGGTCACCGCGGACAGGCCCACGTTGAAGCGCTGCTGGGCCTGTTCGTAGGACTGCTTGAACGCATCCTCGTTGGCCTTGGCGTAGGTGAGCTCGTCCTGGCTGGTGAGGACGCCGAAGTAGGCCTGCGTGACACGCACGAACAGTTCCTGCAGGGCGGCGTTGTACTGCGCGTCCTGCGAACTGGCCTGCGACTCGGCCGCGTGCAGGTCGGCGATCTTGCTGAGATCGAGCACGGTCTGGCTCAGCTCCAGCGATTCGTCGCGGGAACGAAGATGCCCGGCGTTGACCGGGGCGCCGCTGCCCGTGGTGGCGATGGCGTTGCTGCCGCTGGACTGGGTGAGCGTGGCGCGGCCGGACAGTTGCGGCAACAGCGTGGCGCGGCTCTGCACCACGCCTTCGCCGACGGCAAGGCGCTGCGCCTCGGCTTGCGAGAGCACTGGGTCGTTGGCGCGCGCTTGGCGGTAGGCGTCCATCAGGTCCTCGCCATGGCCGGGCAGGGCGGTTGCCGATAAGGCCAGGGCCAGGGTCAGAAGCTTCAAGCGCATCGGGGTTGCCTCATGCAATCGATTTTGGGGATTTCAGAAAACGAAGCGGCGCGGCGGCTCGGCGCCGGCCAGGTAAGGCAGGTCGGTCTCGAACAGGTAGTCCTCGCGGTAGCCGCCGGCGCCCAGCTGGGTGAGTAGCACGGCCTGCTGCGCGGGCGACTCACCGCGGATAGCCAGCAGCCGCCCACCCGGCTTGAGCCAGCCGAGGAAGCGCTGGGGGATCTGCCACACCGCGCCGGTGACCACGACGGCATCGAATTTTTCCTGCGGCTGCCAATCATGGACGGCGTCGGCAGTGAGCACGCTGGCGTTGGCGATGCCGGCCGCGGCCAGCCGCGACTGCGCCGCCGCCGCGAGGTCGGCATGCACTTCCACGCTGGTCACGTGCGCGCACAGGGTGGCCATGCACGCGGTAAGAAAGCCCGAACCGGCACCGATCTCCAGCACGCGCTCGGCCGGCTGCAGGTTCAGCGCCTGCAACACGCGGCCTTCGATCACCGGCTTCATCATCACCTGGCCGTGGCCGATCGGCAGGGATGCGTCGGCGAACGCCAGCCGGCGGTGCTCGGGCGCCACGAAATCCTCGCGGCGCACCTGCGCCAGCGCGTCGAGCACGCGTGCGTCGAGCACATCCCAGGGGCGCACCTGGTTTTCGACCATGTTCTGCCGTGCCTGTTCGAAATTCATCGCCATGCTCAAACGTCCGCAAGAATCAAAAAAGATCAAAAGGATAAGCGTTCGGAGGCCGCCGCGACAGTGCGTTTAGCCTGCGGCCTCCACGCTGGTGCCCGAAGTGCCGGAAGTCACCGCGCGGGATTGACGGAAGTCATGGACGGCGCAGTGTCCGCGGACATCATGCCGCTAAGGCCCAAGTTCAGGCGCTGCGGCTCCGCGGTTCTGCCGCGGCTGCTGCCGACCGCGCCGCGGCCGGCAGCAGCGCGCGCGCCGTCTGGACGGCGCGGTGCAGCGCCACGTCCAGCCTGCGGATGCGGCCGTCCAGGTCGAACCTGCGCTGCTCCGCCGCCAGGCACAGCCAGGCCAGCCAGCGCGCGAAGCGGTGGCGCTCGACCGGGTCGAGCGGGGCCAGCGCCGCGCGCACCCGCACGGCATGCAGGCGTGCGACGGCATGGCCCTGTTCCAGCCACGTGCCCAGTACCCGCTGGGCATGGCGGTACACTGGGCTCAAGGACAGCTGTGGAACGGTCGAAGGCATGATGGTTTCCAACGGAATTGGAAATAAGTGAACCAATCCGTATAATAAATTTCTTGTTCTTTCTTGTGAAGCCGTTCCGCTCAAGGTGTCGCCATGAATTGTCCCGCCCACGCCAAGACTCCCGGCCCCGGTCGCCCCAAGGACATGGAGAAGCGCGCGGCCATCCTGGAGGCTGCCAAGGGACTGTTCATCCGCAACGCCTTCGCCGGCACCAGCATGGACGCCGTGGCGGCCGAGGCGGGTGTTTCCAAGCTCACCGTCTACAGCCATTTCGGCGACAAGGACAACCTGTTCCGGGAGGTCATTCGCGCCCGTGTGCAGGACCTGCTCCCCGAGGAGACCTACCACTTCGAACCGCGTGAGGACATCGCCGATACCCTCATGCGGGTGGCCCTCACCCATGCCCGGCTCGATTGCAACGCCGAGACCGTCGGCACCTTCCGCGCGATCCTCTCCGACTGCCGCCAGGGCAACCCCCGCTACGGCCGGCTGATGTGGGAAGAGGGCGCCACGCGCACGCATGGGTTGATGGAACGCCTGCTGCAGCAGGCGGTTGACGCCGGCAAGCTGCAGATCGATGACGTTCCGCGCGCCAGCGTGCAGTTCCTTGCGCTGATCAAGGGCAATCTGATGATGCGGCAGATGTTCGGCTGCTGCGAATGCCCGGAAAGCTACGCCGCCGAAATCGAGGCCACCGCCCGCGCCGGCGTCAAGATGTTCTTGCGCGCCTACCTGCCGCGCTGACGCGCTCGCTAGCCGCCGACCCCGCTTCACCGTCGTTTCGCGTCGCCTCCCCTAGCCTGCCGCGGTTTTCCACTTGCCGAGGGGCAGCCATGGCCAGCAAGCCTTTCCTGACCGACATCGAAGCCATCCGCAAGCGCGCCCGCGAGCACATCGACCGGGGCGCGATCACCGCCGGCTACAGCGCCGACCGCGAAACCGTGATCAAGCTGCTCAACGAGGCGCTGGCCACCGAGATCGTCTGCGTGCTGCGCTACAAGTACCACTACTACATGGCCTCGGGGATCAACTCGCAGGCGGTCAAGGCCGAGTTCCTGGAACACGCGCAGCAGGAACAGGAGCACGCCGACCGCATCGCCGAGCGCATCGTGCAACTGGACGGCAAGCCCAACCTCAATCCCGACGGGCTGGTCAGTCGCGCCCATGCCGACTACGCCGAGGGCGTGGACCTGGCGGACATGATCAAGGAGGACCTGGTCGCCGAGCGAATCGCCATCGACACCTACCGCGCCATCGTCGAATACATCGGTGCCGACGACTCGACCACGCGCCGCGTCATGGAAGAGGTACTGGCGCAGGAGGAAGAGCACGCCGAGGACATGGCGACCCTGCTCGAACAGCTCGGCAAGAAGGGCGAGCCGGCCCGCCCGGCGCAGGCGGAACGCACGGCCAGCACTACCGAGCGGCCTGGCTCCAACCCCGGATCGGGTTGGCAGCACTGATCGCTACCAGCCGGCGAGCACCAGCTTGCCGATGCTGCTGCTGCCTCGATGCGTCGGTGCACCTCGCGCAGGTGCATGGCGTCGATCGGCGCAACGTCTTGCGGGAGATGCGTGCGGCATGTAGGCGGCCGCGGCGGAGACGGCCATCGCGCGCCTGAGCGCAAAAAAAAACGCGCCGCCATCGCTGGCGACGCGCCTTCGCAGCCGGGCTTTCGCTTACTTGGTGGCCTTGTAGCGCTCGACGCCCGCGCGGATCTCGGCCTTCGCCTCCTCGGCGCCGACCCAGCCTTCGACCTTCACCCACTTGCCCTTCTCCAAGTCCTTGTAGTGCTCGAAGAAATGGCCGATGCGCTCGAGCCAGTGAGGCGAGACGCCCTTGATGTCGGTGATGTGGGCATAGCCGGGGAAGATCTTCGGCGCCGGGATCACGATCAGCTTCTCGTCGCTGCCGGCCTCGTCGCTCATCTTGAGCATGCCGACCGGGATGCAGCGGATCACCGAGGCCGGAATCAGCGGCAGCGGCAGGATCACCAGCGCGTCCAGCGGATCGCCGTCGCCGCCCAGCGTGCCAGGCACGTAGCCGTAGTTGCACGGATAGCGCATCGGCGTGGAAAGGATGCGGTCGACGAAGATCGCGTCGCTCTCCTTGTCCACCTCGTACTTGACCGGCTCGGCGTCCTTGGGAATTTCGATGACGACGTTGATTTCGTCCGGCACGTTGCGGCCGGCGGAAACGTGATGCAGACCCATGGGAATCCTTCGGGGGGAACGAAAAAAGCGAGGCGCGAAAGGATACGGCAAACGCTGCTGCAATGCAGCGAACGCCCGGCCGCTGTTTAGCGGGCGTAGGGTGGAATCGGCAGGAGGCCTCCCACGAATACGCCCGCCGTCGACGGCGGGCGAGGGAAGGAAAGAAAGGTTCGCCTGCAGCCTGGGGAAACCGACAGGCGAACCCGGGGACGCCGGCGGGAAAGGCGGGGCGTCGAGCAAAGCCTAGTGACAGGGCCTGCCGCCTTACAGGGCCAATTCCCGCGCGCGCGGCCAGGCCAATGTACGGCGCATGGGCAAACAGGAATCAGCGGCCGGACGGGACGGCGTCCAGGCACTCGCCGAACAGTTGCATCGCCTCGCGCAGTTCGGCGACCGACAGGCCGCAATAACCCAGCAGCAGCCCCGGCCGCTGGGGTGGCGAAACGTAGTGCGGCGCCATCGGATGCAGGCCGAGCCCGCGTCCGTGCGCATGCGCGATCAACGCCTCGGCACCCGCCTGGTCGTAGCCGTTGAGCCAGGCCACCACATGCATGCCGGCCGGCGAATGCACGATCTGCACGCGCTCGCCCGCGTGGCGATGCAGCCCCGCGATCAAGGCCTCGCGGCGGGCCTGCAGTTCCTTGCGCGCGTGGCGCAGGTGGCGTTCGAAACCGCCGCTTTCCATGAAGTGCGCGAGCGCGGCCTGCTCGATGCCGGGCGAGGACATGTCGCTCAGGTACTTGGCGGTGTTGAAGTCCTTGCGCAGCGCCCTGGGCAGGACCAGGTAACCCAGGCGCAGCGCGCCGAACAGGCTCTTGGAGAAGGTGCCCGCGTAGATCACGCGATCCCCCTCGTCGAGCGATCGCAGAGCGGCCAGGGGGCGGCCGTCGTAGCGGAACTCGCCGTCGTAGTCGTCCTCGATGATCCAGCAGCGCTTCTGCGCGGCGTAGCGCAGCAGTTCCAGCCGGCGCGGCAGCGACATCACGGCGCCGGTTGGAAACTGGTGCGACGGGGTCACGCTGATCAGCTTCGGCGCGGCCTGCGGCAACTCGGCGCAGACCAGGCCGTCGTCGTCGGTACTGACCGGGTGAAGGATGGCGCCATGCGCGAGCAGGGCGTGGTAGGCGCCGAAGTAGTGCGGCTCCTCCAGCACCACCGTATCGCCCTCGTCGAGCAGCACGCGCGCGCACAGCGCATAGGCCTGCTGTGTGCCGGAGACGATCAGCACGTCGTCCGGTTGCGCCGGCAGGCCCCGCCGCCGCGCGAGGTAGTCGCAGATCTGCTGGCGCAGCGCCGGCAGGCCCCACGAGCTGGCGACCCCGAGCGAGGAGTAGGCGGCCGCCCGCGCCAATTCGCGTCCCCACGCGGCATTCAGCGCCGGATTGGTCACCGGGTCGCCGTAGATCAGGTTGTAGCGCAGGCCGCGGTGCATGCCGCCGATGCCACGGTGTGGCAATTGCCGGGCCCGCGTCGCGTAGCGCGACGCGGGCGCCATGGCCGCAGCTTCGGCGCTGCGCAGCGTGGGCGAGATCTGCAGGTTTGATACGTAGCTGCCCGAGCCCACGCGGCCGTTGATGAAGCCTTCGGCGCGAAGTTGTTCGTAGGCGGCCAGCACGGTGGTGCGCGAGAGTTCCAGCTGATGCGCCAGTTCGCGGGTGGGCGGCAGGCGTACGCCGGCGGCCATGCGGCCGTCGAGGATCGCGCCCTTCAGGGCGCGGGTCAGTTGCGCGTAGTGGGGGCCGTTGCCGTCGAGATCGAGAAACATGTCCGTGGCGCTCGGATCGGTCGTTAGCAGGATGCCGGGGCCGCCTGGCACCTGGGCCCGGGGCGATGGTAGCGCGCCGCCACCGGCATCAGGCGACTGAAACAAGCCACCGACCCGCAGGTCGGTGGCTCGGGTGGGCGACAGGATCGACCCAGGCTCGGTAGTGGCGGCCTCAGTAATCGTAGGTCACCGACAGCCGCACCGTGCGCGGCGGCTCCCAGAAGATGCCCTGGTCGTAGCTGTTGTTGACGGAGACGACGTTGGTGGCGCTGTCGTACGCGCTCTCGCCGACGGGCTGAGTCTGGATGGCCTTCTGCTGGTTGAACGCATTGAGCACATCGAGGTTGAGGCCCAGCTTGTGTTCGGCGAATGCGGGCGTGTAGTGCACGCCGAGATTGACCTGCTCGGTCCACGGCGTATGGCCGATCGAGCCGGGCGGAATGCGCACCCCATGACACCAGTGGTAGTTGCCGCTGCCGCCGTTGTTGTAGCCGGTCGGATCGCCGATGCCGTCCGGGCCGTAATAGCCAAGGCACTCCTTCGGCGTGCCGGACTGGGCCAGCAGCGTGGCCGATACCAGCCACTCCGGGGTGATCTGGTAGGCGCCCCGGAAGCGGAGCTGGTGCTTGCGGATGTTGCTCAGCTCGCCGTACTGGCCGTCCATGAGCTGCCAGGAATCCCAGTCTTCGGTCTTGGAGACGTCGGCCTGGCCGAAGTCCGAGCGCACCTGGCCCTCGGTGTTGCCGAAGCCGCGGTTGAAGGTGTAGTCCACGCGCCCGAACCACCGGCCGTCGAACGAATGCTCCAGGTACAGGTTCAGCGAGCCGATCTTGCGTATCGCGCCGTGGGTGAATCCCCAGTCCTGTTGGGTCATCGGCACGATCTGCTGCTTGGTGCCATCGTCGGAGACGACCAGCATGTCGTTGGTCAGGCCTGGATTGATCAGGCGGCACTGGGCGGGTCCGTAGATCGAGTTGTAGTAGCCCGAATTGGGATCGCCCGCGTCCGTCGTGGTGATCAGCCCCATCCGCTGCATCTTCGCCTCGATCTGGCCCGGCGAGCACTCGTCGTCGATGGCCGTCTTGAGGTCGCGCCACATCGCCTTGGCGCCATAGACCCAGCTGTCGCCGAGCTTCTTGTCGAAGCCGACGATGAATTCGTCCACGTATTCCGGCTTCAAATTGCGCGCAGTGACCTGCTTGGGATCCTTGGGCAGGCCGAATTCGCCGTCCGGCGAGACGGGAGCGCCGATCTGGGTCAGGCCGGTGGGAATGCCGGTGGTCGGATCGATGCCGGTGTAGTTGTACTTGGTGATGATGAAGGTCGAACGGTTCGCCGCGCGTTCGGCCGCGTTGTCGGGCAGCGCAAGGTAGTAGCGGCCCGCGTTGCCGTAGAGCTTGAACGAGGAATCGCCGAACACGTCCCAGCTCACGCCGATGCGCGGCTCCCACTGGTTCTTCTCGTCGACGAAGGCCTGGCCGACGTCGTTGTAGTTGGTGAAGTGGTCGTTGCGCACGCCCAGATTCAGCAGCAGGTTCGGCGTGACCTGCCAGGCGTCCTGCAGGTAATAGGCTTTCTGCGTCATCGTCATGCTGGTCGCCCAGCCGATCTCGCGCTTGCGCACGATGTCGCCCGGGTAGTAGCGCCAGTAGTAGTTGATCGACGGGTTGAACGGGTTCTGCTGGTCCGGCCCCTGGTGATGAGCCGCATAGCTCATGTTGTCGATACCGGCCGAAAGGTCGTGGTCGCCCAGCTTGTAGTCCAGGTCCACGCGCAGGCCGTGGGTGCCGTTGGTGGCCTTGGGCGAGGTCCAATTGATGTTCGTCTGACTGTTGACGATGCCGTTGGAGCCGGTGCCGGGCGGCAGCAGGGCAGGGTCCTGGTTGTCCGCGCGGGCAATGAAGGGCAGCGGGCTGGTGTTGCTGTAGTCCACCGGATCCTGGAAGCGTGCCTTGCCGTACAGGATACTCAGCGTTGCGTTGTCGGTGATGTAGCTGGTGAAGTGGCCGACATAAAACTGGGCGTCGTCGCGGGTCACGTCGTTGTTGGTGACGAACGGACCCGACCTCAGCGTATCGGTGTCGAACGAATAGCTCGATCCGGCGCCCAGGCTCGAGTTGTTCTTGAGCGCGGTCAACTCGAGGACGTTGCTGTCGGTGATGTTCCAGTCCAGCTTGCCGTAGAACTTGGTGTCCTTGTCCCGGTTGTATTGCACGAGCTGGTTAGCCGCGAACTCCACGTTGGTGGAATGCGTCCTGGTCGTCTCGCCCGCCAGGAACAGGAAGAGCTTGTCCTTGATCAGCGGACCGCCGACGTAGGCCGAGTAAATGGTCTCCCACTGCTTGTTGTCGGCGCGATACTGGTTCAGCGTGCCGGGCTTGTTCGGGTTTTCCAGCTGGTAGGTGACCGGGCCGATCGGCGCGGGAATCGCCGGATGGCCGTAATAGTTATTGACCGGGCTGCCCTCGAGAAAGCGCGGCTGCCAGACTACCTGGCCGCCGAAATGCCACTCGTTGGTGCCACGCTTGCCCAACTGGTTGATCACTCCGCCGTCGGAGCGGCCGTACTTGGCGCTGTAGCCGCCGGTGAGCGTTTCCTGCTGGTCGATCGCGCCGTAGGGCAACTGGAAGCCGCCCAAGTTCTTGTACGGCTCGCCGGTGCTGTAGCCATTGACGTAGTAGGCGTTTTCCGTGACGGACGAACCGCCGAACGAGACAAGAGTGTGGTTGCCCGGGCCCATGAAGAAGCTGCTGCCTGCCACGGTGCCCGGCGCCAGCAGTGCGATGGATTCGGCATCGCGCACCACCGGCAGCTTCTGCAGGTCGGCAGCGGTGATGATGGTGCTGGAGTTGACGCTGGATACGTCGATTGCCGGCAACGCGCTGGCCACCACCTGCACGGCGCCGAGGGTCTGGGCGTTGGCGGCATTCGCAAAGGAGGCCTCAACGCCGGTGGCGACGCTCACGGCGATGCCCTCGCGCGTGGCGATCGTCTGTCCACCGCTGCGCAGGGTCAAGGTGTAGGTGCCGACCGGCAGGGACGCGATGGTGTAATGGCCCTGTGGATCCACGGCCACCTCGCGGGTTAGCCCCGTGCTGCTCCTGGCCATTACTGTTTCACCGGCCGCCGCCGGCGCCGAGCCGAAGATGCTGCCGGTGGTGGACTGCGCATGGAGCGCGTTCATGCCGCCCAGGCCGTACAGCCCCAGTGCGGCCGCGACGGCCAGGCTCAGCGTCCCTGGGCCGCGGTGGCGACGATCACTTGCAACGTGCTTGGTGCTGTTCATGCAACTCCCCTATCGGTCGAATGTGGAATGGAATCCGCTGCAGCGGATCCGTGGACCGCTTCGAGCGCGGCCATGTAGTGACGCATCGGTGCTTCGCCCGGCGCTGCCGGCGAGGTGGAAGCGGCCGCCCCCGGATGCCTGCTGTGCGGCCATTGGCGTGGGCAGGTCACGAGATCAGCGCGCGGCGGTGGTCGCGCAGAAAATTGCCGAGCGTGGCGTGAAAGGCGATCAGGCGCTCGGCATGCCCTGGCTCGCCTGCGCGTCCCAGTAACTCGTAGAGCTCGGAAAGCACTTCCGCGCGCTGCGGCGAATCCAGCGATCCGCCGGCCAATCGGATGTAGGACTGCAGCAGGCGCAAGGCGGCGGCGAGCTGATCCGGCTCGATCGCCCAGGGGCGGCACCGGGAGGGGTCCCGGTCCCCGGCGAATCGGGAGGGAAAGCGGGCTTCGGCCGCGGCCTCGTCGGTGTGCGGACCTGCCTTCATCGTCCCCTCGCCGGTGACCAGCCACGGCAGCGAAATGTCCAGCGCCTCGGCGAGCGCGACACAGCGTCCGCGCGACATGTCGCTGTGGCCGTCGCGCCAGTTGCGCACCGTGCTCTCGGAAACCCCGCAGCATCGTGCGAGCGCATGGGTGCTCCCGACGCGGTCGATCAGCAGACGAATGCGGGCGGTAAAGTTCTGCGCAGCCGCCTGCGCCGGCAGGAGTGGAGCGGCCGGCGCGGGCGTGGCTTTCCCGGCCGGGTTCGCTCCGGCGATGGCGGTGGTCGGGAACGGCGCCGGCGCGGGCTGGGGCGGCAGGCCGTTCGCCGCGGCCGCCCTGGCTTCGTCGCACAGCGATGCGGAAGAAGCGGACACGAGGTTCACTCCGTGGGTTGTCGGAAGGCTCGCGCGGGAGTGGGGACCCGCCCTCGAACGGACGTCGGCGTTAACGGGTCGATGGGCTGGCCATCAACTTTTCGTTATGGACGTCTGGCGGCAAAGATCGCCCGGGCCGAGGCGCGCGGTACATAACCAATTTGCGCGGATCGAATGAGGCCAATGGTCAATGCCCAACGGCCATGCCGGTAGGGCCGCTGGCGTCGGCCAAGCAGTGGCAATGGAGAACCTGCCGCCGGTACGGCCTTTGCCTGGTAAGCGATTGGGCCGTTGAGGTGCAGCGTCAGCGCAACGGCCGTTCGCGCAACCATTTGGTGGCGATCCATTTCTCGCCGCGGATCACCGGCAGGCCGGCGTGCAGCGAACTGGTGTCGCCGCCTTCGTAGGCAAAATAGACGGCCGAACCGGCAAGCGCCGTCACCGTCAGGCCGACGTTGGGAAAGGCCGTGCCACCGCCTTCCTCGGGCGTGTTCAGGTACATCACCACGCTGGCGATGCGCTGGCCGCCGCGGGCGGTCACCGCCGTGAAACCCGGCTGCGCGGGATCGAACCAGTCGTAGTGCGGCTCGTACTCCTGGCCGGGCTGGTAGTTGAGCACCTGCAGGCCTTCGCCGTGTTCGACCGGCAAGCCCAGCAGGCGGGACAGCCGCTGCTCGATCCGCGCCACCAGCGGGAGCTCGCCCAGCTTGAAGAACATGCCGCGGCTGGTGCGCCGCTCGTCGATCTGGTGCTTGCCGTCCTCGGCCACGGTGAGCGCGCGGTCCAGCCGCGGACGCGCCGCCTCGATCAGGCCGGCGCACTCCTGTGCGTCGAGCAGGCCATCGAGCACGCGCACGACGGGCGCCTCGAGGGCGGCGCTCACGCGTACTTCGCGCCCATCGACGATCAACCGCGGCGCGGCCGGCGGCTGCGTACGGCGGCCGGGCGGCACGGTGGCGTTGATCGAACTGAGCGGGATCTTCAGCACTTCGGCGACCGCGCTGCGGCATTGCGCCGGCGGGTAGCCGGCTTCCTTGAGCATCCCGAGCACCGCCGGCACGCCGTGGCCCGCGCGTGCAGTGGCCAGGATCCATTCGCGCAACTGCGGGTTGATGCCGCCGGAGGTCGTCATTCGGAGCGTGCGTGCCGGGGCGGCGAGGTCGCCGAGGCGCTCATTTTACGTGCTCCCACAGCCAGGTGTACTCGAGCGCGTGCATGAAGGCCGACTGCTTGTTGTCCGCCGCGCCGCCATGGCCGCCTTCGATGTTCTCGTAGAAATCCGCCGGATCGCCCATCGCCTGCATCTTCGCGGCCATCTTGCGCGCGTGTGCCGGGCCCACGCGGTCATCGCGGGTGGATGTGGTGAACAGCACCGGCGGGTAGCGCATGGCGGGCTGCACGTTCTGATAGGGCGAGAACGTCCTTATCCAGGCCCACTCGGCCGGCTTGTCCGGGTCGCCGTACTCGGCCATCCAGGAGGCGCCGGCCGACAGGTGCGTATAGCGCTTCATGTCCAGGAGCGCGACCTGGCTGACGATGGCCCCGTAGAGTTGCGGGTAGAGCGTGAGCATGTTGCCCATCAGCAGGCCGCCGTTGCTGCCGCCCATCGCTGCCAGGTGCGCAGGCGAGGTGACCTTGCGCCTGATCAGGTCCTGCGACACCGCGGCGAAGTCCTCATAGGCGCGCAGGCGGTTGGCCTTGAGCGCGGCCTGGTGCCAGCGCGGACCGTATTCGCCGCCGCCGCGGATGTTGGCGATCACGTAGACGCCGCCGTGTTCCAGCCAGGCGCGGCCGATGCTGCCGCTGTAGCTGGGCTGCAGCGAGACCTCGAAGCCGCCGTAGCCGTACTGCAGGGTCGGGTTGCTGCCGTCCAGTTTTAGGTGCTTGGGAGCGATCTCGAAATAGGGCACGCGGGTGCCGTCCTTCGAATGCACGAAATGCTGGCTGACCTGGTGTCGGGAGGCATCGAAGAAGCTCGGGCTGTGCTTGATCGCCTGCGCGTCGCCCTGGCCCAGGGTGCCGTAGTAGAGCGTGGTCGGCTGCAGGAAACCGGTGACGGTGAGGAAGTAATCGTCGCCCGCATCGGCGTCGATGCCGCCGGCGTCGATCGCCGAGAGCCTCGGCGCGCCGCCCAGTGGCTCGCGCTTCCAGGCGCCAGGTCCGGGCGTGAGTACCTCGAGCTTGTTCACCACGTCGTCCATCACGTTGAGGATCAGGTGATGACGGGTCCAGGAATAGCCGTCGAGCGCCGTGGTGTCGGTCGGCTCGAACAGCACCGTGATGTCGCGCCTGCCGGCCATGAAGTCGTCGAAGCGCGTGGCCAGCAGCGAGCCGGCCTTGTAGGTCTTGCCGGCGACATGCCAGTCGCTGCGCGGTTCGATCAGCAGCCATTCGCGCTCGACGCCGGTCTCGGCGTCGGTGGGCACGTCGATGCGGGTGAGCTTGCCGTCCTCGCCGAGCAGGTAGCTTTCGCTGTCGTAGAAGGCCAGCGCCCGCTGCACGAAGCTGCGTTCGTAGCCGGGCGTGAGATCGCGGAACGCGCTGATGGCCAGGTCGTCGGACTTGCCCTCGTAGATCGTCTGCGCGGAGGCCAGCGGCGTGCCGCGGGTCCAGCGCTTGGCGATGCGCGGATAGCTCGACTCGGTCATCGAGCCGGGGCCGAAATCGGTGCCCACGAAGATGTGGTCCCGGTCGATCCACGCTACCTGGCTCTTGGCCTCGGGCAGCGCGAAGCCGTCCTTGACGAAGGCCTTGTCGGCCAGGTCGAACTCGCGCACCACGTCGGCATCGGCGCCGCCGCGCGAGAGCGAGACGAGGCAGCGGCGATACTCGGGCTTCAGGCACTGCGCGCCGTGCCAGACCCAGTTCTCGTGTTCGGCAGCGGCCAGCGCGTCCAGGTCGAGCACGGGCTCCCATGCCGGCTGGGGCCTGCGGTACTCCTCGAGCGTGGTGCGACGCCACAGGCCTTTGGGGTGCGCCTTGTCGCGCCAGAAGTTGTAGTAGTGGTCGCCCAGCTTCTCGACGAAGGGGATGCGCGCATCGGAATCGAGCACCTCGAGCAGACGTGCGTCGAGCCGTCTGAAGGCGGGCGATTGCCCATAGCGTGCGACCGTGGCGGCGTCCTGCTGCTTGACCCAGTCCATCGCGCGGTTGCCGTCGATGTCTTCGAGCCAGAGGTAGGCGTCGTCATTGGCCTGTGCGCCGGCCGGAGCGGGATTGTGTGCGTGTGTCATGCCTGCCAAGGTGAGGCCCAGCGCGAGTGCGAGCCAGCGTGCGGTGCGGGTCATGTCGGTTTCCCCCCGTGGAACGCGCGAGTGTGGAAGGTGGCGAGGTGCAGTGCCTGTGAGGAAAGTCACCTGGACCATGCTTCCTTCCGCACCCAGGGAGTGGCACCGGAGCTTGCGCGGCCGCTGCCATGCGCCTGACAAAAACGAAGGCCCGCGAGGGGCCTTCGTTCGACACTGGTTCCGCAGAAGCGAGGGAACCAGAAATGCTTACAGCAGCGGGATCAGCAACAGCGCCACGATGTTGATGATCTTGATCAGCGGGTTCACCGCCGGGCCGGCGGTGTCCTTGTACGGATCGCCCACCGTGTCGCCGGTGACCGCCGCCTTGTGTGCCTCCGAGCCCTTGCCGCCGTAGTTGCCGTCTTCGATGTACTTCTTGGCGTTGTCCCAGGCGCCGCCGCCGGTGGTCATGGAGATCGCCACGAACAGGCCGGTGACGATGGTGCCGATCAGCACGCCGCCCAGCGCCTTGGGGCCCAGCAGCAGGCCCACCACGATCGGCACCGCCACCGGCAGCAGCGAGGGGACGATCATCTCGCGGATCGCCGAGCGGGTGAGCATGTCCACCGCGCGCGAGTAATCGGGCTTGGCGGTGCCCTGCATGATGCCGGGGATGTCGCGGAACTGCCGGCGCACTTCCTCCACCACCGCGCCGGCCGCACGGCCCACCGCTTCCATCGCCATCGCGCTGAAGAGGTAAGGGATCAGGCCGCCGAGCAGCAGACCGATGATCACCATGTGGTCGGAGAGGTCGAAGGCGAAGGTGTGGCCGTACTTCACGGTGAGGTTGTGCGTGTAGTCGGCGAACAGCACGAGCGCGGCGAGCGCGGCCGAGCCGATCGCGTAGCCCTTGGTCACCGCCTTGGTGGTGTTGCCAACCGCGTCCAGCGGATCGGTGATGCCACGCACTTCCGGCGGCAGGTCGGCCATCTCCGCGATGCCGCCGGCGTTGTCGGTGATCGGGCCGTAGGCGTCCAGCGCCACGATCATGCCGGCCATCGACAGCATCGCGGTGGCAGCGATGGCGATGCCGTACAGGCCGCCCAGGTGGAAGGCGCTCCAGATCGCCGCGCACACCACGATCACCGGCCAGGCAGTGGCCTTCATCGACACGCCCAGGCCCGCGATGATGTTGGTGCCGTGCCCCGTGGTCGATGCCTGCGCGATGTGCCGCACCGGCTTGTACTGCGTACCGGTGTAGTACTCGGTGATCCACACGATCAGGCCGGTCAGCACCAGCCCGATCAACGCGCAGTAGAAGATTGCGTTCGCCGAAATGCCACCGCCGGCCGCTGCCAGCCCCTGCGGGAACAGCTCGCGGGTGACGAACCAGAAGCCCACCGCCGAGAGCACCGCCGAGACGATCACGCCTTTGTACAGCGCACCCATGATCGAGCCGCCCTCGCGCACCTTGACGAAGAACGTAGCGATGATCGAAGCGATGATCGACACGCCGCCGAGCACCAGCGGATAGAGCACCGCATGCGCGTCGCCGGTGAACATCAGCCCGCCCAGCAGCATGGTGGCGATCACCGTCACCGCGTAGGTCTCGAACAGGTCCGCCGCCATGCCCGCGCAGTCGCCGACGTTGTCGCCCACGTTGTCGGCGATCACCGCCGGGTTGCGCGGGTCGTCCTCGGGAATGCCGGCTTCGACCTTGCCGACCAGGTCGGCGCCCACGTCCGCGCCCTTGGTGAAGATGCCGCCGCCCAGGCGGGCGAAGATCGAGATCAACGAGCTGCCGAAGGCCAGGCCCACCAGCGGGTGCAACGGATCGGCCACGCCCATCTTGTTGAGGATCAGCCAGTAGCCGGTGACGCCCAGCAGCGCCAGGCCGACCACCAGCATGCCGGTGATGGCGCCGCCACGGAACGCCACGTCCATCGCCGCGCGCATGCCGCTGCGCGCGGCCTCGGCGGTGCGCACGTTGGCGTGCACCGAGACGTTCATGCCGATGTAGCCGGTGGCGCCGGAAAGCACGGCGCCGATCAGGAAACCGATCGCGGTGGCCCAGCTCAAAAAGAAACCGATCAGCACGAACAGGACGATGCCCGCCAGCGCGATGGTGCCGTACTGGCGATTGAGGTAGGCGCGCGCGCCTTCCTGGATGGCCGAGGCGATGGCCTGCATGCGCTCGTTGCCGGCAGGCCGGCCAAGGATCCAGCGTACAGACACCAGACCGTAGAGAATCGCCACGACCGCGCACCCCAGCGCGATCCACAACCACATCCCGTCCTGCTGCAGCATTCGGTGCCTCCCCAGGTGAGTGGATACCGCGGATGGCGGGTTGCCTCACGGGCAGCTCGCCCTGGCCGCCTGGTCAGCGGCCTCAAGCGAGTATAGGCAGGGGAGATGTGATTGCCTGTTGTGCGCCGCAGCGGCGGCGAGGGGCCCAAGAAAAGGCCGGCGCTCGGCCGGCCTTGGAAATCTCAGTGGAGCACGTAATCCAGGATGATCCCGGTGGCGATGGCGACCAGCACGTAGTCGCCGCTGTCATCGCGCACCCAGTGGTAGCCGCGCGGCGGCGGACGCAGGCGATAGCTGTCGTAGTCGCGGATGATCACGATCGGACCGTCGTAGCGACGGCCGCGCTCCCAGTGGTGGCGGCCGTGCCAGCCATTGTCGTAGTGGCCATGCCCGTGGCCGTTGTCGTGCCAGTCGCCGCGATCACGGTCGCCGTCGTGCCAGTCGCCGCGGTCACGGTCGCCGTCGTGCCAGTCGCCTCGCCGATCGTGATCGTCATGGTCCCGGCCTTGACCGTGGCCATGGTCCTGATCGGCGAGGGCAGCGCCGCTCGCGACCATCAGCGGCAGGGCGAGCAGCGCGCTCAGCAGGAATTTCATCGAGTGTCTCCCTTGGCCGGGCGCGGGGCCCGGGTGATCCGCAGCGTAGGAATCTGCTTCTGAACGCATGGTAGCCGCGTCCACGCGGCCTTCACGTGACGCTCAGCAGGAAGCGACGCCTGCCGCCTCAGGGAAAAGCAGGCAGGCGCTTGGCTACCCCGACGTTGCGCAGGCTGACATAGGCAGGCAGGCCGTCCTTGCCGTAGGGCGGCGGGGCCTCGCCCCGGATCAGCGGCGACAGGTAGGTGCGCGCCGCGGGGGTGATGCCGAAGCCGTCCCGACGAATGAAGCTTCTCGGCAACTTCTTCTCGCGGTTCGCGATCTTCTTGAGCTCCGCCGGCTCGATCTTCCAACGGTAGGGCGAGTCGGAGGTGCGCACGATCACCGGCATCACGGCATTCATGCCGGCCAGCGCGTAGTCGACCGCCGCCTTGCCCACGGCATAGGCCTGCTCGGCGTCGGTGGCCGAGGCCAGGTGCCGTGCCGAGCGCTGCAGGTAATCGGGCAACGCCCAATGCACCTTGTACTGAAGCTTGTCCTTCACCCGCTGCGCCAGCACCGATGCCACGCCGCCCAGTTGCGTGTGGCCGAAGGCGTCACGGGTGCCGCCTTCGGCCAGGAAGCGCCCGCCCGCGTCGCGCACGCCCTCGGAGGCGACCACCGTGCACCAGCCCACGCGCTCGACCGTGGCTTTCACCTTGGCCAGGAAGGCCGCCTCGTCGAACACGTTCTCCGGGAACAGGATCACGTGAGGTGGCGCGTCCGGGCTCTCGCCGGCCAGGCCGGCGGCGGCGGCGATCCAGCCGGCGTGGCGGCCCATCACTTCCAGCACGAACACCTTGGTCGAGGTGTCGGCCATCGAGGCCACGTCCAGGCTCGCCTCCAGCACCGACACCGCGGTGTACTTGGCCACCGAGCCGAAACCGGGGCAGCAGTCGGTGACCGCCAGATCGTTGTCCACCGTCTTGGGTACGCCGATGCAGCGGATGTCGTAGCCCATCGCCTTGCCGAGCTGGGAGATCTTCAGCGCCGTGTCGGCCGAATCATTGCCGCCGTTGTAGAGGAACCAGCGGATGTCGTGCGCGCGCAGCACTTCGATCAGACGTTCGTACTCGGCGCGGTTGGCCTCCAGCGATTTGAGCTTGTAGCGGCAGGAACCGAAGGCGCCGCCCGGCGTGTGGCGCAATGCGGCGATCGCCGCCTTCGATTCCTTGCCGGTGTCGATCAGGTCTTCGCGCAGGGCTCCAAGGATGCCGTTGCGCGCCGCGTACACCGGAACCCCCTGCGCACGCGCCGCTTCGATCACGCCGGCGGCGGTGGCGTTGATCACGGCGGTGACGCCGCCGGATTGGGCATAGAGCAGGCGGCCTGGGCGCGAGGGCATGCGGATCTCCTTGCAGAACAGTGGTTTGGCGCGAACGGCGCCGCGCCTTGGTTTGACTGCATCAGGTGCAGACGGTACTTTGACAGCCCTTGGGTGAAATCTGGCGAACCGCCGCAGCGTGCGCGCGGACCTCACGCCCCGGAGCATTATGCGACTCGTCCTACTCGGTGCGCCCGGTTCGGGCAAAGGCACGCAGGCCGCGCGGCTCAAAGCCGACCTCAACGTACCGCACATCTCCACCGGCGACATGCTTCGGGCAGCGGTCGCGGCAGGCACCGCACTCGGCCTGAAGGCCAAGGCGGTCATGGACGCCGGCCAGCTGGTCTCCGACGACATCCTGCTCGGCATGCTGGAAGAACGCCTGGCCCAGGACGACGCCCGCAACGGCTTCATCCTCGACGGCTACCCGCGCAACCTCGCGCAGGCCGACGCGCTGGACCATCTGCTCGCGCGCATCGGCCAGCCGCTGGATGCAGTGGTCAAGCTCGAGGTGCCGGGCGAGGCCATCGTCGGCCGCTGCCAGATCCGCTTCCAGGCCGAAGGGCGCGCCGACGACAACCCCGACACGGTGCGCAAGCGCCTG
Organism: Frateuria sp.; assembly: GCF_035943815.1. GTDB lineage: Bacteria > Pseudomonadota > Gammaproteobacteria > Xanthomonadales > Rhodanobacteraceae > Frateuria_A. The sequence continues at coordinate 23,328 of NZ_DASZBU010000008.1, forward strand.
GGCGTCTATGCCGAACAGACCGCGCCGGTGGCCGACTTCTACGCCAAGCGCGGCAAGCTGCAGGTGGTCGACGGCGTCGGCTCGCTCGACGAGATCACCGCGCGCATCAAGCGCGCGCTGGAGCGCGAATCCGCCGCGGCCAACGGCTGACCTGGCCGCAAGCCTCCCCGCAAGCCCCGTATCCTCGCCCCCAGCCCCTCTCCCGGCGGGAGAGGGAGCCCCATCCGGCGAGAGGGAGGGTTTTTCAAGCATGCGCCTGCATATCCTAGGCATCTGCGGCACCTTCATGGGCGGCGTCGCTGCGCTCGCCCGCGAGCTGGACCTCACTGTGGAGGGATCCGACGCCGCCGTCTACCCGCCGATGAGCACCCAGCTCGAAGCGCTCGGCATCCGGCTGATGGACGGCTATACGGCCGAACACCTGCAGCCCGCGCCGGATCTGGTCGTGGTCGGCAACGCGATGACGCGCGGCAACCCCGCGGTCGAACACATGCTCGACGCGCGCCTGCGCTACCTGTCCGGCCCGCAATGGCTGGGCGAGACGGTGCTGGCCGGACGCGAGGTGCTGGCGGTGGCCGGAACGCACGGCAAGACCACCACCACCAGCCTGCTGGCGCACCTGCTGGACGGCGTCGGCATGGCTCCGGGCTTCCTGATCGGCGGCGTGCCGGGCAACTTCGGCGTGTCCGCTCGCCTGGGCGATGCGGATGCGCCCTTCGTGATCGAGGCGGACGAGTACGACACCGCATTCTTCGACAAGCGCTCGAAGTTCGTGCACTACCGTCCGCGCGTCGCCATCCTCAACAACCTCGAGTACGACCACGCGGACATCTTCCCGGACCTGGCCGCGATCCAGCGGCAGTTCCATCACCTGGTGCGCACCGTGCCGGGCAACGGCCGGTTGATCGTGAATGCGCATGACGCGGCGTTGGCGCAGGTGTTGGCGATGGGCTGCTGGACACCGGTGGAGACCTTCGGTATCGGCCAGGGCGACTGGCAGGCGCGGCTGCTCGAGGCGGACGGGTCGGCCTTCGCCGTGCAGTACCGCGGCGCAGCGGTCGGCGAGGTGCGTTGGTCGCTGCTGGGCCGGCACAGCGTGCTCAACGCGCTGGCCGCGCTGGCCGCGGCAGCGGCGGCAGGTGCCGATGCGCGCGGGCTGCTGCCTGCCTTCGCCACTTTCGAAAGCGTCAAGCGCCGCATGGAGCTGGTGGGAGAAGCCGACGGCGTGCGCGTGTACGACGATTTTGCCCACCACCCGACCGCGATCGCCACCACGCTGGCCGGCCTGCGCGCCAAGGTAGGCGAGGCGCGCATCCTGGTGGCGCTGGAGCCGCGCTCGAACTCGATGCGTCTGGGCGCGCACGCCGCCGGCCTCGCACCTTCGCTGGTCGATGCCGACGCGGTGGTGTTCCTGCACCGCCCGGAACTGCCGTGGGACGCCGCGCGAGTCACCGATGCCCTGGCGGGCCGCGGCCGCACAGCGCCTACGGTGGCGGCGTTGGTCGAGGCGCTGCGCCAGCAGGTCCGCCCGGGCGACCATGTGGTGTTCATGTCCAACGGCGGCTTCGAGAACGCGCCCCGGCGCTTCGTCCAGGCGATGGAAAGCTAAGTCCCGAGGTGGGCAATCCGAATAGCACCTAGGTCAGAGGCGCGTCGAAGCACGGCTCGCGCCGCTGGTATTCGCGCTGGGCGGCGAACCAGACGCCCAACCCGAAGCCCAGCGTCACCAGCGCCAGCACTCCTCCGCCGACCAGGTAGCCGAGTGCGCCGACCAGCCACGCGCCACCCCAGTAGGTCGCCATTGCGCCGGCCAGAACCATGGCGTTGACCAGCTGCCGCCCGACCGTGCCCTGTGGTCCGACCAGGTGCACGGCCAGCGCGACCAGGCCGCCGCTGCTGGCGACGATGAGCGTGACCAGCAGCATCGGGCCCAGCTGGGTGGCGCGGCTCAGCACGATGCCCAACCCGGCATAGGCCAGTGCGCTGAGCGTGCCGATCGGCACCAGCACCAGCAGTGCGTCGGCCAGCATCTGTTGATAGGCCGTGCGCGTGGCCGGTGCCAGTGTGAGATAGAGGTCGGCGAGGTTCGGGCGCATGCGTTGCATGCCGCGGCCGACCTGCGGGAAGCGCGCGAGCGCGAGCAATACGGCATAGGCGCCCACCACGGTCGCATCGGCATGCCGGCGATGCAGCGCCACCACCACGTACAAGGTGGCGAACACCGCCATGATCGCCATGCGCAGGACGATCGCACCGGGGTTGTCGTGCGGCAGCAGCAGGCGCCGTACCAAGGTCAGGCGGCGCGCGGTGGAAGGACGTTCCCGGTAGCGCACCAGAGCGCGCGCGAGCGCGCGCTGCGCGAGGGCATCGAACACCTCCTCGATGCGCCGGCCCAATGCGCTGCGCCGCGGAGCGGCCTCGGGCGTGGCGCCGCGGCCCAGGCTCAAGCCCTCCAGCGGCGAGGCATCCGGCGGCCGGTCGGCCAACTGCAGCATCGGGTGCGACGCCAGTCGCAGCAGCAAGGCGGCGAGAAGCAGCAGCAACGGCAGCGTCAATGGCGAGCGCAGGGCGCCGCGCAGTATTTCGGCGACCAGGCCCGGCATCCAGCCGGCCAGCACCAGCAAAGGCCAGAACAGGAGGCTGATCCAGCGCTCCACGCCCATCGCGAAGCCCATGGCCGCGGCGACCAGCAAGAGGCCGGCGCCCAGGGCCGCATGCGGGATACCCGATGCGATTGCGAGCGCAGCCGGGACACCCACCCAGACAGCCGCATCGGCCAGCGCCAGCCCGGCAAGCCGGGGGCGGAAAGCCGGCAGCAGGAAGTTTTCCGGCTGACAGGCGCCACGCAGTGCGGCGCCCAGGCCCATGTGCCAGAACCAGCTTCCCATCGCCATCAGCCCGGCGCCCAGGGCCGCACCATGGGCGTGCGGCGTGACCCACGCCAAACACGCCAGCGCAGCCAACCACAACAGGTGGGCGAGCACGCCCAGCAGCGGCATCTGCCGGCACGGCAGCAGCCACAGCTGGAGGACCGCTCTCATGCCAGTTCCACGAACAGATCTTCCAGCGTCGGCATGTCGATGCGCAGGCTGGCGTCCTGCTCCTTGGCCAGTTGGTGCAGCCGCTCGGGCGGCACGTCTTCCAGCAGCAGGTGCAGGCTGGCGCCGGCGATGCGCGACTTGAGCACGCCATCCAGCGCCGGCGGCGCACTCCAGCCGGCGGGGCGGTTGAGCACCGCGTGGCAGAGCCGCGCCTTCAGCTCCGCCAGCGGCCGGGTGAACTGGATGCGGCCGTCGCGCAGCAGCGCGATGTCGGCGTCGGCGCGCTCCAGGTCGGCGGTGATGTGGGTGGAGAAGATCACCGTCTTGCCCGGGGCGCCCATCAGCGCCAGCAGTTCGGCCATGAAAGCGCGGCGCGCCTGCGGATCCAGGCTGGCCACCGGCTCGTCCAGCACCAGCAGGTCCGGCTCCGGAGCGATCGCCCGCACGATGGCCAGCTTCTGGCGCTGGCCCTGGGACAGCCGGCCGATCTTCTGGGTCGGATCGATCTGCCACTCCTCCAGCAGCCGCCCGGTCAGCGCGGGGTTCCAGCGCGCGTAGAAGGCGGCGGTGAAGTCGAGATAGCTCTTGACCTTCATCCACGGGAACAGCTCGAAGTTCTGCGGCACGAAGCCGACCCGGTGCAGCCGCTCGCCACCCGGTTCGGCCATTGGTGTGCCGAACAATCGGACGGTGCCGTCATCGACCGGAGCCAGTCCGAGCAGGCAGCGCAGCAGCGTCGTCTTGCCGGCGCCGTTGCGCCCTAGCAGCCCGATCACGCGCCCGGAGGGCACGACCCAGTCGACGCCGCATAGCACTTCGCGACGCCCGAAGCGCTTGCGCAGCCCGTCGACGCGCAGGGCCGGCGCGGGTATCGCCGCCTGGGCGGCGGGCGGGACGGGAAAGGATACGAGTGTGCCCATCGGCGGCGCCTCCCGGGGTGACGGGCGCACTCTGATGGCGCGTGGCCGGCGCGTCCAGTGACCGTTGTCATCCGGCGTCGCGGCCGCCGGCGTATCCTGTCCAGTCACCTGACTGCTCGCCTCGACCCATGACCGACACGCTGGCCGGCAAGACCCTGTTCGTCACCGGCGCCTCGCGCGGCATCGGCCTGGCGATCGCCCTGCGTGCCGCGCGCGATGGCGCCAACGTGGCGATCGCCGCCAAGAGCAGCGTGCCCAACCCGAAGCTCCCGGGCACCATCCACACCGCCGCCGCCGCGGTGGAGGCGGCGGGCGGCAAGGCGCTCGCGCTCAAGCTCGACATCCGCGACGAGGCGCAGGTGGACGCTGCCGTGGCGCAGACGGTCGAGTGCTTCGGGGGCATCGACATCGTGGTCAACAACGCCAGCGCGATCTGGCTGGCCGGCGTGGCGGATACGCCGGTCAAGCGCTTCGACCTCATGCAGCAGGTGAACACGCGCGGCACGTTCCTGGTCACCCGGGCCTGCCTGCCGCACCTGAAGCGTGCGGCCAACCCGCACGTGCTGATGCTGGCGCCGCCGCCCAGCCTGGACCCGAAATGGTTCGCGCCGCACACTGCCTACACCATCGCCAAGATGGGCATGAGCCTCTGCGTGCTGGGCATGAGCGCCGAATTCGCGCCCTTGGGCATCGCGGTCAACGCGCTGTGGCCGCGTACGGTGATCGCCACCGCGGCGATCGGCATGATCGAAGGCGTGCGGCCGGAACAGTGCCGCCGGCCGGAGATCGTCGCCGATGCCGCCCACGCGATCCTGACCCGACCGGCGCGGTCCTACACCGGCCATTTCGCGATCGACGAGGCGGTGCTGCGCGAGCAGGGCGCGACCTCCTTCGGCCACTATGCGGTGGCGCCGGGCGCACCCCTGCTGCCGGACCTGTTCCTGGATTGAAGCTGGCGATGCTTGGGCTTAGGCCAGGCACATCGCCTGCAGGCGGTCGGCCAGGCGCAGGCTCAGGGCGATGATGGTGAAGGTGGGAAACGCCCAGCCGCCGGTGGGAAATACCGAGCTGCCGGCGACGTGCAGATTGTCCATGCCGTGCACGCGGCAGTGGCGGTCGACCACGCCTCGGCCGGGATCGTCGGCCATGCGGGTGGTCCCCAGGTGGTGCGCCGTGCCGCGCACCCGCGCGGGGGAGGCGTTGTCCTCGGACAGCCAGGCATCCGGTTCGAAGCGGCCATCACAGGCGCGGGCCAGCTCGGTGCCGAACAGGTTGGCGGCGGTTCGGTAGGTGTGGCGGTCCAGTGCGGTCAGGCGCCAGTCGATGCGGACCTTGCGCTGGCCCAGCGCGTCGCGCTCCTCGCCCAGGCTGACGCGGCTGTCCGGATTGGGCGCCTGCTCGAAATAGCCGACCAACTGGACGTGGCTGGCACGCACGGCCGGCTTGTCGACCAGCCGACGGGCGAAGGCATGTGCCACGTCGCCCATGCCCATGCCCAGCTGCAGCGCCAGCTTGCCCAGCGAGCCGCGCGCCGGCGCGAGCATGGCCTCGGGCGCGGTTTCGCTGCGCATCGCCGCGCACAGGCGTGCTTCGAGCCGGCCGTTCTCGTCGACCGATCGCGTCCGCATCGCCGCGCGCAGGCCACGCAGCGCGCGCAGGCCGCGTGGCACCGGCCCCTCGACCGCGAACGGATGCACGCGGCCGTTCAATAGCCGGTGGGCGCGCTGCACCTGCTCGGACAGTCCGATTTCGGGGAACGGCGCCACGCCCTTCCCCAGCTGGCGATCGTAGGGCCGGGCCAGCCGGTCGGCCGCCTTCGCATGCAGCGTGCCCAGCTTGCCGCTGGGGTGATCCATGAAGTAGCGGCCGACCAGACCGTGACGATTGCCCAGACCCTTGGGCAGCACCGAATCGGACAACAACAGCAGCCGCGCGTTCTCGATGCCGCCACAGGCCAGCACGAAGTGCCTCGCGCGCACCTTGCCGCGTCGCCCGGACAGTGCCCCAATGCATGCGTGCCGCACCGCCGCCCCGTCCGGCGTGGCCAGCAGTTCGAGCAGGTTGGCGTGCAGCAGTACGGTGATGTTCGGCGCGCGCTCCAGTTGGGCGCGATAGGCCTGCCCGAACAGCACCGAGCTGCGCACGAAGATCTGGTTGACCAGCGTGTCGGCGAGGGGCACCGGAGGACGCTTGAGCGCGCTGAGGAAGCGGTCGCCGTCCAGCGCGTGGGTTTCTATGCCGCAGAACCTGCGTGCGCGCTGGTAATAAGGCGCCAGTTCCGCCGGCGACAGTGGCCAGCCACTGTGCGGCACCCAGTCGCGCGGACTGAGGTCCAACGCGCTCAGCGGCATGCAGCCGCCGCCCCAAAGGTTGCAGCTGCCGCCGAATACCCGCATGCGCGAGCTGGCTGCGTCGAATGCCGGGGACCCCACCGAGTGGCCCTCGTACAGGGCCTGGTTGCGCTCTTCGCCGGCGTAGCCGCCGCTCTCGATCAGGCACACCTTGAGCGACGTGCCAATGAAGGCATGGGCCATGGCGAGCCCGGCGGCACCGGCACCCACGATGCAGATGTCCGCCGCCTGGTCGGTCGGTGCCGACTCATCCAGAAAATCGATCACCATCCCTGTCCCCCGTGTGCCCCCCGGCGGGCGGAAGTATAAGGACACGGCGCCGCCGACCGCCCAGCCTGCGAACACGCGGTGCTAGCATGCGCGGGCGGCACCCCGCCGCGTCCTCAATAACCTTGTCGCGGCGGCGCCCGGCGCCGCCGGAAAGAGTCATGTCAGTGCACGACGCATCCCTTATCGATCTGGCCCGGCGCTATTGGTTGCCGGTGTATCGCCCGCGCGAACTGGTGCTCGATCATGGGCGCGGCGCGCGCCTGTGGGATACCCAGGGCCGCGACTACGTCGACCTTGGCGCCGGCATCGCAGTAAATGGCCTGGGCCACCAGGACCCGGATCTGCTCGAGGCCCTCACTGCGCAGGCACACAAGCTCTGGCACAGCAGCAACGTGTTCTATACCGAGCCGCCCCTGAAGCTGGCGCAAGAGCTGGTCGAAGCGTCGGGCTTCGCCGAGCGCGTGTTCCTGTGCAATTCCGGCGCCGAGGCGAACGAGGCGGCGATCAAGCTGGTGCGCCGCTGGGCGGCCACGCAGGGCCGCGCGGCCGACCGCCGCGTGATCGTGACCTTCCGCGGGTCCTTCCATGGGCGCACGTTGGCCACGGTCACGGCAACCGCGCAGCCGAAGTACCAGGAAGGCTACGAGCCGTTGCCGGGTGGTTTCCGCTACATCGATTTCAACGACGTTGCGGCGCTGGAAGCGGCCTTTGCCCCCGGCGACGTGGCCGCGGTCATGCTCGAGCCGGTGCAGGGCGAAGGCGGCGTGCGCCCTGCCGCGCCGGGCTTCCTCAGGCAGGTGCGGCAATTGTGCGATCGCCACGGCGCGTTGCTGGTGCTGGATGAAATCCAGTGCGGCATGGGCCGCACCGGAACCTTGTTCGCCTACGTGCAGGACGAGGTGGTACCGGACATCGTCACGCTCGCCAAGGCGCTCGGCGCCGGCTTCCCGGTCGGCGCCATGTTGGCCGGCGAGAAGGTGGCCCAGGTGATGCAGGTCGGTGCGCATGGCTCGACCTTCGGCGGCAATCCGCTGGCCGCTGCCGTGGCGCGCGTGGCGCTGGCCAAGCTCGGCTCACCCGCGGTGTTGCTGAACGTCGAGCGCCAGGCCAACGAACTGCGCCGGGGGCTGGCCGACATTGACGCCGGGCTGGGCCTGTTCGAGGAAATACGCGGTCGTGGGCTGATGCTCGGCGCCGCGCTTGCCGAGCCGTACCGTGGCAAGGCCGGCGCCATGCTGGACCTGGCCGCCGCGCATGGCGTGCTGTTGCTGCAGGCAGGCCCGGACGTGTTGCGCCTGCTGCCGCCGCTGACCATCAACGACGAGGAACTTGCCGAAGGCCTGTCCCGCCTGCGCGCGGCGCTCGCCGGCTTCCTCGCCGAATCCACCGGGGAGGTGCCATGAAATACCTGCACACCATGGTCCGCGTGCATGACCTGGACGCGTCGCTGCGCTTCTATTGCGAAGGCCTGGGCCTGCGCGAAATGCGCCGCAAGGAAGTGCCCGAAGGCAGGTACACCTTGGTATTCCTGTCCGCGCCGGACAGCCCGGATGCGGAGATCGAGCTGACCTACAACTGGGGCTCGGAAGAGGACTACGGTTCGGCACGCAACTTCGGCCACATGGCCTTTCGCGTGGACGACATCTACGCCACCTGCGGGCGCCTGCAGGCCATGGGCTACACCATCCATCGTCCGCCGCGCGACGGCCACATGGCGTTCGTGCGCTCGCCGGACCGGATCTCGATCGAACTGCTGCAGGACGGGCACCTGCCGCCCCAGGAGCCGTGGGCGTCCATGCCCAATACCGGCAGTTGGTAACGGCCGGTCCTTCGGTCACCGTGGCGGGCTTGCGGGCCTGAAGGCTCTAAGCCTGGCGCGCCTCGCGCAGAGAGGCGCGCGCGGCCTCGAAAGTGTCGGCGATGTCCTGCTCGCTGTGCGCGCTGGACAGGAAACCCGCTTCGAACGCGCTCGGCGCCAGGTATACGCCGCGCTTGAGCATGCCGTGGAAGAAGCGGTTGAACATGGCGGTATCGGCGGCGGTTGCCTGCGCATAGCTCTCCACCTTCTCGCGCGTGAAGAACAGGCCGAACATGCCGCCGACGCAGTTGGTGCTGAAGGGCACGCCTTCGCCGTCGGCCACCGCCTGTAGGCCATCGCACAGCAGCCGCGTGCGTGCCGCCAGGGCATCGTGGAAGCCCGGCGCCTGGATCAGCTCCAGCATGGCCAGGCCGGCGGCCATCGCCACCGGGTTGCCGCTGAGCGTGCCGGCCTGGTAGATCGGGCCGGCGGGCGCGATCTGTTCCATCAACGCGCGTCGCCCGCCGTAGGCGCCCACCGGCATGCCGCCGCCGATCACCTTGCCGAATGTGGTCAGGTCGGGCACCACGCCGTAATGCGCCTGGGCGCCGCCGAGCGCCACGCGGAAACCGGTCATGACTTCGTCGAAGATCAGCAGCGCGCCGTGGCGCGTGCACAGCTCGCGCAGGCCCTGCAGGTAGCCTTCCTGCGGTGGAATGCAGTTCATGTTGCCTGCGACCGGCTCGATGATGAGGCCGGCGATGTCCGCGCCCTGCTCGTCGAACAGCGCCTGGGCAGCGGCAAGGTCGTTGTAGGGCAGGGTGAGGGTGAGGTCGGCGGCCGCCTTGGGTACGCCGGGAGAGGTCGGCACGCCGAAGGTCAGCGCTCCGGAGCCGGCCTTGACCAGGAAGCTGTCGCCATGGCCGTGGTAGCAGCCCTCGAACTTCACGATCTTGCTGCGCCCAGTGGCGCCACGCGCCAGGCGGATCGTCGACATGGTCGCCTCGGTGCCGGAGTTGACCATGCGCACCATCTCCACCGAGGGCACCAGACGGGTGATCGCCTCGGCCATCGTCACTTCGGCCGGCGACGGCGTGCCGAAGGAGAGTCCATCGCGCACCGCGCGCTCCACGGCCGAGCGTACACGCGGGTGGTTGTGGCCTACGATCATCGGTCCCCAGGATCCGACATAGTCGATGTAGCGCGCGCCTTCGACGTCCCACAGATAGGCGCCATCGGCGCGCGCGGTGAAGAACGGCTCGCCGCCGACCGACCTGAAGGCGCGCACGGGCGAATTCACGCCGCCGGGCATCAGGCGCTGGGCGCGCTGGAAGAGATCATGGTTGGTCGTCATGGGGATTTCCGGTTCGGGACGCGTAGAGGTCGGCGAAGCGCTTCGATGCGGCACGCACGTCGGTGGCGCCGAACAGCGCCGAGATGGCGGCGAGGTAATCGGCGCCCGCTTCGACCAGGACGGCGCCATTGTCCGGCGTGATGCCGCCGATAGCCACCCGCGGCACGCCAAGTGCGGCGCTCTGCCTCAACAGGTCGACGGACGCCAGCCGCGCGTGCGGCAGCGTGGGCGAGGGGAAGAACGCGCCGAAGGAAACGTAGTCGGCGCCTGCTGCCACCATGGCGAGCGCGCGTTCGAGCGAATCGAAGCAGGACACGCCGATGATGGCCTGGCTCCCCAACCGGGCGCGCGCGCCGGCGATCTCTTCGGCGCTTTCGCCCAGGTGCACGCCGGCGGCGCCCACGGCCTGGGCGAGCAGTGAATCGCCGTTGATCAGGAGCGACACGCCGTGCACATCACACAAACGCTTGAGGGCATGGGCTTCGGCCAGGCGCCGCGCGTCGTCGCCACTCAGGTCGCGGTACTGCACCAGGCGCGCGCCGCCAGCGAGCGCCTGCTCGACATCGGTCAGCAGGCTGGTGCGCGGCCCGGCGGTGACGGCATAGAGGCCTCGCGATGGGAAGTTGTCCATGTGTGGACTCCTGATGGTGAGCCGCCTGGCTTTCGCTGAGGCGGGGGAGTTGCGAGAATGTCCCATTCGATTGCTGACGAAGACCTAAGCCGATGAGCACCGACCAACCCGACGCGCGACGCAAGTGGATGTGCGTCGTCTGCGGCTTCATCTACGACGAGGCGCTGGGCCTCCCCGAGGAGGGCATCGAACCGGGCACGCGCTGGGAAGATGTGCCCGACACCTGGACCTGCCCCGACTGCGGCGCCACCAAGGATGATTTCGAGATGGTCGAAGTCGACTGATCCGCGCCCCGCGCCCGTCAGCAAACGGCCCGGTTCCGTCACCGTACGGACCGGGCCGTTTGCTTTGATGCTGGCGTGCATCCACAGGAGGAGCACGCCATGCAGCAGTTCATTCCGTTCGAAGACGAGTGGGAGATGTTGGAGCGCTTCGATCCCTCGCAACTGGTTCCCTACCGGATCGGTCTGCCTTGTCGCCGTGGCGCGGGCACTCAGCGTACGGTGCCGACATTACCCTCGATGGTCAGCGCATCGCCTGTCTGCGCGCCGATGTTGCGCGCCGTCCCGGCCGCCAACTCGAGGACGTAACGCGCCGGCGCATCGCTTGGGTAGCTCGGGCACGGATCGGCCTTGCACGGCGGCACGTCCAGCTGCATGGAGACCAGCTTGCGATCGGTGTCGAAGTAAAGGATGTCCAGCGGCACCAACGTGTTCTTCATCCAGAACCAGCGCGGCTCGGAGTCCGGAAAGACGAACAGCATGCTGTGATCGGGCGGAAGCTGCGTACGCATCATCAAGCCGTGCTCACGACTGGCGTCGTCGGTGGCCAACTCGGTAGAGAAGTGGTGTCCGTGCAGCTCCACCGCGGGCACGGATGCGCGTTGCGCCGCCACGGCGCAGCCGGCAGCCAGCAGCAGGGGCACAAACAAGGTGGGTTTCATGACGCATCCTTAATTAGGGAGCGTTCGAGTGTAGCCGTTGAACAGCCACCAACGGAGCGAGAAAAAACTCAACGCCCCCTTCACAGGACGCGCCAGCAGCGCTATGATTCTCGCCCCTTCGACGAACGCCTCGTGAAGGGCTCCCGCTCAGCTGAAAAACATCACACGAAGGTGTTGACGGGCAGAGAAAGGGATGTAGAATGGGCGGCTCACCCGGGACGAAAGGTCTCGGGGCGATCTGAAGAAAGGATCGCAAGTGATTGATCTTTGACAGTGTGCGCAGGTGACTTGTGTGGGCGCCTT